>CAWGFY010000006.1:0-192981 GCA_963821965.1 uncultured Alphaproteobacteria bacterium
CGGCGGCGGCCGCCTCGGCGTTGCGGGCGAGTAGGCGGCAGCACCAGCGCGTTACCAGGGGCGGCCGCGAGCCGCCCTTTTTGTTGTGTGCCGAGCATGATCGACAGCTTGGAGGTGAAAGTCCTCTATCCAGCCTGATGGCGGCGAAGGATTAGCGAAGCGCAAGGGCGTCATCGCGAGGTGGGGTCTGAAGGAAGCGTGGAGCAAAGCCGCGGCCCGATGGACAAGAACCGGATAACGAGGCCTACCCGGCCGGACGAGCGAGCAACTGATCGCGAAGTCCAAGGTCATCAAAGGTCGGGATGGTAAATCCGGCGGGCGTGCGGCGAAGGCGGTCGATCTTACCTCGGGAGATCTGCGTTGTGTCCCGGCAACGGGACTGAGGCCGCCGCAAGGCGGTCTGACCGCAGCGCAGAAGTCAGCAGAGGGCGTAGTAGGCGGAACGAGTTTCGCCGAAGGCCTGAACGATGGAAGGACGCTTGGGCATGGAGACTTCGAATCGGCCATGCGGCTGAATATCCAGATCACTGGCTTTCGCAGCGACGGGAAAGGGTGAAGCCTGGACGCGCCACTCGAAAGGACCGAAGCCGCTGCGACGGACTCCAATGTCTAACTCTCCGGCACGGCGTGAAAGATCGCCTGTGCTCAATCCGTTGAACCGCCGGATACGGACCCGTATGTCCGGTGGTGTGGGAGGGGGGAGCCGCGAGGTTTCCCCCTATCCCGATTCTGTGCGGTGCGCGATCAGTCGAGCTTTCTCTAACCTCCCCTTGAAAAGGGGAGGTCGCTTTGCTCCGTAAGGAGCAAAGCGGGAGGGGATCAAAACTCGGTGCTGATAATCGATATGAGATGACCCCCTCCCTGACCCTCCCCCTTTCAGGGGGAGGGAACACATCCGGCGTGCTAGATTTCCTCATCATGAACATCTCGCCCAACCCATCACCCACCGTCTTCCAGAGCGCGTTGCGCGGGCTCGCCTGCAAGTGTCCGCGCTGCGGCAAGGGCAAGCTGTTTGACGGATTCCTGACGTTGCGCGAGACATGCGACGCCTGCGGGCTCGATTATGCCTTCATCGACGCCGGCGACGGGCCTGCGGTGTTCGTCATCCTGTTCGCGGGCGCGATCGTGGTCGGCAGTGCCCTGATCGTCGAGGTCAAATACCAGCCGCCGTTCTGGGTGCATGCGGCGCTGTGGTTGCCGCTGATCCTCGCGGTGACCTTGTGGCCGCTGCGCGCCATGAAGTCGCTTTTGATCGCGCTGCAATTCCACCACAAGGCCGCCGAAGGCCGCCTCATCGACAAGACGCCGAAATGACAGAGGCCGTGCGGCAGCGCACGCCGTGGGGTTTCGGCGTCTTCACCCTCGGCATGATCGCGATCTTCATCGGGCTCGGGCTTTGGCAATTGCAGCGCCGCGTCGAAAAGCATGCGCTGATCGCGGCGCTGACCGAGCGGCTCGCGGCGGCGCCGGTGCCGCTGCCATCAGCATCGGAGTGGGGCAGGCTGAACGCCGCCAAGGACGAGTTTCGCCGCGTCACTTTCACCGCGACTTATGCGCGCGCGCTCGACGCCATGGTCTACAGCGCCGGCTCGGCGGTGCGCGAGGATGCGTCGACGCCGGGCACCTGGGCGTTCCTGCCGGCGCGGCTTGCGTCCGGCGAAACGATCGTGATCGACGCCGGCTTTGTCGAGAACACCATGCAGGACCGCAGCGTCGAGGATCGCGCGGTGACGAAGCTCGTCACCGGCGAGCCCGTGACCTTGACCGGCTATCTCCGTTTTCCGGAAAGCCCCGGCCTGCTCACGCCCGCGCCGAGCCGCGACAAGCGGCTCTGGTTTGTGCGCGACCATGTCGCGATGGCCGAGATGCTCGGCTGGGGGCAGGAAAACAAAGAGGTCGCGCCATTCTACATCGACCTGGAGACGCCGGTGCCGCAAAACGGCATCCCCAAGCCCGGTCCATTGCGGGTGCACCTGAAGGACGACCACCTGCAATACGCCATCACCTGGTTCACGCTCGCCTTCGCAGTTGCGATTGCATTCGCGGTCTGGTGGCGCAGGCGTCTGCGCGCCTGAAAAACGAGCATTCTCGCTGGGGCAGCCGCCCATATCAGACTTAAGGTGCAGCAGCGAATTTGATTTCCTGCTGTGCGGCCATCCGCTTTGCGGATGGGCAGGCCGCCGCTATAGTCCGATACAAAGAAACAAAGAAAACGAGGGCCCGAAGACCCTCGAACAAAGACTTGGGAGCAAATCACGAACGCTTAGGGAGAAAATCCAATGAAGCTGACTCGTCGTCAGGCGCTGGCGTCCGGCGCTGCCGTTCTTGCAACCACGATTGCCAAGCCTGCCATCGCGGCCAAGGATCCGATTCCGGTCGGGTACCTTCCCGCATTGACAGGCCCTTCGTCGTCCACCGGAATCGGGATCAACCGCGGCATCCAGCTCGCGGTGCAGGAGATCAACGCGGCCGGCGGCATCGACGGGCGGCAGCTCGAGCTGATTACGCGGGACACCCAGAGCGATCCGACCAAGGCGGTGAACGGCGCGGCCGAGCTCACCCGCGGCCAGAAGGTCTCTTGCGTGTTCGGCCCGGTCAATTCCGGCGAGTCGCTCGCGGTGGTGCCGCTGCTCGCGCGCACCAACACCCCGCAAATCCATCCGTGTTGGGTCGACACCCTGACCGATCCGCAGAAATATCCGGCGTGCTTCCGCAACGCGCCGACCAACCAGCAGATCGGCGGCGCCGCCAACCGCTATGTGACGGAGGTGCTCAAGAAGAAGAAGGTCGCGGTCATCAGCGACACCACCGGCTACGGCACCGCCTCGGTCAACGCCTATGTGCCGATGCTGAAGGAGAGGGGCGCGGAGGTCGTCTATCAGGGCAATGTCGACGCCGCCAATCCCGACCTCAAGCCCGAGCTCTTGCGCATGCAAAGCGCCGGCGCGGAGGCGATCATGCCCTGGAGCGTCAACGCCGGATTCCTGTCGCGTATCATCAATACGCGCGGCCAGATGGGTTGGGACGTGCCGATCGTCGGCCAGACTACGCTCGGAAGCGGCCAGACCAAGGCACTGCTGGAAAAGCCGGACTTCTGGGGCAAGGTCTATCCCAACAACTTCCGCCCGGTTTGCTTCAGCGGGGACGGCAAGATGACCGAGCGCACCAGCGCGTTCGTCGACCGCCTGAAGAGCGCCAAGATCGAGATGGGCGACACGCTGCTGTGGTGGATCGCGCTCGGCTACGACTCGCCGCGCCTGATCGCGGAGGCGATGAAGGCCGTCGGCACCGAGCCGGACAAGATCGTCGGCTATCTCAACAAGCTGAAGGATTTCCCCGGCGTCTACGGCGACATCTCGTTCACGCCGGAGCGCCACAACGGCTATCCGGATGAGCAGGTGGTGATGGTCGAGGCCAATTCGCTCAAGGACGGCGCGTTCAAGCTGGCTCCCGGCTACAGCGCCTGAACCTTTTATGGTCCAATCGATCATCCTGACGGGGGTGGCGGTCGGCTGCGTCTACGCACTGATCGCCATCGCCTACAATGTGATGTTCTCGGCCTCGCGCGTGTTCAGCTTCACCGCGGGCACGCTCGGCATGCTCGGCGGCGTGTTCGGCTCGCTGTTCATCGCGCGGATGGGCCTGCCGGTCGCGGTCGGCTTCCTGCTGTCGCTGCTGTGCGGCGCCATCTTCGGCATCGTCACCGAGATCGTCGCCGTGCGGCCGGTACTGAAAAGCCTCGACCAGCATCTCTATGTGCTGTCGACGCTTGCGCTGGCGCTGATGGTGCAGCAGTTCACCGCGATCGAATTCTCGACCGAGCAGCAGCCGTTTCCGCGGCTCATCGATCTGCCCCGCGTCGATTTCGACCAGCAGTTCTGGCTGCCGATGCTGGCCTGCGCGGTCGTGATCGTCGGCCTCGAGCTGCTCTATCGCCACACTTTGATCGGCCACTCCTTCCTTGCGATCTCCGAGGACAATTACGCCGCACGCGCGCTCGGCCTGCCCGAGCGTGGCTTGCGCATGGCGAGCTTTGCGCTTGCGGGCGCGCTCGGCGCGCTCGCGGGCTTCGCCGGCGGCGAGATGCTGCTCGCGTTCTTTGCCAATGCGCCGACGTTGACCTTCTACGGCTTCGTCCCGGTCGCGCTCGGCGGCATGGGCAATAATCGCGGCGCCGTCATCGCGGGTCTCCTGCTCGGATTGTTCCAGCAGGCTGCGAATTTCCTGGTCGGCGGCATCTTTGCCTCCGTTGCGGTCTTCACCGTCTTCATTCTCGTCCTGCTGGCGCGCCCCGACGGGCTCGCGGGCGCGAGCCAGCGGCGCCGCGTCTGATGGACACGCAAGTGACGCCGGAGTTGAGCTCGACCCGTGCCGATGTGCCGGCAGCACCCGCGAGCATCGTGTCGGCGCTGCTGCCGTTCGCCGTGCTGCTGATAATCGGTCTTGCCTTTCCGCTGTTCGGCGGCGGCTATTGGGGCGTGATCGCGACCCGCGCCTGCGTCTATTGGGTGCTGGTGTCCGGCCTCAACCTCGTGGTCGGCTTCGCCGGCCAGATCGCGATCGGCTGGGTCGCGCTGCTGACGCTCGGTGCCTACACCACCAGCGTGCTCGCCGCCGGCAATGCCATGCCGGCGTGGCCGCCTTATCTGGCGCTCGCGGCTTCGGCGGTGGTCGGCGCGGTGTCCGGCCTGATCGTCGGCCTGCCGGCGCTGCGGCTGCGCACCTTCTATTTCGCCATCACCACGCTCGGCTTTGCCACCATCGTCACGCAGGTGGCGCTGGCCTGGCAGAGTGTCACCGGCGGCGGCGTCGGCGTACCCGGACCGGTGTTCCCGCCGCCGTTCTCCTCGCAATGGGGCTTCTATTATTTCTGCTTCGGTCTTGCCGCCATCTGCACCTGGATGACCGCCAACATCGCCGCGAGCCGCTTCGGCCGCGCGCTGGCCGCGATCCGCGATGCCGATGTGGCGGCCGAAGCCAGCGGCATCTCGAAGCCGGCGATGCTGGTGACCGTGTTCCTGTTCTCCGGGGCGGTCGCCTCGGTTGCCGGTGGACTGTTTGCGTCGCTGCAGTCCTACATCACGCCGGACGCCTTCACGATCGATCTTTCTATCCTGTTCTTTATTGCTATCCTGATCGGCGGCCGCAGCTCCATCATCGGTCCGCTGCTCGGCACCATCCTGCTCACCGTGCTGCCGGAGTTCGCCGCGCCGCTGGTGGCGTGGTCGACCTTCCTCTATGCCGTGCTGCTGCTCGTCATCGTGCTCGTGATCCCCGGCGGCATCGCCGAGCTGCTCGACTTCAAGAACCGCCGCCCGCTGGAGAGCGACCGCGCCATCGTGCCGCGGCCTGAGCTGGTGCCGCGCTTGTTCGACGCGAAGTCCGATGCGGGCGCGCTGACATTGCATCAGGTCGCGCTGAGCTTTGGCGGCGTGAAGGCGATCGACGGGCTCGACCTCGAAATCAACCCCGGCCAGGTGCACGGCCTGATCGGCCCCAACGGCAGCGGCAAGACCACCACGCTCAACGTGATCTCCGGTTATTATGCGCCGAAGCAGGGCGAGGTTCGGCTCAACGGCGCCACGCTGCCGCAAGCCGCGCTGCATTTGCGGGCGCAAAAGCGCATCGCGCGAACTTTCCAGACCCCGCGCATCGTCGGCTCGGCCTCGGTCGTGGAGAACGTCATGATCGGCGGCACCATCGACGGCGAGGGCACTTTCGTCGAATCGCTGCTGTCGCTGCCGCGGCACTGGCGCGATGAAAGGAAGCTGCGCGAGTCCGCGATGCTGGCGTTGTCGATCGTCGGACTCGAGCGTCTCGCGCATGTGCGCGCCGACCGCCTGCAGCATTCGGAGCTGCGCTTCACCGAGATCGCGCGCGCGCTGATGCTGCGGCCGGCGTACCTGCTGCTCGACGAGCCCGCAGCCGGCCTGTCCGCCGACGAGATCGCACGGCTCGCCACGCTGATCCTGGCCATCTCGCGCGCCGGCACCGGGGTGCTGCTGGTCGAGCATCATCCCGACCTGATCTTCGACATCTGCCATCATGTGACCGTGCTCAATCTCGGCAAGACGCTGGCCGCGGGCACGCCGGCCGAAATCCGCTCGCATCGGGAGGTGGTCAATGCCTATCTCGGCGGCTGATCCGCTGCTCGACATCGCCGGACTTTCCTCCGGTTACGGCAAGATCGGCGTGCTGCGCGGCATCGATCTCAAGGTCGGCGCCGGCGAGGTGGTGGCGCTGCTCGGCCCGAACGGCGCCGGCAAGACCACGCTGCTCCGCGCGGTCTCCGGGCTGCTGCCATGGAGCGGCAGCGTGCGTTTCGGCGGCCGCGATCTCGCAGGGCTCAGTCCGCGCGACACCGTCAAAAGCGGGCTCGCGCATGTCGTCGAAGGCCATCGCGTCTTCACCCAGCTCGACGTGATCGACAATCTCCTGCTTGCCGCTTACGACCTGCCGCGCAGTGAGCGCAACGCGCGGGTCGAGGAGGTGTTGACGCTATTTCCCGAGATCGCGGCCAAGCGTCACGAGCGCGCGGCCTGGCTGTCCGGCGGCCAGCAGCAAATGCTCGCGGTGGCGCAAGGCCTGGTGCGGCGGCCGCGGCTCCTGATGCTGGACGAGCCTTCGGCCGGATTGTCGCCGGTGCTGGTCGATCGTGTGCTGGTCGTGGTGCAGCGCTTGCGCGAGGCGGGGACCTCGGTGCTGCTGGTCGAGCAGCTGATCGAAAAGGCGCTCGCGCTCGCCGACCGCGTCTATGCGCTGGCGCGCGGCGCGATCGTGCTGGAGGCGCAGGCCAAGGAGCCCGACCTGCCGCATCGGCTGGAGCAGGCCTACATGACCGGCGAACGCGCATGATGCGGAAAAGTGTGAAGCGGTTTTCCCTCGCGACAAACGCGGAACGCGCTTGCGCGGAGATCATACGCAAATAAAGAGTCTTCACGAACACAACGGAGACAACCGTGTCCAAACCAATCCAGATCGGCAACTGCACCATCCACCGCATCATCGAGCAGGAGGGGCCGTTCTTCGTCGCCTTGACGTTCTTCCCGACTATTACGAAAGAGCTGCTCGACGAAAATCGCGGCTGGCTGCGGCCGCGCTTCCTCGACGAACAGGACCGGCTGATGCTCTGCATCCAGAGCTACATCGTGAAGACGCCGCACCACACCATCATGATCGACAGCTGCGTCGGCAATCACAAGCCGCGGCCGACGCGCCCGTTCTGGAATATGATGAACACCGACCGCTACGAGAAGAACCTCGCGGCCGCCGGCTTTTCCGTCAACGACATCGATTTCGTGATGTGCACCCATCTGCACACCGACCATGTCGGCTGGAATACCAAGCTGGAGAACGGCCGCTGGGTACCGACCTTCCCGAAGGCGCGCTATGTGTTCTCCGATCGCGAGCTGGAGTTCTGGACCAAACGCGAAAAGGACGATCCCTCGGCCTGTCCATGGATCACCGATTCCGTGCTGCCGATCGTGGCGGCGGGTCGCGTCGATATCGTCAAGAGCGCGCATGCGTTCAACGATTTGATGACGCTGGTCCCGACCCCCGGCCATACCATCGACCATTATTCGGTGCATGTCGGCAAATCGGGCGCGGACGCCGTCATCACCGGCGACATGATCCATTCGCCGCTGCAGGCGCGCTATCCCGAGCTCGGCATGATGGCGGACTGGGATTCGAAGATCGCCGGCGAATCGCGACGCCATTTGTTCGGCCGCTTCTGCGATACGTCCACCTTGATGTGCACGGCGCATTTCCCGTCGCCCTCGACCGCGCGCGTGGTGCGCCACAAGGACGCGTTCGATTTCGTGGATGTGTAGACTTTCTCATCCCTCCCCCGCGAGCGCAGCGAGCGGTGGGGAGGGTCGACCTGAGCGCAGCGAAGGTCGGGGTGGGCGGTATCACCGCGAGCACGGCGTTGCTGATACGCCCCCCACCCTGGCCTCCGCTTCGCGTCGGCCTTCCCTCCCCACCGCTTCGCGGGGGGAGGGATAAGAAGCGAGATCACTGCACCATCCCCGCCGCGATCTTCTCCGCCGACATCAAGGTCGGAAAATTGGTGTTGGCGCAGGGCACCACCGGGAAGATCGAGGCGTCGACCACGCGCAGGCCCTGCACGCCCTTGACGCGGCCCTGGCTGTCCGTCACGGCCATCGGGTCGTCCGCGCCGGCCCATGCGGCAACTGCACGAGGCGTGCCAGACGCCGATGGTGGCCTTGCGCACGAAGGCTTCCAGCGCCTCGTCGTCATTCATCACCTGATCGAAGGTGAAGCCCTCGACGACGAAATTGTCGATCATGAAATGGCGCAGAGCCGCGGGTCCGTCCATCATCGCCGCCGCGATCGTGGTCAGGACTTTATTCTTCGTGTTGACCACGCCGATCTTGCGCACGCGATCGCTGTAGGACGCCGGGAACGGCTTGTCGGTGACGGCCTTCACCGCCGCGCTCGCCTGCAGACCTGCCATCTTGCGGAAGCCGCTCATCAGCCGGTCGAGGTCGCGCCGGTCGGAGAGCAAATTGAACTCGACGACCGGCTCCGCGCGTGGATCGCGCGAGGCGAGCTTCACCTCTCCGGTCTCGGAGCAGGTCTTGTAGACGGCAGTGAGCAGCGAGCCGATCTGCTCGCCGACCGAATGCCAGGCCGACTTGGTCATCACGGCGACGAACATGTCGCCCTTGGGCACGCCGGGCAGGCCTGAGGAATAGCGTAGTCCCATCTGGATGTGGCGCCGCGTGTGTTCGTTCATGCGTGCGCCGCGGCGCACGAAGGACGACAGCGAGATCGAGGGATGATCCATCAGCCGCTGGCCGACACCTTGCAGCCCCATCAGCACGGGAATCCCCAAGTCGTGCAGATGCCCGACCGGGCCGATGCCGGCGCGCAACAGATGCGCGGGCGAATGGATCGCGCCGCAGGATAGCACGACCTCGTTGCCGCGGAACTCCTGCTCGGCGCCGTTGACGGTCGCTTTCACGCCGACGCAGCGCGTGCCCTCGAACAACAGCTCCTTGACTTGGGTGCGCGTCGAGATCGTCAGGTTCGGCCGCTTGCGCGTCTCGCGATCGAGATAGCCCATCGCCGCCGAGACACGGTGCTCGTCCTGGTTGGAATGCGTGATCGGGAAATAGCCGTCGGCGAATTCGCCGTTCTGATCGGGCAAATAAGGCATGCCTGCGGACTCGCAGGCTTTGGCCACCGCGACTGTGTGTCCCGTCCAGTGTTCCCTGGGAATGCGGCGCACCGGAATGCGGCCGTCCTTGCCGTGATAGGCGCCGTCGAAATCGAGATCGTGCTCGACTTTCTTGAAAAACGGCAGCACGTCCTTCCAGGCCCAGCCGGCCGCGCCGCGCGCTTCCCACTCGTCATAGTCGGTCGGCGCGCCGCGATTAGCGAGCTGGCCGTTGATCGAGGAGCCGCCGCCGAGCACGCGGGCCTGCTCGTATTTGCGAAGGGGAGGGCGCTCTTCCGGATTGTTGTGACTGACAACCTGGGTTGTGACCTTGAGATCGGTCCAGTGAAAGCGCGGATCGAAATAGGCCTTGCCCGAATAGCTGTCGAGGACCTCGGCCGGCTCCTCGCCGGGCGGCGTGTCCTGGCCGGCTTCGAGCACGAGGACCTTGTTGGCGCTTTTGGCGGAGAGGCGATGGGCCAGCACCGATCCGGCCGATCCGCCCCCGACGATGATGTAATCGTACACTTGGCGCGTTTCCCTTGTTTTTGGTCGCTCGAGGGAAACTAGCGCAGCTTTGCCGGCGCGTCACGCCGGTCTGTCGCTCAGCCCAGCATGAACGACCGCATCGAGATCGAGCCCATGTCGATACCGATGTTGAAGAAGCTCAATTCGTCCTTGTCGTCAGCGACGCCGGCGGGAAACAGCACGGGGAGATAGTGTTCCAGCGTCGGATGCGCGAGCTGCAACGTGCGTGCGAGAGACAACGGCTTCGCCAGCGCCTTGAAATCGCGCTCGTTGATGACCTTGGCGGCGCGCGCATCGAAATCCTCGGCCCAGTCATAGGGCTGCCCGCCGCGCACCAGCGCCATCAGATTGTGGACGATGTTGCCGCTACCGACGATCAGGACGCCCCTTTCGCGTAATGGCTTCAGCTCCGCGGCAAGCGCAAAATGTTCCGACGGCGGCTTGGCGAGATCGAGCGAGAGCTGGAATACCGGAATATCGGCCTTCGGAAACATCTTGATCAGCACGCTCCAGGCACCGTGATCGAGCCCCCACTCGGTGTCGCCCTTGAGATGACTGGATCGCACCAGGTCGATCGTAGCCTTCGCGACATCGGGAGCGCCGGGTGCCGGGTATTGTGCGTCGAACAAGACTTGCGGAAATCCGCCGAAGTCATGGATCGTCTTCGGATGTTGGGCGATATGGACCAGCGTGGTGCCGCGGGTCATCCAGTGTGCGGAGACGCAAAGGATCGCGGATGGCGTCGGCAATGTTTCGCCGAGCTTCCGCCATTCCCGGCTGTAGGCGTTGTCAGTGATCGCATTCATCGGGCTGCCATGGCCGACGAAAAGCGTCGGCATACGCGGGGTCGCCGGCAGGTCCTTGAACGCCTCGCTGGCGCTGGTGGGCGTGGTGGCAATTCCGCCTGCGCTTGCTGCTGCCGCGAGGCCAAGGCCGTCCTGCATCAATTCGCGGCGCGACATGAATCCTGACCTGTTCTTCACCAACTTCTCCGCCAAATCCCGTCGAGTGTCAGAATTCCATATTCCCGATGGGCTGCCAAGCATAGTCATATTCGGGAAACCATGCGTTTACATCTCAGAGATCGGTCCGGTCGCCGCGCTCGGCTGCGACTGTCTATAGGGGACTGTGTCTTTTTCTGCACGACGGGCAGCGCGTTCGCATGCGTGTCATGCGCAAATTGCCCGTCGCGTTAATCTGCCGCAGGTCACGGCTATTTACGAAAAACGGAACACATGCTTTAATCCGCCCACCTCGCCCCAACACGAGGGACGTTCGGCCAATCGTCACGACACGTGGGGCGGGATGCGATGGACGCGGAAGCGCGTGAGATGATGCGCGCCAACGCGTACGGTCAAGCCGTGTGGTCCTGATTCCCCGACGCTGGAATCAAGTTTTGTCGATGATGAGTCGGCAAGATGACGGGGGCTAACAAGCCCGGTACCCCGGGGAGAGCGCGGAGTAAGCCGTAAAGCCATTGCGCAGGGAGTGCCGGATCGTTCGGCTTTACCTGACTACTTGTGTGCACTCTACCCCTTTCAGCACACAAGGCTGCGGGTGCGGCCAGCGCCCGGCATTCCCTGCGCCCTCTGTTTTCCGAGGGCAACGTTTTTGGGATCACTCGGGCAGAATTCTGCCGCGGGAATGCGGAACCATGTCCCGTCGTCATTGCGAGCGAAGCGAAGCAATCCAGACTTGCTGCACGAAGACTCTTGATTGCTTCGTCGCTTCGCTCCTCGCAATGACGAATGGCAGGCGGCCTGGAACGTCAAGAAACCCGTTTCCCTCGGGCAGCAAAACCCATTATGGTGCCGACCGATCCGCCCCTTGAGGTCAACGGATCAATCAACAAAATCAAAGGCTTGAGGTGAACGAAAAGCCTTTGGAGGGTGGTTTGACGCGGTATGTTTCGACCCGGGGCGAGGCTCCGGCACTGGGTTTCTGCGACGTGATGCTGACCGGGCTTGCCCGGGACGGTGGCCTCTACGTGCCCGAGATTTGGCCGCAGCTTTCGGCTGAGACCACTGCCGCGTTCTTCGGCCGGCCCTATTGGGAGGTCGCGGTCGACGTGGTGCGCCCGTTCGTCGGCGGCGAGATTTCGGATGCCGATCTCGGCCGCATGGCGAACGAGGCCTACGCCACCTTCCGTCATCCCGCCGTGGTGCCGCTGAACCAGATCGGCCCGCATCAATTCGTACTCGAGCTGTTCCACGGTCCGACCCTGGCGTTCAAGGACGTCGCGATGCAGCTGATCTCGCGGCTGATGGACCACGTGCTGGCCAAGCGCGGCCAGCGCACCACCATCGTGGTCGCAACCTCGGGCGATACCGGGGGCGCCGCGGTCGACGCCTTCGCCAATCTCGGCAATGTCGACCTGATCGTGCTGTTTCCGCACGGCCGCATCTCCGAAGTGCAGCGGCGGATGATGACGACCACGGGCGCGTCGAACATCCACGCGCTCGCCGTCGAAGGGACCTTCGACGACTGCCAGGCGATCGTGAAGGGCCTGTTCAATCATCACCGGTTCCGCGATCAGGTCGCGCTATCGGGCGTCAACTCCATCAACTGGGCGCGGGTGGTCGCGCAGATCGTCTATTACTTCACCTCGGCGGTGGCGCTCGGCGCGCCGTCGCGCGCCGTCGACTTCACCGTGCCGACCGGCAATTTCGGCGACATCTTCGCGGGCTTCGCGGCCAAGCGCATGGGCCTGCCGATCCGGTGCTTGCGCATCGCGACCAACGTCAACGACATCCTGGCGCGTACGCTCAAGACCGGCATCTACGAGGTGCGCGAGGTGCACGCCACAGCGTCGCCCTCGATGGACATCCAGGTCTCCTCGAATTTCGAGCGGCTGTTGTTCGAGGCGGGCAAGCGCGACGCGGCCGCCGTGCGCCGGCTGATGGAGCAGCTCAAGCAGTCCGGCCGCTTCGTGCTGCCGGATCGAATGCTTGCCGCGATTCGCGACGAGTTCGACGCCGGCCGCGCCGACGAAACCGAAACCGCGGCCGCGATCCGCGCCGCCTGGCGCGAGGCCGGCCAACTTGTCGATCCCCACACCGCGGTCGCGCTCGCGGTCGCCGACCGCGACACCTCGGATACCAGCGTGCCGAACATCGTGCTGTCGACCGCGCATCCCGCCAAATTCCCGGATGCGGTGGAAGCGGCTTGCGGCATCCGGCCGCAATTGCCGGCCTGGCTCGACGGGCTGATGACACGGCCGGAGCGGGTGCGGATCGTCAACAACGATCAGGCCGAGGTCGAGAAATTCGTGCTGTCGGTCAGCCGCGCCGCCAAGCAAGGAGTCCATTGATGGCTGTCGAAATCACGAAGCTCGAAACCGGGTTGACGGTCGTGACCGACGCCATGCCGCATCTGGAGACGGCCGCGCTCGGCGTGTGGGCCGGCGTCGGCGGCCGCGACGAGAAGCCCAACGAGCACGGCATCTCGCATCTGCTCGAGCACATGGCGTTCAAGGGTACGGCGACGCGCTCGTCGCGCCAGATCGTGGAAGAGATCGAGGCGGTTGGCGGCGATCTCAATGCCGGCACCTCGACCGAGACCACCGCCTATTATGCACGGGTGATGAAGGCGGACGTGCCGCTGGCGCTCGACGTGCTCTCGGACATCCTGACCAATCCCTCCTTCGTGCCCGACGAGCTCGAACGCGAAAAGAGCGTGATCGCGCAGGAGATCGGCGCCGCGCAGGACACGCCCGATGACGTCATCTTCGAGCATCTCAACGAGCTCTGCTATCCCGACCAGCCGATGGGCCGCTCGCTGCTCGGCACCACCAAGACGCTGCAGCGGCTCGACCGCGACATGCTGCGCACCTATCTCACCACCCATTATCGCGGGCCGGACATGGTGGTGGCCGCCGCCGGCGCCGTCAATCACAGCAAAGTCGTTGCCGACGTCGCCGAGCGCTTCAGGACTTTCAACGGCGCGCCGGCGCCGAAGCCGCAAGCGGCGATGTTCGGCAAGGGCGGCTCGCGCGTGGTGCATCGCGAGCTCGAGCAGGCGCATCTGACCCTGGCGCTGGAGGGCGTGCCGCAGACCGACCTGTCGCTGTTCTCGCTGCAGGTGTTCACCAACACGCTCGGCGGCGGGATGTCGTCGCGCCTGTTCCAGGAGGTGCGCGAGAAGCGCGGCCTCTGTTACTCGATCTATTCCTTCCACGCGCCCTATACCGACACCGGCTTCTTCGGCCTCTACACCGGCACGGATCCGGCCGATGCGCCCGAGATGATGGAGGTCGTGATCGACGTCATCAATGACGCGGTCGAAACCCTGACCGAGGCCGAGGTGGCGCGCGCCAAGGCGCAGATGAAGGCGGGTTTGTTGATGGCGCTGGAGAGCTGTTCCTCGCGCGCCGAGCAGCTGGCGCGCCATGTGCTGGCCTATGGCAGGCCGCAGACTACGGACGAGTTGCTGGCGCGGATCGACGCCGTGACCGTCGAAACAGCAAAGAATGCTGCACGCGCGCTGTTGTCGCGCAGCCGGCCCGCCGTGGTCGCGCTCGGCACCGGCAGGGGTCTGGACACGGCGGTGAATTTTGCCGAAGGTTTGACGCGGCCGAAGGCCAAGGCACGCCTGCATTAGGGGCTAGTGCGGCGGATTTGACATTCGCTTGGACTCGCCGCGGGTTCGAGAGCGAATGTCAAATCCAAAGCCGCACTAGCAAAGAAATTTCTGCTAGTGTCCCTATGGCTCCGACATTCGCAAGAGAGCCCACCGCAAGGAAGTGCGAAATGTCGGAGCCGGGACACTGGCGCGGGGGAGCATCACCATGGCCCTGTTTCGTTTGCCATCTTCCGGACCGGCCGCGCTGGCCCCGCGCGGCCACGGCCTCTTGCTGCGCGCGCCGCAAATGTCCGATTTTCTGCAATGGACGCATTTGCGCGAATTCAGCCGCGAATATCTGACGCCATGGGAGCCGATCTGGCCGTCGGACGACCTTACCCGCTCGGGCTTCCGCCGCAGGCTCCGCCGCTACACCGAGGACATCGCCGCCGACCGCTCCTATCCCTTCATCATTTTCCGCGAATCCGACGGCGCCATGATCGGCGGCATAACGCTCGCCAATGTGCGCCGCGGCATCGTGCAGGCCGGCACCATCGGCTACTGGGTCGGCCAGCCCCATGCGCATCGCGGCCACATGACCGCAGCGCTGCGCGTGCTGCTGCCGACGCTGTTCGGCGAGCTCAATTTGCATCGCGTCGAGGCGGCCTGCATTCCCTCCAACGCGCCGTCGATCCGGGTGCTGGAGAAATGCGGCTTCTCCCGCGAGGGCCTGGCGCGCCGCTATCTCTGCATCAACGGCGTCTGGCAGGACCACCTGCTGTTCGGCCTGCTGCATGAGGATTTCCGTGGCTGACGTGATGAAGAGGCCGGACTGAGTTGCGCGCAGCATGTGAAGCTGCGCTCCCTCCCCCTGAAAGGGGGAGGGCTGGGGAGGGGGTCTCATTGATCGTCTTCCTTCACGGCGTGATCCCCTCCCGCTTTGCTCCTTGCGGAGCAAAGCGACCTCCCCTTTTCAAGGGGAGGTGAAGTGCGTATCGATGGTGCGATTGACACTCACGAACTTCATGACCGACTTTCGCAGCATGAGCCACGCCTTGGGTTTGCCGATATCGCCTTGCTATAAGTTCGCGTCGGGGGACGACGGCTAGGGTATGATCCGGAAAAGTGTGAAGCGGTTTTCCGAAAAGATCATGCCCAAACAAAGAGACGTGCAGGGTCATCGCATGGGTGAAAAGACGTTCATCAAAATTGGCGCGGCCGCGCTCTCTCTTGCGCTGGCCTGCGCATGGGCGGCGCCTGCATCGGCGCAGTCGCTGACCGATCGTTTCAAGGGCCTGTTTGGCGGCAGCAAGACGGACGATCCGCCGCCCGTCATCGTCGGCGAGCCCAAGCCCGAGCTCAACTGCCCGCAGGTGACGATCCGGTTCGGCGCATCGACCTACGCGGTCGCGGCTCCCGGCAAGCAGGCGGTTGGCAATGACGTGCGCTACCAGGCCTCGATCGGCAAGCTCGCGCGCGAATGCATCAAGTCGGGCGACGAGATCACCGCGCATATCGGCATCCAGGGCCGTGTCATCGCCGGCCCGGCCGGCGCGCCGGCCACCGTCGAGGTGCCGCTGCGCGTCGCCGTGGTGCAGGGCGGCATCGGCGAGAAGGTGATCGCCACCAAGGCCTACACCACCACGGTGACGATGTCGCAGGACGAAAGCGTGCCGTTCACCTTCGTCGCCGAGGATCTGGTCTATCCGGCGCCGGTCGGCCGGGCCGGCGACAACTACATTTTCTATGTCGGTTTCGATCCGCAGCTGGTGTCGGCGGAGAAACCGAAACCGGCGAGGAAGAAGAAATAGCGCTTCACCCTCCCCCTCCAGGGGAGGGTCGGCGCGGTGGGTGCGCGGTGTGAATGAAGTTCACCCCACCCCGCCGCTCACGTTGTTCGCCATAGCCGATGCGAAGCATCGGCGTCCTTAGCGCTAAGAACGGCCGCCGAGGCGGCCTATGCCTCCCCCTCCAGGGGAGGGTGAATAGAAAAAAAGCCGCCGTGGATTTCACGGCGGCCTCGATACACGAAAGTCTATTTCGACTCAGTTCAGTTTCTGCCGGACTTCGGCAATGCCCTTTGCGAGCAGGTCGTCGGCGACCTGGCCCTTCACCGACTGCGACAGGATCGTGGTGGCCGCGGTCACGGCAGCATCCGCGGCTGCGGCGCGGACATCGGCGACTGCCTGGGCTTCGGCGAGCGCGATCTTGCTCTCGGCGGTCTTGGTCCGGCGGGCGACGAAGTCTTCCATTTTTGTCCTGGCGTCGGCCGCGATACGCTCGGCCTCGGCCCTGGCGTTGGTGACGATGTCGTCGGCCTCGCGCTCGGCGGTGGCGCGCTTTGCCTTGTACTCGGCGAGCACCTTGGCGGCCTCGTCCTTGAGGCGGCGGGCGTCGTCGAGCTCGGCCTTGATGCGTTCGCTGCGATGGTCGAGCGCGGTCAGCACCGTGCGATGCACGCCGAGCCAGGCGAACGCACCCATCAGGATGACGAAGGCGATCGCTACCCAGGTCTCCGGGTCTTCAAACATCGGATTATCCCTTCAACGACGCGTCGACCGCGGCTTCCACCGCCTTGCCGTCGGGCGAGCTACCTGTCAGGCGCTGCACGATGGCGCTGGCGGCATCGGCCGCAATGCCCCGCACATTGCTCATCGCGGCAGAGCGGGTGGCGGCAATGGACTTCTCGGCATCGGCGAGCTTGACCGCGAGCTTGTCTTCCAGCGACTTGCGTTCGGCTTCGGAGGCCGCGTTCAGCTTTTCGCGGGTTTCCGCGCCGATCGCCTGCGCCTTCGACCGTGCCTTGGCGAGGTCGTCCTCATAGGCCTTCAACGCGGCTTCGGACTCGTCCTTCAGCTTCTGCGCCTCGGCGAGATCGCCCTCGATCTTGTTCTGACGCGCATCGATCACCGCGCCGACGCGCGGCAGCGCGACACGCGATACGATGATGTAGAGCGCGACGAAGAGGACGACCAGCGAGACCAGTTGCGAGGGGAACGTCGACGAATTGAACGGCGGAAATGCTCCGCCGTGACCGCCGTCGGCTCCGGTGTGCGCGCCGGCCTTCTGGCCCTTTGCTTCGCCATGACCCTCAGCCATGGAGTTCTCCTGTTGCTGTCATACGCGCCACCGCAGGGCGGCGCGAGATTGCGCCGCTCAGAGCGGAACGAACAGCAGGAGCAGCGCGATCAGCAGCGAGAAGATGCCCAGCGCTTCGGTCACGGCGAAGCCGAAGATCAGGTTGCCGAACTGGCCCTGCGCGGCCGACGGGTTGCGCACTGCTGCGGCGAGGTAGTTGCCGAAGATCACGCCGACGCCGACGCCCGCACCGCCCATGCCGATGCACGCGATGCCCGCGCCGATAAGTTTTGCTGCTGCCGGTTCCATTTTTTGCTCCTTGAAGAAAGACTGGTGTGGGTGGAAGATTTTCGGGACCGCCTCAGTGTCCCGGATGAAGGGCGTCGTTCAGGTAGATGCAGGTCAGGATCGCGAACACATAGGCCTGCAGGAACGCGACCAGGATTTCGAGGGCGTAGATCGCGACCGTCAGCGCCAGCGGCAGCACGCCGCCGACCCAGCCGAGGGCGCCGAGCGAGACGCCGAGCAGCGCCACGAAGCCCGCGAACACTTTCAGCGCGATGTGGCCGGCCAGCATGTTGGCGAACAGTCGCACGCTGTGCGACACCGGCCGCAGCAAGAACGAGAACACCTCGATGAAGACAACCAGCGGCAGGATGAAGATCGGAATGCCCGAGGGCACGAAGATTTTGAAGAACTTCAGGCCGTTCTTGTAGAAGCCGTAGATCAGCACGGTGAAGAACACGAGCAGCGCCAGCGACGCCGTGAAGATGATGTGGCTCGACAGCGTGAAGGTATAGGGAATGACGCCGACCAGGTTCGAGACGCAGATGAACATGAACAGCGTGAAGATCAGCGGGAAGAACTTCATGCCTTCCGCGCCGGCGGTCGAGCGCAGCGTGGTGGCGACGAATTCGTAGGTGATCTCGGCCATCGACTGGAAACGGCCCGGCACCAGCTGCCCGCCCGCGGAGCCGCCGATCATCAGTGCGGAGATGAGCACAACCGACAGCAGCATATAGGCGGACGAGTTGGTGAAGTAGATCGCGTGATCGCCGATCTGTCCGATCTTGAAGAGATTGACGAGATGGAATTGATGGATCGGGTCGATCGTCATCCGCGCGGCTCTTGGTGCGCCGGCGCCAGGCCGGCATTCGGAATTTCTATGTCGTGACTTCCGCCGGCTCAGCGATTGCGGGACATGACGCCCGCGGTTCTCACCAGGTTGATCAGTCCGGCGACGAAGCCGAGCAGGAAGAACACGATGAAACCGAACGGCGAGGTCGACAGCAAACGGTCGATACCCCAGCCAATCGCCGCTCCGACAACAACGCCCGCGACCAGTTCCGAGGAAAGGCGAAAGCCGCGCGCCATGGCCGAAGCCCTGGCTGCACCGTCTTCGCTCTCACCGGATTGGTCAGTCCCGATTTTCCGATTGCCCCGAACTTCGGACAACCGCTGATCCAGACTTCCGAGCCTTGCGGAAAGCGCAGCTTCGTCAGGCGATTGATCGCGACTTCCACCCCCGTTGCGGTCCGTGCCATCCGACATGTTGTGGAGACCCGATCCGACGCGCTGGATGAGAGAAATTGCGCACCGTCGCCCTTGAAAGCCGCGCGGACCATACTGACCGCGACTAGCCAAGTCAAGATTGCGTGTTAATGGACTAGTCGTTTGATTTCTATGACTTATTTCGGCTGCTTTGGACCCGCCGCTAGGCTCGCATCGCACTGCAGCAGTCTGCATCCACAGGACACTCGCTTGCGCCCGTTGGGGCGCTCTGTTGGGATACCCGCGCACTCCCCCGTTCCGTCTGCCCGGAGACCGCATGCCCCGTCAGATCGACTATTATTTCTCGTTCTCCTCGCCATGGGCCTATATCGGACACAAGGCCTTCCGTGACGTCGTCGCGACCTACGGTCTCAAGGTGAATCACAAGCCGGTGGTGTTGGTCGAACTGTTCTCCGAGACCGGCGGGCTGCCGCTGATCAAGCGTCATCCGGTGCGGCAGCGCTATCGTATGATGGAGCTGCAGCGATGGCGCGACAAGCGCGGGCTGAATTTCCATTTTCGTCCGAAACATGTCCCGCTCAATGCGCGGCTTGCCGACGGCGTGGTGATCGCGGCCATCGAGGCCGGACTCGATCCCGATCCGTATTTGCGGCGCGCGTTTCCGGCGGTGTGGGAGCAGGAGCTCAATCTCGCCGACCCCGACATCGTCGCAAAGCTGGCCGACGAGGCGGGCCTGCCCGGCAAGAAGCTTGTCGAACGCTCCGCTTCGGACGACATCACCGTGGCCTATGAGCAGAACCGTCAGGATGCCATCGCCGCCGACGTTTTCGGCTCGCCGGTCTATGTGCTCGACGGTGAGGTGTTCTGGGGACAGGACCGGATCGAATTGCTGGCAGATGCGTTGAAAAGTGGCCGCAAGGCCTATAGGTCCGATGTTTAGGGTCTGATTCTGCAAGGCGGAGCGACGCCATGGTTGCCTTGATGATTCCCTTGCCTTTGCGATTTTCGTTGCTTGTTGCCGTTGCATGTCTTGCGGGACTGGCGCCGGCCGTCGCTGCCGAGACACCCGACACCGAGAACGGCCGCTACACGCTGCAGCCGTCCGGCGACAGCATGGTCCGGCTCGACACGCGGACCGGCACGGTTTCCAATTGCAGCAATTCGGCCGCGGGCTGGACCTGTTATGCCGTGCCCGATGAGCGAGCGGCACTCGATGCCGAGATCGGCCGGCTGCAGGCGGAGAACGAGAAGCTGAAGGCGCAACTCGCCTCGCGCGAGCCTTCGCCCGCGCCTGGCAAGATCGAGGACGCCATGCCGAAATCGGACAAGGGTCCGAGCACGGCCGACGGCCAGCGCAAGATCGAGATCCCGCTGCCGAGCGATCAGGACGTGGATCGCGTGATGTCGTTTCTCGAACGCGCGTGGCGGCGGCTGATCGACATGGCGAACCGCGTGCAGAAAGACGTGTCCGGCGGAAAGCTTTGAGCTAGTGCCGCCGATCTGAAGTCCCTGACTCACTTGCCGAAGAATCGGGTTCAGGGACTTCAGATCGAAAGCGGCACTAGAATCATAGATTTGCTAGTGCCCATAACTTTCCGAAGTCCGCGAAAGTTATTGCGGCGATGTAGCGCGGACTTCGGAAAGTGGGCACTGGTGAATCAGTCGCGGCAGATATCGCGCAGCCGGCCGTCCGCCGTCAGTGTCGACAGCGTCGTCAGTGCGCTGCTCACGGTGCAGACCCATGGCAAGGGCTTCGTCGATCTCACCGCTGAGGTCGCCAAATTCGCGCGCGATGCAAATGCGGGCGAGGGCGCGGTGACGTTGTTCATCCGCCATACCTCGGCCTCGCTCACGATTCAGGAGAACGCCGACCCATCGGTGCTTGCCGATCTCAAGACCGCGCTTTCGCGCCTCGCGCCGGAGGATTTCGCCTGGACGCATGACACCGAAGGTCCCGACGACATGCCCGCGCATATCAAGACGATGCTGACCGGCACCTCGCTGCAGATCCCGGTGATCAGCGGCGAGCTTGCGCTCGGCACCTGGCAGGCGATCTATCTCGTCGAGCATCGCAGCCGTCCGCACGCCCGCGAGGTCGTCCTGCAATTTCTCGGTGCCGCCAAATAAAAACGGCCGCGGATCGCTCCGCGGCCGTCTGCATCGAGACGTCGACGATCAGGTCTTGGTGATGTCGACGTCCTTGGTCTCCGGCAGGAAGATCAAGCCGATGATGAGGCTCATCACGGCGACGCCGATCGGATACCACAGGCCGGAATAGATGTTTCCGGTCGCGGCGGCGATCGCGAACACCGTCGCCGGCAGGAAGCCGCCGAACCAGCCGTTGCCGATGTGATAGGGCAGCGACATGCTGGTGTAGCGGATGCGGCTCGGGAAAAGCTCAACCAGCCAGGCCGCGATCGGTGCGTAGACCAGCGTCACGTAGATCACGAGGAGCCAGAGCAGGACCGTCGTCATGATGTAGTTGACGTCGTTCGGATCGGCCGAGGCGGGATAGCCGTGGGTCTTGATCGCCGCCGGCAGATCCTTTGCGAAGGTCGGGCTGGTGGCATCGAGCGTCTGCTCGCCGACCTTGACCTTGGCCTTGGTGCCGGCCGGCGCGGCCTCGTTGGTGTAGTTCACTGACGCGGTGACCAGCGCGGATTTCGCGATATCGCAGCTGGTGGTGTATTTCTCGGTTCCGGTCGCCTTGAACTGGAACGAGCACTCGTTGGGATCGGCGGTGACCGTCACCGGCGCGGAGTTGAGCGCCGCCTCGAGCTTGGGATTGGCGAAGTGGGTAATTCCCTTGAAGATCGGGAAATACGTCACGGCCGCCAGCAGGAAACCCGCGAGGATGATCGGTTTGCGGCCGATCCTGTCCGAGAGTATGCCGAAGATGATGAAGAAGGGCGTGCCAAGCGCCAGCGCAATCACGATCATGATTTGCGCAGGAACGGCCGCGACCTTGATGGTCTGGGTCAGGAAGAACAGCGCGTAGAACTGTCCGCCATACCACACCACGGCTTCACCGGCGGTGGCGCCGAGCAGCGCGAAGATCGCGATCTTGGCGTTCGACCAGGTGGCGAAGGCTTCGGTCAGCGGGCGCTTGGAGGTCGTGCCTTCCTCCTTCATCTTCTGGAACACCGGCAACTCGTTCAGGCTCAAGCGGATCCAGATCGAGATGATCAACAGGATGCCGGAGAGCAGGAACGGAACGCGCCAGCCCCAATCGCCGAAGGTCTCTTCGCCCTGCCAGCTGCGGATGCCGAGGATCAGCAGCAGTGCGAGGAACAGGCCCAGCGTCGCGGTGGTCTGAATCCAGGAGGTGTAGTAGCCGCGCTGGCCGGGAGGGGCGTGTTCGGCGACATAGGTCGCCGCGCCGCCATATTCGCCGCCAAGCGCAAGGCCCTGCACGAGGCGGAGCAGGATCAGCACGACGGGAGCGGCAATGCCCCAGCTGCCATAGCCCGGCAACAGGCCGATGAAGAAGGTGCCGACGCCCATCAGCGTCATGGTGATCAGGAAGGTGTATTTGCGGCCGATCATGTCGCCGAGCCGGCCGAAGATCAGCGCGCCGAACGGCCGCACGGCAAAGCCGGCGGCAAAGGCGAGCAGTGCAAAGATGAAGCCGACATTCGGCGGCACGTTGGCGAAGAAGTACTTCGCAAGGAACACGCCGAGCGTTCCGTAGATGTAGAAATCATACCATTCGAAGACGGTGCCGAGCGACGAAGCGAAGATGACCTTTCGCTCCTCAGCCGTCATGCCGCCCGTGCGGACTCCGCCCGCAGTTGCTGCCATTGTCATTGCGTTTGCTCCCCGACGATTTTGACGATGAAGGCCCTGCCCCGATGCCTGCCGGACTATTCCCGGCTGGGGCCTTAACTCACGGTAACATTGCGGTGAAAACCGTCCAAATAAGACTTTTGGCTCTCGCGTCAATTATGTGTGGAGTGACTGCAGTCGGGATTGGGCGGGTGCCCGCGAGGCGCGCTGTTGCGGTGCACAACGCCCATTAACTGCGCTTCCGTAAGGCGCCATTGAGTGCTTGCATGCGTTATACCAACGCAAGAGAATCAGATTGAAAACTGCCCGGACTTGCCTGCACAAGGAGTCGCAGGGGTCATCGCCAAGGACGACAAGACAGATAAATGCCTGCTGCCAGCACCCATCTCGTCATCGCCGATGACCACCCGCTGTTTCGCGACGCCTTGCGGCAGGCGGTCGCAAGCGTCGTCAGCACCGCGAAGATCGACGAGGCGGGATCGTTCGAGGACCTGACGGCGCTGCTGGAACAGGATTCCGACGTCGACCTGATCCTGCTCGATCTCTCCATGCCCGGGATTTCCGGCTTCTCCGGGCTGATCTATCTGCGTGCGCAATATCCGGCGATCCCCGTCGTCATCGTGTCGGCAAGCGACGACGGCGCCACCATCCGCCGCTCGCTGGATTTCGGCGCGTCCGGTTTCATCCCGAAGCGGTTCGGCGTCGACACGCTGCGCGACGCGATCATGAAGGTGATGGACGGCGACGTCTGGGTTCCGCCGGACACCGATCTGACGTCGGCCGCCGATCCCGACATGACGCGGCTGCGCGACCGTCTGGTGACGCTGACGCCGCAGCAGGTGCGGGTGCTGATGATGCTGTCGGAGGGGTTGCTCAACAAGCAGATCGCCTACGAGCTCGGCGTCTCCGAAGCCACCATCAAGGCGCATGTCTCGGCGATCCTGCAAAAGCTCGGTGTCGAAAGCCGCACGCAAGCCGTGATCGCCGCGGCCAAGATCGCCGGCAGCCAGTGGCGGCAGAGCACGCCGTCGGAGCAGTAATCGTCATTGCGAGGAGCGCAAGCGACGAAGCAATCCAGACTGTGGCCGCGATTGCTTCCGGGAGCCTGTCATCGGGCGCGCATTCGCGCGACCCGTTGGCTCGCAATGACGATGACTACTCCGCGGCGACCATCTGCTGCGTGCGCCACTGCCCGAGCAAAGCGCGCAATGAGGCCGGCTTCACCGGCTTGTTCAGCACCGCGATCTTCTCTTCGCGCGCCGCGGCGCGGACATGCGGGCTGCGGTCGGCGGTGATCAGGATCGCGGGCATGTTTTCGCCGAACCGGCGGCGGATGTCGCGGATCGCGGCGACGCCGTTGCCGCGATCGAGATGATAGTCGACCAGAAGCCCGGTCACGCGGCCGCCCACGGCGTCGATGGCTTCCATCGCCGCCTCGGGATCGGTGACCGCGATCACCTCGGCATCCCATGCGGTGAGCAGCGTCTTCATGCCGTCGAGGATGGCGAGATCGTTCTCGATGCAGACGATCCGCGCGCCGGCGATCGGCGTCCGCAACAGCGGCGTGGCGGTCGTCACTGCCGCGGTATGGTTGATCGCCTTCGCGATCGGCACCGTCACCGAGAACACCGAGCCGCCGCCCGGATTGGAATCGATCGCAATGGCGTGGTTGAGCACGCGCGCCAGCCGCTCGACGATCGACAATCCGAGTCCCAGGCCGCGCGCGATCCGTGCGCCCTGTTCGAGACGGTGGAACTCCTTGAAAATCTCGCTGCGCTTGAGCGGGGGAATGCCGACGCCGGTGTCGTAAACGCCGATCTGCAAAGTCTCCCCGCGGCGGCGGCAACCGACCAGCACGCGGCCCTGCGGGGTGTATTTGATCGCATTCGAGATGAAGTTCTGCAGCAGCCGCCGCAGCAGCGAGCGATCGGATTCCACCGGTAGCGAGCAGGGCACGAAGGTGAGCTGCAAGTTCTTGGCGCGGGCGATCGGGGCAAACTCGATCTCCAGCGAGCGCATCAGGTCGGCCATCTTGAAGCTGGAGATCGACGGCGTCATGGCGCCGGCGTCGAGCCGGGAGATGTCGAGCAGCGCGCTCAGGATCTCCTCGATCGCTTCCAGCGAGTCGTCGATATTCTCGACCAGCCTGGAATCATCGCCCACGCTCTTGCGCTCGACCAGGCTCGTCACATAGAGCCGCGCCGCATTCAGCGGCTGCAGAATGTCGTGGCTGGCGGCGGCGAGGAAGCGCGTCTTGGAGATGTTGGCGTCCTCCGCCGCGCTCTTGGCCAGCGCCAGCTCCGAATTGAGGAGCGTCAGCTCCTCGGTGCGGTCGCGCACGCGCTTTTCCAGCGTGGCATTGGCGCGCTCCAGCGCTTCGGCGGCTTCAAAGGACGACGTGACGTCAGTGAAGGTGATGACGAGTCCGGCATCCGGCATCCGGTTGGAGCGGACCTCGATCACCGTGTGACGGTCGGGCAGGCGTTCCAGGTAGGACTGGCCTTCGGTGGTGCAGGCGGCGAGCCGCCGTTCCATCAACAGTTCACTGTCGCCGGCGCCGGGCGGATCGATGGCGCCCATCTGCTCCAGGATCTCGCGCAATGGGATCCCGATCTGCACCAGATGCGGCGGGAGCCCCAGGATTTCGGCGAATTGCCGGTTCGAGCAGATCAGCTGCAATTCGGTGTCGAACACCGCAATGCCCTGCCGCACGTGATTGAGGGCGGTCTGCAGGATTTCGCGGTTGAAATGGAAGGCGGCATGCAAGTCGTCGAGCAGCTTTAGCGCGGCCTTGGCAGACACCGTGCGCTTGCGCAGCAGCAGCGACATCACGAGGCGCGACGACGCAGCACCAATCGAGGACGCGATCAAATGCTCGGCATGCTGCAGCAGTTCGAAATCGGCCGGCGCCGCCGGATCGAACGGCGTATTGTGGGTCGCGGCGAAGGCCTGGAACGAGCGGCGGGCGCGGTCTGCGCCGAGATATTGCGCGACCGTGCTTTGGATGTCCTGCACCGTCACGGTGGAGCGCCAGCGGCGGAAGGTCGGCGCCATCGGCGCAAGTTCGGTCGGCACGAACAGATCGGCCTGCAGCCGCTCGATCGAGGAGGGCTGGCGCGCCAGCGACAGCGCGATGTAGATCAGCTGGTTGAGCGTCAGGCTCCACAGCACGCCATGCAGCAGCGGCGGAAGGTCGGTGCCGAACAACGCCTGCGGCCGCAGCGCTTCGATGGCGAACGGGCCGTGCTGCAGGAATTCGATTCCCCCGGGATAACTGTCGAGGAAGGATGGAATGAACAGCGTGTAGGCCCAGACCGCAAAGCCGACCAGCATGCCGCCGATCGCCCCGCGCGCGGTGCCGCGCCGCCACAGCAGCCCGCCGAAGAAGGAGGGCGCAAGCTGCGCGATCGCGGCGAATGACAGCAGGCCGATCGCCACAAGCTGGGTGTTGCCCAGCGCGCGATAGTAGAAATAGGCCATCAGCATGATGGCGAAGATCGCGAAGCGGCGGACCTTCAGCAGGAAGTCGCCGAAATCCTTGGTCTGGCTGCGCGTGCGCGGCTCGCGCTGCAGCACCAGCGGCACCACGATGTCGTTCGAGACCATGATCGACAGCGCGACGCATTCGACGATCACCATGGCGGTCGCCGCCGACAGCCCGCCGAGGAAAACACCGACGCTGAGCAGCGGCGCGTCGCCTTCGATCGGCAGCGCCAGCACGTACATGTCGCTGTCGACGGCGCCGAACGGGAAGCTGACGAGGCCGGCGATCGCGATCGGAATCACGAAGACGTTGATGGCGACGAGATAGAGCGGAAACAGCCAGCGCGCGCGCGAGACCTCGGCATCGGAGGAATTCTCGACCACGCTGACATGGAACTGGCGCGGCAGCAGCATGACGGCGCTGAAGGACAAGAGCACCATGCAAAGGAAGTTGCCGATGGTCGGCGTGTATTCCAGCGCGCGAACGGCTTCCGGCGTCTTCATGGCGCGCTGGACCAGCTCGCCCGGATGGAACATCCAGAAGGTGATGAAGACGCCGACGGCAAGGAAGGCGACGAGCTTCACTACGGATTCGACGGCGACTGCGAGCATCAAGCCGTGCTGGTGCTCGGTGGCGTCGGTCTGTCGCGTGCCGAACAGCACCGCGAAGGTCGCCATCGCCAGCGTCACCATCAGCGCGATGTCGCCGATGATCGGAATCTTGGAGAAGGCCTGGTCCTCGCTGAGGATGGTTTCAAGCGAGGACGCCATCGCTTTCAGCTGCAGCGCGATGTAGGGCACCGAGCCGATGATCGCGATCAGCGCGACGGTGGCGGCGACCGCCTGGCTTTTGCCGTAGCGCGCGCCGATGAAGTCGGCGATCGAGGTGATGTTCTGCGCCTTCGCCAGCGCGATGACGCGGCGGAGCAGCGGCGTGCAGAGCCCGATCATTACGATCGGGCCGACATAGATGGCGAGGAAATCGGTGCTGGTGCGGGTGGCGAAGCCGACCGAGCCGAAGAAGGTCCAGGACGTGCAGTAGATCGCCAGCGACAGCGGATAGATCCAGCCGTTGGCGTTGCGGCGCTCGGCCGGCGACAGGCGGTCGCCATAGCTCGCCAGCAGGAACAGGCACCCGATGTAGCCGAAGGCGGCTGCGATCACGCCCCAGTCGTGCAGCATCGCGGTCTTAAACTCCCTGGAACTGCTGCCCCTTGATTTTCAAAGGAAAAGTGTACTCCCTGCCGCCTCGGCAAGCGACAGCGATTTTCCCGCAAAATGCGGGATTTACGGATGTCGTTAAGGCAGGAAGGCTCGCGCCTATTCGGCCGCGAGCGATTTCCGCTTCAGCGGCAGGCCGAGCCGCTCCCAGACCTGCAGCAAGGCCTCGGCAAGCGCGTCGATCAGGCCGTCCTCATGGTAGGGCGAGGGCGTGATCCGCAGCCGCTCGGTGCCCTTGGCGACCGTCGGATAGTTGATCGGCTGGATGTAGATGCCGTGCTCTTCGAGCAGCAAATCGGAGGCTTGCTTGCAAAGCTCGGGATCGCCGACGAACAGCGGCACGATGTGCGTGTCGCTCGACATCACCGGCAGGCCGGCGGCGGACAGGATCGCCTTGACCCGGGCGGCGCGGTCCTGATGGCGCTCGCGCTCCCAGTTCGAGGTCTTCAGATGGCGGATCGCCGCGGTCGCGGCCGAGCAGATCGGCGGCGGCAGTGCGGTGGTGAAGATGAAGCCCGGCGCATAGGAGCGCACGGCGTCGATGATCTCGGTGCTGGCCGCGATATAGCCGCCGAGACAGCCGAATGCCTTGGCAAGCGTGCCTTCCAGCACGTCGATGCGATGCATGACGCCGTCGCGCTCGGCGATGCCGCCGCCGCGCGGACCGTACATGCCGACCGCGTGCACTTCGTCGACATAGGTCATCGCGCCGTATTTCTCGGCGAGATCGCAGATTTTCGCCAGCGGCGCGACGTCGCCGTCCATGGAATAGAGGCTTTCGCAGGCGATCAGCTTCGGCCGGTCGCCTGCCGCGCGCAGTAGCTCTTCCAGATGGGTCGTGTCGTTGTGGCGGAAGATGATCTTCTCGCAGCCGGAGTGCCGCACACCCTCGATCATCGAATTGTGGTTGAGCGCATCCGACAGGATCAGGCAGTTCGGGATCAACTGGGCAATGGTTGAAATGCCGGTCTGGTTCGAGACATAGCCCGAGGTGAACAGCAGCGCGGCTTGCTTGCCGTGCAGATCGGCGAGTTCATGCTCGAGCTGCACCAGCGGATGATGCGTGCCGGCGATGTTGCGGGTGCCGCCGGCGCCGGTGCCGGTGCGGGTCGCGGTCTCGACCATGGCGCCGACCACTTTCGGATGCTGGCCCATGCCGAGATAATCGTTGGAGCACCAGATCACGATGTTGCGGGCGCCCTTTGGCGAATGCCACAGCGCGTGCGGAAAGCGGCCGGCAATCCGTTCGAGGTCGGCGAAAACGCGGTAGCGCCGCTCGTCATGAATGCGACCGAGGGCGGCACTGAAGAACTGGCTGTAATCCATCGCAAAACCTGAAGCGGGAACCGGGAAAGCTCCTACCTTTTTAGAGCCTTTCCAGCTTGGCTGTCGAGAACGAATCCGCCCTCTTTATGCGCGAGCGGGCGAATTCGAAACTTGATCGAGATCAATAGTTTGGCGCGAAAAGCGCGGTCCTGCCGGATCGGACGATCACGTGGTCCTGAAGCGCAGCACGCCGTCGGTTTCCTGGGCGGTCAGGCGGCCCTCGACCAGCATGTAATTGACGTGGGCGATCAATTCGCCCGCGGCAAAGCCCATCTGGTGCGGGTCAAGCACGTGTTTGTGGAACACGACCGGCACCAGTTCCTTCGAGGTCTGCGGAACGTCCAGGCAGGCCTCCGCAATCAGCCGGCAGCGCTCCTCGTGGTGGTCGGCGAGCTGCTTGATGCGGGTCTTCAGCCCGTAGAACGGCACGCCATGGCCGGGCAGCACCATCACGTCATAGGGCAGCGTCGTGGTAAGGCTCGCGAGCGAGAACAGATATTCGCCGAGCGAGTTCTGGTCGGGCTCGACCGCCCAGACGCTGACATTGGGTGAAATCTTGCTCAGCACCTGGTCGGCGGACAGGAACAGCTTGTCGGCGGCGCAATACAGCATCACCTGGTCGAGCGCATGCCCGCCGCCGGTGATGACCTTGAAGCGGCGGCTGCCGATCGTGATCTCCTCGCCATGCGAGATGCGCCGATAGGACGGCGGCAGGATGGACACCCGCTTCAGATAATCCTGGCCGCGGCCGAGCAGCTTTTCGGTCAGGCTCTCGTCCATGCCGTGGCGGCGGAAGAACAGCCGCTGCGCGTTGCGCCGTTCCTCGGTGCCGCGGTTCTGGTGATAGACCGACTGCAGATATTCGACCTGCGACATCACGAGCGGGCAGTCGAAGCGCTCGACGATCCAGCCCGCGAGCCCGACATGGTCGGGATGGGAATGGGTCACGATCAGGCGCGTGATCTTGACGCCCTTGAGCGGACCTTCGAGCAGCGCCGTCCAGGCCGCGATGGTCTCTTCATTGCCGAAGCCGGCATCGACCGCAGTCCAGCCGTCGCCGTCGGCGAGCAGATAAATGTTCACATGGTTGAGACGGAACGGCAGCTTCAGCCGCAGCCACAGCACGCCCGGCATCACCTCCACGACCTGGTCGTGTCCGGGATGGTTTTCCCAGGGGTAACGCAGCGTCTCGGCCGAGGAATGAATCTTTTCGCTCTTCGAATGCATGGCTTTGGCTTAGCCGCACATGCGGCGCGGCGCCAGCCGAAAAAGCGTCATGACCGGCATTCCGAGGCATCGCCCCGGAATGATTGAGAACTCTCACGCCGCGCGGATATTGACCAGGAACGCGTCGATTTCGGCGCGCAGGCCGTCGGCCTCGCGGCGCAGGGCCGCGGATGCATCCAGCACCTCGGTCGCGGCAGCGCCGGCTTCGGCCGAAGCAGTGGAGACGCCGACGATGTTGCTGGAGACCTCGCTGGTGCCGCCGGCGGCATGCTGGATGTTGCGCGCGATCTCGCGCGTCGCAGCACCCTGCTCCTCGACCGCAGCCGCGATCGCCGTCGTCACGTCGTTGATCTCGCCGATGGTCTGGCCGATGTTCCTGATGGCATTGACCGCCGACGTCGTCACCGACTGCATGCTGGCGATCTGGGCGCGGATTTCGTCGGTCGCCTTCGCGGTCTGGCTCGCAAGGCTCTTCACCTCGGAGGCGACCACCGCAAAGCCGCGGCCGGCTTCGCCGGCGCGCGCCGCCTCGATGGTGGCGTTGAGCGCGAGCAGATTGGTCTGCGAGGCGATCACCTGGATCAGGTCGACCACGACCGAGATGCGGCTCGCATTGTCGGCAAGGCCCGGCCATGGTGGCATCGGTGGCGCCGGCCTCTTCCACGGCCTTTTTCGCGATCTCGGCCGAGGTGACGACCTGCCGGCCGATCTCGGAGATCGAGGACGACAGTTCCTCGGTGCCGGCGGACACCGTCTGCACGTTGACGGAGGTTTCTTCCGCGGCGGAGGCCACCGCACTGACCAGCGCGTTCGACTGGTCGGCGGTCGTGGCCATGCTCTGCGCCGTCGACTGCATCGAGTTGGCCGACTGCGAGAGATTGTCGAGCGCGTTGCGCACCGCCGCCTCGAATTCGGCGATGCGCCCTTCCATGCGCGCGGCGCGTTCGCTCTTGGCGGCGCGGTCCTTGTCCTGGTCGGCGGAGAGCACGCGGGCGCGGATCATGCTGTCGCGGAACACCTGCAGCGTCTCCGACATCGCCGCGATCTCGTCGTGCTGGTGCGAGCGGTAGATATCGGTTTCGAGATCGCCGTTGGAGAGCAGCTGCATCGAGTGCTGCAGGCTGCCGATGCGGCGCAGGATGTTGCCGCCGACATAGAGCCAGACGAACAGCACCGAGCCGACCAGGGTCGCGGCGCCCATCGCCAGCATGATCATGGTGGCGAACGAAATCTCCTGGCGCGCGTGATAGGTGGCGGCGTTGGTCTCCTTCTGCACGCCCTCGACCAGCTGCTGCACGCTGATGTCGAGGCCGACATTGAGCTTGCGCGCCTCGTCCAGCACGGTCTGGCCGTAGTCGAGCGGCGTCGAGCTCCTTCTGGCGCAGGCGGAACACGCCGGTCTTGCCGGTGCCGAGCGCGAGCAGCTTCTCGGCGGCCTCGTGCAGCGCCTTGGTGCCTGCGTTCTCCGGCAAGCAGATCGAGGTTGGAGCGCAGGCGTCCCTGCGCCGTCTTGAATTCCTTTTCGATGTCGTCGAGCTTGTCGCTCGAATTGGCCGACAGGGTCGCGATCAGGTCGGCGGCCGCGAGATTGCCGCTGGCGACGACGTTGCCGAGCTGGCCGAGGGTCTGCACGGCCTCGGTGGCGTCGCTGGCGGTGAGGTTGGCCGAGCCGAGAATGGCGTTGACCTGGGTCTGCGCGTCCAGCATGGCCGGGCCTGCGGCGGCGACGAAGGCCGCCTGCGCCGCGCGCAGCGCGTCATACTGCTTGTCGTGCTGCGCGGCAGCGTCGAGCCGCTCGCGGGCGGCGTTGATCAGGCTCTCGGTGGCCTCGCCGATGTTCTTGATGGTCTCGTTCAGCGCGCACGATCACCGTCTTGTCGGCGCCGAGCTCGATGATCTCGCCGAGCTTCGCTGCGTCTGCTGCTGGATCTCCTTCAGCTTCTTGATGCGCTCGTCCAGCGCGTCCTCGGTCGGGGCTGCGAGCAGCGCCGGACCCTGGGCCGCGAGGCTTGCGGCCTGCGCCGACAATTGCAGGCTCGCGGCAAGGCGGGGAATGTTCTGGCCGGAGAGGTCGACCATGATGCCGCCAAGGTTGCGCAGCACGAGGCCGGCGCCGGCCGAGATCACGATCGCCATGGCGGCGATCACGGCGAAGGCGGCAAACAGGCTGCCTCTGACTCCCCAACGCGGCCGAAGTGCGCCGAAACACCCTGCCCAGACCCAACCGAAACGCCATGCCCGCCCCCGCGCACCTCAAGATGAGATTGCGGCGGCAGTATCGCGGTATGGGGTTAACAAAATCGGGAAATTTGGCGGGATGCGCCTATTTTTAGCCTAGTGCCGCCGATCTGAAGTCCCTGACTCACGCGCTGCAAAATCGGGTTCAGGGACTTCAGATCGAAAGCGGCACTGGCAAAAGGCCGGCTCGCGCCGGCCTTTTCTCGCCCCTTGGTAGCGCGCGTCAGTACCGCGCGACCACCGGCCCCCCCAGATTTCCCAGATTGAAGCGATAGTTCACGCCGACCTTGATGACATGGTCGTCGGTGGTGAAGCTGCCGGTCGGCACCAGCGCGGCAGGTGCGGTGAAGCGGGCGTCGCCGAAATTGTAGTACATGTACTCGGCCTTGGCCGACCAGTTCGCCGCGAACATGTATTCGACGCCGAGGCCGATGGTGTAGCCGTTCTTGTGATCGGCATCGGTCGCAAACGCCACGGGCACGCCGAACGCCGTCACGGTCTCGTTGTTGTCGGAATAGGCGTAGCCGCCCTTCACATAGAGCGAGGCCCGGACCCCAGGTGTAGCCGACGCGGCCGGTGATCGAGCCGAGCCCGCGCTGGTTGTTGGTGTAGGCAAGGCCGCCCGGGAAGATCGCGCCGACATTGCCGGACAGCCAGCTGTACTGGGCCTCGGCGCCGACCACCCAGTTCGGCGCGAACTGCCAGTCGCCGCCGGCCTGCAGACCGCCGACGAAACGGCCGTTGCCGTTGTTGCCGGTGCCGAGTCCGGTGAAATTGTCGCTGCTGGAGAACGCGCCGCCGGCATGGGCGCCGATGTAGAAGCCGGTCCAGTTGTAAAGCGGCGCGGCGTAGGCGGGCGTCTTGTAAGGGGCGCGATAGCCGAAGTCGGCGGCGTGCGCGGGCAGCGCAGCGCTGAGCACCGCAATTGCTACCGTGGTGAGCAGAAGTTTTTTCATCGATCGACTCCAACGCGAGACTTGTGAGAGGCGTGTGGCATGGGTGCAGCGCCACTCATGGGAATCGAGATAGAGCGTATTTGAATAAAATGCTGTCACCGCGGCAGCACGGCGGGATTCAATCCAACGTGTTGTGACGCAAACGTTTTGTTGTGATTAACGTTGGCTTAAGGAGCGGTGAAGAAAGGCTTAAGAGCAGCAGGTGGTGGTCGAACGCGCCGCTCACGCCAGACGGCGGCGCACCTCGTTGCGCATCTGCTCGCGGAATGCCTCGCGGCGCGCGGGCCGGTCCTGCTCCCGCACATTGTAATGGTCGATCACGTTGAAGTTTTCCAGGATCGGATAGTGATCGCTCGCCATCGCCAGGATGCGCAACAATTCGGAAGCCGGACCGCTCGGGCCGGTGACCTCCCAGCGGCGGACGGTGTCCGCGCTCTCGGCCGGGAGCCCGCAGAGTTTCGCCATGTCGGCCACTGAGAGCGCCCGGCCGATCGCCTCGCCGAGATGCTCGCGAAGCCGCTTCAATTCCGAACCCGTCATTCCAATCCTGTCCTGCGAATCGTGCGGACAGCTTCGACGATGCGTGCGGCGAGAAGATGATGCAGGCTTTAGACTAAAGCAGGTATCACACGATTATCGATGAAACGCGCTCCGCCCTTACTCGAGCGTCAGATCGGCCGACTTGATGATATCGCCCCACCTCGTGCGCTCCTCGCCGATGAACCTGGCCGTTGCCGTCACGTCCATCGGCGCCGGCTGAACGCCGAGCTTGACGAATTGGGTCTGGATGTCCGGCTCCTTCAGAATTTCGGTCACCGCCGCATTGAGCTTCGCGATAATGGCATCGGGAGTGCCCTTCGGCGCCATGAGGGCGAACCATGTCACCGAGGCGAAGTCGGGGACGCCGGATTCGCGAACCGTCGGAACGTCGGGGAGGGACGGCGCGCGCTCCGGCCCGCAAACGCCGAGAATGCGGAGCTTGCCGCCAAGGTGCAGGCTCATGGACGAACCGATATTGTCGAAAAACATGTCGACAGTATTGCCCATGATGTCCTGCAGCGCAGGGGCGGTGCCGCGATAGGGAACATGCACCATCCTGGTGCCGGTCAATTTCTCGAACAGGATTGCCGTGAGATGCGACGTCGACCCGTTTCCTTGCGAGGCAAACGTGACTTTGCCCGGATTGGCTCTGGCGTAAGCGATCAACTCCTGGACCGTCTTCGCCGGAAAATCCGGACGGACGTCAAGCACATTCGGTGCGGTGCCGAGCGCGGTGATCGGCATTAAATCGGAGGGACGATATGAAAGCTTCTTGTAGAGACTTTCGTTGATTGCGATCGGGCCGGGCGGGCTTGCCAGCAGCGTGTAGCCGTCGGGTGGGCTGCTCGCGACCGCCTCGGCGCCGATATTGCCGCCGGCGCCGGACTTGTTCTCGATGACGACGGCTTGATTCCACTTCTGTCGAAGCTTTTCTGCGATGATGCGCGGAAGCGTGTCCGCCGTTCCGCCGGCGGGGAACGGCACGACGATCTTGATGGTCTGTGCCGGATAGCTCGCCGCGTCGTCGGCGCGGCAATCGGCAGCCTGAAGAGCGACAACAAGGGCTACGGCAAATGCTGCAATGGTTCGTGACGTCATGACTGGGCCGGGAGAGGTTGGAGTTCTTTGGGCGACGATGTGCCGGATTCGACAAAAGCGTCGGCGAAGAATTGTGCCTCGGGCAAACCGTGGTCTCCGGTAAAGGCTTGCTGCGCGGCAGACACCATCAGCGGATTGCCGCATGCATAGACGTCGGCGTGGGCCAGATCGGCGTGGTCCTCGCGGACAGCGTCGTGAACGAGGCCGGTGCGCCCGCGCCAGGCGGCCTGTGGTTCAGACAGCACGGGCGTGAAGGAGAGCCAGGGCAGGTGCTGCGTCCAGCGCGCCGGCAAATCGGCGAGGTAGATGTCCTCCAGCCTGCGGGCGCCCCAATAGAGATGCATCGGACGGCGATTGCCGGCATGGATCGACGTTTCGATGATCGACTTGATCGGCGCAAAGCCGGTGCCGCTGGCGAGCAGAATGGCGGGCCGGTCGGTTGCGCGAAGGTAGAAGTCGCCATAGGGAGCTTCGACCTGCACGGTGTCGCCGGCCGAAAGCTTCGACAGCGTCCCGACCGAGAACTTGCCATCAGCGACATGCCGGATGTGAAGTTCCGCGCCATCATTGTGCCGCGCCGCGTTCGCCATTGAGAAGTTCCGGCGATCGCCGTCGGCCATGATGATCTGCAGATATTGCCCGGCCTTGAACGGTGCGCGCAGGCCGATCGGGAAACGCAGGTTCAGGATCGTGACGTCTTCGGCGGCCCAGGCGAGCCTGAATATCCTCGCCGTGATGATCTTGCGGCGGAAGATATCGATGCGCTCGAAGCGCTTGGGACGGATCGTCAGGTCGGTGCGTGGCTGGGCGCGGCACATCAGCGCCGCGCCGTCGCGCCCGGTTCTGCGACCGCGGCCGCGTTGCTCGACTTCGCCGTCGAGCAGCACGGTCTCGCAGGTGTTGCAGGCGCCCTTTCTGCACGACGACGGCATGGAATAGCCGGCGCGCTCGGCGGCATCGAGCACGAACTCCCGCGGCTCGCATGGGAATGTGGTCTCGCTGCCGGCCACTTTGACGGTGAACGTCACAACGGCAACGCCAGCAGAGTGTCGAAGCGCGAGCTGTCGCAGACCACGATGCGCTCGCGCAGTTTTGGCGCCCCGCCGTTCAGCCGATAGACGTCGACATAACGGCCGGTCGCATAAACATCGGTCGTGCCGTCGCGCATGATGCGCGCGACCATGAACGATGTCTCGCTGTGCACCGCGTCCCGTTCTTCCGACAGGATCCAGGGCTGGCCGAAAAAATGCCGGTAGGCGTGACGCTCGTAGATGTTGGCTTCGCGCAACGACGCCACGCGATCGCGCAGCATGCCCTTGGAGTTGGCGAAGATCACGCCGGCTTCCAACCCTTGCGAATAGTTGTCGGCCGTCGTGATCTTGTAAATGCAATCGTCATCGAAGAAGTCGGGCCACGCTTCGAGGTTGCCGTTGTCGATGCAACGGGCATAGGCGTTCTGCACATGATTGATCAGGCCGACGACGTCGCTCACTGCGGTACCTCACAGGCCCATCTGCGCACGATAAGCTTTCCAGAAGCCGCGCACGGAAGCTTCCGTCACGCGGCTCTCGCTGGAATCGGTGCCGGCGCCGCCCATCTCGATCACCGCCGCCTCGCCGGCCGCGCCCGCGATGCCGCGCTGAACGAAACCGCCGACGCAGCCGTCTTCCATCGAGATATAGCCGGCTGGGCCGACCAGATTGGCCTGCTTCAGGCGGATCATGCGCTGTTCCGGCGTATCCTCGGCGAAGCCCAGCAGCGTCCAGTGCAGATCGGTGCGGCCGACGCCGCGCGGCACGATCTGGCGCACCGCGATCGCGTTCTGAATCTGCTGCAGGATGAAGGTCGGGAATGTCGAGAGGATTTGCAGGGTGACGTTATCGGGAAATTCCTTGAAGCTTTGCAGCAGCGAGGGATCGGCGAGCTTGAACTTGCTGTCGGAGCGGATGTTCTGGTCGGCATAGTCGTTGCCGCCGGCCGCTGCCGTGTCGATGGCGGAGAAGCTGATGTGATGTCCGCCTGAGGGATCGACGATGATACCGCCGGTCTGCGACAGGCGATTGAGTTCGAAGGTGGTGAAGAACAGATGCAGGATGCTGGCGTGGTAGGAGTCCTTCACGTTCTCCATGTAGAGCTTCCAGTTGTTGGGAAGCGCCTGGGTGTAGCGGCCGAGCACGACGGGTGTCCGCCCGCCCATCACGCGTCCGATGCGCGAATAAATTTCCTCGCCGAGATGCTCCTCGAGCGGCGGAACGTCGTTTGAGAAGCTCCCGAAAACGATGCCGAATGCCTCCGTGAGCCGCAGCTTGCGCGGGTTGTGCTGCTCCATGCAGAACGATGCGTTCATTCCGCCCTTGCCCTTGATGCCGTCCTTGAAGGCGACCTCCTTGAGGTTGCCCTGCCGGTCGTAGCTCCAGGCGTGATAGACGCAGGTGAAGGCCTTGGTGTTGCCGCGGCTCTCCAGCGCGATCAGGGCGCCGCGATGCGCACAACGGTTCTCGAAGGCGTAGAGCTCGCCGTCGGAGTCTCTGGAGACGATCACCGAGGTGTCGCCGACGAAGGTCGTGACGAAATCGCCGGTGTCCTTCACCTCGACGGCGAGGCAGAGATAATTCCACGACGGCCCCTGGAAGATACGCGTCTGCTCGGCCGCGTAGATGTCGCGGTCCTGGAAGATCCAGTACGGCACCCGCGTGACGCCGTCGCTCGGCCAGACGGGTGATGAGGAATCGCGTGTCTTGCGTGTCACTTGATCCAGCATGAAACCTCCCGGACGCGGCACGAGGCTCGTTGACCGCTGCGCCGTTTTGTTCGAATATCGAACAAGTGTTCAGACCAGAATCGGTCTCATTTGCCGGGCTGTCAATATGAGCTTCGATGCGGAAAAAGCCGAAGGCGGGGAGCGCGTGCCGGAGGGCATGGGCGGGCTCGCCAAGGGCCTCGCCATCATCGAGGCGTTCTCGCCGCACCGTACCCGCATGACCGTATCGGAGGCCGCGCAGTCCTCCGGCACCTCGCGCGCATCGGCACGCCGTTGCCTGCTCACCTTGACCGAACTCGGCTATCTGGAATTCGACGGGAAATTCTTCCGGCCGCAGCCGAGACTGCTGGCGCTGAGCGCCGCCTATTCGGGCACGCGCTCCTTGCCGCAAATCGCGCAACCGTTCCTGACGGCGGCGCGCGACGACCTTCACGAGTCGATTTCGCTGGCCGTGCTGGACCGCGACGCGGCGCTGTTCGTCGCACGCGCCGAAGCCGAGCGCCTGGTGACGACGGGCATATCGGTCGGCACCCGCATCGACTTGTATTGCTCGGCGACGGGACGGGTGCTGCTGTCGGGCTGGGACGACAAGCGGCTTGCCGCCTATCTCGATCGCACCAGGATCGAGGCACGCACCAAATACGCGCTGGTCCGGAAAGCCGCGCTGCGCGAGGCCGTGCGAGAGGCGGCAGCAGCGGGTTATGCAACGACGGATCAGGAGCTCGAGATCGGCCTGCGCTCGATCGCGGTTCCGATCGTCGACTCCCGCGGCAGGATTGTCGGCGCCATGAGCGCGAGCGCGTCATCGGCGCGCATCACCATGCGTGAGATGATCAGAAGCTTTGTGCCGGTCCTGAGGGCGAACGCCGATGGTCTGGGGCGGGCGTTATAGGCTTGCGTGGCTTCGATAGTTGCGCTCTTCTCATGAGACGACCGGGTTCAGGTCGATGCAAACAGAGGGAATGGAAATGACCATAAAGCTATTCCTTTCGATTCTTGGAGCGCTTGGCGTTCTTCACGGTCTCGCGTTCGTAATCATGCCCGGTACGGTCGGTACGCTTTACGGCCTGGCCGTTTCGGAGCCGGTGACGTTGATGAGCAGATTCTTCGGCGGGGCGCTGATCGCCTGGGGTGGAATCCTTTGGGCGACGAAGAGCTTTCGTGACGAGTCCGCGATACGTGTCGTGTTGCAATGTACGGCCGTTGCCGATGCTATCGGTTTCCTGACTGCAATCGCGGGCACAATGGCGGGCACGCTCAATGCATCTGGCTGGGTGCCGGTGGCGATCTACGCGTTCGGAACAGCGGGTTCGGTCTACTTCTTGGTTGGCCAGAAAAAGCTTGTGGCCGCCTAGCGAGCGTCGACCGCCCGGCCGGAGGCAGAGCCGGGCAGGGCGTTTGGAGCGCCGCATTCAGGCCGCGGGTCTCCCCGCTTTCCGCGGCCGAAGGTGCGCCTGCATGATCAAGGGATCGCGCAACATAGCGCGGCACGCCATCGCGATGGTCAACGGGATCGACGACGTTCCCGCCTTGTAGGCGTTCCAGGTGCTCAGGCTGATATCAAGCAGATCGGCAACCTCATTATTTGAAAGGCCGGCGGCGAGCTGCCAATTACGCGCATCGTCCTTGCTGAATTTCTTCTGCTCGCTGGCGAGCAGCATGAGATGCGTCGCGTCAATCGCGAGGTCGCCGTCATCCCACAGAACGGCGCTGCCGTAGTTGCCGACCTTGGCTTTGCCGAAGGTGTCTTTCCTGTTCAAGGCCGCCAGCGCCTCGCCACCTGTGGCAATCCAGCCTGTGAGGTTCACCTCGATCGGCGTTCCCTTGCCCTTCCATTTCAGCCGCAACGTGGCGGGCCCGGTGACCGAAACCTTCTCGATGCGCGGTGTCTCGTTGGTCATCGACGACTCCAATCTCTCTCATTTCACAGGAAAGCGCGGGTTGATCCTGTTCCATTCCGCCTTGATGATCGAAAGGTTGTTCCGCGCCCATTGCAGCACGGTCCGCCGCGCCGGCGGAGGAAGCGAACCGGCATAAAAGGCAAAGGTCTCGATCTCGATCAGGGCTTCGAAGTCCGGATGGACGGCATGAAAGTGGGGCGGCAGATGGTCATTCGCATAAACCGTGATGATGATCTTGCCGATGGTGTGAAGTCGTCCCATGGGACCTCATGGCAGGATTAATATAGTCCAGAAACTGGATGATGTAAATAAGATATCCGAAATTCGGATGGGGTTGTCGAGCGACGAAATGCAAGAAATCTGGTGCTGCCGCACAGGATTGAACTGTGGACCTCTCCCTTACCAAGGGAGTGCTCTACCACTGAGCTACGGCAGCATGCCGCGGGCAAATCAGAATCGAAGGGAAGGGCCTGCAAGCGGCCGGTTCTTGCCACAAGGTCCCCGCATGCGCAAGCACGGTTGGCTGCGCGGCGCTGATAAAATCGCCGTAAAATCAAGGGCGGACGCTCTCCGACGGCATTTTCGGATGCCAATTGGTTCCCGCCGGCCGGTGATGCCGTGATCGGCGCGAACGCGCTATGCTGAGGTGACGGCGAACGACATCATCGTGCGAAATTTGCAATGGCTGACAAAGGCGGCAAGTCCGAGGGACGAGTGACGAAGCGCGCGAAGAATTCACGGGCCGACCGCCTGAAGTTGGCGCTGCGCGAGAACCTCAAGCGGCGCAAGATGCAGGCGCGCGAGCGCGGCAAGGGCGACAACGCGGCCTCGACCGGCGGCAAACCCTCCCTACATGAGGACGGCGGAGACGATCCGGACGCGTAATACGCGCTCGTCCGGCATCGCGGCGACATGAGGGCAGTGGAATGACGGCCGACGGCGGATCAGGTAACGGCAGCAATATCGTCGTCGGGCCGACGCGGTCGTTCGCGCGCCTGGAGCAGACCTTTCCGGCCTTGACCGATGCCGAGATCGCGCGCATGCGCCGCTTCGGCGAACTCAAACCCTATTCCGACGGCGAGCTGATGTTCGAGACCGGCAAGCCCGGAGGCGGCATGTTCGTCATGCTGTCGGGCCACGTCGCGATCACCGAGCGCGACGGTCTCGGCCACGTCACGCCGATCGTCGAGCAGGGACCGGGGCAATTTGTCGCCGAAGTCGGCCAGCTGTCCGGCCGTGTCGCGCTGGTCGACGGCCGCGCCGAGGGTCACGTCGAGACGCTGCTGATCCCGCCGGACAGGTTGCGCGCCCTGCTGGTGGCGGAAGCCGATCTCGGCGAGCGCATCATGCGCGCGCTGATCCTGCGCCGCGTCAGTCTGATTCAGGGCGGCGTCGGCGGACCGGTGCTGATCGGTCCGTCGAACTCGGCAAGCGTGGCGGGCTTGCAGAATTTTCTCAGCCGCAACAGTTTTCCGCATCATCTGCTCGACCCCGAGCGCGACGGCGACGCCGCCGAGATCATCGCGCGCTATTCACCCTCGCCCTCGGATTGGCCGCTGGTGGTGACGGTCGACGGCACCGTGCTGCGCAACCCCGGCGAAAACGAGGTGGCGCGTGCGCTCGGCATGGTCGGCGGTCCGCGCGAGAGTCGAATCTACGACGTCGCGATCGTCGGCTGCGGGCCGGCGGGACTGGCGACCGCGGTCTATGCGGCCTCCGAGGGTCTTTCGGTGGTGGTGATGGATGCGCGCGCGTTCGGCGGACAGGCCGGCGCCAGCGCCCGTATCGAAAACTATCTCGGCTTTCCCACCGGCATCTCCGGACATGCGCTGGCCGGGCGCGCCTTTAGCCAGGCGCAGAAATTCGGCGCCGAGATCATGATCCCGATGAGCGCGGCTTCGCTCGATTGCACGCGCAGGGACGGCAATTTCAAGCTTGCGCTCGATTGCGGCGACGAGGTGCGCTCGCGCGCGGTGGTAGTTGCCAGTGGCGCGCGCTACCGCCGGCCGGGCATCGAAAATCTCGAGAAGTTCGAAGGCCGCGGCGTCTGGTACTGGGCGTCTCCGGTCGAAGCGCGGCTCTGCGCCGGCCAGGACGTTGCGCTGGTCGGCGCCGGCAATTCGGCGGGCCAGGCTGCCGTGTTTCTCTCGGGTCATGCGCGGAAAGTGCACATGATCATCCGCGGCGGCGGCTTGGGCGCCAGCATGTCGCGCTACCTGATCGAGCGCATCGAGGCGACGCCGAATATCGAGCTGATCTTCAACACCGAGGTGACCGGGCTCGAGGGCATGCCGAGCGCGTCGCTCGAGCGCGTGCGCTGGCGCAGCCGTCTCGGCGGCGACGAGACGGTGGCTGACATCCGCAACCTGTTCCTGTTCGTCGGCGCCGATCCCGCCACCGGCTGGCTCGACGGCTGCGGTGTGGCGCTCGACCGCGGCGGCTTCGTCGTGACCGGCGCGCAGTCCGATCTCAATCTCGGCCGGCCGATCTCGCAGCTCGAAACCTCGGTGCCGGGGGTGTTTGCGGTCGGCGACGTGCGCTCGGGCTCGGTCAAGCGGGTCGGCGGCGCGATCGGCGAGGGCGCGCAAGTGGTAGCGGCGCTGCACGGCTTCCTCGGAGATGCTGCGAAGCCGGCATTGTGACCTCCTCTTATGTGGCAGCCGGATAAAGCCATCATGCGTTTTTTGAAAGACGAATCCGACCCCGCTTGTTATGCATGTGGCACTTTGTCCGGCGGCGGCGTAGCATTGGCCGCCGGGACTGAAGCGGGGAATCCATCATGATGCTTGGTCTGAGCCTGTCCGCCTTCACCACCCTTCACGTCATCATCAGCCTGATCGCGATCGTCGCGGGCCTCATCGTGATGTTCGGCATGGTTGGCTCGAACCGCCAGCCCGGCCTGACCGCGATCTTCCTGCTCTTCACGGTTCTGACCAGCGTCACCGGCTTCATGTTTCCGAACGACACGGTGACACCGGGGATCATCATCGGCATCCTGTCCTGCATCCTGCTCGCGATCGCCTGCGTCGCGCTTTACGCCATGCACCTCGCCGGCCCCTGGCGCTGGATCTATGTGCTGACCGCGCTGGTCTCGCTGTATCTCAACGTGTTCGTGCTTGTGATCCAGAGCTTCCTGAAAATTCCGCCGCTGCATGAAATCGCGCCCGGCAATCCGCCGGCCGGTCCCGTTTTCGCCGTGGTGCAGGGCATCGTGCTGGTGTTCTTCGTCGTGATGATCGTTCGCGTCTGGCGCCGATTCCATCCGGCATGAACGTCATCCTGTTCGGGGCTACCGGCATGGTCGGGCAGGGCGTGCTGCTCGAATGCCTGCGCGATCCCGTGGTGACAGCGGTGCTGAGCGTCGGCCGCAGCGCCAGCGGCCGGCAACACGGCAAGCTCACCGAGCTCATCCGCGACAATTTTCTCGACTATTCCGATATCGAGCCTGAGCTCACCGGCTACGACGCCTGCTTCTTCTGTCTCGGCGTGTCTTCGGTCGGGATGGACGCCGAGCGTTACCGGCATCTGACCTACGACATCACGCTGGCTGCGGCGAAAACGCTGGTGCGGCTCAACCCGCAAATGACATTCGTCTATGTCACCGGCGCCGGGACCGATTCCACCGAGCAGGGACGGGTGATGTGGGCGCGGGTCAAGGGCAAGACCGAGAACGACCTGCTCAAGCTGTTTCGCGCCGCCTACATGTTCCGGCCCGGCGCGATCCAGCCGCTGCACGGCGTGCGCTCGAAGACCGCCTGGGTGCAGGCGATCTACGTCGTGACCGCGCCGCTGCTGTCGTGGCTCTCCCGGGTCGCACCGAAATACGTCACGACAACGGAACAGATGGGCCGCGCCATGATCAAGATCGCGCGCGACGGCTACCCGAAGCCGATATTGGAAAGCGAAGATATCAATTCGCTTTAGGCTCCTAGTGCGGCGAATTGAAGTTCCGATCAGTTTTTCTGCACACTCGTCATCGGAACTTCAAATTCAAAGCCGCACTAGAATCATAGACTTGCTAGTGCTCCTTTGATTCCGAAGTTCGCAAACGAATGCGCCGCGATATGATGCGAACTTCGGAATTCGGAGCACTAGTGGAGCGGATTTGACGTTCGCTATCCACCCGCCGAGGACTCGCATGCGAACGTCAAATCCAAAGCTCCACTAGAATCAATATCTTCTAGTGGTCCTTCAATTCCAACATTCGCAAAGCTGCCAGCTGCTATGGGATGCGAATGTTGGAATTGGACCACTAGTCTGCTAACTGCCGTCCCCATCACATCGCCACGAGACGACTTGCCAACACGAGCGGAACCGATGTCGCCGCAGCTCAAGCTGATCGCGCTGGATGCCGACGACCTCGCCGTCATTTCCGCGCATGTGCAGGACGCGCGCGTCCAGACCGCCGACATCATCTGGCGGCAGAACGAGAAGCGGCTGGTGATCGGCATGAACCGGCTGGATTGGGAACAGACGCTGGCGGGCGAGGCCGAGCCGCGCCGCCTGATCGCCGCACTTCGTTTCGACCGGGTGCTGGCCTGCAAGTCGCGCAACATCGATCTGGAAGCACCCGACAAGGCGCTCGACCTGGTCGGCATCGAGTTTCACGAGGCCGAAGCGCCCGGCGGCAGCGCGTTGCTGCTGTTTGCGGAAGGCGCGGCGCTGCGGCTCGACGTCGAATGCCTGGAATGCGAGCTGACCGATCTGGGGGCGGAGGAGTTGGCGGGCGATGTGGATGGGTGAACTGAAGATGTAGGGTGGGCAAAGGCGCTCTTGCGCCGTGCCCACCAACCTTTTCGCGGCTCGCAAGCGATGGTGGGCTCGCTTCGCTTAGCCCACCCTACAAAGCTGTTTTGGGGGCCCGATCAGGGTTGACGGGGCCATCCCTCCGCGCCATTGCAATAGCCAACGAATCCACTTCACGACAGCCCCATGCCCGTTCGCCTCGACCGCTCCAGCGCCGATTTCGACGCGCGATTTGCGCAATTCCTCGCCGCCAAGCGCGAGGTCTCCGCCGACGTCGAGGCTTCCGCGCGCGCCATCGTCGACGACGTTGCCAGGCGCGGCGACGCGGCGCTGATCGAGGCGACCCAAAAGTTCGACCGGCTCGAGCTCGATGCGATGAGCCTTCGCATCACGGCCGCCGAGATCGATGCCGCGACAAAGGCCTGCGATACCACGACGCTGGACGCGTTGAAATTCGCGCGCGACCGCATCGAGACATTCCACAAGCGGCAGCTGCCGAAGGACGAGCGCTTCACCGATGCGGCCGGCGTCGAGCTCGGCTGGCGCTGGAGTGCGGTCGAGGCGGTCGGGCTCTACGTGCCCGGCGGCACCGCGGCCTATCCGTCGTCGGTGTTGATGAACGCGGTGCCGGCGACGGTCGCGGGCGTATCGCGGCTGGTCATGGTAGTGCCGTCGCCCGGCGGCAAGCTCAATCCGTTGGTGCTGGCGGCGGCGCAACTCGGCGGCGTCTCCGAAATCTACCGCGTCGGCGGCGCGCAGGCGATTGCCGCGCTCGCCTATGGCACCGCAACGATTGCGCCGGTCGCGAAGATCGTCGGTCCCGGCAACGCCTATGTCGCCGCCGCCAAGCGGCTGGTGTTCGGCAAGGTCGGCATCGACATGATCGCCGGCCCCTCCGAGGTGCTCGTGATCGCCGACGACACCGGCAATCCCGACTGGATCGCGGCCGACCTGTTGGCGCAGGCCGAGCATGATGCGAGCGCGCAATCGATCCTGATCACCAATTCGCGCCGGCTCGCCGACGAGGTCGCGCGCGCGGTGGAGACGCAGCTCAAGACATTGCCGCGGGCGAAAATCGCGGGCGCCTCGTGGGCGGATTTCGGCGCGATCATTCTGGTCAAGAACTCTCGACGATGCCGTGCCGCTGGCGGACGCCATCGCCGCCGAGCATCTGGAGATCATGACCGCGGATGCGGAAGCGTTCTCGAAGAAGATCCGCAATGCCGGCGCGATCTTCCTGGGAAGCCACACGCCGGAGGCGATCGGCGACTATGTCGGCGGTTCCAATCATGTGCTGCCGACCGCGCGCTCGGCGCGGTTCTCCTCCGGCCTCGGCGTGCTTGACTTCATGAAGCGGACGTCGATCCTCAAATGCGGCCCGGACCAGTTGCGTGCGCTCGGACCGGCCGCCATGACGCTCGGCAAGGCGGAGGGGCTCGATGCCCATTCGCGATCGGTGGGACTGCGCCTCAACCTGACATGACCAAGCCGCCCGCCAAGGATAACTCCTCAACAGTCGCATCGTCGCGGTGACGCTCGACGAGGAGTTGATCGGGCGTTCCGGGCCTGACATCGAGCATGAGCGGGCGATCGCGATCTACGATTTGATCGAGCAGAATCTGTTTGCGCCCGATGGCCACGACGGCAAGCGGGCCGTTCGCGCTGCATATCGGCATCACCGGCAACCGGCTGATGTTCGACATCCGCCGCGAGGACGGCGCGCCCGTCGTCGCGCATCTGCTGTCGCTGACGCCGTTCCGGCCGCATCGTCAAAGACTATTTCATGATCTGCGACAGCTATTACCAGGCGATCCGCACCGCGACGCCCGACAAGATCGAGGCGATCGACATGGGCCGCCGCGGCATCCATGACGAAGGCTCGCGCACGCTGCAGGAGCGGCTGAAGGGCAAGGTGCGGCTCGATTTCGAGACCGCGCGGCGGCTGTTCACGCTGATCACCGTGCTGCACTGGAAGGGTTAGGCATGGCCCGAAAAGTGTGCAGCGGTTTTCCGACAAGGCCATGCCCAGACAAAGAGGCGTAGCCCCATGGAGGCACCGCGTGCGCGCAATCCGCAGTCCGTGCTGTTCGCCTGCGGATTGAACAGCGTGCGCTCGCCGATGGCCGACAGCCTGTTGCAGCAGATGTTTCCGCACGCGCTCTATGTGAAGTCGGCCGGCGTGCAGGAAGGGCGAGCTCGATCCGTTCGCGGTCCGCCGTGATGGCCGAGCTCGGCCAGGACATTTCCGGCCACAAGCCGATCACCTTCGAGGAGCTGGAGGACTGGGAAGGGCTCAATTTCGACCTGATCATCACGCTGTCGCCGGAGGCGCATCACAAGGCGCTCGAGCTGACGCGGACGCTCGCCGCCGACGTCGAATACTGGCCGACGCATCGATCCGACGACCGACCCATGGCAGCCGCGAGCAGAAGCTGGCCGCCTATCGCGAGGTCTGCGACCACGCTGTTGATGCGCATCCGCAAGCGCTTCGCCAAGGTCGGCGCTGGCCGAGCCGGACGCGCTGCAGCGGTTACGCTGCTGCGCAGTCCGAGCCATTTCGAAGATAGGTACCGTCGCGGCGGCCTCGTAAATGATGCGCGCCACATCCGGGACGCGAGAGTTCTGGCGCGGCATGCAAGCCGGCCACAATGGGTTGTGGAAAGCCGCATCCCTTCCGATAGTTTCCGCGCCGAATTCCCCCCGAATCTCCCGCCGAAAAACAGAGCATGCTAGGCCGTCCCAAATTCGTTCTTGCTTCCGGTTCGCCGCGCCGGCTGTCGCTGCTCAACCAGGCCGGCATCGAGCCCGATGCGCTGCGCCCGGCCGACGTCGACGAGACGCCGCGGCGGGGCGAGCTGCCGCGCGCCTGCGCCAACCGCCTGGCGCGGGCCAAGGCCGACGCCGCGCTGAAATCGGTGCAGCTCGACGACGAGCTGCGCGGCTCCTTCATCCTCGCCGCCGACACCGTGGTCGCGGTCGGCCGCCGCATCCTGCCCAAGGCCAATCTGGTCGACGAGGCCTCGCAGTGCCTGCGGCTGCTGTCGGGCCGCAATCACCGCGTCTACACCGCGATCTGCCTCGTCACGCCGCGCGAAGCGTTTCGCCAGCGCCTGGTCGAGACCCGCGTGCGCTTCAAGCGGCTGTCCGAGGACGACATCCAGGCCTATATCGGCTCCGGCGAATGGCGCGGCAAGGCCGGCGGCTATGCCGTGCAGGGCATCGCCGGCTCCTTCGTGGTCAAGATGGTCGGCTCCTACTCCAATGTGGTCGGCCTGCCGCTCTATGAGATGCGTCACCCTGCTCGGCGGCGAGGGCTTTCCGATCCGCTTCGGCTGGCTCAATGCCGCCCGGCCGGAGCGCCTAAGCATGGCGCCAAGGGCGAGCGCAAGGCGCGGCGGCCTGCCCGATCTGCGGCAAGCCGGCCTCGAGACGACGCGGCCGTTCTGCTCCCCGCGCTGCCGCGACGTCGACCTGCACCGCTGGCTGTCGGGGCTCTATGTCGTTCCGGGCTCCGAGAACGACGAGGAAGAGCAGAAGTAGGGCGCTGTCGGCTACATCGTCGCCTTGATTTCGGAACGCGCCTCTTCGCACACTCGCGAGATAACAACACGACCTGAGCCAATCGGGCGATGACCTGGCAGGGAGGTCGTCCATGCTCAATCGCCGCCGCTTTCTCGGCCTCGCCGCTGCCGCCATCGCAGCGCCCGCCATTCTGCCCTCGCGCGCACTCGGCCGCCGACTGGCCGACAAAACCCGTGCGCATCGTGGTGCCGTTCACGCCGGGCGGCTCGACCGACATCACCGCGCGCCTGGTCGGCAACCGCCTGCAGGAGATCTGGGGCCAGTCGGTGGTGATCGAGAACAAGGGCGGCGCCGGCGGCAACATCGCCGCCGACGCGGTCGCGCACTCCGATGCCGACGGCTACACCATCCTCATCTCCGGCCCGGGCATGGCGACCAACCGCTTCCTCTATCCGTCGCTGAGCTACGATCCCGTCGGCGACTTCGCGCCGGTGACGATGCTGATCACCCAGCCCAACATGATGTGCGTGCCGAACACCTCGCCGGCGAAGTCGGTGAAGGAGTTCATCGACTTCTGCAACGCCAACAAGGGCAAGGTCACCTACGCCTCGTCCGGCAACGGCACCACGCTGCATCTGAGCGGCGAGCTGTTCAAGCGGCATGGCGAAGGTGGAGATGACCCACATCCCCTATCGCGGCGGCGCGCCGGCGATCAACGACCTGATCCCGGGCCGGGTCGACGTCATCTTCGACAACATGCCCTCGATCATCTCGCATGTCCGGAGCGGCAGCGTGCGCGGCATCGCGGTGACGACCAGGGACCGCGTCGCGATCGTGAACGACGTGCCGACCATCGCCGAAACCGTGCCGGGCTTCGACGTGGTCTCGTGGTTCGGCTTCTTCGTGCCGGTGAAGACGCCGACGGAGATCGTCGCGAAGATCAACGCCGACACCAACGCCGCGCTGCTCACTCCGGCGGTGAAGACGCGCTTCGAGGACCTTGGCGCGGTGCCGAAGGGCTCGACGCGAGGCCGAGCTCGCCGCGTTCCTGAAGTCGGAGACCGACAAATGGGGCCCGGTGATCAGGGACGCGCAGATCAGGCTGGATAATTGAGGGCGAGTGGTTCCGGACCTGATACGCGGCAGTCAGCCGTCTGGAAAATCTCAATTTTTCAATGCTTTATGAAGCCGGCCCGACTTCGCCCTGGGGCTACGCCGGGCACGCTACACCTCCGGCTATCGCGGGCTGCGCCACGCGAAGCCGAAGGCGAAGCGTGGTGGACAGGCCCGCCCCATCCCACTATAAACCGCCGGCTCGCTGGCCGTTTTCGGCCTCCCGCGGCACGCCCAGGTAGCTCAGTTGGTAGAGCATGCGACTGAAAATCGCAGTGTCGGTGGTTCGATTCCGCCCCTGGGCACCATGCATTTTTCCTAAGCAATTGTCTGAGTTTTGCTTATTCGACGCGCCGCACCTTTGAAAAGCTGGGGCGCCATTTGCATTTGCTGCTGCTTTCGTTCCTGCGCCTCGCCTGCTCAAGGTAATTCGGGATGGATCGTAGAATTGCTGACGAACTCATCGGCATGGCGGAACTTGACCGGAAAGTCGCTGACGAGCTGGCGACATCGGGCGCGCTATACGAGGGCTATGATCCACGTATGGCCGCTGTTCACGAGAAGAATGCTTTGCAGCTCCGGGCGATCATGGCTCAGATCGGATGGCCGACGGAGCGCTTGGTCGGCGAACGAGCCGCGAAGGCCGCCTGGCTGATCGCTCAGCACGCCATTTCGCAGCCGGAATTCCAGCGCTCTTGCCTTAAGCTTCTTGCCGAGGCCGCGCGCGAGCACGCGATCCCACTCTGGCAGCCAGCCATGCTGGAGGACAGAATTCGTATGTTCGAAGACAGACCGCAGCTCTACGGCACGCAGCTCAAGCCCGATGCACATGGCAACCTGCGGCCCCACGCGATTGAGGATCCGAAAAGTGTGGATGAACGACGTCGCGCTGTGGGTCTCGAACCTCTCGCTGAAATTCTTGCTCGTGCAAAACCGCAGCCATTGCCGGCCGACCGTGAACGCTTTGAGCGCGACTATCAGAAGTGGCTCGTTGAAGTCGGCTGGCGCAGACGTTCGGAGCCAAATAAGGGGTCAGCATGAGCCTGCAGCAGCTGAACGGCTGGGCCCTGGTCGCAACGGCAGACCATCGATGGCACTTGAACCAGCAGTCCTGATTGCGCTCCGCGCCCGTGTCGAGGCGCTGCGGGCCTCGCCGTGCGGTATGGCGCACGAGGCCATTCCTGCCGGTCCCGGCGGCGATCCGATGCCGAACGTGCGCAGCCCTTCCGGTTTTGCGCGCGTCGGCCTTTGCGCTGAGGCGGTACGCGCCACAAATCTCGCCTGCAGCCACACGATGGCGCGCTACGCCTTGCGCGGCGCGATCATGCTGGTCGCGGGCGACGACGCCGTGCTTGCCGCCCTGCATGACCTCGAGCAGGCGATCAGCCTGCTCGACCATCGCCGCTACGTTGCGGAAAACGAAGCGGCAGACGCCCGGCTGGCGAAGGCGGACGGCGCTCGGTGGGAACGCGAGGTCGCCGTTCTCGTGGCCGAACACCGCGCCTGTGTGCGGCGCGCAGGCGAACTGCGCGAAGACGTGCTCCATCGCATCGACGATGCACTTCGCGCGGTAGTCACCTGCTGCGAATCTCCGGCGGCAAACTCATCCACCTGACCATCGTCTGAAATTTTCGAACCGAGCGAGCTCCGCTGACGTTCGAAAATTAGTGGCAGTCAACAAAGTTCGCACCTCGCGAACGAAAAAGTTTGACGCGATGAACTTTCTCTGCGCTTAGATCATCCCGACTTTCGCCGCGGGTGAATTGCCCGCACTCTTGAGGACCCTAATGCATAGCGAACGCACCCACATCACAGAGACTGCTGCCTGCATTCGGCTGCCTGTTCGGCTGGCCGATGGGTCATGCATGTCCGTGATGATTTGGGGCCAGAATTTCAAGCGCGAAGCGGGGCTGATCCGCAAAGCGAGAATGTAACTTCCGGCGCAGGGCCGTCCCTCCGCCGAACCGGCAGGAGGGCATGATGAACGCCCGCAACGACGCAAAGAGATTATTCGATCAGAACCTGGACGCGAGGCTTGTGCTGGCAGCGGCGCGGCTGTGGTTTGCCGCGCTGGTCGATCTTCTGGTGGCTCGCTGGCTTGAGCGCTGCGCCGCCAACGCCGAGGCAACACAATGGCTGTTCAAGGCCGATCGCAAGCCGGCACGTCAGTTCGGGATGCGCGTGAGCCTCGTCGTTCCAGCTGCAAATTGGGATGAGTTCCCATGATCGGGGATACATCAAGCTATGCCGAGGCTGCCCGCAGGGCAGCCTCGGTTACCTCGTTGCCGATTCTGCCCGCACCAGAGCGGCCGTCCGGGTCAGCCACTTCGGCGGATCGGCACGGTGATAGACCTGCTCGGAGGGTTCGATGTTGTCGAGAAAGTTTCTGTAAATGACCGCCTGCCGTGCGGCGGCGATCGGGGCCAGCAGGAGCGACGCGCGGGCGGGATCCGAGCCGGGAACGGCTGCACTCCATTGTTGTAGCCAGTGCGTCCGCACGGCTCCGACATGAACGCTTGCAATCGGATCGAGAAAAGCGGCCTGGTCCAGCAAAGGATGGCCCACGCCGCTGTCCCCCCAGTCCAGCAATGTCAGAGCCCGGCCATCGCCGCGGAAATTGCCGGGATGAAAGTCGCCGTGGACCAGCGTATCCGGGAGTCCGCATACGGCTATGTCGTCGAACCGGTCGGGAAGCCGGTGCACGAAGTCGTCCAGCACTGCGCGATCCTCCGCCGCGATGTCGCCGCGCGTCCGCTCGATGACGTCAGCGATCGCAGCAGAGAGCGCCGGCGCGCGCCAATCGGGCAGACCGAGGGCGAGCAGTTCGTCTACGCGGTCGCCCCACCGGCGTTGAAGGTCCACGAGCAGGTCCACCATTGGCAGCAAGCGCGGCAGTTCGGCATCGTACAGGTCCTCGCCTGCGATCTCGGCCAGCAGAATGCGGCCGCCGTCATGACCGAGCAGGACCGGGACCTGCGCGCCGGCCATAAGCGAAAGCAGAGCTCCTTCATGGGCGAAAAAATGCGGGACCACCTTCAGCCATACGGTCTGGCCTTCGACCGGCACGCGCCAGAGACTGGAGAGATTCCATGTGCGGACCTGCGTCGGCGGCGTTGTCGGTCGAAGCCCGCGCTCGGCCAGTCGCGCACGCGCCCAGGCAAGGTCGGCCGCAGGGCCGGACGGACGCGCAAAGGCCTGCCGGCGCGGGTGGTCATCGAGGACCCCCCTCCATGGCTGAGCCGCGCGCACGGGTCCGGCAACTTCGGCGAGATATGTCACCCGGCCGCCATGCGGCTGTTCCAGCTCGGTGTCCAGCAGCCGCAGGACGATCACGTCGACATCATGATGATCGCGCACCGCCTGAACAACCGGTGCAACGTCCGGCCACCATGGCGTTGCAACAGGCCCGGCAGACAGGCAGCCGACCGGGTCGCCTTTGGGCGTCACCAACACCAACTCTGCGGTTCGCGGTTTTACGTCTGCCATCGCCTCAGTCGACCATGCGGACCCGGCGCCGCTCTTTGCCAAGGACAAGACCGATCGTCCCCTTCGCAATCTTCCGCAGCTGCGCCTCGTCGCCAAACGCGCGTTCGAGCACGGCAAGGCCGCGCGTGACGGTAACGATATGCAATGCGGCCGCCTCGGCGTTGCCATTGAACTCGCCGCGCGTCGCGCCCTCTAGCAAAGCCTCCTTAACGAGCGCGGTGATGCGCGCGATCAAATCGGCGAAGGCCGCCCGCGCGTTGTCGTCCAGCCCTTCGCCTTCGGCTGAACCCAGCTCCATCAACCCGCGCGTGGTCGGACACCCCCGCGCCGGCGAGCCGGCGCACATGCTGGCAATCGTCACGTCGAAGAACACCGTGAGGCGCTTGCGCAACGTGCCCGCGCCCAGCGCCCTTTGTACCGAGTTCAGATACTCGGCCGCGTAGCGCTCATAGGCGACCAGAAACAGCGCCTCCTTGCTGCCGAACGCATTGTAGAGACTGCCGCGCTGGACGCCGGCGTCGCGCGCGATGTCGGCGAGCGACGTGCCGCGCACGCCCTTGCGCCAGAATTGATCGAAGGCGATGCGCAGCAAATCGTCGTGGTCGAACTCGCGCGGCCTCACATGTGCTCCAAAGTATTTGACGCAGTGTCAAGAATGTGGAATCTATTATTGACGCCGTGTCAAAAATTAGGACGTCGCACTCGTTTCGTCAATGAGCCGATCAGGAGGATCGCCATGCCGCTGCTTCACATCTCGCTGCGCGCCGGAAAGCCGGCCGCCTACCGGCAGGCGATCTTCGATGGCCTCTATTGCGCGATGCGCGAGACGCTCAATGTGCCGGAGGACGATCAGTTCATGACCATCACCGAGCATGACCCGGCGAATTTCCGCACCGGCACGGGCTATGGCGTCGCCCGCAGCGAGGACGTCGTCTACATCCAGATCACGGTTTTCGACACCCGCACCACCGAGCAGAAGAAAGCTCTGTACCGGCGCATCGCCGAGCTGCTCGGCCAAAATCCGGGCATCCGCCCCGAGGACGTGTTCGTGCAGGTTCTCAACGCTCCGAAGGAGAACTGGTCGGTCGGCCACGGCATCGCGCAATTCGCCTGAGGCTCGCTGCAGAGCCGATCCCGAGACATGGCCTGCGAACCTTTGGATGAGAGACCACGAATGCGCTGTACAGCATCAGGGCAACAGTCTACGGTCCGGCGATCAGGTGGCAGTGGTCACCTTGAAGCTGTTCGCGAAGCTGCTCGTCATGGCAGCAGCGGGAGCGCCACCGGAAAGCGCAATCTCTCAAGGTTAGGCAATTTTGCCAGACGCGGATGCAGGCGGCATCCGGTGCCGCGAACGCGCTCGCGTGCGCAAACGAAGGAGACCACCATGAATATGCCCGCAATCCTGCAAGGCGACGCGCGCAAGCGCTTCCTCCAGGGAATCGCGTTCGGCGCCGTCGCGGCGATCGCGATCGGATTCATCTGGGGCGGCTGGGTCACCGGCGATACTGCGAGAGGCATGAGCGCAACGGCGGAGAACAGCGGCCGGATGTCCGTCCTGGTCCCGATGTGCGTCGCGCAATTCACGGCTGTCGACGGCGCCGTCGCCAAGTTCAAGGCGGCCAGCTCCTATTCAAAGGACACCGTCGTCGGCGAATACGTCAAAACCGTTGCCGCCATCAACATGGACTATTCGTTCGCCAAGGCCTGCGCCGCCGGCGTGGAAACCGAACTCGCAAAGACGGCCACAAAAAGCTGAGCGACCAGTTCGCCAGGGCAGGGATATGGACAAAATGGACATTCGCAGGTTCGGGCGGCCTTCCTGGCTGGGATACTGCCTGTTGGCGGTCATCCTGCTTGGCTGTTTTGTGCTGTTCAATCGCTCCGACGACAACTCCGCGACCATGGCGCCAAACCTGGTCTTCAATCGTTGACGTCGCGCGCAGTCTTTCTGGAGAGCCTTCGATGTTTGTCGTCGAGACACTGACCGAGGTGCCGGTCTACAAGGCGTTCGGGTCGTCCATGGCGGCGCAAAGATGGGCGGAGAATGACGCCTATCTCGAGCACGACGCGCAGCAATGTCAGATTTATCGCACCATTTCCGGTCTCAATCCGATGCAGGCGATCGCAGCCGTCAAGCGGGGAAAAGCCGAGCGCCTCGTGACCGTTCGTCGTCGCGGTGTTGACGGCGCGAGTTCGCCGATCGGTCCGGGCTAGTGCCGCCGATCTGAAGTCCCTGCACCGCTTGCCAGGAGTTCGTCCCAGGGACTTCAGATCGAAAGCGGCACTAGAAATATAAGTTTGCTAGTGTGGCGGTTCAGAAGTCCGCATCATCTCTACCGCGAATTCTTCATGCGGACTTCTGAACCAAAGCCACACTAGAATCAATAGTTTGCTAGTGTCCTTCGAATCCGAAGTTCGCTAAAGAAGGCGCGGCAAATATGAGGCGAACTTCGGATTCGGGACACTAGTGCCCATGACTTTCCGAAGTTCGTGAACGGATGTGCGGCAATGGAACACGAACTTCGGAAAGTGGGCACTAGCGGTAGCGTCTCAGAAATTCGAGGCGACCAGATCGTAGGATCCCCTGCTGCCGCGGACGTACATTTTGGCGGCGGCGGCACATATCAAGTCACGATTGGAATCGAACGCGTTCAGGAAACCGGACTCGTCGGAATGAGCGTCCGGTTGAATTTGCTTCAACGCGCCCTCGGTTATGAAAAACGATGCCTCGATCGCGCTGTCATGTCCCCAAAACCGCACGGCGTGCCGTGTCTGGTCGTATGAACGGCTATGATTTGGAAATTCAATCATCTTGATCGATCCGTTGTCGGTGCACGGATTCCGTCCTGGCGCGACCGGCTGCGCGAGTACTCAAGGTGGCTAGTCTGGAACCGGATTACAACCCCGCCGATGGTCGCGCCTTGCGGTGCGACCGCCGCCTGAAACAAGGCGATGTCTGGGCGAGGGGACGAGGCGCACGGGCGCCCGCGTCGGGGGAATCGCGTTTATTCGATCACCTCGGCGGCAGTCGCCAAGCCGCAGGTCTGCCGCCGGGCGGTCGCCGCACGTTCTTCTGGGATGGCAAGGAATCAGCTAACGCTGGCGCATGACCAGCGGCAGCAAGACAAAGGACGCAGCCCCGGCGCTGTACGAGGCGGGGCTGCGGCATTTCCATTCCGGCCGGCTGGCGGTCGCCGAAGACCGCTGCCGCAAGGCGCTCGCGACCGATCCGGCGCATGCCGACTCCCTGCATCTGCTCGGCCTGATCCACGCGCAAGGAAATCGCGTCGACCTCGCCATCGATTTCATCGCGCAGGCGATCCGCAGCAACCATAGCAATGCCGAATATTTCTCCAATCTCGGCAGCCTGCTGGTGCTGCGCAACCAGTTCGAAGAGGCGTTGAAGAGCTACGATCTCGCGCTCAAGCTCAAGCCGGATCTCGTCAATGTCTGGATCAGGCTCGGCGATCTCCTGCAGAAGCAGAAACGCGACGACGAGGCGTTGCTCACCTTCGACCACGCGCTGACTCTCGACCCGCGTAGCGTCGAGGCGGCCGACAAGAGCGGCCTGCTGCTGCTGGCGCTGGGCCGTCACGGCGAAGCGCTGGCAAAGTTCGAGCTGTCGGATGCGATCAAGCCGAACCAGCCGCACACGCTTTACAACAGGGGACTTTGCCTGACTGCGCTCGGACGGCGCGACGAAGCGCTGGTTGCCTACGGCCTGCTGGTCGAGATCGATCCGGCCAACTACGAGGGCCTCAACAATCTCGGCAATGTCTTGCTCGACCTGCGCCGACACGACGAGGCGGCGGTCCAATTCCAGAAGGCGATCGCGCTGAGGCCCGATCTCCTGCCCGCCTTCAACAATCTCGGCCTTGTCCTGATCCATCTCCGCCGGTTTGACGATGCCGTGAGGCAGCTTGACCAGGCCATCGCGCTGTCGCCGGAGACGCCCGAGCTCTACAGCAACAGGGGCAAGCCGCTGAAGGAGCTCGGCCGGCTCGCCGAGGCGCTGGCGGATTACGATCGTGCGATTGCGCTGAAGCCCGATTACGCCAATGCCCACGGCAATCGCGGCATCTGCCTCGACGATCTCGCGCGGCCCGACGAGGCGGAGGCGAGCTACGCCAGAGCGCTCGCGCTCGACCCCGATCATGGCGACTCCCGCTGGAATCTCGCGGTCAACCGGCTGCGCGCCGGCGATCTCAGGACCGGCTGGATCGAAAGCGAGTGGCGCTGGAAATCCGGCTCGCTCGGACTGAAGCCACGCGCCTTCGACCAGCCGTTGTGGCTCGGCGCCGAGCCCATCGCCGGCAAGACGCTGCTGTTGCACAGCGAACAGGGGCTCGGCGACGCGATCCAGTTCTGCCGCTACGTTCCGCTGCTCGCCGCGCGCGGAGCAAAGGTGATCCTTCAGGTCGACGGTGCGCTGAAGGACTTGCTGTCCGGCGTGGAAGGCGTGGCGCAATGCATCGCCAGGGCCGACGCCTTGCCCGACTTCGATCTGCATTGTCCGTTGATGAGCCTTCCGCTCGCATTCGGCACGACGTTGGCGACGATTCCTTCGGCGACACCATACATCTCGCTACCCAAGTCGGCGCGCGATTGGACGGACTGGCTCGGTGCACGGAGCGAGCCGCGGATCGGCCTCGTCTGGTCGGGCAATCCCAACCATCTCAATGACCACAACCGCTCGGTGCCGCTGGAAAAATTTTTGCCGCTGCTCGACGTCGAGGCAGAGTTCGTCAGCCTGCAAAAGGGCGCGCGCGAGCGCGACCGTGCGGTGCTCGCGGGACGCCGCGATATCCGCGACGCGGAGGCCGAGCTTGCGAGCTTCGCCGACACCGCCTCGCTGATGCGCTCACTCGATCTCGTGATCTCCGTCGACACCAGCGTTGCGCATCTGGCAGGCAGCCTCGGCAAGCCGCTCTGGGTGTTGCTGCCTTATGTTTCCGATTGGCGCTGGCTGACCGGCCGCGACGACTCGCCGTGGTATCCGACCGCGCGCCTGTTCCGGCAATCCGCCGCGCGGCAATGGGATGAAGTGGTGGAGAATGTGCGGACCGCGCTCTGCGAGTTCGTCGAGAACGCACAGAAAGGCTAACTCGCGCTAACGATACGGATCCTGTAACCGGATGGTCGGCGCCGACGGGCGCACCCGGCGCAAGGTGATCGGCGTGCCGTCGGATTCGAATGTCAGCTCATATTTCTTGCCGCTCTTGTCGGTCGCCGAGCAGGTGACGTTGGACACTTCGCGAGCGGCAAAATTGCCGAGCTGCCGGCAAATGCCGTCAGAGGCCTGCTCTGCGGGGATCGGAAGGCCGTCGGATTTCGGGCGGTTCTTGTTGGACAGCAGCATGCGGTCGACGGCGAGCACGTAGAGATTATCCTGGGTCCTGCGGCCATATTCGCCGGAGAAAGAGATGACATGGCTGTCGTCGGCGGGATCGTCGAGCGTGACGGTGAAATTGGCGCGGCCCTTTTCGCTGTGGAAGTAGCCGACGATCTTGCAGCCGAAATCGCGGCCCGCGACTTTCAGCGTGCTGCACTTGCCGGTCATCAGCGCGTAGAGATCGACGTCGGGCTTGAGCGGCTCCTCCGCGCAAGCCGGCGCGGCCAGCAGCAGGCCGGCGGCAACGAGTGCGCGTACCGAATGTTTCGCCATGCCGGCGAGCCGTCCCCGGCGCATGCCCATCCCCTTCCGAATCCCTAGTGTGGCGGTTCAGAAGCCCGCATCGTTCTTGCCGCGAGTTCCTCATGCGGACTTCTGAACCAAAGCCACACTAGCATCAATAAGTTGCTAGTGTCCTTCGATTTCGAAGTTCGCAAACGGAGCCGCAGAAAGATGATGCGAACTTCGAAATCGGGACACTAGCCCCATGGTCCCTGATAGCACCGGGTTCGACTCTCCACGAGTGAGAAACATGGCCTTGGCTTTTTCGTGGCCGGAACTCAGGCGGCAGCCGTCCGCCAGCGCGTGTCGCGCGGCGAGGGGCGGCGGTGCAACCGCGCGTCGAGCAGGGTGCGCGCCCGGCCCAATTCGCCCGAACGGATCAGCGCGACGATGAAGGCGTCCTCGACGAGCTCGCGCTGGGCGTGACTGCCGCCGATGCGAACGACCTCGTGCAGTACCGGTTCCAGCAACGCAACACAGGAAGCGTAGTCCTCGCCGGCAAAGGCGCTCAGTGCGCGGCACATTTGCGGCACCACCGGACCCGCGGGCAGCTTGCCGTCGGCCAGCCGCCGCTCGATCGCGGCAAGACGCTCATCGAGCACGGCCTGGTTGCCGATAGCGGCCGCCAACAGCGCCATATGCATCTCGACAAAGGGCAGGCTCGTCTTCGGGAACCAGCGGCGGGCATAGGCGTCCGTATCGTCCCAGAGCTGCCGCGGCACGGCATGGCCGTGGGCGGTGAGCCGCCACAACAGCGAGGCACAGTCCGACATCACGTTCAATGGCGGCGCTGCGCTGATGGAGGGATGCAGCACCTCCGTATAGATCGCCAGCACCTTGTCGATATCGCCGATGTCGAGCGCGCCGAGCGCCTGGTGCCAGCGGATATGAGGGTGCAGGAGGCCGGTGCGGTCGTAGCCGCCGATCCACTGCTCGACCAGCGCGTCGGCGTCGGCAATCGACCCGTCCTCGAACATCGCGTGCAGCAGCGCATGGGCGCAATGCGCGTTGTTGCGGCGGAGCGCGAAAGCGCGCTCGGTCATGGCGCGTCCTCGTGCGACCTCGCCGTTCTCGGTCATCGCCCAGCCGTAATTGGTGAGGAACCACCAGTCATCGCCGTAATGGGCGGCGTAACGCGCACACAAATCCTGGCGCGCCTGGTCATGATCGGCCATGCCGGAAAACGCGAACAGGCCGAAGGCGCCGAGCGGCAGCGAGAACACGGCCGCATCGCGCGGCCAGCTTTCCAGATGTTTTAGCGTGGAGGCCAGCGCCGCCGGCAGATTGCCTTCGATCGCGAGCGCCAGCGTCTCGACATGGCTTTTTTCGCGCTCGGTGCCGCGCTTGGCGACGAGCTCGCGCGCGGTTGCCGCGAGCTTCCGCGCCACATCGCCCTGCTGGTAGATTGTATGCATGCGGGCGCGGGCGATGCGCGGTAGCGCGAAATCGGGATCGGCCGCGATCGCGCGTTCGAAGGATTCGCTGGCGCCGGTCCATGCCGACAGCATCAGGTCGACGCCGTCACAATAAGCGGACGCCGCCTCGGCGGAAGCGGTGGAGAGGGGAAAGCCGTAGCGGTCTTGGTGCGCGCTCATGCGTCAACCTCCCGTCCGCGCCCGCCGTCCCTCGATCGGGTAGGCCGGATCGTTGAAGCCCGGCGTCGAGGGATGGCCTGACACGACCAGGCGGTCGATCAGCGCCTCGTCCTCGGCGGTGAAGCGGTAGTCGAGCGCGCGGATGTAATCGTCCCAATGCGCCTCGGTGCGCGGGCCGGCGAGAACCGAGCTGACGAAAGAGGAGTTCAGCACCCATGACAGCGCGAACTGGCCCGCGGTGATGCCCTTGCTTTCGGCGTGGCGCTTGATCTCCTGCGCAAGCTTCAGCGATTCCGGCCGCCATTCCGTCTGCATCATGCGGGTGTCGTTGCGGCCCGCGCGCGTTTCCTTGTCCGGCGCCGCATCGGGCGCGTATTTGCCGGTCAGCACGCCGCGCGCCAGCGGGCTATAGGGCACGATGCCGAGGCCATAGTAGCCGCAGGCCGGGAAGTGCTCGACCTCGGGCATGCGGTTCATCGCATTGTAATAGGGCTGGCTCGCCACCGGGCGGTCGATGCCGAGCCGGTCGCAGATGTTGCAGATCTCGGCGACGCGCCAGGCGCGATAGTTCGACACGCCGAAATAGCGCACCTTGCCGACGCGGATCAGCTCGGCCATCGCGCGCACGGTCTCTTCCAGCGGCGTCGAATGGTCTTCCTTGTGAAGGTAGTAGATGTCGATGTACTCGATGCCAAACCGCTTCAGGCTTTCGTCGCAGGCCTGCAACACCCAGCGCCGCGACAGCCCGCCGCGATTGGGATCGTCGCCCATCGGGTTGGCGAGCTTGGTCGCGAGAATCCAGTTCGGTCGATTATTGGAAATGGCGCGGCCGACCACCTGCTCGGAGTTGCCCTTGTTGTAGGCGTCGGCGCTGTCGATGAAGTTGACGCCGGCCTCGCGCGCCTTGGCGATGATCCGCGCCGATGTCGCCTCATCGGTCGGTCCGCCGAACATCATGGTGCCGAGGCAGATCGGCGAAACTTTCAGGCCGCTGCGGCCGAGTTGGCGGTATTGCATCGCGTTTCCCTCCATTGTCATTCCGGGGCGATGCGACAGCATCGAACCCGGAATCTCGAGGTTCCGGGTCTGGTCCTTCGGACCATCCCGGAACGACAGTATCAATTCTCGTTCTTCAAAATCTTGAACACGCCGCTCGCCATGGCGATGACGCGCTTGTCGACGGTGACTTCCGTGGTGATGAAGATCAGGCTGCGCGTCGAGCGCACCACATGCGGCCGCGAAATCAGGACCTCGCCGATCTTGCCGGGCTCGACAAAATGTGTGTCGAGCTGCACGGTCGCCAGTGTCGTCTTGCCGGAGGCATAACGCGCGGTCATGCCGCAAGTGCGGTCGGCAAAGGTCATCAGCACGCCGCCCTGCACCAGCCCGCGGCGGTTATGGTGCTTGTCCTCGGTCGCAAGCGCATATTCATGGACACCGTCGACCAGGCGCTGCCAGAGCGGCCCGATCAGGGTCAGGAAGCCTGTGGTCTCGACCATTTTCCAGCCGTCGGATTTCAGCTTGGCGGCGGCCTTGTCGGTCATATCAGGCTTTCTTCTGCGGTAGGGTCAGATCATTTCTTCAGCGAGCGATGTAGTGTAGTCAAGCGGGATGAAGCGTCCATTCGACGATACCACACGGCGGAATATCGCGGGGCTCTGTGCCGCGTTCACGCGGGTACAGCCCGAAGAGGCCGCGCCCGAGCTGAAACGCGCCGCGGTCGCCATTGCCTTGACCGGCGCGGACGATGCCGACGAAACTGCGTTGCTGCTGACGCGCCGCGCCTCTAGCCTGCGCGCCCATCGCGCGCAATGGGCGCTGCCGGGCGGGCGCTGCGACGCCGGCGAGACGCAAGTCCAGGCGGCGCTGCGCGAACTCCACGAAGAGCTCGGCCTTGCACTTGGCGATGAAGCGGTGCTCGGCCTGCTCGACGACTATCCGACCCGCTCGGGCTATCTGATCACGCCGGTCGTGGTGTGGGCCGGCGCGGAGCGAACCATCGTGCCGAACCCGGCGGAGGTCGCCTCCGTGCATCCGGTCGCGCTCGGCATGATCGAGCACGCGCACGCGTTCGACTTTATCAGCATCCGTGAGAGCACGCGGCGGGTGATCCGCTTCCACTGGGAGGAGCGGCTGATCCACGCGCCGACGGCTGCGATGATCTATCAGTTCCGCGAGGTGCTCGGCGGCCGCGACACCCGTGTCGCCGATCTCGAGCAACCGGTGTTTGCCTGGAAGTAGCCGGCTTTGCTTTTTCTTGCGCATGATCTTATCGGACCTGCCTTCGCCCGCCGAAGCATCAGGCCACTTGAAAAGTCCATGCAAAGGGCTTCGCGCAGGCGGGAAACCGCTGCACACTTTTCCGGATCATGCGCTACAACAGCGCATGCTGCGCTCACCGATTCGCTATGCTGTGTTGCTCTCCGCGCTCGCCATGCCGATGCTCGCGCCACAAGCGCGCAATGTGTTGCCTCTCGTTACCGATGCTCATGCCGCGTCGGTGTCGTGGACGGAATATCTCGCCGCGCGCGCGGCGTTCAAGGCGGAGGTCGAGGGTTACTGGACCTCGATCGCCGAGAAGCGCCGTGGCCGCAACGCCAAGCGGCGCGAACGCCAGCAGATCGCGCTGGACGATTACGTGCTGACACAGCCGCCGGTCTATCACGGCCCCGCGCGTCCTCCGGGTCCGTCGCCCGAGCCGGTCCCGGAGGTCAAGCCGCACGTTTACAAGCCGATCCCTGTGGTCTCCGATCTCGTTGCCGCCGCCTCGCAAGTCTATCAGTGGACGCCGCAGCGGCCGGCGAACGAGATGGACTTCAAGCGCGCCTATGCGCGCTATGCGGTCAATGCCGGGCTCACGCCGGAGCAGGCGGTGCGGGTCTATGCGTTCGAAACCGGCGGCAACGGCACGCATGCATCCCAATCCGGTTTCCGCAACGGCCACGCGATCTCGAGCGCGATCGGCTACAACCAGCTGCTCACCACCAACACGGTCGAGCTGATCGCCGAGCAGGGCGATGAGCTCGTGAGGGAGTTGAAGGCGAGGGCGGGTTCGCTCTCCGGCCCCGCGCGCACCGCGATGGAGCACAAGATCGCGGTGCTGAAGAAGATGGTGGCGCATGCCACCTCAGTGCCGGACGAATGGGCGCAGCACGAGAAGATGGGCGACACGCCGCAGGGCTGGGCGATGCACGCCATGGTGCTCGATATCGACGTCGGCCCGATGCTGCAGACCCACAAGCTCCTGACCTCGGTGATCTTCGCCCGCCAGAAGGGCTACACGCGTCCGCTGACGGCGGCCGAGCTCGAGATGATGAATCTCACCGGCGACGGCACCGGGCTCGATATGGTGACGATGCCGCATGCGATGCGCGAGCAGGTGCCGACCTCGAATTTCTTCGTCCGCCTCGGCTACGAGCGCAATCCGGTCGCGGTCCACAACAACACCGTGGCCAAGCTGCTCGCGGTCACCGACCGCTGGATGGACTCGCACAGCGAGCTGCCGGGCGCGAAGGAGCTGGCGGCGGCGTTTTGAATTTTGTGCGTGACGGTGCCGCGAGTTCTCTTCACCCTCCCCTGGAGGGGGAGGGTCGCCGCGAATGAAATGAGCGGCGGGGTGGGGTGACAGTCTCTCCTTTCGGACAGTCTCTCCTTTCGGACAGTCTCCGTCGTGAAAGATCCATCCCACCCCGTCTCGCATCTCGCTTTGCTCGATGCTCGCCGACCCTCCCCCTCCAGGGGAGGGTGAAGCAACTCAATCCGACCCGAACATGAAACTTGCCGTCGTCTTCGAGATACGGCCCGGTGCGCATGTAGAGCTGGCCGTTCTGACCGATGAAGAACAGCGTGCCTTTCGGCACCTTCCTGACGCCCTTCAACAGCGTGCCGGCATTGTTGGTGCCCATCTTGCAGGAGAACGTCCTGCCCTCCTTGTCATAGGCGAGACGCACCGCGACAAAGTTACCACTATTCAATCACCTCATCTGCGCGGGCCAGCAGTGTCGGCGGGATTTCAAGGCCGAGCACCTTCGCAGTCTTGAGGTTGACCACAAGCTCGAATTTGGTTGGCTGTTGAACAGGAAGGTCGCCTGCAGCCGATCCCTTGAGGATGCGATCAACATAGGCGGCACTGCGCCGCCACACGTCGGCGAGATCAATTCCATAAGATATGAGGCCACCGTCATCCGGGAAATACCGAAAGGGATAGATCGCCGGCAGACGATATCGCGCGGCCAGCGACACAATCAGTTTGCGATGGATAAGCGTAATACTGTCAGGCAGAACTATGAGACCGCCATTCGCCTCGCGAGCAATTTCGGCGATGGAACGCTCGATATCGGCAGCGCCCTCAACGCCTGCGGGAATTATTTGTGTTCCCAGGGAAGGAGCCGCCGCTTCGATGGCCTGCAACTGGCCGGACCACGTCGGGCTTTTCGCATATTGCAAGACTGCGACCCGCGCGAGTTTCGGCGCAATTCCTTTCAACAGGTCGAGCCACTTGGTGCCCATCGAAAATTCAAATGTCGTAAATCCCGTAATATTTGCGCCGGGACGTGCAAGATTGGTCACCAATCCGGCACCGACCGGATCCGTGATCTGAACAAAAACGATTGGGATAGATCGTGTTGCCTTGCTTAATGTCGATGTCGCAGGAGGCGAGTGAGACAAAATCACTTCCGGCGCCAGGGCGACAAGTTCCGACACACAGCGTTGGGTGCGCTCCGGATCGTTGCCGGTCCAACGATACGCGATTTGAAGATTGCCGCCTTCGGTCCATCCAAGATCATTCAGTCCCTGCCGAAATGAAGCTACGCGCGACCGAACCAGCGGCTCGTTCTCCTCATTCGCTATCAGCATCCCAATCTGCCGCACTTGACCGGATGGCTGCGCCCGTGCAGCCAGCGGCCAAGTCACCACCGCCCCGCCAGCGAGTATCGCGAACTCTCGTCGCCGCATTCCCGATCCTGCTCCCGACGCCATCAGCCGTGACCGGACGTGGCCGCCTATTCGATCACCTCGTCAGCACGCAGGACGAGTCCCGCCGGAATTTCGTGCCCGATTAACTTCGCGGTCTTGAGATTGATAACCATCTCGAAGGATGAATTCACGTCGTTTCATTGTGCCGACACGCCTCCGGTGCGCTCAACCAGAGCGTACGCGTCTTTTCGGGCCCGGTCCAAGGTCGAATGTCCGTTTCGAGTCAAAGGCGACATCGGTGGGCGAGGAGACGAGGTCTGCCGTACCCCTGAGAACGGACATTCTCCGTCCGTCCCGGCATGTCCGGTTTGTGCCCAACAGCGGACCTGATTGCCTCATGTGCTCCAGGCTCATGCGAACCCGTACGCGCTTCTTTCTTTTCTCTTTCGGGATGGCCGCTCGATAAGTAGATTGGCACGCGGGCATGGAGCGAGATGTCTCGCCAGCCCTTGGGAATCGTCACATGAGACGGCGCATCGTCATCACCTTGATCGGTGGCGGAGTTGTTTCTGCGCTGTGGCCACTACGGGCGCAATCGGCCGACAAAGTCTATCGGATCGTGTTCGTCGTACCGACAGGCCAATTCATCGACGCCAAGGAGGGCGACGCCACGAAAAGCGTTGTCACCGGCTTTCTCCAAGGGCTGCGCGAGCTTGGTTACGTCGACGGCAAGAACATGAAATTCGAGTTTTACTCGGCCGAGGGTAAGCTCGGACAAATCGATGACATCGCAGCACGAGTGCTCGAGACGTCACCCGACGCCGTTCTGGCGGCCGGAGGTGGGGCCAACGAGGTCGCGCACGCCTTCCAGCGCCTGACGCGCACCGTGCCGGTCGTTATGGCCAACAGCTCGGACCCCGCCGCGCAGGGTCTTGTGGCCAGTCTCGCCCGCCCGGGTGGCAACATCACGGGCTTTTCAGGCAACACCGGGCCGGAGTTTGAGGCAAAGAGATTGCAGCTGCTGAGGGAGGTCGCACCGAATACGACCCGAGTGGCTTACCTGGGGCTGAAGCTCGATTGGGACAGCCCGGCCGCGATCGGCGTGCGCTCCGCTGCGGAGAGGCTCGGCATGACGTTGCTTCACGCCGAACATACGCAGTCGAATTACGATGATGCGTTCGCCTTCATAGTCCGCGAACAATTGCAGGGACTGTTCGTGGCGCGGAATCCCTGGAATTACGCCAACCGGCGGGCGATCACCGGATTTGCGATGGATCGACGGATGGCGGCGGTGTACCCGACGCGGGAGTTTGCCGAGGTCACGGGCCTGATCTGCTACGGGCCAAGTCTCTTCGACCTTTACCGGCGTGCCGCGGGCCATGTGGACAAGATCCTGAAAGGGGCCAAACCCGCTGAACTGCCCGTCGAGCAGCCGACCAAGTTCGAACTGGTGATCAATTCCAGGACGGCCAGGACCTTGGGCCTGACCATTCCGCCCGCGCTGCTCGCGCTCGCCGATGAGGTGATCGAATGAGCGGGTCGATGAATCAATTCGATCCGAACACGAACTTGCCGTCGCCTTCGAGATACGGCCCAGTGCGCATGTAGAGCTGGCCGTTCTGGCCGATGAAGAACAGCGTGCCTTTCGGCACCTTCCTGGCGCCCTTCAACAGCGTGCCGGCATTGTTGGTGCCCATCTTGTAGGAGAACGTCTTGCCCTCCTTGTCATAGGCGTAGCCGGTGTCGGGCTTGAGCTCCCATGGCGTCGGGCCCGAGCCTTGCGCGAGCGCGGACGTCGCGCCGCCAAGCAAAACCGCAGCCGTCAGCACCGGAATCGAAATTCTCGTCATCAGGTCTCTCCGCAACATCCTTTTGAACAAATCACGAACGCCGTCGCGCCGTCAATGCGAGGCATCGTCGCGCGGCATCAAACCTCGCGCATGACTTTGTGATTTCCCGTCGCACCCACCGCGACTATGTTCCGCTTTGCGTTTAATACCAATTCGACAAAAGCAGATCGTAGGGATGATTCGGATGAACGTCGTGAGAATGGGCTTGCTGGCCGCGCTGTCGCTGCTGACGTCGGCCTCAGTCGTGCAGGCCGAGGAGCTGTTCAAGCTCTCCAACAATCGCCGCATCGCCTGCAGCCGCGGGCTGGCCGCCGGCAAGCTCAACACCGCGACCTGCAAGTCCTACACCTACGTCTTCAACACCAGGACCTCGGAATATTTCCGCTGCCAGGTGTCGCTGGCACTGACCCGCGACAACAAGGAAGTGATCAACGTGCAGGCCGACGGCAGCTGCAGCAAGAAGGCGCGCATCTTCGACAACGATTCGAATTACACTTTCGACGCCACCGAGACCGAGCCGCCGAACACCAACTCGTTCTTCGGCAGTGGCGGCTACTCGATCTGGGCGGCCGACACCACGCAACAGAAGGTGCGCGGCTGCATCACCATCTCGTCCGGGCTTGGCTCCGACATCACCAAATGCCTGGACATGACCTTCCAGTGATCGCCCCGGCGTAAGGCGCTGCGCGAGTTCCATTGGAGGATCGGCCGGTCCGCCGGACGCATGGACCTACGGCGCGACTGCGGCTTGACCGCGAGCCGGCTCGCGTACATTTTCCCGCCCGGCTTCGGGAGAAACAATCGATGTTCTTGAGAATGGCGGCCGCACTCGTCGCCGCGGCAACGATGTTGTCCGCGCCTGAGGCGCGAGCGCAGGCGTTCATCAATGTGCTGACCGGCGGCACCTCGGGTGTTTACTATCCGCTCGGCGTCGCGATCGGGAAAATCCTTGGCGACAAGATTCCGAATGTGAAGACGCAGGTGCAGGCCACCAAGGCGTCGGTAGAGAATCTCGTGCTGCTGCAGCAGGGCCGCGGCGAGCTTGCGTTCACGCTCGGCAATTCGCTGAAAGCGGCGTGGGATGGCGACGAGGAAGCCGGCTTCAAGCGCAAGATGGACAAGTTGCGCACCATCGGGGCGATCTATCCGAATTACATCCAGATCGTCGCGACCTCCGACAGCAAGATCAGGACGCTCGCGGATCTGAAGGGCAGGAGCCTGTCGGTCGGCGCGCCCAAATCCGGTACCGAACTCAATTCGCGCGCGATCCTGGCCGCGGCCGGCATGAGCTACAAGGACATCGGCAAGGTCGAGTATCTGCCGTTCGCCGAGTCGGTCGATCTGATGAAGAACCGCCAGCTCGACGCGACCTTGCAGTCGGCGGGCCTCGGCGTTGCCTCGCTGAAGGACCTCTCGACCTCGGCCGAGATCACCGTCGTCGCCGTGCCGAAGGAGATCGTCGACAAGATCGGCCCACCCTTCGTCGCCGCGATCATTCCGGCCAATACCTATACCGGACAGGACAAGGATGTGCCGACCGCGGCGGTCATCAATTATCTCGTCACCAGTTCGGACGTCTCCGACGACATCGCCTACCAGATGACGAAATTGATCTTCGAGTCGCTGCCGGAACTCGCCAATGCGCATGTCGCCGGCAAGGAGATCAAGCTGGAGACCGCGGCGACCGGCAGCCCGGTGCCGCTGCATCCCGGCGCGATCCGCTATTACAGGGAAAAGGGCGTGATCAAGTAGCGATCACCATTTCGCTCGTCATGGCCGGGCTTGACCCGGCCATCCATCGTGCCGAAAGCATTTTTTAGATGGATGCGCGGGTCAAGCCCGCGCATGACCGGTCTTGGAAGGCGACCGGGATGGTATAAGTCGAATCGGGTAGGGGAATATCGATGCTGCAGACCGACGGCGCGGCGGCGCCCGACAAGATCGAATTCGATAATTTCGAGCACGGCTTTCCCGCGGGCTTCGGCCCCGGCTGGTGGGCGCACCTCGCCTATGCCGTCGGCATCGCCTTTGCCGTGTTCCAGCTCTATGTCGCGGCGTTCAATTATTTGCCGAGCCAGGTGGTACGCGGCATCCATGTCGGCTTCCTCTTGCTGATGACCTTCGGCCTGATCGGCAACTTCACCGCAAAAGGCAATGCCGGCCGCGCCGCGGGCTGGCTGATCGGCGGCGTCGGATTCCTCTGCGGGCTCTATCAGTGGATCTTCTATGCCGATTTGATCGCGCGCGACGGCGACCCGACCCGCGCCGATCTTGTGGTCGGCACGCTGCTTGCGGTCTTGATCTTCGAGGGCACGCGGCGGCTGATGGGCGCGGCGCTGCCGCTGATGTGCGGCGCCTGTCTGCTGTACTGGTTCTTCGGTCAATATCTGCCGGCGCCACTCAATCATCGCGGCTATGATTTCGACCAGGTGATCAGCCATCTCTCCTACGGCACCGAAGGCTTTTACGGCGTGCCGATCTACGTGTCGGCGACCTACATCTTCCTGTTCATCCTGTTCGGCTCGTTCCTCGAACGCGCCGGCATGATCCAGCTGTTCACCGACGTCTCGCTTGGCTTGTTCGGCCGCACCCGCGGCGGTCCCGCCAAGGTCGCGGTGTTCGCCTCGGGCATGATGGGCACCATCTCCGGCTCCGGCGTTGCCAACGTCGTCACCGTCGGCCAGTTCACGATTCCCCTGATGATCAGGTTCGGCTATCGCCGCGCCTTTGCCGCCGGCGTCGAAGCCACGGCGTCGATGGGCGGGCAGATCATGCCGCCCGTGATGGGCGCGGTCGCCTTCATCATGGCCGAGACCTTGGGCGTCGCCTATTCGGAGATCGTCAAGGCCGCCGTGATCCCGGCGATCCTGTACTTCGCTTCGGCGTTCTGGATGGTGCATCTCGAAGCCGGCAAGCACGGCCTCGTCGGCATGAAGAAGTCGGAGATTCCGAGTGCGTGGAAGGCGCTGGTGACGCGCTGGTATCTGGTGTTGCCGCTCGCCGCTCTGGTTTACATGCTGTTCGAAGGTTTCACGCCGCTCTATGCCGGCAGCATGGGACTCGCGCTGACAGTCGCGCTGATCCTCGGCGCCAGCATCACGCTCGGTTTCGAGAACCCGCTGTTCCGCTATGTGTTCTGGATCGCGCTGGCGCTCGCGGTCGCCGCGGTCTCGCGCAACGGGCTGGAGATCGTGCCGGTCGCCGGCGTCGTCGTGGCGCTGATCGTGATTTGCGCTTTCACCCGCGGCGGGCTCGCGACTTTGCGCGCCTGCCGCAACTCGCTCGCCGACAGCGCCAAGTCGGCGCTGACCGTCGGCATGGCCTGCGCCATCGTCGGCGTCATCATCGGCATGATGACCCAGACCGGCGTCGGCGCCATCTTCGGCAGCTGGGTGATCAGCCTCGGCGACAAGAGCCTGTTCCTCGCGCTGGTCATGACCATGCTGCTGTCGATCCTGCTCGGCACCGGCATCCCGACGATTCCGACCTACATCATCACCGCGGCGCTGGCCGCGCCTGCGCTGGCCAAGCTCGGCGTGCCCCTGATCGCAAGCCACATGTTCGCGTTCTATTACGGCATCATGGCCGACCTCTCGCCGCCGGTGGCGCTGGCCGCGCTCGCCGCCGCGCCGATCGCAAAAGAAAATCCGGACAAGATCGGCTGGGAGGCGATGCGGATCGCGCTCGCCGGTTATGTCATTCCCTTCATCTTCGTCTATTCGCCGGCGCTGATGCTGCAGGCCGGCGATCCCATGGCCGCAAAGCTCGGCTTCTACGGCGCGGTCGCGCTCGCGACCTTCAAGGCGCTGGTCGCGGTCATCCTGTTCGGCATGGTCGCGATCGGTTTCCTGTTGACGCGGTTGACGTTGATCGAACGCGCCGTCGGGCTTGGCGCCGCGCTCTGCCTGCTCGGCGATTTCCCCTACAGCGATACGCTGGGCTTCGCACTGACCGCCGCATTGATGCTCTGGCAACAGCGTCAACGCAGCCGCGCGAACATGGCGGCGGTGTGAGCCTCTGCCTGATCTCCTCCGGTGTCGTGAAGACGCTGTCGCTCGCCGCCTTCACGCTGGTCTGGACGCATTCGGTCGAGAAGATCGAATGGCAGGAAGACTGGCGCATCACGCCCGCCGGCCTCGAACTGGTGCAAGCCCGGGTGAAGGGCTCCGGCGCCGGCATGGAGCCGCCGCCGGACGCGCGCCTCGTCAACGGCTGGTTTCAGTGGCAGCCGAAGCGCAAAGCCATGCCGGAGGTCGTGCTCGGCAATTCCGGCGCCGCCGGCGAGTGGCGGCTCTGTGCGGACAACAAATGCCGCACGCTGTCGGATATTTTCGGCCACGCCATCGGTGCTAACGTCACCACCATGCGCGCGTGTAAGAACCGGTAGCACGAGCGCCTAAGCCGTAGCGAGTTGGCTCTGCCAATCGAATCAGCTCTGTTTCAGCGCGCAAAAAAATGCGGCGCTCTCGTGACTTATCGGCAAAGCGAAACGCACCATTTGGAAAAATTGACGGCGCTGCCGGCTTCTATGAAGGCGGTGTGACTTTTATTTTCTATTTCGACGAAAATGTCACAGTCGCCGCGCGCGCGAAATCAGCGAAATGAATCAGAGCGTTGGATTTGTGCGGCGAAGAACGGCCTTGTTGCGGCATGCCGCGCGCCGTCGTGGCCGCGAAAATTTTCGAATCAATTTCGTTGCGGCCCGATAGGCAAGGTGTATTCCTTGAATCGCTCGCGGCGCCCACGAATCTCTGACCAGCGCGGTTCTAGATGCGGGGCGGACGTGCAAATCGGCGGCGGTGTGCACGTAGGCGACGCTTTCCGGGCGATTGTCGGACCGAGACCAGTAGCAATACGGGTAATGGAGAACTGCGTCCGAATTTCTCAAACGATGCTCAACGCGCCTCGCCAGCGACAACAAGCGAGAAGGGACACGGAACGGCAAGAGTGGCTAAGGCGGCAAGGCTCGAGCGGATAAGTTGTACGAGTTGAACAAGTACACCAGCGAGACGGCTCAACGGACGCGGTTGAAGGCACAATCGAAGAGATGACACTTGGCGCGGGCAATCGCGACAAGGGGTAGGAGGTCAATGATTTACGTTCAATTGCCATCGAAAGAGCGCTGATCTCGCGGAGAATTTTTCCGCTTCTGAATGCGATGGGTTGGTCACGGCATTCCCGCCGAACGGCCGAACTTTGTCCGAAGCACTCCGTTTCGGGCCGCGTCGTGGCAGGAAACCTGCAACGGCGATCCCAACAATGTCACTTCACTCGGTTCGAAAAATTGATCTGCAATGACAACCCAGAAAGGACCTACCGCAATGCAAAAGCGATCAGGCCGGCCCCCAAAGGGGAGGAGTAGAATGAAGAAGGAATCAAGCAAGGTAAGCGTATACGTAGAGGTAAAGTGCGTTGGTCCTCCGACCAACGAAATAACCTTGATGACGCAGAGCTTGCCACAATCAGACGATCAATCGGTCAACAATCTCCCGGGCATCTTTCGTCGTCTCTTTCGAGAGTTGCTTTGGTTTATCGGATAGTTGCAACTTCTTGCGCAAAGCAAACAAGGGAGATTCCATGGATCGGCTCAAGGGCAAGGTTGCGATGGTGGTCGGCGCCGGCTCGATCGGTCCCGGCTGGGGCAACGGCAAGGCCACGGCCGTCACCTTCGCGCGCGAGGGCGCGCAGGTATTCTGCGTCGACCGCAACAGCGCCGCAGCTGAGGAAACTTTCCAGATCATCACCGGGGAGGGCGGCACGGCCACAGCGTTCACCGCGGATGTCTCGAAGGCCGCCGACGTCGAGGCGATGGTCGCGGCCTGCATGAAGGCCTACGGCCGCATCGATGTGCTCGACAACAATGTCGGCATCGCCGAGGTCGGCAGCGTGGTCGATGTCGCTGAAGCCGAATGGGACCGCGTCTTCGCCGTCAATCTCAAGAGCGCCTTTCTCGCCATGAAGCACGTGATTCCGATCATGGCCGGGCAGGGCGGCGGCTCGATCATCAACATCTCCTCGATCGCCTCGATCCGCCATGTCGGCATATCCTATATCAGCTACAACGCCTCCAAGGCGGCGATGAACCAGATGACCCGTTCGACCGCTGTGGAGTTCGCAGCGAAGCATGTCCGCGTGAACGCGATCCTGCCCGGCCTGATGAAGACGCCGATGGTCGAGCATTCCGCGGGCCTTGCGCAAAGCTACGCCGGCGGCGATGTGCAGGCGATGTGGCGCGCCCGCGACGCCCAGGTGCCGATGGGGCACATGGGCGACGGCTGGGACGTCGCCAATGCCGCGCTGTTCCTCGCCTCCGACGAGTCCAGATATGTCACCGGCATCGAGCTGGTGGTCGACGGCGGCATCACCTGCAAGTCGGGCGCGTAACTCCATTTTTTGCGCATGATCTTTATCGGAAAACCGCTTCACACTTTTCCGGATCATGCGCTATTGCGCCAGCGCCAGGAGTCCACCGGCGAAAGAATGCCAGGCGGCGGTAGTGCTGATCGGCCAGTTCAACAGCTTGATCGCGACCAGTATCAACCCGCCATAGACATAGACCGGATGCGGACGGCCTTCAGTACGCCAGTCGCGCACGATCGCAACCACCAGCAGCAGGTAAGCGACCAGCGCGGGCACGATCGTGACCTGCACCGGCGGCGGACCGACCGCGCCTGGCGGCGCGAGAAACGTCAGGAACCAGCGCGCCACCGCCGCGTCGAGAATTGAGATGCCGGCGAGCAGCATCAGCCGCTTGTGCGTCTCGCTGCGCTTGCGCGCCAAAATCGCCAGCGTGAACGTCACCGCGAAGAACGCGATTCCCGTGAGCGGCACGATCGCAAAGGCGATGCCTTCCTCTCTCATCCCGAGTGCAACCGCCTGTTTCATCAGATTGACCGCGGCGAGGACGCCGAAGATCGTCATCGCGGTCGCAAAGGAAACGCCGAGGATTCCCCATTCGCGATGTCGTATGGTTTGGCCGGATGCGACCAGCCAGCTCTGGAATACGAAATATAGCGTCCACGAAAAGAACAGCAGGCCGTGGATGTGGATGACTGCGCTCGCCGAGAACGACCGGTGCGCCAGCGGCATCCAGTATGTGGGAGCGAAGCCGAGGAAGGCAGTGGCCATGCAGGCCAGCGCCATGCGAAAATAAAAATTTCGCGCAGGCGCCGCAGCCGCGGAACGTGCGCGATCGTCAGTGATGGTAGCCATGTGTGTTCTGTCTCGGTGGAAGCCTGATGGTTCAATCGAAATTTCATTCATCTCCCTGAGCCTTGGCGCGACCTCACACACTTTGCCGCAAAGACGCCGCGGTCGTGAGTGAGACATCGTGCCTTGGCTCCGGAAACGCCGATGTATCTGAGAATTGCGATCATCGCCACCACCATGTTGATCTCGCCCCGGCTGCATGCCGCCGGCGCGGACACCGGAACCTTGCCGCCGGTCGATCCCGCCGCCTGCATGGCGGCGATCGCGGCCCACGACGACGACAAGGTCACGGCCGAATGCGGCGCGCTGATCGACAACGAGAAGACGGCGAAGGCCGACCGCATCAAGGCGCTGGTTGCGCGCGCTGCCGTGGTTGCCCGCAAGGATCAGCTCGACCGCGCGATCGCGGACTACGACGAAGCGCTGCGGCTCGACCCGCAGGCCGATGTCTACAACAGCCGCGGCGAGCTCTGGTGGAAGAGGGGCGACCGGCCGAAGGCGCTGGCGGATTTCGGCGTCGCGATAAAACTCAGTCCGGATCATCCGGCCGCGAAGGGCAACTACAAGCGCCTCGCGCAGGAACTGGAGCGGCTGGGCGCGCTGATGGCCGTGGCGGGCAAGCCGAGCTTCAACTGCGCGGCGGCGAAGCGGCCGGTGGAGAAGGCGATCTGCGCCAGCCCGGAGCTTGCCAATCTCGATCGCCAGATCAACGCGGTGAACAGCAAGGTGGTGCACGACGCCTCGGCCGATAGTCCGCGCGCCGGCCGTGCCGTGCAGCAGGAGCAGGACGATTTCCTCGCCCGCCGCAATGCCGATTTCGGCCGGCCGGACTACGTTCTGCAGAAGGCCATGCGCGAGCGGCTGCAGCACCTGCTGGAGATCGAACGATATTGAAGCGCGATAGGTTGAGTGATCCACCAACGCACTCGGTTCACCTCTCCCCGCTCTTTGCGGGGAGAGGTCGGATCGCTCGGCAGCGCACTTGCGCGCCAGAGCGATCCGGGTGAGGGGCCGGAACGGGCTTCTCCGCCGTTACAGTCCTTCCGACTTGAATCTCAAGGAGAGGAGTTTGTGAGCCCATAGGTGTGGGAAGGTTCTCGCTTGCCCCTCACCCGCCGCCTTCGCTGCGCTTCGGCGTCGACCTCTCCCCGCAAAGAGCGGGGAGAGGTGAGCATTCGATGCGTTGCGTTCCAGCTCGGCTTGATTTCATCATGCAATAGCCGACTTTCCGGCTTAAATCGCCGTGCCGTAGCGTGAATATGGCGTCCAAAGTCGCGGCCTCGGGCTGCGGGAGGACGCCATGAACATTCACGACAAAAGCAGGTATCGCGAGGTCCATGCGCGCTCGCTGGCCGACCCCGAAGGTTTCTGGGCCGAGGCCGCGCGCGAGATCGACTGGATCGAGCCAGCGAAGACGGTTTTCGATCCCTCCAGCGGCGTCTATGGCCGCTGGTTTACGGGTGCGGTGGTCAACACCTGCTACAACGCGCTCGACCGCCATGTCGCGGGCGGACGCGCCGACCAGGTCGCGCTGATTCACGACTCCCCGCTCAACAACAACACTGTCACGAAATTGACCTACGCCGAGCTGTTGAAAGAGGTGCAGACGCTCGCCGCGATCATGCAGGATTTCGGCGTCGGCAAGGGCGACCGCGTCATCCTCTATATGCCGATGGTGGCGGAAGCCGTGGTGGCGATGCTCGCCTGCGCGCGCATCGGCGCCGTGCACAGCGTGGTGTTCGGCGGCTTCGCGGCCAAGGAGCTGGCGACCCGCATCGACGACGCCAAGCCGAAGCTGGTGTTCTCCGCAAGCTGCGGGCTCGAGCCCGGCCGCATCGTGCAGTACAAGCCGCTGCTCGACGAGGCGATCAGGCTCGCCTCCGCCAAGCCGTCCGCCTGCATCATCCTGCAGCGGCCGCAGCAGACTTGCGATCTCGTCAAAGGCCGCGATCATGACTGGGCGAGCCTGCGCCGCGCCGCGCTCGACGGCGGGAAAAAGCGCGCCTTGCGTACCCGTGTTCGCGACCGATCCGCTCTACATCCTCTACACCTCGGGCACGACCGGCATCCCGAAGGGCGTGGTGCGCGACAATGGCGGGCATCTCGTCGCGGTGAAATGGTCGATGTTCAATCTCTACGGGGTCAAGCCCGGCGAGATCTGGTGGTGCGGCTCCGACATCGGCTGGGTGGTCGGCCACAGCTACATCGTCTACGGCCCGCTGTTCCACGGCGCGACCTCGATCATGTATGAGGGCAAGCCGATCGGCACGCCCGACGCCGGCGCGTTCTGGCGCGTCATCAGCGAGCACGAGGCGGTCGCCTTCTTCACCGCACCGACCGCGTTCCGCGCCATCAAGAAGGAAGACCCGGACGGCAAGCTGATCCGCAAATACGACCTGTCGAAATTCCGCACGCTGTTCCTCGCCGGCGAGCGCGCCGATCCGCCGACGGTGGAATGGGCGGAGACGCAATTGAAGGTGCCGGTGATCGATCACTGGTGGCAGACCGAGACCGGCTGGTGCATCGCCGGCAATCCGATCGGGCTGGGCATGCTGCCGGTCAAGCACGGCTCGCCGACGGTGCCGATGCCGGGCTATCAGGTCGACGTGGTCGACGAAGCCACAAAGCCGGTCCCCCCGGGCACCATGGGCTCGATCGTGATCAAGCTGCCGATGCCGCCGGCCTGCCTGCCGACCCTGTGGCAGCAGGACCAGCGTTTCCGCGAGGCGTATCTCACCGAATTTCCCGGCTACTACAAAACCTCCGACGCCGGCTACAAGGACGAGGACGGCTACATCTTCGTGATGGGACGCACCGACGACATCATCAATGTCGCCGGCCACCGGCTGTCGACCGGCGGCATGGAGGAGATTCTCGCCTCGCATCCCGACGTCGCCGAATGCGCCGTGCTCGGCATCGCAGATAGCGTGAAGGGCGAGGTGCCTTGCGGCTTCCTGGTGTTGAAGGCCGGTGTCGCGCGCGCGCAAGCCGACATCGAAAAGGAGACCGTGGCGCTGGTGCGCGAGCGGCTCGGGCCGGTCGCGGCCTTCAAGCTTGCGATCACGGTGGCGCGGCTGCCGAAGACGCGCTCGGGCAAGATCCTGCGCGGCACCATCAAGAAGATCGCCGACGGCGAGCCGTGGGTTTTGCCGGCCACCATCGAGGACCCCAAGGTGCTGGACGAGATCACGGACGCGCTGAAGGGGAGGGTGTGAGGTTTTAAGAGTTTCCTGCCATCTTTTGGATGGATTGCCGGGGCACTCGTCTACGCTAGTGCTTCGCCGGGTCTTCGGTGCTAGTCGGCCGAAGCCTTGGGCGAAGGCGGAAGCCCGGCAATGACGAATTGGGAACTGGGATATGCGATTTCGATCCGCGCGGCTTCATGTCGCCCTCCTGCTCGCCGCGCCGCTGCTTGCGGGCTGCCTCGAGCGCGGCGAGCCGCTGCCGCTGTCCAGCGTCAGGACCGAGGACGACGACGCGTATTGCCGCGCCGGCGGCAAGAACGCGCTGGGCTCGCCCGACTATGTCTATTGCCGGAAAGATCGCGACGCCCAGCGCAACGCCGCGGTCGTGCGCGCCGACAAGAAGCAGCAGGACCTCGGCGAATACATGCTGAACCATCCGAGTAACCCCGGGAGGCTGCAATGAACGAGGACGTCTTCAACGCCAGTCTGCGCCGATTCCTGAAGAAGGTCGGCATCACCTCGCAGCGCGAGATCGAGAAGGCGGTGCGCGACGCGCTCGCGGCCGGCCGCCTGAAGGGTCACGAGAAGCTGCCGGCGAAGATGGTGCTGACCGTCGGCGGCGTCAGTCTGTCCCACGAGATATCAGACGAGATCGAGCTGGGGTAGTTGCGAAGAAAGCCGCTCCCGCGAGGGGGAGGGCGAAGTGTGCTTGTGGTGCAGAGCGTTTTTCGTAAACTCGCCTTGGACGATGGGAATCATGCGAATGGCATTCTTCGGGGGCCGTGCCGCGGAGTTGGGGCAATGAAAGCCTTGCTGGCGACCTGTATCGCGGGTGCCATCATATTCACCGGGACGATCATATTCACCGGGCTGATGATCCATCGGCTTGGCGGAAACACGCCAGGCGCGATCGTGCCGGTCGCAATGCCGGATGTCGCTATGAGCTTCGAGCGTTCGGTCCCTGGTCGCTTCCCGATGCCCGGCTTCCCGGATGATCGCGTATCGCTCGCGGAGCCTTCGCGCCAGGATGCCGCGCCCGATGTCGGCGCCGGGAAGGCCGCTGCGCCTTCGTTCGCCGCCGCCGCCGTGCCGGAGCCATCTGCCGAACCCCAGACACGAGCAGAGTCTGGCCCGGTGCCCCCTGCGGTTTCCGGTCCGTCGCAGATGGCCAAAGCCGACATCGGCGTCGATCCTGTCGAGACGAAGCCGGTGGACACGGGTCACCGTGATGCCGCCCAACTGGTGCCGACAACGTGCGATGCATCCGCCGATGCCACCAGGGCAGCGCCGGCGACGCAGGATTTCCGGTATCTCATCTGTTACGTCTGGTCCGAATTGCCGCCTGCCGAGAAGCCGGCGGCGATCGTCTTGCGTTCACTCAAGGACATTCCGGTCGGAACGCCGGTCGAGGAGATCAAGCGCGCGTCCGACGCGTTCGGTCTGGATTTCACTTTCATGAAGGCGGTCGCCAAGATCGAGTCCGGTTTCGACCCCAAGCAGCGCACCGGGTCGTATATCGGCCTGTTCCAGCTGAGCAAATACGAGTTCGGGAAATTCGGCTCCGGGGACATTCTCAATCCCCGCGATAATGCCGTTGCCGCGGCCTACAAGATCATCACCGAAGGCATTCTGTTCGGGTGGGTGACGGGCAGGAAGCCGGACTTGAACGATCTTTACCTGATCCATCAACAAGGCTGGGAAGGCGCCGCCGAGCACCTCAGCCGACCCGATCGCATCGCCTGGAAATCCATGTGCGCCACCAGCGAGGGCAGGGAGAAGGGCGAAAAATGGTGCCGGCGCGCGATCTGGGGGAATACGCTTCCGGCCGTCAAAGAGGCGTGGAAATCGGTGGAGAAGCTGACGTCGGAGGCGTTCGTCGGCATGTGGCGCGAGCGGGTTGCTCATTTCCAATCGAAATACATGGGCACTGCCACCGCCGACGCCGCGCGGGGGAAGTAACGTCCGCTTCCGAAATAAGCGTGGCGGCACGTCGCGCGGCAAACTCCGCTGTACCCTCTTCTCTTGCGGGAGCCGAGACGAGCGAAGCTCGCTCTTAGGGTGGCGAGCATCGTCAGATGCGAGCCCGGTGAGCGGGTGCCTTGCGGCGTAGACGTCGCATCACCTCGCAGCGCGAGATCGAGAAGGCGGCGCGCGACTCGCTCGCGAGCGGTCGCCTCAAGGGCCATGAGAAGCTGCCGGCGAAAATGGTGCTGACCATTGGCGGCGTCAGCCTGTTACATGAGATCAGTGACGAGATTAATTGGGATAGGTGCGAAGGAGCCCGCGCCCCTGCCCGAATGCCCGGACGATGTGCTTTGCCGACGCCCCGAAACAGCGGTTGGTCCTGCTCGATTGCAAGTTGCATAATCTGGTATTCTCTCGCAGAACAATATAGGTTAATTGTTTGAAGACGTTCGCGGGAGGCCGGTTTGCGTAACAGCGTTCATGTCATTTCATCCATATGTCTTTCTCTTTGTACGATGGCTTTCGCCGGCCGCTGTCCTGCAACGGAATACCCTCTCGGGCAGCTAAGCCTGGGGAAGCCGCTCGCAGGCGACTTTAGCGCAAACTACAAGTGTTCTTCACGGGTGGAATTTTCAGGCGCGACTCAATGCAATTTGAATGCTCCGCCGGCAACGCGAGCAAACATATCCGACATATTGATCGAGTCATCGAGCCGGAAAATATTGTACGCGTACAACAAGTCCTATGAGTCCGACGCCCTCGACCGCGTAGGAACCCGGGCAATATCGGAAATTTCCAATACGCTTGGTGGTTCGGCACCGAAGCGCTTCTCCATAGATGGCGCGGTTGTCGCTGTTTGGGGTGACGTCAAACTGGAAAAAATTGATCCCAATGCTGAGGAATACCGTGAAATCAAGGGGTCCATCGAACAACGATATGGATTGCTGATCGATGCGGGCGGCGACTTCAAGGCGTCAAAAGACGGGAACCGCCCGATCTACCGCGTGATCGGCGGAGACGGCTTCCTCCTGATTTTGTCGCAAAACAAGCCGAAGCAGGTTGTCGTCCAGCGGCTCATCGTTGCAGCTGGAAGCCTGGCCGAAAGAAATTTCAAATCGCAGGCCGATCAATTCCTGGCGAAGGACAAGGGGTCCTTGCCGGATGACTATTCCAAATGGCCCGAGATAGCGTTCATGATACGCCGCCTGGCCTTGAACACGACACCGGAAATCGCAAACAGGGCCGTCGATGAAGTTTTTGGCGCGGCGCCGGGTCAAAAGTATCGTTCGCACGTTTGGGCGCTTCTTCCGACGAGTGTCATAAAGCACCTGAAGGCCGGTGCTTACATGGCAATCGATGTCTTCGGCGAAAAAACTGAATTTCCCGCCGTTCGGGACAGAATCATTGCTCAGCTGAACGCAAGCCCCACGGAGCCGTTTTCAGATTTTCTGTTGTACACGTTGGGACGTTTTGATGACGCGATTCAGTTCAACCAAAAATCCCCGCTGCGTACCGTCCTGGTCTACGCGGCTGCTCACTCGAAGCTCAGGAAAATCCTTTCAAATGTGTTTCAAGCAATTTCCAGGCCTGGCGATCGAGAGCTACTGCTTGATCAGATGCATCCCGAATCGTATCTCGATCAAATTGATCCAGAAAATGCTTTGTTTCAGGATGCCGTTTCGGCGAAGTCAAGCAACAAGAATTATCAGGAACTTCTGAAAAGAATTGGCGAAGGCGAACGCAGGGACGAACTCAAGTCTAAGGACAAAACACCGGAGGAAAGGAATATTGAGCTCGCAAAACGGAATTTCTTCAACGAACTCGCTCTATGAGGCTGCAGATTCAAAGGACGAATATTTGGACGGCGAGCCGTCGCTGACGCAGTACATGCATTACTTGAATCGACTGCCTGAGCGTTACGGGTCTCGCCCGCTCTCGCAAAAAATTCCCGAGTTCAGCGCACTCACCGATCGCCTGTTGCCGGCATTCGAGGAGGTGTTGAAAGACCGCAGCTCAACGCATTCCGACGATGCCGCCTATTTCCTGGGGTGGCTTGCCTATCACCGCGGAGATACAAATGATGCGCTGAACAGGTTCGAAATCGCAATCGCACTCCTTCCGAAAGTTGGTTCGACCGGCTCCGATGAAGACGTTGATGTGGACTATGCAGACGCTGCCGAACATCAATCCAGTCGCATCCTGCGTATGCTGTCCCCTGAAGACGCACTAAATCGCGTACAGAACAGCAAGGTTTTTTCCTCGCGACCCCTGCTTTGGTACACGGCGTTGGCTCAGCTCTATCATTCCGGCAAATATCAATTGGTGGTAGACAATGCTCGGCGCGCACTGCGTGAATTCGGCGTTACGGTCGAAAACTTGCCGGTCACGACTGATTCCACCCGAATCTCGGATGCTTTCAAAAGATTGCGATTGGCTGACAACGGGGAACTGGAAGACATCACTTATCTTTATCAAGCGTCGCGCGAAGCCCAACAACTGGAAGCGATCTTGTCGAACATCGACAAGCAATCGCCGCCATCATCGGAGGCTGAAATCAGAAGGATCGTCGTCAAATATTCGATGATGCGAGATCCCGATGAGCGTACCCAGAGGAAGCCAGGTCCAAAGCCGTTACACAGGGATTTGCGCCAGAGTTTGCAGCTTGCGCAGCGGGCGCTCGATCTTTTGCCCCGGAACGCGAGCTTCCAGAAATTGCGAGAATGGCTGCACTACAAACGAATCACGCTTCTTGCACAGTTTGATCCGACGAAAGTCGCTGACGCGAACGCCGCATTCCAGGCCGAATTTCCTGCGTCTCGGCTCCTCGACGACTCCATGGCGGAACAGGTCTTTGCCGAAGCCGTGATCGTAGGTGACATGGCCAAGGCGACGGCCACGTTCAATACGCTGCAACAAAAATACCCGGCGGCAAATGCCGTTGACAACGCATATAGCTGGATGGCGATCGGTTGGACTTGCGTTGGACAACCGGCCAAGGCCCGCGAGATAGATCAGCAAATCGTTCGTCGTTTTGCCCTGACAAGACACGCGTTATTTGCGCGCAAGCGGTTACGTGATCCGCAAGCCTGTGCCGATCTGGAAGCGCTTTACACGTGGGACTACCGAGCCATGGATTGGCGTGAACGAAATCGAGTTGATACTAGTCACGACGCTCTGAGGGCTCATCCACGGTGACTTCGCGCGCCACGCGAAGTCCGATCTGATCGTTGCCGTCGTCTCCGAGCGCGTGCCAGTCGCGACTCGCAGAGCGCAATGCTTTGGCATCAGATAGCCAATTCCCGCCGCGCACCACCCGGCGGCGGTCGCAAGTCGGACCAGTCGTCCATGGCTCTTCAGTCTGCGGCGCGCCTCTGTAGGTGTCGTGGAAGCAATCTTCCACCCATTCAGCCACGTTGCCGTTCATATCCTTGAGGCCGTATTGGTTGGCTTTTAGCAGTCCCACCTTGTGCGGTTGAGGTGCATCCCTCGTGTTGTCGGCGTACCACGCATACTCGTCGATTTTCCCGTCCGGGAAGGAGTAGTTCGTCGGCTGCCCACCTCTGGCGGCAAATTCCCATTCCGCTTCCGAGAGCAGCCGGTATCGTTTTCCCGTTAGTGCGGAAAGCCACTTCACGTAAGCCTTCGCATCCGTCCAGGACACGTTGACGACCGGCTGGTCGCCTCGTCCCCATTCGCCGGCGGTGACAGTCGATCTGCATCCACCGTGATCGGCGCAGGCGTCCCATTGCGAAAAAGTGACCTCAGTCACCGAGACCGCAAAACTCCGCCTGATCGCGACTTTCGAAAGCGGAGATTCCCGATTGACATCGGGACTTCCACTGAGGGGGCCACCGCGGTCGAGCACGCCTTTGCGAACAAAGATCATCGATGGACAATCACGGCATTCATTGAACGGCATCGCGATTTTCAAGGAGCGCGCGTTCCTCGGCTTGTGACTTGAGCGTGGACGTGAAAGAGCCAATAGGAAGCGTTGCGCAAGCGATCGAAATTCAGCGCCACCAGGGCTCCGGTTACAATGATTGCGGCCAGGACTCCGACTATCGTTCGAGAACGATGCTTTGAACGTTTTTCAGCTTTCTCGTGTTCCGCACAGGCGGTCAAGTAAGCTTGCGCCGAATCGATTTCACGGGCCCAATTGGGGCCACGAAGCGCGAGCGCTTGCGCCTCGGCCAATCGCGTCTCGCGATGAACGAGGAAGTCCGTCTTGCGCGCGGTTGGGGCCTCGGCCCAGTCGGCCGCGGCGAGCCGCACACTATCGAGCAGCAGCAGTGCATCTCGATCCTCGCCGAGAATCTCGGTCAGCATTGTCCATCGGCGAAGCAAGGCTTCATGAGCAACCTCGATCGTGGTGCCGGACAGACTGTCGCGTCCGTTAGACGCGCCTTGGCCAACTTTCTGATCGCCGGGGCCGTCTGCTCGCACGACCAGGAGCCGGTGCTTGGTCAAAGAACTCGCGAGCGGCAGCAAATCGGCGGATATTTCGGTCTGCGATGCTGCATATCGCTGAGCTGATTTGCTGTCGCGATTGATGCGCACCAGTCGCGGCACGAACAGTTTCCTCAACGCCTCGCGACGTTCGCTGTCGGCGCGGCCCGTGTATCCGGCATCGCGAAACGCCTCGTCGGCTTCCATTTCGATCGCTTTGGCGAGTCCGCCGGATCGGTCGAGCTGCGAAACGCCGATGACGGGTTCACCGGCATGCTCCAGGATCATCCGCTGGAGCACAAAGGCGAGCAGGGGCAATGCGTCGGCCTCGCCGGCGAAATCGGATTGCAGCTTCTCTACCAGCTGCGCGTCGAACACCGGCGAATCGGGGCCTACTTTGCGGCGCAGAATTTCCGCCGGCTCGCGAATGATCGTGCTGATTTCGCCCTTGCGGAACGGGACCGAGACTGAGCGACACCAGTTCGACCCCGGTCGAGCGCCTTGGCGTTCTGCATCGCGCTGTAGGAATCCGAGCGGATAGTCGCAAGGATCAGCGCTTCGCCGGCGTCGCTCGCAGCACGCGACAACCGGAGCAGCTGCTCGATCTCCGCATTCGTGCCGCTCCCGAAAATCTCCTCGCTTTGATCCAGGCAGATGACCGGCAGAGGCAACGGTGGTTTCAGCAAAAGCGCACGCTTGGCGGCGGCCTGGCGCAGTTCGCGCAGAAGGTCAATGAACGCAGCCTCGCTTCGCAGTCGTTCGCGCAATTCGCTGCGGCTCGTGCGCAACGCGAAACGCTGGTAAACGTCCTGCAGGGCCCCCAGCAGGCCTTCCTGTCCTTCTATGGGCCCGCCGAGACCGGCCCTTATCGGCTTCAGTGGCAGCCACTGCGCGTCGTCGCGCAACAGGCGGGGCCACAATCCGGCGCGCAAGAATGACGATTTGCCGGCTCCCGAGGCACCGAGGATGACCCCGACCCGAGGCGGATTGCGCGTCGCGAGCCCGCGTAAAGCGTCCATGCCACGGACCAGATCCGCGTTTCGGCCGAAGAAAACGGCAGCGTCTTCAGGCTCCAGCGGCTCAAGCCCCCGATAAGGCAAACGCCAGCCGAACAAGCCCTTCTCATCTCGCTGCAGCTCGAAGCTTTCAGGCCCCAGCCCGGCTTTTTGCAAGCCGCTCTTGAGCTGCGCAAGCGCCGCCTTGGCGATGTGAACCGGCCACTGCTGCTGTGTTTGCGGGTGCACGGCGATGAAGCGCTCGGCTGGCTCTCCCTTCAACCGAATGACCTGCCACTGCGCTGTGAGGCCGCCCGGCAGACGCTCAAGCGGGGTGTCGTCGACGATCAGTGCGAACAGCTTCTTGTTGTATTTATTGGAAAGCTGGTACTCGTCCTGACACCAGGTCGAGGCGAGCCAGTCCACCGAGATGACAAGCAAAACCGCTTCACAACGGGTTGCCGCATCGGCGAAGGCGCGCTGCCATTTTTGGCCGGCCGTTATGCCGCGTTCCGGATCGAGATCGAGAAAGATATCGTCCGGTTCGCTCCAGCCTTCCGCAATCAGCCAGTCGCGCAAAGCGATAGCCCAATCGTCGTTGCGGCTGGAATGGCTGATGAAAAGTCGCGACACTATTCCCCCGATTGCGTCACCATGGCTTGAAACTCTATCGCGGTTCTACCGAGAATTGAAGAGATATTGCGTGTTGAGGTGCGTGGTGCGGTTCTGACGGTTTTGGTTGTGTCGCGACACCTCTCAGTGAACCGCGGCGATGGTGTTGCCGCCTCGACACGACGGGCAAACCACAAAAACCCGCCGCCTGTTTTGCCCGACGAGTCAAGCTCGCGGCGCAAAAATATTTGTCTTTCCGAAAGACGGAATTTATGATTTAACGAAGCCATCCCGCCCGCATGAGGGGCGAAACGCGTCGTCACGATTCGTGGTGCGGGCTGCGATGGACGCGTGGCGGCGCAAGACATGCGGCGCATCGCGTACGGTCAAGCCGTGTGGTCCTGTCCCCTCGACGCTGGGGTCAAGTTGCGCAAAGCGATTTGCGCAGCGACGGTGGCTAAAAAGCCCGACACACCGGGGAGAGCGCGGAGTAAGCCGTAAAGCCATTGCGCAGGGAGTGCCGGATGTTTCGGCCTACCTGTACCGACTTGTGGGCACCTTTCCTTTTCAGCCCACAGGGCCTGCGGGTGCGGCCAGCGCCCGGCATTCCCTGCGCCCTCTATCTCGAGGGAGCGACGGTTTGATGCATCACCCGGACGCGAATTGCGCCGCGGGAACGAGAACGGCTATTTTGAAAATTGAATCAGATGACGCCGCGAATTTGATCACCTCGCCCCGCTTTGCGGGGAGAGGTCGGCATCGAGCGAAGTGAGATGCCGGGTGAGGGGCAAGGCACGGCATTGCCGCCAAACTGCCTTATCGGATTCGAAGATGCCGTCGCGTATCACTCGGACTGAAATTGAGGAGACTCCCCCTCACCCGAAACCTCCGCTGCGCGTCGGTTTCGACCTCTCCCCGCAGGCGGGGAGAGGTGAAGAGCAGGACGCGAGCGAGGACCTACTCCTCCTCCGGCTTCTTCCCGCCGATGGTCTTCAGCTTGGCGAAGACGGCGTCGACATTGAGATCGTCGCTGCTCTTCCCGGCGTGTTCGTGCTCCACCTCAGGCTCCTTCTTGGTGGTCTCGGAGGCCGGCAGCAAGGTGGCGCCGCCATACTGCGTGTCGACCGGCTTCTCCTTGGCCGCGCGCTGCACCTCGAAATCGAGCTCGATCTGCGAGCACAGGCCGAGCGTCACCGGGTCCATCGGCGTCAAGGTCGAGGCATTCCAGTGGGTGCGGTCGCGCACGCTGGCGATCGTGGTCTTGGTGGTGCCGACGAGCCGCATGATCTGCGCGTCCTTCAATTCAGGGTGATTGCGCACCAGCCACAGGATCGCGCTCGGCCGCTCATGGCGGCGCGACACCGGCGTGTAGCGCGGGCCCTTCTTCTTGGCGGCGGGCGGCAGGATCACCTTGCTCTCTTCGAGCTTCAGGCGATGGTTCGGGTCCTTCTCGCCCCGCTCGATCTCCTCGCGGGTCAATTGCCCGCTGGAAATCGGGTCCGAGCCCTTGATGCCCTGGGCGGCGTCACCGTCGGCGATGGCGCGGATCTCCAGCGGATGCATCTTGGTGAAATCGGCGACCTGGTCGAAGGTCAGCGCGGTGTTGTCCAGCAGCCAGACGGCAGTCGCCTTCGGCATCAGCGGCGCGTTGCTCATGGCAAATCTCCTTTGTGCTTCGCCCGCCTTTCCAAGCGAAGCCGATGGTCATCAATGGCGGGAATTCGGGCCCTTATAGGCCCTTCGGGGCCTGTGGCGCAATGGTTTGCTGAAGTGCCTTGACATGAGCCAAAACCAGTCCCAAGTCCTAGCGGGAATTGGCCGTTTCCCCGCCGCCGGCGTGGGCCGATTCGCCCCCGAGACCGCTTCCATGACAGTTTCCTCGGCCGTCAAACCAGACCTCAGAATCGTGCTTTGTTCGCCAAGGGGCTTTTGCGCAGGCGTCGTCCGCGCCATCGACACCGTGGAACGGGCGCTCACCATCTATGGCGCCCCGGTCTATGTCCGCCACGAGATCGTCCATAACAAATATGTGGTCGACAGCCTGAAGAAAAAGGGCGCGATTTTCGTCGAGGAACTCGCCGAGATTCCCGACAACACCAACGCGCCGGTCGTGTTCTCCGCCCATGGCGTGCCGAAGTCGGTTCCCGCCGAGGCGAAGACCCGCAATTTCTTCTCGCTGGATGCGACCTGCCCGCTGGTGACCAAGGTGCATCGCGAGGCGGCGATCCATTTCAAGCGCGGCCGCGAGATCTTCCTGATCGGGCATTCGCATCATCCCGAAGTGGTCGGCACGCTCGGACAGTTGCCGCCGGGTGCGGTGACCCTGATCGAGACCGACGAGGATGCGCGCACCATTGCGCCAAAGGATCCGAACAACCTCGCCTTCGTGACGCAGACCACGCTGTCGATCGACGACACCGCGCATATCGTCGCGATCCTCAAGGAGCGTTTCCCGAACATCAACGGGCCGCATCGCGAAGACATCTGCTACGCCACCACCAATCGCCAGCTCGCGGTGAAGAAGGTGGCGCCGGTGGTCGATGCGCTGATCGTGGTCGGCGCGCCGAATTCGTCGAACTCGCAGCGCCTGCGCGAGGTCGCCGAGCGCGAGGGCTGTCCGATTTCGGTCTTGGCGCAGCGCGCCGCCGACATCGACTGGCAGCGGTTCGAGGGCATCGCGAGCCTCGGCATCACCGCGGGCGCCTCCGCCCCGGAAGTGATCGTCGAGGAAATCATGGGTGCGTTCGCCGAGCGCTTCACGCTGCATGTAGAGACGGTCTCGGCCGCGGAAGAGAACGAGTTCTTTCCGCTGCCGCGCTCGGTGCGGCCCGACGCTGCCTAAGGCGATAACATGGCGGTGTATACCGACGTTGCCGCCGACGAGCTTGCGGATTTCATTTCCGAATACGACATCGGCGAACTGCTGTCCTACAAGGGCATCGCCGAAGGCGTCGAGAATTCGAACTTCCTGGTGCATACCAGCAAGGGCGCCTACATCCTCACGCTCTATGAGAAGCGCGTCGCCGCCAATGATCTCCCGTATTTCCTGTCGCTGATGGCCCATCTCGCCGAGCGCGGGGTGAGCTGCCCGCAGCCGGCGCGCAATCGAAAAGGCGAGGTCTATTCGACCCTGGCGGGGCGGCCGGCGGCGATCATCAACTTCCTCGAAGGCGTGTGGCCGCGGCGGCCGAACGCGACGCATTGCGCCGGCGTTGGCGACGCGCTGGCGAAGATGCATCTTGCCGGGCGCGACTTCCCGCTTGTCCGCAAGAACCCGCTGTCGGTCTCCGGCTGGCGGCCGCTGTTCGATCAGGCCTCTGCGCGCGCCGACAGCGTGCAGGCTGGCTTGCGCGATTTCATCGCGCGCGAGCTCGATCATCTCGAAGCGACCTGGCCGAATAATTTGCCGGTCGGGGTGATTCATGGCGACCTGTTTCCGGACAATGTGTTCTTCCTCGGTGAGCGGTTGTCGGGACTGATCGACTTCCCGTTCTCCTGCAACGACATCCTCGCCTTTGACGCCGCGATCTGTCTCAACGCCTGGTGCTTCGAGGTCGACGGCGGCTTCAACGTCACCAAGGCGCGCGCGCTGCTCAACGCCTATGGCCGCGAGCGCAAATTGTCGGAGGCCGAGCAGGATGCGCTGCCGCAGCTCGCGCGCGGCGCGAGCCTGCGCTTCCTGCTGACGCGGCTGGTCGATTTCCTCAACGTACCGCCGGGCGCGCTGGTGAAGCCGAAGGACCCGCTCGAATATGTGCGCAAGCTGCGCTTCCACCAGGGCGTCGCCAGCGTGCGCGACTATGGCCTCCCCACGGGGATGGTTGCGTGAGCGCGCTGCCGCAGGTCACGATTTACACCGACGGCGCCTGTTCCGGGAATCCCGGGCCCGGCGGCTGGGGCGCGATCCTCAAATTCGGCGAGGTCGAGAAAGAGCTGAAGGGCGGCGAGGCGCACACCACCAACAACCGCATGGAATTGATGGCCGCGATCTCGGCGCTGGAAGCGCTGAAGAAGTCGTGCCAGGTCGATCTTTACACCGACAGCCAGTATGTGCGGCAGGGCATCACCGGGTGGATTTACGGCTGGAAGAAGAACGGCTGGCGCACCGCCGACAAGAAGCCGGTCAAGAATGCCGAACTGTGGCAGCGCCTCGACGACGCCTTGAAGCCGCATCAGGTGCGCTGGCACTGGGTCCGCGGCCATGCCGGCCATGACGAGAACGAGCGCGCCGATCAGCTCGCGCGCGACGGTGTCGCGATGGCGAGACTGAAAGGTTAGATGAGAAATCGTAGAGTGGGCAAAGGCGCACTTGCGCCGTGCCCTCCATTGATATCAACGGGTGAGAAGACGATGGTGGGCACGCTTCGCTTTGCCCACCCTACGATTGCTCCTCGCAATGGCGACTACAGCTGCCCGAGCAGGGTGTCGCCGCCGGAGACCTCGACCTTGCCCGGAGCAGGCTCGAGGTTGAACTTCTTCACGGTGCCGTCTTCCACCAGCATCGAATAGCGCTTGGAGCGGATGCCGAGCCCGTTGCCGGACGCGTCGAGCTCCATCCCGATCGCCTTGGCAAACTCGGCGTTGCCGTCGGCGAGGAAGGTCGCCTCGTCGCGCTGGTCGGTGTCGCGCTTCCAGGCGTTCATGACGAAGACATCGTTGACCGAGACGATGGCGATGGTATCGACGCCCTTGTTCTTGATGGCGTAGGCGTTGAGGAAGATGCTCGGCAGGTGCATCTTGTGGCAGGTGCCGGTGTAGGCGCCGGGCACCGCAAACAGCGCGACCTTCTTGCCCTTGAAGATGTCGTCGGTGGATTTGACCTGCGGGCCTTCCGCGGTCATCACGCGAAACTTGGCTTCGGGCAGCTTGTCGCCAACTTTGATCGTCATCGTCGATACTCCTCAGGGATGTGCGGGTTGGTCTTAGACCGGGAGGGCGGCCGGTACAATATTCGGGCCAGCGAAAACGGCAACGGCCTTCACCGTGATGTCATCTCATTAGTTTGAGCATGATCTTGTCGGAAAACCGGCTTCCACTTTTCCGGATCATGCTCTAGCCGGAAAAGCCGCCGGCGTCGAGAAAGGCCTGCTCTTCCGGGGTCGTCGCACGGCCCAGAAGCCGGTTGCGATGCGGAAAGCGGCCGAAGCGGCGGATGATGTCGGTATGCCGCTCGGCGTATCCCAGATTGTCCGCACTGCCGGTCTCGCGGAAGAGCTCGACGCAGCGAAGCTGGTCCGCAAGGCTCTCCGAATGCATGAACGGCATGTAGAGAAATTCGACCAGCACCGGATCGATCCGCGCATCCGCGCCGCGGTCGATGGCGCGGCCGGCCACCTCGCGCGCCAACGGGTCGGTGGCGTAGGTGCGGGGATCACCACGAAACATGTTGCGGGGAAACTGGTCGAGCACGATGACGAGCGCCAGCGCGCTGTCGTCGCCTGCTTCCCATGACGACAATTCGCTCGCGGCAGCCCTGCGCCACAGATCGAGATAGCGATGGCGCACCTCGGCGTCGAAGGCGTCGTCCTTCTCGTACCAGCGGTCGCGGCCGACCTCGCGCCAGAACGCGAGGATGTCGGCGGGTGTCGACATGCCTTGAGGACGCCGCGCGGTTCAGGCCGCAGCCGCCTTCTTCTCGTCGCGGAGCTCGCGGCGCAGGATCTTGCCGACATTGGTCTTCGGCAGGTCGGTCCTGAACTCGATCAGCTTCGGCACCTTGTAGGCGGTCAGGTTCTCGCGGCAGTACTTGATGACGTCCTCGGCGGTGACGTTCGGATCCTTCTTCACCACGAAGGCCTTCACCGCCTCGCCCGACTTGTCGTCGGCAACGCCGATGACGGCGCATTCGAGCACGCCGGGATGGCTCGCGATCACTTCCTCGATCTCGTTCGGATAGACGTTGAAGCCGGAGACCAGGATCATGTCCTTCTTGCGATCGACGATCTTGGTGTAGCCGCTCGCGTCCATCACGCCGACATCGCCGGTGCGGAAATAGCCGTCCGGCGTCATCACATTGACGGTCTCGTCCGGCCGATTCCAGTAGCCCGCCATCACCTGCGGACCCTTGGCGCAGATCTCGCCGGCCTCGCCGAGCGGCAATTCCTTGCCGTCGTCGTCGCGGATCGAAAGATAGGTGGAGGGCACGGGAAGGCCGATCGTACCGGAGAACTGCTCGATGTCGGCCCGGTTGCAGGTCAGGGTCGGCGATGTCTCGGACAGCCCATAGCCTTCCGACAAGGTGCAACCGGTGGTCTTCAGCCACTTCTCCGCGACCGCCTTCTGCGTCGCCATGCCACCGCCATTGGAAATTTTCAGCTTCGAGAAATCGAGCTTGTCGAAGCCCGGCGTGTTCAGCAGGCCGTTATAGAGCGTGTTGACGGCCGGGAAAAAGCTGACCTGGTATTTCGTCAGCTCCTTGACGAAGCCGGCCATGTCGCGCGGGTTGGGGATCAAGAGATTGGTGCCTCCGGAGCGCACGCCCAGCAGATAGCACGCGGTCAGCGCGAAGATATGATAGAGCGGCAGCGCACAGACGATGATCATATTGTCGACGATCGGCGGCTTCTTCAGCGCGGGCTGCAGCCATGCATCGTTCTGCAGCACGTTGGCGACGATGTTGCGGTGGAGCAGCGTCGCGCCCTTGGAGACGCCGGTGGTGCCGCCGGTATATTGCAGGAAGGCGACGTCATCGGGGCCGATCTTCGGCTTGTTGAATTTGGCGGCGCGGCCGGCGGCGAGCGCATGGTTGAAGGTGACCGAGCCCGGCAGCGACCAGGCCGGAACCATCTTCTTCACCTTGCGCAGCACGAGATTGACGACCACGCCTTTCAGTCCAAGCAACTCGCCCATGCTGCCGACGATGACGTGCTTGACCGAGGTGCGGGAAATCACCTGCTGCACGGTGTGGGCAAAATTCTCCAGCACCACGATGGCTTCCGCGCCGGAGTCCTTCAGCTGATGCTCGAGCTCGCGCGGTGTGTAGAGCGGGTTGACGTTGACCACCGCATAGCCGGCGCGCAGCACGGCGGCGGTCGCGACCGGATATTGCAGCACGTTCGGCAACATCAGCGCGACGCGCGCGCCCTTCTGCAGCCCCTTGCTCTGCAGGTAAGCGGCCAGCGCCTTCGACATCTCGTCGAGGTCGCGATAGCTGATGGCCTTGTCCATGCAGATGAACGCCTTGCGGTCGGCGAACTTCGCAAAGCTCTCCTCGAGCAGCTCGACCAGCGAGGGATATTGGGTGGTGTCGATATCGGCCGGCACGCCGGGCGGATATTGCTTGAGCCAGATTCGCTCCATGGTCTTCCCCTCCAAAGCTTGACCGGTCCGTCTTCTTCCGCGGGACGGACTATTTGGAGCAACATTGGTCCATGCCGCTGCCCATGGCAAGCGCGCGGAGTGACCTGCAGCAGGTGGGAGTCGAGGACGTTTCGCCGCAAGCCGTGCGGTCAGCGCGGAGGTCGGCGGCGTTAGCCTGCAGGTTTGTTAGGCTTCGGCTTGGCGGCCGTCCTGGGCGTCGGCTTTGCTGCGGCAGGAGCCGCCGCTGGCTTCGCCGCTTCCGGCTTGGCACTGGCATGCCTGACCGGCTTCGCCGGTTTGGCTCCAGCGGGCCTTGCTTCGGAGGAGGCCGCATCGGGCTTCCTGGCGGCGACGCGCGAGCGCTTGCCGCGCCGGCCCGTGGCCTGACTGTCGGAATCGGCGGCGACGGCCGCGACCAGCGCCGCCCCGCTGCGGGTGGGACCGGTGTAGACCACGACGGGCTCCGACGGCGCCGGATTGGCGGCGAGCCATTCCGACGGCTTCGGCATCGGCGGCTTCAGGCCGGCCGCGAGAAACACCGTGCCGTTGGCGCCGGTCTCGCCACCGGTCGATCCCTGTGACGATGCGGCCGCAGAGCTGACGATCAGCGCATCGTCGTCGTCGCTCGCCGGCTTGTGGTGCTTGCCGCCGCAGACCTCGTCGCGCAGGTTCGGCGGCGAGGCGTCGATCGGCGGAAGGCTGTTGACGTTACCGAGCGAGGGCCGCAGCCAGCCAAGTCCGTTGTTGGAGGCAAAGCCGCGATCGAGCAGTTGCGCGGCACGCACGGCACGCATGGTGCCCGAGGAGGCGCCGAGAACGACGGCGATCAGCCGCCGTCCGTCGCGCGTGGCCGAAGCCACCAGATTGTATCCGGATGCGCAGATGAAGCCGGTCTTGAAGCCGTCGGCGCCGGGATAGCGTCCGATCAGCCGGTTGAAGTTCTGCGTGATCCTGCGTCCGAAGCGGATCGCGGGGATGTGAACGAAGTATTCGTATTCAGGCAGGTCCTTGATGATGCTGCGCGCGAGGATCGCGAGATCGCGCGCCGAGGTGATCTGCTCGTCGGCCGGCAGGCCGTTCGGATTGACGTAGTGGGTCTGCGTCATGCCGAGCTTTTGCGCGGTATCGTTCATCATGACGGAGAAGCCGTCGATCGAGCCGCCGACGCCCTCCGCGAGCACCACGGCCATGTCGTTGGCCGATCTCACCAGCATCATCTTCAACGCGTTGTCGACGGTCACCGCCGTGCCGGGCCGGAAGCCCATCTTCGCCGGCGACTGCGAGGCCGCGGTCGGAGAAACCGTGAGCAGTGTGTCGAGGGTGATCTTGCCGGACTTAACCGCGCTCAACGTGACATAGGCCGTCATGAGCTTGGTGACGGAGGCGGGATACCACGGCACCGTGGCATTCTCGGCCTCGATGACCTTGCCGCTATCGGCTTCGATCACCAGCCGCGCTTCGGCGTGGGCGCGTGGCGTGATGACAGCAAGTGCCGTTGCAACGACGAACGCGCACAATGAATAGCGAAGCAGCGGGCGAAGAAAATGCACTGGTCCGATTCCGGTCCTTTGAGACCCGCCTTTTGCAGGAGGGTTGAGTTGCAACATTCGGGTTTCAAGCGTGTCCGGGCGCCGTCGGTTCCGGCGGTGCAAACCTATACCGGGGAGGCGTTTGAGAACAGTGCTTTTGCCTGTCTAATTCAGCGGCGAATGCGGCGAAAATTATGCCTTGACCGCGGCTTCGCCCGCAGCCGGCAGTTGCATGCCGGTACGCGCATTTTCCTGCACCATGAACTGGGCCTTTGCGAGTTCCGCAAAACGGCCGCCCTTGGCCACCAGTTCATCGAAAGTTCCGTTTTCGATCACGCGGCCATGATCGAACACAAGAATACGCGTGGCGTTGCGGATCGTGGAAAGACGATGAGCGATCACGAAGGTGGTGCGGCCCTTCATCACTTCGTCGAGCGCGGCATTGACCTTCGCTTCAGTGACGGCATCGAGCGCGCTGGTCGCCTCGTCGAGAATTAGAATCGGCGGATCCTTCAGCAGCGCACGTGCGATCGACAGCCGTTGACGCTCGCCGCCGGACAGCATGCGGCCGCGCTCGCCGGCATTGGTGTCGAAGCCACGCTCGGCTCGCTCGATGAAGTCAAGCGCCTGAGCGCGGCCGGCGACCGTCTTCATCTCTTCGAGCGTCGCATCGGGCTTGCCGATCCGCAGATTATCCGCGATCGACCGGTCGAACAGCAACGCCTCCTGGAATACCACGCCGATGTTGTGGCGGAGCGCCGCGAGCTTCAGCCCGCGCACATCCATGCCGTCGATCCTGATGAAGCCGGACTGCGGATCGAAGGCACGATGCAGCAGCGCGATCGCAGTCGACTTGCCGGCGCCGGTCGGTCCCACCAGCGCGATGGTCTGGCCGGGCAGGGCCGTAAAGGAGAGGTCCTCCACCGCGGGCCGCTTGCCGTCATAGGAGAATGAGACGTCGTGGAATTCGACGAGGCCCGACAGCCGCCCGATATCGATCGCGTCGGGACGGTCGCGCACCGCCGGCACCGCGTCGAGCACGTCGAAGAATTCCTTTAAGCGAGGCGCCTCCATGAAGACGTTGTTGATGAAGGAGACCACCTGCTCGAGCTTCTGGATCAGCATGGTGGCGAACGAGACGAACATCACGATCTCGCCGACGGTCGTCAGTCCCTGCTCATGCAGCGCGATGCCGACCGCGAAGATCAGAAGCACCGTGATTGTGGTGGAGGCGCGGGTGATGACGGTGACCATCGCCCACCACGACAACACAGGCATCTGCACCGCGAGCAGCTTGTCGGCGACGAGGCGCAAGCCCTGCACCTCGTCGCCGATGCGCACGAAGCTCTGCACCAGCGCGACATTACCGAGCGCGTCGGAAGCGCGGGCGGAAAGGTTGCTGTAATGCTCCTCGACTTCGCTCTGCAGGTGATAGGTCTTGCGCACCACGAAGGTGGTGAGCAGCGTGAACACGACGCACAGCGCGAACAAGAGGATCGCCATCCGCCAGTTGATGGTGATCGACAGCGGCAGCAGCACGACGACCGACATGATCGCGGCAAAATGCTCGCGGAAGAAACCGAGCCAGAGCCGCCACAGCGCGTCGGTGCCGTTCAGCATCACTTTCATCAGCTTGCCGGAATGCGTGCCGGTGTGGAACGTCATCGGCAGTTGCATGATGTGCTCGAAATAGCTCGCCAGCACCGCCTGGCGCTGGCGGTGAGCGAGGCGATCGGCGTGCAGCGCCACCAGCGCACCGATGCCGATGGTGAACAGGCCGAAGGCGGCCCATGCGGCGAGCAGCGGCCAGGCCGAGCTATTGGTCTTGCCCGAGAGCACGTCGACGATACGGCCGAACAATACCGGCTCGGCGAACTGGGCGGCCGCCAGCAAAAGATTGGCGACGGCGAGGATCCAGCCGAGCCGCGCTTCCTTGCCGAGCAATTCGAGGACGCGGGTATAGAGGCGGAGCAGAGACATGCGACTCGACAAAGTGAGAGCCGCCCGGAACAGGCGGCTGGATCATTCTAGTCGGGGATCAGGCCACGATGATAGCTCAATTGATCAACCGGCCGCCGACCGGGGGCAGGAAACTGTCGTCGAAAATGTCACCAGCCGTGGGGCGCTTGTGAAATTTGAAGTCCTCGGCGATCTGGCCGATCGAGCGATCGAGCCTGGCAGGATCGACGCCGCCGAGGCCGTTGTGCCGGACTTCGCCGGTCAGGATATTGTCCGATATGACCGTGCGCAGCCGTGCCAGCTCGAGCTCGCGCGAACCGCCCTCCATCCGGCTGACCACGTCGTCGGCGGCGCGTACGGGATCGCGGATCGCGGCATGGGTGCCCGCGATGACTGCGCGGACGAAGCCCTTGACCGCCTCGGGCTTTGAGGCCGCGAAGGCCGGGCTGACGATCACGGCGAAGCCGTAGGCCTCACAGCCATAGTCGTTGTAGCGCAGCACTGTGAGATCGCTCTCCGGCACGCCGCGGTCGCGCAGATTGACGCCCGCCAGATAAGAGAAGCCTGCCACCGCATCGACCTGACCCGCGGACAGGATCGGTTCGCGCACCGACGCGCTCATCTTGTAGATTTTCAGGCTGTCCGCCTTGATGCCGTTTTGCTTCGCAAGTGCCGGCCAGAGCTTGAATGAAAAGTCGCTGTCGGCGACGCCGACGGTCTTGCCCGATAGGTCCGCGAGCGAGCGAATCCCGCGGCTCTTGCGCGCGACAAACGAATAGGGCGCCTGGTTGAACAGCACGAACACCGCCTTGATCGGCGCCGCGCCTGATTTGTCGCGCCAGCGGATCAACTCGTTGATGTCAACCAGTGCCATCTCGCTCTCGCCCGCGGCCACCTTCGCGATCGCCTCGATCGAGCCGTTGGCGAAATTGGTGGAGACGTTGATGCCCTCTTTTGCGAACAGGCCGCGGCTCGCGGCGACCACGAAGGGCGCCATGCTCGCTTCCAGCGGCCGGTCGAAGGTGAACTGAAGTGCGAGCGGAAGCTTTGCGTCCTCGGCGCGGACTTGGCTGGCCGCAAGACACAGGACTCCGGTAAGCCCCATCAGCAGGGCCACCATGAGACGGAGGGCGCTGGTCTTCGTTACGCGCATCTGACGCCGGAGGAGATCGGACGAACTTGGCTGCCGCATCCCGCATGTCAGTGACGTGACAATGGGCTACGCCGGCAACGGTATTCTGGCCCATCCAAAATGAACGGTCCATGAGCGGCTGCTTTCAGGATTAACTCCCCGCTCCCAGCTTGTATTCCCGGACCGGGAACCCGACATGGATCGAGGGGATTAACCCGCAACGGCCTTGGGGCCGCTTGTCAGGAGGATACTCGAATGATTGCCCGGAAAGCTGCGTTTCCGTCCGCCCGCGCGACCGCACTTGGTGTTGCGACAGCGCTTGCTCTGACGGCCATCGCGCCGACCATTGCCTCGGCTGCATCGGCCGGCAAGGGCCTCACTGCGACCACCGGTGGTATGACCGACATCAGCGCCCGCCGCCGCGGCTTCAACCCCGGTGCGGCCGCCGTCGCCGGGGTTGTCGGCCTTGGAATTGCGGCTGCCGCTGCCGCCAACGCCAACGCTTACTACGACGATGGCTATGGCTATTACGGCGCCCCGGGTCCGGTCTATGTCGCGCCAGGACCGGGCTATTACTATGGCGGCGGTTACGGTGGCTATGGTTATAGATCGGGCGTGCCTGCCGACCAAAACGGGCATCCGAACGCCAGCTGGTAAGCGGGCTTAACTCTGTTTTGATGCCGCCGGTCGCAATTTCTGCGGCCGGCGGATATGCTGCGTTCGGCAAGCGGCGTTAACACGCTGCGAGGCGGTTTGAATTAGTGTGTTGCGTATGAGTGATTCGCTCGAACGGCTTTATCTTGCGGTGCTCGCGGCCAAGGACCTCGATCCGGCCGACTTCGCGCACTGCGCGCCTGTTTCAGCGCGGCCCGGCCAAGATGGCCAAGAAGCTTGCCGAAGAAGCGATCGAGGTGGTGATCGACGCCGTGCACGGCAACTCCGACGCCGTCATCCGCGAAAGCGCCGACCTGCTCTATAATCTCACTGTGCTCTGGGCCTCCGCCGGCGTGCGTCCGGCCGACGTCTGGGCCGAGATGGAGCGGCGCGAGGACCTGCTCGGGATCGCCGAGAAGATGCCGAAGTCGGCCCTGAAGATGGCCAAGACCGTGGCGCCGCGAGCCGCCCGGCGGCCAATTGTCGCGCTCGACAGCCGCAGGCTGCGCAAGCGCCACTAAAACTCCTTCAATTCCGTCACACCCAGGCATGGACAAATCCCGGCCATGATGGTTCATCGCGGCCATGCTGAGACGGATTTACGACTGGTGCATCGACGCCGCCGACAAGCCTTATGCGCTCTGGGTCCTGGGAGCCGTGGCTTTTGCCGAAAGCTCATTCTTTCCGGTCCCTCCCGACATCATGCTGCTTCCGATGTCGGTGGCACAGCCGAAGCGTGCCTGGCTGTTTGCCGGCGTCTGCACGGCAGCGTCCGTCCTCGGCGGCATTTTGGGTTACGCCATCGGCGCGCTGCTTTACGACTCGGTCGGCCACTGGGTGATCGAATTTTATCACATGGGCGACAAGGTCGAGGCCTTTCGCGAAAGTTATGCGCGATGGGGCGCGCTGATTATCCTGGGCAAGGGGTTATTGCCGATCCCCTACAAGCTCATCACCATCACCTCCGGTTTCGCCGGCTACAACATCTGGCTCTTCATCCTGCTCTCGATCGTTACCCGCGGCGCCCGCTTCTACATCGAGGCTGTGGTGATGCACCGCTATGGCGACTGGATCAGGGTTCGGATCGAGCGGCATCTGACCCTCTGGGTCGTGGCCTTTCTGGTCGTGCTGGTGCTGGGCTTCGTCATCGCCTTTAATATGATTTGAGCGGGTAGCTCCGGCGCTTTGCGGGTCTCTCCGGTTCGGCTACGCTTGAAGCCATGAGGATCGCACCGCCATTCCGAAAGACCGTTGCGACTTGTGTCGTCGCGCTGTCGATGCTGGCGATCGCGTTCGACGCGGCCTTGCCGCAAGCGCCAGCGCCACAGCCCTCGCTTGGCCTGCAGGAGCAGGGCCCGCCTCCGCAAACCGCGCCGGAGCCGCAGCCTTCGCCCTCGCCGGAGAATCCCGGCCTGATCCACGAGATGGGCAAGCTGTTCAAGCAGATCATTCCGCCGATGAAAAGTCCGGGCGAGGCGATTGACGATCTCAACGCGCGCGCCAAGGACACCATGAAGGATGCGGGGGACGCGCTGTCGCGGCTCAAGCCGGGAGCGATGGTCAAGGGGCGGATGGCTTGCCCGGTGACAGCGGGAACGCCGGACTGCAAGCTAGGCGCCGACAAACTGTGCCAAAGCAAGGGTTTCAAGGACGGCAAGAGTCTCGGCACCGATTCCGCCGAGGCCTGCTCGGCGAAAGTTCTGATTCCCGGGCGGCAGCGCAAACCTGACGACTGCCGCACCGATACGTTTGTCACGACGGCGCTGTGCCAATAGCGTGTATGGCGCCCAAACTTCAAAAGTAAGGAGCGCACATGAGCCGCATGGAGCAGGATTTCCTCGGACAGCGCGAGATCGCCGACGACGTCTATTACGGCGTCCAGACCATCCGCGGCCGGGAGAATTTCCACATCACCGGCATTTCCATGAACCAGGAGCCTTTCTTCGTGAAGGCGCTCGGCTATGTGAAGAAGGCCGCCGCCATGGCCAACCGCGATCTCGGTGCGTTCGATGCGAAAATTGCCGACGCCATCATCAAGGGTTGCGACCGCGTCATATCAGGTGAGATGATGGATCAGTTCGTGACCGACTACATCCAGGGCGGCGCCGGTACCTCGACCAATATGAACGCCAACGAGGTGATCGCCAATCTCGCGCTGGAGTCGCTCGGCCACAAAAAGGGCGACTACCAGCATGTCAGCCCGAACGATCACGTCAACTATGGCCAGTCGACCAACGACGTCTATCCGACCGCGTTCCGCCTCGCGCTGATCCTGCGGCTCGACAGCTACATCACCGCGCTACGCCAGCTGCAGGACGCCTTCTTCGCCAAGGGCAGGGAATTCGATCGCGTGCTGAAGATGGGCCGCACTCATCTGCAGGACGCCGTGCCGATGTCGCTCGGCTCGGAATTCCGCGGCTGGGGCACCACGATCGGCGAGGAGGTCGACCGCATCTACGAGACGCGCAATCTCTTGCGCGAGATCAATCTCGGCGCCACAGCGATCGGCACCTCCGTCACCGCGGCGCAGGGTTACCCCAAGGTCGCCGTGCGGCATCTCACCACGCTGACCAATGTCGAGTTCATCCTGGCGAGCGATCTGGTGGAGGCGACCTCGGACACCGGCGCCTATGTGCAATTGTCGGGCGTGCTGAAGCGCACCGCCGTCAAGCTCACCAAGATCTGCAACGACATTCGCCTTTTGGCCTCGGGTCCGCGCTGCGGGTTCAACGAGATCAACCTGCCGCAGCTGCAGCCGGGCTCCTCGATCATGCCCGGCAAGGTCAATCCGGTGATCCCCGAAGTGGTCAACCAGACGAGCTTCCTCGTGATCGGGCTCGACACCACGGTGACCTTGGCGGCCTCCGCCGGTCAGCTGCAGCTCAACGTGATGGAGCCGGTGATCTCGTTCGCGCTGTTCTTCTCGATCAGAACCATGGAGCGCGCGGTCAACAGCCTGCGCGAAAATTGCGTGGTCGGCATCACCGCCAATGACGAGCATACCCGCAATATGGTGCTGAATTCGCTCGGCATCGTCACCGTGCTGAAGCCGTTGCTCGGCTACAAGCAATGCGCCGAGATCGCGCGCGAGGGCTACGCGCAAGGAAAATCCTTGCACCAGATCATCGTCACGGAGCGCAAATTGCTCACGCAGGAGAAGTGGGACGAGATGTTTTCCTTCGAGCGGCTGATCAATCCGGATCTGGTCGAGGAATAGGGCATGATCCGGAAAAGTGGACACCGGTTTTCCCTGCGACAAACGCGAAGCGTTTGCGCGGAGATCATGCCCAACTAATAAACCCCGGAGCGCGATGGCGCTCTGGGGCCTCAAACGCAATGAACGCCGCCACGGCTTGGTATGATGCATGCCATCTTTGATGGGTGCCATATCTTTACAATGTAAAGTTATACATTTACAGGTATCGGCCAGCGCCTCAGATACACAAGGAAGTGCTCGCCAATGTCCATGCCCGCTCTGTTCAAGGGCCGTCTGTCGCTTCCGGTGATCGGGGCGCCGCTGTTCATCATCTCCGTGCCCGATCTTGTAATCGCGCAATGCAAGGCCGGTGTGGTCGGCGCGTTTCCGGCGCTGAACGCGCGGCCGGCGGCGCTGCTCGACGAATGGCTGGCCCGCATCAAGGAGGAACTGGCCGCGTACGACAAGGCGAATCCGCAAGCGCCCTCCGCGCCGTTCGCGGTCAACCAGATCGTGCACCGCTCCAACAACCGGCTCGATCAGGACATGGCGCTGTGTGAGAAGCACAAGGTGCCTGTCATCATCTCCTCGCTCGGCGCGCGCGAGGAGTTGAACCAGGCCGTGCATAATTGGGGCGGTATCGTCTTCCACGACGTCATCAATCAATTTTTCGCGCACAAGGCGATCGAGAAGGGTGCCGACGGGCTGATCCTGGTCGCGGCCGGCGCCGGCGGCCACGCCGGCACCATCTCGCCGCTCGCTTTCGTCGCGGAGACGAGGGCGTGGTTCGACGGACCGATCGCATTGTCGGGTGCGATCGCCAATGGCCGCGCCATCCGCGCCGCGCGCATCCTCGGCGCCGACTTCGCCTATATCGGCTCGGCCTTCATCGCCACCAAGGAGGCCAACGCGGTCGAAGGCTACAAGGCCATGATCACGTCGTCGAAGGCGGAGGACATCGTCTATTCCAACCTCTTCACCGGCGTGCACGGCAATTACCTGAAACCCTCGATCGTCGCGGCCGGCATGGACCCCGACAATCTGCCGACCTCGGACGCGTCCAAGATGAGCTTCGGCACCGACGCCTCGGGCGAACGCGCCAAGCCGAAGGCCTGGAAGGAAATCTGGGGCTCGGGGCAGGGCGTCGGCAGCGTCGGCAAGATCATGCCTGCTGCCGAACTGATCGGCCGCTTCCGACGGGAATATGAGGCCGCGGTCGATCCGGCGCTGTGAGGGCGCGAACGCGGCGAAATGGCGCTAACCCTCCCGCAAGAGAGGGTGGCAAAGCCACCTGACTGTTGCCGGGAGGTTCGCTAGTCTGCTTCTGTACGCAGCAGAGGCGAGGGAACCCGGTGAACATTCTCGGTATCAACGCGGTGTATCACGAGTCCGCGGCGGCGCTGCTCATCGACGGCAAGCTGGTCTGTGCCGTCGAGGAGGAGCGCTTCAACCGCATCAAGCACGCCAAGGAAGCGCATTTCGACAACCCGCATCAGTTTCCCGAGCGCGCCATCCGCTGGTGCCTGAAACATGCCGGGCTCACCGCCGACGATATCGATCACGTCGCCTACTCCTTCGATCCGAAGCTGCGCCGCAAGCGGTTTGATCCCGAATGGTGGTTTCCGCAGTGGGAGGAGACTTTCCTGTTGCGGCTCGGCCAGGTGCAGGGCGTGGCCGAAGAGCTGTTCGGACGAAAGCTCGCGCAAAAATTCCACTTCGTGCCCCACCATCTGGCACATGCCGCGTCCGCCTATTTTCCCTCGGGCTTCGATCGCGCCGCGATCCTCAACATCGACGGCATCGGCGAGGCCGCCGGCTCCGAGCTCGCAAAGGCCGAAGGCACTCGCATCACGCCGTTCGAGACCTTCGACTATCCGCACTCGCTCGGCTTTCTTTGGGAGGTGATCAGCGGCTATCTCGGCTTCTCGAGCTATGACGCGTCGAAGGTCATGGGGCTGGCCGCCTATGGCAACCCCAAAACCTTCCGCGGCCAATTCGAGCAGATCGTGCGCGTCGGCAAGGAGGACTATTCGGTCTCTCCCGAGTTCATCGGTTTTCACGGCCGCCAGATCGACAGGCTGGAAGCCATGGTCGGTCCGGGACGGTTCGCGGAGACCGAACCGCTGTTGCCGCATCATGCCGATATCGCGGCGGCGCTGCAGGAAGCGACCGATGCGGCGGTGCTGGCGCTGGTGCGGCGCCTCAAGCGCAAGGTGCCGTCGGACAATCTCTGCCTCGCCGGAGGTGTCGCGCTCAATTGCGTGACCAACGAGGTGATCCAGAAATCCGGTGAGTTCGCCAACATCTTCATTCCCTCGGCGCCGCACGACGCCGGCACCGCGATCGGCGCGGCCATGCTGGTGCATGGCGCCAAGGACAAGAAACCGCTGCAGCGCGGCTATGCCACGCCCTATCTCGGCCCCGCCTACAGCCGTCGCGACATTCTCGCAGCGGTGAAGTCGGCCGGCCTCAAGGCGCGCCAGAGCAAATCGCCGGCGCGCGATGCCGCCAAGATGATCGCCGACGGCAAGATCGTCGCCTGGTTTCAGGGCCGGATGGAGTTCGGGCCGCGCGCGCTCGGCAACCGCTCGCTGCTCGCCGATCCCCGCCGCCCGGAGATGCGCAACATCCTCAATCAGAAGGTCAAGCACCGCGAGGATTTTCGTCCCTTTGCGCCGAGCGTGATGGCCGAGCACGCCGACGACTGGTTCGAGACCGGCAAGCATTCGACCAGCCACGAGTTCATGCTGTTTGCGCCACGGGTGAAGGCTGACCGGCGCGATCGCATCCCCGCCATCGTGCACCAGGACGGCACCGCACGGGTGCAGCTGGTCAGCCGCAAATCAAATCCGCGCTTTCACGAGCTGATCTCGGCGTTCCATGCCAGGACCGGCGTGCCTGTCGTCATCAACACGTCCTTCAACGACAGCGAGCCGATCGTCTGCACGCCGATGGATGCGATCGTCACTTTCCGCAAGTCAGGCATCGACGCACTGGTGATGGACGACGTGGTGCTGACGGCGTAGGGGTGGGTCCCACGTCTTGCGAAGCTGATCAATCAAGAAAAGACTTTAGGGAGACGGCATGAAGATCGACCACGCGAGACTGCTTGCGCTCGCAAATAAAATCGTCGCGGCCGGCGGCAGCTCGCCGGCGGAAGCCTCCATCGTCGCCGACCATCTGCTTGAGGCCAATCTGCGCGGTCATGACAGCCACGGCGTCGGCATGCTGGTCGCCTATGTCAGGGATTTCGAGGCCGGGCACGCTGAAGCCGAATCAGGCGCCCGAGATCGTCTCGGACACCGCCACGATCTCGGTCTGGGATGCGCATGGCGGTTACGGCCAGGTGATCGCGCGCCAGGCGGTCGAGTGGGCGATCGAGGCTGCGCGCAAACATGGCGTCGCGGTCAACGGCTTGCGCAACGCCCACCACATCGGCCGCGTCGGGACCTATGGCGAGATCGCCGCGCGGGCCGGCATGGTGGCGCTGCACTTCGTCAACGTCGCTTCCGGTTCGCCCGGGGTTGCGCCGTTCCGCGGCCGCGAGGGGCGCTTCCTGACCAATCCGGTCTGTGTCGCCATTCCGCCCACCGGCAATAACGAGCCGATCCTGCTCGATTTCGCCACCAGCCGCGTGGCGCTGGGCAAGGTGCGCGTCGCGCACAACGCCAGGAAGCCGATGATCGACGGCGCCCTGCTCGACCATGCCGGCAAGCCCACGACCAATCCCTCCGTGATGTATACCGAGCCGCGCGGCGTGGTGCTGCCGTTCGGCGAGCACAAGGGCTCCGGCCTTGCGCTGGTGTGCGAATTGCTCGCCGGCGCCATCGTCGGCTCGACCAGCATCACCACAAGCACGCCGCCCGAGCGCGGCATCCTCAACGGCATGCTCTCGATCGTGATCGATCCGGCGCGGCTGAACGCGCGTGATGCCATGATGGCGGAAATCGATGCCATGATCGCATGGGTCAAGTCGGCCAAGCCCAGCGATCCCGATCTTCCGGTGCTGGTGGCCGGCGAGCCGGAACGTATCGCGCGCGCCGAGCGGCTGGCGCACGGCATCGAGGTCGATGACGAGACCTGGAGTCAGCTGTCTGCCATCGCCGAGCGCTACCAGATTCCGGTTCCGCGATGACGCCGCTCAAGCCTCCCGCTGAAAACAACGGGAGGTTTGGCGGAGTGCCGCAATCGCGACGTCAGATATTGAGGTTCATCGCTTCCGGATAATAGTGATAGCCCTCGCCGGTCTTGGCGATGTGGCCGATGCCGGGCCACGCATAGTGATAGGCCATGACCGGAATCTTGTCGGTGGCGAGCCGCTCGAGCAGCTTCACCCGCGTCTCGGCTGCCTGCGCCGGGTCGGTATCGTAGGAGAACTGCATCCGTGGCTTTTCCAGCAGCAGGATCGGGTGATGGCTGAGGTCGCCGAGGAAGCAGAAGGATTTCCCGTTCGACGTCACGGTGAAGATGGTGTGACCCACGGTGTGGCCGGGCGCCGCGATCGCTTGCACGCCGGGCAGGAATTCCTGGCCGTCCTTGTAGAACACGATGCGGTCGCGCACCGGCAACAGGTTCTTGCGGGCGTGGACGACGAAGTCCTTCAGCGCGCCATCGGCCTTGCCCTCATCGGTCCAGAAATCGAAATCGGCCTGCGAGATGTAATATTGCGCGTTGGGGAACAGCACCCTGCCGTCGCCGTCGACTACGCCGCCGATGTGATCGATATGGGCATGGGTGAATACGACCGCGTCGATGTCCTCCGGCTTGATGCCGGCTTCCTTCATGCTCTTCTGCTGGCGCCCCGTGGTCGGTCCGAAGTTCTTCGCCGTGCCCATGCCGGTGTCGAACAGGATGAGCTTGTCGCCGGTGTTCACGATCGGCGAGTTCTGTTCGAGCACGACGTTTTCCGCCGAGAGGAAATTGTCGGTCAGCATCTTCTTCACTTCGTCATCGGGTACGCCGACGAAGGTGCCCTTGGGCGGACCGAGTGGCAGTTGGCCGTCCGAGACGACGGTGACCTCGGCGTCGCCGAGACCGAAGCGGTAGAAATAGGCCGGCTGCGTTCCGACCTTGGGCGCTTTCGCCAGCGCCGTTTCGCCGAGCATGGCCGATGCGCCGAGCCCGGCACCGAGAGCGAGCAGCGACCGTCGCGATACATTTGGTGTCATGGGGTCTTCCTCCACTCTTACAAGCTTTGTGTTTGTGAGTTGCCCGCGGCGGAGTACCCGATCTGCGGGCATTCGTAGGCTGCGCTCACTTTGTAAGGCTGGCAAGAAGAATTGGATTCCTTGAAACGGCACGCCAACGGCAAAAAATTCCGCGAGGAGGAAGCGTGAGCCGTCATGTCCGCTTCATTTTGTTATGAAGCGGACATCGCATGTCTGTGTCGGACGGGATGCCTGCCCTTAATCCAGCTCCAGCGGCGTGTACTTGCCGTTCTCGTCGATCGCCGTGCCCCAGATCTTGTGCGAGGCCTGGTGCTCGGCGCGGCCGAAATTCAAGCGCTGTGCCGAGGCCGAGATCGATGTTGCGCATCGCCTCGAGATTGTCGATCAGCTTCTCGGTGTCGAGCTGCGGACCGGTCTGCCGGATCGCCTGGATCAGCACATTGGCGGCGATGTAGCCCTCCAGCGAGACGTAGTCCGGCGCCTCGCCCGGGAAATATTTGGCGAGCGCATTCTTGTATTCGAGCACCGCGCTCGAATAGCCGCCGACCGCCGGCACCACCTGGGTGACGATCACGCCGTTCGCGTAGCGCGGGCCGAGCAGCATCAACTCGTCGGCGAGCGCCGTGGAGCCGACGAACGACACGTTCGAGTAGATCATGCCCGGATAGGAATCGCGGGTCTGCTCGATGAACTTCGCCGCCGCCCGGTAGGTCGCGACCATGACGACCGCGCGGATTTGCCCCTTCTGCGCCTTGAGCTGCTTGACCGCGTCGTCGACGTCGACGGTGTTGCGCTTGTAGTTCAGCCGCAGGATGGTGCCGTCTGACGCCGAGCGTGCGGAACGCCTTCGCGACGCCGGCAAAGCCGGCATCGCCATAGGAGTCGGCCTGCGCGAACACCGCGATCTGCCGCGGCTGCAGCTTGCTGATCTTGATCAGATAGTGCACGACCGCGTCGGTCTCTTCCGCGTAGCTGGCGCGGTAGTTGAAGACGTAGCGGTCGGGCGGATCGTTGCGCAGGATGTTGGCGCCGGTGAAGGCGCCGAAGAACAGCGCGCGCCGCTCCAGCGCGAAGGGAATCGCGACCGCGGCGGTCGGCGTGCCGACATTGCCGACAAAGCCGAACACCTGGTCCTTGTCGTAGAGCGTGCTTCATCGCATCCAGCGTGCGCGACGGCTCGTAGCCGTCGTCGGCGGCGAGCAGGCGCAGCATGCGGCCGTTGACGCCGCCGGCTATCGTTGACGCGGTTGAAGGCGGTGTCGATGCCGAGCTTCATCTGCCGTCCGAGCTCGCGCGAGGCGCCGGAGAACGGCGCCGACGATGCCGAAGCGGATTTCCTTGTCGGTGACGCCGCGCACCGCCGGCAGGGTGCCGAGCGGCACGGAAGGAGCGACCGTGCGGCGTCGCCAGCGCAACGGTGGTTTGCGCGGCAGGTGCGCGGGCGGTGGCGCGGCTGAAGCGGTCGGCGCCGGCGCGGCGTTGGCCGACGACGGCCCGATCACGGACGCGAGCGACGGGCCCGAAATCGATCGTTTCGAGATCGGTGAGCTGACGATCGGCCGACTTGCAGTCGACGCGGCCCGCGGTGACGCTGCCGCGGCCGTCGTTGACGTAGCGATCGAACAGCCGCGAGATGTCGTCGCGCTCGGCCTCGTTGGTCGAGACTTCGCGGATCACGGCGCGGAACTTGTCGGCGATCGCCTGGATGCGCGGATGGGTGATGTCGGGGCAGGCGAGCGCCGAGCCGACGATCGGCCCGACCCGGCTTGCGAGATCGCGCACCACGCCGACATTGTCGCCCGGCGTTGCGGCGCCTGCCGCGCCGGCCAGCAAGGCACACGACAGCGCGATCGCCCAGCGTGCGGACGAACGCAATCTTCATTCCAGCCCCATGATCGGACATTGTGATGCTCCAGGAGTACTCACGGTTTGCTGACGGCAGCGGCCTTCTGTCGCCACTGCACGAATTGCTGCAGCAGCCGTTCTGACTGCTCGTGGGTGAAATTCTGGCCGTTGGCGTTGACCAAGGCGCGGAATTGCGACAGCGCGGGCTTGTCGTCGGCCTGACGCGCTTGCGGTGCCGCCGCGAACGGTCGTCCCGCGTCCTGTTCCCTCGGGTAGACGGTGACGAACAGCAGCGCCGCGACGGAGGCCAGGGCCAACGCTGCGCCGACTCCGCTTGCGATGGCGATCAGGGTGCGGCGCGTGCCTTGGCGGTTGTAATCATTCGGCTCAGGCACGATCTCGGGCTCCGTTTGACGGCGTAGCGATTCATAGACGGCACCTTCGAGTTTGGCGCTGAGCGCGGCCGATGCCGGCAGCGTGCGCGACGTCTCCGTCCTGGCGCGCTCGTTGACCGTCGCGAGCCGCGGCTCGACGCGCTCGCCTGGGCGGCGCGGGGCGTAATACTGTGGATCTTGCGGATTACTGGTCGGTCGCAGGGGTGACTCTTCACTCATCGCACTCATACGCTACTCCTCCGGCACTCACTGTTACGCATGCGGTTTTGCAGGTCTTGCCGCCGCATCCGGCAAAGTTTCAAAGCAAAGCGCGTGTGGGAAAACGGACGTCGCGTGAAACGGCGTGCGGCCTTGCACGGTGTGAATCGAAGGACGTGCTGCGCAACGGCGCGGCATTTTCACGATCAGAATGCAGCACAATCCTGGACGCTCGCGCGTCCACATCGTTCGCATTGCCCGTCCCCGGCGAAGCCTCTCGCAGCAAGAAGCGAAACGGTTCCCGTCTCACGGAGGCGTGATGCGCCGCGCGCGCGTCATTATTAAGCTCAAATCGGGACTGAACCGCGAAGAGTTTTTGACCGCCGACAACTTGTGTGTGTCATTTCCTGGGCAGCACGACGAGACCTGTGCGGATGCGGCCGGGCTTAACGATGCGTTAACCAATCAGCGCCTTTGGTTAACCATTCGCTAAGAACCCGAGTCGACGCCATGGACGCGACAGCCGAGCCCACACGACAACTCGTTCGCCTGCGCGGCCGCTCCTACGTGGCCTTCGTGTTTTCGCCGGTCGTGCCGGTCATCGAATGGCTCGCCGACATCGACGCGACGCTGGCGCGCTCGCCCGGCTTCTTCGTCGGCAAGCCGGTCGTGCTCGATCTCTCCTCGCTCGATCTGTCGACCTCGGCGATCGCCCATCTCATCGTCGAGTCTCGAGAAGAAGAACATCCGCGTGCTCGGCGTCGAGGGCGTCGAGCCGGGCGTGCTTTCTCCGACCATGCCGCCGCTGCTCTCGGGCGGCCGCGTCTGCGCGGTTCGCGAGGCCGAGCCCGAGAAGCCCGAGGTGAAGCCGTTGACCTCGCTGCTGCTCGACAAGCCGGTGCGCTCCGGCCAGTCGGTGGTGTTTCCCGAAGGCGACGTCACCGTGCTCGGCTCGGTCGGCTCGGGAGCCGAGATCGTCGCCGGCGGCTCGATCCATGTCTACGGCACGCTGCGCGGCCGCGCGATGGCGGGCGTCAACGGCAATTCGGCGGCACGGATTTATTGCCAGAAGATCGAGGCGGAGTTGCTCGCGATCGACGGCTATTACCAGACAGCGGAGGAGCTCGACGCCGCTCTCCGCGATCGACCGGCGCAGGCGTGGCTCGAAGGCAGCATCATGCGGATCACTCCGCTCAACTGATATTGAAGGAGGTAAGAATGGCCAAAGTGCTGGTTGTGACGTCGGGCAAGGGCGGCGTGGGCAAGACCACGTCGACGGCCGCGATCGGAGCAGCGCTCGCGCAAAGCCGGCAAGAAGGTCGCGGTCGTCGATTTCGACATCGGCCTGCGCAATCTCGATCTCGTCATGGGCGCGGAACGCCGCGTCGTGTTCGATCTCATCAATGTGGTGCAGGGCGTCTCCAAACTCTCGCAGGCGCTGATCCGCGACAAGCGGCTGGAGACGCTCTGGCTGCTGCCGGCGTCGCAAACCCGCGACAAGGACGCGCTGACGGAGGAGGGCGTCGGCCGCGTGATCTCCGAGCTGCGCGAGACCTTCGACTGGATCATCTGCGACAGTCCGGCCGGCATCGAGCGCGGCGCCATGCTGGCGATGCGCTTTGCCGACGAGGCGATCATCGTCACCAATCCGGAAGTCTCGTCGGTGCGCGATTCCGATCGCATCATCGGCATGCTCGACGCCAAGACCGTGAAGGCCGAGAATGGCGAGCGCGTCAACAAGCATGTTCTCATTACGCGCTACGATCCGGCACGCGCCGCGCGCGGTGAGATGATCTCGATCGATGATATCCTGGAGATCCTCGCGACGCCGCTGCTCGGCATCATTCCGGAGAGCCAGGACGTGCTGCGGGCCTCCAATGTCGGCTCGCCCGTGACCTTGAACAATCCGTCCAGTTCGCCGGCGCGCGCCTATGCCGATGCGACGCGGCGGCTCTCGGGCGAGACCGTCGAGATGATGGTGCCGGTCGAGCGCAAGGGGCTGATCAATCTCTTGTTGGGACGGAGGGCCGCATGAGCATGTTCCGGCTTTTTTCCAGCCGTCCCGCGCCAGCGCCGGCTTCGGCGCCGATCGCGCGCGAGCGGCTGCAGATTTTGCTCGCGCATGAGCGCGGGCTTCGTGGTCAGCCTGATCTGTTGATGTTGCTGCGCGAAGAGATTCTCAGCGTGGTGTCGCGCCATGTTGCGCTCGATCCGGAAAAGGTTATGGTCCGGATGGAGAGGGGCAGGAATGTTTCGACGCTCGAAGTCGACATCGAGCTGCCCAACGGGTTTGAGCCGGCGCTCGCGGCGACGGGCTGATTGGGGTAGATGAAGTTTGATTGATAGGAGTTGCGACGAAGGTCGCCACCCTCCCCTGGAGGGGGAGGGTCGGCTCACATTGAGCGAAGCGAAATATGAGACGGGGTGGGGTGATTCTCCAACTCGGCACGGTCGTAGCGGAAAAACTGTCACCCCACCCCGCCGCTCATTTCATTCGCGGCGACCCTCCCCCTCCAGGGGAGGGTGAATTGATGGAAGCCATCTTTCGTGTCGACGGCGGCCGTGTCGAGGTCGGCCCCAATGCCGCAGGCCCGTGGGACCCGCGCATGCAGCACGGCTCCGCGCCCGCGGGGCTCGCGGTCTGGGCCGCGGAGAACATCCCGACGCAGGTCGCCATGCGCGTGGCGCGCGTCACCGTCGATCTGATGCGGCCGGTGCCGCTCGAGCCGCTCACGCTCGAGGCCGAGGTGCTGCGCGAGGGCCGCAAGATCCAGCTTTGCGCCGTGCGCATGCGCGCCGGCGGCGTGCTCACCGTCAGTGCGACCGTGCTCAAAGTGAAATTGACGGCGGAGTTGGTGCCGCCCGACGTCGGCGGACCAAAGACCACGCTGCAGGGCCCGGACGAGTTGCCCGAGGATCCCGCGCAGTTTTCCAACAGTCCGTTCGTGATGGGCATGCAGCTGCGCGCCGCGCGCGGCACTTTCGGCGTGCGCGGGCCGGGCGCGATCTGGTATCGCGTGCAACGGCCGTTCGTCGAAGGCGCCACCGTCTCGCAGGCGATGCGCGCGGTGATCGCGGCCGATTTCTGCAACGGCACCGCGGCCGCGCTCGACTTCCGCGACTGGACGTTTCTCAATGCCGACCTCACGGTCAGCATGAGCCGCGAGCCCGTCGGCGAATGGATCCTGCTCGATGCCGAAAGCTGGATCGGACCGGAAGGCGCGGGACTGGCGATGGCGCGGCTGGCAGATTTGAATGGCTATTTCGGCCGCTGCGTGCAGAGTCTCGGTGATCGAGAAGAGATGACATGGGCGCGACCAAGCCATCACTGCCGATGACCGGCGGCTGCTCCTGCGGCGCGACACGCTACGAGATCACGTCGTTTCCGCTGCTGCTCTACAGCTGTAACTGCACCAACTGCCAGACCGCGTCGGGCAGCGCCTTCGCGCTCAACATGCCCGTGGCGACAAAAGGCTTCGCATCGTCAGGGGCGAGCCGAAGGGCTGGCATCATCTGTCGCCGTCGGGCGCCGAGGTCTGTTCATGGTTCTGCGGCGACTGTGGCGCGCGCATCTACGGTTCGCGCAAGAGCCGGCCGGACTCCATCAACGTCCGCGCCGGCACGCTCGACGACACCAAATGGCTCGCGCCGGTCGTGCATATCTTTTTGAAGAGCGCGCAGCCCTGGGTGAAATCGGCTGATGGCGCGGAATGCCATGACGAGGAACCGTCCGACTTCATTCCGTTTGCACGAAAATGGCGCGCGCTGTGGCCGGAGTTCTTCCCGCCGAAGTGACGGAATCAAAAAGGCCGCTGAAGGTGATATTCAGCGGCCCTGCGGGCAATAATTGATACGGAATAAAATCCCCCTGCCCCGGTGCTTGAGTAGGGGAAAATCTCGCGGTTGTGGATTCCGGGAGACTACGGTGTTCCCGCCGAGGAAGTGCTCCTCTCGTGCCCCGAAGGCAGCGTCGCATCGTTGCATGCTGCGAGCGTCCGGGACGCGAGACCTCATCTCATCATTGGTTCGCGACCTCGCCATTCCCGATTTAACGCGCCGTTAACCATCTCCGCCCGACAATCCCGCCACGGCCTGCGACCGTCCGCGGTTGGGCACAGGGAGTTGCGGGATGGAGTTCGAGACGCTTTTCGCCAAGACGCCGGCCACGCTGGACGAGATCAGGGCCCGCGTCGCCTTTGCACTGCAGCGCCATCCGCTGTGCCGGCAGGTGCAATTCGACGTGGTCTCTACGCCCCGGACCCGGCGCGGCAGCAACTGGACGGTCAGCCTGAAATCGGTCGAGCCTGGCGCGCTCTGGGAGGCGGGTGACATCGTGGCCGATATCCAGGACGCCTACGAGCTTGCCGTTATCTGATTTTGCAAGCAGTTTCAAATATTTACATGATTATCACCAGCAGCGTGATTAGGCCTTAATTAACGCCAAGTTTTCACGATGCTGTGACGGCTAGTGGTCCTTTAATTCCAACATTCGCATCCCTTCGCGGCGAATACGTTTGCGAATGTTGGAATTAAAGGACCACTAGAAAATATAAGTTTGTAGTGGAGCTTTGGATTTGACGTTCGCTTTGCGAAATCGCGGCCAAGAACAAGCGAACGTCAAATCCGCTCCACTAGCCCCATGGGGAGGGAACTCGGTTTGACCAAGGCGATCACTATCATCGCGCTGACCTGCTTTCTGGTCGCGGGCGCCGCAGTCACCAGCATACTGGCGCGTACCGGCATGGAAGCCTCCGTTGCCGCGATGCCCGCCCCGGTCGCCAAAAGCCCCATTGCCAACCGCGAGGCCAAGCAGGATCGCCTGCCGGTCGCGCGCTACGCGCTCGCTGCCGTCGCGCCGTCGCAAACAATGAGCGAGCCGATCCGTCAGGCTTATGCCTCGTCCTCTCCCGCCGATGTCGAGGCCGCCAAGGCGGTGGCCGCGCTGCCGAAACTCGCCACCCAGCCGATGGCGGCGCCGGCCGCATCCGCTTCCGACAATGCGCCGGTCGGGTCTGTACCGGCCAAGCCGAAGATCGCCGCCAAGCTGGCCCCGCAAAAATCCTACGCGCTGCTGTCCGATGCGCAGATCGCAGGGATCAAGGAGCGGCTGAAGCTGACCTCGGACCAGGAATTTTACTGGCCGGGCATCGAGAACGCGCTGCGCGGCATCGCGCGCAGGATCCACGCCGCACGTCAGCACGATCCCGGCGCCACCGCGGCGCAGATCGATCCGGACTCGCCGGAAGTCTCGCAGCTCAAGTCGGCGGCGATGCCGCTGTTGTTCCAGCTGCGCGAGGACCAGAAGGACGAGGTCCGCAAGCTCGCCCGCATCATCGGGCTGGAGAAGGTCGCCTCCGCGATCTAGTGATCTAACGTCTCTTTCTTGGGCAATCACGAACGCTGCATTAGCAGCGGTTCCATTGCCACGCGCGGAACGTCGCGCGTGGTGTCGGCGTTTCCTCGCTAATACAAGAGGAGCCGAACCATGCGCACGTCGATGGCCTATTTTGCGGGGGCTGGAACCGTCATTGCCGCGATCGGCCTCGGCCTCGGCGGCGGCTTCACCATCGCCAATGTCATGAGCCCGCATCAGGAGAAGCTGGAGCAGACCAAACTCGAGCAGCGCATGTCGGCAAAGCCGATCCCGCCATCGGCGCAGGCGGATCAGCCAAAAACCCAGGCGGCGAATACCGACACTGTAACGGACAAGCCGCGGGCCGAGCAGGGCAAGGCGCCGGTGCCTGATGTGGCGGCGACGAACGCTGCGATATCGGCCAACGCGCCGGCCGCGCAAAGCGAGCCGCAACCGCAGACACAGGCCGTGGCCCCAGCGCCGCAGTCATCGCCGCCGGCCGAATCCAGGGTTGCGAACGAATCTGTAAAACCGGCCGAGCCGCCGACCGCAAAGCCGCAAGCGGCGCCACGCGAGCAGACGTCATCGGCATCATCGCCTGAGGATAGCAACGCCAAGGACAGCAACTTCAAGGCACGATCGCCCGAGGATGCCAACGCCAAGGCGCGCGATTCCGACCTGAAGCGGCTCGCCGCCGAGAAGCGCAAAGCCGATCGTCGCCAGCAATGGGCGGATCGCAAGAAGGCGCAGCAGCAACGCGATGCCGAGCTGCGCGATGTCGAGGCCAGCGTGCGGCGCGACAGCGATGGGCCGCGGATCCGCGACAACCGTGATAACGACGGACCGCGGATCGTGGTGCGGCAGGACGACGATGATGTTGGCCGCCGTGGCGATTCCGACCGTCGTCGCGACTTTGATCGCCGCGGTTCCGACCGCCCGTTCGGTTTCCCCGGCTTCAACCTGTTCGGCGGCGATCGCGACGACTAGGCGCCGACTACGCTTCATTAACCAGCCGCCTGATCCTCCTCTTGACCAGCGCACCTCAGCGCGGCGGCGTAGGTTGTTCCTTATGCGCTCCTGAACGCGAGGCAGGCGATCATTTGAAAGAACGTCGCGCGCGCGAACCGGCTCGTCTGAGAAGCGCGAGTCCGCCTGCGCCACCCATGGCGGACCGGCGGACGAGCAAGGCGGCACCACACGCCTTGCGCGTTTTGTTCATCGCGCACGGTCATGCCCCTCTTTACTCGGCATCATTCTACCTGTAGCTGTATATAAGTAGCGTTTCTCCGTCTCGCCAGGCAGATCGAGCACTCGCGCCTGCGCGGACGCCGCTGACGAAGGGGGATGAACCGCCCGTATTCGTTTTTTGCCAGCGATCCCGTTGCCTGATCGGCCTCGGCGCGGGCTTGTTGCGCCTCAACCCGGGAGGCGCACGTCGCAGCGCCGTTACCGGCCTCTGAACCGCAGCTTTGTGAATACGAAGTTCAAATGTGGAGCAGGCACGTTCAATTCCAACAGAGAGGACTCGAAACCATGCTGTCCCAAATTCAACGTGTGATGCCGCAGGTCAAAAACATCGTGTTTCTGATGCTCGAGAACCGATCGTTCGATAACGTGCTTGGTTGGCTATACGAGAATGACAAACCCAAATACGTGGTGCCGCCCAATAGTGTCGGAAAGTACGGAAGCTTCGACGGTCTTCAAGTTGGCAAATATTCGAACCCGTATTCAAGCGGAGTTCCCCAATACGTGACCAAGCTTCCCGGCAACCTTGGCCAGTATAGCGATCAAATGCCATGGTATGATCCGTATGAGCAACTCGTCGTGACGACCACCTGGAATGGCGTCATGAACCAGATGTTCGGCAATCAGAACATGATCAGCCAACTGCCGGCGCCGCCAACGCAGGCAGGAATGCAGGGATTCCTGCAAGACTACTACGCGTCAGAGATGTACGACTGGAAGGGGCTCGATATCCTCTGGACGTATACGCCGAGCGATCTGACGGTGATCAACGGCCTTGCGCGCGAATACGCCGTCAGCGATCGCTGGTTTTGCTCGGTGCCGTCGAATACCAATCCAAATCGCGCCTACTCGCTTTGCGGAACATCGCTCGGCTCCGAAAGCGACGAATTCGATGCGTTTCAGCAATTCAGCGCCCCGCCGGTCTTCAACGTCCTCGCTGCTGCGGGCAAGAGCCTGGGCCTCTACTACAGCGAGGGTAATTGGCTGAACGGACAATGCTACACCCAGTACACGTTCCCGTTCATCGGCGACATTCCGCAGAGCCGGGGCGGTCCCCGCCGCTCCCGTTGCGAAGAAAAGCATCGAGATCGACAGCATATTTGCGTTTTATCGACGGGCCGAGGCCGGCACCCTGCCTGACTTTACTTATCTGGAGCCGAAATGGGGCTATGGCTTCAACGGAGATTCGTATACTCAGGGCACCGACTACCACCCGCCCACCGAGTTGAAGTATGGCGAATATTTCCTGCTTCAGGTGTGGCAGGCGATCCGCTCCGGTAAACAGTGGAAAGACACCCTGCTGATCGTCACGTTCGACGAGCACGGTGGCACCTTCGATCATGTAGCGCCCGCCTGGGGCGCGACGAATCCGGATGGCCAGAATGGATGGTCGGGGTTCGCTTTCAATCTCTTCGGTGCGCGCGTCCCGACGATCTTCATCTCGCCGTTCGTGAAACCATCGACGGTATTCCGCGAGCCTGAAGGGGCCTCGAACCCCAACGGCCTCCCGTTCGACCACACCTCTTTCATCAAGACCCTGCTGATGTGGGCCGGCGTCGCTCCACAAAGCGCCGGACTCGACTTACGCATGCCGCTGGCGCCAACTTTCGATTTTGTAATTGAAAGCGAGCAGGTGAACTTTGCCGAGTTTGTGCCCGCGGCTCCGGAGCCACCGACCGTGCCGCAGGCGGCGCCTCCGGGCACCCCGGGCCAACCGCTCAATTCCCTGTTCGAGGGCATTCCATTTGCGGTGACGAAGGAGATCCTGAAATCCAGCAAGGAGCTTCCGCAGATCAAGGCCGAAGCCGAGCGCTATCGGGAGAATCCGGCGAACTTCATGCTGGAATTGCGCCAAAAACAGCGCCGGCCGTGATGGGAAGAAATCGGCGGTTGCCGGGACGTGGCCGGTGTTGAACGCGGCCGGGCTTGCCGTATTCGACAGGTGTTTTGCCCGACGAGTCCGGCCCCTTCCGTAAAAATATTTGTCTTTCCGAAATGCGTAATTTATGATTTAACGAAGGCATCCCGCGCCCACAAGAGGGGCGGCTCGCGATCGTCACGAATTGTTGGCGCGGGATGTGATGGACGTGTTGGGTCGCAAGACGTGCGGCGCGGCGCGTACGGTCAAGCCGTGTGGTCCGAGTGCCGCCGATTTGAAGTTCCTGAAGTGCTTGCCGCGAGTCCGAACAGGAACTTCAAATCGAAAGCGGCACTCGAATCAATGTTTGGCCAGCGCCTTTGCTTTCCGAAGTTCGCGGAATGAGTTGCCGCAATAGGGGGCGAACTTCGGAAAGGGGCGCTGGCTCCCCGATGCTGGAGTCAAGTTTGCGGATATTTCCGCAGATGATGGTGGCTAAAAAGCCCGGCACACCAGGAAGAGCGCGGAGTAAGCCGTAAAGCCATTGCGCAGGGAGTGCCGGATCGTTTCGGCCTTGCCTGACTACTTGTGTGCACTCTACCCCTTTCAGCACACAAGGCTGCGGGTGCGGCCAGCGCCCGGCATTCCCTGCTCCCTCTGTCTTCCGAGGGACACCGACGATGCATCATCCGGGCGAAAAAACGCGCCGCGGACATGAGAGCGCATGTTTTCTCTATTGTCATGCCTGACTGGTCGTCGTCGTTCATTTTGATATATCGATGAGAGCGGCGGACGGGTCCGTGGCGCTGGAGTCTAGACATGATCGACGTTATGAAGACTCTGGCCGCCCTCGGCCTGGGTTACCTGCTCGGCAGCCTCAACGCATCAGTCATCGTCGGAAAGATCTACGGCACCGACATCACCAAGCATGGCAGCAAGAGCGCGGGGCTGACCAATACGCTCCGGGTTCTCGGGAAGACCGCTGCGGCCTTTGTTCTCGCCGGAGATATCCTGAAGGGAATTGTCGCCTGTCTGGTCGGATTGTATCTCGGCGTTTACGTTCAATCGGGCGAGGCCAGCGATTGCATGAGCCTGTTGGCTGCCGGCGCCGGCGCGGTGATCGGGCACAACTGGCCAATCTATTTCGGATTCAAGGGGGGCAAGGGCGCCCTGACGGCCGCGGCCGTGATGTTCATGTTCAACTGGCTGATGGCGCTGATATCGCTTGGCGTGTTCGTGGTCGCCATCGCGGCGACCCGCTACGTCTCCTTAGGCACGATCTGCGCGTCGATATTTTTCGTGGCGCTTTCATTCGTCCCCGCCTTTGGGGGCACGTTTTATTTCCGGATCTTCGCGTGCCTGATGGCCGCGATCATCATTGTCAAGCACCGGGAAAACATCCGGCGGATGCTTTCGGGGACCGAAAACAAGCTCAGGCTTTGATTTTTCGCCGCAAGCTGTCAAAGAAGGTGCGGCGGTGCGCGTAGTCGCATGACGGGAGAGAAGCGATGGACTTGAGGGGCATGGTTGCACTGGTGACGGGCGGCAATGGCGGATTGGGGCAGCGCATCTGTCATGCGCTCGCGCAGGAGGGCGTCCATCTCGCCGTCATGTACGCGCGCAGCCGCGACCAGGCGGAAAGCGTCGCCGGCGAACTCACGTCGCGTTATCAAATCAACGCGCGGGCTTTTGCGTGTGACATCACCGACGACGCGGCTGTGGATCGCCTGGTCGGCGAGGTGACCCAGGCCTTCGGCCGCCTCGATATTCTGATCAACGACGCCGCGTACAATATCTCGATTCCCTTCGGCGATCTCGACAGTTTGACGATGGAAGTCTGGAACAGGATCATGGCCACCAATTTGACGGGGCCGATGCGCCTGACCAAGGCGGTCGCGCCCGTCATGAAGGCCCAGGGGCGAGGCCGCATCGTCAACATCGCTTCGGTCGCAGGGCTCAGCCCGACCGGCTCTTCCATCGCCTATGCCGTATCGAAGGCGGGGCTCATTCATCTGACGCGTTGCATGGCGGTGGCGCTGGCGCCCGAGACGCTCGTCAACTGCGTGGCGCCGGGCCTCCTGGACGGCACGCGCGCGACAGCCAATCTCCGGCCCGAGCAGGTCGAGCGCTCCGCATCGGCCTCGCTCCTGAAGAAGCCGGCCGACAAGGACGACTGCGCCGACATGGTGGTCGCCATGTGCCGCACCGAGACCATGACCGGCCAGACCGTTGTCATCGACGCTGGACGCATTTTCCATTGAGGTTGAGCCATGGTCGTTTGGTCTCCTCTGAGATTCAACTGCGGACGCGAGGTGATGAACCGGTTTGTAATGGCTCCGCTGACAACCGATTCCTCCCATGACGACGGGACGGCTCCTGAAAACGAACTCGAATTTGTCCGGCGACGTGCTGCCGGCGGATTCGGAGCTGCCGTTTCTTCAGTCGCTTATGTCGAACAAAACGGCCGCTCCTGGCAGGGAATCGGCGCGGCGCATGTTGGACACTTGCCCAGTCTCCGGCGTCTCGCTGAAGCGATGCGTGCTGCAGGAGGTCTTGCGATCCTCCAGATCTATGATGGCGGCCGCATCGCGAAGCCCGAGTTGATCGGCGAGCAATGTCTGCGTGCGCCTTCGGCCGTGGCATCGTTGCGTCCCGGCGCAAAGACGCCGCGGGCGATGACATCAGATGAGGTTGAAAACCTGATCGAAAGCTTCCGGGAGGCTGCTTCGCTGGCGCGAAAAGCCGGTTTCGACGGCGTGGAGATTCACGGAGCCAATCACTACGCGGTTCATCAGTTTTTTTCGCCTCGCGCCAATCATCGCGTCGATCATTGGGGAGGCACGCTTGCAAAGCGTATGAACTTCCCTCTCGCCGTCGCGCAAGCCGTTCGCGACGCACTCGGCCCGAAGCTGATCGCAGGGTTTCGCGTGACGCCATTCGAGGCCGAGCGGGACGGTTATACGCTCGAGGACGCCAAACTGCTTTGTAACGAACTTGCCAGATTGAATCTCGACTACATCTCGGTTTCGCTCGATGATTATCGGATGAGCCGGCCGACGGGAGAGACCCGTGTTTATGATCGTCCGGTCGAGAAGACGTACACCCCGGCAGAGAATCCAATCACGGAATTCGCCCGCGTCATCGCGGGCCGCAGTGCGGTCATGGCAAGCGGTGGGATCAAGACGTGCAGCGATGCCGAGGGAGCGATCAAGATAGGAGCCGATCTGGTCGCGGTCGGACGCGCCGTGGTGGTTGATCCGGAGTGGTTTTCCAAAGTCCGAAGCAAGAGTGAAGCATCGATCCTTGCCGGACTGCCGAGGGATGAACGCGAGATAGCCAGCGCTTTAAGCATTCCTCCGCGAATGGTCGCATACCTGTTGAGCCGTCCAGGCTGGATCCCACGGCTTTAGGTCTTCGTTCTTGCGTGGCTGCGCCAAGCGTAGCCCGAAGGGCGAAGCGTGGTGCCCCTGGCCGAATCGAATATCAGCATTAAGCTACTGAACTTATGGTATTTCTGCTCGATGAAATTTGTGGGTACTCACACCGGTATCACACCAATTTTCGATCCCGTATTGGCGGCGGTTCGATTCTTGATCGGCACTTTTGCAGCAATAAATACTGAAGAACATTGTGGCTCATTGAAATGCACATCACGCTTTGAAACGGGAAGAGTCTGCGATCCCCGAGAGTAGCCGAACAGCCTAAATGATGTTCTAGTCCGGTATTTCGGTGAGTCCAAACAAGCGGTTGCATCTGACCAAGGTCGGCGGTCGCTCTTTCGAGAAATGGACGCGCAATGTGAAATGCTTTGTCGGCACGGCAATTTCTTGAGCCCAACTGTTCTTTCCTATCCCCATCAACGGACATCAACAGACCCTGCCGTTGGTCCGGTTGGTGCCAGAATCGGAACTGGCGGTCGTCTGACGGACTGTACGGGCGGCCTTCAATTGAGTAGGATCAGATCAGATATTTAAGTATTTAATTGAAACCTTTCCGGTTGGAGCGCCCTGATGGCGAAGCGCGGACAAGCGGTGCGCAAGCCTCCCGCGCGAAGCAAAGTGCCAAAGAAGCGCAGGCTGGCGCCAGCAAGAACCGACGCAGCGCGAGAAACCGCTCATCTCAAGCGGGAACTGACCGAGGCACGGCGGCAGCAGGCCGCTACCGCCAACGTCCTGAAGGTCATCAGCCGGGCAGGATTGGATCTCGATGCCGTACTTGCGACATTGGTGATCTCTGCAGCGACGTTATGTGAAGCGGAGAAAGGCGTAATCTTTCTTCGTGATGGAGACCACTTTTACATCGCTTCCAACTACGGCTTTTCGGCCGAGTTCGAAGCCTTCGCAAGGGCTCATCCGCTTCCGGTTAACGGTGCCAGCACGACCGCCCGCGCGGCGGCGTCTGGCAGCGCCGCTCAGGCCATGGACTTGCTTGCCGACAAGACACAGAGCGAAATCGCGCTTCAATACCAACGGCTCGGCGGGCACCGGACGAATCTGGGCGTCCCCTTAAAGCGCAACGACGAAACCATCGGCGTCTTCACGTTGACGCGGCAGGTGGTGCGGCGCTTCACCAAGCGGCAAATCGGGCTAGTTGAGACTTTCGCCGACCAGGCGGTGATCGCGATTGAGAATGCGCGGCTGTTCGACGAAGTGCAAGCTCGCACGGAGGATCTGCACGAATCGCTTCAGCAGCAGACCGCCACCGCCGATGTGCTCAAGGTCATCAGCCGCTCGACGTTTGATCTGCAGCCGGTTCTCGACACATTGGTCGAGTCTGCAGCGAGGCTTTGCGATGCGCACTATGCAATGATATTTCGGGGTGAGGGCGACACATTCAAGCTAGCAGCTAACCACGGCTTCGCAGGTGAGTATCGCGAGTGGATGCGGCGCCAGATCATCGAACGACGACGAGACACCCTCGTTGGTCGAACCGTACTTGACGGAAAGATGGTCCATATCCCGGATGCGACCGTCGATCCGGAATACACTTGGAACGAATCCATCAAACGCGGTGGGTTTCGTACAATGCTTGGCGTACCCCTGTTGCGTGAGGGCACCCCAATTGGGGTGATTGCGCTCTGCCGGTCGAATGTTTCTCCGTTTACGAACAAGCAGATCGAACTGGTTACGACTTTCGCCGATCAAGCGGTGATCGCGATCGAGAATGTGCGATTATTCGACGAGGTGCAGGCCCGTACCCGCGATCTTGAAGAATCGCTGCGGCAGCAGACCGCGACATCGGAGGTTCTGGAGATCATCAGCAGTTCTTCCGGGAATGTCGATCCAGTGTTTCAGACAATTCTGTCCAAAGCCACCCGGCTATGCGAGGCAGATTTCGGTATTCTGTACCATTATCAAGACGAAAAGTTTGCGACTGAGGCGATGGTAGGAGTTCCGCCAAAATTTGCCGAATGGCTGTTACGGGAGCCGCGATATTGGGATTCGTCCACGGCTTTAGGGCAAGTCGCTGAATCAAAACGGGCCGTTCACATTCACGATGTTGAAGCTGACCAGCTCTATCAGCAGGGTCATCCGTTGCGCGTTGCATTCGTTGACATGACCGGGGCGCGTTCCTTTATCGCAGTCCCGATGCTCAAGGACGGTGCCCTAATTGGTTCGATTTGCATTTTTCGCCAAGAAATGCGGCCTTTCGCTGACAAGCAGATCGACGTCGTGACGAATTTCGCCAATCAAGCTGTAATTGCCATCGAGAATGCCCGCCTTCTCAACGAGCTACGCTACCGCACGGATGATCTGACCGAATCGCTCGATAATTTGCGAACCGCACAGGATCGGCTCGTGCAAACCGAAAAACTCGCCTCGTTGGGCCAGCTTACCGCCGGCATCGCGCACGAGATCAAGAACCCGCTCAACTTCGTCAACAATTTCTCCGCGCTATCGGCCGAACTGGTCGGAGAGATGAGGGATGCCCTTTCGGGTATCAACCTTGATAAGAACAACCGGGAAGAATTGGACGAGATCGCGCAAATGCTGAAGGACAACCTCGAAAAGGTAGTTCATCATGGCAAGCGAGCTGATTCCATCGTGAAAAACATGCTGCGGCACTCCCGTGAAGGCTCCGGCGAGCACCGTTCTGCTGACATCAATGCGATGGTCGATGAGTGCCTGAACCTCGCCTATCACGGTGCACGAGCAGAAAAGGCGGGCTTCAGTATCGCTTTTCAACGCGATCTCGATCCGTCCGCCGGCATGGCCGATGTCTATCCGCAGGAGATCACGCGGGTCCTGCTCAATCTGATATCGAACGGATTCTACGCCGCGACGAAACGCAAAGCGGAAGTCGGTGATAGTTTCGAGCCGATGCTTTCTGCTGCGACCAAGAACCTCGGAGACAAGGTTGAGATCCGTATTCGAGATAACGGGTCTGGCATCCCGGATGAGGTCAAAGAGAAAATATTCGATCCTTTCTTTACGACCAAACCTGCGGGCGAAGGTACCGGGCTTGGTCTTTCAATAAGCCATGACATCATCGTAAAGCAACACGGCGGCAGCATCGATGTCGATACGAAGCCCGGGCAGTTCACCGAGTTCAAAATCGCGTTGCCGAGAAACGGCCAAAAGTAATCCATCGCGCTAACTGACCAACACCACGCAGAAGGGGAGACGGTACCATGACGATGAGGCCCGACCCGACGTTTCACGCATCGCCAAAGCTTGCAATGGAAGCTCCGCCAGAGAACTTCGCGTACACCTTGCTGCTGAGCCCGGACTTCTCAAAACCAGACGCACTCGCGGTGATCGACGTAAAGCCCAGCTCTCCGACTTTCAGTCAAATCGTTCACACAGTGACGATGCCCAACAAGGGTGACGAGTTTCATCATTTTGGCTGGAACGCGTGCTCGTCGGCTTTGTCGCCGCTGACGGGGCACGCATTCCTGGAGCGGCGCTATCTTATAATCCCCGGTATCCGCTCCTCTCGTATTTATGTCGTGGATACCAAACCTGATCCAACCAAAGCGAAGATTCACAAGATCATCGAGCCCGAGGAGATCTTTAAAAAAACTGGCTACTCGCGACCCCATACGGTTCACTGCGGGCCGGAAGGCATTTACGTCAGCACTCTTGGTGGAGGCGGTAAGGATGGTACCGATGGACCACCCGGCATCTTTATCATGGACTGCGAGACTTTCGATATCCTCGGACGTTGGGAGATTGATCGTGGTCCCCAAAAGCTGCACTATGACTTCTGGTGGAATTTACCACGCGATTACATGGTGACGAGCGAGTGGGCGTTGCCACCGCAGTTTGAGAACGGGATCGTGCCGGAGGACCTTCTCTCGAATAAATATGGTCATCGCATCCACTTCTGGGATCTCCGTGCTCGACGGAATGTTCAGACGATCGATCTCGGCGCCAATCATCAAATGGCGCTGGAAGTGCGCCCGGCTCACGATCCCGTTCGGGAGTACGGCTTCCTGGGCGTCGTTGTCGACACCACGAACCTCGAAGGTTCAATCTGGACTTGGTGGCGGGAAGGCGGAAAATTCCACATCGAAAAGACGGCGACGATACCAGCCTGAGCCCGCGCCCAAGGAAAAACTGCCGCCGCTTCTGCAGGGGTTTGGTGCAGTGCCGCCGTTGGTGACCGATATCGACCTCTCGATGGATGACAAGTTTCTTTACGTCGCCTGTTGGGGCACCGGCGAGATGCGTCAATACGATGTCACCGATCCGAGAAAGCCGAGGCTTGCAGGCTCGGTGCATGTCGGCGGAATTGTACGCCGTACACCTCACCCAAATGGCAAGACATATGCAGGCGGTCCGCAGATGGTGGAGATCAGCCGCGACGGCAAACGTGTGTACTGGACCAACTCGCTCTACTCGACGTGGGATAACCAGTTCTATCCCGATGGGGTTCCGGGCGCCGAGGTGATGGCCAAGGCGAACCCAACGGGTGGCCTTGAGTTAGCAAAGGACTACTGGGTGGACTTCCCCGACGGATACAGAGCGCACCAGATTCGGCTCGATGGCGGGGACTGTTCGACGGATTCGTTCTGCTATCCGTCGGTTTGAATTTGAGCGGAGTGGATTGGACGCCTGCCTGGCTCTGGCTGGCTGTCGCTGTGAGCGGCCTCTATCACGGACTAAGCCCGGCAATGGGATGGCCGCTCGCCGTTTCGGTTGGATTGATGGAACGGAGTTCGCGTGCCTTATTGGCCGCGCTTTGGCCGTTAGCGGTCGGGCATCTGCTCGCGATCCTTCTGGTGCTCGCTCCCTTCGCACTCCTAGTCGCCCTCGTCGAATGGCAACGGCAGATACAGATCGGCGCCAGCGTCCTTGTTATGGGGTTCGGTATCTTCCGGGTTTTCAACCGGCGTCATCCACGCGTAATGGCGCGGATACGGCCGACGCAACTCGGGCTTTGGTCTTTCGTCGTGGCACTCGCGCATGGTGCCGCATTGATGCTTGTGCCGATCTATCTCGGACTCTGCCGAGAAGCCGACCTCGACAAGGGCCACGAGGCGGCAGGGGCGCTCATCAATGCCAATCTCGGTATGGCCGTGCTGGTCTCTGTCGTCCACTCTGCGGCGACGATGGCCGCCGGGGGACTATCCGCGTGGCTGGTCTACCGCTACCTGGGTCTTAGGTTCATATCGCGGAGCTGGTTCAATCTAGATATGACATGGGCCGTCAGCCTCATTTTGGTCGGAGCTATTGCACTAGAGCTCAGCCTCACGAAGTAGCGCTAAGCACATCCGGATATGTCGGGCATCGTTCGAGCCTCCTACGAGCTACAGGCAATTAGCGACGACTAAGGCGATTAGCGACGACTAAGGCGCGCAATCTTAAATTTCACCCTTATCGAAGGTTGGCGGCGCGCGCGTAAGGCGGATGGTGCCCCTGGCCGGAATCGAACCAGCACTCCTTGCGGAACTCGATTTTGAGTCGAGCGCGTCTACCAGTTCCGCCACAGGGGCATTCGCGTGGTCCGGCCCTTGTCGAAGCGCGGCGGCGGCGAAGCGGGCGGACTATAACGGGCAAGAAGAGGGGGTCAACCCGCGCGGATGTGATTTCGCTCCGCCTCGACATGCCCAAGGGCGCGGGATACGAGACAATGCACGAGTTTGATTGCCGGGACGATCGATGTGAGCACGCAGACCTCAGCCGTTTCCCACAGCGCGGGCCCGGCGCAAAATCCCGCGCTGACCGCCGCGATTGCGATAGCGCTGATCGCGGCCGCGACCATCGCCGGCGCCTGGTTCTTCCAGCTCGTGCTGGACATCGTGCCCTGTCCGATGTGCCTGGAGCAGCGCTGGGCCTATTACGCCATCATTCCGCTCGCCGTGCTGATCGCGATCGCCGCGAAGCTCGAGGTCCCGCGCAGCGTGCTGCTCGCCGGCCTTGCGCTGATTGCGCTTGCCGCGCTGGGCAATGCGGCCTTCGGCGCCTATCACGCCGGCGTCGAATGGAAATACTGGCCGGGACCGTCGAGCTGCACCGGGGCGGGGATCAACCTCGGCGGCGGCAGTCTGCTGGATCAGCTCGACAAGGTGAAGGTGGTGCCCTGCGACGTCGTGCAGTGGCGCTTTCTCGGCATTTCGCTTGCCGGCTACAACGCGCTGATCTCGCTGCTGATGGCAGCCCTCGCCGCGTGGGGTATCGTGAAGAGCGCGAAGAACTAATCGTCCACATCATCCTGCGTGCGTCCGAACAGATGCACGATGCCGGGCGTCGCGATGGTGACGAACACGAATCGCGACAGATGATGCGCGCCGACGAAGATCGGGTCGATGTGCAGGGTCAGTGCCAGTGCCAGCATGGCGTCCATCGCGCCCGGCGCAAACGCGACCACCACGTCGGACAGCCGCACATGCGTGGTCAGCGCGATGATGCCGACAAAGACCGCGGTGACCAGGATCGCGACCGCGAAAGAGCCGAGCGCTGCGTTGATATGCCCGGCCAGCACCCGCACTTTCATGCGCGCAAACCGCGCGCCGATCAGCGCGCCGATGCCGACCAGCGCCACGCTGCGCACCCAGGGCGGCACGCCGCCGTCGACCAGTCCAGCGCCATGCAGCACGCTGGAGGCGATCATCGCGCCGAACATCCAGCTCGCCGGAAATTTCAGCACGCGCAGGATCAGCGACACCGCAAGCGAGGCCGACACCAGCGCCACGAGATGCCAGGGCGGCGCGGCAGTGAGCGTCAGGCCGGGCGAGGCAGCCGGTGCCACGCCGGTCAGCGCAAGCACCATCGGCAGCGCCGCGGTCAGGATGATCACGCGCATGGTCTGCACCACCGCGATCGCCGGCAGGTCGGCGCCGCGCTCGACCGCGAGCATGGTGATCTGTCCCATCGCGCCGGGAGAGCCGGCGAGGAACGCCGAGGTGCGGTCCCAGCCGTGAACGCGCTGCAGGTAATAGCTGGAGCCGAAGGTCGCGCAGAAGGTCGCGCCCGCCAGCATCGCGATGGTGACGGGATAGGCGCTGACGTGCTGGATCAGGTCGCGCGATACCACCGAGCCGATGGAAATGCCGAGCACGACCAGCACGGCTTGCGTGAGGACCGGCGGCACCGCGAGTGGCCGCCCCGCAATGGCGGCAATGCCGGTGGCGATCATGGCGCCGGTGATCAGCCCTCCGGGCAGGTGTGCCCACAGAAACAGCAGTCCGCCCACCGTGCCGATGCCCAGCGTCTCGAGCGCGGTGAGAATCTTCGAACGGGTGGGAAGAACGAGGCCCAAGGATGCAGTGATTTGCTTCACGCCACCTTATCGCAAATCCGATTTGCCAATACCAATGCGCTAATGCGGTGCAGCAATGCGGTGAGCTTGGCGCGCCCTTACTCCCTCCCCCTGAAAGGGGGAGGGTCGGGGAGGGGGTCCAATGCATTGATCGCCGGGAAAAGGATTGACCCCCTCCCGGCTCACTCCTTCGCGCAAGCGCGCTTCGGAGTTTCGCCGACCTCCCCCTTTCGGGGGAGGTGACAAGGCCGGAGGCCGCTACTTCTTCGCGTCGCTCGCGCCGCCCTTGGCCTTCGCATCCTTCTTGCACTGGCTCATGAATTTCTTGCGGTCCTTGCCGTGCAGACCCTTGTCATCGGCTTCCTTGGAGCAGGCCAGCGATTCCGCGCTGCGCGGCTTCTCGGCCTTCTTGGCCGGATTGGTAGCGGCCGGGGCTGCCGCAGGCGCGGCGGTTTGCGCCAGCGCCGAGCCGGCAAAAAACAATGACGCGATGGCGACGGCGGCGAGGCGGGAGGAGATATTCATCATGGAAGCACCTTTGGAGGAGGAAAGAGCGACAACGTCGCGTTGCGATGCTGAACCGTGGATGAATGGGACGGCAGGGCGATGCAGTATATTTTCGAGGCGCGGTGCTCGCAGCCTTGTCGCGGATGGCCGCTTGGCTAGGATATTGCCCCCGTTACAATCCCTGAAGGGAGACCAAGGATGAGCTTTCAAACCAGGTTGTTCTGCGCCGTTGCGGTGTCGGGTCTGGCAGCGCTCGCGATGCCGGCCCAGGCACTGACGTCGCAGGAATGCAGCGCGAAGTATCAGGCTGCCAAAACAGCCGGCACACTGAACGGCCAGAAGTGGAATGACTTCCGCAAGGCCCAGTGCGGAACGGAGGCTACGCCTGCCGCGGCGCCTGCGGCCGCGCCAGCCGCGCCGGCGCCGACGACTGCGGCGAAGAAAGAGGCAGCGCCTCCGCCCGCAGCCGCTCCGGCTGCGACCGGCAACGCGGTCTTCCCGTCGGCGGTCGATCCGAAATATTCCAAGGAGACCGCCGGCAAACAACGCTTCAAGACCTGCGACGACCAGTACAATGCCAACAAGGCGACCAACGGCAATGGCGGCCTGAAATGGATTCAGAAGGGCGGCGGCTATTATTCGGAATGCAACAAGCGGCTGAAGGGGCCGGCTTGATTTGACAGCCGCATGATCCGGAAAAGCCTGCCCGGCACTGGCTGCGGGGTGTGCAGCGGTTTTCCGACAAGATCATGCGTAAACAAGAAACTCGCGGGCCCGGCCGGATCGGTCCGGGCCTGCCGGATTTGAAGGTAGTGAAGGCATGAAAATATCCGGGATGTTCATTGTGGCTGCGCTGGTGCTGCTGTCTCAGATCGGCTCGCCGGTCATGGCCGGGTCGGCATTGCCTGATGCAATCGCTCAAGCCGACAAGCCGGCCGATTCCGCTGCGGCTCCTGCGCCCGCCCCAAGCGCGGCGCCTGGTCCTGGACCTGCGACGCAGGAGGGAACGGCGATGAAGTCGGCGATCTCGACGCCGGCCTGCTATGTGAAATTTCTGGAGACGAAAGTTGCCGGCAAATTGAACGGCAAGAAGTGGGCCGATTATCGCCGCGACGTTTGCGGCGAGCATGAGACCACCGCAATATTTCCAACGGTGATCGCGCCGAAATACACCAGCGAGAAAGATCTTGACAAGGCGCGCACCAAGACCTGCGCCGATCAGTTTACCGCCAACAAGGCGAGCAACGCCAATGGCGGGCTGAAATGGGTCGAGAAGGACGGCGGCTATTATGCCGAGTGCATCAACCGCCTGAAGGAGGGCTGAGGCGGTTCGCATGCCGCCTTCCAGTGCCGCCGATCTGAAGTCCCTGCATGCCGCGCGTCTTTCCAGGGACTTCAGATCGAAAGCGGCACTAGAATTATAGCTTCGCTAGTGGAGCGGATTTGACGTTCGCTACCCAACAGGCCACGAACTCGCAAAGCGAACGTCAAATCCAAAGCTCCACTAGAATCAATGTTTTGCTAGTGGTCCTTTGGTTCCAACATTCGTAAAAGTGCCCGCTGAAATGGGATACGAATGTTGGAATTGGACCACTAGTGCCCATGATTTTCCGAAGAACGTGAAGGTGTGTGCGGTGACGGTGCACGAACTTCGGAAAGTGGGCACTAGCTATCGCCGAACAACGCCTCGGCGGACTTCGCGATTAGCTGCGAGCGCTTGCGCATGCCCTGTTCGAGGAAGAGCAGGCTCTGTCCGAACACGAAGCAATAGAACAGGAAGGCGCGGGCGTCGGCCTCCTCGGCCTCGAGCCCTGTGGCGCGGTAGAGCTGGGCGACGTTTTTCAGCCGCGCGGCATCCACGCTGGCGACCGCCTCCGCCGCCGCCTCGTCGGTGCGCGCCCACTGCCGGATCGCAAGCTCGATGGCGATGGCTTCCGTATTCATCCGCTCCGAATAGAGCCGGATCAGGGCCTGCAGGCGCTCGCGGGCGCTCTCGCCGTCGAGGCTCGCCTGCTGCTCGATCGCAGCGATGCGCCCGGCGCTCCACTCGGCGAGCATGCCTGCGAGGAGGGCGGCGCGATCCCTGAAGCGGCGGTAGAAGCCGCCCTTGGTGACCCCGAGGTTTTTCGCCAGCACCTCCACCCGCACACCCTCGACCCCGGTTTTGGCCAGTTCGGCAAATCCGGCCTTGATCCACGTGGTGGCCCTGTCGTCGGTCATGTCCTCACCGGGTGTTGATACGGTGCCGTATTGCTAACCCGCCATACCAGTGATACGCCACCGTATCAGAATCAAAAAAAGCAGGAACGACCATGGCGGAAGCGACCTATTGCGGCACGGTCTATCCGTGGCAGTGCGACCATGTCGGCCATATGAACATCATGTGGTATGTCGGCAAATTCGACGAGGCCAACTGGAATTTCTTCGCCCGCCTCGGAGTGACGCCGACCTATTTGCGCGAACCCGGCCGAGGCATGGCCGGGGTGCAGCAGAACATCTCCTACAAGCGCGAGCTGTTCGCCGGCGATATCGTGGAGGTCAGAAGCTCTCTCCTCGAGATCCGTGCCAAGTCGATCCGCTTCCTGCACGAGATGCGCAACGCTGAGACCGGCGAGATCGCGGCGACCTGCGAGATCACAGCCGTTCACCCGCACCGCGAGGAGCATAAATCGATTCCGTTTCCGCCTGCGATCCGCGAGACCGCGATGAAGCATCTCGTGACGTTCCAGCCCGCGATGGCCTGAAGCACGCGTTGAGCCCTGTTGCAGTGCGGTCTTGTGCTATCGGAATGGCGGTGGACGAGAAATTCTTCTATAGGCTCCCTGTGAAAGCGAGTCCTTCGATTTGATCATCTCCGCCACGCAGAGCCTGCTCGGATTGGCATCGGGAATGCTGGTCGGATTTTCTCTCGGCCTGGTCGGCGGCGGCGGGTCGATCCTCGCCGTACCTTTGATGGTTTATGTGGTCGGCGTGCCCGAGCCGCATGTCGCGATCGGCACCAGCGCAATCGCGGTCGCGGCCAATGCCGCGGTCAACCTCTCCAACCATGCCCGCGGCGGCACGGTCGTGTGGTCCTGCGCGCTGATGTTCGCGGCGGCCGGCATCATCGGCGCCTTCTGCGGCTCGATCCTCGGCAAGATGCTCGACGGGCAGAAACTGCTGGCGCTGTTCGCAGTGGTGATGCTGGTGATCGCCATGCTGATGCTGAAGACCCGCGCGCGGGTCGGCGCCTCCGACATCAAAATGAACATGTCGAACCTGCCGGCGATCGTCGGCCTCGGGCTTGCGACCGGCTCGCTGTCCGGCTTCTTCGGGATCGGCGGCGGATTTTTGATCGTGCCGGCACTGATGCTGGCCACCGGTATGTCGATCATGAATGCGGTCTCGTCCTCGCTGGTGGCGGTCACCGCCTTCGGCATGACCACGGCGCTGAGCTATGCCTGGTCGGGCCTGGTCTCGTGGGGGTTGGCGGCGCTGTTCGTGGCCGGCGGCATCGCCGGGGGACTGGCGGGCACGCGCTCGGCGCGCCATCTCTCGGAACGGCGCGGCGCGCTCAATATCGTATTCGCCGCTGTCATTATCGCAGTGGCGATCTATATGTTGGCGCGTAACTTGTCATCATTGTGAACGTAATTGGCTTCAGGGCCTTGTTGGGACGCAAACATGCGCAGATCGAATGATTTCACCCGCCGTGACGCGCTGGCCCTGCTCGGGGCGGGTGCGGCCGTAGTCGCGGTCCCGCGCCTTGCGCAGGCCGAGCCGACCGAAGCGCAGGTGCTGCGCGACCCCGATAATCCCGTATTCGGCAATCCCAAGGGCGACATCACCATCGTCGAATGGTTCGACTTCAACTGTCCGTATTGTCGCAAGATGGAGCCGGAAATGCGCCAGGTGGTGCAGGACGACGGCAAGGTCCGCCTGGTGCTCAAGGACTGGCCGATCCTCGGGCCAGTCTCGGTGACAGCATCGCGCATCGCGCTCGCGTGCAAATATCAGGACAAATACGACAAGGCGCATGATGCCATGATCGGCGTCAGCTCGAAGCTGACGGAGCCGCGCATCTACGAATTGCTCGCGGGTGCCGGCGTCGATGTCGATCGCGCCAAGGCCGATCTCGCGACCAATGCCAAGGCGATCGACGGCATGCTCGCGCGGAATAATCAGACGGCCGAAGGGTTGGGCTTCCGCGGCACGCCGTCTTTCATCGTCGGCAAATTCCGCGTGCCGGGCGTGCTGACCATGGATCAGTTCGAGCAGGTGATTGCCGACGCGCGCAAGGCGAAAGCGGGCAACTGAAAAAAGCAAGGCGCCCTCGCTTGCGCGGGGCGCCTTTGATCGATCGCGCGAAGCGCGATTACTTCGACGAAATCCTGACCCAGTCCTCGTGAGCGCGGGTCTTCAGCCTGTCCCAATCGGCTGAAGCCACATCCCAATTCACGATGGTGCGGTTGGCCGCCGCGACTTGGCCATTGGCGACGCTCGATGTCCGCATCGAGTCGTAGATATAGACGCCGCAAACGAGCAGCAGCGCGCCCAAAATCATTCCCAAAAACGTCTGCATGACGAATCCCTCCGGTGACGGCCAATAACGCGAGCCGTGAGGGATGGTTCCGGCGAACAGCTGGTCAAAACGTCACGTGCCGTTTATCCACCGCAATATTTCCGCATTCATCTCGCGCGGATAGCAATGGCTGAGATCGTCGATCTCGCGATAGGTCACGTCGGCACCGGCGGCCGACAACAGATTGCTGGTTTGCCTCGCAACCTGCACTGGAAACATCCAGTCGAGCCGGCCGTGCACGAGAAAGATCGGAAGGCCCCGCAGCCGCTCGGCATCTGCCATTTCCGCCATCAGCGGATGAAAGGTGGCGGCAATCGGCGCCAGATGCGTGAACGGCGAGGCGCGGTCGAGCCCGCTGACCCAGCAGAACGTGCCGCCATCGCTGAGGCCTGTCATCAGCATCCGCTTCGGAATCAACATTGTATCGGTCGCGCACCGTCTCGAGAATGCGCATCAGGTTCGGCGTGTCGGTGTTCTCGCCCATCAAGGCCCAGGTCGGACCGGTCGCGGTCGGCGCGACCAGGATGGCGCCGAAGCTCCTGATATCGCGCAGCCAGCTCCAGAGGAAATTGCGTCCATTGCCGCTGCCGCCATGCAGCGCCATCACCAGCGGCCAGGCCCGGTCGGGTGTGTAATATTCGGGCACGTAGAGCGAGAAGCCGCCTCGGCTGCCCGGCTCGTTGTGGTCGTGGAAAACGCCGCTGTTCTCGGCGGCCGGTCGCTCGAGCCGGGCTTTCAGTGCTGCATCGTCGCGCAGCGCGGGGTCGACAAAGAAATCGCTGACCGGCGGAAATTTCGCCGTGAGCGGATAGAGCGCCTCCTGCGCGCGCGGCGCGTAACGCAACGCGCGAAACACCGCGATCAGATCGCCATTGCCATGCTGCACCTCACGCAGGCCGGCGAATGCCGCAAGCGCCGCATCGCTCGCAGTCTCGATTAGAGCGGGTTGGGGTCGAATTGAATTGCAAGGGATTCCCAAATCAGGCGAACTGTGATTCATCCTCAAGGCCGGGAGGAGGCTGGCGGGGATGGCGCATGGGGAAGCTCTTCGGATTCGGGTGATCAAGGCCGTGGTTGAGGACGGTCTTTCGCGTAACGAGGCGGCGCGGATTTTCCGGGTCGGGATCGCGAGCGCGATCCGTTGGGTGAAAGCGTTCGAGGAGACGCGCCGCGCGGCGGCTTTGCCCACCGGCGGGGACCGACGTTCCGTGCTGAAGCCGCACCGGGATTGGCTCCTGGAACTGCGGCGTAGGGAGAACGATCTGACGCTCGATGCGATCGCCGAGCGTCTGCTTCGCATACACGGCGTGGAAGCCGACAAGTCGATGCTGTCGCGCTTTTTCGCCGCCGAGGGGATCAGCTTCAAAAAAAACCGTACGCGCCAGCGAACAGGATCGTCCCGACGTCGCTGAGCGCCGGGAAGCGTGGCGGCGTGCGCAGAAGGACCTTGGTGGCCGGTTGATTTTCCTCGATGAGACTTGGACGACGACCGCGATGACGCGTCGTTACGCCTGGGCCGATGTCGGCGCACGCGCCATCGGCGATGCGCCGAACGGCCATTGGAAGACGACGACGTTTCTTGCGGGCCTCACCTGCGAGGGGCTGATTGCACCTTTTGTGCTCGACGGGCCGATCAACGCCGAGTGTTTCCTGGCCTATGTCGAGCAAATCCTCGTCCCCGTGCTGCGCCAGGGCGACACGGTGATCCTCGACAATCTATCGAGCCACAAGAACGAAGAGGCCGCCCGCCTCATCGCAGGCGCCGGCGCCCGCCTACTATTCCTGCCGCCCTACAGCCCCGATCTCAATCCGATCGAGATGGCATTCGCCAAACTCAAAGAACTGTTGCGGCAAGCCCAAGCCAGAACCGTCGACGCCCTCTGGGATCTCATCGGACGCACCCTAAACCTGTTCACTCCTGAAGAATGCGCCAACTACGTCCGTCATTGCGGATACAATCCGCTTTGATCGCAACTGGCTCTAGTCTCCGCACATCGGCAAATTCCGCCGGCCACTCCGCAAGCTGCGCGCGCGCCGCCCGCAACGTCTCCTCGGGCGCGCCGGCCGCTTCCATGACGCGGTCGAAATCCGGCGGGTTGAGGTGACGCGCGATAAAGGACAGTGCTTCCAGCGATTGCAGCAGCGGCGGCAGCACGGCCACGATGTCGTCCACCACGGCCTCGCTCATCGCATGACTCTTGGTTCGACGGAAACGGTCAGTGCAGCCGCGGTCCCTTCAGCAGCTTGGCGCGATCGATCGAGGCCAGCGTGACATCGAAGGTGACGCCTTCGTGGTGCACGGTGAGCGGCACGTCGACGCCGGCCGGACCCAGCGCCCAGAGCTTGCGATAGAAGCCGGCCTGGCTCGTCACCTTCTCGCCCTTGACCGCGAGGATCACGTCTCCGGCCTTGAGCTCGGCGCGCGCCGCCGGCCCGTTGCCGGAAATGCCGATTACGACCACGCGGTTGTCGATCTCGGTCGAATACATGCCGAGCCATGGCCGCGCGGCCCGGTTGACCTTGCCGAAGCGGCGCAGGTCGGTGAGCACGGGTTTCAACAAATCGATCGGCACGATCATGTTGACATGCTCGGCCTTGCCGCCGCGCTCGCGCTCGAGCTGCAGCGAACCGATGCCGATCAGCTCGCCATTGTTCGAGATCATCCCGGCGCCGCCCCAGTTCGGATGCGCCGGATAGGTGAAGATCGCTTCATCGAGCAGATATTCCCAATAGCCGGCGAACTCCTGCCTGGCTGCGATCTGGCTCGCCATCGACCGCGTGCGGCCGCCGGCGCCGCCGATCACGACGCGGTCGCCGATCTGCGCCGCGGCGGAGGAGCCGAGGGGAATCGGATCGATGTCGAGCCGGCCGAGCGCCTGCACCAGGCCGAAGCCGGTGGCGGCATCGAAGCCGAGGGCGTGGCCTTCCATCACGCGGCCGTCGGGAAGGTGCAGCCAGACCTGCTGGGCCTCCGTTATCAGATAGCCGATGGTGAGGATCAGCCCGTCGTCGATCACGACGCCGTTGCCGCCCCGCTCCGTTCCCAGCGTTTCCGCGGTGAAGGCATCGGCGGGAACGAACGAATGGAGGCCGACGATCGAGGACAGCACCTCGTCGACGTCGAAACCGTAGTCGCCCTGGCGAGGTTGATTAGCGGGCGGTACTTTCCACTCGCTCATTCGCGGCTCTCCTGTTCATTCGGCGCAAATCGGCGCGCAGGATGACCGGCTTCCGGAGTCCGTCAATCCGAAGCGGCAATGGCCCGATGCTAGCATTTTTGCCGGCGCATGCGCCAGTTCCGCGAGGCGGTGCTGCACATGGAATTGATTTCGCTCAGCTCGCCTTGACGCGCGGCCGCGCCGGGAAAATCCGGAACGCGCGATCCTCATTCAGCCACGCCGCGCGTTCGTCGCGCAGCAGCGTGCGGCGGACTTTACCTGAATCATCGCGCGGCGCGACCGCGACGATCTCGAAACTCTCGGGATGCTTGTTGCGGCTCAGCCGCTGGCTGAGGAAGTCGCCCATGCCGTCGGCGACCGCCTGCGCGTCCTTGCCCTCGTCGAGCTCGATGATCGCATGAATGCGCTGGCCGAGTTCCGGATCGGGCAGGCCGACGACGACGCATTGGCGCACGTCGGGATGCGCGCTGACCGCGGACTCGACCTCGGCCGGATAGATGTTGGCGCCGCCGCGCAGGATCATGTCGGCGAGGCGGTCACCGAGATAGAGATAGCCGTCGGCATCGAGCCGGCCGATGTCGCCGAGCGACTCCCAGCCATCGGCACGCCGCTTCGGCTCGGCGCCGAGATAATGATAGGTGGTGCCCGCGCCGTCAGTGGGCAGGAAATAAATCTCGCCGGTCTCTCCTGTCGGCACCTCGTTGCCGTCCTCGCCGATGATGCGCAGCCGCGAGGTGTCGCCGATCTTGCCGACCGAGCCCTTGTGCGCGAGCCATTCGACCCCGGTGATGATGGTCGCGCCCTGCCGCTCGGTGCCGCCATAGAGTTCGTAGATGCGCTCGGGGCCGAGCCAGTTGATCCAGTTTTCCTTCAGCCATGGCGGCATGGGAGCCGCCATGTGGAACACGATCTTCAGGCTTGAGAGATCGTAGCCGTTGCGCACGCTCTCCGGCAGCGCCCAGATGCGATGCATCATGGTCGGCACGAAGTTGACCCACTGCACGCGGTCGCGCGCGATCAGCCGCAAGGTCTCTTCGGCGTCGAACTTCGCCATGCCGGTGAGCCGGCCGCCCGCGAACAGCGAAAGGTGCGACACGATGAACGGCGCGTTGTGATAGAGCGGGCCCGGATTGAGCAGCACCGTGCCGGGCGCGACGCCGAGCATCTGGTCGGTCGCGGTGTCGACCACCGCGGGCTGATGATCGAGGATCACTTTTGGCCGCCCGGTCGAGCCGCCGCTGGTCATGGCCTTCCAGTAGCGCGACACGGGATTGGCGATCGGTTCGTCGGAAAAACCTTCGGGCACGAAACCGGTTGGCAGCGAATTGCCGGCGTTCCAGTCGGCTTCGCCGCCGACGACGAGCGAAGGTTGCAGGATGTCCAGTACCGCGGCGGCCTCGCCGCGCGGCAATCGCCACGACAGCGAGGTCGGCGTCGCCCCGCATTTCCAGATCGCAAAGCTCGTCTCGTAGAACTCGTTGCCGTTGGGCAGTCCGATGGCAACGCGGTCGCCGGGCTTGACGCCCTTGGCCATGAACGCCCGGGCGCGGCGGTTGGCGTTGCGTTCGAGCTGCCACCAGGTCAGCGTTGCGTCGCCATGGCTGATCGCAATCGTGTCGTCCGGCCTGCGTTCGGCATACCAGCGCGGCACATCGGCCATCGGGATCTGCATGCGGGCGTTCCGTGATTGGCGCTCAACCGCGCTCTTGTGCGTGGCATGCGCGCCACGCGATGCCAGTTCATCAACAGGAGCGATACCGAGTTAAGCCGTGCGCCCCTGGCATGTAACGGCACTCCTTGCCGCATGGGGCGGTTGGTCAGGATCCGTCGGTTCGCGCTGATCCCTCCGGAGGCGAGGACGCCGGAGCTGGTGCCCGATGCGCAAGCATCTGGGGCAACCAGGCTTTGTGCTCACTCTCGAGGAGGTCTTCTGTCGTTGCGACGAGGTCGGCGACGCTTGCGGGAGCCGCGTCGTCGAGGGCAACAATCCGTCCGAGGCTCGACGTCATTGCGGCGTAGCTCCCAATGAGATATTTGCGCCTTTCGACGAGGCCATACGCGGCGATCGAGGCCGCGATCGTTGTCATCACGCCGATCCAGGGCGCGAAGCGTTGCGCCCAGGCGCCGATCGCGCCGAACACCACGGCAGCGGCTCCCGCTACGAATGCGATCCACCAGAGCCTGTTGACTGCTGTTTGGTTCCTCTCGATGCCGATCCTATAAAAGCTGATCTGGTCTGAAATTCGATTTGTCTTATACCACTCCTTCGTCAGATCGTCGGGGGGCTCGCGTTTGTCGCCCTCCGTTGCAACTGGATCGTCGTCCTTGCATACGAGACCCTTGGCGGTCGCCTGTTTGGAAATCTCATCTGTGCGCGCCGCGAGAAGCCTGGCTGCGTCACCAGGACTTCCGGCGGCAGCATAAGGACCGGACTTCGCCGCGTATCGATAACATTCGGATTTGATACCCTCAGCAACGGCACGCGTCTGAATCCATTCGGCTTCCTTTCCGGTGCCGACGAACTGCCTGCCCAGATATGCGCCGAACGCGGACGCGACGGTTGCGACGCCCGCGGCCAAACTACTCAATGATGCCGGCACAGCCGAACTGATGACCCCGAAGATTGCAGCGATACACACTAAAATGAGCGCCAGCATGTTCCATCGCTGCGTCTCTGCCTGAGCGTTCCTGGCGATCTTCGCCCATGCGCGATAGGTGTTCCATGTCTGTCTCAGCATGCTTGCTTCCCCTTGTCGTAAGACGCCAGAAAGCCGCCTCTCCAAGCCGGCAATCGAGAAACCCCGCCTCGGCAAAGAGCACATGCGGGCCCGCGCATGTCAGGTTCGCGATTGCAAATTTGAGGCGAGGCGGGAAACGGATGGCCAGCAGTCGGGCTGATCATCCTGGGATTGTGGGGCAAAGAAAAGCAATTTTTTGGGCGATAATTCGCCCCGCCCTACGGATCGAGCTCGGTGTCCCAATAGAGATAGTCGAGCCAGCTGTCGTGCAGATAGTTCGGCGGGAACAGCCGGCCGTTGCGATGCAGCTGATGCACGGTCGGCGCGAACGGCGCCTGCCTCGGAAACATCTTCGCCTGTTGCGGCGTCATGTTGCCTTTGCGCAAGTTACAGGGCGAGCAGGCCGCCACCACGTTTTCCCAGGTGGTGTGGCCGCCCTTGCTGCGCGGGATGATGTGATCGAAGGTGAGGTCGTCATTCGCCGAGCAGTATTGGCAGACGAAGCGGTCGCGCAGGAAGACGTTGAATCGGGTGAAGGCGGGATGGGTGGTCGGCTTGACGAAGGCCTTGAGCGACACGACGCTGGGAAGCTGGATCTCGAAGGAAGGACTTCGGACCGCCCGGTCGTAGTGCTCGACGATGTTCACGCGGTCGAGAAACACCGCCTTGATCGCGTCCTGCCAGGACCAGAGCGACAGCGGGTAATAACTCAGCGGCCGGAAGTCCGCATTCAACACCAGCACCGGCCAACCGCCTTGCGAGACATGTGCGTTCAAATAACGCTCCTGGCTCCCATTCGCTGCGAAGCAGCATATATTGACATACTACATGCAGCGTGACGGGATTGTGAAGAGGTTAGAACACCTTATCCCGCAGGCATGATCCGTGCGCAAGCCGCATCCGGCCCTTGCCTGGGGCATACGAATCAGCGGGGAGGGAGCGCGGATGCGCAAGGCGTTTGGGCTGATTGTGGCGGTGCTGGCCGCGCTTGGAATGGGTGGCTTGGCGCGCGCGGAAGACTATCCGTCGCGGCCGATCACCATGATCGTGCCGTTTCCGGCGGGAGGGGCAACCGACACGCTGGCGCGGTTCCTTGCGGAAAACATGCGGGCAAAATTGGGGCAGCCGATCGTGATCGAGAACGTCGGGGGTGCGGCCGGCAGCCTCGGCGTGACGCGCGCGGTGCGCTCGGCTCCCGACGGCTACACGCTCTCGATCGGCACCTCGACCACGCACATGCTGACCGGCGGGTTCTACAAGCTGCCGTTCGATCTGTTGAAGGACCTGGAACCGATCATCCTGATCGGCAGCGAGCCGCTCCTGATCGTCGGCAAGAAGAGCTTTCCGGCCGACGATCTCAAAGGATTGATCGCCTGGCTCAAGGCCAATCCCGGCAAGGCCTCGGTCGGCATCGCCGGCGTCGGCGCCACCGGGCAACTCGCGGGCATTTCGTTCCAGAAGGCGACCGGCACGAAGTACGAGTTCGTGCCCTATCGCGGCAACGGTCCGGCGATGCAGGACCTGCTCGCCGAGCAGATCGATTTCATGATGGAGCCGGCCTCGAACTTCAAGGCGCTGCTCGGCACCGGCAATGTCAAGCCGTTCGCGATCACAGGTCGAGCGCGGCTGCCGTCCTCGCCTGATATCCCGACGGTGGATGAGGCGGGCGTGCCCGGCTTCTTCGCCTCGCTCTGGTACGGGCTGTGGGTGCCGAAGGGCACGCCCAAGGACATCACCGCCAAGCTGAACGCGACCATGACGCAGGTGCTGTTCGATCCGAAGGTCCGCGAGCGCTTTGCCGAACTCGGGATCACGATCACGCCGGTCGACCAGCAGACACCGGAGGCGCTGCGCGCCTACCAGAAGGCCGAGGCCGATCGCTGGTGGCCGATCATCAAGGCCGCGAACATCAAGGTGGAGTGAGGGAGCTAAACCTTCTCCAGCTTCTGCAAGCAGCGCGTCGCACGCACCTCCGGCGGCATCGGCGTATCCGGAAAGCTCGTCTTCCAGTTGGTGACGCCGACCTCGCCGACATAGATGTCGCCCTTCGAATCCAGGGCGACGCCATGCGGCGCCAGAAACTTTCCGACCTCGATACCCGGACCATGCTCGCCGCCGAGCCGCGCGATGCGCTTGCCTTTGGCATCGACGAAGGTCAGCCGCGGACCGAGATTGGGCATCTTCAGATTCACGGGCATGCCGGGCCCGAGCTCGCCGACGATGAAGGTCGGAGTCTTGCCGCCGCAACAGCACAGCGCGCAGGGCCGATGCAGATTGTTCCACTGCGCCTCGTATTTGCCGTTGCCGTCGAACACCTGCACGCGATGATTCTCGCGGTCGGCGACATAGACCCAGCCGTCGGCGTCGGTCGCGATGTTATGCACGATATTGAACTGGCCGGGATTGCTCCCCGGCTCGCCCCAGGTCTTGAGCAGCTTGCCGTCGGGCGAATATTTGTGCACGCAGGCATTGCCGTAGCCGTCGGAGACGTAGATCTCGCCCTTCGGCGACAGCGCGGTGTGAGTGCAGCGGTGGAACGGCTCGCCGCTCATATACGCCGCCGGCTTTTTGGGAATGCCGATCGTCAAGAGCACCTTGCCGTCGGCCGAACACTTGCGCACGGTGTGGTCGCCGTCGTCGGTGCAATAGAGATTGTCGTCGGAATCGATGTGCAGGCCGTGGGCGCGCGAGAACAGGCCTTCGCCCCAACTCTCGATGAAATTGCCGTCGCGGTCGAACACGATCATCGGGTGTTCGCCGCGATTGAAGACGTAGATGCGGTCCTTGCTGTCGACGCCGACCGAGGCGACGTCGGTGAGCTGCCAGCCGTCCGGCAGTTTTGCCCAGTTCTCCACCACGCGGTAGCGATGCTCGCCGGTACCGAGGATGTTCTTCATGTGTGCCTCCCTGTTGCCCCGCCGTCATTGCGAGCCAACGGGTCCGGCCCTCTTGGGCCGGCCCGATGACAGGCTCCGCGAAGCAATCCATTCTTTCTTTTTGCGGTGCGATGGATTGCTTCGTCGCTTCGCTCCTCGCAATGACGATCGTTATTTGAGGAGCCCTTCCTCGATCGCCTTGATCTGCAGCGACAGATAGCGCGAATTGATCCGGCATTGCGCGAGAGAGCCCGCGATGAAATAGAGTCCCGGCTGCGGCGTGCGCACATACATGTTACGCAGCTCCTGGCCGTCGCCGAAACCCCAGATCGGGCCAACGCGGGCCGCAATAGTGTCGCCGAACAGTTTCCGAACCAGCTCTTCCTGCGGCCGATAACCGGTCGCGAGCACGATCAGACCGGCCGGCATGGTCTCGCCGTTCTTCATCCGCGCGCCGTCGGCGGTGAAAGTGTCGATGTCGGCAAACTGCCTGAGCTTGATCGCACCGCCGGCGACGAGGTCGGAGCAGCCGACATTGAAATAATAGCCGCCGCCGCGGCTGAGATATTTGAACTGCCAGCCGGTGTTGTCCTCGCCGTAATCGAGCTTGAAGCCGATCCGCGCAAGCTTGTCGAGCAAGTTCTGGTCGAGCTTCTTCGATTGCTCCGTGATCATCTGGTGGCTGCGCCGTGCCAGTTTTAACGGCATTGAGGTCGCGATCAGATCGTTGTCGTCCAGCGTACCTTCGTTGTAGGCGGCGTAGGCGAGCTGCGCCGACGGCTCGATATTGGTGATCAGGGTCGGCGAGCGCTGCACCAGCGTGACGTCGGCGCCGCTCGAATAGAGATCCTGCGCGATATCATGGCCGCTGTTGCCGGTGCCGATGACAAGCGCACGCTTGCCCTGCCAATTTTCGCCGTCGTCATAGCGGCTGGAATGCACGACATGGCCGCCGAAATTCTTCAGCGACGGGATGTCGGGAATATTGGGAATGCCGCTGACGCCGGTCGCCATCACGATGTGGCGCGGATGCATCTCCTTTGTCACGCCATCACGGCGCAGCACCACATTCCAGCGCGCTCGTGCCTCGTCGAAGGCTGCGCTGACGAATTCCGTACCGGGCCAGTAGTTCAGCTCCATGGCGTCGACGTAAGCTTCGAACCAGTTGGCGAGCTTGTCCTTGGGGATGTAGGTCGGCCAGTTCGGCGGGAACGGCATGTAGGGCAGGTGATTGACCTGCACCTGGTTGTGCAAAGTCAGGGCGTGATAGCGCTTGCGCCAGTTGTCGCCGATGCGTGGCCAGCGATCGACGATCAGCGTATCGATGTTGAGCTGCTTCAGCCGCGCCGCGGCCGATAGTCCGGCATGTCCGCCGCCGACCACCAGTACGGTCGGGTCGCGGTCGGCATAAGCGTGCGAGGCGTTGCGCTGGTCGAGCCAGTTCGGTCCGCGGAAATCGCGGGAATAGGCCTGGCCGCGCGGACGGGTCGTGCCCTGCTGCTCCTCGAAGCCTTTCAGCTCTTCCAGGGCGGTCAGCAAGGTCCACGCCTTCAGTCGGTTGCCGTCGCCGGCATCCGGGATCAGGCGCAGGATGCCGTGGCCGCGGCCTAGCGCCGTCTCGAAGGCGAAGATTGCCTCGATCGAATTGGTGCCGGCGCGCGTCACCCGTCGCGGGGCGGCGCGATCGGGATCGATCTGGAAGTTTTCAGGCCTGGTGCGTGGTCCAAGCGCTTTCAACTCGCTGAGGATGGCGTCCGCGCCATTCCAGGTCTGCAAGGTCCAACTGAACGCGAGCACGTCGCGCCAGTAGCTCTCCGGATGGAACAGCCGCGCCAGCGCGGTCGCATCGGCGTCCGACAGCGCGGCCTCGAACTGTGCAAGCCAGTGCTCGGCGGTAACCGCGATATCGTCGGTCTTGTCGAGCATGAGCGGCCTCCCTGTTTGGAGGCTATACCCTTTGGAGAGACGCAGAAAGCGTGGGATTGGTGCAGCGGCGGCATGTCGCCTTGTGCAGATGGAATGGGTCGTGGGTTAGCTTCTCGTCTGGGCATGATCTTTTCGGAAAACCGCTTCACACTTTTCCGGATCATGCCCCGGCCGCGATCACGCCCTCACGCTTTTTCATGGCGCGGTAGTAACTCCACCACAGATGCGCGGCCGCGCCGCGCAGCGGACGCCAGGGTTCCGCGATCGGCGCCATTTGCCTGGCATTCGGCCGCGCTTTCAATCCGAGGCCGAGCTTGACGCCTTCCTGCACGGCAAGATCGCCGGCTGGCCAGGCATCGCCATGGCCGAGGCAGAACAACAGGTAGACGTCGGCGGTCCAGGGGCCGATGCCATGCAACGCGGTCAGCGTGTTGTGGGCGGCATCGGCGTCTTCCTCGGCGAGTACGTCGAGGTTGACGCGCTCGGCGGCGATCTCGCGCGCCAGAGATTTCAGTGTCTTGATCTTGGCGGCGGAAAGACCGAGCCGCCCGAGCCGGTCGGCGCGGGCGCGGCGCACCGCATGCTGGTCGAACGGATCGAAGGCCTTTGTCAGCCGTCCCCAGATCGCCGCGGCGCTGGCGGTCGACAGCTGCTGGCCGGTGACGATATGGGCGAGCCCGACGAAACCCGGCTCGCGCCGGCGCAAGGCCGGCATGCCGGTGACGTCGAGAATCGGCTTCAGCCGCCTGTCCTGCTTCACCAGCACGCGGATGGCGTCTTCGAGGTCGGCCTGGCTGTTGAGGTGAACGGTCATTATTTACTCGGTCGTCATGCGCGGGCTTGACCCGCGCATCCATCTCCTATCGTAACAGAGTCTCGAATGATGGATTGCCGCGTCAAGCGCGGCAATGACGACCGTAGCGCACCAATGCCACCCGTTTTCCGTTTTGCGCCGAGCCCGAACGGCTACCTTCATCTCGGCCACGCCCTTTCGGCGCTGCTCAACTATGACCTCGCGCGGCGCGCGGGCGCTCGCCTGCTGCTGCGGATCGAGGACATCGATCCGGCCCGCTGCCGCCCCGAATACGAGGACGCCATTTACGAAGACCTCGCCTGGCTTGGCATCGGCTGGGAGGCGCCGGTGCGGCGGCAATCCGAGCATCTCGCGGACTACCGGCGCGCATTGGAGACGTTGTCGGCGCAAGGGTTCGTCTATCCCTCCTTCGAGAGTCGCGCCGAAATCGCGAAACTGGTGGCGCAACGCGAGGCGGATGGTCCATGGCCGCGCGATCCCGATGGTGCGCCGCTTTATCCGGGTTCGGCGAAGCAACTCCCGTCGGGCGAGCGCGCGCGGCTGATCGAGTCGGGTGCACTCTACGCGCTACGATTGGATATGAACGCGGCGATCGCTCGCGCGGGGAATCTCGCCTGGACCGAGCAAGGCGAGGGCCCCGACGGCGAGACCGGCCTCATCGCCGCCAACCCGCAAGTCTGGGGCGACGTCATCCTCGCGCGCAAGGAGACGCCGACCAGCTATCATCTTTCGGTCGTGGTCGACGATGCGCTGCAGGGCGTCACCGACGGAGTCCGTGGTCAGGACCTGTTTCATGCCACCGGCGTGCACCGGCTGTTGCAGCACCTGCTCGGGTTACCGATGCCGCGCTACCGCCACCATCGCCTGATTCGTGATGCAACCGGCCACAAGCTCGCCAAATCCACGGCGTCAACCGGCCTTCGCGAGCTTCGCGCGGCGGGGATGACGCCATCAGACGTGCGCCGGGCGATCGGACTTTAGTTAGATTCCCCTGTGCACGCTCCCGCGCTGCCGAGAACTCCCGCAGGTTGCCATGGCAAGCTAAGGCGGGCAGGGGTTTGAGTAGGTATGGCGGCAAAGTCGCGCGATCCGCGCCGAAAACGCGCGCCGAAACGGCGGCCGCCGAGCACGCGCGCCGCCGCCAAGCCTGCGCGCAAGCGACTTGCGAAATCCGGGCCGATCGAGGAGGCGCTGGCGGTGTTCGCGCATGAGGTGCGCACGCCGCTGACCGGCATTCTCGCGATCAGCGATCTCTTGGCCACCTCCGAACTTGCCGAGCGCGAGCGGCGCTGGGTCGATACCATCAAGGCTGGCGCCGAGCATCTGGCAAGCCTTGCGACCTTGTTCGTCGATGCCGCGAAGGATCGCCACGGCGGCGGCGCGAGCCGCGAGGATCTGTTCGACCTGCGCGCGCTCGCACGCAGCGCCGGCGATTCGCTTGCCGGCCGCGCGGCGGCCAAGGGGCTGCAGGCCGAGGTTGCGATCTCCGATCAATTGCCGTCGCTGGTCGTCGGCGATCCGATCCGGTTGCGGGCGGCGCTCGAGAACCTGATCGACAATGCCGTGAAGTTCACTGAAGCAGGGCTTGTCTCGCTTCAAGCCGCGCCCGCGCGCGCCAGGAAAGGCAGGATCGGCGTCGCCTTTGCGGTTTCCGACAGCGGCATCGGCGTGAGCTTGCCGGAGATCAAGCGCCTGTTCCGGCCGTTCTCGCAGGCCAATGTCAGGGTCGCCTCGCGCTTCGGCGGCGCGGGCCTCGGGCTGTCCTCGGTCAAGCAGATCGCGCGCGGCATGGGCGGCGACATCAAGGTTGTGCCGCGCCGTGGCGGCGGCACCACCTTCACGCTGACGGTGACGCTGGCAAGCGCCAGCGGAACGCAGGCCGAAGGAACCGATGAGGCGCTGACGGCGGTGGCGATCCCGCCGCTGCGCGTACTCGGCGTCGAGGACAATCCGTTCGGCCGCGTCGTGCTCAACACCATCCTGGGCGAGCTCGGCCATCAGGCCGAGTTCATCGGCCGCGGCGAGGCCGCCGCCGAGCGCATCGCGCAGGGGGCGTTCGACGCCGTGCTGATGGACATGGTGCTGCCGGGCATCGACGGCATCGAGGCCATCAGGCGCATCCGCGCGCTTGAAGCGCCGTCCGGGCGTATCCCCATCATCGGCGTGTCCGGCCGCGACGACGACGAGGCGGCCTCGCGTGCCGCCGGCGCCGACGCCTTCCTGCTCAAGCCTGTGTCTCCACGGGCTCTCGCGACTGCCCTGCTTGCAGCGACTCGGCGCGCGAAAGCTGCGACTTGATGATCGCGGCGTTGAGCTCGCCGCCGAATACGAAGATCGCGGCGATGAAATACAGGAACACCAGCGCGATGATGACCGAGGCGAGCCCCGCATACATGGTGACGTAGTTGTTGGCGAAGCGCGCGAGATATTGTCCGAACACGATGCCCGACACCAGCGAGGCCGCCATGGTGAAGACGATGCCGGGCAGGATCTGCAGGAAGCTGCGGCGGCCGGCCGGCAGCCAGGCGTGCAGGATGAAGAGGGCGACGATCAACGCGGTGATGGTGATCCCGTAGCGCGAGAGGTTGAGCACCTGCTCGTTGCTCTCGACTTCCAGCGGAAGATGGCGCCGGACCGCCTCGATGATCAGCGGCCCGAGCACGATCAGGAACGCCATGGCGAGCGAGGAGAAGGCCGCGAGCAGCGTGTAGCCGATCGATTCCAGCCGCAGCCAGTACCAGCGCCGCGGCTCGGCCACGGCATAGGCGCGGTTGAGCGCGACCCGCAGCGCCTCGACGCCGTTGGAGGCAAAATACACCGCGAGCAAGGCGCCGATCGTGAGGATATCGCCGCGCGTGGTGGTCAGGACATCGTGGACTTCGCTTGACAGCGCATCGGCCACCTGACGCGGCCAGGTCTGCAGGAACAGCGACGCGGCCTGGTCGGCCAGTTCCTTGGAGCCGAAGAAGAAGCCGGCGAGCGAGGTCAGCACGATCAGGAACGGAAACAGGGCCATCAGCGTCGACAGCGCGATATGGCTGGCGATCGCCCAGCCGTCGTCGGCCAGGAAGGTGTAAAACGCATCCATCACGACATGGTAGATGTAGCGAACGACCTTCACGGGACACCCTGGCGGCCGGCCTTCGTGAGCCGGATTGCTGCCTGATATTACTGGAAAAATGCCCTGAAAGCACCGATGGCGGCGCGCTGTACACGGTGTTATGTAGCGCGGATGGATTTCTTTCTCGGCAAGATCATACTGCCGATCGCGGTCGGCGCGGTCGCGTTCGTGCTGCTGCTCGGCCTCATCAACATGATGAAGGGCGGATCGCCCAACACCTCGCAGAAGCTGATGCGGCTTCGCGTGCTGCTGCAGTTCATCGCGATCTGCATCACCATGCTCGCGGTCTGGGCGATGGGGCGTTAGGCGCCCGAGCAGGCCGAGCGCTTGCGAGGCCGTCGCGAACGGCGCAAAAAGAAGACCGAGACGCGATGAAGGCCGCTCCTCCGGATGAGGGGATAGAGCAGAAGGAAGGAGGCGAACGATGGTCGTGCTCAATCGCATCTACACCCGCACCGGCGATGACGGCACCACCGCGCTCGGCAGCGGCGAGCGCCGGCCGAAATACGACCTGCGCGTCGCGGCCTATGGCACCGTCGACGAGACCAATGCCGCGATCGGCGTAGTGCGGCTGCATCTTTCGGAGGCGCGCGAGCTCGATACGATGCTGGGGATGATCCAGAACGATCTGTTCGATCTCGGCGCCGATCTCGCGGTGCCCGAGCGCGAAGGCAAGGCGGAGCGCTTGCGCGTGCTCGCAAGCCAGGTCGAGCGGCTGGAGCGCGACATCGACAAGCTCAACGACAAGCTCGCGCCGCTGACCTCCTTCGTGCTGCCGGGCGGCACGCCTGCCGCCGCCTACCTGCATCTGGCACGCACCATCTGCCGTCGCGCGGAACGCATGCTGGTGGAGCTCGCGGCCAAGCCGGACGAGCCCGTCAGTGATGCCGCGATCCAGTACATGAATCGCCTGTCGGACTTCCTGTTCGTGGCCAGCCGCACCGCCAACAATAATGGCGCGGGCGACGTGCTCTGGGTCCCCGGCCAGAACCGGTAAAATCAGGTCCAGCGCCGGACTTTGACGGTTTCGCCGACATCAAAGCTCATCAAATCCTCGCCGACCTCCAGCGGTCCGGCATAGGTTTCTCGCGTTGCCGCAATCAGCTCGTCCACTGTCGGCGCCGTGACGGTTTCACTGGCCAGCAAGACGAGATGCGTGAATGCAGCCAGTTTAGGTCGGGTCTGCGCGAACACGCGCCCTGCTTCTTGTGGCGAGGTGTGATGGTTGACGATGCGCTGAACGTTGGCTTGGACCAGAAGCTCCGACCGTGCCATCGCCACCTCATGGATCAGCAGGTCAGCGCCTTCGCCGTAGCGCAGCACGTTTGCATTGTAGCGGGTATCGCCTGAGATGACGGCGACCCGGCCCTTATATTCGATGCGATAGCCAAAGGCCGGCTTGATGACGTCGCCATGATCGACCGTGAACGCGATCACGCTGAGATCGCCGGCCCGATAGACCACGCCGTCATCAGTGAATTCCTTCACCGTGATCGCAACATGCTCGCGCGCTAGCTTTTCGTCCTCGACGCGAATCTCGATGTCGTGAGCGAAGGCTGCTCCGAGATGATGCATCAGCCTCGCCGTGCCGGTCGGCCCGATCACGTTGAAGGGCCGCCGGCGGTTGCCGAAATACGAGCTCAGCCAGCCCGTCAGCCAGAGGTCGGGAATGCCCACGGTGTGGTCGGAATGAAAATGCGTGAGCAAAAGCGCGTCGATCCTGCCGATGGGAACGCCGATTTGAAACAACCGCATCGTGGCGCCGCGCCCGGCGTCGATCAGGAGCGTGTGGTCGCCGGCCTCGACCAGCGTGCTCGGACCAAACCGATCGGGACGGGGGATAGGCACCCCCGTCCCGAGCAGCGTCACCCGGAAATCTGCGGTCACTGCTACTGGACCTTGATGCCGGCGTCGGAGACGACTTGATGCCTGTGCGCGACCTGATCGCCGACCATCCGGCCGAACTGTTCCGGCGTGCCGCCTGCCGATTCGGCGCCGATCTTTGCCAGCGCTTCCTGCACCGATGGCTTTTGCAGCGCCTTGTTGATCGCGGCATTGAGCCGCCCGACCGTTTCCTTCGGCGTGCCGTGCTTGACCGCGAAGCCGGTCCAGTCCTCGACCACCAGCGACGGATAGCCCGCTTCGACGATGGTTGGCACGTCAGGCAGGATCGGAACGCGCTTCGGACCGGTCACCGCCAGGGCCCGCAGCTTACCGGTCTTGATCAGGTCGACCACCGGCAACATGGTGATGAACTGGAAAGTATTGGTGCCATTGAGCAGGTCGCCAATCGCTTGCGGAAATTGCGCGTAGGGAACGTGCTGGGCGCGCGTACCAGTCTGCTGCTTGAACTGCTCGCCGATCAGATGCGCAGGCGTGCCGAAGCCGCCCGAGGAGAAGGTCAGCTTGTCCGGCTGGCTTTTCAGCAATGCCACCAGCTCGGCCACCGTCCTGGCCGGCACCGACGGATTCACCACCAGTACGTTATAGGAGACGGTCGCCTTGATGACCGGGTCGAAATCCTTGTCGAGGTCATACGCGATTTTCGGCACCAGCGACGGCGCCGCGACCGACGGCACCGACATCGCATAGAGGCTGTTGCCGTCCGCCGGCTGGGCGAGGACGTCGGTCGCCGCGATGGTGGTGACGCCGCCGGGCCGGTTCTCGACGATGACGCGCCAGCCCTCTGATTCCGTGAGTTGCCTGGAAATGATGCGGCTGATGATGTCGGGCGGCGTGCTGGCCGAGTTCGGTGCCACGAAGCGAATCGTCCCGGTTGGGAAGGATTGCGCTGGAATCGGCACGGTCGAAGCTGCCAGAAGCGCCAGGGTCGCGATCGGCAATGCCATGGGTCGGCGAAACAGGTGAGGTGTCATGGAAGTCTCCATCAAGCGATGAAAATCTCAAGTCGCAACCTGCAGGCACGCTACCTTTGAACGCGCGGGTATGGTTGGCCAGAAAAATCGGCGTGCGTTCCGCACTGTGGAATGACATGTTCCACATTGTGGAATGGAATGTCGCCGATGGCGGGACCAAAAATCATCAAGAGCTTGGAGCGAGGGCTGCACGTGTTGCAGGCGCTGCAAATGCAGCCGGACTCCTCGCTGCAGGAGCTTTACGCTCTCACGAGCATCTCGAAGCCAAGCCTGCTGCGGATCCTGCACACTTTCGCCCGATCCGGCCTGGTTACCCGCAGGCTTGGCGACGGCCGTTATCGCATCGGCGCGACACTTTCGCATGCGCCCTCGCGCCGCGAACATCGCGACAGGATTGCGGAAGCCGCGGCTCCGATCCTCGAGCGCTTATGCGAGCGCGTGTCCTGGCCATCGGACTTGATGGTGCCCGCCGGCGATCACATGGAGATCTGCGAGACGAACCGGACGCGTAGTCCGTTCCTGTTGCAACAGGAGCGTATCGGATTGCCGGTCAACTGGCTGTGGTCTGCGGTCGGGACAGCCTATCTTGCGTACTGTCCGGCGAAAGAACGTCAGCGCGTCATCGATTTGCTGCGCGCATCGAACCGGCCCGAAGACCGGCTGGCGCGCGAACCTGCGCGTTTGAACGTCATTCTCAACGAGGTCCGAGCCCGAGGCTACGGCATACGCAATTCCATGCACACCGGCGGCTATTATGGCGGACCGCCGCACTCCGACGGCCTGTTTTCAATTTCGGTTCCCCTGCGCGACGGCTCCCGCGTGCCGGGAGCGATCAACATGCTCTGGCTCAAGAGCGCCTTTTCCATCGAAGCCTTCGCCGCCCGGCATCTGGGCGAGCTTCAGGATGCAGCGGCGGAAATCGTAAGTTCCTTGCGCAGGCGTTCCCGGCGCTGACAATATTCTTCCGACTGTTGCCCGTAGGGAGAGGTAAATGGCTCGCCAAGCCGCCTTTTTGGCTCGCTGGTGCGTTGACCGGGGTGGGCCGGCGCTCTAGGTTCCGCGCGAAAGCCATTCTAGTGCCGCCGATCTGAAGTCCCTAACTCACTTGCCGCAAAGTCGGGTTCAGGGACTTCAGATCGAAAGCGGCACTAGAATCATAGATTTGCTAGTGACCATAACTTTCCGAAGTCCACGAAAAGGTATTGCGGCGATGGTGCGCGGACTTCGGAAAGTGGGCACTAGCCCGAAAATTCAAGCGAAAGAGGATCATGAAGGTTCTGGTGCCGGTCAAGCGGGTGGTCGATTACAACGTCAAGGTTCGCGTCAAGGGTGACGGAACCGGCGTCGAACTCGCCAACGTCAAGATGTCGATGAATCCGTTCGACGAAATCGCGGTCGAGGAGGCGCTTCGGCTCAGGGAAGCAGGCAAGGCGACCGAGGTCGTCGTGGTGTCGATCGGGCCGGCGCAGGCCTCCGAGACCATCCGCACCGGTCTTGCGATGGGCGCCGACCGGGGCATCCTGGTCAAGGCCGAGGGCAATGTCGAACCGCTGGCGGTGGCGAAGATACTCAAGAAGATCGCCGACGAAGAGCAGCCGGGGCTGATCATCCTCGGCAAACAGGCGATCGACGACGATTCAAACCAGACCGGCCAGATGCTGGCCGCGCTGCTCGGCTGGTCGCAGGCGACCTTCGCCTCCAAGCTCGAGGTCGACGGCTCCGACTTCAAGGTGACGCGCGAGGTCGACGGCGGCCTGCAGACGGTCAAGCTGAAGGGACCGGCGATCGTCACCACCGATTTGCGACTCAACGAGCCGCGCTACGCGTCGCTGCCGAACATCATGAAGGCGAAGAAGAAGCCGATCGCGGACAAGACCGCGGCCGACTATGGTGTCGATCTCGCGCCGCATCTCGAAATCCTCAAGACATCGGAACCTCCGGGCCGGAAGGGCGGCGTCAAGGTCAAGGACGTCGCCGAGCTGGTGTCGAAGCTGAAGAACGAAGCCGGGGTTCTCTGACATGACGACGTTGTTGATTGCCGAACACGACCACGAAACCCTCAAAGACGTGACCAACAAGGCGCTGACGGCAGCGAGCCAGCTCGGCGGCGACGTGCATGTGCTGGTCGCCGGCGGCGGCGAGGGCACCAAGGCTGCGGCCGAAGCCGCCAGCAAGCTGAAGGACGTCAAGAAAGTGCTGCTCGCCGAAGGCCCCGCCTACGAGCACGATCTCGCCGAGCCGCTGGCCGCGCTGATCGTGGCGCTGGCGCCGAACTACGACGCTTTCGTCGCGCCCGCGACCTCACGCTTCAAGAACGTGATGCCGCGCGTCGCAGCGCTGCTCGACGTCATGCAGGTCTCGGAGATCATCAAGGTGGTCGCGCCCGACACCTTCGAGCGGCCGATCTACGCGGGCAACGCCATCCAGACCGTGAAGTCGAAGGATGCGAAAAAAGTCATTACCGTGCGTACCTCGACCTTCCAGGCTACCGGCGACGGCGGCAGCGCGCCGGTCGAGAACGCGGCCTCCGCCGCCGATCCCGGCCTCTCCTCATTCGTCGGCGAAGAAGTGGCCAAGAGCGATCGTCCCGAGCTGACCTCGGCGAAGATCATCGTCTCCGGCGGCCGCGCCATGCAGAGCCGCGAGAACTTTGCCAAATATATCGAGCCGCTCGCCGACAAGCTCGGCGCAGGTGTCGGCGCCTCGCGCGCCGCGGTCGACGCCGGTTACGCGCCGAACGACTGGCAGGTCGGCCAGACCGGCAAGGTGGTGGCGCCGGAGCTCTATGTCGCGATCGGCATTTCCGGAGCGATCCAGCATCTCGCCGGCATGAAGGACTCCAAGGTGATCGTCGCGATCAACAAGGACGAGGACGCGCCGATCTTCCAGGTTGCGGATTACGGCCTGGTCGCGGATCTCTACCAGGCGGTTCCCGAGCTGACGACGGAACTCGGCAAGCTCGGCAAGTAAGGCATGCACCGGCCGGAGGGATCATCTCCGGCCGGTGTTTTTATATACGATAGCGTTTTCGAGCGAAGTGGGTACCGGTTCGCGTGAAGAAAACGCGTCAAAAGTAACGGGGCGATGGGCAGGGCGCGATATGCGCGCGGCTCGCGGTGGATGACAGGATGGCAATGATCAAGAAGATCGGCGTGATCGGCTCGGGCCAGATGGGCAACGGCATCGCGCATGTTGCGGCCGTGGCCGGTTTCGACGTGGTGCTCAACGACGTCGCCGCCGACCGGCTGAAATCGGGCATGGCGACCATCAACGGCAACCTGTCGCGGCAGGTCTCCAAGAAGGTCATCACCGAGGAGGCCAAGGCGCAGGCGCTCAAACACATCACGCTCGCCGAGACCATGGATGGGCTCGCCGATTGCGACCTCGTGATCGAGAGCGCGGTCGAGAAGGAAGAGGTCAAGCGCAAGATTTTTCACGATCTCTGCGCCGTGCTGAAGCCGGAAGCCGTGGTCGCCTCCAACACCTCGTCGATCTCCATCACCCGTCTCGCCTCGACCACCGACCGCCCCGAGCGATTCATCGGCATTCACTTCATGAATCCGGTGCCGCTGATGGAGCTGGTCGAACTGATCCGCGGCATCGCCACCGACAATTCGACCTTCGATGCCGCCAAGGAGTTCGTCGGCAAGCTCGGCAAGCAGGTCGCGGTGTCCGAAGACTTTCCGGCGTTCATCGTCAACCGCATCCTGCTGCCGATGATCAATGAGGCGATCTACACGCTGTATGAGGGCGTCGGCAATGTCGAGGCGATTGACGCCGCGATGAAGCTCGGCGCACATCACCCGATGGGGCCGCTGGAGCTTGCCGATTTCATCGGGCTGGACACCTGTCTGTCGATCATGCAGGTGCTGCATGAAGGCTTGGCCGATTCCAAGTACCGCCCCTGTCCGCTGCTGGTGAAATACGTCGAGGCGGGTTGGCTCGGCCGCAAGACGCAGCGCGGCTTCTACGATTATCGCGGCGCCAAGCCGGTCCCGACGCGGTGACAGCATTCGTCCGAGGGCGGCGCGGCTGACATGCTGCACCGCGCAAGAATGTGGGCGTTCCCGGACGCGAGCTATCGCGGACGTGGTCGCTTTGCCCACCCTACAAATCCAGCGGACGCCGCAATGGAAAACCTCACCGTCATCATCTCGGGCGGCTTCTCGCTCGCCTATCAGAAGGTCCTGCCGGCGTTCGAGCGCTTGACCGGCATCGCCGTGACCACGCTGTCGGGGGCGTCGCAGGGCAGGGGACCGAAGACCATCAAGTATCAGCTCGAGGCTGGCGCCGACGTCGATGTCGTCACTATGTCGAAGGAGGGCCTCGGCGAGTTGATCGCGATGGGGCGGATCGCCACCGGCTCGGACGCGGAGCTTGCCACCGTGCCGCTCGGCGCCGCCGTGCGTCAGGGAGATCCGAAGCCTGATCTGGGCAGCGTCGAGGCGTTCAAGCGCGCCGTGCTTGGTGCGCGGCTGGTCGCGATCCCCGCCAGCACCAGCGGCATTTTTCTCAAGGACGAGGTGTTTCCGCGGCTCGGGATCGCCGACAAGGTGACCTTCAGGGTGATGGCGCGCGGCACGGAGTCGACCGCGCTGCTGGCGGCCGGTGAAGCCGATCTGGCGCTGGGGCCGGTGAGCGAGCTTGTCGATCAGGCCGGCATCGAGCCGGTGGGCGCACTGCCCAACGAGGTGCAGCTGATCCAGATGTTTGTGGCGGCGATCGTCAACACGTCGCGCAGGCAAGAGCAGGCGAGGTGGCTGATCGACTTCCTCGTCTCCGAGGTATCAGCGGCGGCGATCAGGGCCTCCGGCATGGAGCCGGTCGGAAAGCATCGCAAAGCGTAACTTTGCTACACCTCGTTAACCCTTCCTGCCTAGGGTCGCCGTCTGGGTAGTGGATGACACGCGTATGGATATGAGTCTTGTGAGCGCCATTCTGGCGGCTCAGGCAGGGGCGGTTCAGCAGCAGGTTGCGACCGCCGTGACCAAGCAAAATCTCGACAGCGAGAAATCGTCGGTTCTCACTCTGCTCGGCTCGGCGCAGCAGAGCCTGTCGCTCGCCAATGTCGGCGATGGCATCGGCGGCAATCTCAATATCGCGGCTTAGCGGCCAAACCCTCATGGTGAGGAGCGTCGCCCGCCCGGGCAGGCCGAGCTTAGCGAGGCCGTCGCGAACGGCGCCAAATTGCGACGTGTCTCGAACCATGAGGCCCGACTATGGCCTCACCCTTCGAGACGCGGCGAAGACGCCGCTCCTCAAGGATGAGGAGATAAAGCCGGCCTGCGTTTTGCTAGCCCCCCGCCGCAGCCGGGCTCACCGCCGCCCGGATCAGCTTCACCGCATCGTCGCTGTCCCATTCCGCGGGGCCCGAGATGGTGGCGATCTCGCAGCCCTTGCCATCGACCAGCACCGAGGTCGGCATGCCCAGCGCCCGCCCTATCGATTTAAGATCCTGAAAAACCTTGGCTTTCTGGTCGGTGAAATAGCCCAGATCGGTCAGATTGGCGTCTTTCAGGAAATTCTTCGGCTTGTCGGGATCGCGGGTGTCGATGTTGATCGCCACCACCTCGAAATTCGGGCCCTTCAGCCTGGTCTGCAGCCGGTCCAGCGCGGGCATTTCCTTGCGGCATGGCACGCACCAGGTCGCCCACAGGTTCACCAGCACGGTCTTGCCCTGCCAGTCCGACAGCTTCTTCGGCTTGCCGTCGGCGTCGTCGAAGGCGAGGTCGGGCAGCTTCAGCGGTTTTGACGCCATGGTCAGCGCCGCAACCTCGCCATGGGCGAGCGGCGCGATGCGCTTGGCGGTGTCGACCGCGGCGCGGCAGACGGGATCGCCGCCAGCGCCCTTGAGCCCGTAAATCCCCATATACCCGGTCACGCCGCCGATCAGCACGGCCGCGACCGCGATCGGAATCCGGCGCATCACGGCCGAGCGCGCAGCGGGTTGTTCGGGCATATCGTTTGTCATTCCGGTCCAGATACGGCTATGCAGTGGCCTGTGTTACCGGTCAAACCGGCCGGGCAGCAAGTCACAGGCAACGTCATGAGCAACAAGATGTGGGGCGGCCGATTTTCCGAGCGCCCCGACGCGATCATGGAGGACATCAACGTCTCCATCGACGTCGACCGGCACCTCTATGCCCAGGACATTGCCGCGTCCAAGGCCCACGCCGACATGCTTGCGGCGCAAGGCATCATCACGGCCTCTGATGCAAAAAATATCGGCAAGGGTCTAGACACGATTTTGTCAGAGATCGGCAAGGGCACGTTCGATTTCAAGCGCGCGCTCGAGGACATCCACATGAATGTCGAGAGCCGGCTCGGCGAGTTGATCGGCCCCGCCGCAGGCAGGCTGCACACCGCACGTTCGCGCAACGACCAGGTCGCGACCGATTTCAAGCTCTATGTCCGTGACACCATCGACGAGACGGATGCGGCGCTGTCGGCGTTCCAGCAGGCGCTGGTCGCGCGCGCGACCGAGCATGCCGGAACCGTGATGCCCGGCTTCACCCATCTGCAGACCGCGCAGCCGGTGACCTTCGGCCATCATCTGCTGGCCTATGTCGAGATGGCGGCGCGCGACCGCGGCCGCTTCGCCGATGCGCGCAAGCGGCTCAACAAATCGCCGCTGGGAGCAGCCGCGCTTGCCGGCACCTCGTTTCCGATCGATCGCAATGCGACCGCGAAGGCGCTCGGCTTCGACCGGCCGATGGCCAATTCGCTCGACGCCGTCTCCGACCGCGATTTCGTGCTGGAGACGCTCGCGGCGGCCTCGATCTGCGCGATGCATCTGTCGCGCTTTGCCGAGGAGATCGTGCTGTGGACCTCGCCGCTGGTCGGCCTCGTCAGGCTCAGCGACAAGTTCACCACCGGTTCGTCGATCATGCCGCAGAAGCGCAATCCCGATGCGGCGGAACTCGTGCGCGCCAAGACCGGCCGCATCGTCGGCGCGCTGACCGGGCTGCTGATCGTGATGAAGGGCCTGCCGCTCGCCTATCAAAAGGACATGCAGGAGGACAAGCAGGGCGCGATGGAGGCCTTCGCCGCGCTGTCGCTTGCGATCCGCGCCATGACCGGCATGGTGCTGCGACCTCGTGCCTGACGAGGCGCGGATGGGGGCGGCTGCGGGCGACGGCTACGCCACCGCGACCGATCTCGCCGACTGGCTGGTGCGGACCCTGAAGATGCCGTTCCGCGACGCCCATCATGTCACCGGGCGCGTCGTCGCGCGCGCCGCCAAGGACGGCGTGGCGCTGCACGAGTTGCCGCTTGAAGGCGATGCAGGAGATCGAGCCGAAGATCACGGCCGAGGCGCTGAAGATGCTGTCGGTGGACGCCTCGGTGAAGAGCCGAACCAGCTTCGGCGGCACCGCGCCGAGGAACGTGCTGGCGCAGGCGAAGGCCTGGGCGAAGCGGCTGGAAAAACAGCGAAAGTAGGGCTTTCTGCACCAATTTCGCTGCAATCTCATGGCTCTCCGCCTCGCCACCGCACCGCAATCTTTGTATGGTGCGGCCCGCATTGGGGATATCGACGTGACCAGCAGTTCGCGCCCGACCATATCGGGGTGGGCCATCATTCTCTTGAGCGCGGCCGCACTCGACGCTCGGCGCTTGCGGGCGCAAGGGCCCGCTCGACCTGCCGCCGACCGCAAGCGGGCCGAACGCGCCGAGGGCGTCGGCGCCTGCGGCGACCGACACCGAGGCCGAGAACGCAGCCAAACCGAACGTGTTCAATTCGACCTACGGCACGGACGCGCCTCCGGTCGCGCCCAGAGGCGAGAAGAGATCCTTCGTTCTCGACCCGCTTTTGGGTAAGTAAGTTTCATGAACCATTTCGACTATCGCAACGGCGTGCTCCACGCCGAGGCCGTCAACCTGTCCGATCTCGCTGCAGCGGTCGGCACGCCCTTCTATTGCTATTCGACCGCGACCCTGGAGCGGCACTACCGCGTCTTCACCGAAGCCTTTGCCGGCGAGAAGGCACTGGTGTGCTACGCCATGAAGGCGAACTCCAACCAGTCCGGTGCTGCGCACGCTCGCAAAACTCGGCGCCGGCGCCGACGTCGTCTCCGGCGGTGAGTTGAAGCGAGCGCTCGCCGCCGGATTTCCCGCGAGCAAGATCCTGTTTTCCGGCGTCGGCAAGACCGAACCCGAGCTGCGCCAGGCGCTTGCCGCCGACATCCTCTGCATCAACGTCGAATCCGAGTACGAGCTGGAGCTGCTGTCGCGCCTCGCAGTGGAGGCGGGCAGGACCGCGCGCATCTCCGTGCGCGTCAATCCCGATGTCGATGCCGGCACCCATGCCAAGATCTCGACCGGCAAGTCCGAGAACAAGTTCGGCATTCCGATCGCGCATGCGCGCGCCGTCTATGCCAGGGCCGCCAAGCTGCCGGGACTGACGATCACCGGCGTCGACATGCACATCGGCAGCCAGATCACCGATCTCGACCGTCTCGAAATCGCCTATCGCATCCTGGCGGACTTCGTGCACGTGCTGCGCGCCGACGGCCACGCCATCTCGCATATCGATTTCGGCGGCGGGCTCGGCATTCCCTATTACAGGGATCGCGAGGCGCCGCCCGCGCCGGACGCCTATGCCGCCATGGTCAAGCGTGTCATCCACAATCTCGGCTGCACGCTGATGTTCGAGCCGGGCCGGCTGATTGTCGGCAATGCCGGCATCCTGGTTGCCCGCGTCATCCATGTGAAGCATGGCGCCGGCAAGAACTTCGTCATCATCGATGCGGCGATGAACGACCTGATCCGCCCGACGCTGTACGAGGCCCATCACGACATCCTGCCGGTGCGGCAGGCGGCCGGGGATGCGGCGACGATCACCGCCGATGTGGTCGGGCCGGTCTGCGAGTCCGGCGACTATCTCGCGCTCGACCGCACGATGCCGGAGCCGAAGGCCGGCGACCTCATCGCCATCATGACCGCCGGCGCCTATGGCGCGGTGCAGTCCGGCACCTACAACACCCGCGCGCTGGTGCCGGAGGTGCTGGTCAAGGACGACCGGTATGCGGTGGTCCGCCCGCGCGTCGATGTCGACGCGCTGATCGCGATGGACAGACCAGCGCCGTGGCTGTGAGGTGACCACCGGTCGGTTGCGCTCGCACATGAGCCTTCTACAGATGGAAACCGGCTCTCGGATTGAAGACTGCGGGCTTCTTCCACCTGTACGGTGTAAATTGTGTCTGATATGATCAACCAAAGATAGAATGGTCATGATGGCGTCGAGGCTGACCAAATGGGAATTACATTAGAACAAGTAACAGCGGTTGGAGCGATCCTAGCGGCGATTGGGGGTTCGGTTTCGGCGTTCTATGCCTACCGAAGTGCGGATACCGCTTGGAATACTCTGCAGAGTAATACTGTTTATCAAATCCAGAAGGACTCAATCGACATTGCTCAACAATACAAGGAAGGCAAGGTCGGTCCGGGCGCCATCATTGCAAAGATGTATTCCATCTACTATCAGCGACAAAAAAAGATCGTAGATGACGGACTATGGCCAATGCTCAATTACGAGTATTGCGTCATGATGCAACGCGACAAGGCCGTGCAAAGTTTTTGGGACGCGGCCGACAAGAGCTTCTACGGCAAAGACTTCACGGACTATGTAAGCGGGTTGAGAGGAGGCCAAAAATGCGGCTGACCGTGGCGCTTCTGTGCGTGTTCATGGGCGCTCTTCCGGCGCAGGCGTTGACGCTTTATAATAGTCAGGACCCCAAAGCCCAATCGGCCTCAAGCAAGGCCTCCGAGCAATTGAATCATGCATTCGGCAAGTTGTTTGAGGTTCTTGCTGCGGTCGAACGTCGTTCGTTCGATGAAGCCGAATCCATCAAGAAAGGATCGGTCGAGTTGTTTGTCTTTTCATCCAAACTATTCGCCGAGGTTGTAGGTCAAGCATCAACAGACGCGATTGTTCTCGCACCTAGAGACGAGGAAGACAGGACAACGATAGCTCGGATGACGCAATTGGCGGGGACATATGGTTTGAAAACTGACGGGATGTCGGAGCAGCAGCTATTTGGTCAGTTGAGCAAGATATTGGCGGATTTTTCGAATCAGCTTTCCAAATTCCCTCCATCTGCTTTTGCAAAAGATTACAAGGATCAGCGGCTTGCCAGTCAATTTTTGGCGAGCGCGATCCGACTACAGGAGTTCGGCCGGATAACTACGGCGTATCTGGCTATCCCGCGAAGCCGCTAAACGGGGATTGCTCTCACTTCCCCGTCACCCCGCCGCCCTTGCCACCCACCACGACACCCGCCGCCTTCTCGATCGTCTTTGTCGCAGCGGTGAAATCCGAACTCCGCGCCCTGATCCTTGATCACGGCCTCCCAGAGTCGGCCGACCGCTTCGGCGACTTCCATCGACAGCCCGAGCGAGCGCATCTCCTCGACTGCAAGGCGCACGTCCTTCACCATCATCGCCGTGGTGAAGCCGAAGTCGAAGCTGCGCGGCAACACCGAGCGCGGAAACTTGTCGCGGCTCGCGGTGTTCATCCCCGAGCCGGAATTGATCACGTCGATCATGACCTTCGGATCAAGCCCGGACTTCACGCCCATCACCACGGCTTCCGATGTCGCGACCATCGCGGTTGCCGACAGGAAATTGTTGGCGAGCTTCATGGTCTGGCCCGCGCCGGGCTTGGTCGAGATGAAGAACGGCTTGCCGATCGCCGCCAGCGCCGGCTTGACCGCCTCGTAGTGGTCCTGCGGTCCGGACACCATCACCGCCAAGGTGCCCTTCTCGGCGCCGCCGACGCCGCCGGAGACGGGACTGTCGAGCTGCACGATGTTGCGCTTGGCGAGCAGATCGTGGATCCGCACCGCCATCTGCGAGCCGGTGGTGGAGAGATCGAGAAAGCGTTTGATCTTCTTGCCTTCGATCACGCCGTCCTTGCCGGTCGCGACCTCGAGTGTGACCTGCAGCGACGGCAGGCTGACCATGACCGTCTCGACGCGGTCGGCGACGTCTTTCGGCGAGGACGCGGCCTGCGCGCCGAGCGCGACCAGCCGGTCGACCGCCGCCTTCTGCGTATCGAACACGGTGAGCGAATGTTTCGCCTCGATCAGGCGGCGGGCCATGGGGGTGCCCATTCTGCCGAGGCCGATGAATCCGATGTCCATGATGACTCTTTCCTGTTCTCGTCATTGCGAGCGAAGCGAAGCAATCCAGAAATGCTTGCGCGGGTACAGCCTGGATTGCTTCGTCGCTCCGCTCCTCGCAATGACGGTGCAAACGTTTGTGTGGATTACGCCGCCTTGTCGATCTCGGCAAAGAACTCGCGCGCGATGCGAAAACTGTCGACCGCCGCCGGCATGCCGCCATAGATCGCGACCTGCATCAGGATCTCGCGGATTTCGTCGCGGGTGACGCCGTTGGTGAGCGCGCCGCGCAGATGCGCGCGCAGCTCGTGCGGCCGGTTCAGGATCGAGATCATGGCGATGTTGAGCATGCTGCGGGTCTTGCGCGGCAACTCGTCGCGGCCCCAGACCGAGCCCCAGCAATATTCGTTGAGCAGGTCCTGGAACGGCTTGTTGAAATCATCGACGTTTTTCAGCGCATTGTTGACATAGGCTTCGCCCAGCACTGCCTTGCGGACTTCGAGCCCCTTGTCGTGCATTTTCTGGTCCATGACGCGTCCTCTTTTGGGATTTCCATTAGCAACTTACGGTCTGGAGCCGGGTTAGTCACGCGTTCGTGTTATGCGCGAAATGGGCGGGATACCATGGTCCGGCGGATGCCTCGCTGCCGCCATTGTGCTAGGTTGATTTGCCGGTAAAGGCGGAGAGTTTGTTGAACGGCGACACACCTGACCCGATCGGGCCCGACGCGCTGGCGCGGCTCAAGCTGACGCAGGCGCTCAACCGCGCCAAATATGCGATCGCATGGGAGCGCGGCTGGCCGATCCTGGCGCGGCTTCTGACCGTCATCGGCCTGTTCCTGGTGGTGTCGTGGGCGGGCCTCTGGCTGTCGCTGCCGTTCCTCGGACGCGCGATCGGGATCGCTTTGTTCGTGGCCGCGGGCGTCGCCGCGCTGTGGCCGGCGTTGCGCTTCCGCTGGCCGAGCCGCGAGCAGGGTTTGAGCCGGCTCGACCATGGCTCCGGCATCAGGCACCGGCCCGCGACCGCGCTCACCGATACGCTCACATCGCAAGACCCCTTCGCGCAGGCGCTGTGGCAGGCGCAGCGCGAGCGCACGCTGGCCTCGCTCAAGCGTATCCGCGCCGGGTTGCCGTCGCCAAAACTCCGGCTCTTCGATCCCTGGGCGCTGCGCGCGCTGGTCGGCGTGCTGCTGGTTGCGGCCTATTTCGCCGCGGGCGACGAGCGGGCTTTGCGCGTCGGCGCTGCGTTCGACTGGAACGGCATGCTGGCGCCCGCCAACATCCGCGTCGATGCCTGGATCAACCCGCCGCTTTATACGGCCAAGCCCCCGATCATCCTGTCGGCGGCGAACAAGGAAGCCGCGTTGCCGCCGTCGGGTCCGCTCGCTGTTCCCGCCAATTCGACCCTGATCGTGCGCTCCTCCGGCGGCACGCTCGATGTCGTCGCGGGCGGTGGCATCAGCGAGGTGACGCCGAGCGAGCAGGCGCCGAAGGGCACCAACGAGAAGCATTTCACCATCGCCTCCGACGGCACCGTGCATGTGCGCGCGCCCTCCGGCCAGCCGCAATGGAAGTTCACGGCGATCCCGGATCGCCCGCCGACGATCGCGCTCGCCAAGGACCCGGAGCGGCAGGCGCGCGGCTCGCTGCAGATGGCCTACAAGATCGAGGACGATTACGGCGTCACCGAAGCGCAGGCGCATTTCGCCACCCGCTCCGGCGAGGGCGGCACCGCGACGCGGCCGCTGTACACGCCGCCGTCCTTTGCGCTGGTGCTGCCCAATGCGCGCACCCGCAACGGCGTCGGCCAGACGGTGAAGGATTTGAGCGAGGACCCCTATGCCGGCGCCGACGTCACGTTGACGCTGACCGCCAAGGACGAGGCCGGCAACGAGGGCAAGAGCGAACCGTTCAACATGCGTTTGCCCGAGCGTCTCTTCACCAAGCCTCTGGCGCGTGCCTTGATCGAGCAGCGCCGCATCCTCGCGCTCGACGCCAACAAGAACTCCAACGTGTTCACCGCGCTGGATGCGCTCTCGATCGCGCCCGAGCTGTTCATGGCCGGCGAGGCCGGACACTATCTCGGCCTTTATAATCTGACGCGGCAGCTGGAAGCCGCGCGCAGCGACGACGAACTGCGCGAGGTGGTGGCCAGCCTGTGGGCGCTCGCCGTCACCATCGAGGACGGCAACATCAGCGACGTCGACAAGGCGCTGCGCGCGGCGCAGGACGCGCTGAAGCAGGCGCTGGAGCGCGGCGCCAGCGACGAGGAGATCAAGAAGCTGATGCAGGATCTGCGCGCGGCGATGGACAACTACATGCGCCAGCTCGCCGAGCAATTCCGCAACAATCCGCAAGCCCTCGCGCGGCCCCTTGATCCCAATACGAAGTTCCTGCGCCAGCAGGATCTCAACAACATGCTGGAGCGGATGGAGCGGCTGTCGCGCCAGGGCGACAAGGAAGGCGCACGGCAATTGCTCGAGCAATTGCAGCAGATGCTGGAGAATTTGCAGATGGCGCAGCCCGGGCAGGGCGGCGACAGCGACATGGAGCAGGCGCTCAACGAACTCGGCGACATGATCCGCAAGCAGCAGCAGTTGCGCGACAAGACCTACAAGCAGGGCCAGGATTCGCGGCGCGACCGTCAGCGCGGCCGGCAGGGCGACCAGAGCATGGGCGACCTGCAGCAGGACCAGCAGGGCCTGCGCGACCGCCTGAAGAAGCTGCAGGACGAGCTTGCCAAGCGTGGCCTCGGGCCCGGCCAGAAGGGCGATCAGGGTCAGCCCGGCGCCGATCAGGGCGACGGCGAGGACGGTCTTGCGGAAGCCGACGGCGCGATGGGCGATGCCGGCAGCCGGCTCGGCGAAGGCAACGCCGATGCCGCCGTCGATTCGCAGGGCAAGGCGCTGGAGGCACTGCGCAAGGGCGCGCAGAGCCTTGCGGACGCCATGCAGCAAGGCGAGGGCGATCAGGCCGGCGACGGTCCCGGCGACCGCATGGGCCGCCAGCAGGCCGGTTCCAACGGCACCGATCCGCTCGGCCGTCCGCTGCGTGGCCGCGAATGGGGCGACGAACTATCGAAGATGATCCCGGGCGAGATGGACGTGCAGCGCGTGCGACGGATTCTGGAAGAGCTGCGCCGCCGCCTGTCCGACCCCTCGCGGCCGCAGATCGAGCTCGATTACATCGAGCGGCTATTGAAGGATTATTGAGGTTCATCTCCACCTCTCCCCGCGTGCGGCCCGCACGCGGGGAGAGGTGAAGCGACTCGTTTCGCCGGCAATGACGAGTTGTTATTTCCCCGCCTTCAGCGCATCCGCCACCGCGGCGCGGATGTCGGCGACCGAAAACGGCTTGGTGATCACGTCATGCGCGATCGCGTTCAAATTCGACGCGCGTTCGCGCTGATCGGCAAAGCCGGTCATCAAGAGGATGGTCACTTGCGGGAAATCGCGAGCCGCCGAAAGCGCCAGCGCGATGCCGTCCATGACCGGCATCTGGATGTCTGACAGCAGCAGATCGAAGCGGCCGTCCTCGCGCGTCAAAATCTCCAGTGCCTCGGCGCCATCCTGCGCGGTGACGATGCTGTGCCCGTCCATGCCGATGGCGCGCGCCACCAGCATGCGCATGGACTCTTCGTCGTCGGCGATCAGGATACGCGCCATTCTCGTTCCGGATAAGGTCGGGCCGGCGCGGTCTATTATACACTGCCACCGGCGATGTCGCGCTTGTTGAAGAAGCGCACATCGATCGAGCGCCCCTCTGATGGCGGCGAGGCGAGACGCGACTTGAAGAAGGCGCGGTCGCCCGGCTTCAGCCGGGTCTGCTCCAGCACCGTGTTCCAGGCGTAGATTTCGGCGCCCTGCGCGTCGCGCACGGAGAAGCGCAGCCGCGGCAGGTCGACCGGCGTCTTGCTCTCGCCGACAATCACGCCCTCGATGACCAGCACCGATTTGCCTTCGACGGTCTCGGTCGTGACCTTGACGTCCTTGAACAAGAGCCCGCGCAAGTTCACGTCGAGACCAACCAGGTGATAGAAGGCGGCGGTCTGCGGCAGCAGCCGCACCACGTCAGTGCGCCAGACGAACAGCGCCACCACCAGCGCGCCCATCGCGGCAGCCGCCGTCGTCAGATTGGCAATCGATCTTCCGCGTGAGCCGCGCGCGGCCTGCCGCTTGTCGAACGAACCCGCTTTGCCGGGCGCGCTATCCGCCTCATCATTGGCCACGGCAGCCCAATCGGCCGCGGCGTTGCCGGAGCGATCGTCCGGAAAATCGCCGGCAATCGACGGGCTGTCGACGACGGGGGTCTCGTCGGCCTCGACCTTGTTCCATTGGGCGGCGAGGTCGGCCTCGCGGCGCTCGGGCAAGCGGCTGGACTCGGCCATGACGGGCTCGGCCTCGACCGCTTCGATGGCCTCCTCGGGCCGCGCCAGCCAGACCTCCTTGCAGCGGGAGCAGCGCACCGTGCGCCCGGCTTCGCCCAGGGTTTCCAACTTGATCGCGTAGGACGTAGTACAATGGGGGCAAACGATGTGCATGGAGCCCTTCTCCATCATGGCGCTGCAATTCGGGCTTGCTGATCCCAGATGCTACAAGGCGACCGTTAACGAATCGGAAACCATAACGGACGCAAACCTGTTGTGTGAGCGGGGCTTCCGATGAGGCCCCACGGAGCTGAAGCTTGGTTCGGTTCGAAAATGTCGGACTGCGATACGGCCTCGGGCCGGAGATTCTGCGCGACCTCAATTTCCTGATTCCGGCCCACTCCTTCCAGTTCCTGACCGGGCCGTCCGGCGCCGGCAAGACCTCGCTGCTGAAGCTGCTGTTCCTGTCGCTGCGCCCGACCCGCGGCCTGGTCAATCTGTTCGGCCAGGACATCTCGCTGCTCGGCAAGGACGATATCGCCAATTTGCGCAGGCGCATCGGCATCGTGCTGCAGGATTTCCGCCTGCTCGACCACATGACGACCTATGAGAACGTGGCGCTGCCGTTCCGCGTCATGGGCAAGGATGAATTCGAGCTACCGCAAGGAGGTGATCGATCTCCTGCGCTGGGTTGGCCTCGGCGAGCGTATGGACGCGCTGCCGCCGATCCTGTCCGGCGGCGAAAAGCAGCGCGCCGCGATCGCGCGCGCCGTGATCTCCCGCCCGCAGCTGTTGCTGGCGGACGAGCCGACCGGCAATGTCGATCCGACGCTCGGCCGCCGGCTGCTGCGCCTGTTCATCGAGCTCAACAAGTCGGGCACCGCGGTCATCATCGCGACCCACGATATCACGCTGATGGACCAGTACGACGCGCGGCGTCTGGTGCTGCATCAGGGACGACTGCACATCTATGAGTAGGACCGACGAGCACACGCCGCTGGTGGACCTCGGGCACGAGCGCCCGCAGGTGCCGGCGCGCGCCCGCAATTTGTCGCCCATCGTCCCGCGCGCCTCCATTTCCGGGCGCGCGCTGGTCGCGGTGGTGGCGATCATGACCTTCCTCGCCTCGATCACCACAGGCGCCGTGCTGCTGGTCAGCGCGTCCGCCGCCGAATGGCAGTCGGACGTCGCCAGCGAAATCACCATCCAGATCCGCCCGAAGGCCGGCCGCGACATCGACGCCGATGTCGCTGCCGTCGTGACCGCGATGCACATCCAGTCCGGCATCGTCGACGTCCGGCCTTTCACCAAGGAAGAGTCGGGCAAGCTGCTGGAGCCATGGCTCGGCAGCGGACTGTCGCTCGACGAGTTGCCGGTGCCGCGCGTGATCGTGGCCCGCGTCGCCCCCGGAACCGCCCTCGATCTCGACGCCTTGCGCGCGCGGATCGCTCGGGTGGCGCCGACCGCGAGCGTCGACGATCACCGCGCCTGGATCGAGCGGATGCGCTCGATGACCGGCGCCACGGTGGCGGCCGGGATCGGCATCCTTGCGCTCGTGATCGTCGCCACCATCATCTCGGTGTCGTTTGCGACCCGCGGCGCGATGGCGGCCAACCGACCCATCGTCGAGGTGCTGCACTTCGTCGGCGCCGGCGACCGCTTCATTGCCGACCGCTTCTTCCGGCATTTCCTGCTGCTCGGGCTGGAAGGTGGCGTGATCGGCGGCGGCGCGGCGATGCTGTTGTTCGGCTTCTCCGAGTTGATCGCCACCTGGTTCTCGGGCACACCGGTCGGCGATCAGTTCGCGGCCCTGCTCGGCACCTTTTCGCTGCGCCCGTCCGGCTATCTGGTGCTGGCGGCGCAGGCGGTGATGATCGCCGCCATCACCGCCTGGGCCTCGCGCCGCACGCTGTTTGCCACCCTGGACGACATTGAGTGACGTTTCGAGGCGGAAATGGGTCGGTTCCCCGACTCCACATCGTCCGAAAAGCTTTCTAAAATCGCGCGCGGCAGGGGGCTTCAGAACAGCGCATGACCATCCGGTCCGACGACCAATCGCAAGCTGCGGCCGCCCCTCGCGCGCGCAGGCCGTTGCGGCTTGCCTTGGCCGCGATCAGTGTGGTCGTGGCCGTCCTGGTCGTCGGCTTCGTCGGCTTCCTGTTCAACCTGCGTACAACCGAGGTGCGGCCGGAGCGCAAGGCGGACGGCATCGTGGTGCTGACCGGCGGTTCCTCGCGCGTCTCCGATGCGATGGAGCTGCTGGCCGCCGGCTACGGCAAGCGGCTGTTGATCTCGGGCGTGCACCCGACCATTGCGGCGGCCGACATCTCGCGCTCGCTGCAGGAAGGCCAGGGCCTGTTCCACTGCTGCGTCGATCTCGACCACTCCGCGGTCAACACCCGCAGCAACGCGCTGGAGACAAAGCGTTGGGCGAAGGAGCGCGGCTTCAAGTCGCTGGTGGTGGTGACCTCGAACTATCACATGCCGCGCGCCATCGTGGAGCTGTCGCATGCGATGCCGGACATTGCGCTGGTGCCGTTCTCCGTCGTCGGCGACAAATGGCGCGACGAGCCGTGGTGGTCGAGCGGCGCGACCTTCCGCCTGGCGCTGTCGGAGTATGTGAAATATATCGCCGCCGCGCTGCGGGTGCGTCTCGAAGGTTTCGGCGTCGATCCGAACCTGTTCGAACCGGCCGATCAGCCGACCGGCTCGCTGCCGGCGCGTCGCCCCGCCACCGCGCAAGCCAACTAGTGCATGATCCGGAAAAGTGTGAAGCGGTTTTCCGAAAAGACCATGCGAACGATAAGTCCTGGTATCCGATGGCCCTGATTTTCCTGCGTTCGCTGATCTTCAACATCCTGTTCTATGCGGCCTTCGTGTTTTGGGCGCTCTTCGCGCTCCCGGCTTTCCTGATGCCGCGCGCTGCGGTGCTGCGGGTCGCAAGCTGGTGGGCGAAGACCGCAATCTTTCTGATGCGCGTCGTCTGCAACATCAAGGTCGAGTTTCGCGGCGTCGAGAAGATTCCGAAGGGGCCGCTGATCGTCGCCTCCAAGCATCAATCGATGTGGGAAACTATCTCGCTGCTACGGTTCTTCGAGGCGCCGTTCTTCGTGGTCAAGCGCCAGCTGAATTTCATCCCGCTGTTCGGCTGGTACCTGATCAAGACCGGCATGGTCGCGATCGACCGCAGCGAGGGGAGACGGGCGCTGCTGTCGGTGATCCGGCGCGCTGCGGAGGAGGTCAGGCACGGCCGCCAGTTCGTGATCTTCCCCGAGGGCACGCGGACCGCGCCCGGCGCGCCGCCGCAATACAAGGGCGGTGTCGGCATGATCTACAGCGAATGCGGCGTGCCCTGCCTGCCGGTCGCGCTCAACAGCGGCCTGTTCTGGCCCCGCCGCACCTTCATGCGCTATCCCGGCACGCTGGTGGTCGAGTTCCTCGATCCGATCCCGCCCGGTTTGAGGCGCGACGAATTCCTCGCGCGCCTCGAGAGCGCCATCGAGAATGCGACCAACCGCATCGTCGCGGTGGCCGAGGAGGAGCAGCAGCGAGTGTTCGGCGGGATACCGCGGAAGAGTTGACCTCACTCCGCGGCCTGGAGCATTTCCATATGCTCGTGAAAGACCACGCCGGAGAGCGGATCGAATTCGCCGTCCACGGCGCACGCGCCAGCACGGATCTGAGTATGGGCGTAACCGGCGTCCCAACGCTGCCTGATGCCATCCGGACTGAAGTCGATGTCCTTGGTGTGGGTCTCGCGATCGAGCTGCGGCGCAAGCAGCCGCACGACATGCATCCGGGTCTGGCAGCCGTAGCTTGCGAGCTCCCGCGCCGCCGCGACTGTTGCGTTCGCCTCGGGCAGGCTCGCGGCGAGTTGGTTGATGACGTGACGCAGACGGTGGATCTGCTGCTGGCGCACGATCTGGCTTGCGATCCGGCTCGAATACTGCACGTCCTTGTGACGGTTGAACACCTCCGCCATCGTGGTCGGCTCGGAGCCGGTCGGATTCCACAGATGCACGGAGAAGATCAGCGAGTTCCTGCGCGGATTGTCGTCGAACACCGCTTCGGTCGGCGTGTTCGACAGGATGCCGCCGTCCCAGTAGAGTTCGCCCTCGATCCGCACCGCGGGAAAAGCCGGCGGCAGCGCGCCTGACGCCATCACATGCTTGACCGTGATCGCGCCGTCGCGGCTGTCGAAATAGCGCATCTGGCTGGTGCGCACATGCGCGGCGCCGACGGTGAGCCGCGGCGTGCAGCGGTTGACGAGATCGAAATCGACCAGCTCTTCGAGCGTCGTTTGCAGCGGCGAGGTCGTGTAGTAACCGGCGCGCTCCGGTCCGAGCGCATAGGCGTCGCCGGCGTGTGCAAGCGGATTGGGACGGAAGAAGCCTGCAATGCCATGGGTGATCGTGGACCAGTAGGAGAGCTTCTCGTTGAAGCCCGGAAAGAACTCGCGGAAGTTCCAGACCGGCTTCTGCTCCACCGCTTCCAGAATTCCCGCAGGCGCGTCCAGCCGGTTCTCGGGCTTCGTTGCCGGCGATCAGGCTCGCATTGATGGCGCCGATCGAGGTGCCGATGATCCAGTCCGGCTCGATGCCGGCCTCATGCAGCGCCTGGTAGACGCCGGCCTGGTAGGAGCCGAGCGCACCGCCGCCCTGCAGCACGAGCACGACCTGGCCGGGCAGGCAGGTTGTTGCCCCCGGAAACGGAATTGTCCTGCATGTTCGGCTCCCGAGGGGGTTTGCTGGCTGTATTTTCGCAAGCCGGCACAGCCTCTGTTACGCCGGTTGCGACATTTCAACGCGCTATTCAGGCCGGGCACGGAAATGCCGCTTCGCTACCGAAACGATAGGCGAGCGCTATGGCCGTTTTGACGTCCGCTGCGGCTAGAGTGGCCGCGAGCATCAGGGGAGCATGATCGATGGAAATGCACCAGGTGCGTTATTTTCTCGCGCGTCGCGCGGACGCTCAACTTCACGCGCGCGGCCGATGAATGCAACGTGACGCAGCCGTCGCTGACGCGGGCGATCAAGCAGCTCGAAGCCGAGATGGGCGGCGACCTGTTCCGCCGCGAGCGGCCGACCCAGCTCACCGAGCTCGGTCAGCGTATGCATCCGCTGCTCAAGCAATGTTATGACGCCGCGGCCGGTGCGCGATCGCTGGCGTCCTCGTTCAAGAGCGGCGAGATCGGTGCGCTGCGGATCGCGCTCACCCATTCCGTCGACTTGTCGCTGCTGATCCCGTTCCTCAACCAGATCAAGCGGCAGTTCAATCGGCTGGAGTTCAAGTTTCTGCGCGGCAGCAGGGACGAGGTCGTCGAAATGCTGAGGAAGGGCGAAGCCGAACTTGGCATCGCCGCCGAGCTCGATCGATTGGGACCGGCTCGACAGCTGGCCGCTGTTCACCGAGGATTTCCAGCTCGTCGTCAGCAAAGGCCATCGCCTGGCCGAGCGCGACAGCGTCGACTTCGACGATCTGCGCGCCGAGCAATTGCTGTCGCGAAATTATTGCGAGCATGCCGACCGTCTCGGCGATTCGTTTCGCGAGCATGGTCTCGACGTCGATCGCAGTCACGAAATCTCCATCGGAGCGCGACCTGATCGAGCTGCTCGAAGCCGAGATCGGCGTTGCCGTGATCCCCGACACCTCGCCGATCCCGGAGACCTTGAAGCGGACCAAGGTCGACGGGCTCGATGCTCGCCGCACTGTCCATCTCTATGGCGTTGCCGGACGCGAACGCACGGCGGTGGCGTCAGCCGTCATGCGTATGCTGCGCGGCGCCGACTGGAAGGCGATCGTCCCGGGTCAGCCTCTCGGCTAGCGACCGGATCGCGGGTGCCGCAGCCAATACGACAGGCAGCATGGCTACCCATGAAATCAACCAGGATACGATCCAGTTCTGGATAAATCCGCCGGCCTTGATGAACGGAAAGCTGGCGATTGCCGCGGCAATCGCGCATGTCAAGCCGGACTGGAGCACTCCAAAAACGAAGTGACTGTAGCGGCGTGGAATTGCGAGCATGTGTTTGCCTCCAACTCACGCCAAAGCAACGGCGTGCCATGGTCATTCAGGGCGCATCCTTCATCGCCGCGATCAGATCGTCGATTGCCATGCGCTTGCGGAAGTCCGGATCGACGAAGCGCGCCTTCACGAGGCCGTCGCGACCGACCACGAAGGTCGCGGGGATCGGCAGCACCCAGCCGTCATTGCCGTGGAAGGTCGGCATGTCCTGCATCGGCGACAGCAGCCCCTGGATCTCCGCGCCCGAGCCAGATCGCAAGGTTCAGCGACAGCGCGTAGCCATTGTCGAGATCGGTGAGGACCGGAAAGGACGCCGCCGAGTCCGCCTTGAATTTTGCCGAGTAAGGCCTGCGTCTCCGGCATGATCGCGACGACATGGCCGCCATGGCCTTGATACGGTCGATCGCCTGGATCACCGCGCGCACGTTGAGCCGGCAATAGGGACACCAGTGGCCGCGAAAGAACATCACCGCGAGCGGGCCATCCGCCAGCAGGGACTGCATGCCGACGAGCGTCCCGGTCTCGTCCGGCAGCAGGAAAGGCGGCATTGGCTCGCCGGGGCGCGGCGCGTTCTCGCCGCCGCCGTTGGCATGAACGCGGGCGACGAGGCGATCGACCGCATCGCTGTAGGCCGGAAAGATGTCCCGGCCGGCGGCCGCATAGGCGTCGAGCCGCTCGCCCAGCGGACCTTCCATGTCGCGGCAGCGCAGGAAGGCCAGTCTCAAACGCTCGGCGTCGGCGGGTGAAAGCGAGGTCATGCGTGGCTCCGGCAGAGGATGTTAGTGGCCATCGCCCGCATCTCACAAGGGCCGGCTTTGGCATCCTCCCATCAAAACGCTCGTGGCCGCCGGTTTGAAATGCCGTTGCCCAATCGGTTCGATAGCCCCGGTGTATCGCGCTGGTCATGATCCGAAGCCTGCCCCGCACTTGATGCGGGTGTGAAGCGGTTTTCCCGAAAAGATCATGCCAAAAAAGCATAGCGTGGCGCTATCGAGTTCTGAGCAAGCCGGCATTTTCATCCGCGGGCAAGCGCCGATCCTGCGACCAAGCATTTCATGCCGCACAGGAGCGTCCCATGTCCCGATCGACCGTCTTCCGTCTCGTCAAACTGTCCGCCTTCCTGGTTCTGGTCATGCTGTGGGCGTCCGCGGCGCCGATCGACGCTCGGGTCGAAATCGACAACGGAATTGTGAGGGTGAAGAGCGCGGTGCCGATGGCTGAGGCGATTACCCGCATCAAGGCGGATATCGCCGCCAAGGGCATCAAGTTCTTTTCCGAGATCGACCAATCGAAGCTTGCCGCCGACGCCGGCATCAAGCTGCGTCCCTCGACCCTGCTGGTCTTCGGCAACCCGCCGCTCGGCACCCAGTTCATCACCGCCGAATCCGGATGCCGGGCTCGACTGGCCGGTGCGACTGTTGCTGACCCAGGACGACAATGGCGACGTCTGGGCGATCTGGACCGATTTCGACTGGATCGCGCGTCGTCACAACATCACCGACCGCTCTGCGCAGTTCAAGATGGCAACCTCGGTCGTCGGCTCGATCACCTCGACGATCGCGCACGAATGAGTGCTGTTCGCCGCAACGATCCGAACCGGGGCTGATTCATGACAGACCGACCAATTCGACGTGGTGATCATCGGCGGCGGCAACGCCGGCATCGGCGTGACCGGTCCGGTGCGGCGCGCCGGATTGTCGGTCGCGATGATCGAGGCGCGCGACCTCGGCGGCACCTGTCCGAACCGCGGCTGCACGCCGAAGAAGGTTCTGGTGGCGGCGGGCCATGCCCTGCACGAGATCGAGCGCGCCGGCATCCACAAGATCTCGGTCGGCAAGCCCAGGCTCGATTGGGCCGCCTTGATCGACCGCGAGAAGGACATGATCAAGGATATCCCGGCGAATCTCGCCCGCTCCATGGAACAGCGTCAGGTCGAGGTGATCGCAGGGCGCGCTGCCTTCGCCGGCCCGGACACCATTCGCGTCGGCGATCGCATGCTCGAAGGCGAAACACATCGTGATCGCGACCGGCTCGAAGCCGCGGCCGCTGCCGATCCCCGGCGCCGAGCACATGATCACCTCGGACGAGATGCTGAGCGAGCGCGAGCCAGCCCGGCTCGGTGATCTTCATCGGCGGCGGCGTGATCTCGCTGGAATTCGGCCATGTCTATGCGCGCGCCGGCACCGAGCGTCACCATCCTGGAGGCCTTGCCGCAGCTCCTGCCCGCGATGGACGCCGATGCGGTGGCGCAGTCTGCAGGCCGAGAGCGAACGGATCGGCATTCGCATCAAAACCAATGTCAGCGTCAAGCGCATCGAGCCGGCCAAGCGGACGGCTGCGCGTGGTCTTCATGCCATGACGGCACCGAGCATGCGGCGGAGGCCGATCGCGTCGTCAACGGCGCCGGCCGCATCGCCAATGTCGATACGCTCGATCTCGCCGCCGGAAATGTCGAGCAGGCCAATGGCCGCGTCAGCGTCGACCACTATCTGCGATCGACCTCGAATCCGCACGTCCATGTCTGCGGCGATGCGCTGCCGATCTCGCCGCAACTGTCGCCGCTCGCGACCTATGAAGGCGACATCGTCGGCCGCAATATCGTCGAAGGGCCGAAGCACAGCCCCGATTATGAGGGCATGCCAACCTCGGTCTACACCGTCCCCGCCCTCGCCGCCGTCGGCCTCACCGAAGCTGCCGCGCCGGCAGAAGGGCTTGACGATCGACGTTCATGTCAACGACATGCTCGGCTGGTTTTCGGCCAGAACCTATGCCGAGACGGTGTCGTGGTCGAAGATCATCGTCGACCGCAGCGACCGACCGCATCCTCGGCGCGCATTTCGTCGGGCATGACGGCCAGGAGCTGATCAACGTGTTCGCGCTTGCGATCAAGTTCGGCATCACCGCGCAGCCAGCTCAAGGATTTCGTCTACGCCTATCCGACGTTTTCCGCCGACATCAAGCACATGTTCGCATGCGTGACGCTGATAGCGCCGCGCTATCGATCCCAGAGCCATCCGGCATTTCATTCGCAATGCGATTTCAACGATTGTGACACTCAAGCCGGTCCGACCCATCGCGACGCGGTTCATTGAAGAGGAGACACACATGTCAAAGCAAACTGCACAGCGGCCTTGCGCTCGCAGCCGCCATCGCCGGATCGCTGGTCGCGATGTCGGCGGCCGCCGCGGGCGAATGCCCGGCCGGGCACATGAAGCCCAACGCCCGCACCATGGTCGACTACAAGCCGGTCGGCGTCACCGACACGACGCTCGGTGCCATCGACCTCGAGCAAGCAGCCCGCCCATATTGCCGGCCGCGAGCTGCGCTTCCGCAAGCTCACCATCGAGCCCGGCGGCATCGTGCCCTGGCATAGCCATGACGACCGTCCCGCGCTGATCTTCGTGCAGCAGGGCGAGATCGACGAATATGCCAGCAATTGCGACGTGCCGATCATGCACAAGGCCGGCGAGATCAGGCCCGAAGTGTTCGGCACCTCGCACTGGTGGAAGAACCTCGGCAAGGAAACCGTCATCCTCTATGTCGGCGACGTCCGCAAGGATCCGACCGACCACAACATGTGACGAGCGCAGCCTGTCCAACCGCTCGTTGCCTGATGTGACGTCCCGGGATCCCCGTGTTGTCCCGCACGCCCGGGCGTCACATCCCCCCTTTTGAGAGCAGGCGCGTCATGACCGATATCCCCGTGCAAGCGATGACCCTGGATACAGCACGATGCATGCGCATTCGCCCGGCGTGGTGTTGCGCTCGGTCGTGATCGGCCTGACCGCGTTTCTCACCGTGGTCGATTTGTTCGCCACCCAGGCCATCCTGCCTTCGCTGGCACGGCATTATCAGGTCGCGCCGGCCGCGATGGGATTTGCGGTCAATGCCACCACCATGGGCATGGCGATCGCCGGGCTCGTCGTCGGTTTCTTCAGCCCGCAGATCGACCGGCGGCTCGGCATCCTCGTCAGCCTTACGCTGCTCGCGATTCCCACCACCTTGCTCGCCTCGGCGCCCGATCTCACCGTCTTCACGCTACTGCGCATCGCGCAGGGCCTGTGCATGGCCTCGGCTTTCGCGCTGACGCTGGCCTATCTCGGCGAGCAATGCAGCGCGATGGATGCCGGCGGCGCGTTCGCGGCCTACATCACCGGCAATGTCGCCAGCAACCTGATCGGCCGGCTGATCTCGGCGGCCGTCGCGGATAATTTCGGGCTCGCCTGGAATTTCTACTTCTTCGCCGTGCTCAATCTCGCCGGCGCGGCGTTGGTCTATTTCACCATCGCGCGGGTGCAGCCGATGCAGGCGATGGGCGCGACGGCGTCGCCGCTCGCCGCCACCGTCGCGCATTGGCGCAACAAGCGGCTGCGCGCCGCCTTCGGCATCGGCTTCTGCATCCTGTTCGCCTTCATCGGCACCTTCACCTATGTCAATTTCGTGCTGGTGCACGCGCCGCTGTCGCTCGGCATGATGGATCTCGGCCTGGTCTATTTCGTCTTCGCGCCGTCCATCGTCACCACGCTGCTGGCCGGAAGGGCCGTCGCGCGTTTCGGCGCGCGGCCGGCGATCTGGGGCGGGCTCGCACTGGCTGCGCTGGGGCTGCCGCTGCTGCTGTCCGCGCATCTGCCGGCCGTGCTCTCGGGCATGGTGCTGGTCGGCGTCGGCACCTTCTTTGCGCAGGCGGTCGCGACGGGCTTCGTCGGACAGGCCGCGCAAGACAATCGCGGCATCGCCAGCGGCACCTATCTCGCCTGCTATTTTGCCGGTGGTTTGGCCGGGAGCGCCGTGCTCGGCCAGCTGTTCGATCGCTTTGGATGGGGCGCCTGTGTGGCCGGCATTTTCGGCTCGCTCGCGATGGCCGGGGTTTTGGCCGCGCGGGTCAGGCCGGTAACGTAGAGACGGCAAGGGCGTACTGTCCGGCGCGCCGACGCCAGTTCCGGCAGCGCCACATCCACATGTGCATTCCGGCACGCTGGTGGTCGAGTTCCTCGATCCGATCCCGTGTGCTAACCTGATCTTCACAAGCGATCATTGCTTGACGTCGCCCACGTCCCTCCTCTTGAAGGGACCGGAGCCGATCCAATGCGGCGCAATACGGGAGAGAGACAATGCCAGCCGGTCGCCTGACACCAGGGCTCAAAGCCGAGATCGTTACGACAGTCGACGACAAGCTGACGGTCAAGCACATGGGAGGCGATGGCGTGCTGTCGACGCCATCGATGATCGGTTTGATGGAGCGTGCCGGTATTGACGCCGTACAGGCATATTTGCCCGAAGGGCACACCACCGTCGGCTTCGAGGTCAACGTCAAGCATTTCGGAGCCACCCCAAAAGGCAAGAAGGTGACGGTGCGTGCCGAGCTGCTGGAGGTTGACGGGCACAAGCTCCGATTCAAGGTCGAGGCGCACGACGAGGACAAGAAGGTTGGGGACGGCACCCATCGGCGCGCAATCATTGCCGTTCAGCGCAGGGACTAATCCGATGAACACACCTCTCCGCAGTGGTATTTTCCTAGCTCCGTTTCATGCCAAAGCCGACAATCCGACGCTGGCGATGGAACGCGATTTCGAGCTGCTGCAGCACCTCGACCGGCTGAACTACAGCGAGGCGTGGATCGGAGAGCATCACTCGGGCGGTGTCGAGATCATCGCCGCGCCCGATATGTTCATTGCCGCGGCGGCCGAACGTACCAGGCACATTCGGCTCGGCACCGGCGTGTCGTCGCTGCCGTATCATAACCCCTTCATGCTCGCGAGCCGCATCGTCCAGCTTGATCACATGACGCGCGGACGCGCGATGTTCGGCGTCGGCCCCGGCGCGCTGGTCTACGATGCCAACAAGATCGGGATCGACGCCGGCGATCAGCGGCGCATGATGGATGAGGCGCTCGACGTCATCGTCGCGCTGTTCAAGGGCGAGACGGTCAACAGAGAGACCGACTGGTTCAAGCTCTGCAACGCCAAGCTGCAGCTTGCGCCCTACACCAGGCCGATGATCGAGATGGCGGTCGCCAGCGCGCGCTCGCCGGTCGGTGCGATGGCGGCGGCGCGCCACGGCATCGGCATGCTGGCAATCGGCGGCGCGACGCCGACGTCGATCGCCCATCACACCGCGAACTGGAATCTCTACGAAACCGAGGCGCGCAAAGCCGGCCACGTGCCCGATCGCGCCAAATGGCGAGTCGTGACGTTGATGCATATCGCCGAGACCCGCGAGCAGGCGAAGCAGAACGTCAAGTTCGGACTCAAGGCGTTCGCCGACTACTTCCGCGAGATCGCGACCTTCCCGATCATCCCGCCTGACGTGCCCGACGAGTACGACTGGCTGATCGAGACCGGCACCGCATGCATCGGCACGCCCGATGACGCGATTGCCTACATCGACAAGCTGCTCAAGGGCTCGGGTGGCTTCGGCGTGATCATGGAGCTCGCCCATAACTGGGCCGATTGGGACGCCACCCGCCGCCACTACGAGCTGATGGCGCGCTACGTTCACTCCCATTTCCAGAAGAGCTTTGCGCCGCGCGTCGAGGCTTATGCCGCGGCCGCGACCCAGCAGAAGGTTTCCGCCGGCCAGGCGGCGCAGGCGGTGCAGTCCGAGATCGACAAGCTGGCGGCGCGGCAGGCGAAGACCGGGACCTGAAGGAGCGGACGCTCACGGCATTTTTGGAGTCCGCTGCATCGGGGCAATGTCAAATCTTGCCGCGGGAATAAGGCCTCACGTCTCCTCCGCTGTCATGGCCCGCTTCAAGCGGGCCATTCAGTATTCCAGAGGCGTCTCGGCTCAAGCGCTGCTGTGTCTGGAATACTGGGTCGTCCGGTCCCGGCTCCGCCAAGGCTACGCCGGGCCACGAGCTCACTCGGCCGCCGAAGCTTCAGCGAAGGCGGCAAGCCGGACGACGACACCGAATGGCTGTTTGACATCTTGAGCACGACGAATTGTCACGCGCGGGATCACGGCGGAGTTCGTCCTTACACCGCCGCGTGCTGCGGATGCGCGTCATGCAGCAGCAGCGCGAGCTGATGCAGCGGTGCGTCGCCGAAGCCGGCGGCCTCGATCGCCTTCACCGTCGACAAAACATAGTCGCGGTTATTGCCGGACTGGCCGTGGCCCTGCAGCACATGGCGAAGCTGCTCGTGCAGCGACAGCCGTCCGGCATATTGCACATGGCCGCGATCGACCACGTAAGCGAGCGCGCTGACGCGCCGCCGCGCATCATCCTCCAGCCACACCGAGCGCTTCACCTCGCGATACACCGAGGTGACCTGCTCGCGCGCACGCAAATAGGCGACGACCTCGGCGCGCTTCTCGGCGGCCACGCGGAAGGCGACGCCACGGCAGGCGCCGCCGCGGTCGAGCCCGAGCACGAGGCCGGGCTTCTCCGGCGTGCCGCGATGCACGAAGGAGTAGACGCAGAGCGCACGGTGCTCGCCGATCAGCCGCGCCGGCTACGCGCTCGACGAACGCGAAGCCCGGCCGCCACATCAGCGAGCCATAGCCGAACACCCAGAGGTCGCCGTTGGAGAAATCGTCGTCGGAGAGGGTCAATGCCGCCATTGCAAGCGTTTCGGTAGCAGAATCGCCGTTCCATGAAAATGCGTTAACTTGATCGGGATCGCGATGACCGCTTTATTGCCTGAATTGTTCATCAAAGGGGCGGGGATGACCATGGCTATGACCACGCCAAAACGGCGTTCGCGCTGGGGGCTGTTCGCTGCTCCCGTCCTGCTGCTGATTGCAGCGATTGCCTGGACCGCCTTCTGGTTCTTCGCGGCGTCGCAAGTGGAGGTGCAGGCTGATGCCTGGCGCGCCCACGAGGCCAACAGCGGCCGCATCTATGACTGCGCTAAACGCTCGGTCGCGGGCTTTCCGTTCCGCCTCGAAATTTCCTGCGACAGCCCGAGCGTAACGCTGGCCTCGCAGATGGCGCAGGCCGCGAACCGGTTCACGGCGAAGCTCGATCAGATCCTGGTGGTGGCGCAGGTCTATGACCCCAAACACGTCATTGCGGAGTTCAGCGGGCCGGCTTCGATCACCGATCAAAACGGGCAGAGTTTCGCCGCCAACTGGAAGCTCGGCCGCGCCAGCGTGTTCGGCCTGCCCGACGTGCCGCAGCGCGCCTCCGTCGTGTTCGATTCTCCATCGCTGGCGCGCGTCGATGGCTCGATGCAGGTGCCGCTCGCCGAAGCCGGTCATGTCGAGTTGCACGGGCGTCTCGCCGAAGGATCGCCAAAGGATGCGCCTGTGATCGAGACCGTGCTAGAGATCAACAAGGGCGTGATCCGCGGCCTGCATCCGCTGCTCGCAGATCCCTTCGATGCCAATGTACGCGCGCTGGTGAGCGGGTTGAAGGATCTGACGCCAAAACCGTGGCCAGTGCGCTTTCGCGAAATCCAGGCGGCCGGCGGCCATGTCGAGATCGTGCAGTCGCGCATCCAGCAGGGCGATCTGATCGCGGTCGCCGCGGGTACGCTGGGCCTCAGCCCCGCCGGCCGCCTCGAAGGCGAATTGCAGATGACGGTGGCGGGCATCGAGCGCATTATCCCCGCGCTCGGCATCGAGAAGATGCTCGATGAAGGCGTACCGCAGGCGACCCTCGACAAGGTTGCGCCGGGCGTGAAGACGCAGGACCTCAACAATCTGTTCGGCGCGCTCGACCGCGCCATCCCCGGGCTCGGCAAGGTGGTGAAGCAGAATGCGAATGCCGGCGTCGCCGCCGGGATCAACGCGCTCGGCAAGGAGGCGGAGCTCGAAGGCAGGAAAGCACGCGCCTTCCCGCTGCGCTTCGTCGATGGCGCGGTCTTCCTCGGACCGATCAAGGTCGCGCAGACGCCGCCATTGTTCTGATCTTGTCGTAAACGCACGATCTCACGCGCTAATCGCCGAAGCGTGATGGCCGTTCCCCTCTCGCCCGGGAATGCCGAACCCTACCTGTCAGTCGTGTATTTCGAACGGCACGCGCATCACGGCGTGCCGATGACAGGAGAAGATCATGCGCACTCTTAAATTATTCGGGGCAGCGCTCGTCCTCGCGGCATTTGTCGCGGCGCCCGTTTCGGCGCAGCAGGCGGTGCAGGAGCCCGGCGCCGCGGCGTTCTATCATCCGAACGCGGACATTCTCAATGCAGGCGTGCCGGCGCCTTCGAGTGCGTTCGCCGCGATGCGCGGCGACGACGTGGCAGCCATGCACTTGATGGTGCGGCCGCACCGGGCGATGAAGCATCGCTGATGCAGGCTCAGTCCGGCCGCTTGCCAAGGTTTGCATGCGGCCGGCCGAAGTCCGGCGCGGCGGAATCCTGGCCGATCTCGACAATGCCGCGGCGAATGGCGCGGGTGCGGGTGAAATGCTCGAACAGCGCCTCGCCGTCGCCGCGGCGGATCGCCCGGGTCAGCTTGGAGAGATCCTCGTTGAAGGTGCCGAGCATCTCCAGCACGGCGTCCTTGTTGTTGAGGAACACGTCGCGCCACATGGTCGGGTCCGACGCTGCGATGCGCGTGAAATCGCGAAAGCCGCCGGCGGAGAATTTGATCACCTCCGACGAGGTGACCTGCTGAAGTTCGTCAGCGGTGCCGACGATGGTGTAGGCGATCAGATGCGGCAGGTGGCTGGTGATCGCCAGCACGAGGTCATGATGATCGGGCGTCATGATCTCGACTCGCGCGCCGAGCGCGGCCCAGAACGCGCGCAGCTTCTCGGTCGCGGCTGCATCAGTGCCTTCGGGCGGGGTGAGGATGCACCAGCGGTTGATGAAGAGCTCGGCGAAGCCGGAGTCGGGACCGGAATGCTCGGTGCCGGCGACGGGATGGGCGGGCACGAAATGCGCGCTCGCCGGCAGATGCGGCGCCATGTCCCTGACCACGGCGCCCTTGACCGAACCGACGTCGGAGACGATCGCGCCCGGCGCAAGGTGAGAACCGATTTCCTGCGCGACCGGTCCGCAGGCGCCGACGGGGATACAGAGGATGACGAGGTCGGCGCCCTTGACCGCTTCCGCGTTGGTCTCGACCACGGCATCGACGATACCAAATTCTTGGCCGAGCTCCCTGATCCGCGCCCGCGTCTTCTCCGAACGCGCCGTGGTGACGATCTGCTTCGCCAGCCCTTGCGCCCGCGCGGCACGCGCGATCGAGCCGCCGATCAGGCCGAAGCCGATCAGCGCGATCTTGTTGAAGTGTGGCTGGACGCTAGTCACTTGCCGGCCATGAAGTCGCGGAGCCCGTCGACCACGAGGCGGTTGGCTTCCTCGGTGCCGATGGTCATGCGCAGCGCATGCGGCAGATTGTAGTTCTTCAGGCCGCGCAGCACGAGGCCGCGCCTGGTCAGATAGGCGTCGGCCTCATCCGCGGTCTTGCCCTTTGGTCGTCGGGAAATGGATCAACACGAAGTTCGCGACGCTCGGCGTCACCTTGAGCCCGAGCTTGCCGATCTCCTCGGTCAGCCAGTTGCGCCATTTTTCGGTGTGCACCTTCGACATCTGCTGATGCGCGGTGTCCTCGATCGCGGCGACCGCGGCCAGCATCGCGGGCGTCGAGACGTTGAAGGGGCCACGGATGCGGTTGACCGCGTCGACGATATGCGCGGGGCCGAACATCCAGCCGATCCGCAAGGCGGCAAGGCCGTGGATCTTGGAGAAGGTGTGGGTCATCACCGTGTTGTCTGTCGTCGCCACCAGCTCGATGCCGAGCTCGTAGTCGTTGCGCGACACATAGTCGGAATAGGCGGCGTCCAGCACCAGCAGCACGTCGCCGCGGCAGGCCCGCGCGCAGCCGCTTGACCTCGTCGAATGGCAGATAGGTGCCGGTCGGATTGTTGGGGTTGGCGAGCCAAACGATCCTGGTGCGCGGCGTCACGGCTTTCAGGATCGCATCGACGTTCGCGGTGTAATCGGTCTCCGGCACGACCACGTTCCGGGCGCCGTTCGCCATGGTTGCGATCGGATAGACCAGGAAGCCATGAGCGGTGGAGATCGCCTCGTCGCCCTGCTTCAGATAAGCGTGCGCCAGCAGATTGAGGATTTCGTCCGAGCCAGCGCCGCAGATGATGCGGTTGGGGTCGAGCCCGAAGGCGCGGCCGATCGCTTCGCGCAGGATCCGCGAGGTGCCTTCCGGATAATCCTCGAGATGCGCGACGGCGCGGCTGTAGGCGTCCTTGGCCTTGGGCGAGGGCCCGAACGGCGTCTCGTTGGCCGACAGCTTGAACACCTTGCGGCCCGGCTCCGGCACCGGGCTCTTGCCGGGCGTGTAGGGCGCAATGTCGAGAATGCCGGGATTCGGCACGGGGCGGTTCATCGTCGACTCCGGATAGATCAGGACCGCCTAGGATTTGACCGCCCCATTCGCGGGGACCGTATAGCGCGTCGCGTGGCTGCCGACGAGGGCCGCCGAGCGCACGGAGGCCCCCGCCTGGATCAGGGCGAGCTTGATCTTCTCCAGCCGGTTGGTGCCCGAGATCGACACCAGCAGCGCCGCGCCGTCAAAGGCGGTGTCGGGCACCGCGACGATCTCGGCCAGCGGCGACAGCGCGCGGGCAATCTCCGCATTCCAGCCCGAGACGCGCACGCTCCAGGTCTCGACCTCGGTGACCATCGCGCTGTCGGCGACGCGCGAGACCACGAACACCGGCAGCGCGGCCGGATGATCGGCGCGCTCGACGAAGGGAAGCCGCGCGATGATCTTCGGCGCGCCGTCGGCTTCCAGCGTCAGCCACCACGGCGTGCGGCTCGAGATCGCCGAGACCAGCGCGAGGTCGCCCTTGGATTTGGCCACCGCTTCGACCGCGGCCGAGGCGCTGAAATGCGCGACATAAGGCGTGGTGAAGCCGAAGTGGAAGCGCGCGGAGTCCCGCATCGCGGGTTCGTTGATGGAGACGTCGGCGTGCACCGAGAACGGCGCCTGCACATAGGTGAAGGTCGAGATGATGACGCGCCAGATGCTCTCGACGGTGTCGAGCGGCAGGATGCCGCGATGACGTTCGACCAGGCGGCGCATCATGTCGGCTTCGCGCGCGGGCCGGAACGCGGAGCCGACCTCCTGGGTCTGCTTCACCTGGATCAGGCGATCGATGATGTCGCCACGCTGCAGCAGCAGGCGATGCATGCCTTCGTCGATCGCGTCGATTTCCTTGCGCAACTCGGCAAGCGAAGGCGGGGAGGGCGGCTTGGACATGAGAAACCTGGAGAAGTCTTATCCCTCATCCGCGGAAGCGCGGAACGCGCATTTCGAAGGATGAAGCCCATCTTGGCCTCATGGTTCGAGACGGCGCAAGTGCGCCTCCTCACCATGAGGGTCTCTGCGTTAACCACGCCATCGCCTTGACGAAAAGGGGCGAAGGGACTAATTTTCCGCCGTTCCGTGGTCATTTGAGCCGGCCGGCTTGCAGCCACGTTAAAAAACTCGCTAAACAGGCCGGGGACACAAGTGATCCCGGCCGAACCCAAGTTCAGGCCGGGTTTTTTATTGGCCTGATTCACATTGTGGTTCGGGAGCGGTCCGCGAAAGCGGATCGAAACGAGATGGTGAGCGTAACGTCTGTACCAAGTCCGGCGATCCATACCGATGAGCGGCTGCACGAGGCCGATCATCCGACGTCGCTTGTCGCGCGCTTCGGCGCGGACCAGCCTCTGAAGCTCGACTGCGGCGTCGATCTCGCACCATTCCAGATCGCCTACCAGACCTATGGCGAGCTCAATGCCAACAGCTCCAACGCGATCCTGGTCTGTCACGCGCTGACCGGCGATCAGCACGTCTTCAACACGCATCCCGTCACCGGCAAGCCCGGCTGGTGGGAGACCATGGTCGGCCCCGGCCGGCCGCTCGATACCAATCAGTATTTCATCATCTGCGCGAATGTGATCGGCGGCTGCATGGGATCGACCGGGCCCGCCTCGACAAATCCGGCCACCGGCAAGCCTTGGGGGCTGGATTTTCCGATCGTCACCATTCCCGACATGGTGCGCGCGCAGGCGATGCTGCTGGATCGCCTCGGCATCGAGACGCTGTTCTGCGTGGTCGGCGGCTCGATGGGTGGCATGCAGGTGTTGCAATGGACCGCGGCCTATCCGGAGCGCGTGTTCTCGGCATTCGCGATCGCCTGCTCGACGCGCCACTCGGCGCAGAATATCGCGTTCCACGAGCTCGGCCGTCAGGCCGTGATGGCCGATCCGGACTGGCGCGGCGGCCGCTACACCGATCAGGGCGCCAATCCGCATCGCGGGCTCGCGGTCGCGCGCATGGCCGCGCACATCACCTATCTCTCGGACGCCGCGCTGCATCGCAAGTTCGGCCGGCGCATGCAGGACCGCGAGCTTCCGACGTTCTCGTTCGACGCCGATTTCCAGGTCGAGAGCTATTTGCGTTACCAGGGCTCGTCCTTTGTCGAGCGCTTCGACGCCAACAGCTATCTCTATCTGACCCGCGCGATGGATTATTTCGACATCGCCGGCGATCATGATGGCGTACTGGCGGAGGCCTTCCGCGGCATCAAGACGCGCTTCTGCGTGGTATCGTTCACGAGCGACTGGCTGTTCCCGACTTCGGAGTCGCGCGCGCTGGTGCATGCGCTGAACGCGTCGAGCGCGCGGGTGTCGTTCGCGGAGATCGAAACCGACCGCGGGCACGACGCGTTCCTGCTCGACGTGCCCGAGTTCTTCGAGATTTCGCGCGCCTTCCTGCAATCGGCCGGCAAGGCGCGCGGTCTGGATGGTGGCTGATATGGCGGTTCAGGACCAGACATTGCCGCTTGGCGGCATCACGCCCGAGCGCACCGCGAAAGGCCGCCGCGACCATCTGCTGGTCGCCGAGATGGTTGCGACCGGCTCGAAAGTGCTCGACGTCGGCTGCGGCGAGGGCGATCTGCTGCAATTACTCGAAAGCCGCGGCATCGATGGGCGCGGCATCGAGCTGTCGCGCGAGGGTGTCAACCGCTGCGTCGCCAAGGGACTGGCGGTGGTGCAGGGCGACGCCGATACCGACCTCGTCAACTATCCCAACGATGCGTTCGACTACGTGATCCTGTCGCAGACGCTGCAGGCGACGCGGCAGCCCAGGGTCGTGCTGGAGAACCTGCTGCGGATCGGCCGCCGCGCGATCGTGTCGTTTCCGAATTTCGGCTTCTGGAAGATGCGGCTGCAGCTCCTGATCGGCGGCCACATGCCGCGCACGGAGAATCTTCCGGCGACCTGGTACGACACGCCGAACATCCATTTCTGCACCATCAAGGATTTCGTGCAGCTTTGCGACGAGATCAACGTCAAGATGGAGCGCGCGATCGCGCTCGATGCGTTCAGCCGGCCGGTGCCGCTGAACCTGCCGTGGTGGGTCTGGAACATGTTCGGCGAGCAGGGCGTGTTCCTGCTGAGCCGCGCCGGGAAGAGCAAGTGACGCGCATTACGCGTGCGCATACGACCGCGGATCGCGCGGTCCCCAGCGTCCGGCCTCGACCAGTGCGATGAAGCGCTCGACCATCTCGTTGAACAGCGCCGGCTCCTCCAGGTTCAGCACGTGGCCGGTCTTCGGAAAGAAGGTCAGGCCTGACGCCGGAAGATGCTTCTTCAGGAACAGGCTCGGCTCGATGCAGCCGTCGTCCTCGTCGCCGCAGATGATCAGCGCCGGTGTCTGCATTTTCCTGATCGCATCCGCCATGGTGTAGATCGAGGGCCGGCCGCCCTGGAAGCTGCGCATGGTGTTGGCCGAGCCCTTGGAATCGTGCCGCGCCAGCGCGGCATAGAAATCGGCGTGGCCGCGCGGGTCTTTCACCAGGAAGGGAATGCGGCCCGGCGCCTCGCGCGTGACTTTCGCGACTTCCGCAGAGCCAGTCTTCTCGAATTGCTCCGCGGTCTCGCGGCAGGTCTTCCGGAAGGCCTCCAGATTTTCCAGGCTCGATCCGGAACCGACACCGGCCAGCGTCATCGACATCAGGCGATCCGGCGCGTGCAGCGCGGCCTGTAGTGACGAATAGGAGCCCATCGAGAGACCGACGAAATGCGCCCTGGGAATCTTCAGGTGATCGAGCACCGCGATCGCGTCGGTATAGAAGTGCTTGTAGGTGTAGCTGTCGGCCGAAGCCGGCACGTCCGATGGCGTGTAGCCGCGCGCGGAATAGGCGATGCAGCGATGGCCGCGTGCGAAGTAGCGCATCTGCGGCTCCCAATTGGTGTGGTCGGCCGCGAATTCGTGCACGAAGAGGATGGGCGTTCCGCTGCCCACCTCTTCGAAATAGAGGCGGACATTGTCGCTCGCGACCGCATGAGGCATTTCGGGCTCCTTCTTTTAAGCCGTGTTGTTTTGCGCATGATCTCTTCGGAAAACCGGTGCCCACTTTTCCGGATCATGCGCCCTCAAAATTGCAGGTAATGCTCTTGGCGGCAATGCGGCAGCGTTGATTTCTTTTCGCCACTTAACTTGCGCGTAAATTCCACGAAAGCGTTTCCGCACCGCCACATCATTTCTTGCTTCGGTCACACCGCGATCCTTTACGACCCTCGAATGCCGGCACTCCTCGCCGGCGGGAAATGGGGGTCCTAACAAAGGATCTGGTATGGTTGTGTTCTCTGCGTTCCGCCGGCTGCTGGTCGCGCTGGCATTGTGTGTGGCTTCTGTCGCCATCTCTTCTCCCGCTTTCGCAAGGTCGCATCACGGTGCTTACCGCACCATGCATGCGCGCTATGCCGTCCGTCACGTCAGGCGTCACTACGCCCTGCACGTCAGGCGCCACTACGTGGCGCGTAGCCATCGCCACGCGATACGCAGCGCGCAGGTGCCGCACGAACTTGCGGTGGCGCGCTTGCGGCGATTTGCCAGCACGCATCCCAATCTCGCGCCTGACACGGCGTCGGGTGCTGCGCCGATGTCCGGCGGCGGCTCGAGTCTGGTGATGGAAGCCCGCCACTATCTCGGCGGCAATCCGACCGGTCGCGGCAGCCTGTGGTGTGCACGCTTCATGAACATGGTGCTGCAGCGTACCGGCCATCACGGCACCGGGTCCGACATGGCGAGTTCGTTCGCGCATTACGGCCATCGCATTTCGGGGCCTCAGGTCGGCGCCATCGCCGTCATGGGCCGGCGCGGCGGTGGTCATGTCGGCATCATCACCGGCGTCGACGCCCGCGGCAATCCGATCATGATCTCCGGCAATAACGGCAACCGCGTTCGTGAGGCGTCGATCTCGCGCGGCCGGATCTACGCGTATGTGATGCCGAACTAAGCGAGGAGAGCGGTCACACCAGCGTCGGCTGCTCGGCTGCGACCGTGTCGCCGACGCTCACCGTGCCGCCCTCGATCACCTCGGCATAGATGCCGCATTCGGTATGACCGAGCCGCCGCGTCAGGGCTTGCGGTATCTCGAGATCGCGTACGCCAAGATCGGGATCGACATTGACGGCGGCGCAGCGGGTAATGCGCTTGACGACCCGGGCGCGCGCCGTGCCGATGGCGAGGGTCTGATCGACGAGGCTTGCCTCGTGCCAGGCCGGCCAGCCTTTGACGTAGACATTGGCACGGAAGCGCAGGGGATTGACGGGAAAGCCGACCATGTTCTCGATCGCCGCCAGGCTTTGGAGGTTGATGATGGAAACGACCTTGCGGGCGACGTCGGAAAAGCTGTGGCCGGGGCTGGTCAGCACCTTGGGCGGCCCCTTGATCCGGCCGGCGAAGGTCGTGACGAAGAAGCGTTCGATCGCGGCGCGGCCTTCTGATGTCTCCAGATCGCCCTGCGCCACGATCTCGCTGCCCCGACGGATGGTCAACACATGGCTCGCATCGTCGAAATGAGTGCGCAGGCCAGCCAGCCATTCGTCCCGCTGCAGCATCAGGAAATATGGTTTTGGCAGCCAGGCGGGCGCCTTGGGGTCAAACGGGCTCGGCCCGTTTTCGATGGCATAGCGACGGTCGGCGGGCAGCGTCTCGCCAGGGCGGAGCGCCACCGTTTCCAGCGGTTCGGGGGTGAGGCCCTTGACGGGATAGCGGTAGAGGCCCGTGATCTCGGCGAAAGGGGTCGGGGACATGCGGTTTCTTAAGGGATTCCCCGCGTTAACGCCACCGCGCACGAATTTGTGAGCGCGCCTCTTCCGAAATCTGGCGGCCCATGCCCACATTTCCGCCAAGCCTGAAAACAGGGCGACGACCGTGGCCGGTTGAGGAACGTCAATGCGGCCCCGCGGAGACCCAGTGAAGATGCTGCATCCGTGCCTTTTGGGCGGAGCGGCAGGCTGAGGGAATGACATGAATATTGAAAAATACACCGAGCGGTCGCGCGGCTTCGTGCAGTCTGCGCAATCGCTCGCGATGCGCGAGGGCCACCAGCAGTTCTCGACATTGCATGTGCTGAAAGTGCTGCTGGATGACAGCGAGGGGCTTGCCGGCGGTCTGATCGACCGCGCTGGAGGCAATTCCCGGGCAATCCTCAAAGCGACCGAAGATGCGCTGGGCAAGCTGCCGAAGGTTTCGGGCAGCGGCGCAGGCCAGGTCTACCTCGCGCCGGAACTCGCGCGCGCCTTCGACGCGGCGGAAAAGGCCGCCGACAAGGCTGGCGACAGCTTCGTCACCGTCGAGCGGCTGCTGCTGGCGCTCGCGCTCGAAAAGAGTAGCGAGGCCGGCACCATCCTGAACAAGGGCGGCGTCACGCCGCAAAATCTTAATGCCGCGATCGAGTCGCTGCGCAAAGGCCGCACGGCCGACAGCGCCACGGCCGAGAACGCCTACGACGCGCTGAAGAAATATGCCCGCGACCTGACCCAGGCCGCGCGCGACGGAAAGCTCGATCCCGTGATCGGCCGCGACGAGGAAATCCGCCGCACCATCCAGGTGCTGTCGCGCCGGACCAAGAACAATCCTGTGCTGATCGGCGAGCCCGGCGTCGGCAAGACCGCCATCGTCGAGGGCTTGGCGCTGCGCATCGTCAACGGCGACGTGCCGGAGAGCCTGAAGGACAAGAAGCTGTTGTCGCTCGATCTCGGCGCGCTGATCGCGGGTGCGAAATATCGCGGCGAGTTCGAGGAGCGGCTGAAGGCCGTGCTGCAGGAGGTCACGTCCGCCGAGGGCAGCTACGTCCTGTTCATCGACGAGATGCACACGCTGATCGGCGCCGGCAAGGCCGACGGCGCGATGGATGCGTCCAACCTGTTGAAGCCCGCTTTGGCGCGCGGCGAGCTGCACTGTATCGGCGCGACCACGCTCGACGAATATCAGAAGCACGTCGAGAAGGATGCCGCGCTGGCGCGGCGTTTCCAGCCGATCTATGTCAGCGAGCCGACGGTCGAGGATACCATCTCGATCCTGCGCGGACTGAAGGACAAGTACGAGCAGCACCACGGCGTGCGCATCTCCGATTCCGCGCTGGTTGCGGCCGCGACGCTGTCGAACCGCTACATCACCGACCGCTTCCTGCCCGACAAGGCCATCGACCTGATGGACGAGGCAGCGGCGCGGCTGAAGATGCAGGTCGACTCGAAGCCGGAAGAGCTGGATACGCTCGACCGAGAAATCATCCGCCTGAAGATCGAGCAGGAAGCGCTGAAGAAGGAAAGCGACGCCGGCTCGAAGAGCAGGCTGAAGACGCTCGAGAAGGAGCTTGCCGGGCTCGAGGAAAAATCGGCGGCGCTGACCGCGCGCTGGAGCGCGGAGAAGAACAAGCTCTCGAACGCGCAGAAGCTCAAGGGCGAGCTCGATGGCTTGCGCGTCGAACTGGCCAACGCGCAGCGCCGCGGCGAATTCCAGCGGGCCGGCGAACTCGCCTACGGCAAGATCCCGGCGCTGGAGAAGCAGCTTGCCGAGATCGAGGCCAGGGAAAGCGCCGGCCAGACGATGGAGGAGGCGGTCACTGCCAATCACATCGCGCAGGTGGTGTCGCGCTGGACCGGCGTCCCCGTCGACAAGATGCTGGAAGGCGAAAAGGACAAGCTCCTGAAGATGGAGCAAAGCTTGAGCAAGCGCGTCGTCGGCCAGGCGAGGCCGTGCGTGCGGTCGCGACCGCCGTGCGCCGTTCGCGCGCGGGCTTGCAGGATCCGAACAGGCCGATGGGCTCGTTCATGTTCTTGGGGCCGACCGGCGTCGGCAAGACCGAGCTGACGAAAGCCCTGGCGGAGTACCTCTTCAACGACGAGACCGCGATGGTCCGCCTCGACATGTCCGAATACATGGAGAAGCATTCGGTGTCGCGGCTGATCGGCGCGCCCCCGGGCTATGTCGGCTACGACGAGGGCGGCGCGCTCACCGAAGCGGTGCGGCGCCGGCCCTACCAGGTCGTGCTGTTCGACGAGATCGAGAAGGCGCATCCCGACGTCTTCAACGTGCTGCTGCAGGTGCTCGACGACGGCCGGCTGACCGACGGTCAGGGCCGCACCGTCGACTTCCGCAACACGCTGATCATCATGACCTCGAACCTCGGTTCGGAATTCCTGGTGAACCAGCCGGAAGGCGAGGACACCGTCGGCGGTGCGCGAGCAGGTGATGGGCATGGTGCGTGCGCATTTCCGGCCCGAATTCCTCAACCGCGTCGACGAGATCATCCTGTTCCACCGCTTGCAGAAGAGCGAGATGGGCCGGATCGTCGAAATCCAGTTCGGTCGGCTCACGAAGCTGCTGGAGGAGCGCAAGATCGCGCTCACGCTGGACGGGGCCGCGCGAGACTGGCTCGCCGCCAAGGGCTGGGACCCGGCCTATGGCGCGCGCCCGCTCAAGCGCGTGATCCAGCGCTATCTGCAGGACCCGCTCGCCGAGATGATCCTCTCGGGCGAGGTCAAGGATGGCGATAAGGTCACGATCTCGAGCCAGGGCAACGTGCTGACCTTCAACGGCAAGGCCGCGACCACTGCGGAGATCGCGCAGTTCGAGGCGCCGATCCCGAAGCGTAAGCTGAACTGACGTCACCCTGACCAAAGTCGAAATCCCTCCCTGCCGCGCAGGGAGGGATTTTGCTTGACGATATTTAATGAAACCCGTCGCGAAGTGCGTCCGTTGTCTTATCAACGGTTCGCCGCGAGCCAGCAATGCGCGCGACCGTGTCAGTGCGTCGATTGTCGCACGCCTTCAGGCGAACCCAACTCAAGCAGCAGAAAGAGCCGCCATGAGCAGGGAACTTGTCGCCCACAACAAACCCGTCTTCGATCAGCTTCACCCCAAAATCTATGGCGCCGTGGTCGGTCTGGTCGCCTGGTTCGCGCTGATGGCCTGGGCCTTGTTCGACCGCAGCAGCGACGTCAGTCTCTCGTTGACGTTCGTCAGCGTGCTGTTCCTGGTCGCGGTGTTGCTGCCATGGACGCTGTCGCTGGTCTGGAAGAAATACCAGATGCCGCATGAGCGGCATCCGCAGCCGACCACATTGCATGATTGGAGAGCCGGCGATTTCGAGGTTTGGGGCGCAAAGCTTCACGGCACGGACGCGGCGATCGACGTCTTGCTGCCGCTGATGGCGGTTTCATTCGGCCTCACGGCGATCGGAATTGTCTTCGTGATCGTGCGGGCGGTTTCAACCTGACGAGGGAGATCAGCGGTTGGTCACCTGCAGCGGGCCGCCGCTCGCATCCGAAATGCGTGCGCCGGCGCGCCCGCTCATCATGCCGTCGAGCCGGTCGCGCTCCTTCTCGAAGCTCGTCATGACGGAGCCGTCGAGCGAGCGGCCGCGCGGCAGCTTGATGCGCATCGGATCGACGAAGCGGCCGTTGACCAGGATTTCGTAGTGGACATGCGGACCGGTCGACATGCCGGTCGAGCCGACGAAGCCGATCACCTGGCCCTGGCGCACGCGCTTGCCGGCTTCCATGCCCTTGGCGAAGGCCGACATGTGGCCGTAGGCGGTCTCATAGCCGTTGTTGTGCTTGATGCGGATGTATTTGCCATAGCCGCCTTCCAACCCGACCTTTTCGATCACGCCGTTGCCGGAGGCGAAGATCGGCGTGCCGTAGGCGGTGGCCCAGTCGACGCCGGTGTGCATCTTGACATAGCCGAGGATGGGATGGCGGCGGCCGCCGAAGCCCGAGCGCATGATGGCGTTGTTGACGGGCTTGCGGACCAGGAATTTCTTCGCGCTCTTGCCGGTCTCGTCGTAGTAGTCGACTACGCCGTCGTCGGGGGTCTGGAAGCGATAGTATTTCTTGGTCTCGCCGCCGAGGGTCAGCGCGGCATAAAGCACATCGTTGCGTTCCGTGATGGTCGCGCCTTCTTCCTCACCGGCATAGAACACGTCGAAGGAGTTCGCCGGGTTGCACCTTGCGCTGGAAGTCGACGTCGTAGGAGTAGACGCGGATCATGTCGTCGATGACCGGCATCGGCACCTTGTTGCGCAGCGCCGTCTCGTAGATGCTCTGATAGAGCCGCACGCCCGAGCCGTCATCATCGTCGTCGTCGTCGCCGCCCTTGGCGTCAGCGGTCTCGGTCGTGGTGTTGAGGCTCGAGACGTCGACGGCGACGTATTTGCCGAGGTCGGAGAGTGCCGCGACCGCTTCAACCATGGTGTCGTTGGCGACGATCACGCGATAGGGCTGCAGCCGCGCGCTTGGGGCGGGACCCGACGGCGCCATCAGGATGCGCAGCTTCTCGCCTTCCTTCAGCCCGCCGTCGCGGCCGCGGGAGCCGAGGGTGGCTGCGATCGCCTTGCATTCTTCCGGAGTGGCGCCCTGGTCTTTC
>CAWGFY010000007.1:0-363530 GCA_963821965.1 uncultured Alphaproteobacteria bacterium
GCCGCGTCAACCGCATTTCGGTCGCGGTCCTGGTCGACGGCAGCTATTCCAAGAACGAAAAGGGCGACCTCGTCTACAAGGAACGCAGCAAGGACGAGCTCGACCGCATCGCGACCCTGGTGCGATCGGCGATCGGCTTCGAGCAGAAGCGCGGCGATCAGGTCGAGGTCGTCAACCTGAAATTCGCCGAAGCGCCCGCGGTCGCCCCGCTCGCCGAGCCGGCCGGCTTCCTCGGCATGATGCAGTTCACCAAGGACGACGTCATGTATGTCATCGAGCTCGGTGTCATGATGCTGCTCGGCCTCGTCGTGCTGTTCATGGTGGTGCGCCCGCTGGTCAGGAAGGTGCTCTCCTCCGAAGAGATGGCAGCGCTGACCGCCGCCGTCACCGCGCCGGCGGCCGATGGCACCGCCGCCGTGGCCGGGCCGGCCGGCCAAGCCCTGCTTCCCGGCAACGCGACCGCGCATCTGATCGATGTCGCCCAGGTGCAGGGCCAGGTGCACGCCCAGTCGGTGCACCGCGTGGGCGAACTCGCCGAACGCAATCCCAATGAAACCGTCGCCATTGTCCGGCAGTGGCTCGGTGAAGACGATCCCGTCGAGGCAACCTGAACATGGCCGTTCCGCAAGCCGCAAACACCAACGACATCACCAGCGTGATCCAGGGCCTCGCCGCGCGCCAGAGCGGCAGGACGCAGGAGAAGGTCGCGGGGCCGAAGCGCGCCGCCATGCTGATGCTTGCGCTCGGCGAGCAATATGGCGGCAAGGTGTGGTCGCTGCTCGACGACGACGAGGTGCGGGAGCTGTCGCTCGCGATGTCGACGCTCGGCACCGTCGAGGCCGATACCGTCGAGAGCATGCTGCTGGAATTCGTCTCGCGCATGTCGGCTTCCGGCGCGCTGATGGGCAATTTCGACGCCACCGAGCGGCTGCTGCAGCAATATCTGCCGCCGGAGCGCGTCAACGGCATCATGGATGAAATCCGCGGGCCCGCGGGCCGCAACATGTGGGAGAAGCTCTCCAACGTCCAGGAAGAGGTGCTCGCCAACTATCTCAAGAACGAATATCCGCAGACCATCGCCGTCGTGCTGTCGAAGCTGAAGCCGGAACATGCCGCGCGCGTGCTTGCGATCCTGCCCGAGGACATGGCGCTCGACGTGGTCGGCCGCATGCTGAAGATGGAGGCGGTGCAGAAGGAAGTGATCGAGAGCGTGGAGAAGACGCTGCGCACCGAATTCATGTCGAACCTGTCGCAGACCCGCCGCCGCGACGCCCATGAGGTGATGGCGGAAATCTTCAACAATTTCGACCGCCAGACCGAAACTCGCTTCATCACCGCGCTGGAAGACGAGAACCGCGAGTCGGCCGAGCGTATCAAGGCGCTGATGTTCACCTTCGACGACCTGATCAAGCTCGACTCCGGCTCGGCGCAGACGCTGATGCGCAACATCGACAAGGACAAGCTCGGGGTCGCGCTGAAGAGCGCCAATGAGGAGGTCAAGGCGTTCTTCCTGTCCAACATGTCCTCGCGCGCCGGCAAGATGCTGCTGGACGACATGCAGGCAATGGGACCGGTGCGGCTGCGCGACGTCGACGAGGCGCAGGCGCTGCTGGTCAACCTTGCCAAGGATATGGCCGCCAAGGGCGAGATCACGCTCACCAAGAACCGCGCCGACGACGAGCTGGTGTACTGATGGCCGCGCCCGCAAAATTCCTGTTCGACACCGACTTCGCGGCGCCCGACAAGTCGCGCGAGCGGCCGACCCAGGCCGAAGTCGCACAACGCATCGCGGCCGCCGAGGCGCGCGCCTATCGCGACGGCTTCGATGCCGGCCAGCGCGAGGCCAAGGCCGAAAGCGACCGCCGCACCGCGCTCGCGCTGGAAGAGATCAAGATCGCGATGCAGGGCATTGCGGCGCGCTTTGCCGGTGTCGAGACGCGGATGGAGACGGAAGCCGTCGACGTCGCCGTTGCGGTCGCGCGCAAGCTCTGCAGCGCGATGATCGCCGACGAGCCGCTCGGCGAGGTCACCGCGCTGGTCGCCGAATGCTTCTCGCATCTGGTCGCAACCCCGCATCTGGTGGTGCGCGTCAACGAATCGCTTTACGAGGCCGCGCGCGAAAAAATCGAGCGGCTGGCGAAGCCGAGCGGCTTCCAGGGCCGGCTGGTGATCCTCGCCGAACCCGATGTCGCTACCGGCGACTGCCGAATCGAATGGGCCGACGGCGGCGTGGTGCTGGAGCGCGCCGCGATCGAGGCCAAGATCGACGAACTTGTCGGGCGCTACATGGCGTCCAGGAATCGGGAGACCTAAGAGATGAGCGACACCGACACCCAGGTCCCGCTCCCCGACCTCAACGCAGCGGAGCCGCCGGCGCCGGCCGACGACGTCAGCTACCACGACGACGACGCGAGCGCGCGCATCGCCGCCGATCTCGAGGCGGTGTTCGACGTGCCCGTGCAGGTCTCGGCCGTGCTCGGCCGCTCCAAGATGGACGTCGGCGAGCTCTTGAAGCTCGGACCCGGCACCGTGCTCGAGCTCGACCGCAGGGTCGGCGAGGCCATCGACATCTATGTCAACAACCGCCTGGTGGCGCGCGGCGAGGTCGTGCTGGTCGAAGACAAGCTCGGCGTCACCATGACCGAAATTCTCAAGGCCGAACGCAGCTAGACCGAGGGCACGCGCACCGCGCGGCAGACAAGCAGGAGATCAACATGCGGCTTCTCATCGTCGGCACCCTGAAGGGGCAGCTTACGACCGCCACCAAGATCGCCATGGACAACGGCGCCTCGGTGACCCACGCCGAGGGCGCGGAGCAGGCGATGGCGGTGCTGCGCGGCGGCAAGGGCGCCGACCTGCTGCTGGTCGACGTCGCCCTCGACATCCGAGATCTGGTGATGCGGCTCGAAGCCGAGCACATCCACGTGCCGATCGTGGCTTGCGGCATCTCCAATGATGCCCGCGCCGCGGTTGCCGCGATCCATGCCGGCGCCAAGGAATATATCCCGCTGCCGCCGGACCCGGAGCTGATCGCAGCCGTGCTCGCCGCGGTCGCCAACGACTCGCGCGATCTGGTCTATCGCGACGACGCCATGGTGAAGGTGATCAAGCTCGCGCAGCAGATCGCGGGCTCGGACGCTTCGGTGATGATCACCGGCGAGTCCGGAACCGGCAAGGAAGTGCTGGCGCGCTACGTGCATTCGCGCTCGGGCCGTGCCAAGCGGCCGTTCATTTCAATTAATTGTGCTGCAATTCCGGAACATCTGCTGGAGTCCGAACTGTTCGGGCATGAGAAGGGCGCCTTCACCGGCGCGGTGGCACGCCGCATCGGCAAGTTCGAGGAGGCGACCGGCGGCACGCTCTTGCTCGACGAAATCTCGGAAATGGACGTGCGGCTGCAATCGAAACTGTTGCGCGCGATCCAGGAGCGCGTGATCGACCGCGTCGGCGGCACCAAGCCTGTCGCCGTCGACATCCGCATCCTCGCGACCTCGAACCGCAACCTCACCGATGCCGTGCGCGACGGCACATTCCGCGAGGACCTGCTGTTCCGTCTCAACGTCGTCAACCTGAAGATCCCGCCGCTGCGGGAGCGTCCGGCCGATATCCTCGAACTGGCGCAGCACTTTGCCAAGAAATATGCCGACGCCAATGGCGTGCCGCTGCGTCCGGTCTCGGCCGAGGCGCGCCGCGTGCTGACCGCCAACCGCTGGCAGGGCAATGTCCGCGAGCTGGAGAATACCATCCATCGCGCGGTGCTGATGGCGCAGGGCGACGAGATTGGCGCCGATGCCATCCTCACGCCGGACGGCGACCGGCTGGACATTGCGAAGACCCCGCCGGCCGTGGCGCATGCGACCTTCGCCGCCGAGCAGGTGACGCGGGCGCTGGTCGGGCGCACGGTGGCCGACGTCGAGCGCGACCTGATCCTGGAGACGCTGAGGCATTGCCTGGGCAACCGCACCCATGCCGCAAATATTCTGGGCATCTCGATCCGAACGCTGCGCAACAAGCTGAACGAATATGCCGACGGCGGCGTCCCGATCCCGCCGCCGGGCGCGGGGGAGTACGGTCAGCGGGCGGCGGTGGCGGGGTAACGCCAAGGTCGGTCCGTTTCGGGAACCGCCGGCCGTATCGATAACGCACGGCGATCCGGTTTCGACCTGTTGTGTGCCCTCGTTCAAAAGAGCTAAGCTTCGCGCGGGCGCAGGCGAAGGGTTGCTCATGATCACGCTGACGATCAATGGCGCGCAAAAGGCCGTCAATGTCCCCGACGACATGCCTCTGCTCTGGGTGCTTCGCGATGTCCTCGGCCTGACCGGCACGAAATTCGGTTGCGGCATCGCGCAATGTGGCGCTTGCACGGTCCATATCGGCGGCAAGCCCGTGCGTTCGTGTATGCTGCCCGTCGCCGCGGTTCGCGATCGGCCGATCACCACCATCGAAGGCATCGGCGAGACGCCCGCCGGCGCCAAGGTGCAGAAAGCCTGGCTCGATCTCGAAGTGATCCAGTGCGGCTATTGCCAGTCCGGCCAGGTCATGTCGGCGGCGGCCTTGCTGGAAGCAACGCCCACTCCGGACGACTCCGACATCGATGCCGCGATGGCAGGAAATATCTGCCGCTGCGGCACCTATGTGCGCATTCGTGCCGCGATCAAGCACGCCGCTTCGCAGCGTGGATCGTAGGAGCGCACCATGGGAAAGGCCGAGAGATCCTCCAGCCATATTTCCCGCCGCGCAGCGCTGACGGGCGGGTTGGCGAGCGGGTTCCTGTTTGCGTTTCATGTTCCCGTGCGCGCGTTCAACGAGCCGGTGCAGCCGCCTGATGTGACCGAGGGCAAATTCGCACCGAACGCCTTCATCCGGATCGACGACAACGGCCGCACTATCCTCGTGATGCCACAGGTCGAGATGGGCCAGGGTGTCTACACCTCGATATCAATGATTTTAGCGGAAGAACTCGACGCCGATTTCTCGCGCGTGGCGCTGCAGCACGCACCGCCCAGCGACAAGCTCTACGGCAATCCGATGTTCGGCATTCAGGCCACAGGCAATTCCAATTCAATCCGGGCGTGGTGGCCGCATCTGCGCACTGCCGGCGCCACCGCGCGCGCGATGCTGGTCCAGGCCGCCGCGCAACAATGGCAAGTCGATCCGGCAAGCTGCACGACCGCCAATAGCGAGGTCATGCACAAGGAAAGCCGCCGCAAGCTTTCCTATGGCGCGCTGGCGGTTGCCGCAGGCAGCGAGGTGCCGCCAAAGGACGTCCCGCTCAAGGACCCGAAGGACTTTGTGCTGATCGGCAAGCCGCTAAAGCGGCTTGACACCCCCGACAAGGTCAACGGCAAGGCGGTCTACGGCATCGACGCGATGCTGCCCAATATGAAGTTCGCAACGCTGAAAACCTGTTCGGTGTTTGGCGGCAAGGTCGCCAGGGTTGACGACTTTGCTGCCAGGAAAATCCCGGGCGTGCAGAAGGTCGTGGTATCAGACGATTTCGTCGCCGTGGTCGGCGACCACATGTGGGCGGCCAAGAAGGGCCTCGAAGCACTCGCAATCGAGTGGGACGAAGGGCCGAACGCGAAGATCAGCTCGAAGGATGTGTGGCAGGATTTGCGCGCCGCCAGCGAAAAGGACGGCGCGGTCGCCAAATCCGCCGGCGATATCGCCAAGGGGCTTGCCACCGGCGACCGGATGGATGCGGCTTACGAATTGCCGTTTCTCGCGCATGCAGCCATGGAGCCGATCAACGCCACGGTTCATATCACGCCCGATTCTTGCGAGATCTGGACCGGGACGCAGGTCATGACGCGGGTGCAGTCGGAGGCGGCGAAGGCGGCTGGCCTGCCGGTCGAGAAAGTCATCGTCAACAACCACCTGCTCGGCGGCGGCTTCGGCCGCAAGCTCGAGGCCGACATGGTGGTCAAGGCTGTGCTCATCGCGAAACAGGTCGACGGGCCTGTCAAGGTGGTGTGGACCCGCGAGGAGGACATCCAGCACGACGTCTATCGTCCGGTCTATCGCGACACCATCGCCGCGACGCTCGCCGACGGCAGGATCGTCGGCTGGAAGTATCGCGTCAGCGGCTCGTCCATCATGGCGCGCTGGTTTCCGGGGGGCTTCCAGAAAGGCGTCGACATCGACGGCGTCGATAGCGCCATCGACATGCCGTACGACATCCCGAATTTCCATGTCGAATTCGCCCGCGCCGAGCCGCCGGCGGTGCCGACAGGTTTCTGGCGCGGCGTCGGTCCCAACAACAATGTCTTCGCCATCGAATCTTTCATGGACGAACTGGCGAAGAAGGCCGGCAAGGATCCCGTCGATTTCCGCCGCGGCATGCTCGGCAAGAATCCGCGTCTGCTCGCAGCGCTTGATCTCGCAGCGGAGAAGTCAGGCTGGGGGCAACCGTTGCCGACTCGCGTCGGACGCGGTGTGAGCGTGCAGCCGTCGTTCGCCAGTTTCATCGCTACCGTGGTGGAAGCGGAAATTGACGAGCTCGGCGAGGTGAAGTTGCGCAGGGTCACCTGTGCGGTCGATACCGGGATCGCTGTCAATCCAGATACCGTCACGGCGCAGCTCGAAGGCGGGCTGATCTTCGGCCTCACTGCCGCACTTTATGGTGAAATCACCATCGACAAGGGACGCGTGCGTCAGTCCAATTTTCATGACTATCGGATGCTGCGCATCGATCAGGCGCCGAAGATCGACGTTCACGTCATCAAAAGCGGCGAAGCACCCGGCGGCATCGGCGAGACCGGCGTCACCGCGGGACCGCCGGCCTTGCGCAACGCAATCTATGCCGTGACCGGCGTCGCGCTGCGCCGGCTGCCGATCGATCGATCGCTCATCGCGGGGAAGAAAGCATGAGCCCGGCAGCGCGCCGCATCCTCGGAAGCATCGTCGCGATTGGCGCGATCGCTTTCCTCGTCGCCGTATGGATCATCCGTGGGCCGGGTCCGATGGCATTCGGCGCCGGCCCGAATGTCGCGCTCGCCGAATACAAAGGCGCCAATCCCACCGGCGTTCCGGCCAAACTTGCGCAGGCGAGCGCGATCGAGCGCGGCGAATATCTGGCGAAGGCGGCCGACTGCATGGTCTGCCACACGGCGGCCGGCGGCAAGGAATATGCCGGCGGCCTCGGCTTCAAGCTGCCGTTCGGCACGCTGTATTCGACCAATATCACGGCGGACAAGGAGACCGGCATCGGCAATTACAGCGATCGGGAGTTCCTGAACGCGGTTCAGCGCGGCATCCGCCACGACGGCGCGCGGCTTTATCCGGCGATGCCCTACACCTCCTACACCTACATCACCGACGCGGACGCGCTTGCGATCAAGGCCTATCTGTTCAGCCTGCCGCCGGTGAAGGCAACGCCGCCGGGCAATACCCTGGCATTTCCGTTCAACCAGCGCTGGGCCATGATCTTCTGGTCGGAGTTGTTCAATCCGGACACGCGTTTCGAGCCGGACATCTCGAAGACGGCGGAATGGAATCGCGGTGCCTATCTCGCCGAAGCGCTGGCGCATTGCGGCGAATGCCACACCCCGCGCAACCTCGCCTTCGCGCTCAACAACCGCAAGAAATTCGCAGGCGCGATCGCCGCCGGCTGGCGCGCCTTCAATATCAGCTCGGACAAGGCCACCGGCGTCGGCGGCTGGAGCGATGACGATCTGATCGCCTATCTCTCGGTCGGGCATGCGGCCGGACACGGCACCGCCTCGGGCCCGATGGGCGAAGCCGTCGATCACAGTTTTAGCCAGATGGCGCCGGAAGACGTCCGCGCCATCGTCGCCTATCTGCGCAGCGTGCCGTCGGTCGCCTCGCCCGATCTGCCGGCGTCACTCGCCCCTCCCGCGCCGGCAGGGCACAAGGATGGCGTTGCGATCGCGGATGCACGCGGCAAGATGGTCTTCGAAGGCGCCTGCGTCAGCTGTCACGGCTGGACCGGTGAAAGCGCGATCTCGCCGTTCGCCACCCTCACGGGCGCCTGGGCCGTCAACGATCCCGGCGCGACCAATGTCGCGCAAATCGTCATTTCCGGCACCAAACGTCATGCGCCGCCGGGGGCGGTTTCGATGCCGGCATTCGGCGATGCCTACTCCGATGCCGAGATCGCGGCCGTCGCCAACTACGTCACCGCGCGCTTCGGCAGCAAGGGCTCGCAGATCACCGCGCTTGATGTCGCCGAGTTGAGGAAGCAGACGGCGCAGTAAGCCGTCTTGCCGGTCGACGGCCCTCACGAATAATCCGGTGCGTCCGGATTGCGGAAGATGTGGATCGGCTCGCCCGGGGTAATGCTTTTGTGATGCAGCATCGCATAGGCGTAGAGTGCGAGATAAAGAATCGCGAGCGTGCCGATCGCGTAAAACGCAAAAGTTGCAATTCGTTTCATCAGCGGCGGAGGCCCTCCGCGGCCATCCTGCCACGGGCGCGTCGCGGCGGCCACGCTTCCCGGAAATATCCGGCGACTTCTCAGGTCCTGTACACTTGCCTTTATCAACCTTTTGTTGCTAAGTTATTCCGAACAACGGCAACGCGATTCATGTGACATGGGGTACGCGGCAGCATGGTTATCATCGACAGCCCCGCGACGTTGACGGCGATCCTCGACTAGAGGCGACCGCTCATCGTCGAAAGGACAAGGCCGGCATTGATGCCGGCCTTGTTCTTTTTTTAGGGAGATTTTGGCCGGCATTGATGCCGGCCTTGTTCTTTTTTTTGGGGAGATTCTGGCCGGCATTGATGCCGGCCTTGTTTCTTTTTGGGGTCGGTGGAAGGGCTGACGCGGCCTTGGCAACTGTGGCAAAAGGAGCGTCGCCCGACCAACGCCGGAGTTCCACATGCCCGCACCGCAGCCACCCGGCTTTGAAACGCTCAGCCTCCATGCGGGACAGCATCCCGATCCCGTGACCGGAGCGCGCGCGGTCCCGATCTACCAGACCACGTCCTACGTCTTCCAGGATGCCGACCACGCCGCCGCCCTGTTCAACCTCGAACGCGCCGGCCACATCTATACGCGGATTTCGAATCCGACGATCGCGGTGCTGGAGGAGCGGCTGGCGGCGCTGGAAGGTGGCGTCGGCGCGGTGGCGACCGCGAGCGGCATGGCCGCGATGCATCTGGCGATCGCGACCCTGCTCAACGCCGGCGATCACATCGTGGCCTCCGCCTCGCTCTATGGCGGCACCATCAATCTGCTGGCGCATACGCTGCCGCGCTTCGGCATATCAACGACTTTCGTCAAGCCGCGAGACCTCGATGCTATCAGCGCCGCGATCAAGCCCAACACGCGCCTTGTGATCGGCGAGACCATCGGCAATCCCGGTCTCGAAGTGCTCGACATTCCCAAGGTTGCCGGGATCGCGCATGCGGCGAAGATTCCACTGCTGATCGACAATACTTTTGCCACGCCTTACCTCAGCAAACCGATCGAGCTTGGCGCCGACATCGTCATGCATTCCGCGACCAAATGGATCGGCGGCCATGGCATCGCGATCGGCGGCGCCATCATCGATGGCGGCCGGTTCGACTGGCGCGCCTCCGGCAAATTCGCCGTGCTGACCGAGCCCTATGCCGGCTATCACGGCATCGTCTTCGACGAGCAGTTCGGGCCGGCTGCCTTCATCATGCGCGCGCGCACCGAAGGCCTGCGCGATTTCGGCGCCTGCATGTCGCCGATGAATGCGTTCCAGCTGCTGCAGGGCGTCGAGACACTCGGCGTGCGCATGGAGCGGCACATGGCGAACACTTCAGCGGTGCTCGACTTCCTTAAGGGTAACAAGGCGGTCGAATGGGTGTGGCATCCGCAACTGCCCGATCATCCCGATCATGAGCTGGCCAAGACCTTGCTGCCGCGCGGCGCGGGATCGATCGTCAGCTTCGGCGTCAAGGGCGGCCGCAATGCCGGCAAGAAATTCATCGAGAGCCTGCGCATGATCAGCCATCTCGCCAATGTCGGCGACGCCAAGACGCTGGTGATCCATCCCGCGAGCACGACCCATCAGCAGATGGACGCCGAACAGCTCAAGGCCGCCGGCATCGGCGAGGAGCTGGTGCGGCTGTCGGTCGGCATCGAGACGGCGCAGGACATCGTCGACGATCTCGGCCAGGCGCTGCGCGCGTCACAGAGGAGTTGAACCATGCAGCTCAATGTGAAAGGCGTTGACACTTTCGTCGCCACCGGCGGCAAGTCGTTCGATGCGTCGCTGCCGACGGTCGTGTTTCTGCACGGCGCCGGCATGGATCACACCGCATGGGCCCAGCACGACCGCTGGTTTTCGCATCACGGCTACAATGTGCTGGCGCCGGATTTGCCCGGACATGGCCGTTCGGGGGGCGCGTTGCTGCCGAGCATTGCCGAGATGGCCGACTGGACATCCGCGCTGCTCGATGCATCAGGCGCAAAACAAGCGAAGCTGATCGGGCATTCCATGGGATCGCTGATCGCACTGGAGATGGCGGCGCGGCATCCGGACAAGGTTTCGGCGCTGGTGCTGGTCGGCACATCGGCGGCGATGACGGTCGGGCTCGATCTGTTGAAAGCAGCGGAAGCCAACGACCATACCGCGGTCGACATGGTCTCGATCTGGGGGCTCGGCCAGGCGGCCGGACTCGGCGGCAGTCTCGCGCCGGGACTGTGGATGCATGGCGGCGCGCAGCGCCTGCTCGAGCGCTGCAACGACGGCGTGCTGTTCAACGATCTCGCCGCCTGCAACGCCTATCAGAATGCGGCCGCCGCAGCGGCGACGGTCAAGGTGCCCGCGACACTCGTGCTCGGCGAGCGCGACATGATGACTCCGGCCAAGGCGGGCAGGGCGCTCGCGGCAGCGATCCCGAATGCGCGCACGGTGGTGCTGCGCGGGGCCGGCCACATGATGATGGTGGAGCGGCCGGACGAATTGCTGGCGGCGTTGCGGTAGTACTGCATCTCGAAACTTATGCCGAATTGCCGGTCCACCACTTACGCGGCCGAGCGCTGCCCGCCGACTGGTATTGCAAGCTCGAAAATGGACCCGTCGGAGTCCGACTTGAGCAGCCTCAATTTGCCCCCGTGACCTGCAACCAGGTTGGAAGAGATGGCGAGCCCCAATCCCATACCACCGGATTTTGTCGTAAAGAACGGATCAAATATGCGCTCCCGATCCTCAACGGAAATTCCAGGTCCGGAGTCCTCGACCAACATCAATACGCTCGATTGACCGTCGAAACTGGTTTTAAGCCGCAGCCGTCGTGCGTCAGGAGGCGACGAGCTCATTGCGTCGATAGCGTTTCTGACGAGGTTCAGGAGGACTTGCTGGAGCTCCATGCCGTCCAGCTGCACCTCGGGAAGGTTGCCTTCAAACTCCGTAGTGACGGATACCTGATTGATTTGAAGATCGTGTTTCAGCAATCCTAATACGAGTTGTCCCACTTCCTCTGCGCTTGTCAGAGCGCTTCGATGCACAGTCTTGATTGTCATTTCACGGATGCTCGAAATCATCGCGCCGGCGCGATGGCTGTCGGCCTCTATGTCACTGAGGATGGCCTCCATGTCGTCCAGCTCGCGAGGGCTCGACCGGAGCTGGCTGAGCGCCGTACTGGCATTGAGCGCGATGGCTCCCAGGGGTGTTCTCAATTCGTGGGCGATGGCGCCCGTGACAGCGTCCACGCTCAGGAACCGGTTGGTGCGTTCGCGTCGCAGCAAAGTGACGGCGCTGGCAAGGCGCGAGTAGAGAAACATTGTTTCGAGGAGCAGGACGGTCAGCAGCAGGCAACTGCCGACCAGAATGAAGCAACGAGCCGCGTACCAGCCGACGGTAAATCGTATCGAGCTGCCGATGATCGCCACCAGGAAGCTTGGCATGTAGGCAAGCAAAGTCACCATCAACCATAAATCGAGGATTGTGCGTCGACGAAACAGCAGTACGGCCAGCACGGTAAGACCCCATAGCCAAAGCATCAGGTTCGCCTGATTGCCCAGGGGCGTCTGAAACATGACGTCGGTATAGAAGCGCGGGAGATATTCCGTTTTCGTCGTCACGATCCAGGTCAGTCCCGCTATGACCGCAAGGACGCAAGCGATGGTGATTGCAATGTCTGCCATCACCGCTCTGCCTGGTCTGGCGGCTCCCGCGGCATCCTTGGCGAGCGCATAGACGAGGATCGCAGCCGGAAACGTCGTGTGCCAAAGCACGTAGATCCAGGCTGGGCTGTTGGGCCCGTCGCCGATCAGACCATTGGGGGCATATCCGCCCGGAAAGGCCAGCGTCTGCAGGAACGCGAACGATGCGCTGCAAATGTAACCGCTTGCGAGCGCGAGAAGGGCGCGCTGCGGCTGGATCGAATATTGAGCGAACAGAAGGGCTGCCGTGACGAGATCGGCAACGCTCAGGGAGGTCTGCAAGACTGGAATGAAGCTATCGACCCGGCCCAACAGGACGCTCGCGAACGGCGCGATAACCGCCGCCGTGACGGCCAGGAGAACGGCGACGCCGGCGGCTATCGCGTTTTGTTGCCCGGTTGCGGGCATGTTTGCGATGATTAATGGAAAGTCCTGCTCTTCTTTTTGAACGGCGTCCGAGGCTTGAGTGTCCGGTAACGGGGCCACGCTCCGTGCGAGCGGTCCCGCCGCTGCCGCGCTGCCGCCAAATCCCATGAACCGGCGCCGCTCCATGCCCGCCCTCACGCACCATGATGCGGCATTGTAGCTCTCCAAACGCCACAGTTGGAAGGCATCGGAGCAGTCGGATGGAGCATCTTTGGAGGATCGCCGATGTCTGCCATGCGCCCCTAAAGCCGTCATTCCGGGATAGCCGGTGCCGGCCATATGATGGCCGAGCGGCCGGACGAATTGCTGGCGGCGCTGCGATAAATTTCTCGTCATGGCCGGGCTTGTCCCGGCCATCCACGTCTTTCTTGCAAGCGGTACCAAAGACGTGGATGCCCGGCACAAGGCCGGGCATGACGAACTTAGTTGCTACCCCGCCGCCGCCTTCTTCGGCGCGACGCTGACCGCGAGCTTGCCATAGCGGTCGGTGAAGGCGGCGGTGTCGATCTCCTCGAGCTTGATCGCGCCGCTCATCACGCCCTTCTTCCATTCCTCATGCTCGGGGTCGTGCTGGAATTCCGGCATCACTTCCCTGGCGAACAGCTCGAGCGACTCGCAGATATGCTCATGGGTGTTCTTGCCAGCCTGGTTGAGCAGGATCACCTGGTCGATATGCGAGGAGCGGAAGCGCTTCAGCTTCTTGCGGATGGTATCGGGCGAGCCGATCAGGCCGCCGCGCAGCGCGGCCTCCTGCGCTTCCGGATTCTCGCGCTTCCACTTGTTGTACTCGTCCCACATGTTGACGGTGCCGGGCGGCGGACGCATCCGGTTCGGACCCTGGCCGTAATAGCGCAGCGCGAACTGGAAGAAAGTGGCGCCGTCGGCGCGCTTGCGCGCTTCCTCGTCGGTCTCCGCGCACATGAAGAACGACACCAGCGCCATGTTCGGGTTGATCTCGTAGTCGGCGAGCTTGTTCAGCCGCTTGGTGATGGCGTTGTAGTAGGCGTGCACCCAGGCATGCGCGGCGTCCGCGCTGACGAACTGGAAGCCGAGCGCGCCGAATCCGTTCTGGCCCGGCGCGCTCGATGGTCGGCAGCTGCGAGCACGCCATCCACAGCGGCGGATGCGGCTTCTGCACCGGCTTCGGCACCACGTTGCGCAAGGGAATGTCGAAATACTTGCCGTGATGCTCGGTGCCGATCCTGGTGAACATCGGGAAGATCGCTGCGACAGCTTCCTCGAACACCTCGCGCTTGGTCTCCATGTCGCGGCCGAACGGCGTCAGCTCGGTGATCGAGGCGCTCTCGCCCATGCCGAACTCGCAGCGGCCGTTGGAGAGCAGATCGAGCACCGCGACGCGCTCGGCGACGCGCGCGGGATGGTTGGTGGTGAGCTGGAAGATGCCGTGGCCGAGCCTGATCTGCTTGGTGCGCTGGCTCGCCGCGGCGAGGAAGGATTCCGGCGCCGGCGAATGCGAATATTCCTCGAGGAAATGATGCTCGACCACCCAGGCATAGTCGTAGCCGACCCGGTCGGCGGTCTCGAGCTGCGTCAGCGCGTTCTGGTAGAGCCGCAGCTCGTCGCCGTCGGACCACGGCCGCGGCAGTTGCAGCTCATAGAAGATGCCGAATTTCATGACGTCTCTCCCGCGACCGCGTTTTATGTTTGGGAGCAGTGTAGTCCGCACCGCTTCCAAGTCCAGCGCGTTCTGGCAATTCCGTACCACGGGAGGCGCTTGCGCTCAGCGCATGAATGGTTTCTTCACCTCTCCCCGCCTGCGGGGAGATCGCACACGGCCTCTCTTATCCCTCCCCCGCGAGCTCGGCAGCGCACTTGCGCGGCCTGAGCGAGTGTGGGGAGGGTGGCTCATCGTGAGCTCGGCAGCGCACTTGCGCGCCTGAGCGAACGATGAGACGGGTGGGGGCGTTTCATTCGCACCGTGCTTGCGGAGTTACCCCCCACCCCGACCTTCGCTCCGCTCAGGTCGACCCTCCCCACCGCTCGCAAGTGCTCGCGGGGGGAGGGATAAGCGTTCGCGTCGCCTGCTTGATCTATTCCGCTGACGCCTTAGGTTCTCGGGGTCCCGACTCCCTGAGTCGCGCCCTCCCGAGACCCATGACCAAATTCTCGCCGCATCAGGATTCTGCGCTGAAAGCCGTGGCCGCCTGGCTGAAAGCAAAGCCCGGCAGGCACGGCACGCCGCAAGTGTTCCGCCTGTTCGGCTATGCCGGCACCGGCAAGACCACGCTGGCGCGCCACATCGCCGACGGCGTCGACGGCGGCGTGAAGTTCGCGGCCTTCACCGGCAAGGCGGCGCTGGTGATGCGCAACAAGGGCTGCGACGGCGCCTCCACCATCCACTCGCTGATCTATCGCGCGCGCGAGAGCGGCGTCGAGCAGCCGAGCTTCGAATTGTGGGACGACGCACCGGCCTCGAAGGCCAAGCTGATCGTGATCGACGAATGCTCGATGGTCGACGCCGAGATGGGCCGCGACCTGCTGTCGTTCGAGTGTCCGCTGCTGGTGCTCGGCGATCCCGCGCAGCTGCCGCCGATCCAGGGCGCCGGCTTCTTCACGGCAGCCGAGCCGGACGCGATGCTGACCGAGGTGCATCGCCAGGCGCAGGACGATCCGATCGTGCGGATGTCGATGGACGTGCGCGAGGGCCGCGACCTCGAGGTCGGCCGCCATGGCGAGAGCGAGGTGGTGTCGCGCAGCGAGCTTGACCCTGACCGGGTGATGCAGGCCGACCAGGTGCTGGTCGGGCGCAACAACACGCGGCGCGCCTACAACATGCGGATGCGACAAAAGCAGCACATCGAGGATCCGCTTCCGGTGGCCGGCGACAAGCTGGTGTGCCTGCGCAACAACCGCAAGAAGGGCCTGTTCAACGGCGGGCTGTGGAGGGTGAAATCGCGCACCGCATCGCGCGCGAAGTCGTCGCGCATCCTCTCCATGCGGCTCGCGCCCGACGAGGAGTTTTCCCACAAGGTGACGCGGGTGTCGGTGCGGCAGGACTGCTTCGAGGGCGGCTGTGATGCGCTGCCGTGGGAGCAGCGCAAGCCCTATGACGAGTTCGACTACGGCTATGTGCTGACCGTGCACAAGTCGCAGGGCTCGCAATGGGACGACGTGGTGCTGTTCGACGAGAGCTTTGCGTTCCAGGATTCGCGCGCGCGGTGGCTGTACACGGGGATCACAAGGGCGGCGAAAAGGTTGAGTGTGGTGGTGTAGGGCCGGGGCCCGTCATTGCGACGTCATTGCTGTTTTGGCGTTTCCTTGCTTGGTGCGGTCGGTGGCTTTACGTTGTGCTTAGCGAAGATGGCAGCGCCGAGAGCTGACACTTCCTTCGCTTTGATGACGTAGCCTAAATTCATCATCATGTTCACAACGGGTACGGGAGCGGCGACTGTCGGAATACGGGTACATACTCTTGCGCATCTGTTGGGAAGTTAAAGAAAAAACCAGTGCCGGTTTTTGCGTTCGTTGAGTTTGGAATTTTGCCAACAATACGAGCTGTTGAATACATAATGTGTTCGGCGATGCTCTTGGGTTCAACTAGCAAGCAAGTACGATCGTCACCTTAAGTATCTGAATGATAGGCCTCCGAGTACCTAGCAGAGCGACCCGGAGGCTCCGAATTGATAATCAAGATAGCCAGGACCTGGGCCAATAAGGGACCGTTGTGATCTCTTCAGACCCAGCTGCCCACTTGCCCGTCGCGTTAATCTGTCGCACCTCGCGCCTCTTTACGGTAATCGGAATATACCGTATATCCGAACCGTTCCGCCTCGACAACGAGGACGTTTCGGCCGAATCGTCACCTTAACGTGGGGCGGGATGCGATGGACGCGTTGGCGCAAGACGAACTGCGCTGATACGTACGGTCAAGCCGTGTGGTCCTGTCCCCCCGACGCTGGGGTCAATCCCCGGGTCAAGAGCCCGGGGAGACGGAGGCTAACAAGCCCGGTACTCCGGGGAGATCACGGAGCAGCCGTTCAACCATCGTGCAGGGAGTGCCGGGCTGTCTCGGCTTTACCTGACGACTTGTGGGCATTCTTCCTTTTCAGCCCACGAGGCCTCTCGGGTGCGGCCAGCGCCCGGCATTCCCTGCGCCCTCGTTTTCCCGAGGGAGCTGCATTGAAGCATCACTCGGGCGAGAACGCGCCGCGGGAACGCGAAGGCTTGTGCCTTCGTCATTGCGAGGAGCGCATCCGCCGCAGCCCGCAGGGCGAAGGCGGGAGCGACGAAGCAATCCATCTTCCATCACGCGCGGCGGCATGGATTGCTTCGCTTCGCTCGCAATGACGAGGATCCAACAGCCCCGCCGGATGCTGCAGGGATCGGATTCCGGGCCTGCCGCTTCCGCCTTCGCGCTATGCGCTTCGGCGGACAGGTCGCGGCGTCCCGGAATGACGAAGAGAGGGCCGCCACCGGCCGGAGTCGCTCTTCCTCCCAAGATCGGCTAATGGAACTATCGGCCCGGCTTCACGGTTGAGCCGTGTAAAAGGGAGTGCGCAAAATGCGGACCGTCGCAAACGAACCCCTGGCGCGGCATGCTCTGGCGTTCGTTCTGGCAGGCGGCCGCGGCAGCCGGCTCCAGGAATTGACCGACCGGCGGGCCAAGCCCGCGGTCTATTTCGGCGGCAAATCCCGCATCATCGACTTCGCGCTGTCGAATGCCCTGAATTCAGGCATCCGCCGCATCGCGGTCGCCACCCAGTACAAGGCCCACAGCCTGATCCGCCATCTGCAGATGGGCTGGAATTTCTTCCGTCCCGAACGCAACGAGAGTTTCGACATCCTGCCTGCGAGCCAGCGTGTCTCCGAGAGCATGTGGTATGTCGGGACCGCGGATGCGGTCTATCAGAACATCGACATCATCGAGCCTCACAACTGCAAATATATCGTGCTGCTCGCCGGCGATCACGTCTACAAGATGGACTACGAGATCATGCTGAAGCAGCATGTCGAGAGCAAAGCCGACGTCACCGTCGGCTGCCTCGAAATGCCGCGCGCGGAATCCAGCGCCTTCGGCATCATCCATGTCGACGAGAACGACGTGATCCAGTCGTTCCTGGAGAAGCCCGCCGATCCGCCGCCGATGCCGGGCAAGCCCGACAAGTCGCTGGCGAGCATGGGCATCTATGTGTTCGACACCAATTTCCTGTTCGACCAGTTGAAGCGCGACGCTGCCGATCCGAATTCGAGCCACGATTTCGGCAAGGACATCATCCCCTACATCGTCAAGCACGGCCGCGCCGTCGCCCACCAGTTCAGCCGCTCCTGCGTGCGCAACAACGATCAGCGCAGCTACTGGCGCGATGCCGGCACGGTCGACGCCTACTGGTCGGCCAATATCGACCTGACCGACGTGATTCCCGAACTCGATCTCTACGACCGCGAATGGCCGATCTGGAGCTATGCCGAGATCACGCCGCCGGCGAAATTCGTCCATGACGAGGACGGGCGGCGCGGCGAGGCGGTGAGCTCGCTGGTGTCGGGCGGCTGCATCGTCTCCGGCGCGGCCTTGAGGCGCTCGCTGCTGTTCACCGGCGTGCATCTGCATTCGCATGCGCGGGTGGAGAACGCCGTGATCCTGCCCTATGTCGACGTTGCGCGGCATGCACGGTTGTGCAACGTCGTGGTCGACCGCGGCGTGCAGGATTCCCGAAGGCCTCGTCGTCGGCGAGGATCCCGAGCTGGACGTGAAGCGTTTTCGCCGGACGGAGAATGGGATCAGCCTGATTACGCAGCCCATGATCGACAAGCTCAACGCGTGACATCGATGCGCGTCCTCGCGGTCGCCTCGGAAATCTATCCGATCATCAAGACGGGCGGCCTCGCCGACGTCGCCGGCGCGCTGCCGCTGGCGTTGCGCAGCGAAGGCGTCGAGATGCGCACCCTGGTCCCCGGCTATCCCGCCGTGATGGATGCGCTCGAGAGCGCCGAGCCGTTGCTGGAATGGCCGCTGTTCTTCGGCGGCATCACGCGGCTGTTGAAAGCCCGCTGCGGCGAGCTCGATCTGCTGGTGCTCGATGCGCCGCATCTGTTCGGCCGTCCCGGCAATCCCTACGTGACGCCGGAGGGAGCGGACTGGCCGGACAATGGCCTGCGCTTTGCGGCGCTGTCGCGGATGGCCGCCGATATCGGGCTTGGCGACGTGCCGGCTTTCGTGCCCGATATCGTGCACGCGCATGATTGGCAGGCGGGGCTCACGCCGGCCTACATGCATTACAGCCATCGCCGTCAGGCCGGGACCGTCATCACCGTGCACAATCTCGCCTATCAGGGAAAATTTCCGCCGGAGATGCTGGCGGAATTGGGTCTGCCGCCGAAGTCGCTCGCGATGTACGGCGTCGAATATTACGGCACGATCGGCTTCCTGAAGGCCGGGCTGCAATTCGCCGACCGCATCACCACGGTGTCGCCGACCTACGCCAAAGAGATTCAGTCCGACGAGGCCGGCATGGGATTGTCCGGACTGCTGCGCGACCGCGCGAATGCGCTTCATGGCATTCTCAATGGCATCGATATCTCCGTGTGGGATCCGGCCACTGATCCCGGCATCCCTGCGCGCTACAGCGCGAACGAACTCGGCTCGCGCGCGGACGACAAGGCGGCGTTGCAAGAGCGGTTCGGCCTCGAACAACGCGCAGATACATTTCTGCTCGGCGTGATCAGCCGCATCTCGTGGCAGAAGGGACTCGATCTGCTGCTGGAGTGTTTGCCTGACATTGCAGGCGAGGGCATTCAGCTGGCGCTGCTCGGCAGCGGCGACGCCGAGCTGCAGAGTCGTTTCCGAGAGGCGGCCGACTCCAATCCCGGCCGCATCGGCGTCGTGATCGGCTATGACGAGCGGCTTGCTCATCTCATTCAGGCGGGATCGGACGCGCTGGTCGTGCCCTCGCGCTTCGAGCCGTGCGGGCTGACGCAGCTCTGCGCACTCCGCTATGGGGCGGTGCCTGTTGTCGCCGGTGTCGGCGGACTTGAGGATACCGTGATCGATGGCGGCGACGCGCCGACCGGCTTCAAGTTTACCCCGGTAACATCCGATAATCTCGCTGCGACCATCCGCCGGGCGCACGCCGCATTCGCCGACAGATCAGTCTGGCAGCGAATGCAGATCAACGGCATGACCACCGATGTATCATGGCGCGGTCGGGCGGCCCGCTATGCGGACGTCTATCGCGAGATCGCGCAAATGCGCCATGTCGCGATGTGAGCGGCCGAAGCCACGAGAAGAGGTGACGACGTGACGACACCAAAACCAGGCCAACCGGTCCCCGCCAGCGCGCTGACCAACATCCCGCGGCTGGTGACGGCCTATTTCGCCGGCAAGCCGGATCCTGACGATCCTGCGCAGCGCGTGGCGTTCGGCACCTCGGGCCATCGCGGCTCGTCGCTCAAAACCTCGTTCAACGAGAACCATATCCTCGCGACCACGCAGGCGATCTGCGACTATCGCCGCGACGCCGGCCTGACCGGGCCGCTGTTCATCGGCATCGACACCCATGCGCTGGCCGAACCGGCGCTGGCAAGCGCGATCGAGGTGTTTGCCGCCAACGGCGTCGACATCATGATCGACGAGCACGGCGGCTACACGCCGACGCCGGTCATCTCGCACGCGATCCTCACCTACAACAAGGGACGGAGCAGCGGTCATGCCGACGGCGTCGTGATCACGCCGTCGCACAATCCGCCGGAGGATGGCGGCTACAAATATAATCCGCCGCATGGCGGGCCCGCCGACACCGACGCCACCGGCGTGATCGAGAAACGCGCCAACCAGTATCTGAAAGACGCCATGAAGGGCGTCGCGCGGATGGATTACGACAAGGCGCGCAAGTCGCCGCTGGTTCATCGCCACGACTATATCGGCCCCTATGTCGCCGATCTCGCCAAGGTCGTCGATATGGCCCTGATCAAGTCCGCCGGCGTGCGGATCGGCATCGATCCGCTCGGCGGCGCCGCGGTGCATTTCTGGCAGCCGATCGCCGAGCGCTACGGCATCAACGCCACGGTCGTGAACGAGGCCGTCGATCCGACCTTCCGCTTCATGACCGCGGACTGGGACGGCAAGATCCGGATGGACTGCTCCTCGCCTTACGCGATGGCGAGCCTGATCGGGATGCGCGAGCAAGTTCGACGTGGCCTTTGCCAACGACACCGACGCCGACCGCCACGGCATCGTGACGCCGACCGGCGGCCTGATGAACCCGAACCATTTCCTGGCGGCCGCGATCGCCTATCTCTTCACCGAGCGCAAGCAGTGGCGGGACGATGCGGCGATCGGCAAGACGGTGGTCTCGAGCTCGATCATCGATCGCGTCGCGCGCAAGCTGAATCGCAAGCTGGTGGAGACGCCCGTCGGCTTCAAATGGTTCGTCGAGGGTCTCGGCAGCGGCAGCTTCGGTTTTGCCGGTGAGGAGAGCGCGGGCGCCTCGTTCCTGAAGCGCGACGGCACGGTGTGGACCACCGACAAGGACGGCATCATCCTGGGGCTGGTCGCAGCGGAAATTATTGCCAAGACCGGGCGCGATCCGAGCCAGCTATTCAAGTCGCTCACCGACGAACTCGGCATGCCCCATTACGAGCGCATCGACATGCCGGCGACCGCGCCGATGAAGAATGCGCTAAAGGCGGCGACACCCGAGAAGCTCAACATGAAGGAGCTGGCCGGCGACGCCGTCACCGCGATGCGCACCACCGCGCCGGGCAACGGCCAGTCCTTTGGCGGCATCAAGGTCGAGACGGCGTCCGGCTGGTTCGCGGCGCGGCCGTCGGGCACCGAGGACGTCTGCAAGATCTATGCGGAAAGTTTTCGCGACGCGGCGCATCTGAAGCAAATCCAGAACGAGGCGCGCACAGCGATCGCGAAAATGTCATGACCGGATAGAAAGAGCCTGCATGAAACCGCATGTCATCTGCCTCATGGTCTCCAGTGTGGACGGCCGCACGCTCAACAGCCGGTGGCGGCCCAAACGCCCGGGCGGCGAGCTGTTCGAGCGCATCCATGACGAACTCGGCGGCGACGCCTGGCTGATCGGCCGCGTCACCGGCTCGGAGTTCGCCAAGGGCAAGGCCTATCCTGCTTCGACGAAGGATACCTTTCCGCGCGAGCCGTGGTTCGTCCGGCGCGATGCCAAGGCTTATGGCGTGGTGCTCGATGCCCACGGCAAGATTTGCTGGGGCCGCTCCGATATCGGCGGCGACCCGATCGTGGTCGTTCTCACCGAACAGGTTTCCAATGCGCATCTGGCGGGGCTGCGGAGCGAGAACGTGTCGTATGTCTTTGCTGGCAAGTCGGAACTCGACCTTGCGCTGGCGCTCGACATTCTCGATCGCGAGTTGGGCGTGAAGCGATTGTTGCTGGAAGGCGGCGGCGGCGCCAACGGCGCGTTTCTTCGCGCAGGCCTCGTCGACGAACTCAATCTCGTCATCTGTCCCGCGGTCGACGGCGCAAAGGGGGCGCCCAGCGTGTTCAATTCGCCGGAAGCGGAGAAAGATCACCGTGCGCCGGTGACGGCGATGACCCTGGAAAGCAGCCGTGTCCTCGATGGCGGCGCGATGCTGTTGCGTTACAGGATCGAGAGCTCCCCTCCGTCGGCTGCAAGCCGCTAGGCGTCTGCGTGGGGCACTCAGAGCAAATCGTTGTCATCGGTGCGGGCGCCGCGGGCCTGATGGCGGCGCGGGAGCTTGCCGCCGCGGGCAGGCAGGTCACCATCCTGGAAGCGCGCGACAGGTGTGGCGGCCGCATCTGTCCGCTGCCGGCTTCGGAGTTCGGATACGCCGCGGAAGGCGGCGCGGAATTCGTTCACGGCGGGGCGCCCGTCACCCATGCCGTGCTGCGCGAAGCCGGCCTCAGGCTGCAAACGATCGAGGGGCAACGATGGATCTCCGAAGACGGCGTGTTGTCCCGCCGCGCGCCGGAAGATGCCCATCAATTCGAGCTTCATGCCGCGCTGCAATCATTGACGCAGGACATGTCCGTCGCCGAATTCCTGAGGCGGCATTTTGGCGGCGGAAAATACCATCGGTTGCGCCAATCGATCGAGCGGATGGTTGAAGGCTACGACGCTGCCGAACCGGAGCGGGCCAGCGTCTTCGCGCTTCGCGAGGAATGGCTGGGTGGCGCGCGGGGCGCGCAGTCGCGAATTGTCGGCGGTTATGGCGCACTGATCGATTTTCTGGCGACGGAGTGCCGCAAGCATGGCGTTGCGCTGCAATTCGGCGCGGTGGTGAGCGCGATCGAGACGGCCGCGGGTGGCGTGATCGTTCGTTGCGCCGACGGCAGCAGCCTTGATTGCGGCACCGCGATTCTCACGGTGCCTGTTCCTCTCCTGAAGGAGATCGCGCTTCCGCCGGCCGAGCGCGAGACGATCAAGGCAGCAGCGGATATCGGATTTGGAAACGTCATCAAACTATTGCTGCATTTCGAGACCCGCTGGTGGCTCGACGGGCGAAGCAATCTCGCGGATCTGACCTTCCTGCTTTCGAAGGAAGCAATTCCGGTCTGGTGGACGCAACGTCGTGACGAAAGTCGCGTCCTGACGGGCTGGTTGGGCGGCCCGAAGACTGGAGAGCTCGCTCATCTCGGCGAGCAGGATTTGATCGAGGCGGGGCTCGTCTCGCTCGCGAATATCTTTGGCGTGCCTCCAGCGCAGCTCAGAACGCATCTCGGCGCGGCGCGGGCCTTCAACTGGGCGCACGATCCCTTTGCCCGCGGCGCCTATTCCTGGGCGACGACAGAGACACGCAACGCCCAATCGCGGCTTGCGCGCGACGATGGCGGCGCGATTTTCTTTTCTGGTGAGGCGCTGTATCGCGGACCCGACATGGGAACGGTCGAAGCGGCGTTAGCCAACGGCCAGGAGGTCGCGCGAGTGATACTTCGGCGAACGGAATAGAGACGCTTTGGCTACTCCGCTACTTCACCTCGATGTGGGCCTGCTTCGCCACGTCCCTCCACAGCACGACGTCCTGCTTGATGAACGCCGTGAACTCTTCCGGCGTACTGCCGACGATCTGGATCGCCTGCGCCTCGATCAGCTTCGCGGTGTCGGGCTGCCTCAGCGCCTTGACGATCTCGGTGTTGAGCCGCTTGACGATCGCGGGCGGCGTCCCGGCGGGCGCCATGATGCCGTGCCAGGCGACCGCGTCGAAGCCGGGATAGCCGCTCTCCGCGATGGTCGGCACGTCAGGCGCGACCGGGGAGCGCGCCTTGCTGGTCACGCCGAGCGCGATCAGCGTGCCGGCCTTGACATGCGCCAGCGCGGAGACGGGATCGGCGAACACGAGCTGCACCTGTCCCGCGATCAGGTCGGCGACCGCGAGCGAGGTGCCGCGATAAGGGATATGTGTCACCTTGATTCCGGCCTTGTCGGCAAACAGCTCGGTCACGAGATGGTTGGAGCTGCCGACGCCGGTGGTGCCGTAATTCAACGCGCCGGGCTTGCTCTTCGCCAGCGCCACGAGCTCAGCTACCGTCTTCACACCGAGCGACGGGTTGACCACGAGGATATAGGGATAGGACGTGGTCATGCAGATCGGCACCAAATCCTTTTCGGGATCGTAGGAGAGCTTCGGATAGATGCCCGGGTTGATCGAGATCGGACCGGATTGACCGAGCAGCAACGTATAGCCGTCAGGGTCTGCGTTTTTCACGATCTCGGTGCCGATGCCGCCATTGCCGCCGCCGCGATTTTCGATCACGAAGGTCTGGCCGAGCGCGTCGCCGACCTTTTTTCCGATGATGCGCGCGGTCGCGTCGGCGGCGCCGCCGGCGGCAAACGGCACGATCAGCCGGATCGGCCGGGTCGGATAGTCCTGCGCATGCACGGTCGTGGCGCCTGCGAGCACAAGCGCCAGCAACATGGTGACCTTTCGCATGAAGTCCGCCTCCCGAATTACGCCCGTTTTCGTCGCGGGTCTGATGTATCGGGTACAATAGGGCGAAAATGCCGGTCGGGTCTATCGCTGCGGCCGTTGCGCTTTTCATCCTTCCGTCGGATGCTGCCTGAAAATTCCGGAGGAAACATGCTGCACAAGCCTGACGTCACCGCGACCCTGGCGCGCTATGTGGCCGCGGCGCGGTGGGAGGACATCCCGCAGGAGGTGCGGCACCAGGCCAAGCGCTCCTTCATCAACCTGTTCGCAGTGGCGCTTGCGGGTTGCCGCACCGAGCCGGTCGAGATCGCACTTCGCTCGCTCGCCGAATTCTCCGGCGGCAAGCAGGCGACCGTGATCGGGCGATCCGAGCGGATCGATGCGCTCTCGGCGAGCTTCCTCAATGCGGCCGCCGCCAATGTCCATGATTTCTGCGACACCCATCTGCGGACCGTGATCCATCCGACCGCGCCGGTCGCGCCGGCCGTGCTCGCGCTCGCCGAGCTGCGCAAGGTGAGCGGGCCGGAGCTGCTGCTGGCTTTCATCCTGGGCAATGAGGTGCAGGCACGCATCGGCCTCGCCATCTCGCCGCAGCACTATGATAAAGGCTGGCACATCACCTCGACCTGCGGCGTGTTCGGGGCGGCCGCCGCGAGCGGCAAGCTGTTGGACCTAAACGAACGCCAACTCGTGTCCGCGCTCGGCACCGCGTCGACGCAATCGTCGGGCCTCTGCGAATGCCTGGGCATGCCGGCCAAAAGCGTCAGCGTCGGCAATGCCGCGCGCAACGGCTTGTGGTCGGCGCTGCTCGCCGAGAAGGGATTCGACGGTCCCGCCGAGCCGCTCGCGGGACGGCAGGGCTTTTACAATGCGCTGGGTGACGAGCCCAATCTGGCTGTTGTCACCGACGGACTCGGTGACACCTTCGAGATCATGGCGACCTCCTACAAGCCTTATCCCTGCGGCTTCGTGATCCATCCGGTGCTCGATTGCGTGCTGGACTGGCGGCGCGAACATCCCGCAGCCGAGGTGACGCGGGTCGTGGTGCGCGGCAATCCGCTGCTGGCGCATCGCACCGACCGGCCGGATATTGCGACCGGGCGGGAGTCGCAGGTCAGCGTTCAGCATGCCGTTGCGGCCGCACTGGTGCATGGCGTGGCCGGACTGGCGCAGTTCACTGACGCCTGCGTGGCCGATCCACGCGTGCAGGCCCTGCGCCGCAACGTCGAGGTGGTCCGCGATCCTTCGTTCTCGACCATTGCCGCCGCGGTCGAGATCACGACGTCGGACAGCGCGGTGCACCTGATGTCGCAGACCGCGGCGCGCGGCAGCGACGTCAATCCGATGAGCGACCGCGACCTTGATCAGAAGTTGAAAACCGCGGCAGCCAGCCTAAATCTTGATGCGACGCCGCTGATCGACGCGATCTGGGCGCTTGAAACCAGCGCCGACGTGTCGGGTCTCACCTCACTGGCTGTACCCAAGGGATAAGGACAGGTCATGACCGATTCATCCGCGCCGCGGCCGACCAGCGAGATCGCGAGCTATCACGCCCATGTCTATTACGATCCGGCGACCACGCGCGTCGACGCCGAACGATTACGGCAGTGGATCGGCGAACGCTTCCCGGTGACGCTCGGGCGTTGGCATGACGTCAAGGTTGGGCCGCACGACCAGGCCATGTACCAGGTCGCCTTTGCCAACGAGGTGTTTCCAACGCTGGTGCCGTGGCTGATGCTCAATCACGGCAAGCTCAGCATCCTCGTCCATCCCAACACGTCAAATCCGAAGCGCGATCACCTCGCCGATCCTCTGTGGATCGGACCGGCGCTTGCGGTGCACGGCGACAAGCTTCCTGAGCATACGGAGAGCGAGCAGCCGCTTGCGCCGAACACTCAGCCGACGATGCGGCCATGACCGACCTTGATCGACAGGCGCACTGGCAGAACGTCTACCGGACCAAAGGCGAGCGAGAGTTGAGCTGGTCGCAACCGTCTCCGGAACCGTCGCTCGGCCTGATCGAGAAATTTGCGCATAGGCCGAACGCGTCGATCGTCGATATCGGCGGCGGCGCCTCCCGCCTTGTCGATGCCTTGCACGAGCGCGGCTATCGGCACCTCACCGTGCTCGATCTTTCCGAGGCCGCGTTGCAAAGCGCGAAGGATCGTCTCGGCACCGATGCCACTTCGGTGCAATGGGTCGCCGCCGACGCCACGAAATGGCAGCCGCCGCAGGCCTTCGACATCTGGCACGATCGCGCCGCCTTCCACTTCCTGGTCGAACCGCGCGACCGCGACGCCTACATCGCGCGGCTGCATCAGCGCGTGACGAGCGGCGGTCACGCCATTATCGCGACCTTCGCGTTGGATGGGCCGGAAAAATGCAGCGGCCTGCCGGTGCAGCGCTATGACCACGTCGCGCTCGGCGCGGCGCTAGGCCCCGATTTCTCGCTGCTGCGTCACCAGCCGCACCACCACATCACGCCGTGGGGCGCGGCGCAGTCGTTTCAATTCAGTGTATTCAGACGAACGTGATTGCTAGCCAAGCTCCTTCCGCACCTTCGCCGCTGCGTCCGCCATCGCCTTCAGCTTGCCGAAGGCGGTGGCGCGCGGCATGTATTTCATGCCGCAATCGGGCGCCGGCACCAGCCTGTTCGCCGGTACGTATTTCAGCCCGGCGTGGATGCGGTCGGCGACTGTGTCGACAGACTCCACATTGGGATCGCCGAGGTCGAGCACGCCGAGCATGATGGTCTTGCCGGAGAGATCCTTGAGCACGCCGAGATCGAGTTTCGGCTGCGCCGCCTCGATCGAAATCTGCGTCGCACTGGTGTCGGCAAGCTCGGACAGGAAGGAGTAGCCGGCCGGCTTGGTCGAGCCGGGCACCACGGCGGCATAGCCGAAGCAGAGATGCACCACCGTCGGCACGGTGATGCCCTCGAGCGCGCGGTTGATCGCCTTCACGGCGTAGCGGCGGGCGAGGTCGGGATTGTTGCGCACCCAGGGCTCGTCGAGCTGGATCACGTCGGCGCCGGCCTTCTGCAGATCACGCGCTTCGGCGTTGACGGCTTCCGCGAAGGCCATCGCCAGCTCCTCGTCGTCCTTGTAGAACTCGTTCTTGGCCTGCTGGCTCATGGTGAAGGGGCCGGGCAGGGTGATCTTGGCGGCGTGCTCGGTATTTTTCCGCAGGAATTCCATGTCGCGCAATTCGACCGCGCGAGTGCGTTTGATGGTGCCGACCACGCGCGGTACCGGCGTCTTGTTGCCGTTGCGCGCAACGATGATGCCGGGATTGTCGGCGTCGACGCCGTCGAGCGCAGTGGCAAAGCGGTTGGAGTAGCTCTCGCGGCGGATCTCGCCGTCGGTGACGATGTCAATGCCGGCGCGCTCCATGTCTCTGATGGCGACGATGGTCGCGTCGTCCTGCGCTTCTTCGAGATGCTCTTCCGGCAGCCGCCACAACTCATGCATGCGCGTGCGCGGCACGGACTTGGAGAGCATGGCGCGGTCGACCAGCCATTCCGGTTGCGGATAACTGCCGACCACAGTGGTCGGCAAGAGATGCGTCGGCAAGTTCACGGCAACTCTCCTTGCTTCTTGTTAAGAGGTCGCGGGCTGCAGCGCGCCCGGCGCGATTTCTTCCGCGATCTGGCCGCCGCGGGTGCCGGTCTGCCAGATCGCGGCCTTGCGCTCGAGCAGGCGAATGAAGGCGTTGAAGGCGATCGCCATGGCGAGCACCAGCAGCACGCCGGCGAACACATGCGGGCTGTCGAGGATGGTACGATAGCGCGAGATCAGATAGCCGATGCCGGCGGACGAGATCAGCATTTCCGAGACCACGACGCCGACGATGACCAGCGCGCCGCCGACGCGAAGGCCCGACAGCACGGTCGGGATCGCCGCGGGAATGATCACCCGCACCAGCCGCTGGCTCATTGTCGCGCCCATGCTGCGCGCGGCGAGCAGCAGTTGGGGATCGATGGTCTGGATGCCCGCAGCAGTGGACAGCATGGTCGGAAGGAAGCCGTAGATCGCGGCAAAAGCGATCTTGGATTCCGAGCCGATGCCGAGCCACACCGTGAACACGGGATAAAGGATCACCAGCGGCACGGCATAGAGGCTCGATACCATCGGCATGATCAGCACGCGCGGCTTCGGCAGACTGCCGACAATAGCCCCACATAGGATACCGCCGCCGCAGGCAAAAGCCATGGAGATGCCGACCTCATAAAGCGTGACGCCGAGTGCGTCGCGATATTCGGCCGCTTCGTGCCAACCAGCGATGAGGGTGGAGGACAATGCCGGCAGGAATAATTCGGGGATCAGGCCGAAGCGCGGCAGCGCTTCCCAGAGTGCGATGAGGATGATCACGATCAGCCAGCGCAAGGTCGATGCCTTCATGATCGCCTCACGCCGATTTCCGGATGTGGCGCCAGATGCGCTCGCGCAGGGTGCCGAACGCATCGCCCGACAGCATCTCATAGGTGCGCGGACGGGCGAGCTGCACCTGCAGATGATCGACGATGCGGCCCGGCCGCGCCGACATCACGGCGACCTCGTCGGCGAGATAGACCGCTTCGGTGAGGCTGTGGGTCACGAATACCACGGTCTTGCCGGTCGCGGCCCAGATGCGCAGCAATTCGTCGCCCATGGTCATGCGCGTCTGCTCGTCGAGCGCGGCGAACGGCTCGTCCATCAGCAGCACCGGCGGATCCTGCACCAGCCCGCGCGCGATCGAGACGCGCTGCTTCATGCCGCCGGAGAGTTCATGCGGATGACGCTTGCCGAACCCTTCGAGGCCGACCAGCTGCAGCATCTCCTCGGCCTTGCCGCGCCGTTCTGTCTTGGATACGCCGCGCAGCGCCAGCGGAAACTCGACATTCTCTTCCGCGGTCAGCCAGGGAAACAGGCTCGCTTCCTGGAACACGACGCCGACGCGGTTCGGATCGGGTTCGAGGATCGGCGCGCCGTTGATCAAAATGCTGCCCGAGGTCGGCTGCCGCAGGCCCGCAAGCATCATCAGAAGCGTCGACTTGCCACAGCCGCTCGGGCCGACCAGCACGACAAAGCGCCCGGGCTTGATGTCCATCGACACGTCAGCCAGCGCGACCACGTCGGCGCCGGTCGTGCGGAACACCTGGCCGACGCCTGATATCTGGATCGCGCCGGCGCGCGACGCAGGTTTGAGCGGCGTTATGTTCGCCAATGGCTGCATCGCGTTTCCACCGATCGGATCAGTTCGTTGAAGAGGATGGCAATGACAGCGATCATCACCACGCCGGCGAGCAGCTGCTTCATCTGGAAGTTCTCGCCCCAGGTCGCGATCTGGTGCCCGATACCGTCGCGCGAGGCGTACATCTCGGCCAGCATCACGCCCGTCAGGTTGAATATCATGGAGATGCGCAGGGCTTCCAAGAGCACCGGCAGCATGCTCGGCAGATAGACCCGGAACGCGGTCTGCGACGGCGTCGCGCCGTATGAGCGCGCGACAGTGAGGTATTCGACGCGGACCGATTCCACCGCCGTCGTGGTCGACATGATGACGATGAAGATGGTGGAGAAGAAGCCGAAGCCGACCTTCTCGGCAAAGCCGACACCGAACACCAGGATGAACATCGGCAGAAAGATCGATTTCGGAATCGAGAAGGCGAAGAACAGCAGCGGTTTTACCACCTCGGCGAAGTAGCGATACTCGGCGATGAGATATCCAATCAGGCAGCCGAACGGCACGGCGATGGTGAAGGCGACCACGACTTCGGTTACGGTGACCATCAGGTCGTTACGCACGCTGGCGCGTTGCAGGAGATCGCCAAGAGTTGCCAGTGTTTCGGTCGCCGACGGCAGCAGCCGCGGGTTGACCAGGCCGGTGCGAGACAGCACTTCCCATAGTGCGAAGAGCGCGACAATGATCGCAAACCGGGAGGCGATGAGTACGAAGCGAGTGGCCATGCTTAGGGCTTGGTCGGCACCGGCTTGAACTGCGTCGAATACAGCTCTTCCGTCGGCACGATGTCCTTCAGCCCGCCGAGCCTGGCGAGATCCATCGAGAGCTGCACAGCGTCCTTGATGTTCGCGGCGGACATGTCGCCGCTGGTCTCGAGTTTCATGATCGTGTTGTCGTATTCCAGCCCCGCGATCTCCGGCGGGATTTCATAGAGATCGGCGATCAGCTTGACGGTGGCGTCGCGGTTGGCACGCATGAACGCCACCGCTCCGTACAGCGCATTGAGCGCCTTCTGCACCACCTGCGGCTTCTCGGCCACGAATTTATCGGTCACGATCCAGCCGCCGGTGAGGTTCGACGGCACCGCCGCGTAATAGTCGATCAGGGTACGCGCCTCGCCCGACTTCAAAATCTGGTAGCTCAGCGGCGAATAGACCACGGCGGCATCGACATTGCCGGCGAGCAGGTTCGGCACCAGGCCGCCGCCGCCGACCGGCACGCGGGTGAAATCGATCTTGCGGTCCTGGATGGTCCAGAGCGCGAGCAGGTCGGAACCGGAGCCGGCCGCGGTGATCCCGACCTTCTTGCCGTTGAGGTCCTTGACGTCGAGCGTCGACTTGACCGGCACCATCAGCTGCCAGCCGAAATTGCCCATCGCGGCATTGGCGACGATCTTGCTCATCACGCCCTTCTTTCGGCCGGCGGAGACCAGCGATGGCGGATCGAGGATGATGTCGGCGGCGCCCGCCGCCAAGCCTTCGAAGGTTTCGGCGCCGGAGCGGAAGATGGTCAGCTCGGCGGTGATGCCTTCCTTCTCGAACAGCTTCTGCCGCACCGCGGTTTCCGCGATCGTGGTGGGCCAATAGGTCTTGGTGGGCAATCCGACGCGGATGGTCTCGGCATTGGCAGCCGACACGGCGAGCAGCGCGGCCAATGCCGGCAACAGACGCGATACCTTCATTATTTCCTCCCGATTTTGCAGGCATTGTCGCTTTGCGTTGCGATAGCAGTCAATCGAAAAGCGGCGTTTTGCAATTGACCCTATGGCTGACGCCCTTTACCCCTGTCCCACAAGAACAGCCCACTGCGCGCAACTCATTGAGGGTAGCGGGCGCTGCCGGTCGCGCGTTGAGCGAGGGAGTCCATGAACAATAAGGGGGCGGGAGAAACCGCCGAGTTCGATTACGTCATCGTCGGCGCCGGCTCGGCCGGCTGCGTGCTCGCCAATCGGCTCTCCGCCAGCGGCAAGCACTCGGTGCTATTGCTGGAAGCCGGCCCAAAGGACACCAACATCTGGATTCACGTGCCGATCGGCTACGGCAAGCTGTTCAAGGAAAAATCCGTCAACTGGATGTACCAGACCGAGCCGGAGCCAGGTCTCGGCGGACGTCAGGTGTTTCAGCCGCGCGGCAAGGTGCTGGGCGGATCGAGCTCGATCAACGGCCTGCTTTACGTGCGCGGCCAGCATGAGGATTACGACCGCTGGCGGCAGCGCGGCAATGTCGGCTGGGGCTATGACGACGTGCTGCCTTATTTCAAGAAGGCGGAGAACCAGCAGCGCGGCGCCGACGATTATCACGGCAGCGGCGGGCCGCTGTCGGTGTCGGATTGGCGCCACGACGATCCGTTGTCGGAGGCCTTCGTCAAGGCCGCGGTCGAGACCGGCATTCCCTTCAATCCCGACTTCAACGGCGCGACGCAGGAAGGCGCGGGCTTCTTCCAGACCACGACGCGGCGCGGCCGCCGCGCGTCGAGCGCGTTCTCCTATCTGCGTCCTGCCAAGAACCGCGGCAATCTGGACATCGAGACCTCGGCGCTGGCGCAGCGCGTCGTGTTCGAAGGCAGGCGCGCGAAGGCGGTTGAATACAGGCAGAACGGCCAACTGCGCACCGCGCGGGCGCGCAAGGAGGTGCTGGTCTCCAGCGGCGCCTACAACTCGCCGCAGCTGTTGCAGCTCTCCGGCGTCGGTCCAGCGAATTTGTTGAAGACGCATGGCATCGATGTGGTGCTGGATGCACCCGGCGTCGGCAACGATCTGCAGGATCATTTGCAGGTGCGCATCGTGACGCGTTGCGCGCAGCGCATCACGCTCAATGACGTGGTCAATCATCCCGTCCGACGGGTGATGGCGGGCGTGCGCTGGGCACTGGCGCGCAGCGGCCCGCTGACGATCGCGGCAGGCACGTCAGGAGCATTCTTCAAGACCAATCCGCGGCTGGCCTCGCCCGACATCCAGATCCACTTCATTCCGTTTTCGACCGACAAGATGGGCGAGAACTTGCATCCGTTCTCCGGCTTCACGGCGTCCGTGTGCCAGTTGCGCCCGGAAAGCCGCGGCTCGCTCAAGATCAGGAGCGCGGACCCGGGCGCGCCGCCTGAAATCCGCATCAATTATCTCGCGACCGAAACCGACCGCGCCGCCTTCATCGACGGCATCAAGATCCTGCGCAAGATTCTCGCTGCACCGGCGCTGAAGGCCTATTGCGTCGACGAGGTCTATCCCGGCGCCGAGGTCACCAGCGACGAGGACGTGCTTGATTTCTGCCGCAAGACCGGCAGCACGGTCTATCATCCGACCTCCACCTGCCGCATGGGCAACGATCCGCTCGCGGTGGTGGACCAGCGGCTTCGCGTGCGCGGCATCGAGGGCCTGCGCGTGGTCGACGCCTCCGTGATGCCGGACCTGATGTCGGGCAATACCAATGCGCCGACCATCATGATCGCGGAGAAGGCCTCCGACATGATCCTGGAGGATGCGCGGTGACAAGGGAGCGCGTGTCGTGACGGAGCGTTTGCGCATCGGCACGCGCAAGAGCGCCATGGCGCTGGCGCAAACCGAGGAGATCGGGCGCCGGCTGAAAGCGTTCGGCACCGAGGTCGAGATCGTCAAGTTCGAGACCACGGGCGATATCGACCAGACCGGCAAGCTGCTGCCGCATGGCGGCAAGGGCGGCGCCTTCGTCGCGCAAATCCGCGAGGCGGTGCTGGCCGGCAAACTGCACGCCGCGATGCATTCACTGAAGGACATGCCGGGCAATGAGGACACGCCGGGACTGGTGATCGGCGCGACCTTGTCACGCGATCCGCCCGGCGATGTGCTGGTGCTGCGGCCCGGATTATCGTTCGACGAATTCAAGCGCGCGCAAGGCAAGGACCTCAAGGTCGGCACCAACGCGGTGCGGCGTGCCGCCTATGCGCGACGACTGTTTCCCGATGTGGAGGTGATCCACTATCGCGGCGCCGCCGACACGCGCGTGCGCAAGCTCGACAATCTGGAGAAGCAGAAGCTGCCGGAGGGTGGTGCTGTTGGTCCTGCGGACGCGTTGATCATGGCGCGCTCGGGACTGGAGCGCGTCGGGTTGGCCGACCGCATGGCGTACGAATTTCCGATTGCCGACATGCTGCCGGCGGTGGGGCAGGGGATTGTCGCGGTGGAATGCGCCACACGCGATTTCGAGACGCGCCGTATCCTGTCAGCGATCGACGACGCAGCCGCGCATGCCTGCGCCGACGCCGAGCGCGAGGTGCTATGGGTGCTGAACGGTCACTGCAATTCACCGATCGCCGGATTTGCACGAAATTCAGGGTACGCAGATGGCGCTGACGGCTTCGGTGCTCGATCAAGCCGGCAGTCGCATCATCGAGGCCTCGCGCTCAGGCCCCGCGGATCGCCCCCGCGAGCTCGGCCGCGCGGTCGGGTTGGAGCTGCTGGCGAAGGGCGCGGCCGACATCATCGAGCGCAGCCGTCCGGTCTAGCCTTTGTATTCCCGCACCCGCTTCACCATCCGCTCGACATGCGCGATCGGCGTTTCCGGCTGGATGCCGTGGCCGAGATTGAAGATCAGCCGGCCCTTGGCGTAATTCGACAAGACGTCGTCCACCGCGCGATCGAGCGCAGCGCCGCCTGCGATCAGCACCAGCGGATCGAGATTGCCCTGCACCGCGACGTGGTTCTGCACGCGCTCGCGGATGAAGGCGGGATCGGCGGTCCAGTCGATGCTGACGGCATCGACACGCGTCGCGCCGACATAGGACGGCAGCAGCGGTCCGGCGCCGCGCGGAAAGCCGATGATTTTCGCGTCGGGCACCTGTTTGCGGACACCGGCGACGATGCGCGCGGTCGGCTCGACCGACCAGCGCAGGAATTCGCGCGGCGCCAACACGCCGGCCCAGGTGTCGAAGATCTGCAGCGCGTCGGCGCCGGCCTTCAACTGCCCGAGCAGATATTCAATGGAGTTGTCGACCACCGTATTGATGATTTTTGCGAACGCGTCGGGATGCCGATAGGCCATCATCCGCGCCGGCGCCTGGTCCGGCGTGCCCTGGCCCGCGACCATGTATGTCGCGACCGTCCACGGCGCGCCGCAGAAGCCAATCAGCGCAACCTTCGATTCGAGCTCGCCGCGCACGCGGCGCAGCGTCTCATAGACCGGCTCGAGCTTGCCGAAGTCCGCCTGCGATGCGAGCGATGCGATCTTGTCCGGCGTATCCAGAGGATCGAGCCGCGGGCCTTCACCCGCCTCGAAGCGCACGCTACGACCGAGCGCATAGGGGATGACCAGGATGTCGGAAAAGATGATCGCGACATCGAAGCCGAAGCGCCGAATCGGCTGCAAGGTGACCTCGGCGGCGAACTCCGGCGTGAAACAGAGATCGAGTAAGCCGCCTGCTTTGGCGCGCAATTCGCGGTATTCGGGCAGATAGCGGCCCGCCTGCCGCATCATCCAGATCGGCGGAACCGGCTGCCGCTGGCCCGCGAGCACGTCGAGGAACGGTTTGGCTGGGACTTGCGACAAGCGGATTTCCGTCCATTTCGGGGCGTTTCGGGGCCCCTGAATACAGTGCGCCGCACCGAAAGCCAATCCGGGGCGGAACCCCGGGGAATCCGCGGCGTTGGTTGGGCACGGAGGCATCCATGGTTGAGAAAAAATTGGCTGAGAAAAAGTTCGATCCCGCGCCCCACGACAAGCACGCCGCTGACCCCCGCGAGGCGGCAAGGGCCGACACCGAAATGCACGCGCGGCTGGAGGCCGGCCTGATGGACACGTTCCCGGCATCCGATCCCGTCAGCGCCGCGCAGCCGGCAAAGAGCAAGCATGAGCAGCACTCGCCGGCTGGGCAGGACAACGACCCGGATGGCTCGCTCTGGGACAAGGTCAAGGCCGTGTTTCGATGACCAGAGGCAGCGAGTTCGACCACGCCGCCAATGACTCGCCGCGCAGCGGTTCCTCGAAGCAGGTCTCGCCGATGGTGTGGTGCAGCGTCACCGTCGCGATCGTTGCCGTCGCGACTTATTTCGTGCTGCCATTAATAATGCGGCGGCCGCTCGTTGGCGGATGAAGGCGCATTGGCCTCCGCTTCCTGCAAACGATCGGTCAGTGCGGCGAGCTGCCGCGTCAGCGCATCGATCTGCTTCCACTGCGCCGTAATCGTCTCGTTCAACTGCTCGATGGTCTGGTCCTGATAGGTGAGGCGCGTCTCCAGCGCGTCGATCCGCTCCGACAATTCCTTCTCACCCATGGACGTTGTCCTTGACGCGTTCGCGCAGGCCATGGCCGAGCGCGACGCGCTCGTCGAACACGAAGCATTCGCCGCGCCAGCGGCTGTCTTCCTCTGGCACCTCTTCCAGATATTTCAGGATACCGCCCTTGAGGTGATAGACCTCGGCAAAGCCTTGCGCGAGCAACAGCGCGCTCGCCTTCTCGCAGCGGATGCCGCCGGTGCAGAACATCGCGATCCTCTTGTGTTTGGCAGGATCGAGCTGTCGCGCGACGAATTCCCTGAATTGCCCGAAGCTTGCAATTTTGGGATCGACCGCGCCCTCGAACGTGCCCATCGCCACCTCGAACGCGTTGCGGGTGTCGATGACGAGCGTATCGGGTGAGGCGATCAGCGCATTCCATTCCGAAGGATCGACATAGACGCCGACCAGCCTGGTCGGGTCTGCGGTCTTCTCGCCGAGCGTGACGATCTCCTTCTTCAGCCGCACCTTCATCCGGCCGAACGGCATCGCTTCAGCCTGCGAATATTTCAGCTCGAGCTTGTCGAGCCGGCCGCCAAACAGCGCACCTCGTTGCAATTCGTCGACCAGTGCGGCGATGCCGTCCTCGCTGCCGGCGAGCGTGCCGTTGATGCCCTCGGCGCGCGAGCAGCACGCTGCCCTTCAACCCAAGGCCCGCGCAGAATGCACGCAGGCGCTCGCGCAGCTCCCGGAAATCCGGCAGCGCGACGAATTGGTAGAAAGTGGTGACCTTGTAGGGCATGGGCGCGGTCTATCAGGCGGTTAAGCGCCGCGAAACCCCCGCAAATCCCGCAGCCCGCTCCTAGGGGAGCGGATTTGACGTTCGCTACCCACCCGCAGAGGACGCGTAAGCGAACGTCAAATCCAAAGCTCCACTAGAATCAATATTTTCCAGTGGTCCTTTGATTCCAACATTCGCAAAAAATGCCCGCTGAAAGGGGGGTGCGAATGTTGGAATCGGACCACTGGTATACCAGCCATTGCCGAGGCCCTCATGAATGTGCCATGAAGGCCGGCCCTCCGGGGTCCCCGCAAGCCACACCACGACACATGAGCCATTTTCCATGAGGAGCTTCCATCTCGCCGGCCGTTCGACGGTCCACTCGATGAACGCGATGGTGGCGACCTCGCATCCGCTTGCCGCGCTGACCGCAATCGAGGTACTGCGCGCCGGCGGCACCGCTGTTGACGCGGCGGTGGCGGGCTGCGCGCTGCTCGGCGTGATCGAGCCGCAATCGACCGGCATCGGCGGCGACTGCTTTGCGCTGATCCAGCCGCGCGGCGAGGGCAAGATCACGGCCTATAATGGCTCGGGCCGCGCGCCCGCGGCGGCCAAGGCCGAATGGTATCTCGAACGCAAGATCAATTCGGTGCCGCTCACCTCGGCGCATGCCGTCTCGATTCCCGGCTCGGTCGATGCCTGGGAGACGATCCTGCGCAATCACGGCAAGTTCGGCCTCGACCGCCTGCTGCAACCCGCGATCAAGGCGGCGGAAGAGGGTTACGTCGTCGCACCCCGCATCGCCTTCGACTGGAAGAACCAGTTCGAGAAGCTGAAGAACGGCACCAATACGCCGCGTTATCTGTTGCCGCACGGCAGGCCCATGCTCGCCGGCGAGGTGCTGCGCCAGCCCGAGCTCGGCAAGACCCTTCGAGCCATCGCGAGAGACGGCCGCGACGCTTTCTACAAGGGCGAGATCGCGCGAAGACATGGTCGAGACCCTGCGCGGCATCGGCGGCCTGCATACGATGGAGGATTTCGCCGAGCACACCACCGAAGTGACCGCGCCGATCGGCACCATGTACAAGGGCTTCGACGCCTGGCAGTGCCCGCCCAACGGTCCCGGCATCACCATGCTTGTGATGCTCAACATCCTCTCGCATTTCGACTTGACGAAATTCGCGCCGCTCAGCGTCGAGCGCTTCCACATCGAGGCGGAAGCCGCGCGCGTCGCCTACATGATGCGCGAGCAATATATCGGCGATCCCGCGCAGGTCGATGTCGACGTGCCGCGGCTGCTGGCCAAGGAATTCGCCGACGAATGGGCCGGCAAGATCAGGCTGGACCGGATGCTCGACCTGCCGAATGTGGCGCCACCGATGAACCCGTCGACCATCTACATCACCGTGGTCGATGCCGAGCGCAACGTCTGCTCCTTCATCAACTCGATCGCGCACGCCTTTGGATCTGCGATCGTCTCCAACAAGACCGGCGTGCTCCTGCAGAACCGCGCCGGCGGCTTCCGCATCCAGCCCGGCCATCCCAACTGCATCGCGCCGCGCAAGCGGCCGCTGCACACCATCATCCCCAGCCTGATCACCAGGAACGGCCGCTCGCAGATGTCGTTCGGCGTGATGGGCGGCCAGTACCAGCCGGTCGGCCAGTGCCATGTGATGACCAACATCCTCGACTACGGCTGCGACATCCAGGAAGCGATCGATATGCCGCGCGGCCTGCACTACGAAGGCGTCTATCAGCTCGAGGACGGCGTGCCGGCCGCGACGGTGGAAGGCCTGAAGAAGCTCGGCCACAAGACCACGAGCCTCGTCGCGCCGCTCGGCGGCGGGCAGGGCATCTGGATCGACTGGGACAAGGGCACGCTGACCGGCGGCTCCGATCCGCGCAAGGACGGCTGCGCGCTCGGCTATTGAGCGCGCGCTTCGGAGGACACACCGGCGGGTTTGCCCTCCGTGGCAACGTCGATTTCGGAATTCAATTCGGCACCGCAGAGCACGATGATTCCCGACATCCACATCCAGGTCATCAGGCCGATCGCCGCTCCGAGCGAGCCGTAGGTCGCGGTATAGTTGCCGAAATTCGACAGGTACCAGGACAGCAATGCCGATCCGGCGAGCCAGAGCAGTGTTGCCGCGACCGCGCCGGGGCTGATCCACTGCCAGCGCGCGTTGGTCCGGCTCGGGCCGAAGCGGTAGAGGATCGCAAGCGCCGTCAGCAGAAACAGGAATAGCGCCGGCCAGCGGCCGAGCGACACGATCCATTCGCCGCGCTCGCCGAGCCCTAACCGTTGCAGCGCCAGCGGCACCGCGACCACGCCGCCGATCATCAGCAGGATGGACGCGAGCCCGGCTGCGGTGAAAGCCAGCGAGGTGAGATTGAGGCGCAGGAAACTGCGAGTCTCGTGTTCCTCATAGACGACGTTCAAGGCATCGAAGATCGCCTTCATGCCGGCGTTGGCGCTCCAGATCGCCATCAGCAATCCGAATACGAAGGTCACGCCCAGTGTGCCCGTTCCCTTGGAAAGCACGCGCGCGATCTGATCCTGCACGATGGCAAACGCTCCGTCCGGCAGCATCACCGCCAGGTTCTGCAAATTCGCGGCAATGGTCGAGGGGTCGGCGAACAATCCGTAGCTCGACACCAGCGCGGTGACGGCAGGAAATATCGCCAACAGTCCGTAGAACACCACGCCGGCCGCAGTCGCGAGCAGGCGGTCTTCGTCGATTTGCTGAAAGGTGCGCAGCAGGATCGCCTTCCAGTCGCGCGAGACCGGACTTGCCGATCCGTCGCGCGAGGGCGCGGCCGTGGCGAGACGCGAGACGTGACGTTGAACGGCGAGCGTTGCGAGCACGGTGCCGGCGACCAGCGCGAGATATCCGCGAGGGCTGGCCGGTGCTTTGCTCATTTGACGTCGGCTCCTCTACCCGAGCGGCCGAGGCGCGAGGCAGCCAGCCACCCGACAAGGCAGGCGGTGGCGAGGCCAATCATGATCTCGGTCGCAGGGTCTGTCTTCAGCAAACGTTGCGGCGTCGCAGCCAACATCGTTTCAGCCGCCAGGGATCGTCCGACCGCTTTTGTTTGTCGCCGTCGCGGCCGCGGCACCGGCGGCAGCTTGCCCTTCAGCAGCAGGATGGCGACACCGGCGCCGACGAAAGCGAGAAACACCAGCAGTCCGGCTATGGCTGCATACGCCGCATTCAAGCCATAGGTGGATTCAATCCCGTGGAAGAGGGCGGCGATACCGACGCTGATCGCTCCCACCAGGCTTGCGACGGCCGCGAGCAGGAGGGCGACAGCCACGACATAGCGGACGACAATCCGCGTGGTCCATCCCTTCAAATCCCCTGCATAGGATTGCAAAAACCCGTGGATTGGCCCGGGCGGGATTTGGCCGTGCGACGGCATGGATGACCCGCGGTTGAACTGGTCCTCATCAACGGCGCCTCGATGCGAAGGTTCCGGCTGCAGCAAACGTGCGCAATGCGACGATCAGTTCCACCAACCGATAAACTATTTTGCCGGCCGCCGCTAACCTGCGTTAGCGACACATGCGAGAAAGTCGCACAACGTGGAAGCAAAATGGAGGCTTCCATGACGACAAAACGCAACCGCCGAAAACAAACCGTTTCCTTCGACGAGCGCTTGCGGCAAGCGGCCCGCGAGGCGCGCGAAGCCGCCATGCGGCTCGAGGGCTCGGCCCGCGACGTCATGCTGCAGAAGGCCCGGCAGGCCGAGACTGCACTGCGCATCAATGGCTGGCTGGCGTCTCCGCGGCAGCAACCGACGCAGCCGACCCAGTAACGCGAGCTCCACGGGAAACCATCGTCCTGACTCGACCGTTGATTGTCGTTCCAGCGGAGGTTCACATGACGCGAATTCAGGAAAAGGCCCAAGGCCATACCAAGCAGGCGGTCGGCCAGATGGTCGGCGACGAAAAGCTGGTGCTTGAAGGCAAGGATCAGGTGCGCAAGGCGGAGGGTGAGCAGGCCTCGCGGCATTCCGACCACGGTATCGTCCGGAACGAAAAGGCCGAGGAGCAGCCAAAGGACAAGCAGCGTGCGCAGACCGCGCACAAAACGGACGTGAGGGATTCCGTCTCGCGAGAGCAGACGCGCAAATAGCGATCTGCGGGTTTACAGCTGTCCCGTCCGCGTCGGCAGCGCCGCGATCAGTCCGCGCTGGCCAGCAGCGGTCAATTCGCCGAGCGTGGTCTTGCCGCTGCGCGCGCATTTGACGATCTGCCTTGCGACGCGCTTGCGCACCGTGTGGTCCTCGCCGTGAGCGGCCTTCTCGCAAACACGGTCCAGCGCGACATTCATGTTGGCGAGCGTTCGTGAATCGAATGCCCCGTCGATCAACATCGCTATATACCTCCCCTTGCAAAACGGTAGTCAGAGCAACAGGAATGCCATGCCCGCAACAACCAGGATCATCGAGCTGGTCGCGACCACGATAAAGCACGCTCGTTCGAAGGCGGTCATCTCCTTGGTCCCCGCTACCGCGATAATCTGGGAGAGGGGATCGCGGGCCGTCATTAACCTGTGATAGCGCTGCCGAAAATTTAGGAACAATCCACCGCGGCGGCGGTCCTGACAGTCGCGACCGGCATGTTTCTCTCGCAGTTCCGGTCGCTGACCTCCGGTGGCGGCCCCGGCGCAACACGCGTCGGGGTCGGTGAGCCCTATCGGAGTTTTCGCGAAGCAATGCTGATCGAATAGAGCGGGCCGTCCGCATCGCGCACTTCGACAATCCACAGGCCGTCCGGTTCCAGCGTGTCCTCGATATCGCGGGTCAGCCGCTTGGCCGAAGACCAGGCCTCACAGTGGTCACGAAGCTCCTCGCCGACCTCGTCGTCGTACGGTCTGCCGTTGGTGATGTGAAAGAAGTATCGCGACATCATCCGAAACTGAACATTCGTACAGGTTGGAAATTAACCTGCGCTAATTTTGTTCCAGCTGTTTTCGCGCGCGCAGTGTCATCGGACGAAGCAGCCGCTCGATGAGCGCGCCTCCGGCAAATCCGGCCACGACATCGCTGGTCCAATGCGCCAGCAGCAGGATGCGCGTGGCCGAGAGGACGATCGCCAGGCTGCGTGCAATCCGCCGCTGCGCCGGTGGAAACAAGCCAGCTGCCGAAGCGAGCGCCCCCATGTGCAGCGCATGACCTGACGGAAAAGCATCCTGGGAACGGCCGGACCATGGCACGCCACGCCAATGGCCTTTCACCGTGAGGCGGTCGGGCCGGGTTTGATCGATGGCTCTCTTGAGCAGGTGCGGCAGCACGGCCGAGACCAGCGATACCGTCAGCACATGATCGGCGATCGGTCGCAACTGTGGCCGGCGCGCGGCATAGAGCCACGCGCCGACCGAGAGCGCCAGCAACAGCTTTTCGTCGGCGCCCCATGTCAGGAACTCGGCGGCCTCCTCCAACTCCGGCGTGGTGAAAGAGGCGACCGCGTCCGCGATCGCCCTGTCGGTCCTGGTCGGGCGGATCGTGACCGGGGCCCGCCTGCGCCCCAGTTGGTGCTGCCTAAGCTGCGTCGGAGACCTTCGCATTGACGCCCTTGCGCATCGCAATTGTGTTCGGCTTGGTGTTGGCAACCTTTTCCTCGTTGAGATTGCCCGCGGCAAGCCGTTCATCTTATCTCACGGGGAGAGCGCTTCTGATTCAGGATTTCTTCTTCGGCACCTTCTTGCCCTTCTTGCGTGCCTTGGAAAGGCCGATCGCGATGGCCTGCTTGCGGCTCTTGACCTTGCCGCCCTTGCCGCCGCGGCCGCTCTTGGCCTTGCCTTTCTTGTAACGCCGCATCTCGCTCTTGACGTCGCTCTGCGAGCTTTTCGAATATTTGCGCTTTTTCTTTGCCTTGCGCGCCATGTCTGTCTCCTTGGACGAACTCACGTTTATGCAACGACAGCTAACGTTCCATGCGTCCGCGATGTTCCTGTCGTGGGAATCCACCTGCCCGTTAGGAACGAAACAGGCGCACGCGCGGTTGAGCGGGGGCAGGGGCAGAGGGTGAAGCCATGATCGCCTTTCCCCATTGCACGCGGCAACGGCCCACTCGAAGGCACCGGAATTTCCTGTTTCTCGGCATCGCGGACGATGCGTTCGACGGCCTTGAAGACTGGATGTTCGGCGCGGGCGAACCGCCGACGGCCGCAAGCCTGCGATCAGCCTTCAAGAGGACGCCGGCTCGGACCGCTCGAAAAATCGGAGCCCGCAACGGTGCGTTTCGATTTTGCTAGTACTGCTTCACGGCATTGCCGAGCACGACCCATACGGCCGCGGCAAGGAGGCCGAAACCGCCGAGCACCAGGAACGCCGGTGAGAACCCGATCCACTCCGCGATCCAGCCGCCCAGCGCCGGACTGAACGCCGCGCCCGCGCCCTGAACGGTGATGACCGCGCCTTGCGCGAGATTGACGCGGCCGGTGCCGTAAAGCGAGCGCGCGACCATGCCGGGCACCGCCACGCTCTGCAGGCCGATGCCGATGCCGTCGAGGATCTCGACCGGCGTGATGCCCCACCAACTCGTGAGGAAATAGGCAAAGAGGCCGCGGATCGGCAGCACCAGAAAAGAGGCAAGAAGAATCCGACCAATAGTTCTTCTTCTCGACTACCTGCATGGCGACGAGCGAGGCGACGACCATCACGCCCTGCGCGATCACGATGGTGGTTGCGACAAAGCCCGGACCGTTCGCATGGCTGCTCAAGACCGCGGTCATGCCGTAGAGCGGCACGATCGCGGCGTTGCCGAGATGGAAGAGCGCGAGCGCCAGCGCCAGCACCAGCAGCGGCTTGTGCTTGACCAGCACCGTCAATCCATGAGGCTCGCTGTCCGGATCGTCCTCCTTGCTGCCGCGGGCGGCGCGGTCGTCGATGGCCGCGGGCGGGATCATCAGCACGCTGGTGATCGCGATGGCGCCGAAGACGGCCGCGAGCACGAACACCGCGAAATAACCGAACTGCCAGCCCAAAAGTCCGGACAGCGCCGCGCCGACCATGTTGCCGGCGTGATTGAAGGCCTGATTGCGGCCGTTCTGCCGGTTGAAGCCGCGCTGGCCAACCATGCCGAGCGTGATGCCGGTGACTGCCGGCACGATCGCAGCACCGGCGATCGAGGTGGCGATCTGCGAGGCGGACACCGCCCAGAAATTCTGCCAGACGAGGATGATGGAGGAGGCGGCGACCACGGCAATGCCGGGCACGATCACCCAGGCGCGCTTGTGCGACGATGTATCGATGAAGCCGCCGACGGGCGTGGCGATCAGCATGCCGGCGATGTTGCCGATGCTCAGCGCCGTGCCGATCATGCCGCTGGCCCAGCCGCGCTCCAGCAGGAAGACGCCGACGAACGGACCGATGCCGGACTGCATGTCCGCCATGAAGAAGTTGACCGCCAGCAGCGGCCATAGCCGGTGCGGCCCTGTCCTGTTTTGCTGCGGACGTTTCTTCACCATCGTCCCCCGCCTCAGGTCTCAGTGGCATGCCGGCGCGCTCAGATCGATGGGCCTGAGCGTGAGCGCCACCGGCACCGTGATCGCGCCGATGATAGCCGCTCTCCCGCATCGCGAATTAATCGTGCTGACCTGGCAGTGGTGACGCAGTCCATCCTCGCCTACGAACGTCGTGGGGATCTGTCAGGTCGGCACCACGCCGTAATAGTCGTCCACCGCGCGATTGCCGGCGGCGTCGCTCCAGTTCCAGTCGCCTTCGCCGCGATATCTGGGCGCACCACGCAGCTGGTCCTCGGTGATCCCGGTTCGGTAACCGCCAAGTCTCGTGTCGTATTTCAGCGATTGCCAGGGCAGCGGATAGTGATCGTTGCCGAGCCCGAGGAAACCGCCGAAGCCGAGCACGGCGTAAGACACCCGGCCGCTGATCTTGTCGATCATAACCCGCTCGATCGAGCCGATCTTGCCCTCATCCGGACCGTAGACCGCCGTGCCCTCGACCTTGTCGCTGCCGATCAGATTGCCGAACTCGCGCTGGCCGAGCTCGCGTTCATGCATAGCCATTTTCATTCCCTCACTGTTTATCAACCCGTCGGCGCATCGCCGCGGTCGTTCGGCGTCATCCCGGAGCCGGGTGTCTTCTCCGCGTCATTCAGCTTGGGATCGCGCGTGGCCTCACGCGAGACCGACTTCTTCGGATCGCTCTTTTGCGCAGTCCGCGCGCGGTCCTTGTCAGCCAGCTGCTCCTGACCTTTCTCGTGCCTGACAATTCCTTGGGATCTGCTCATCGCGCCGTTCCTATTGTGACCTTGTTGGTCCTCAGCCCTTCGGCCATCTCGAGATGATGCCGCAGCGTCGGCAGTAACTTGCCGGCCCAGTCCTTCAGCCTGGGATTGTCGCCGGACTTGGAATAACGCTCGAACAGTGAGACGGCCTCTTTATGGGCGCTCACCTGCATCGAATCATATTCGCTGGCGAATGTGCGCCGCCTGGCGTCACGCAGCTTGTCGAGCTTCGCCTGCGATGACGGGTCGAGGCTCGAGGGAAGCTCGGCCTTGACGTCGCCACTCTCCACCATCGCCTTGATGTCGTTGGTCGTCTTTGTGTGATCGGCGTTCATCTGTTCGGCGAATTTCTTCTCATCCGGGTTGCCGTTTTCCTGAGCGATCTTAGCAGCGGCGATCTCCAACATGTCGCTGTTGGCGGCTGCGGTGACGAAGTCCTGCGTAGTGGGACTGATGCCGAGCGCCGAATTGAAGCCGGTCTTCTCACCAATCGATTGCGCCTGCGCCAGTGGCGCGAGCAGGAACAGGGCAAGGACGGATGAGGTGACAGTCAATTTGTGCATGGGAGCCTCCAGCGGAACCGTTCCCAACTCAATGCTCCCGAGATCACGGAGTTCCCATCAAGCCGTGAGGGAACGTCGACTGCCGCAGCTTGTTTATCCCCGCGAAGGCGCAGGCGTGCGCCGTTTTCTTGAAATTCGCGGCGGAGGCCGTCTCATGTCTGATCCCAAACCCACATCCGGATTCGATCGGCGCAGTTTCATGGCGGGCGCCGCAGGAGCTGCCGTCATGCCGATGACGGCGCGCGCGCAGGGGCCGACGCCCAATACGCCGACGGCGCAGGACCCGTCCGCCCCCATCGACGTCACCTTGCGGGTCAACGGCCAGGATCACAGGCTCTCCATCGACGCGCGCACCGCGCTGCTCGATGCATTGCGCGAACATCTCAGTCTGACCGGCAGCAAGAAGGGCTGCGATCACGGCCAGTGCGGCGCCTGCACGGTGCTGGTCGACGGCCGCCGCGTGCTGTCGTGCCTCACACTTGCGGTCACCACGCTGGGCAAGAACGTCTCCACCATCGAGGGACTGGCGCAGGGCGACAAGTTGCATCCGATGCAGCAGGCCTTCGTCGATCAGGATGCGTTCCAGTGCGGTTACTGCACGCCGGGACAGATCATGTCGGCAATCGCCTGCGTGCGTGAAGGGCACGCGGGCAGCGACGACGATATCCGCGAATATATGAGCGGCAACATCTGCCGCTGCGCCGCCTATCCCAACATCGTTGCGGCCGTGAAGCAGGCCGCGCCCGACATCGCGAAAGGCTAGGCCCATGCGACCCTTTACATATCAACGCGCATCGGATCCCAACGCTGCGATGACGGCGCTCGCCGCAAGCAGCGGAAACCCGCCGCCTACAGAGGCCGCCGTGCAGGCGCTCGCCGGCGGCACCACCCTGATCGACCTGATGAAGCTTGACGTGATGCGGCCGCAAGCGCTGGTCGATATCAATCCGCTCGCAGGCAACTGGTCGGAGATCAACCTGGACGGCGGCAATCTCAGGCTCGGTGCGCTGGCGCGGATGTCCGACGTCGCCGCGCACCAGGAGGTGCAGCGCAATTATCCTGTCATCGCCCAGTCTCTGCAGCTCGCCGCCAGTCCGCAGCTGCGCAACATGGCGACCCTCGGTGGCAACGTGCTGCAGCGGACGCGCTGCACTTACTTCCGCGATGTCAGCTATACCGCCTGCAACAAGCGCAATCCCGGTTCCGGCTGCGCCGCGATGGATGGCGTCAACCGGATGCATGCCGTGCTGGGCACCTCCGACCAGTGCATCGCAACTTATCCGGGCGATTTCGCGCAGGCGCTGATCGCGCTCGACGCCAATGTCGAGATATCGGGCAAGTCCGGCACGCGCACCCTGCCGTTCGCGCAATTGCACAAGCGGCCGGGCAATACGCCTCATGTGGAGACTGCGCTGGCGCCGGGCGAATTGATCTCCGCATTCACCATCAACGGCCGTTGGCCGCGCTCGGTCTATCTCAAGGCGCGCGACCGGCAGTCCTACGAGTTCGCGCTTTCGTCGGCCGCGGTCGCACTCGATGTGCAGGATGGCATCGTGCAGGAGGTGCGCGTGGCGCTCGGCGGCGTGGCGACCGTGCCGTGGCGTGCGCGGGAAGCGGAGGCGCTGCTGAAGGGCTTGAAATTCGACGACGGCCTGGCCGGCCGTGTTGCGGAAGCGGCCTTTGCCGGCGCAGAGCCGCGCGAGCACAACGCCTTCAAGATCGATCTCGGCAAGCGCGTGGTCGCCCGCGCGCTGCACAAGGCCGCAACGATGGAGATTTGACATGTCGACCGCAGCTCCCGAGCCCAAGGCCAATATGGGTCAGCCGGTCCCGCGCTATGACGCCGTCGCCAAGGTGACGGGCAGGGCGCGCTATGCGGCCGACGTACCGCTCGCCAATCCCGCCTTCGCCTATCTCGTGACCAGCGCGATCGCCAAGGGACGTGTCGAAAGTTTCGATCTCGCCGATGCGAAGAAAGTACGTGGCGTCATCGACATCATCACCCACGAGAATGCGGAGAAGTTGAAGGACGCGAAGCTGTTCAGCAATGGCGGCTATACGTCCACGACGGTCCAGCCGCTGAAATCGGCCGACGTCGCCCACGACGGCCAGATCATCGCGGTCGTCGTCGCCGAGACTTTCGAAGCCGCGCGCGAGGCGGCGCATCGGGTCAAGGTGAGCTACAGCGAGGACAAGCCGACGGCGTCATTCGATTCGCCCGGCACGACATCGGCGCGCGCCAAGGGGCAGGCCGCAAGGTTCAAGGACGACCCCAAGGTCGGCGATTTCGCTGGGGCATTCGACCAGGCCGAGGTCAAGCTCACGGCGTCTTACGAGACGCCGACGCAGCATCACAATCCGATGGAGCTGTTCGCGACCAGTTGCGTCTGGAACGGCGATTCGCTGACGGTCTATGAACCGTCGCAATATGTCACCGGCCTGAAGAACGGCGTCGCCGAGCAACTCGGCATCGATCCGGACAATGTGCGCGTCATCAACGACTATGTCGGCGGTGCCTTCGGCTCGAAGGGATCGATGACGCCGCGCACGGCGATCATCGCCAGCATCGCGCGGCGCCTCAATCGCCCGGTCAAGCTGGTGGCGACCCGCGACCAGGGGTTCACCATCGCGACCTATCGCGCCGAGACGCGGCACGAAATCCAGATCGGCGCCAGCCGTGACGGCAAGCTGGTCGCGCTGCGCCATGAAGGCGCCGAATTGTCGTCGCGTCCGGATCCCTATGCCGTCGGCGGCACCAAGACCACGACGCGGCTCTACGCCTGTCCGAATGTCGACAGCCTGGTATCGATCGTGCGCGCTGACCGCAACACGCCCGGCTTCATGCGCTCGCCGCCGGAGGTGCCGTATCTGTTCGCGCTGGAAAGCGCGATGGATGAGCTGGCCGTGAAGCTGAACATGGATCCGATCGAGCTTGCGACGAATCAACGACACCATGAAGGAGCCGATCGGCGGCAAGGCCTACACCTCGCGGTCGCTGATGGCCTGTTTCGACGAGGGTGCCAAGGCGTTCGGCTGGTCGCAGCGCGCGGCGAAGCCGAAATCGATGGCCGACGGCGACTGGCTGATCGGTTATGGCTGCGCCACCACCTGTTATCCGACGCAAGTGGCGCCGGCCGCGGCGCGGGTGCAATTCCGCAGGGACGGCCGCGTGCGCGTCGAGATCGCCGGCCACGAGATCGGCAACGGCGCCTACACCGTGATCGGGCAGGCGGCGTCCGAGAAGCTCGGCGTGCCCTTTGAGAAGGTCTCGGTTGCGATCGGCGACAGCGATCTGCCGCCGGCGCCGGTCGCGGGCGGCTCCAATTCGACAGCCAGCACCTGCTCGGCCGTCATGATGGTCTGCGACAAGATCAGGCAGCGCCTGTTCAAGGCGTTGATGCCGAATGAGAGCCTGGTCGACAAGACCAAGGAAACCGTCGGCCTCGGCAATACGCCATCCACGGAGGCCGCCAAAAGCGACCAGCCGTTCGACCGCGAGAAGGCATTCGATGCGCTTGGCGTGAGCGCAGTTGAGGAGTATGGCGAGTGGAAGCCCGACGGCGCGCCGCGGGATTCTTTCAGCGCGATGCACAAGGGCCAGATGCGGATGGTCGGCGGTCCCGATCTCAACGGCAAGATTGCCTATGCCTTCGGAGCGGAATTCGTCGAGGTTCGCATCAACCGCTGGACCCATGAAATCCGCGCGCCGCGGCTGGTCGGCGCCTTCGCCGCAGGCCGCATCATGAACCCGCGCACCGCGCGAAGCCAGTTGATGGGCGGATTGATCTGGGGCATGTCGTCGGCGCTGCTGGAGGCGACCGAGATCGATCCGCGCAATGCGCGTTACGTCAACGATAATCTCGCCGACTATCTGCTGCCGGTGAACGCGGACGCGCCCAGCGTGGAAGTCATCATGCTGTCGGAGCGCGACGACCAGGTGAATCCGGCGGGCGTCAAGGGCCTCGGCGAGCTCGCCAATGTCGGCACCAACGCCGCCGTCTGCAACGCGATCTTCAACGCCACCGGCCAGCGCATTCGCAAGCTGCCGGTGCGGTTGGAAAATCTCGAGATTTGACGGTGGTCACGTCGGTCGCGTTGGGCTAAACACCTCTCCGATTTCAAACGGGAAGGTGAGCCGATGCTATTCCGACACGCAAAACTCTCGATCATGAGTGCGATCGCATGCGCATTTGCGGCGGCGATCCTTGCCTCCTCGCCGGCCTCGGCCCAGACCACGGGAAAACCCATGACCACAGCATCCGGACTCCAGATCATCGACACCAAGGTCGGCACCGGCCCCTCGCCGAAGCCGGGCCAAACTTGCGTGATGCATTACACCGGGTGGCTTTATGAGAACGGCCAGAAGGGCAAGAAATTCAACTCCTCCGTCGATCGCAACGAGCCGTTCGAGTTTCCGATCGGCCAGAAGCGCGTGATCGCGGGCTGGGACGAGGGCGTCGCCAGCATGAAGGTCGGCGGAAAGCGCACGCTGATCATTCCGCCCGCGCTCGGCTATGGCGCGCGCGGTGCCGGCGGCGTGATCCCGCCGAACGCGACCTTGATGTTCGATGTCGAACTGCTCGGGGTAAAGTAAGTCGTGAGGGTCACCGTTCTCGATGACTATTTCGACACGGTGCGCACGCTCGACTGCTTTGCCAAGCTCAGAGGTCATGACGTCACGATCTGGAACGATCACGTCCAGGACGTCGACAAGCTGGCCGAACGCTTGAAAGAGACGGAGGCGCTGGTCCTGATCCGCGAACGCACGCAGATCAGGACACCGTTGCTCGAACGGCTGCCGAGGCTGAAACTGATCAGCCAGCGCAGTGTCTTCCCGCATATCGACATCGACACCTGCACGCGGCTCGGGATTGTCGTGTCGTCGGGCCAGCACGCGGATACGCCGTCCTACGCCACCGCCGAATCGACCTGGGGCCTCGTGCTCTCTGCCGCGCGGATGATCCCGCAGCAAGTAGCCTCGCTCAAGGCCGGCCATTGGCAGTTCGGCGTTGGCTCGACCATCCGCGGCAAGCTCTTTGGTGTCTATGGCTATGGCCGGATCGCCGCTGTCGTGGCGGGCTATGCCAAGGCGTTCGGCATGAAGGTGGTGGTGCTGGCGCGGGAGGCTTCGATGGCGAAGGCGCGCGCCGACGGCTACGAGACCGCGGCGAGCAAGGCTGCGTTCTTCCAACAATGCGACGTGATCTCGCTGCATATGCGGCTGGTCGAGGCGACGCGCGGCATAGTCAAGGCCGAAGATCTGGCGCGGATGAAGCCATCCGCGATGCTGGTGAACACCAGCCGCGCCGGCCTGATTGCGCCCGGTGCGCTGGTCGACGCGCTACGGGCGGGCCGGCCGGGTTTTGCCGCGGTCGACGTGTTCGAGAAGGAGCCGCTGCGCGACACCGGCGATCCCTTGCTCAACATGGACAATGTGGTCGCAACCCCGCATATCGGCTACGTCTCACGCGACGAATATGAAATCCAGTTCAGCGACATCTTCGATCAGATCGCGTCTTATGCAGCCGGCGCGCCGACGAATGTGGTCAATCCGGACGTGATGGCTCATCGCCGGACATAGGTAAAAGAAAAGACCGGCCGCATCGCGACCGGTCTTTTGCATCTTCAATTTTGGCGAAAATCAGAGCTTCTTGTTGGTCTCAGCGGCGGCGCGGTTCACCGCGTCCTTGGTTGCCTGCTTGGCGTCGCCGAGAGCCTGCTGGCCCTTGCCCTTCACCTCCTGGATCGTGCCTTCGCCTTCCAGGCGCTCGGACCCGGTGGCCTCGCCGATCTTCTGCTTGGCCTTGCCGACGGCCTCGTTGGTCGCACCTTTGACCTTGTCAGTGGTAGCACCCATGAAATTTCTCCTCCTACTAAGGGTTCAGCAAGACAACGTCGAACACTCGAAAAAAGTTTCATGAACGACTGGCCTGCCGCGACGGAGTTCGTTAGCGTTGCGCGCGGAAACTCAAGTTGAAAGCCCTGCAATGACAGCTCACGATCACGGTCACACGCATTCTCACGACGACCGCTGGAAGAATGACGGTGTTCGCGTCATTCCCGGCAACCAGCTCGATCCCAACGTGCCGTCGACGCCGGGCATGGACCGCAGGGCCGCGATCAATTTCGCGCGCACCGGCGCGCAGAAGCTGTGGGCCGGCACCGTGACCATCAGGCCCGATGCCAAGACCGGCGCGCATCATCATGGCCATCTCGAAAGCATCATCTATGTGGTGAAGGGCAGGGCGCGGATGCGCTGGGGCGAGCATCTGCAGTTCACCGCGGAAGCCGGCCCGGGCGACTTCATCTACGTACCGCCTTACGTGCCGCATCAGGAGATCAACGCCAGCCGCGACGAAATTCTGGAATGCGTGCTGGTGCGCTCGGACGGCGAGGCGGTCGCGATCAACCTCGACATCGAGCCGGTCGAGAAGCCGGAGACGGTGCTGTGGGTCGATCCGGTGCACCGCCATCCGCATGAACAGAAATAAGAACTCTCGTCATTGCGAGGAGCGAAGCGACGAAGCAATCCAGAGCGCCGCAAGTGGAAGGATGGATTGCTTCGCTTCGCTCGCAATGACGAAGACAGAAAGAACATCGCAGGGAGACCCCATGTCACTTGTCCGCTACGAAAGCAAAGACCACGTCGCGACCGTCACCATGGATCGCGCTTCGGCCCACAACGCGCTGAACAATGCGCTCGTCAACGAATTGCGCGAGGCCTGGCTGCGCTTTCGCGACAGCGACGACCGCGTCGCGGTGCTGGCCTCCTGCGAGGAGAAATATTTTTGCGTCGGCGCCGATGTCAGGGATCTTCCGTCGGACATGTGGCACGCGGTGCCGGGCCTCGGCGTCGCGCTCGACAAGCCCGTGATCGCGGCGACATCCGGCTGGGTCGTTGGCGGCGGCGTCGTGTTCGTGCAGATGGCCGACCTTTGCGTGGCCTCCGAGACCACGCGCTTCAGCTACCCTGAGGTGAAGATCGGCACCACCGGCGGCGGGATTTCCTCCATCGTTTCGCGCATGCCGCACAAGATCGCGATGGAGTTTCTGCTGGTCGGCGAGGAACTGTCCGTCGAACGCGCCTACCAGATCGGCTTCGTCAACCGCATCGCGCCGCAAGGCCAGCATCTCGTGCAGGCGCAGGAGCTGGCAGCCAAGATCGCAGGCGCCGCCCCGCTGGTGGTGCAGGGCCTGAAAAGGCTCGCGCGTGACGCCATGCCGAAGGGACCGCTGGAAACGGTCGCGGAAGCCCGCCGCATCCTCGATCCGATCCGCACCAGCGAGGATCTGAAGGAAGGCGTCGCGGCGTTCCGCGAGAAGCGGAAGCCGCGGTTCAAGGGGAAATAATTTCCTCGTCATTGCGAGCGAAGCGAAGCAATCCATGGCGCCACACGCGGGATATGGATTGCTTCGTCGCGGAGCCTGTCATCGGGCCGGCCCAAGAGGGCCGGACCCGTTGGCTCCTCGCAATGACGATCAAATATCTCCAATGTCGGCTGACGCCTTCAGTCCTTCTTGATGGAGACCACCGTCACGTCATTCATGAGACTGTTGGCGAGAACGAAATCGCCATCGCGCGTGACCGAAGTGTTACGCACGATGTTGCCGCCGTCAGGGATCGCCCAGCTCTGAAACTTTTCTGTCTTGGGATCGAAGCGTACGACCGTATTCGGGGTCGATCCGAACTCGCTGTACCAGATGATGTCGTTGATCGCCGAAATGCCATAAGGCTCCGATTTCGGTCCGCTTGGCGACTGCCACTCCTTCACTTCGCCGGTTGCGGGATTGAGGCGGCCGAGATAGCCGCGTGAGTAGTCCGAATACCAGACGATGTCGTCGCTCGTGATGGCGATGCGCCTCGGCCGGGCCGCGGCATTGGGCAATTTGTACTCCTGAAACTCCAGCGTTTTCGGATCGATGCTGCCGACCTGGTTGGTGCCGAATTCCACGAAGAAGACCATGCCCTTCGAATTCAACGCCATGCCGTAGGGCCGGGAATTGGCCGTCGGCGGGGTGAGCAGTTTCATCTCGCCCGTCTTAGGCTCAAGCCGGCCGATCCGGTTGAGGTTCTGCATCGTGAACCAGAGGATGCCGTCCCTGTCGAAGATGAGCGTATGTGGATCGCCGCGCTCGGGCGTTGGATACTCCGTATCAATTCCGGTCTTCGGGTCCAGCCTTCCGATCAACGATCCCGTATTGCCGGTGTACCAGATGTTGCCGTTCTTATCCTCCTGGAGGCCGTGCGGACCGGAGTGTTCCGTCTTGAGGTGAAATTCGGTGAACTTGCCGCTCGCCGGATCGAGCCGGCCCAGCACATTGGCCATCTGGCCGGTGTACCAGAGCGAGCCGTCCCGTGCCGCCAGTGGATCATGCGGGCGCGAGCCGGGCGTTGGGACCTGCCATGCCTTGAATGAAATCTCGGCCGTTCCGGGAATCACCACGCCGTCAGGCTTCCCTTTTTCCGGGAAGCTCTTGATCAGATACGCCTTCAGCGGCTCGATCTGGTCGGCTTGCAGCGGCGCGCCCTGATTGATCATCATGCGCATGACCGTGTTCCAGCCGCTCGCCGTGTAACCCGATCCCACGCGACTGAGCAAAGTGTGACAGCTGTTGCAGTTGGTTTCGGCCAACTCTTTCCCGGGGCCGTCGGGCAATCGTTGCGCCATCGCCTGCGATCCGAACCAAAGCAGTGCGGCGGTCAAAATCATGCAGGACTTTTTGGACATGGGGCCTCCGTAAACGTCGCGCTCTGTGATCCCGATGGCGCGATTGCAATAGTCAGCCTTGCCCGCAAATCGGCGCGGGTCAAGTTATCGCGCAAGATTCTCCGATGGTGATTATGCTGTGCAGCGCACAGTGCTTTCAAAGCCTCGGGGCCGCTGTTACACTTTGTGCAACAACTCAAATTGAACGAAACGGGAAGAAGCCATGACCCATTCCGACCATTCGCTGCCGCGCCGTACGCTCATCAAGGGGGCAGGCCTCGGCCTGATGGCGGGAGCGCTTGCCGACGCGGCGCCCGTACAGGCCGAACCTGTCGAGGGCAGCCGGATCTGGAGCGGCGAATACTGGGCGAAAAAAGGTGACGTTCCCTTGTGGATGTATCGCAAGCGGCTCGGCGCGCCGAGGGCCGGCGAGCCGTCGCGGCCCGTGGTGTTCTTCGTGCACGGCTCGTCGGTGACCTCCCGGGTGTTCGATCTGCATGTGCCGGGCAAGGGCGAATATTCCGTGATGAACGAGTTCGCCCGCTACGGCTTCGATTGCTGGACCATGGACCATGAGAATTACGGCAAGTCGGGGCGCACGTCCGGAAATTCGGATGTCGCGAGCGGCGTCGAGGATCTGAAGGCGGCTGCCGAGGTGCTCGCGAAGGAGACCGGTCAGAAGAAGTATCACTTCATCGGCGAGTCCTCTGGTGCGCTGCGCGCCGGCGGCTATGCGATGGCCGCGCCCGACCGCATCGACCGCCTCGTGTTCGCCGCCTTCACCTACAAGGGTGAGGGCTCGCCGACCCTGAAGAAACGCGCCGAGCAGGTCGACTATTATCGCAGCCACAACATGCGCAAACGCGACCGCGACATGATCCGCTCGATCGCCACGCGCGACAAGCCGGGCACGTCCGATCCCGCCGCGATCGAGGCGCTGGCCGACGTCGAGATGCAGTTCGGCGACCAGATCCCGACCGGCACCTATCTCGACATGACCGCGAACCTGCCGGTGGTGCTGCCGGAGAAGGTGCTGGCGCCGGTGCTGCTGGTGCGCGGCGAATATGACGGCATCGCCACGGTCGCCGACCTCGAGGAGTTCTACAACAAACTGCCGAACGGCGACCGCCAGTTCATCATCCTGCCGGGCACCGCGCACTCGGTGGCGCTTGCCATCAACCGGCAGCTGTTTTGGCATGTGACGCGGTCGTTCCTGAACATGCCAAATCCGATCGCGACGTAGTCTCGCCGTCGTCGTCGCGTAGGGTGGGCAAAGCGAAGCGTGCCCACCATCGCGTGCACGGCAGTTGAAGGTGGGCACGACGCTGCGCGTATGAGGGTGCTTAACCCTTACTTCGCCTTCACGCGCCAGACCGAGTCCGAGAGCATCACCACGCTGCAGACCGCGGCGTAGGCGATCAGCGATGTCGTCACCATGGCGGCGAGACCCGCCATCCCTGCGCCGAAGCTCGCCACGGCAAGCCAGCCGCCGCCGGCGGCGATCATGATGCGCGCAAAGGAAGCAACGAATGTCCAAAGCACATGGCCTGCGCCCATCGCGGCGAAAGCAATGACGAAACCGAAACCGAGCGCGCCGTAGGCGGGCGCCACGATGTGCAGATAGATCGCGCCCTGGCGCAACACCTCCGTGTCGTGGCTGAACAGATGCAGCCACAGCAAAGGGAACAGTCCGACCACCAGCCCGACCGAACCGATCACGCCGGCGCCGACGCAGGCGCTGATCCAGCCGATCCGTCTGGCGCGCGCCCCTTGCCCGGCGCCGATATTGACGCCGACCATGGTCAGCGTCGCCGTGCAGAGGCCGAACAGGATCGGGATCATCACATAATCGAGCCGCGAGGAGATGCCGTAGGCCGCGAGCGCCGTGGTGCCGAACAGGCCGACCGCACCGGTGACGAGGATGACCGTGAGGTTGGTGAGCACGGTGTTGACCGCCGTCGGTATGCCGACCTTGAGGACGTCGGCAAACAGCCGCATCTGAAGCGGCGCGAAGCGGAAGGTCAGACCCGAGCGGCCCGCCGCCATGTAGCGCAGCATGAACAGCATCGCCGCGCAATAATAGAGAGCAAAAGCGATGCCGGCGCCGGCAATCCCAAGCCGCGGCATCGGGCCAAAGCCGAAGATCAGGAGCGGGGAGAGCGGGATCAGCACGAACGCACCGACCAGCGTCACCAGCGCGGGCACCTTGACGTTGCCGGCGCCGCGCAGCGCTGCAGCCTGAAAATTGACGATCCACACGGGAATGGCGCCGGCAAACAGGTAATTGGAGTATTGCACCGCCGCCGCCAGCGCGCCCGCCTCGCCGCCGAGCGCGCGATAGAGTGCCGGACCGCCGAGGATCGGACCTGCGGTGAAGATCGCGCCGACGATGATGGCGAGAATCACGGCATGAAATACGAGCGCGTCCGCGTCGTCCTTGCGTCCGGCGCCGACCGCACGCGCCACGGATGAAGCGACGCCGCTGCCAAACCCGCCGTTCGACATCATGGTCATCATCATGAAGACCGGAAACACCAGCGCGACGCCCGCCAGCGCATCGGTGCCGAGGAAGCCGACATAATAAGCTTCCGCAATATTGACCGCAGTCTGTGCCACCAGGACCGTCACGGTCGGCAGCGCCAGCTTCAGCAATGTCGGCAAGATCGGCGCGGTCAGAATCGACGCGCGGGCCGCTTCGCTTTCGGCCCGCGCGGCAGAACTGGCCTGTGTCGGGGCAGCCTCTGCCACCTCGATGTTTCCGCCCGCGAACAATGCCGCCGCCTGCTTCATTCCCATGACCAATTCCCGACCAACTCAGCTATTGAATTATGTTCATACTACTTTATTATGATCGTAATGCAATACGGAGATCCGCTCCCAATTGCATGGATGGCATGAGGACGAGGCGAGCGATGCGCTACGAAAAGGGCCACAAGGACGCGACGCGGCAGCACATCATCGATGTCGCCTCGGCGCAGTTTCGCGAGGGCGGCGTTGCCGCGGTCGGCATTGCCGGCATCATGACGGACGCCGGGCTGACCAACGGCGCCTTCTACAACCACTTCGAATCCAAGGAGGATCTGGTCGAGGCCGTGCTTGCGCATGCGCTCGGCGGGCGCAGGATGGGGCTACGCGCCAATCTGGAAGCAGGCGCGCGCCTGGACGCGACCATTCGCGACTATCTGTCCGCGCGCCATCGCGACGACGCAAGCGGCGGCTGCCCGACCGCCGCGCTGGTTGCCGAGATCGCGCGTCATCCGAAGTCGACGCGCGATGCCTTCACCGGCAAGATCGTGGAAATCGTCGATCTGATCGCAGCTCAGGCCGGCAAGGGTTCGGCGCGGTTGCGCCGCAAGCGGGCGATGGCGGTCTACGGCCTGATGGTCGGCGCGCTGCAGCTCGCGCGCGCGGTCAACGACCGCAAGCTCTCGGATGAAATTCTGGAGAGCGCGGCCGATGCCGCGCTTGCGCTGGCGAGCGCGAGCGGCAGCTAACGACCTGCGCTAGTAATTGATCCGCAAGCCGATGCCGCCGTGGATGGTGTTACCGACCGGCTGCGGGCCAAGCGTGCCGTTGACGAAGAGGTCGGCGACCCAGCCCTTGCTGAGGCGGAAACCAAGTCTGCCACCCAGTTCGACCCAGCTCTGATTGCCGATGGTCGGCGTGATCAGGCCGTCACCGGTGACGGCAGCGACGATGCCGGAATGATTGTTGAAGGACTGCACGAAGAAGCCGTTGATGTTGCCCTCGACCATCGAGCCGAACAGATGCGTCCATTGTCCGCCGATCTTGACCAGGTTGGTGCGGTCGGTGCCATCAGCGATCGTCGCGTCGAACGGATTGAATGCGACAGTCGGATCGCTGTAGCCGCTGACGCGCTGCCATAGCTGCCACAGCTCGATCGAGGCCGCGACCTCGTCGCGGCCGGAAAGGCGAGTGATCCAGCCGGCGCGGCCGTAGACGCCGTAATCGGAGCTGTTGGTGGAGCTCTCGAGCGAGACCGCGCCGAGACTGGTAAGATAGCTGCGGCTGTAACGCACCTTCTCGAACGGCGAGAAGATGGTGCCGATGTCGAAGAACGGCCGCGACGATCCCCAGTCGGTGAAGTCGTAGCGCAGCGCGAGGGCGCCGATCGGCGCGCTGGTGACGTGGTAACCGTTCTCGCTGTACTGGGTGTAGGCGAGGCCGGCGAGCAGCGACAGATTGTTGGTGATCTCCTTGCGGCCGTGGATGCCGGCCGTGAACGAGCCGACCGAGCCGAAGGTCGAGATGCAGTCGCTGCAATTGACCTGCTCGTTGACGCCGAGCAGCACCGCGCCGAGCACCTGGTTGGTGATCATCTGGTTGAAGCGCTGACCGGCGAGGCCGTTGATGGAGTTGCCGCTTGTGCCGCCGTCGGTCGGCGGCGTCGGCGATGGGCTTGGTGATGGGCTCGGCGACGGCGAGGGTGTCGGTGTGGGCGTCGGCGTGCGGCAATCCGTACTATCACATTGCGCGGCCGCCGGACTTGTCTGCACCGCGATGAGCATCAGCGACATCACCGCGCTGAGCGCAGCCGGAAGGATGAGATTGCGGACGATCCTTGCCATGCTCAGCGTCCGCATAACAAGCCGTCCAATTCATCGATCGGTGCGGCATCGGCAAAGGTCGTGACGGTGCAAAGTCCGGGCGAGGCGGCGCAGTTCTGGGCGAACGTCCACGGCGGATTCGACGTCTTGGTAATCGTGGTCTTGCCGCCGGTCACGGTGATGATGGCGGTGTCGCCGGGCTGCGTCAGCTGGATGCACTGGAAGCTCAGCGTGCACACCATCGCGGCGCCGTCCTGCAGCACCACGGTCGATTGGCCATTCCGGGAGAGGATGTCGAGCGTGGTGCCGCGCACGCCGATGGTCGCGAGCGGCGTCGTGATCTTGTAGGCGGTCTTTTCCGAATGTCCGGTGACGAAGCGGAACGCGCCGGTGGTGAGCCGGATCGCGATCTCCTTGTAGGAGTGCTCGTCGTTGAAGACGGTGCGGTCGAGCCTGATCGAGGCGTTGGCGCCGAGCGACAGATTGGTGCTGTCGATCATCACCAGTCGCGCCGCGCTGTCGGCGCCGGTGCGCACGACTTCGTCGCGCAGCAGGCCGTCGCCGACATTGATCTGGTTTGTCGCCGACCCCGCAACGCGCAGCACTTGATTCTGGACGACGGCGGCTTCGCCGACGCGGGCCGGCGACCGCGCATGCGCGCACGGCGACGCGAATGCGACGAACAGACCCAACGCAAAAGCAACAACGACGCTGCGACGCCAATTCATTTCAGTACCGATCGATCGATCCCGTATCGTACCGGACGACGCGCATCTACGATGTGGTAAAATTATCACAAGCGCCGCCCTATCAACCCGCATGGTTAGTGGCGCCGAGTTCGAACTGCGTTCAAATGACTGGACGCAAAAATTTCGTTCAATCACATTCGCTTCGGTTGACGCGACATTCATTCAGTCAAAGGCGAAGTTGCTGTCGTGAAAATCGAACGTGAGTCACACTCAGTTCCCCGGGTTTCGGCAGCGCGCACCTGCCTTTTTTCGGCCATCATCTTTATCGCTTCGCATCTGGCGTTTCTGATCGGCATCGAAACCCCCGACAAATTCGTGTTCGATGAATTTCATTACGTGCCGGCGGCGCGGCAGATGCTGTTGCCGGTCATGCCGGAGCCGATGCTCAATCCGATGCATCCGCCGCTCGCCAAGCAGATCATTGCGTTCTCAATTCATGCGTTCGGCGACAAGCCGCTCGGCTGGCGCTATTCATCCGCGCTGTTCGGAGCGCTCGCAATCGTCGCGGTCTATCTCTGCGGGCTCGCACTATTCGCGGCGCATGGACCCGCGATTGCGGCTGCGCTGATCGCCTTCTTCAACCAGATGCTCTTCGTCGAAGCGCGAACCGCGATGCTGGATATTTTCGCGTTGACCTTCGGGTTGTTCGGTACCGCCGCTTTCCTGTGGGGCTTTCGCAAGGCGCAGCCATTCGGCGCCTTCGCTCTCTCGGGTCTCGCGTTCGGTCTTGCGGCGGCCTGCAAATGGAGCGGCCTGTTTCCACTCGCCGCCTGCATCGCGATCGTCGCCACGGTCCGCCTGATGCAAGGCTGGCGCACGCAATTCGCCGATCCGCGCCCAACCGACTGGTACCGGCCGGAGCTCTGGCCCGAATTTCGCGCGTATCATGTCGCGATCTGTTTCGCGCTTGCGCCGGCACTGACCTATTTCGCAAGTTTCGTGCTGCTCTACGGCTTCTCGCTGCATGACCTCATCGAAGCGCAGCGGCGCATCTTTTCCGACAACACCACGACCGCGATCGCCGGCCACACCTATATGAGCTCGTGGCCGTCATGGCCGCTGCTCGCACGACCGGTCTGGTTTCTGTTCGACAAGATCGGCGACGACCGGATCTCCGCGGTGGTGTTGCTCGGCAACCCGCTGGTGCTGTGGCCGGCGCTGCTCGCCATCGCGCTTTGTCTCTATGATTGGATCGCGACGCGAAGCCGCGACGCGTTCCTGATTCTCGCGTTCTATTTCGGACCCTGGCTTGCCTGGGCGCTGCTGCCGCGCACGCTGGGCTTCCTCTATTACTATATGCCGGCGGCGACCTTTGCCTCGCTCGCGCTGGTCCATGCGCTTTCCCGCAACAACGCGCCGCGCTGGCTGTTGTGGGGCTTCGTCGCGATCGCAGCCGCGGGATTTGTCGTGATGCTGCCGATCTCGGCAGCCTTCATCGGCACGTCGATGGCGACGTTCAACCGCCTGATGCTTTTTCAGAGCTGGATCTAGTGCCGCTGCGGTTTCGCTGTCGATTGCCAATGAACATGCAAGCCTGCCGGTGGCGTACCGGCTTTATCTGCCCCAGCAATGGGCGGAGGATCGCGATCGTCTGCGCAAGGCGGGGGTTCCTGAAGATATTGTCTTCAAGACCAAGCATGAGATCGCGCTTGAGCAACTGCGCTGGGCCTGCGCGGCTGGTCTGCCGCGCGGCGTGGCGCTGCTGGATGCCGGCTACGGCAACAACAGCAATCTGCGCGCCGACATCACGATCTTGGGGCTGCCCTACGTCGCGGGCATTCTGTCGAACACGACGGTGTGGGCAGAGGCGACAGGACCGCTGCCGCCGAAGAGGTGGGTGGCCGCGGACGGCCGCCAAAGCGCTTGCGGCGCGATGCCAGGCACTGGCCGGTCTCGGTTAAAGACCTTGCGCTCAGCCTGCCCAAAAGCGCTTGGCGCACGATCGAGTGGCGAGAAGGCTCGGCCGAGATTCTATCCTCGCGCTTTGCTCGGGTGCGGGTCCGTGCCGCGCGGCGTGACGAGCGGCGCCACCAGACGCGCCCAGAGGAATGGCTATTGATCGAGTGGCCCAAAGGCGAGGACGAGCCGACCAAGTACTTCCTGTCGACGCTCCCCGAGGACATCACCTTCCATCGCTTGATCCACTTCACCAAGCTGCGTTGGCGCATTGAACGCGACTACCAGGATCTCAAGCAAGAGGTCGGTCTCGGACATTTTGAAGGTCGCGGATGGCGCGGCTTCCACCATCACGCAACGCTCTGCATCGCAGCTTACGGATTCCTGATCTCCGAAAGGGAGACGATTCCCCCCTCAGCAACTCGTCCCATCCCGATCCTCCCGCAACTTGCCATTCCCGCGGGTTACCGACCAAGAGGAACTGCCGTTGCGGCCTGAGCGTCACATTCCGAACTCGATCACAACCATGCGCATCCGCCTGGCCAATGCCATCGCCAGAACCTTGCCGCGATGCCCGTGTTGCGGTCAAAGCAAAATGCGGATCTGAAGTCCCTGACTCACTCGCTGCAAAATCGGGTTCAGGGACTTCAGATCGGCGGTACTAGTTTGCCTCGGCTCTGTTGGAAGGCAAGAGCCCTTGGTGTGTTCCGTTCGCTGGATATCAAACATCCGCCTGCCACTTCAGCGGCAGGCGGATCGAATCTCGCAGCCGTCACTTCGAGGCGGACTTGGTGTCCATATTGACGACCTGGACGCGGCGGTTGACGCCATCGGCCGGGTCGGCCGCATTCTTCAGCTTGGACTTGCCATAGCCGACGGTGACGAGGTCGCCGTTGGCGATATGGTAGTGATCGACCAGGTAATGCTTGATGGTGTCGGCGCGGCGCTCGGAGAGTTCCTGGTTGAACTGTTCGCCGCCGACGCCGTCGGTGTGGCCGGCCACCACGAAGGTCGAGCCGCGCAGCTTCGCATCGGACAGTGCGTCACCCAGCGCCTGCACGGAGGGCATCGATTCCTTGCTGATGTCAGCCGAGTTGAAGTTGAAATGGATTTCCAGATCGATCTTCGGCTTGGTGGCAGCGATCTCGGCGATCTCCTCGCGCTCGCCAATCGACATCGACCGCGTCTTGCGGTTGCGGATGCTGGCCACGAAGTTCACTTCCTTCGCCTTGATCGCAGGATCGACCTGCGGGACGCCGGCCGAAAGGCCGCGGGTCAGCGGCTTCGGCTGCAGCGCGTGAATGATCTGGTCCGACGACACGTTGTCACCGGCGAAAGCCAGGCCCGCGGTCATCGAGAGCGCGGCGCAGATGGTGATCGCCTTCAATCCTGAAAACCTGACGAAGCTGGTCATTGTCGTAATCCTCTTTGTTACTCGCCGCCCTTTGGCGTTTGGATGCTCCGAACATAGGACGGGTTCATTGCGATGAATGTGATACGGGTCACATGGGGAAAATCGTCGCTGGACCGGCATTTGGGGCAAGCACCAAGCGCATCTATTAGATGCACTTATAGCAGCATCCTCCGGGTTCGCCCGGATATGAAAAGGACCGCACGGCCCTCAAATCCGCCCTTGGCAACATTTTTGGCTGGGCTTTGGGCTTGAACCCCCTGCGTGACCCACATCACAGTCCTCGCGCGGTGGGTTCGATCACATTGGCGGCAACGGACCGGGAAGACCGGCCCAAGTTTCGGATCAAGGGGAGAATGGATCATGCGCTTCTGGATCGCAGCACTCTCAGTCGCAGCGCTTTTGATCAGCGGCGATGCCGCGCTTGCCGACAAGCGCGTCGCCTTCGTGGTCGGCAACGCCGCCTACCGCGCCGTCCCGCAGCTGCCGAACCCGGCGATCGACGCCAAGGCGATGGCCGCCGTCCTGCGCAATGTCGGCTTCGAGGTCGTCGAAGGCACGAACCTTACCCGCGACAAGATGACCGAAAAGCTACTGGACTTCGGCAAGAAGGCGGAAGGCGCCGATGTTGCCGTGTTCTTCTATGCCGGCCACGGCATCGCCGTGAACAACACCAACTACCTGCTGCCGATCGACGCCGACCTGAAGTCGGAGATGGACGTCAAGCTCGGCGCCGCCATCAATGTCGACCTCACCCTCGAGCAGACCATGGCCGATGCCAAGGTCAAGCTGGTGTTCCTGGATGCCTGCCGCGATAATCCGTTCGCCGCCCGCATTCGCTCCGCCAAGGCGACCCGCAGCGTCGCCGTCAATTCCGGTCTCGCCGAGATGAAGTCGGGCGAGGGCACGCTGCTCGCGTTCGCCACTGGCCCCGGTCAGACCGCGCTCGACGGCGACGTCGGCAACCACTCGCCGTTCACCCGCGCGCTGATCTCCAACATTGCCAAGCCCGGCGTCGAGATCCAGCAGGCGATGACCAGGGTCCGCGCCCAGGTCAACGAGGAGACCAACAAGAACCAGCTGCCGTGGGGCCACACCAACCTGATCGGCGAGGTCTATCTCAATCCGCAAGCCGCACCCGCCGAGCAACCGGCCGCTTCAACGGACACGCCTGCTGCGACTACCGTCGCTTCGGCTGCTCCGACCGCGAGCGCGATGGAAGTCGAGTTCTGGCGCTCGGTGAAAGATTCCAACAAGCCGGAAGAGCTCAACGCCTACCTCGCCAGCTATCCGAACGGCGCGTTCAAGGCGCTGGCGCTCGGCCGCATCGCCAAGCTGCAGGACAACGGTCAGTCGAGCGCGACGCGGAACCTGACCACCGCAGTTGACCCCGACACCTTCGCCCAGGAGGCCGACCAGACCTCCGAGGACCAGATTGGCCTCGATCGTAGCCAGCGCCGCGATGTGCAGCGCCGCCTGACCGGCCTCGGCTTCGATAACAAGGCGACCGGCAAATTCGACGACACCACCCGTTCCCTGATCAAGCGCTGGCAGGCCTCGCGCGGCTATCCCGTCACCGGCTATCTCAACACGCTGCAGCACAAGGCGCTGCTCGGTGAGATCGTCTCCACCCGCGTTGCCTCCGCCGATGACTCCTCGAGCAGCGGCGACGATGACTCCGGCTCCGGCGGCGGCCGTCACTATCGGCGCAGCGGCGGCCGGCATTACCGTGGCGGCGGCGGACCCGGTGGTCTCTTCGGCCACATGATGGGCGGCATGTTCCGCTAGGGAACAACACGGATAACGATCCACAGATGAGGCGGCCTGCGGGCCGCCTTTTCATTGTTCGCCCATGATCCGGAAAAGTGTGCAGCGGTTTTCCGAAAAGATCATCGGCAAACAAGTCGCGTGCCCGATACAATCGCAAAGCGGACGCGGATGCGCCGATGTCTCACCAAGAAATCGGCCAGATGCGCGCCTAGAGATTGGCTTGCCAAAAAAGCAAACAAGAAAAGCCAGCAAAAAGCGAAGCAGGGGCCGTGATTCCGTCAGTAAAGCGACAAAACGAGTACCAGGGTTATCGTTCCGGGCCGCCGGAGCGCACCATCACCATAAGTTCCATGCCGGTGCTGGTTGGCGCTGCGATGATCGCGGCCGCCATCCTGCTCTCGACCCTGCTGAGCGCGATCGGCACCCGCTACATCGGCATCGAGGGTCCGACCGAGGAGAGCGCCTGGCTGGTCGACCGTCTGACCGGCCGCGTCTACCGCTGCGAGGCTTCGGCGCGAGGCAAGGCATCCTGCGACAGTGAAATCGCGACCGGCAGCATCCCGGAGCGATCGAAATCGCAGCGGGATAGCGGCACGCCCTGACGCCGCAGCGCGGCGTTTTTCCCGGTCGCTGGCGTCGCGAATCCCGCTAGATTGCGGGCCGCGATGTCCCGCCCGCCCAAACCTCGCGCCTTGAGCAAGCTCGACGCCCGCCGCATCTGGCTCGCGGCGCAACGGCTCGACGTGGCAGCGCCGTTCGGCGAGGGACCGCAAGCGGTGGCGGATGCGGTCGCCCATCTCGGCTATGTGCAGATCGATACCATCAACGTCATTGAGCGCTGCCACCACCACATCCTCTACACCCGCATTCCCGGCTATCGCCGCGCCGATCTGCGCCAAGCCCAGAGCGCCAACAAAACCGTGTTCGAATACTGGACGCATGCGCTGGCCTATGTGCCGTCGCGCGATTTCCGCTTCTTCATGCCGGACATGCGGCTGCACAAGCGCGAAGGCCATCGCTGGTTCGCTAACGTCAAGCCATCAGACACGCGCAAGGTGATGCGACTGCTCAAGGGCGGTGCGCTGACCATCCGCGACATCGAAGACGACGAACTGACCGAGAAGGAGCATCTGTGGGCGAGCCGCAAGCCGTCGAAGCGCGCGCTGCAACTCGCGTTCTATTGCGGCACGGTGACGGTCTCCGAGCGCAACGGCATGCTCAAGACCTACGAGTTGATGAACCGTCACTTCGGCTGGGACAAGCCGCCGAAATCGGCGACGCTACCAGAGGTCACGGCCTATCTGCTCGACCGCGCGCTACGCGCGCAGGGCGTGGTGTCGCTGGACTCGGTCTGCCATCTGGATGCGCCGAACAAGAAAGGCGTCCGGCGGGAGATCGATCGGCGGGTGCGCCGCGGCGAGCTAATGCCGGTCGTGTTCGAAGGCGCCGGCAAGCAGGAGCACTGGGCGTCACCTGAGGTGCTGGAGGCGAAGCGCGAGGCCGCGCCGCCGCTGGTGCATATTCTGTCGCCGTTCGATCCCCTCATCATCCAGCGCAAGCGCACGCAGCTGTTCTTCGATTACGGGCATCTGTTCGAAGCCTACGTGCCGAAGCCCAAGCGCAAGTTCGGCTATTTCGCGCTGCCCGTGCTGGTCGGCGAGGACATCGTCGCGGCGCTCGATCTCAAGACCGACCGGCAGAACAGGAAGCTCTTGATGCAGAAGTGGACTTGGGTCGGCCTGGGCAAGGCGGCCAAGGGCGAGGGGCGCGCCGAATTGAAACGCCGGATCGAGGATGAGCTCGATCGCTTCGAAAGGTTTCAGTTGGGGGAGTGATCGTCCCTTGTCCCTATAGCGCAGCAATGGAACTTGTTTGCCCTCCCGCCAATTGTCTTGAGCAATCAAAGCTGGAGGCATCATGGACAAGGACAAATCGATTCTCGAAAAATTCACCGACACGGTGAAGGACATCGCCAACAGTGCATCGGAGGCGCTGAAGGCGGAGGAGCCGCCGAAGGTCGAGCAGACCAACGCAGCCTATATGCCGTTCGCGGCCGAAGGTCTCGTGTCCGATCCGCTGCTGGTCCCGCCAATTGCGGCGCAGCCGCCGCGGCGGAAGCGGGCCGCAAGGAAGACCGCGAAAAAGCCATCGGCGAGGAAAGCGACGACCACACGCGTCGCGGCGAAGAAAGCAGGCAAGACCACCAAACCATCTGCGCGCGGCAAATCGAAGTCGGCGTCGCGGAGTGCTGCGCGCAAATCGGCGAAGCGGACAACCAGAAGAGCAGCAAAGGGAGCGACCGCGAAACGTGCGGCCAGACGCAGCCGCCGGTGATTGCGGGTGTGCGTCGAGCCCGGGTATCAATCGGAAATCACGATTTCATGATGACTGACGATTATTGACTTTCATCATTCGGTATTCGATACTCCTCTCAAGAGCAGAGCTAGAGGAGTATCCGATGCTGGCCCAGTCAATTTTATCGAGTTACTCCAGGCTATTAGCTGGCGTGGCCCTGGCCTTCCTGGCGGTCGCGCTGGCCGGTTGCAACGACACGGTCGCGGAAAAGCCAGCCCCGTCGCGGCCTGTCCTGGTTGCAACCGCCCATTACGAGGCGGAGACGCCGGAGCGCAGCTTTGTCGGCACGATCAAGCCTCGGATCGAGACCGACATGGGTTTTCGCGTGCCCGGCAAGGTGGCCAAGCGCCTCGTCGAGGTCGGCCAGACCGTCGACATCGGCCAGCCGCTCGCAACCCTCGATGAAATCGATCTGAAGCTGCAGGCCGAGCAGGCGGTCGCCGAATTCACCGCCGCGACCGGCGTGGTGGCGCAGGCCGTTGCCGCCGAGACGCGCGCGAAGGAGTTGCGCGCCAAGGGTTGGACCACCGACGCGCAGATGGATTCCGCGCGCGCCGCAGCCGACGAAGCCCGCGCGCGACTCAATCGCGCCGAGCGCTCGGTCGATCTCACCAAGAACTCACTCTCTTACGCGACGCTGGCGGCGGATGCCCGCGGCGTCGTGACTGCGACCCTGATCGAGCCGGGCCAGGTGGTTGCCGCGGGCCAGACCGCGATCCGGGTCGCACGCTTTGCCGAGAAGGAAGCGGTGGTCGCGATCCCCGAGACGCTGGTGGAGCGCGCCAAGACCGGCAGCGCGACGGTCACGTTGTGGTCGGAGCCGAACAGGAAGTATGCGGCAAAGCTCCGCGAGATTTCGCCGAGCGCCGATCCCAGCGACCCGCACCTATCTCGCCAAATTCTCGCTGCCCGACGTTGGCGACAATGTCGAGCTCGGCATGACCGCGACCCTGACGCTGTGCGACAAGAAGACCGCGCGCGTGGCGCGGCTGCCGCTGTCGGCGCTCTACGACGCCGGCGACAAGCCCTCGTTCTTTGTCGTCGACGATGCCGGCGACATTTCGCTGAAGCCGGTCACCATCAAGTCCTATGAGAGCAACGACGTCGTCATATCAGGCGGCGTCGAAGAGGGCGCGAAGGTCGTCGCGCTCGGCGTGCAGAAGCTCGATCCCGTCCCAGAAGGTGAGGGTGGTGTCGTCGCTGTCGTTTTAGTGTCGCCGTCATTGCGAGGAGCGGAGCGACGAAGCGATCCATCCCTCCGCGAAAAGAAAGAATGGATTGCTTCGCTTCGCTCGCAATGACGAAGTCGATTGGAGAGTTACGATGAAGCGCTTCAATCTGTCCGCCTGGGCCGTCAGCCATCCCTCGCTGGTGATGTTTTTGATCGTCGCGCTCGGTGTCGCCGGCTTCTTCTCCTACCAGAAGCTCGGCCGCGCCGAGGATCCGTTCTTCACGGTGAAGGTGGTCAACGTCTCCGTGCTGTGGCCGGGCGCGACCGCCAAGGAGATCCAGACCCAGGTCGCCGATCCCATCGAGAAGAAGCTGCAGGAGCTGCCTTATTTCGAGAAGGTGCAGACCTATTCCAAGCCGGGCTTCACCGCGATGCAGGTCACCTTCCGCGACAACACGCCGGCCAAGGATGTGCCTTATCTGTTCTATCTCCTGCGCAAGAAGCTGGCCGATGCGCAAGGCGACTTGCCCGCAGGCATTCTCGGTCCCGTCGTCAATGACGAGTTCTCCGACGTCGATTCCATTCTCTACATGATGACCGGCGACGGCGCCGATTACGCGCAGTTGAAGAAGGCTGCCGAAGGCCTGCGCCAGCGCCTCTTGAAGGTGCCGGGGGTCACCAAGGTCGACATCTACGGCAACCAGGACGAGCGCATCTTTGTCGAATTCTCGCACGCCAAGCTTGCGACGCTGGGCATCACGCCGCAGGCGCTGTTCGACTCGCTTGCCAAGCAGAACAATGTCGTGCCGGCCGGCACGGTCGAGACCTCATCGCAGCGCGTGCCGTTGCGCGTCACCGGCGCGCTCGATGGCGCCAGGGCTGTCGCCGAGACGCCGGTCGAAAGCAACGGCCGCGTGTTCCGGCTCGGCGATATCGCAACCGTCACTCACGGCTTCGTCGATCCGCCGACCTTCAAGGTGCGGCAGGAGGGCAAGCCCGCGATCGGCATCGGCGTCGTTACGGCGAAGGGCGCCAACATCCTCGAGCTCGGCAAGGACGTGGCCGACGCCACCGCCGATTTCATGAAGGCGGTGCCGCAGGGCATCAATGTCGAGCTGATCGCCGACCAACCGAAGGTGGTCGAGCACGCGGTCAGCGAGTTCGTCCACTCCTTCATCGAGGCGCTCGTAATCGTGCTGTTCGTCTCGTTCCTGGCGCTCGGCTGGCGCACCGGCATCGTGGTGGCGGCTTCGGTGCCGCTGGTGCTCGCGATCGTCTTCATCGTGATGAACGCGATGGGTATAGATCTGCACCGCATCACGCTCGGCGCGCTGATCATCGCGCTCGGCCTTCTGGTCGATGACGCCATCATCGCCGTCGAGATGATGGTGGTGAAGATGGAGCAGGGCTGGGACCGCGTCCGCGCCGCGTCCTTTGCCTGGGAATCAACGGCGTTTCCGATGCTGACGGGCACGCTGGTGACCGCGGCGGGCTTCCTGCCGATCGGCTTTGCCAATTCGGCCGTCGGCGAATATGCCGGCGGCATTTTCTGGATCGTCGCGATCGCGCTGGTCGCGTCCTGGTTCGTCGCGGTGATCTTCACGCCCTATATCGGCGTCAAGCTGCTGCCCAACATCAAGGTCCATCACAACCACGATCCGCACGCGATCTACGAGACCCGCGTCTATCGCGCACTGCGCGGCGTGATCCAGTGGTGCGTCAACCACCGCGTCAAGACGGTGGTTGCGACCGTGGGCGTGTTCGTCGCTTCGGTCCTCGCTTTCGGCCACGTGCAGCAGCAGTTCTTCCCGCTGTCGGAGCGGCCCGAACTGTTCCTGCAGTTGCGCCTGCCGGAAGGCACCGCCTTCGGCGTCACCGAGAAGGCCGTGAAGAAGGCGGAAGCACTGCTGAAGGACGACAACGACATCGACACCTACACCGCCTATGTCGGGCAGGGTTCGCCGCGCTTCTGGCTCGGCCTCAACCCGCAGCTTCCGAACGAGGCCTTTGCCGAGATCGTGATTGTTGCCAAGAACGTCGAAGCGCGCGAGCGCATCAAGGCGAAGATCGAGAATGCGGTCGCCGACGGAGCGCTTCCGGAGGCGCGCGTGCGCGTCGACCGTTTCAACTTCGGTCCGCCAGTCGGTTTCCCCGTGCAGTTCCGCGTGATCGGGCCGGACACGAAGAAGGTGCGCGAGATCGCCTATCAGGTCCGCGACATGATGCAGGCAGAACCCGAACGTCAAGGACGTGCAGCTCGACTGGAATGAGCAGTCGCCTTACCTGAAGCTCGTGGTCGACCAGGACCGCGCCCGCGCGCTGGGCCTGACCCCGCAGGACGTCTCGCAGGCGCTGGCGATGCTGATCTCGGGCGCGCCGGTGACGACCGTGCGTGACGGCATCGAGAAGGTCGGCGTGGTCGCCCGCGCCGTGCCGTCCGAGCGGCTCGATCTCGCCCGTGTCGGCGATCTCACCGTCACCTCGCGGAACGGCGTCGCGGTGCCGCTTACAGCAGATCGCCAAGATCGAGTACTCGCATGAGGAGCCGATCCTGTGGCGGCGCAACCGCGACATGGCGATCACCGTGCGCTCCGACGTCAACGACGGCGTGCAGGCGCCCGACGTCACCAACCAGATCTGGCCGAAGCTGCAGGACATCCGCGACCATCTCGAGCCGGCCTACCGGATCGAGCCCGGCGGCGCCTTCGAGGAATCCGCCAAGGGCAATGCCTCGATCTTCGCGCTGTTTCCGGTGATGGTGATCGTGATGCTGACGCTGTTGATGATCCAGCTGCAGAACTTCTCGCGGCTGCTGCTGGTCTTCCTGACCGCGCCGCTCGGCATCGTCGGCGCCTCGCTCGGGCTGAACGTCGCCAACCAGCCGTTCGGCTTCGTGGCGCTGCTCGGCCTGATCGCGCTTGCCGGCATGATCATGCGCAACACCGTGATCCTGGTCGACCAGATCGAGACCGATGTGTCGCACGGCATGACGCGCAAGGAGGCGATCGTGGAGGCGACCGTGCGCCGCGCGCGGCCGGTGGTCCTGACCGCGCTCGCCGCGATCCTTGCCATGATCCCGCTGTCGCGCTCGGCGTTCTGGGGCCCGATGGCGATCACCATCATGGGCGGATTGTTTGTTGCAACCTTCCTGACCTTGCTGTACCTGCCGGGGCTCTACGCCCTCTGGTTCCGCAAGAGCCTGGACGAAAGCCGGCGCGAGCGAAGTGATCGATCTCGCGCCGCAGCATTACGGTCCGGTCAGGCCCGCATTTCCGCTTGCCGAAGCAGCGGAATAATTGAACATTGAGTACGCCAATGACGCTGGTTGCTGAACATGTCGAGCCGGACACACGAGAGCGAATTCTCGTGGTGGCGGAGCGTCTGTTCCGGCAGATCGGCTATCAGAAGACCACGGTCGCCGACATCGCCAAGGAATTGCGGATGTCGCCGGCCAATGTCTATCGCTTCTTCGATTCGAAGAAGTCGATCCATGAGGGCGTCTGCCGCACCCTGATGGGCGAGGTCGAGGACGCTGCGGCCGCGATCATGCACAGAGCCCGGCTCCGCCTCGGAGCGGCTGCGCGAAATGATCAAGACCGTCAATCGCATGAACACGGAGCGCTATGTCGGCGATTCCAAGCTGCATGAGATGGTCGAGATCGCGATGCAGGAGAGCTGGGACGTCTGCGTCGCCCATATGAAGCTGGTCACCGAGACCATCGGCGGGGTGATCGCGCAGGGCGTGGCCTCCGGCGAGTTCGAGGTGACCGACGTGGCGTTCGCAGCGTTCTGCACCTGCCACGCCATGATCGGCTTTTTCCATCCGCAGATGATCGCGCAGATGATGAACAAGCCAGGGCCGACCATCGATCAGATGATCGACTTCGTGCTGGCGAGTTTGGTGAAGCGGAAGTAGGCGGCGGCGGGAAAAACCAACAATGGACGCGAAGAGCCCGAAGGACCTGCACTTCTACGAACCCAAGAACGGCCACGGGCTGAAGCACGATCCGTTCAACGCCATCGTCGCGCCGCGGCCGATCGGCTGGATTTCTTCGCGCGGCGCCAAGGGCAACGTCAACCTCGCGCCCTACAGCTTCTTCAACGGCTTCTGCTACGTGCCGCCGATCATCGGCTTCTCCTCCACCTCCTGGAAGGACAGCGTGCAGAACGTGCAGGAGACCGGCGAGTTCTGCTGGAATCTCGCGACCATGGATCTCGCCAAACACATGAACGCGACCGCGGCGCATGTCGCGCGCGATGTCAGCGAATTCGAGATCGCGGGCCTGACGCCCGCGCCGGGCAAGATCGTCAACGTGCCGCGCGTCGCCGAAAGCCCGGTATCGTTCGAATGCAAGCCTGACCAGATCATCCAGCTGCAGGGCGCCGACGGCAAAAAGGCGCAGGCCTGGCTGACGCTCGGCGAGGTCGTCGCCGTCCATATCGACAAGGCCATGATCCGGGACGGCGTCTACCAGACCGGGCTCGCCCGCCCGATCGTGCGCGCCGGGCGCAAGGGCGACTATTTCGAGATCAAGCCGGAAAACCATGTTCGAGATGGTCCGGCCGGATTGATCTCCCCTCTCCCCGCGTGCGGAGCCGCAGGCGGGGCAGAGGCGTTGGCGCCGTGAGGACCGGTCATCCGTGCGTTCTGGATGTTAGTCGATCGACCTGTACGCCCTCACCCGGATCGCTGTCGCGATCCGACCTCCCCGCAGGCGGGGAGAGGTGAAAGCGCGAACGAGTGTGCGGAACAATTCCGTTGCGCGTTATCCTCGACCGTTCAATTTCGCTTTATTTTCAACCTAAAGCGTCACCTTATCCTTCACGCTTTCCGGTAAAGTGGGCGCAAAGCGAACGTCCGAAGAATCGCGCAAGCGCCCGAACCCCCAGAGAGGACCGCCATGAGCTTTCGCCGCGACTACATCACCAAGCCGATCTTTTCCTGGGCGCGCGGCGTGCTGCCGTCGATGTCCGACACCGAGCGCGAGGCGCTGGAGGCCGGCGACGTCTGGTGGGACGCCGATCTCTTCACCGGCAATCCCGACTGGTCGAAGCTGCTGGCCTTTCCGCAGGCGACGCTGACCGACGAGGAGAAGGCCTTCCTCAACGGCCCCGTCGACGAGCTCTGCGCCATGCTCGACGACTGGAAGATCAACTGGGAATGGCGCGACCTGCCGCCGGAAGCCTGGGACTTCATCAAGGCGAAGAAATTCTTCGGCATGATCATTCCGAAGGAGCATTCGGCGGCCTCGGCTTCTCGCCCTATGCGCATTCCGAAGTGGTGCGCAAGATCTCGACGCGCTCGCTCGCCGCCGCCGTCACCGTGATGGTGCCGAATTCGCTCGGACCCGGCGAACTCCTGATGCGCTTCGGCACCAAGGAGCAGCAGGAGCGCTGGCTGCCGCGGCTGGCCGACGGCCGCGACATTCCCTGCTTCGGCCTGACCAGCCCGGAAGCCGGCTCGGATGCCGCCTCGATGATCGACACCGGCATCATCTGCAAGGGCAAATTCGAAGGCAAGGAAGTGCTCGGCCTCAAGCTGAACTGGCACAAGCGCTACATCACGCTCGGGCCCGTCGCGACGCTGCTCGGGTCTCGCCTTCAAGGCCTATGATCCCGATCATCTCGTGGCAACGAAGAAGAGCTCGGCATCACCGTCGCGCTGATCCCGACGCATCTCCCAGGCGTCGAGCATCGGCCACCGCCATCTGCCGTCGATGCAGGTGTTCCAGAACGGCCCGAACTGGGGCCGCGACGTTTTCATCCCGCTCGACTACATCATCGGCGGCAAGGAGCGGCTGGGACAGGGCTGGAAGATGCTGATGACGGCGCTCGCCGCCGGCCGCGGCATTTCGCTGCCGTCGCTGTCGGCTGCCGGCGCGGCCTATGCCGCGCGCACCACCGGCGCCTATGCCCGCATCCGCGAGCAGTTCGGCATCTCCATCTCCAAATTCGAAGGCATCGAGGAACCGCTGGCGCGCATCGCCGCCACCGCCTATCAGCTCGATGCCGCGCGACGGCTGACTTGCGCCGCGCTGAACCAGGGTCATCATCCCGCTGTCATCTCCGGCATCATGAAGCTGCATGCGACCGAGCGCATGCGGATTGCGATCGACGACGCCATGGACATCCATGGCGGCAAGGCTGTCATCGACGGTCCGCAGAACTATCTCGGCAATCTCTACCGCTCGGTGCCGGTCGGCATCACCGTCGAAGGTGCCAATATCCTGACCCGCAATCTCATCGTGTTCGGGCAGGGCGCGATCCGCGCGCATCCCTATCTGCTCGAGGAGATGAACGCGCTGCGCGACGACGACCACGCGCGCGGGCTCGACGCCTTCGACAAGGCGTTCTGGGCGCACGTCGGCCATACCTTCACCACGCTGTTCCGCGCGTGGGGCCGGAGCTGGAGCTTTGGCCTGTTCGCGCCCGCGCCGGACGCGGGCGATGCGACGCCCTTCTTCCGCCAGCTGTCGCGCTACTCGTCGGCGTTTGCGCTTTGCGCCGACATGGCGCTGCTCACGCTTGGCGGCGCGCTCAAGCGCAAGGAGATGCTGTCGGCGCGGTTCGGCGACGTGCTGTCCGAGCTGTACTTGCTCTCGGCCGCGCTGAAACGCTGGGAAGAGGAGGGCCGGCAGAAGGAGGATTTTGCCGCGCTGGAATACTGCATGGCGGCGGGCTTCCGCACCATCGAGAATCGTTTCGCCGAAATCTGCGCCAATCTGCCGAACCGCTTCGTCGGCTGGCTGCTGAAATTCGTCGTGCAGCCCTTTGGCGCGCGCGTCGTCGGACCGAGCGATCGCGTGGTGCAGGCCTGCGCCCAGTTGATCGTCGAGCCGTCGGCGGCGCGCGATCGCCTGACGCCGGATCTCTCCCATGTCGACGATGACGGCGGCCGCGCCCGGCTGGAGAAGGCCTTCCTGCTGGTCACCGGCACCGAGGAGATCGCAAAGAGGATGCATGCCGCGCATCTGCGCGACCCGGCTGAGGCGGTGAAGAAGGGCGTCATCACCCAGAGCGAGGCCGAGCGGCTGGCCGCCGCCCATGAGGCCGTGGCCAAGGTGATCGAGGTCGACGATTTCGCGCCGGAGGCGCTGTCGCCGATTTACAAGAAACCCGCCGACGTGCATCAGTTCTTCCAGGAATTGGGTGAGCAGAGGGCGGCGAGCTGATGGCGCGACCGGTCTTTATCGTCGACGGCAGCCGGACGCCGTTCCTGAAGGCGCGCTCCGGCCCCGGGCCGTTCACGCCGGTCGATCTCGCCGTGCAATGCGGCCGGCCGCTGCTGGCGCGACAGCCGTTTGCGCCCGACGCCTTCGACCAGGTGATCCTCGGCTGCGTCAATGTCATTGCCGACGAGATGAATCCGGCGCGCGTTGCGGCGCTGCGGCTCGGCATGGGCGAGTCCATGGTCGCCTTCACCGTGCAGATCAATTGCGGCTCCGGCATGCAGTCGATCGACACCGCCTATCGTTATATCCGCGAGGGCGTCGCCAACATGATCCTGGCGGGCGGCACCGAGGCGCTGAGCCACGCACCGCTGGTGTGGCCCAATTCCGGCGTGCGCTGGTTTGCGGGCCTTGCCGGCGCCAAGGGCATCGGCGCCAGGATCATGGCGCTGCTGAAGACGCGACCGCGATTTTTCAAGCCGATCATCGGGCTCGAGCGCGGGCTCACCGATCCCATCACCGAACTGAACATGGGCCAGACCGCCGAGGTGGTCGGCCATCTCTTCGGCATCACGCGCGAGCAGTCCGATGTCTATGCCGCCGAGAGCCACCGGCGCTTGGCGAACGCGCAGAAGGAAGGCTTTCTGAAAGGCGAGGTCGAGACCGCCTTTGCCCGCGACGGCAAGTTCTACGATCACGACGACGGCGTGCGGCCGGACTCCACGCCCGAGACGCTGGCGAAGCTGCGTCCCGTGTTCGAGCGGCCGTGGGGCCAGGTCACCGCCGGAAATTCCTCGCAGATCACCGACGGCGCCTCCTGGGTGATCCTGGCTTCCGAAGAGGCGGTCGCCAAGCACGGCCTGACACCGAAGGCGGTCATCATCGACAGCCAGTGGGCCGCGCTCGATCCCTCGATCATGGGGCTTGGCCCGGTGCTGTCGGCGACCGCGCTGCTGAAGCGCAACGACCTCACCTTGCAGGATATCGAGACCTGGGAGTTGAACGAGGCCTTTGCCACCCAGGTGCTCGGCTGCCTCGCCGCCTGGAATGACGAGACATTCTGCAAGGAGATTTTGGGCCTCGACGGCGCCGCGGGCGTGATCGACCAGAGCAAGCTCAATGTCGACGGCGGCGCGATCAGCCTTGGCCATCCCGTCGGCTGCTCCGGCAACCGCATCGTGCTGCATCTCATCAATGCGATGAAGCGGCTCGGCACGCGGCGCGGCATCGCCACCGAATGCATCGGCGGCGGGCAGGGCGGCGCGATGCTGATCGAGGTGGTGTGATGACGCAGTCGCGAACCCTCGACGTTCTCGCCGACCGCGTGCTCGGGCTCGGGCCGAAGCCCGATGCGGCCGGTCCTTACCGGAATTTCAAGCTGACCCGCGATGCCGACGGCATCGCCTGGCTGCTGTTCGATCGCGATGGCGCCAGCGCCAACACGCTTTCTTCCGACGTGATGGAAGAGTTCGACAGGATCATCGGCGAGCTCGAAAGCGCGCGCCCGGCGGGTCTCGTCATCCGCTCGGCGAAAACCTCCGGCTTCATCGCCGGCGCCGACGTCAATGAATTCCGCGGCGCGACCGATCCCGGCGTAGTCGAAGCGACGATTTCCCGCGCCCATGCGGTGATCGACCGCCTCGAAGCGCTGCGGGTGCCGAACGTCGCCGTGATCCACGGCTTCTGCCTCGGCGGCGGGCTCGAAGTGGCGCTGGCCTGCCAGTCGCGCATCGCGATTTCGAACGCGCGCTTCGGCTTCCCCGAGGTGATGCTCGGCCTGCATCCCGGCCTCGGCGGCACCGCGCGCTTCACGCGGCTGGTCAATCCGATGCAGGCGATGACCTTGATGCTCACCGGCCGCACCATCGATGCGCGCCGCGCCAAGGCGCTCGGCCTCGTCGACGCCGTCTGCGAGGAGCGGCATGTCCGAAATGCCGTGAAGGACGCGGTCTTCGGCCGGCTCAAGCGCGCTCGGCCCGGTCTGCTCACGACGATCCTCAACCTCGGCCCTGTGCGCGGCTTCCTCGGCTCGCGCATGCGCCGCGAGGCGGAGAAGGCCGCGCCGCATGAGCACTATCCCGCGCCTTACGCGCTGATCGATCTCTGGGAGAAGCATGGCGGCGACAAGGCCGCGATGCTCGCAGCCGAGAAGCGCTCGTTCGCGCAACTGATGGTGACGCCGACCGCGCAGAACCTGATCCGCGTCTTCTTCCTGCGCGACGAGATGAAGAAGCTCGCCGGCAGCGGCAACAAGATCGCGCATGTCCATGTCATCGGCGCCGGCGCCATGGGCGGCGACATCGCCGCCTGGTGCGCCCATGAAGGCATGCGCGTCACGCTCGCCGACATGAAGGCCGAGCCGATCGCGGGCGCGATCAAGCGCGCCGCCGAGCTCTTCGGCAAGATCATCCGCAAGCCGACCGAGGTGCGCGACGCGCTCGACCGGCTGATGCCGGACATGCAGGGCGAGGGCGTGCGCAACGCCGACCTCATCATCGAGGCGGTGCCCGAGAAGCTCGAGCTGAAGCAGAAGGTCTATGCCGGCCTCGAGCCGAAGATGAAGCCGGGCGCGATCCTCGCGACCAATACCTCCAGCATTCCGCTGCAGGATCTGCGCACCACGTTGCAGCGGCCGGAGCGGCTGCTCGGCCTGCACTTCTTCAATCCGGTGTCGCGGCTGCAACTTGTCGAGGTCGTCAGCCATGACGGCACCGATCCGGATCTCCTGAAGGAAGCGCGCGCCTTTGTCGGCGCCATCGACCGGCTGCCGCTGCCGGTGAAGAGCTCGCCCGGCTTCCTCGTCAACCGCGCGCTGACGCCCTACATGCTGGAAGCGATGGTGATGCTGGACGAGAAAATCGACCAGCGCCTGATCGATGAGGCCGCGGAGAAATTCGGCATGCCGATGGGGCCGATCGAGCTCGCCGACCAGGTCGGGCTCGATATCTGCCTCGACGTCGGCGACATGCTGCGCTCGAAATTCGGCGACCTGTTGCCGCCGACGCCGGCCTGGCTGCGCGAGAAGGTCGCCAAGGGCGAACTCGGCCGCAAGACCGGCAAGGGTTTCTACACCTGGAAGGACGGCAAGGCGCAGAAAGGCCCGCCGCCGGCGACCGGCCCGCGCGTCTCCGACGAGATGATCGACCGCCTGGTGCTGCCGATGTCCAATGTCTGCGTCGCCTGCCTGCGCGAGGGCATCGTCGACAATGCCGACGTGGTCGATGGCGCCATGATTTTCGGCACCGGCTATGCGCCGTTCCGCGGCGGTCCGCTCAACTATGCGCGCGCGCGTGGCGTCGACGACGTCGTTTCGACCCTGCGCCGGCTCGCGGACAAATTCGGCGGCCGCTTTGCGCCCGACGCCGGCTGGGAGAGCTTCAAGTGAGCGACTCGCAAGTGACCGATACCCATGTCCATGCGCCCGCGGTCACCGGGGACGAGCCGACCGGCGAGCTCTGCACCCGGACGCTCGCCATGCCGGCCGACACCAACCAGAACGGCGACATTTTCGGCGGCTGGCTGCTCGCGCAGATGGACATCAGCGGCGGCGTGTTCGCCGCCAAGATCACCAAGTCGCGGAACGTCACCGTCGCGATCGATGCGATCAATTTCCGCAAACCCGTTTATGTCGGCGATCTCGTCTCGGTCTATGGCAAGCTGGTGCGGATCGGCCGTACCTCGCTGACGGTGCATCTGGAAGCCTGGGTCGTCAGGCGCAGGGAGATGCAGTCGATCCTGGTGACCGACGGCAATTTCACCTATGTCTCGATCGACGAGCAGGGCCATCCGCAGGAGATCAAGCAGGATCAGTCGCTGCTGGTGACGTGAGGATCTCTCCGCTCGTCATGGCCGGGCTTGACCCGGCCATCCACGTGGCTCCGCTGAAAAGAAAGACGTGGATCACCGGGTCAAAGCCCGGTGATGACGACTTTTGTATCGCACCACTCTCTCATGCAACCGGAGGACAGATGTTCGGCCGCTTTCTGAAGCTTCTGGCGCTCGTTGTGATCTCCTCGATCACTGGTACCCTCTCCGTGTCCGCTCAAAGCTATCCCGCCCAGCCGGTCAGGATCGTCGTCGGGTTCGGGCCCGGCTCGGCGGCCGACATTCTTGCCCGCGTCGTCGGCAAGCAGATGGAGACCACGCTCGGCCAGCCGATGGTGATCGAAAACCGCCCCGGCAACAGCAGCATGATCGCGGCGGATGCGGTGGCGCGCACCGCCGCCGATGGTTACACGCTGTTCATGGCGACGATCGCCAATACGCTCAATCCCGTGGAGACCAAATCGAATTTCAATCTCGGCAAGGATATGGCGCCGATCACGCTGCTCGGCGTGGTTCCGAACGTGCTGGTCGCGCATCCATCGGTGCCGGCCAACAACCTGGCGGAATTGATCGCGCTGGCGAAGAGCAAGCCGGAAACCCTGACATTCGGCTCATCCGGCTATGCCACCGCGAGCTATATGGCGGCCGAGCTGTTCAATGCCAAGGCGGGGACCGCCGTCGTCATGGTGCCTTATCAGGGCGGCAGCAACCAGGCGCTATCGGATCTGCTCTCGGGCCGCATCACACTGATGTTCAATGTGGCCGCCACGCTCGCGCCGCACGTCGCCACCGGCAAGCTGAAGGCATTCGCGGTGGCGCAGTCGAAGCGCGCGTCGATCATGCCCGATGTTCCGACGCTGACGGAGGCCGGCATGACCGGCTATGACGCCGGAATCTGGATCGGCCTGCTGGCCCCGGCCGGAACGCCGCCCGCGGTCATCGAAAAGTTATCGGCCGCCGCCAACGACGCATTGAAGGCGGAAGCGGTGCGCGCCGCATTGAAAGCTCAGGGCACCGATCCCGTCGGCGGCACGCCGAAGGAGTTTGCCGACTTCATCCGCACCGATATCGACAAATGGGCTGCGGTTCTTGCCGCATCCGGCGCGAAGCGGTGAGCGCGCTGGCCCGCTTTTTCGTGCACGAAATCAGGCTTTTTGCATCGCCCCCTCACGCAACCGTGTGAGGAACGAACGGGCAGCGTGCCCGTTATTTGCCCGGGCTAAGGAAATGCAGACCACGGGCAATGTCGGATTCCTATATCATCGAGGTTTCATCGCAGGCGGCGGGCATCGTCGTGCGCGACCGTCTCGGCTACCGCTTCTTCGCCGCGGCGCAGCCATACTTTCGTCTCGAGGGGCGGCTGTTCCGCAGCACACGCGACGCCGAGCGCGCGGCAATGCAATTGGCGAACGGCGACCTGACGGCGGCGTGAGGTTCGTCATTGCGAGCGAAGCGAAGCAATCCACCCATCCGCTTGCGGCGTCATGGATTGCTTCGTCGCTATCGCTCCTCGCAATGACGATCAATCAAAGCTTGGTCGCCGCGCGCGACAACAGCTTCCAGTCCGAGCCCTGCTTCTGCCAGTTCATCAGGATGTGCAGGTTCTGCGGCGTCTTCTTGCCGTCGGTGAATTCCTGTTCGCCGACGAAGGTGAAGCGCACGATCGCGGCAGTTCCCACGACGCGGATGGTGGGATTCTTGTACTCCAGTGGCGCCCATTTGTAGTTTGCCTTGGCGATGCCATCGAGCAGCGACGCCTTGGTGTCGATCTTGGCGCTGGAGTGGCTGTAGCTGAGCTCGTCCATACAGAGCGCGGCGAGCACCTCGGTATTGCCGGCCACCTGCGCGGCGCGGAAGGCTTCGAGGTTCTTTGCAATCATGTCCTCGTCGGCGCCGGCAAAGGCGGGGACGGCGGCGAGCAGCGAAACCGCAAGCGCTGATAGTGCCAAGTCACGACGCGTGATGGTCATTGTTTGTTTCCTCCCTGAATTTTCTGCTCGTCCGGACAGTCTTTCAGCGGTGCGCGGTGTTGTCGAGGGGCGTCGTCGTTCGATCGCGACAGCCCCGTTAACCCACTTTGCGCGTTGACCCCGCAGGCAAAGACGCTACCTTGGCGTTCTTTCAAGGGGTTAGTGGCCCATGCCCGGATTGTCGCATCGTCAGACCGAAATCCTCAACCTCGCCCGCGCCTCCGGCCGCGTGCTGGTGGAAGACCTCGCGCGGCGTTTCGAGGTCTCGGCGCAGACCATCCGCAAGGACCTCAACGATCTCTGCGAGCAGCGCGCCCTGACCCGCATCCATGGCGGCGCCATGATCGCCTCCGGCGTGGAAAACCTCGCCTATGAGGCCCGCCGCTTCGTCGCCGCCGACGAGAAGAAGGCGATCGGCGCCGCCGCCGCGGCCCTGATCCCGAATGGCTGTTCGCTGTTCATCAACATCGGCACCACGACGGAAGAGGTCGCGAGCGCGCTGACCTCGCACGAGGACCTCCTGGTCATCACCAACAATCTCAATGTCGCGATGCTGCTCTATCGCCATCCGCGCATCGAGGTGGTGGTGGCGGGCGGCGCGGTGCGCCGCGCCGACGGCGCCGTGGTCGGCTCGACCGCGACGCAGCTGATCGGCCAGTTCAAGGTCGACTACGCCATCATCGGCATCTCCGCGATCGACGAGGAGGGCGCTTTGCTCGACTTCGACTATCGCGAGGTGCAGGTGGCGCAGGCGATCATTGCCAACGCGCGCAACGTCATGCTGGTCGCCGACTCCACCAAGTTCACGCGTAGCGCGCCGGTGCGCATCGCGCATATGAGCCAGATCCAGACCTTCGTCACCGACTCGGCGTTGCCGGCGGGCATCGCCAATATCTGCAGCCATCGCGGCATCCAGGTGATCGAGGCAATGCCGAAGCCGGCCGCCGATGATGAGGCCGAGGCGGGCGAGGCCGCCAACGCGCCGATCCCGATCCGAAGGGCGTGATCCTCACTCGAACCACTGATGACCACGAACTCGGTTCACCTCTCCCGCTTGCGGGGGAGGTCGCCGCGCACTTGCGCGGCGGGTGGGGGCGAGGCAGCGACGGTCTATCCTTGCGCGCCTCGTCACCGAGCTAAATGCCCCCACCCCAACCTTCCCCCGCAAGCGGGAGGGAGCGCACAGGCGCAAGCGGGCGAAATGGCGCGCGCACAATTCGCGCCGCTACTCCAGTTCCTCCGAAATATTCCTTCCCGATCCGCTTTCGCTTGCTTTCGTTTTGCTTTGTGATCTACTCAAAAACGAAAGTTAAATCGCCCAAGCGAAGGCGAGCTGCCGGGGAAGCGTCTGTTGGAGCGGATTTTCGACCTCGCCATCATCGGAGGCGGCGTCAATGGCTGCGGCATCGCGCGTGACGCCGCGGGCCGGGGCAATTCCGTATTTCTCTGTGAAATGAATGACTTGGCGAGCGGGACATCGTCATGGTCGACCAAGCTCGTGCATGGGGGTTTGCGCTATCTCGAATATTACGAGTTCCGCCTGGTGCGCGAGGCCCTGATCGAGCGCGAAATCCTCTGGCAGATCGCGCCCCACATCATCCGTCCCCTGCGTTTCGTTTTGCCGCACCACTCCGGCCTGCGCCCGGCCTGGCTGTTGCGGCTCGGCCTGTTCCTTTACGACCATATCGGCGGCCGCAATTTGCTGCCGCCGACCCGCTCGGTCGATCTCTCCAGCGACGCCGTCGGCCATCCCCTCGTCCCCGGCCGCTACACAAAGGGCTTCGAATATTCCGACTGCTTCGTCGATGACGCGCGGCTGGTGGTGCTGACCGCGCGCGACGCCGCCGATCGCGGCGCCGACATCCGCACCCGCACCCGCGCGGTCGAGATCCGCCAGGTCGACGGCATCTGGCATGTCACCGTCGAAAACGCGATCAGCAATCAACGGCAGCGAGATCCGCGCGCGCGTGCTGGTCAATGCCGGCGGCCCCTGGGTCGAGCAGGTGCTGGCCTCGGGCGCCGGCGTCAATGCGCGCGCCAAGGTGCGGCTGGTGCAGGGCTCGCACATCGTGGTCAAGCGGCTCTACGAGCACGACCGCGCCTACATGTTCCAGAACGCCGACGGTCGCATCGTTTTCGTGATTCCCTATCAGGATGACTTCACCCTGATCGGCACCACCGATCGCGACTATCACGGCGACCCCGCCAAGGTGAAAGCCACGCAAGAGGAAATCAAATATCTCTGCGACGCCGTCAGCGAGTATCTGGCCAAGCCCGTGCGCCCGGAAGACGTGGTCTGGGACTATGCCGGCGTGCGCCCGCTCTATGACGATGGCGCCAGCGAAGCCAAGGCCGCCACCCGCGACTACGTGTTCGAGCTCGACACGCCCGGCGGCGCGCCACTGCTCTCGATCTATGGCGGCAAGATCACGACCTATCGCCGGCTTGCCGAGGAAGCGCTGCAGCGGCTCGAGCCTTATCTCGGCGGCAACGCCAAGGCGCGCAAAGGCTGGACCGGCAAATCGCCACTGCCCGGCGGCAACATGGACGTCTCGGCGCTGCCGGCGCTGACGGCCGAATTGCAGCGCAACTATCCTTACCTCACGCTGGAGCATGCGACCCGGCTTGCGCATGCCTACGGCACGCGCGCCGCCAAGGTGCTGGGCAATGCGAAATCGCTTGCCGATCTCGGGCAATCCTTCGGCGCGACGCTGACGGCCGCCGAAGTCTCCTACCTGATGACATGGGAATGGGCCGTCAGCGCCGACGATGTCGTGTGGCGGCGCTCCAAGCTCGGCCTGCGACTCTCGGCCGCGGAAATTGCTGCTATCGACGAATGGATTGCGACAAAGGCGCCGCATGAAAGTCCCCTGCTGCAGGCGGGAGGACGGACATGACCGTGACCCTTGACCATGTGACCCGTACGGTGGACGGCATTCCCACCATCCGCGACGTGTCGCTGACCCTGGAGAAGGGCACGCTCAGCGTACTGCTCGGGCCGACGCTGTCGGGCAAGACCTCGATCATGCGGCTGCTCGCCGGACTCGACAAGCCAACCACGGGACGCGTGCTGGTCGACAACAAGGACGTGACCGGTGTCGACGTGCGCAAGCGTTCGGTGGCGATGGTCTACCAGCAGTTCATCAATTATCCGTCGTTGACTGTTTACGAGAACATCGCTTCGCCCTTGCGCGTGCAGGGCAAGCCGAAAGCCGAGATCGACCGGCGCGTGATGGAAGCCGCGAAACTGTTGCGACTGGAGCCGTTCTTGTCGCGCACGCCGCTGCAGCTCTCCGGCGGCCAGCAGCAACGTACTGCCATTGCGCGCGCGCTGGTGAAGGGCGCCGATCTCGTGCTGCTCGACGAACCCTTGGCCAATCTCGATTACAAGCTGCGCGAAGAGCTGCGCACGGAGCTGCCGCGCATCTTCGAAGCTTCCGGTGCGATCTTCGTCTATGCCACCACCGAGCCGTCGGAAGCGTTGCTGCTCGGCGGCCGCACGATCTGCATGTGGGAAGGCGAGGCGCTGCAGGCCGGCGATACTTCGAACGTCTATCGTCATCCCGAGACGCTGCGGGTGGCGCAGGTGTTCTCCGACCCGCCGCTCAACATCGTCGGCATTCAGAAGACCGACGGCAGCGTGCATTATTCCGGCGGCGTGGCCGCGCCCGCCGCAGGGCTTTACGCCGGGCTCGCCGACGGCGCCTATCGCGTCGGTTTTCGCGCGCATCAGCTCGAAATCTCCAACGGCCAGGCCGGCCGCCACGCGTTCCCGGCGACCGTCACGGTGACCGAGATCACCGGCTCCGAGAGTTTCGTTCATCTGCATCGCGAGGACACCGATTGGGTCGCGGTGCTGCACGGCGTGCATGAGTTCGAGCCGGGCGAGACGCTTGAGGCTGTGCTCGATCCTGACAATGTCTTTGTGTTCGACGCGGCGGGCATGCTCGTCGCCTCGCCCAATTCAACTTGAGGGAGATGCGACATGGCCCGCATTGACCTCGTCGATCTCGCGCATTCCTACGGCGGCAACGCCGCGCCGCCGGAGAGTTTTGCGCTGAAGCCGGTCACCATGACATGGCGGCAGGGTGGCGCCTACGCGCTGCTCGGTCCCTCCGGCTGCGGCAAGACCACGCTGCTGAATCTCATTTCCGGCATCATCGCGCCGTCGCGCGGCAAGATCCTGTTCGACGGCGCCGATGTCACGCCGCGGTCCACGAGAGAGCGCAACATCGCGCAGGTGTTCCAGTTCCCGGTGATTTACGACACCATGACGGTCGGGCAGAACCTTGCCTTTCCTTTGAAGAACCGCGGCATAGCGAAGAGCGAGATCGACAAGCGCGTTGCCGAGATCGCGCATCTGCTCGACCTCACACCGCATCTCAACCGCAAGGCCACGCGGCTTACCGCCGACGCCAAGCAGAAGATTTCGCTGGGCCGCGGCCTGGTGCGTTCCGATGTCGCCGCCGTGCTGTTCGACGAGCCGCTGACGGTGATCGACCCCGAATTGAAGTGGCAGCTGCGCTCCAAGCTCAAGGCGCTGCACCGCGAGCTCGATCTCACCATGATCTATGTGACGCACGACCAGACCGAGGCGTTGACCTTTGCCGATACGGTGGTGGTGATGCATGACGGCCGCGTGGTGCAGAGCGGCACGCCGGCCGAGTTGTTCGAGAAGCCCGCGCACACCTTCGTCGGCTATTTCATCGGCTCGCCCGGCATGAACATCGTGCCCGCCGAAGTGAAAGGCAGGGAGGCGCGGATCGGCGGTCACCTCATTGCGCTCAATCGCAATTACGACGGCCTGCCGCCGGGCGCGAAGATCGAGGTCGGCGTGCGGCCGGAATTCGTCGACATCGCAACGCCTGCGCCGGACTTGCTGTCCGCCAATATCGATCGGATCGACGACCTCGGCCGCGTGCGTTTCGCGCGCGTGCGCGTCGGCGATGCCAGGCTTGCCGCACGCGTTCCGGACGGTTTTGCCGTCAACGGTGGCACCACCGGGCTGAGATTCGATCCGGCCCATGTGCATGTCTATGCCGACAGCATTCTGGTCGAGGGGAAGGCCTGATGGACAAGACCGTCAACCAGAAGGCCTGGTTCCTGGTACTGCCGGTGTTCGCGCTGGTCGCATTCTCCGCGATCCTGCCAATGATGACGGTGGTCAATTATTCGATGCAGGACACTTTCGGCAACAACCAGTTCTTCTGGAATGGCGTCGGTTGGTTCAAGGAATTGCTCGATCCCTCGACCGATCTCGGCGGGCGCTTCCTCGCGTCACTTGGGCGCAATTTATTCTTCTCGTTCGTGATTCTCGCGATCGAAGTACCGCTCGGTATCTTGGTGGCGCTGTCAATGCCGCGCGAGGGCTGGCAGGTGGCCGCCTGTCTCGTCCTGCTGGCGCTGCCACTCCTGATCCCGTGGAACGTGGTCGGCACCATCTGGCAGATTTTCGGCCGTCCCGACATCGGCTTGCTCGGCTATGTCCTCGTCAAGTTCGGCTTCAACTACAACTACGTGTCGAACGACATCGACGCCTGGCTCACCGTCATCGTGATGGACGTCTGGCACTGGACCAGCCTGGTCGCGCTGCTGTGCTACGCCGGACTGAAGTCGATTCCCGAAGCCTATTACCAGGCCGCGCAAATCGACGGCGCCTCGCGCTGGGCCGTATTCACAGCGATCCAGCTGCCGAAGATGAACCGCGTGCTGCTGATCGCGGTGCTGCTGCGCTTCATGGATAGTTTCATGATTTACACCGAGCCGTTCGTCGTCACCGGCGGCGGGCCCGGCAACTCCACCACCTTCGTCTCGATCGAGCTGGTCAAGATCGCGCTGGGGCAGTTCGACCTCGGCAAGGCGGCGGCGCTGTCGCTGGTCTACAATTTGATCATCCTGATCACGTGCTGGGTGTTCTACACCGTCATGACCAATGCCGGCGCCGAGCGCCCGCGCAAAGAGGGAGTCGCCTGATGCATTCGATTCCCGGTCGCCGAATCATCCTTGGGTTGTTCCTGATCTTCCTGCTGTTGCCGATCTACTGGCTCGTCAACATGAGCTTCAAGACCAACAGCGAGATCGTGTCGACCATGACGTTATGGCCGCACACGCCGACGCTGCAGCATTACCGGCGCATCTTCACCGACGAGAGCTGGTATTCCGGCTACATTAACTCGCTGGAATATGTCGTCATCAACACCATCCTGTCGGTGTCGGTGGCGTTGCCGGCGGCCTATGCGTTCTCGCGCTACCGTTTCCTCGGCGACAAGCACCTGTTCTTCTGGCTCTTGTCGAACCGCATGGCGCCGGCCGCGGTCTATGCGCTGCCGTTCTTCAATTTGTATTCGGCGATCGGGCTCTTTGATACTCCTTGGGCCGTTGCGCTGGCGCACTGCATCTTCAATGTGCCGCTGGCGGTCTGGATTCTCGAAGGCTTCGTCTCCGGCGTGCCGCGCGAGATCGACGAGACCGCGTTCCTCGACGGCTATTCCTTCCCGCGCTTCTTCGTGAAGATCCTGGTGCCGCTGATCGCAAGCGGCATCGGTGTCGCCGCCTTCTTCTGCTTCATGTTCTCGTGGGTCGAGCTGCTGCTGGCGCGCACGCTGACATCCGTTGCGGCAAAGCCGATCTCGGCCGTCATGACGCGCACCGTGTCGGCCGCCGGCATGGATTGGGGACTGCTGGCGGCCGCCGGCGTGCTCACCATCATCCCCGGCGCGCTCGTGATCTGGTTCGTCCGCAACTATATCGCGCGCGGTTTCGCGCTCGGCAGAGTCTAGGAGGCGCTGATGAAGCAAATCGACGCCGCCGCGACACTCGCTTTCACCTCTCCCCGCGTGCGGGGAGAGGTCGGATTGCATTGCAGATGCGATCCGGGTGAGGGGGGCTCTCCGCGACTCCGACTATGTGAAAACAGCCCCTCACCCCAGCCCTCTCCCCGTAAGAACGGGGAGCGGGGGCGCACGAGTTCAATTCGTGGATGGAGGCGCTGATGGAAAGCATCGCATGGATGGCCTGGACCTTGCCGACCGCGATCTTCTTCGCGCTGCTGGCGTCTACGCTTGCGGTCATGACCTGGCTCGGCGCCGCCTATCCCGAAGCCGAGCGCGTCGGCGTCCTGCGCATTCCGACCACGCGCGGCGACCGCCTGTTCGTGTCGCTGATCCTCGCGGCGGTCATTCATCTTCTGTGGATCGCTTTCATCGGCACCGATGCGCTCACGACGCTGCCGATCGGCGAAGAAGGTTTCGAGATTTCGAGCCTGTGGCTCGCAACGCTGGTTTCGCTTGGCGTGGCCGTGCTGGTGTTTCGCACGGTCTAGGGCAGGCGAAGAAGACAGATCCGGGAGATCAACCCGGGCCTGAGAGTACGTCAGTCGCTGCAACGGAGGAACAACATGCGACGCTTAGAGAGAAGGACAGGGCCCAATACTTCCAAGTTGGGCTTCCAAGATTTGGGCTTCCAAGGTTTGGGTTTCCAGGGTTCTGATGATGACGAGCGCGGTGGCGTTGATGGCGGCTTCGGCTGCGGTCAGCTCACCGGCCTGGGCGGACGAAGCGGCCGCCAAGAAGTGGATCGATAGCGAATTCCAGCCATCGACCCTCTCCAAGGACGACCAGATGAAGGAAATGCAGTGGTTCATCAAGGCCGCTGCACCCTTCAAGGGCATGGAGATCAATGCCGTCTCCGAGACGCTCACCGTGCACGAATATGAATCGCGCACGCTGGCGAAAGCGTTCGAGGAGATCACCGGCATCAAGGTGAAACACGATATCATCCAGGAAGGTGACGTCGTCGAAAAGATCCAGACCCAGATGCAGTCGGGCAAGAACGTCTATGACGGCTGGATCAACGATTCCGACTTCATCGGAACGCACTTCCGCTACGGCCAGGCTGTCGATCTGACCGACTACATGGCGGGCGAGGGAAAGGACGTCACCGACCCCATGCTCGACGTCAACGACTTCATCGGCAAGTCGTTCACGACCGCGCCGAACGGCCACCTCTACCAGCTGCCGGACCAGCAGTTCGCGAACCTGTACTGGTTCCGCTACGACTGGTTCCAGAATCCCGACTACAAGGCCAAGTTCAAGGCCAAGTATGGCTACGATCTCGGCGTGCCCGTGAACTGGTCGGCCTATGAGGACATCGCCGAGTTCTTCACCAACGACATCAAGGAGATCAACGGCGTCCGTATCTATGGCCACATGGACTACGGTAAGAAGGATCCCTCGCTGGGCTGGCGTTTCACCGACGCATGGCTGTCGATGGCCGGCAACGGCGACAAGGGCATCCCGAACGGCCTGCCCGTCGACGAGTGGGGCATTCGCATGGAAGGCTGTCGTCCTGTCGGCTCCTCGGTCGAGCGCGGCGGCGACGTCAACGGACCTGCGGCGGTCTATTCGATCGTCAAATATCTCGACTGGATGAAGAAGTATGCCCCGCCGCAGGCGCAAGGCATGACCTTCTCCGAGTCGGGCCCGGTTCCGTCGCAGGGCACCATCGCCCAGCAGATCTTCTGGTACACCGCGTTCACCGCCGACATGGTGAAGCCCGGCCTGCCCGTGATGAACGCGGACGGTACGCCGAAATGGCGTATGGCGCCGTCGCCGCACGGCTCGTACTGGAAGGACGGCATGAAACTTGGCTACCAGGATGTGGGTTCGGCGACGCTGTTGAAGTCGACGCCCGCGGATCGCCGCAAGGCGGCCTGGCTCTACCTGCAGTTCATCGTCTCCAAGACGGTCAGCTTGAAGAAGAGCCATGTCGGTCTCACTTTCATCCGCGAGTCCGATATCTGGGACAAGTCGTTCACCGAGCGCGCGCCTAAGCTCGGCGGCCTGATCGAGTTCTACCGCTCGCCTGCGCGCGTGCAGTGGACCCCAACCGGCAACAACGTGCCCGACTATCCGAAGCTTGCGCAGCTGTGGTGGCAGAACATCGGCGATGCGTCGTCCGGTGCGAAGACGCCGCAGCAGGCGATGGACTCGCTCGCCGCCGCCCAGGACTCGGTGATGGAACGTCTGGAGAAATCTGGCGTACAGAAGGAGTGCGGACCAAAGCTCAACAAGAAGGAGACGGCCGAGTACTGGTTTAACAAGTCGGCCAAGGACGGCAACATCGCGCCGCAGCGCAAGCTTGCCAACGAGAAGCCGAAGGGTGAAACGGTCGACTACGACACGCTGATAAAGTCGTGGCCAGCCTCGCCGCCGAAGCGGGCCTCGAATTGAGGCACTGCTGCTGACCCGTCATTGCGAGGCGCGAAGCGACGAAGCAATCCAGAATGCATCCACAAGATGGATTGCTTCGCTGCGCTCGCAGTGACGAAAAATTAGAAGGCCGGGAGCGATCCCGGCCTTTTGTTTTGGATTGACGGCCGCGCGGTGCGGCCGCACCATCGGCGGACAGGAGCTTTCCATGCGCATGATATTCCGCTGCGATCCGCGATTGTCGGAGCACTTGCTGCGGCCCGTGCCGGCGCGCACCGCGCTGCCGGACTGGCTGCGTGCCATGCCGGCGAAAGCGCATTCGGAAATTCACGGTCGCGACATCCGCACGGTCAAGCAATGCCCACCCTTCGTCGATGCGATGGCCTATGGCGTGCTGATCCTGCTGTCGTGCGACGTCACAGTCGAACGCGGCGTGTTCTCCTGGGACTGGGACATTCCAGAGCCGGCGACCGTGGGCCATCCCCGCGCACCCTTGAGCTTTCACCCGGTTGCGCAGTTTGCCGACGCGCCGTTTGCCAACGGCCGCGCGGCGCTGAAATTCAACAGCTTCTGGACCATCGAACTCGATGATGGTTGGTCGCTGTTCGCAACTCATCCGGTCAACCGCGACGACCTGCCGTTCCGCCTGATATCGGGACTGGTCGACGCCGATCGCTTCCATGACGGAGGAATCAATTTCCCGGCAGTCTGGACCAACAGCGACTTTTCCGGCGTGGTTCCCAAGGGAACACCGGTTGCGCAGTGCTTCGCCGTGCCGCGCGCCGCGCCGCAGCTTGTGTTCGAAGGCTTCGACGACGCGCATCGGGAAAGCTATGCCAAGACAGTGGCCGCGGTGCTGGCCGCGCCGAACGTTTACCGCAAGCACTTTCGCGCCCGGCGCGGCCGGCTAACCCTGTGAAGCTAGCGCGCGCCGCAGGGCCTCTTCGTCAAGCCACAGCCGGCCGTGCGGAGCCGAGGTAAGGGCCATCGCGACAGTGCCGAACACGTCCGGCCGCAACCGATAGGCATCGGCATAGGCGCGCATGGCGCCGTCGAAATCGCCGCCTTCCTGCAATGCCGTGCCGAGATTGAGCGCGGCCTCCGCGTAGCCGGGCTTGATGGCGAGCGCCTTGCGGTAAGCTTCGGCGGCCATTGCGTGATCACGCAAATCTTGGCGAACGACACCGAGATCGAACCAGACGGACGCGGGCGCTTCGCCGATCGTCGCGCGTTCAAGCAGCGACAGGGCGGCGGTGTATTCGCCGTCTTCCCATGCCAAACGTCCGAGCCGCGCAGCGGCCTCCCGGTTTTGCGGCAGGGCTTTGAGAATGGCGCCCCACGCGTCGCGCGCCTGCGGCTTCAAACCCGCGGCATCAAGCGTTCGGGCCTTTTCAAACAGAGTGTCCCGCTGCGGCGACAGCGCCAGCGCGCGATCGAGGTGGGCAAGCGCGGCGTCGAAGTCGCCGAGGCCGCGTGCAATACGTCCGGCCAGCAGTTGCGCCGGCGCGCTGTCCGGCCGACCGGCGAGGCTGGCTTCGATATGAAGGCGTGCTGGCTGAAGCTCGCCTGCGGATAAGAGCACCGCGGCGAGCAGATGGCTGAGCATCGCGTCGCCCGGCTCGCGCGCGAGCCCCAGTTCGCACAACGTGCGCGCCTCGTCGCCGCGCCCCGCGTTGAACGCGGCGGTGGCCCGGCGGACGATGTCTTCGGCGGCCTTTGTCATGCCGGGGCATTAGAACAAAGAACGCTCGAACGAGGAAGGCGAATGCCGCGCTTTGCCTGACTACTCCGCTGCCTGTTTCGCCTCCAGCGCCGGATAGTCGGTGTAGCCCTTGGCGCCGCCGCCATAGAACGTCGCCTTGTCCCATTCGTTGAGTGGGGCACCGCGCTTCAGCCGCTCGACCAGGTCGGGATTGGAGATGAACGGTTTACCGAACGCGACCAGGTCGACGGCATTGTCGGCCAGCATCTTCTCGGCGAGCGCGAAGTCGTAACCGTTGTTGGCGATGTAGGCGCGCTTGAATCGCTTGCGCAAGGACCGATAGTCGAATGGCGCGATGTCGCGCGGACCGCCGGTCGCGCCCTCGATGACGTGGATGTAGGTCAGCTTCAGCGCTTCCAGCCCGTCGACGATGTGATCGAACAGCAGCTGCGGATTGGAATCGCTGACGTCGTTGGATGGCGTCACCGGCGAGATGCGGATGCCGGTGCGCTCCGCGCCCACTTCCGCGACGACGGCCGTCGAGACCTCCAGCATCAACTTCGCGCGGTTCTCGATCGACCCGCCGTAAGCATCGGTTCGCTGGTTGGCGCCGTCCTTGGCAAACTGGTCGAGCAGATAGCCGTTGGCGCCGTAAATCTCCACGCCGTCGAAGCCGGCGGCGAGCGCGTTCGTAGCACCCCGCCTGAAGTCGTCGATGATCCCGGGAATTTCCGAAAGCTCCAGCGCGCGCGGCTCGGAGATGTCGGTGAACTGGTTGTTGACGAAGGTCTTGCCTTTGGCGGGGATCGCCGAGGGCGCCACCGGCTTGCCGCCGCCGGGCTGCAGTGACGTATGGGAGACGCGGCCGACATGCCAGATCTGGTTGAAGATACGCCCGCCATTGGCATGCACGCGCTCGGTCACCTTGCGCCAGCCCTGAACCTGCTCCTTCGAATAGATGCCGGGCGTGTCCTGATAGCCTTGGCCCTGCTGCGAGACCTGGGTCGCTTCGGTGACGAGCAGACCGGCTGAGGCGCGCTGGCCATAATAGTCGATCGCGAGCGGGCTTGGGACCATGCCCGGCGGGGTCGCGCGGTTGCGCGTCAGCGGCGCCATCACCAGGCGGTTCGGCAAGGTGAGCGGGCCGAGTTGGTAGGGCTCGAGAAGTTTTGACGTGGTCATCGGGATTTCCGGATGGTGGAGGTAACTCGCAGATGGGCATTTCTAGCAGTGCCGCAATGCCGTCAGCCACCCGCCTCGCGCAGGGGTGATGGGCAGGAACGGCGAAATGGAAAAATTCGCGAATTTGGCAAGTACGCGACATATTTCTTTTCGTCATTCCGGGGCGCCGCGACTTGTCCGCCTAAGCGCGTAGCGCGTAGGCGGAAGCGGCGAGCCCGGAATCCATACTCCCGATGGTGGTTATGGATTCCGGACCTGCGTGCTCAAGCGCAAAATTGACGCCTCCGCGTCAATTTTGTCGCGAGCACGCACCCCGGAATGACGAGGGGAGAGGACTACGCCACACCCAGAAAATCGCGCTTGCCGATCTCGACGCCGTTGTGGCGCAGGATGCCGTGCGCGGTCGCGGCGTGGAAGAAGAAATTCGGAAACACCGAGCGGTTAACGTACTCCTGGCCCGGCACAGTCATCGTGTTGGTCGGACCGACCGGGAAGGTCACCTCCTTCGCGTCGGCCCCTTCGAACTGCGCCGGCTTGAAGGTCTTCAGATAGTCGATCGTCTTCGCGATCCGCAGCCGCAATTCCTCAAAACTCTTTTCGGTGTCCGGCGTCGTCGGCACCTCGACACCCGCAAGTCGGGCAGAGCCCTTGCCGGCGAAATCGGTGGCGAGCTGGAATTGCTTGGTCAGCGGCAGCATGTCGGGATAGAGCCGCATCCCGAGCATGACCTCAGGCTGGATGTTCTTGGCCTTGCAATGCGCTTCGGCCTTGTTGAGCAGGCCATTCAGCGCGCCGAGGATGTTGATGAAAACCGGGACGGTGGAGGTGTAAAAGGACATGTGATGCTCTTTTTGTTGTGGGTCCGCAGTATCGAGATGGGGCGCCGCTCGCCAAAAAGCAATCGTTGTTATCGCCCGGACGTTGTCAGCTCTCGACGCGTGCGGGGAGAGCTCACCGCGCGGAAGCGCGTCGCGCGAAGGCGAACCTTCCTGCATCACAGCCCTGAACACGCTCCTTGTGCAAGTCCTCTTCCCGCTCGCGTGCAGAGTGCGCCGACCGATCACGTCTTGGTCATCGTCCGGGAAATGTGAAGCCATTCACTCGTTCGCGGAGTCGATGGGTGTGAAGTCCGCTATCTCAAGTTGAGCCCGACTCTTGCTATCTCAAGTTGAGATATTTCACAAACCAGAAGGACATTATCCATGACCGATCAAGCCGCAGCATTAGCGCATGCCGTCGCCGTCACGCGGAACTCCGACGGGAGGCTCGAAATCTTCGGGGATGGCACTGACAAGGCGCTTTGGCACACCTGGCAACAGAATCCCCACGCCGGGCCATGGTCCAGCTGGGCCTCGCTTGGCGGCGGTCTCACCAGCGAGCCCGCCGCGGTCGACAATTCCGACGGACGGCTCGAACTGTTCGTCCGCGGCACCGACCACGCACTCTGGCATATCTGGCAGATGGCGCCTCATGTGGGACCGTGGTCGGCATGGGCCTCGCTCGGCGGTGGCATCACCAGCGATCCCTCGGCCGCGCTGAATACCGACGGGCGGCTTGAAGTGTTCGCGCGCGGCACCGACAACGCGCTCTGGCACATCTGGCAGATGGCGCCGCACGCGGGCCCGTGGTCGTCGTGGGCCTCACTCGGCGGCGGCATCACCAGCGATCCGGCGGTCGCGGTCAACAGCGACGGCCGGCTTGAAGTGTTCGTCCGCGGCACCGACAACGCGCTCTGGCATATCTGGCAGATGGCACCGCATGCGGGCCCGTGGTCGTCGTGGGCCTCGCTCGGCGGCGGCATCACCAGCGATCCGGAGGTGTTCGTCAATTCCGACGGGCGGCTGGAAGTGTTCGCACGCGGCACCGACAACGCGCTCTGGCACATCTGGCAGACTGTGCCGCATGCAGGTCCGTGGTCGGCATGGGCTTCGCTTGGCGGTGGCATCGCCAGCGAGCCGGCCGTGGTCGACAATTCCGACGGGCGGCTGGAAGTGTTTGCGCGCGGCACCGACAATGCGCTGTGGCACATCTGGCAGATGGCGCCTCACGCCGGCCCATGGTCGAGCTGGGCCTCGCTTGGCGGCGGCCTCACCAGCGATCCCGTGGCGATCGACAACTCGGACGGCAGGCTGGAAGTGTTCGCGCGCGGCACCGACAACGCGATCTGGCACATCTGGCAGATGGCGCCGCATGCCGGACCGTGGTCTGGCTGGGCGTCGCTGGGTGGTGTTCTCATCAGCAACGCGGCGTAACCGCGCGTGGAAAAATGTTCACCTCTCCCCGCGCAAGCGGGGAGAGGCTAGCGCGCCACCGGCACCGGCGGTTGCCCTGCCTGCACGCGCGGGCCGCCGCGCATTCTCGCCAGCAATTCCGCGGTCGGCCAGGAATCCGCCGGCAGCCCGTACTTGACCTGCATCGCCTTCACGGCTGTGCGGCTCTGCTGGCCAAGCACGCCGTCGACCTTGCCGACGTCGAAGCCGGCGCGCATCAGGAGCCCCTGCAATTCCTTCATTTCGTTGAACGGCAGTTGTGCGACGGCAGCAGCCGGCTTGCGCATCGGCGGCGCGCCCGCAATGCGGGTGGCGAGATAGCCCGCCGTGGTCGAATAGATCAGCGAGTTATTCCACTCGGTATAGGCGGCGAAATTTGCGTAGGCCAGGAACGCCGGTCCCATGCGGCCCATCGGCAGCAGCAGCGAAGCCGGCAGACCGTCGTTCGGTAGCGGACGTCCATCGGGATAGGTGACGCCGAGCTGCGCCATTTTGGAGCGCGGCAGCTTGACGGTGAGATCGGCCTGGTCCCAAGGGAAATTCGCGGGTGCGCGCACCTCTTCGAGCCACGGCTCGCCGCGCCGCCACTTCAACCCGGTCGCGATGTAATTCGCGGTCGAGCCGATCACATCTGGCGCGCTGTGCAGCATGTTGCGGCGGCCGTCGCCGTCATAGTCGACGGCGTAGGTGAAATAATGCGTCGGCAGGAATTGCGTCTGGCCGAGCTCGCCGGCCCAGGAGCCGACCATCTCGCTCGGGGAGAGATCGCCGCGGTCGACGATCTTCAACGCGGCGATGGTTTCATTCTGGAAGCGTTCGCTGCGGCGGCAGTCATAGGCGAGCGAGACCAGCGACGGCAGCACCGGCAGGTTGCCCATGTTGGCGCCGAAGTCGCTCTCCAGTCCCCAGAACGCAGCGATCACCGCCGGCGGCACGCCATACTCCTTTTCGGCGCGCGCAAACGCCGCCTGATATTGCTTGATGTGCGCCTGTCCGCTTTGCATCCGGTAGGCTGCCGCCATGCGTCCGGCGAACTCGGTGAAGATCTGTCCGAACACGCGCTGGCCGCGGTCGCGGTTGACGATGCTTTGCTCGTAGATGAGGTAGGGCGAGGCCTCGCTGATCGCGCGCTGCGACACGCCTTGCGCGATCGCCTGTTGCTTGAGATCGGCGAGGAAGCGGTCGAAGCTCGCGCCGTTGTGGCAGGCGGCGGCGCTGCGCGAAGGTGCGGCCACGGGTGCGCCGGGCGGCCTCGGCGCGGCAGGCGGTCTTGCCGGGGCGGGCTTGCCGATCGGCGGCAGCAGCTGCTGCGCAGAGACGGCGGTCGAAAACGCGACGACCGTCACAAGGGCCGCCATCGCAGATCGTGTCTTGATCATGGTCTCTCCGGAAGGAGGGAAAGTCTTAACTATCAGGATTCGTGGTTATCGATAAATTGCAAACTACCGCGCTAAGCCGGGCTTTACGAGACAGGTTTTAACTCGGCTAGTGGTCCGATTCCAACATTCGCATGCCATTGCTGCGGGTGCTTTTGCGAATGTTGGAATCAAAGGACAACTAGAAAATATTGATTCTAGTGGAGCTTTGGATTTGACGTTCGCTAGCTAGCGAGCGGCCTGTACGGAGCGAACGTCAAATCCGCTCCACTAGTGGAAGCTTGTGCAGCCAGATATGGGCGACTGATCATGAGCGTGGAGCAGGCAAAGGGTAAGGTCCAGCGCGAGCTGCGCCGGTATTTGAGCCGGCATACCGGCTGGATCAGCACGGACAACGGCGCGACCAGGCGCGACTGCACGGTGCTGGACGTCTCGCCCGGCGGCGCGCGGGTCGTGACCGATCTCGGCATCGACATCGGCGACAAGTTCGGCCTGACGCTGGTGCCGAGCCGTCCGCAAAGCAGGAATTGCGAAGTGGTGTGGCGCCGCGGCACGACGTTTGGCGTCAAGTTTCTGTCGTAGCCGCCTCGCAGTTCCATGTCGATTCGTGTGTTCCTCCGGAACCACGGCCGCCGCTCGGAAGTTTTTCCTGCACATCGGCAATTTGGTGATGCGATGAAAGATTTTCCGGACGCGGCCTTCGCCCCGGAAGCGGTGGAGTTGATGGCGAAGGCACTGGATGACTCGGTAGCGACGCTGCCGCACCCTGTGACATCGGGGCAGGTCAACATGCTGGCCGAATCCATCCTGCGCACCGCGCAGATGGGCGAATGCGACACGACCACGTTGCAACGCATGGCCTTGCTGGAGCTGCAACTCACCGAGCGCGCGTAGCGGTACGCCTCGAGTTTCTCATGATTCAGACGCGAGATCGGGCATTTTTGATGTCCGCTGCTCTCTGGATTCTTGATTGAGCATGATCTTTTCGGAAAGCCGCTACACACTTTTCCGGATCATGCTTCAGGGGGAACCCAACGCTGGTTTCCGGGTTACATCTGCATCACGCCGAAGAGCAGTTGACGTGCCGGAGCACGGCCATGAAACAGGTTTTTGATCAGCTGTTGAAATTCCTGCAACAGGGCATTGCAGCAATCTTTCATTTCATCGAACTGATCTGGACCTGGTCCGTCGATCAGATCAGCAGGCTCATGGCCGTGCCCTGGCAAGAGTGGCCGCTGTGGAAACAGGTTCTTCTGGTGCTGATTCTGGCTGGAGTCCTCTGGTCGCTCTACAGAGTAGGCCGGGAGCTTTTGTTTGCAGGTGCAGCGATTCTCGCTGCATTCGCACGTCTGCTCAGCGTGCTGGTCCAGACGCTGCCCCACGTATTCCTGGCGGGAGTGATCGCCCTCGGCGGCGTCTGGCTCGTCAACCATCTGGACAATTCAGCGCTGCGCATGCCGAGCTGGATGCAGGCCAGCGGAGAAGCCAGTCCGCCGTCGGATCACCCTGGTCCTCCGGCGGATCACCCGGCCAGTCCCCCAGCGGACAAATAAATTCTCGGTTCGTCTCTGCTCCCGGTCCTACTCCTTCCGCCGGTAGCGAAAATCGCAGTGATCGGCGCCTTGCATGATTGTCTGCGTGCGCGTCAGCTTGATGTCGCCGCCAAATCCTTCGGCCATTGCGAAGTCGGCCGAGCAGACCAGCAGGAAACCGAGCTCCGGCTCGCCGAGCTCCTTGTAGAACTCCGCGTAACGGCATCCGGTGACGTCGATGGCGAGAGCATCCTGCGTCTGCTCGACCACCTTGTAATCGAGCGCCTCATCGCGCGCGAACGTCTTGAACCCCGACGCCATGAAGTTCCCGAGGTTTTGTTCGTTCTTGCTGCGCAAGAACTTCTCGCCGTACCTGCGATAAAGATCGCCGAGCGCTTGCCGCACCAGGGCGTTGGCGCGTGCCTCACCGAGTTCAGCCTGCATGGCCTTGACCAGGGGCACCAGCACCTGCGCCTGGATCTTGGCTTGTTGAATGACGGGAACGTCCACGGCCGATCTCCATCCCTGCATTAAGTTTCAAATCATCCGCGCGAAAAGTGGAATTTTGCGCAGGCCCGCGGTCGCGAGCCAGCTCGCCGACAAGGTGCCGGTAAAGACAATCGCTGACTTGACGAAGGCCGGCAAGGCCGAATCGGTGACGAGGTATTGCAGCCAGATCAGCGGAATGAAATGCAGCAGATAAATGCCGTAGGCCTGCTTCTGCATGGCGTCCAGGAAACGGAACGGGAGCTTTGCAAAGCGCAGGAAAATTGCCGGCACCGTAAAGGTCATGGCAGCGCCGAACAGCGCGAACACGACGCCGTACGCCGCATGCCACCATAGCGGCGGCGAACGCAGGTCGATCATGCCGCTGCGATGGATATAGACCAGCAACAGAATTGCGGCATAACCGGCCAGCGCAATGGCAAGCCAGCTCCGCCAGCGCTGCGCGATAACGCCGCCTTCATCCAGCACGCCCTTGCGCAGGCCGGCCGCACCGACCGCGAGACCCGTAAGGAAATATCCGGCATAGAGCGGCGCGCGGCTGGTCTGGATGAACACGGGATAGTGACCGAGCGCCGACCAGTGCGACTCGCCGATGCTGACGCGCAGCGGCAGGTAGATCAGGATCGAGAACAGTGCGAATGACGCAAAGGCCGTCAGCGGTCGGTCGCGTATGCCATCGACGAGCCGGTCGAGCGCAGTCATCGTGCGCGGCGCGATAGCGAAAATCATCGCGGCGATCGCGTCGAAGGCCAGCAGCACCCAAAGGAACCAGGCCGAGCCCGCCGACCACGGGCCGGTCGTCACCATGTGAGCGTAGTAGTGAGGGAAATCGAACTCTTGGTGATAGTAGCGATAATAGGCGATTGGCATCAGCGCGCAGATCGAAATCAGAAAGGGCAGGCCGAGACGGAAGGCGCGGCTTGCCAGATAGTTCGACGCGCCGCGGCGCGACAGGCTGTCATGCACGAACAGGCCGGAGATGAAGAACATGCAGGCCATGAAAAAGCTGTCGCAGAACAGCACCACCAGGTCGAAGCCGAGCCAGCGCATGCGGTCGCCGCCGATGCCGAAATAAGTGTAATTGATGACGGCGTGGTAAAGCACGACAAGCAGGGTGATGAAGGTGCGTGTGCGGTCGAGCGCAACGATGCGGTCTATCGCGAGCGTGATCCGGTCGCTGTCGGGTGTCTTCGGCATCGGCGGACACTGCCCATTCGCCGGGTTGGCGGGCCAAGATTATTTGCTCGCAGTTGCGCACGCTAGTACGAACGAGGCCCGTTATCCCTCCCGACGTGAGCTCGGCAGCGCACTTGCGCGCCTGAGCGAGCGGTGGGGAGGGGTAGGTGGCCTGAGGAGCCGCGAAGCGGCGTCTCGAACCACGAGGCCGGATTGGCTGTTTGACATTCAAATCACGGAACGATCGCGGGCCCCGCGGGTTCACACCTCGACACTGCGCGGCCGGTTCCAGCCGCTTTCCCACCATTGTGAGTATGAGGTTGTGATGATCAGATTGGCTTTGGCTTTCGCACTGCTCGTGACCAGCATTCCCGTCGCAATGGCGCAGGGCACTCCACAGGAGCGGCAGGCCTGTACCCGTGACGCCCAGCGTTTTTGCCGGCAGGATCTCGGCAATGACGGCGCGGTTCAGGGCTGCCTGCAGACGAATCGGGCGCGGCTCAGCAAGTCATGCAGGCAAGTGTTCGAAAGCCACGGTATGTAACGAGCGCCCGCCGCTGCGCTGATCAGCGCTCACCGCTGGTATGGGAGCTCCAATGGCTCCAGCTGACATTGGTGAGGCTGCCGAAATCAGTGCCGAGCGGACGCTTGGTCGCGCGCTCATAGGCCGCGATGCACTTCTCGGATTCGGCAATCTTGCGCTGCAGCTCGGCCATCGCCTTCGCGGTGTCGCCGCTCCTGTCGTGGCTGCCGGCAAAACGCGCCACCTCGAGCGATTTCAGCGCTTCGCGGTTTTTCTTCAGCTGTGCGCGATGCCAGGCAATCCGGCTGTTGCTGTCCGCCATACGCAAATCCCCTGATTCGAGTCCAACATATCACAGCGATTCCCTCGCGAGAATCTGATGGTGCGATCGCAAGGTCGTGGTTCCGGGACGCGATTTTCCCGCAACGCGGGAAGCCTCACAACTCCCTCGCATTGGAAAACGCGAACGACGTCACCCGCCGCGTGTTCTCGTCGAGGATCAGCGTGCGCGTGATCGGCGGCTCGGCGCGTTGGCTGCAATTCTCGCGCTCGCAGAGCCGGCAGTTGACGCCGATCGGCGTGCCCTCCGCCGTCGCGAGGTCCATGCCGGCGGCATAGACCAGCTTCGATGCGTGGCGGATTTCGCAGCCGAGCCCGATCGCAAATCGCGGCTGCGGTTGTGGATGGGGAGCGACAAGTCGGCGCACCATCTGCGCGATCGAAAAATAGCGGGTGCCGTCGGGCAGCTCGATCACCTGTTTCAACAGGCGATCGGGCGTATCGAAGGTCGAGTGCACGTTCCACAAGGGACACGTGCCGCCGAATTTGGAGAACGGGAAAGTGCCCGACGAGAAGCGCTTCGAGACGTTGCCCGCGTTATCGACGCGCAACAGGAAGAACGGGATGCCGCGCGCGTTCGGCCGCTGCAGGGTGGTGAGGCGATGGCAGACCTGCTCGAAGCCGGAATTGAAGCGTTGCGCGAGCACGTGGACGTCGTAGTTCAGCGCTTCGGCGGCGGCGAGGAACGCGGGGTAGGGCATCATCACGCTGGCGGCGAAGTAATTTGCGAGCGTGATGCGGTAGAGCCGCCGCGCCGCATCCTCGAGTGCGCCGGCGCGCCCGACGATGGTCTCGAACTGCGTGCCGCATTCGGCGAGCGCGATCTGGAACGCCAGCTGGAAGGTGCGGCCGGGCGCATCGACGAGTTCGGAGATCAGGAGCTGACGGCGATGGCGGTCGAAGCGGCGCAAGGTCTCGCGCATGACGTCGACGGGCATGATGCGGGTCTGGATCGAATGCTTTTCACGCAACCGTGTGGCAAGGGCCGCAAAAAGCCCTTCGGTGGGAACGTCGAGCTCGTCGCGCAGGATCTCGGCCGCCTGCTCCAGCTCGCCGAAATAGTTGCGGTTGGCTTCGATCAGGTCGCGCACGCGCTCGATCGGGTTGGCCTCGTACGTCGTGCCCTCACGATCCGCCATTTGCGCCGCGACCAGCGTTTCGCCGCGCCGCGCCTCGGTATAGGCCGCATAAAGCCGCTGCAGCGCATGCGTGACGCCGGGGCAGAGCTCGGCGAGGTCGCGCAGCTCCTGCTTCGGCAGGTCGATCTGGCGGAACAGCGGATCGGAGAAGATCTCGTTGAGCTCGGCGAAGAAGCGGTCCTCGTCGGCGGTGGCAAGGTCGCGCAAATCGAGGTCGTAGGTTTCGGCCAGCCGCAGCAAGAGCTGCGCCGTCACTGGACGCTGGTTGCGCTCGATCAGGTTGATGTAGCTCGGCGAAATCTCCAGGCCCTCGGCCATCTGGGTCTGCGACAGGCCGAGCTGCTGGCGAATGCGCCGGAAGCGCGGACCGACGAAGAGTTTCTTTCCGGAGTCAGCGGGCATGGATAGGGCCTCGCCCTCTCCAACACCTCTCCCCGCGTGCGGGGAGAGGTGTTGGAGAGGGGGGCTCTCCGCGAGCCCGAATGCGTGGAGGTAGCTCCTCACCCCAACCCTCCCAGAGCGAGCTTCGCTCGTCTTGACCCCGTAAGAGCGGGGAGAGGGGGTACTGGCAGTTCCCGTGGTGAATCATGGCAGTCTCTCTGACCCAATTTGTGACTAACTTTACAAAATAACATATGTGACAAGTTCATATGTTACATGACATCACGAATGAAAATCAATGCATCTATACTAGTTAATCCGGCTGGCGTTTAGCTCCAGACACGCATTTCGCAATGCACTGTCAAGAATGTCGATGAAAGACGTAGCGATCACAAGCTGCTTCCGTCGTCGCCGAAAGGATCAAGGACATGAACTTCCAACCGCGTGGGATCAGCGAGCAAGGCCTTCAGGGACCGGGGTCGTATCAGAGCGAGCTTGAGGCGGCGGAGGCGCTGCTCAAGACCAAGGACACCTGGAACGGGATCACCGCCGAAGCCGTGGCGCGCATGCGCCTGCAGAACCGCTTCAAGACCGGCCTCGACATCGCCCGCTACACCGCGGCGCTGATGCGCGCCGACATGGCGGCCTATGACGGCGACCCCACCAAGTACACCCAGTCGCTCGGTTGCTGGCATGGCTTCATCGCCCAGCAGAAGCTGATCTCGGTCAAGAAGCATTTCGGCACGACCGATCGCCGCTATCTGTATCTCTCCGGCTGGATGATCGCTGCGCTCCGTTCCGAGTTCGGACCCCTGCCGGATCAGTCGATGCACGAGAAGACCTCGGTGCCGGCGCTGATCGAAGAGCTCTACACCTTTCTGCGTCAGGCCGATTCGCGCGAGCTGAACGATACCTTCCGGGCGCTCGACGCCGCCCGCAAGGCAGGCGACAAGGCGAAGGAAGAGGCGCTGATCGAGAAGATCGACAACTTCCGGACCCACGTCGTGCCCGTGATCGCCGACATCGACGCCGGCTTCGGCAATGCGGAGGCGACCTACCTGCTTGCCAAGAAGATGATCGAGGCGGGCGCCTGCGCGTTGCAGATCGAGAACCAGGTCTCCGACGAGAAGCAGTGCGGTCACCAGGACGGCAAGGTGACGGTGCCGCATGACGTCTTCCTGGCGAAGATCCGGGCCTGCCGCCATGCCTTCCTCGAACTCGGCGTCGAAGACGGAATCGTCGTGACCCGCACCGACTCGCTCGGCGCCGGTCTCACCCAGCAGATCGCCGTGAGCCACAAGCCCGGCGACATCGGCGACCAGTACAACAGCTTCCTGGATTGCGAGGAGGTGACGGCCGCCAATGCAAGGAACGGCGATGTCATCATCAACCGGCACGGCAAGATGATGCGTCCGAAGCGGCTGCCCAGCAACCTCTATCAGTTCCGTCCCGGGACCGGCGAGGACCGCTGCGTGCTCGACTGCATCACCTCGCTGCAGAACGGCGCGGACTTGCTGTGGATCGAGACCGAGAAGCCGCATATCGAGCAGATCGCGAAGATGGTCGATCGCATCCGCAAGGTCGTTCCGAACGCCAAGCTCGCCTACAACAACTCGCCGTCGTTCAACTGGACGCTCAACTTCCGTTGGCAGGTCTACGACGCGATGAAGGAAGCCGGCAAGGATGTCAGCAAGTACAATCGCGCCGAACTGATGAAGGCGGAGTACGACGACACGCCGCTGGCGAAGGAAGCTGACGAGCGGATCCGGACCTTCCAGGCGGATTCGGCAAAGCGCGCCGGTATCTTCCACCATCTGATCACGTTGCCGACCTATCACACGGCGGCGCTGTCGACCGACAATCTCGCCAGGGAATATTTCGGCGAGCAGGGCATGCTGGGCTATGTGAAGAACGTCCAGCGCGCCGAGATCCGGCAGGGCATCGCCTGCGCCAAGCATCAGAACATGGCTGGGTCCGACATCGGCGACGATCACAAGGGATACTTCGCCGGTGAGGCTGCGTTGAAGGCCGGCGGCGCCCACAACACGATGAACCAGTTCGGCTGACAACAGGAGACGAGTCATGACTAATGGCAGTAATTTCTGGGTGATTGGCGGCGAGTTCGGCTCGATGAACTTCCACAAGCTCGTGGAAGGCTCGGCCCAGGTCAAAGGCCCGTTCAAGTCACGCAAGGAAGCCGAGGATTGCTGGCGCGAAGTCTCGGAAGAGAGCCGCCACAAGGCCGGTGTTCGCTTCTCCATCGTGGAAGAGCCGAACCGGAACGCGGCCTGAGCTGTTCGTTGCCGGGTATGTGACTGCAGGCGGCCCCATCCGGTTTTCCGGACGGGGCCGTCTGTCTGTCCGCTAGCCTAAGGTCCAAGTATTTGAAAACAAACGACCTTTGCGGAAGTTTTGGTTGCTGCTAGGTTAAGCCGTTGCATGCAAACAGGGAAGCAAGAGCCGGCCATGTCAGAAGCGCCAGTGAGCGGACGGAGCGGCGCGGACGAGACGCGTCCTGTACGCCTGCGCGATGCGCTGCGTCAGGCGCGGATCGAGGCGGCCGATCGCACCGGCGTGGTTGTCGACTTGCGCGACGCCGAAGTCGCGCGGCTCGAGATTTTGAACGAGGCGCTCGATCCCTTGTTCAAGGAGATTCCCGACAGCGTCGACATGTTCGATCGCGGCGTCAGCCAAGGCGTGACGCCGCGGCTGTGGATCGACGTGATCGCGCATGTGGTGATGGGGCGTGACAAGCGAATCTATCGTTTCGTGCAGGACACCCGCTACGGCCGCAAGGTGCTGGCGGAGTCCCATGACGTGCCAGTTATCGTGAAGGCGGTCACCGATTATGTCGCGCGCCGCATGGTCGAGCGCGAGCAGGCCTTGGCGACGACGGTCGACCCCGAGCCGGAAGAGGAGGCGAAGCCGCGGCGCCGCGGCGGCTTCTGGACCTTCGTGCTCGGCGTCATCGTCGGCGCGGCGGCGCTGTTCGCGCTGGCGCTGTACGCGGCCTTGCATAATTTGTGAGCCTGCTCATAGCAGCCGGGTGCGGCCGATCTCCTTGATCTTCAGGTCGCCGTCGACGCCGCGCGAAACTTGCTCGCAGCGCCATGCATTGCCGTCGCGTTCGATTTTGTAAAGATTGTAAGCCGCCGCCGGATGCCGGCCGCGCGCCAACGCAGAGGCGGCCGGCACGCCGACTGACGGGATTTTCCGGTCCGGACCGTCGAACCACATGGTGGAATGGATGTGGTCGTGGCCGTGGAGGATCAATTCGACGCCATACTTTCCAAGCAGCGCGATCAGGGCTGCGGAGTTGGTCAGCCGCTTGGGACGGGAATCCGACCGCAGGGGATGATGCACCAGCAGCACGCGAAAAACCTGCTCGGTCGAGAGAGAAACCAGAATGCGCTTGAGCGCTGCGATCTGCGTAGCTCCGAGCGTGCCCGTCGCCATGAAAGGTGCGGTCGGCACTGCCGACGACAGGCCGATCAGCGCAACCGGTCCGCGCCGGCGCAGAAATGGAAAGTCTTGCAACGCCGGCTCATCGCCGCGCAGATACTCGCCGAACGATTCGACGAAGCGATGCCGGGTTGCGCGCACATAGGCGTCGTGATTGCCGGGAATCGCGGTGACGCGATCGGCGCGGCCCACGCTTTGCAGCCACGCCTGCGCGGCCGCAAATTCCGCGGGCAGCGCCAAATTGATCAAATCGCCGGTCACCGCGATGTGGTCCGGCCTCTCGGCCTGCAGGTCGCGCACCAATGCAGTCCAGCACCTCGCGCCGGTAATATTTGTGGCGATTGCGCGTCCAGTTGAGATAGCCGAGCACGCGCTTGCCGGCGAGGTCCCTTAATCGCGGCTTCGGCAGCGGCGGCAGATGCGGATCGGAGAAATGCGCAAGCGTGAAGGCCATACCCTCATCTATTGGCAAGCGCGCCGCGACAGCGCAAGATCAAAGGCGATGTCGGACACGCAAAGCCAGTTGCGCAGGAAACTCGAGCCGCTGTTGCGGCGGATGTTTCACTTCTATTGGCGCGTGGTCCGCGGCATGACGCTCGGCGTCCGCGGCGTGGTGCTGGATTCCGACAACAAGGTGTTTTTGGTCAAGCATTCCTATGTCGCAGGCTGGCACTTGCCGGGCGGCGGCGTCGAGGTCGGCGAGACCTTCATGGAAGCGCTGATGCGCGAGCTCGCCGAGGAGGGCCGCATCGTGCCGTCGGGCAAGCCGGAGTTGCACGGCCTGTTCTTCAACAGTCACGTCTCGCGCCGGGATCACGTCGCGGTCTATATCGTCAGGCAGTTCAGCCAGGACCGCATGCCGGCGCCGAACCACGAGATCGTGGCCTGCGGGTTTTTCGCGGCCAGCGCGCTGCCGGACGGCACCACCGAGGGGACGCGGCGGCGCATTGCCGAGGTGCTCGATGGCGCGGCGCCGATCGCGACGTGGCGCTGATGACGGTGGACGATGCCCTTGCCGGGCGGGCGGCAAATGCCCGATCATGATATCCGTTGAGTCGGCACACGGTCCCATGGCAAGCGCTTCCGCAAAATGACATCTCCCTCGATGCGCATCGCCGTTCTGGTGCCGTGCTTCAATGAAGAGGCGGCGGTCGCCTCCGTGGTGAGCGCCTTCCGCAAGGCGCTGCCGTCGGCGCAAATCTACGTCTACGACAACAATTCCAGGGACCGCACCGCCGAGGTCGCGCGCGCCGCCGGCGCCGAGGTGCGCCACGAGCGCCGCCAGGGCAAGGGCCATGTGGTGCGGCGCATGTTCGCCGACATCGATGCCGATGTTTACGTGCTTGTCGACGGTGACGCGACCTACGACGCGCCGAGCGCGCCCGGAATGGTCGAGCGGCTGATCAACGATCATCTCGACATGGTGGTGGGCTTGCGGGTCGATCAGGAGCAGGCGGCGTACCGGCGCGGCCACCGCACCGGCAACTGGTTGCTCACGAGCTTCCTCTCATCGGTGTTCGGCCAGGCCTTTACGGACATCCTGTCCGGCTATCGCGTGTTCTCGCGGCGTTTTGTTAAATCGTTCCCCGTCCTGTCCGACGGCTTCGAGATCGAGACCGAGCTCACCGTGCACGCGCTGGAGCTCGCGATGCCGGTCGCTGAAATCGAAACGCCCTATTACGCGCGGCCCGAGGGCTCGGTCAGCAAGCTCAATACCTGGCGCGACGGCTTCCGCATCCTCGGTACGATCCTGAGGCTCTATCGTTCGGAGAAGCCGCTGCGCTTCTTCATGATCATCGGCCTCTTCCTGGCGCTGGTGGCAATCGGCCTCGCGATCCCGCTCGCGGTCACCTATCTGGAAGAAGGCCTGGTGCCGCGGCTGCCGACGGCGATTTTGTCGACCGGCCTGATGATCGTCGCGGTGCTGTCGGTGTCCTCAGGCCTCGTGCTCGACACCGTGACGCGAGGGCGGCGCGAGATGAAGCTGCTGGCCTATCTGGCCCAGCCGCCGGTGGGAAAGTAATGCGTTAAGCCTGCAGCGGCGTCGGTGATGGACCGCGCTAGCGGTAGATGATATCCGCAACGTCACGACCATGAACGACTTGTCACTCACCATATTGCCGGAAACGCCCAAGGATGCGCAGGCGATCGAGCGGCTGCATGAGCGCACCTTCGGGCCCGGCCGCTTCGTGCTCAGCGCTTACCGCTTGCGCGAACATGTCGATCATCTGCTCGATCTCTCCTTCACCGCGCGAATCGGCACGCTGATGGTGGGTTCGGTGCGGCAACTGCCGATCTGTATCGGCGATACCAAGGCGTTGATGCTGGGACCGTTGACGGTCGAGCCGCCGTTCCGCAGCCGCGGCGTCGGCCGCGCGCTGCTCGACCGCGCCTTGAACGATGCCAAAGCGAAGGGGCACCGGCTGGTGCTGCTGGTCGGCGACGAGGCCTATTACAGCCGCGTCGGTTTCAGCAAGGTGCCGAAGGGCAGGGCCGCCATGCCCGGCCCGGTCGACTACGACCGCCTGCTTGTCGCCGAGCTTGCCAGCGGTGCATTCGACGGCGTCTCCGGCGCAATCAAGCCCGATTGGGATTTCGCGCGCGCTTAAAACTTCTGCGTGATCCCGGCAAAGAACCCGCGCCGCGGCCCGAACTGCGGCGCGAACACGCCGATGCCGGTGCCGTCCCTGATCTCGTAGATCTTGTCGAACAGGTTGACGACGTCGAAGCGCAGCGTGGTCGGCTTGTTCGGCGCCACGATGTTGAAATCGTGGGAGACGCCGACATTGACCTGGGTGTATGTGGGCAGGTGGTCGGTGTTGGCAAAACCGGAACGAAGCCCGCTGCCGAAAATCATCGACGCGCTGAAGCGCGTGCCGTTCCAGAGATAGGACGCGCCGGCTGACCCCGTCCACAGCTGCGCATGATCGGTGAAGATGTAGTGGGTCGCGATAAAGTTGATTTCGTCCTGGCCGAACAGGAACTGGTTCGAGACCACATTGGTCGCGACCTGCCTGGCCCAGGCGAGGTTGGCGTAGGCGTTGAAGTTGCCGTTCTTGTAGGTCGCCTTCAGCTCGACGCCGACGTTCTCGCCGCGGTCATAGTTGAAGCCGTTCAACACATAGGCCGCGCCGAACTGGCCGTCGTCGAGCAGGTCGCGCGCGAGCTTGTAATAGCCGTCGACGCCGACCTCCAGGCCCGGCACCGGATAGATCTTCTGCACGACGCCGACGTCGAAGACGTGGGTGCGCTCCGGCAGCACCGGGCTGTTCAGCGGCACTTCCGGCGTCTGCGTGTTGGCCGGCGCCGTGGGCGGCGTCACCAGCGCGAGATTTGTGGGCGCCGCTATCACCTGCGTCGGTGGGGTGAAGGTGCGGGCGTAGCCGGCATGGAACGTGGTGCCGTCCTGGGGTTTCCAGGTCAGGCTGACGCGTGGGCTGAGCTGGTTGGCGTCGACATATTGATACATCTGGTCGAAGCGCAGTCCGGCATTCAGCGTGAGCTGATTGGTGATCTTCCACTCGTCCTGCACGTAAGTGCCGGCCAACCAGCCGAGCTTGGCGCTCTTGTCGAAAATCGAGAACGGCGCATCGACCGTTCCCGCGGTCGGATCGGTGGGGTCGGCGAGCGGCAGCAAGATCGACGCATTGTTCACCAACGAGCGCTCGCCGGAGACCATGAAGCCGAACCGCAGCGTATGCGCATCGACGACGCGCCAGGACGTATCCTCCTGGATGCCGTTGATGAAGCTCTGCCGATAGACATCGGATGATACGCCGTTGAACACGAGATCGCCGATCGGGTCGGGATAGAAGTGCAGCTGGCTGTAGCGATTGAAATAAGCGATCTGATAGTCGAGCCCTTCCGCCGACTTCTGGTAGGCCACGACGTTGAACTGGTTGAACTCGTTCTGGTGCTCGTTGAGAAAGGCGGAGTTGAAACTGGAAACGCCGAACGCGGTGTTGTTGGGCATCTGCCCGGGATTGTTCGGAATCTGGAACGTGCTGTTGGAGACGCCGCCGATATAGGTCAGGCGGCTGGTGGGATCGAGCACGGTCGAGACATAGGCAAATCCCTTCTCCTGGTTGGTGCGGTCGTGAATGGCCTCATAGGCCGGCGTCGGGTTCTCGATGCCGAGATTATTCTGCGTGAAGCGCCCGGACACGAAATACTGGGTCTGTCCGGCCGTGCCGCCATATTCGAAACTCGGTGTGATCGTGCCGTGGCTGCCGCCATAGATGCTGACGCTGCCGGAATTATTGAAGGCATCGGTCTTGGTCTGGATGTCGATCACGCCCGAGGTGCGGAAGCCGTATTGCGCCGGCAGCGCGCCGGTGAGCAGCGCCAGCGTGCCGACGATGCCGGTGTCGAGGATCTGTCCGAATGCGCCGACGCCGTCGGGCAGCATGATGCCGTTGATGCGGTATTGAACGTTGCCGTGTTCGTTGCGCACATGCAGCTCACCGCTGGCGGCGGAGTCCTGCGTCACGCCCGGCAACTGCAGCAGCACCTTGTCGAGCGGGGTGTTTGCACCTTGCGGCAGCGCCTCGATGTTCTGATGATTGATCTTGGTTGAGGTCGCACCACCAGGCGGAATGAGATCCTGCCGCGCAGAATCGAATTTGTCGTTCTTGCCGGCGAGGACTTCGGTCGGCGTCTGCTGCGGCACTTCGGGCGCTTCACGCCGCTTGCCGTTGGCGACACGAACCTTCGGCTTGCGCGTCGTTTGCGTGTGGCGCGGCGCGTCGACTTCGAGACTCGGTAACGTCGTGCTGCCCCCCGACCCGGCGGCAGGTGCGGGCGTTGTCGAAGGCGCAGCAGGCGGCGGCGTTGTCGGTGGTGCGACAGGCGCAGGCGTTGCTGCGGGCGCGGCAGGGGCCGGCGCGTCTTCCGCCAGCGCCATGCCGCCGAATGAAGGCAGCAACAGCACGGCAGCCGCCGCGATGGGTATTTTGGATTTCGGCATTGTCCCGATTCCAGTTCAGGCTGCCGTCTTGGCGGAGGCCTGCCGTCGGCATGCGACGGAGCTATTGGGAAGTCCTGCCGATCACCGCAAAGGTGCGGGCGATCGTTCAGGCGTTCGTCAGCTCTTGGGAATCAGGAGGCGGGCGGCGCGCGCGGCTGAAAGGCCGTGCCGGCGGATTTCAGATGCGCGAATTCGGCATCGGTGATCCGGTGCAGGATTTGAACCGCGTCCGGCAGCAGCAGGATCGGCGGCGCCGAGAACAGCACCGTGCTGGCCATCGCCATGACGGCGCAGATGGCGCAGACATCGGTGGTCTGATCGCTGTCGTGTTTAGCAGGTGCAGGCTGAGGCTTGGCCTTGCTGTCGGTGGCATGATCGGCCGGCAGCACCGATTGCGTCGCCGACGCAGCCGGCGGGGCGAAGCCATGGATGTGGCCGAACGACAGCGCGAACTGCACCAGCAGCGCCAAAAGCGCCAGCCTTGCGCCAGTCCTGATGTTCGACCGGACCCACTTCATGACCAAACACGCCTCGCATCGCGTGGCGCAGGCCTCACGATGTTACAGTGTAACATCAATGGGATGGTGCAGGCTTGTCAACCGGGGTGGCCGGACCTGCGTCTCGAATCAAAGCGCGCTGTGGCTTTCGCGTCACGACATGCGCAGCTGCAATATCAGCGCCCCTCGCGCAGCCAGGTGGCGGCGAACGCGCCGAGCAGCAGAAGCAGTCCGATCAGACCGGCGAAGATCGGCAGCACGCCGACGCCCTTGACCACGCTGGCATCGCGCATCTTCACGCCCATCCAGCCGTCGCCATGGAACGTGCTGGTGGCGCGCACCGGCACGATGCGTGGAAGGTCGATGCTGTTGCCGTCGACCACGCGCCGCGCGTCACCGCCGGTCGCGAGCGCCAGCGGCTTCAGCATGTCCGGCGTGGAGGTTACTTCGGAAAATTCCTTCGGGTTGGTCGGCCCGACATTGATCAGCGCCTTCAGCGTGCCGTCGGTCGCCTGCCATAGCCCAAGTTCGTTCGCCGGGATGGTCGCGCGCCACTCGCCGGGCTCGCCCACGGTCAGCGTCAGTTCGCGCGTCGCGCCTGACGGCGAGGTGACGGTCACGGGCGTGACGCTGTCGGCCATGGTCTGCCGGGTCACCTGCAGATCCTTGCCCTGCACCCGCAGCCGCAACGCTTCCTCATCGAGGTCCGGCTGCTTCATCAGCCAGTGCGACATCCGCCTGAGCAGGTCGAGATGCGGACCGCCGCCTTCGTAGCCACGGGACCACAGCCAGATGTGATCGGACAGCAGCAGCGCGACACGGCCTTCGCCGAAGCGCGACAGCAAGAGCAAGGGCTTGCCATCGGCGCCGGTCATGACAGGCGGATTGACCGCATTGCGCGTCTCGACCGTGCGGAAGAAGCGGCTCCAGTGCGGCGGCTCGCTGTTTGAGCCTTCCAACCCGCGCGTCACCGGATGGCGTTTGCCGGCTTCAGAAAGATGCGCATAGAACGGCTTCTCGGTCACACCGACCGGCTCGGCCGGCAGCACCGAATCCAGCGGCGTGCGCCAGATGCTCGTGGTCGACGCGTAATCAGGGCCGGCGGAGACCAGCACGGCACCGCCGGAACGCACATAACGCGCGATGTTGTCGAAATAGGCGATCGGCAGCACGCCTTGGCGGGCATAGCGGTCGAAGATGATCAGCTGGAAGTCATTGATCCTCTGCTGGAACAATTCGCGGGTCGGAAACGCGATCAGCGACAGCTCGTTGATCGGGGTGCCGTCCTGTTTCTCCGGCGGGCGCAGAATCGTAAAGTGCACGAGGTCGACGCTCGGGTCGGACTTCAGGATGTTGCGCCACGTGCGCTCGCCGGAATGCGGCTCGCCCGACACCAGCAGCACGCGCAGCTTGTCGCGCACGCCGTCGATGGCGACCACCGCGCGGTTGTTGACCAGGGTCAGCTCGTTATCGAGCGGGGAAGCCTCGATCTCGACGATGTTGGGACCGGCGTGCTTGATGTCGATGTCGACGCTCGAGGTCTGGCCGCTTTGCAGCGTGCGTTCGCTGATGGTCTCGCCGTCGCGGCGGATGGTGACCTTGGCGCGCTGGCCGGTGACGCCCTGGTCGTCGAGCCGATAGGTGACGGTCTGGGTCTGGCCGACGATGCCGAAGCGCGGCGCAGCCGAAATCGCGATCCGGCGGTCGCGTTCGTCCTTGTGGCCGGTGATCAGCGCATGCACCGGCGCCTGGAAGCCGAGCGCTCCGGCATTGGCGGGAATATCGTGCACCCGTCCGTCGGTGATCAGGAATGCGCCCGCGACGCGATCGACGGGAACATCGGAGAGTGCCGAGGACAGCGCGCCGAACAGATGGGTGCCGTCGGTCTCGCCGTCGGCCTGTCCGGCATCGACCACGCGGACTTCGAGGCCCCTGATCTTCTTCAAGGTATCGACGAGCTCTTCCTGCGCCTTCGCCGTCTCCTGGTTGCGCGTGCCGAAATTCTGGCTCGGGCTCTTGTCGACGATGACGGCGGCAACCGAACTCAGCGGCTCGCGGTCTTCGCGGGTGAAGGAGGGATTGGCGAGCGCGAGCACGATCAGGGCAAGTGCTGTGACGCGCACCGCCCAGCCTCGCGCGCGGGCAAGCAACAGCAGCATTGTGATGACGACGATGGCGCCGATCGCGATCCAGAGCACGAGCGAGGGAACGAGCGGCGTGAAGGCGATGCCGTAATTCATGACGCGAACCTACTGTCCCAACCGCTCGATCAGCGCCGGCGCATGCACGAGGTCGGCCTTGTAGTTGCCCGTCAGCGTGTACATCACGATGTTGACGCCGGCGCGAAACGCGAACTCGCGCTGCTTGGGCTCGCCCGGCGTCAGCGGCAACATCGGCTGGCCGTCGGGGCGGATTGCCCAGGCGCCGGCGAGGTCGTTCGAGGTGATGATGATCGGCGAGACGCCGTCGCCGCCGCGCGCGGGGCGCTTGTCCTCGCCACTCTCTTCGTCGTCGCGCGGCAGCGCCTCGACCCAGGTTTGACCCGTCGTGAAGCGGCCGGGGAAGTCGCGCAGGATATAGAAGGTCTTGGTCATCACATGCTCGCGCGGCACCGGCTCGAGCTCGGGCACGTCGAGCGAGGAGAGCAGGTCGCGCAAGGTTTGCATGGCGGGTGTCTGCGACGCGCCATTGTCGCCGGGACCGGCCTCGATGGCGTCGCGGGTGTCGAACACGACGGTGCCGCCCTGCTTCATGTAGGCATCGATCTTGTTCAGCGCGTCCTGCGGCGGCTTCGCCGCGCCGGGCACGATCGGCCAGTAGATCAGCGGGAAGAAGGCAAGTTCGTCATGCGCGGGATCGACGCCGACGGGATCGCCGGCTTCCAGCGCGGTGCGTTGCGCCAGGAACAGCGTCAGCCCGGCCATACCGGCTTTGACGATTGAATCGACGTCGGCATTGCCGGTGACGACGTAGGCAAGCCGGGTCTGCGCGACTGCGCGCATCGCGAATTCGTCGCTGCTTTCGGCGCGCGACGGATATGGCACGGTCAACGCGCCCACCGCGAATATCGCAAGCAGGATCGCGGCCGGCGCAGCGCGGCGGCGGATCAGCGCGGCAAGTCCGCCGCCGAGCATGGCAACGATGAGCGCATCGATCAGGAACAGCGTGAGCGCGGCCGACAGCAGCATGCCGCGGAGGTCGCGCGGCTCGGCATTGGTGTAGGTCGCGTGCCGTGCGCGCAGAGCCGAGGTGTCGAGCGGCGCGATGCGGTCGGCGGCGGCGAGCGTGTTGACCGCGACCGGTCCTTCGGCGGGGCCATAGAAGCCCGGCGGATGATCCGGCGTGGCGCGATCGTTGTAGTCGGCAGGCAGCGGCTTGGCGGTCGCGGGCGGCGGGCCGAACGCGCCGAAACCGTCGAGCGCGTGCAGCGGCGCCAGCGTCTCCTTGCCGGTTTCGCCGGCGACGCCGGCGCCGGGCGTAGAGGTGTAGCCGGAGTTGTCGACGACCTTGCGCAACATCTCGACGAATGTGCCCGACATCGGCAGGTCGGACCAGCGCATGTCGGCGCTGACGTGGAATAGCGCGAGCAATCCCTTGCCGCGATGCTCGCCGGTGACCAGCGGCGTGCCGTCCTCGAGCGACGCCCAGCTCTTGGTCGAGAGCCCGGGATCGGGCTCGGCGAGCACTTGCCGGCTCACGGTGACGTCCTTGGGCACCGTAAGGCCCGCAAACGGACCGTCGGCGGCGAACGCGGCGAGATGCTGCGGCTTCTCCCAGGTCAGGCTGCCGCCGAGCGTGCGCCCGCCGCGGCGCAGCCTTACCGGGACGAGATCGTCGTCGCCTTGCGCCAGCCGCGGGCCGGCGAAACGCACCAGCACGCCGCCCTGATCCATCCAGGCCGCGAGCCGGTCGCGAAGCTCCGGCGCGAGCGTGCCGACGTCGGCCATCACGATCATCGGCAGCTTCTGATCGAGGAATTGCGTCAGCGCCTGCTGCGGGGCGGCGGCCTTGTCGCCGAGCCGCACGTCGGCGAAGGGCGCGAGCGCGCGGGTCAGATAGAAGGTCGAGGCCAGCAGCGGCTGGGCGGTGTCGCTGGTTGCGCCGCTGACGATGCCGATGGCGCGGCGGCGCCATCGTTTGTCGAGCAGTTGCACGGCACCCGCCGACCGCTCGCCTGATATCTCCAGTCTGGAAATGTCGTTGCGCAGTTCGACCGGAAGATCGAACGCGGCCTCGGTCTCGCGCGCAGTCGGCGCAAAGGCAAAGCGCGCTTCGCCGATCGGCGAGCCCTTGGCGTCGAGCCCGCGCACGATGCCACCCGCGACGCTGTTGTCGGTCCGCAGCACCTTCACCGTCATCTTGGCCGCGGCATTCTCGGCCGCGGCGAGCGCCAGCGGCGAGGGCGTGCCGCCCTCGAAGATCGTCAAGCTGCGGTCGCCGATGGTCTTGCCGAGCGCTTCGACGAATTCGACGCCGCGGCCGGTGTCGACGCCGTCGGTGAGCCAGGCGATCTCGGCATCGCCGGCGCCTTTCAGGAAGCGCTCGAGCGTGCCGAGCGTCTCGACCCGCTCGATCGAATAGGGTTTCGGCGCGAGCTGGCGCAGCGCGACGCGGGCCGCCCCGGCCGGCATGATGGTGATGTCGCGCGACGGATCGGACAGCGGCACCAGCGCGATCCCGCGCCGGTTGGTGTCGGCATTGGCGATCAGCTCATCGGCGGCCTTGATGCGCGTGTCCCAGCTCGAGGCCGCGCTCCAGCCGTCATCGAGCAGGATCACCAGCGGCGAATTGTTGCCGGCAAGTCCCGTCTGCGGATTCCAGATCGGGCCAGCGGCGGCGAGGATGATGAGCGCGGCGGCAGCCAGCCGAATGGCAGTGAGCCACCAGGGCGTGCGCGACGGCGTCTCCTCTTTCGGGGCGATATCGAACAACAGCCGCGTCGGCGGAAATTCGATGCGTCGCGGCCGCGGCGGCATCACCCGCAACAGCCACCACAGCACCGGCAGGCTCAACAGGCCCAGCAGCAGCAGCGGTTCGGCAAAGGAAAGCGGCAGGCCTGCGATCATGCGCTGCGCCCCGCTTTGACGTTCAGCCGCGTGCCGCCCTTGCTCACCATCATGCCGCCGTGCAGGAACAGCAGCAATTCGGCGGCCGAGCGGCTGGTGGTGTGGGTGGTGAACAGCCAGTCGAGCTTGTTGGTCTCGTCACGGATCTGGTCGCGGTGCAGCGCGACGCGCGCGACATAGTCGCGGGCCCAGGTCTCGGCGCGGCCGGCGGTGATGGTGCCAAAACCTTCGGGCTCGATGAACTCGACCCGGCCGGAATAGGGGAAGGTCTCTTCCGCGGGATCGACGATCTGCACCAGCGTGCCATGCGCGCCTGACGACGACAGGCCGGCCAGCATGTCCCTGATCTCGGTCATCGGCGACCAGAAGTCCGACAGCACCACGATCTCCGCGAGCGACGACGGCACGAAGGACGGTGGCAGGCTGAGCCGCGCGGCATCGTCGTGCAGCATCGCCTGCGCCATCTTGTCGATAACGTTGCGGCTGGCGGTCGGGTTCATCAATCCGGGAATGCCGACGCGCTCGCCGCCCTCGACCAGCAGCTCGGCCAGCGCGAAGGCGACGATCAGCGCCCGCTCCAGCTTGCTGTCGCGTGCGTTGCGGGAGGCGAACGCCATCGACGGCGAACGGTCCGGCCAGAGCCACACCGTGTGGGCGGCTTCCCATTCGTGCTCGCGGACATAGAGATGGTCGTCGCGCGCCGAGCGCCGCCAGTCCACGCGCTGGGCGGGCTCACCCGAGACGAAACGGCGGTATTGCCAGAAGCTTTCGCCGGCGCCGGCGCGGCGGCGGCCATGCAGGCCGTGGATGACGTTGGCGGCGATGCGGCGTGCCTCGAGCACGAGACGCGGCAAGGAAGCGGCGAGCGTACGGCTTTCACCATCGGCTCGTCGTATTGCCAGGATCTCCCTTGTCTCGGGCTTGTCCGCCACCGCCGTCAACCGATCCGCGTCTTCAATTGCCTGATCACGTCCGGAATGGTGCGCCCCTCGGCGCGCGCCGAGAAGGTCAGCGCCATGCGGTGCTTGAGGATGGGCTCGGCGAGGTCGAGCACGTCGTCGATCGAGGGCGCGAGCCGTCCGTCGAGCAGCGCGCGGGCACGCACGGCGAGCATCAGCGACTGGCTGGCGCGGGGTCCCGGACCCCAGGAGATCAGCTTGCCGGCTTCGCCGCCTTCCGGGCCGGGACGCGCCGAGCGCACCAGCGACAGGATGGCTTCAACCACGGAATCGCCGACCGGCAGGCGGCGCACCAGCCGCTGCGCCGCGATCAGCGCATCTGCCTGCATCGAGCCCTTGGCCAGCGTCTCCTCGGCGCCCGTGGTTTCGAACAGGATGCGCCGTTCGGCGTCGCGATCGGGATAGTCGACGTCGATCTCCATCAGGAAGCGGTCGAGCTGCGCCTCCGGCAGCGGGTAAGTGCCTTCCTGCTCCAGCGGGTTCTGGGTGGCGAGCACATGGAACGGCTTCGGCAGATCGTGGCGCGCGCCGGCCACCGTAATGTGTTGCTCCTGCATTGCCTGCAGCAGCGCCGATTGCGTGCGCGGGCTGGCGCGGTTGATCTCGTCGGCCATCAGAAGCTGCGCGAACACCGGACCCGAGATGAAGCGGAACGCGCGCTTGCCGCTCGTGCTCTCGTCCAGCACTTCGGCGCCGAGGATGTCCGAGGGCATCAGGTCGGGCGTGAACTGGATGCGCTTGGCGTCGAGCCCGAGCGTGATGCCGAGCGTCTCGACCAGCTTGGTCTTGGCGAGGCCGGGCACGCCGATCAGCAGCGCATGACCGCCGGACAGGATCGTCACCAGGGTGTTTTCGATCACGCGATCCTGGCCGAAAATGACGGTGCCGATCGCCTCCTTGGCCGCGCGGATTTGTCCCGAGACCTGTTCCGCAGAGCGGACAATCACGTCCTCGAGTTTCTCCACATTCTCCGCCATCGGCCGCTCCTGTTCTGACGTGCGCCTCTTGACCGCAAGCGTCATGCCATGAACCCATGCTAAACCCGTGCAGAGTCCATGTATTCGTTGAATTAAACTATCCCCACATTATCGGGTTTTCGGGGTATGAACTGCATCACGATGTGGCGACCCGAACCCCATATTCCACCCGGGGGAACCGGCCCTTACATCCAACGTAGTCAAGCACCAATCGTGCCAAATTGGGGCTGCCTAGTGCGGTGGATTTGACATTCGCCACAGTAGGTCCGCGAGTTCTCGGGCGAATGTCAAATCCAAACCGCACTAGAATCGAATATTTGCTAGTGTCCCTTGGGTTCTAACATTCGCAAACGAGCCAGCCGCACAATGATGCGAATGTTAGAACCGGGACACTAGCGTCAAGGCAAACCATGGCGAAGCAAGGGCAAAGTACAACCAACCTTGAAGGCCTGACCGTCGCTGCGCGGGAGGCGACAAACACTTCCCCTGCCGGAAAGGGACTGCCCCCGGTGCACCTGTGGAATCCGCCGTTTTGCGGCGACCTCGACATGCGAATCGCATCCGATGGTACTTGGTTCTACATGGGGACGCCAATCGGCCGTCACGCGCTGGTGCGGCTGTTTTCGACGATCCTCAAGCGCGAAGACGGCAAGCATTATCTGGTGACGCCGGTCGAGAAGGTCGGCATCAAGGTCGACGACGCGCCGTTTGTGGCGGTGGAGATGGTGAAAGAGAACGATGCAAAGGGCCGGCTGTTGCGCTTCCGCACCAATGTCGACGACTGGGTACGTTGCGATGCCGCGCACCGGCTGCGCTTCGAGATGGCGGCCGAGGGCGGGCTCACGCCCTATCTTCATGTTCGCGCCGACCTCTGGGCCAAGGTCACGCGCGCGCTGTATTATGATCTCGTCGATCTCGGCGAGGAGCGCGAGGTTGACGGCCAGGACATGTTCGGCGTCATGTCATCAGGCGAATTTTTCCCGATGGCGGATGCCGAGCAGGTGAGGGCGGCGCTTTGAACGAGCCGATGCTGAAGATCACGCCGGCGGTGACTGCTGCCGAATTCTTCAACCGCGTACACGCGCGGCTGAGCTTCGACGTGCCGCCCGGCCTGATCGATCCCGACATCATTCCGCCGAGCGGCGATCCCGGCACCGACCGCATGCTGGAGATCATCGCGCGCGAGCAGCCGGTGCGGCCTGCCGCGGTGCTGATCGGCATCGTCGAGCGCGAAGAGCCGATGGTGCTGCTGACGCAGCGCTCGGCCGAGCTCAACGAGCATGCCGGCCAGATCGCCTTTCCCGGCGGCAAGATCGATGCGACCGACAGGTCGCCGCTCGATGCGGCGCTGCGCGAGGCGGAGGAGGAGGTCGGGCTCGACCGCTCCTATGTCGATCCGATCGGCTATCTCGATCTCTACGGCACCGGTTTCGGTTTCCGCATCCTGCCGACCGTGGCGCGGGTGCGGCCCGGCTTCACGCTGGCGATCAACCGCTCGGAAGTGGTCGATGCTTTCGAAGTGCCGCTGGCCTTCCTGATGAACCCGGCCAACCACCAGGTTCACAGCAAGGAGTTTCGCGGCATGGAGCGCTCCTATTACGCCATGCCCTACGCAGAACGTTACATCTGGGGCGCCACCGCCGGCATGCTGCGCGTGCTGTACGAACGGATCTGCGCGTCATGATCCGGCCGGTGCTGACCGAGATCGGCATTTTCCTGATTCCGTTCGGCCTCTATGTGCTGTTCCTGTTTGCCACGCGCTCGGCAGTGATGGCACCGTCGTCATGGCCGATCCGTATGGTGGCGCAGCTGGTGCTGGGATCGCTGCTGCTGGTGGTGATCAGCTTCATCCTGCTGGCGCATTTTTCCGGCGCGCCGCCGAACTCGACCTACATCCCCGCGCATATGGAGAACGGCAAGTTCGTTCCCGGAGTCGAGAAATGAGCGTCACCACTCTGGGTGATGCGCCCTGGCTCACAACAGGCGCGGCAGCCCGTGTGCTGCAGCTTCTCAACGGCGATGGCGAGGAAGCGCGCGTCGTCGGCGGCGCGGTTCGCAACGCGATGATGAAGCTGCCTGTCGGCGAAATCGATATCGCGACGACCGCCGTGCCGGACGAGGTGGTCCGCCGCGCCAAGGCGGCCTCCGTCAAGAGCGTGCCGACCGGCATCGATCATGGCACCGTCACGCTGGTCGTGGATAGCAAGCCGTTCGAGGTCACGACATTGCGCGAGGACACCGAGACCTTCGGCCGCCATGCCAAAGTGTCGTTCGGCCGCGACTGGATCGGCGACGCGAACCGGCGCGACTTCACCATCAATGCGCTGTCGGTTGGTCCCGACGGCGTGGTGCATGATTATGTCGGCGGGCTTGCCGACATCGCGGCGCGGCGCGTGCGCTTCATCGGCGAAGCGGGGAAGAGGATCGAGGAAGATTATTTGCGCATCCTGCGTTTCTTCCGGATGCATGCCGCGTTCGGTGCGGGCGAGGTGGATCGTGCCGGCTATCTCGCCTGCATCGGCGGCCGCGCGGGACTTGCGACCCTGTCGGCCGAGCGGATGCGGATGGAGATGCTCAAGCTGCTGGTTGCCGGCGGCGCCGCGGGCGCGGTCGACGCGATGGCCGACAGCGGCTTGCTGCAAACGATCGTCGGCGGCGTCACCTATGCCGGAACGTTAGCGGCGATGATCGCAGCCGAGGACGCGCTTGGCCTGAAGGCCGATGCGATGCGCCGGCTCGCCGCGCTGGCGGTCGCCGTCACCGAGGACGCAAAGAGGATTGCGGTCCGGCTGCGGCTCTCCAATGCCGAAGCCAAGGCGCTCGACTCCATGGGCCATCGCTGGTGGCGGCTTGCCGGCATGGACGAGGCGCGCGCCAGGCGGCGGCTGTATCGGCTGGGCGAAGCGGCCTATCGCGACCGCCTGCTGCTCGCCTGGGCGCGCACGGGCGGCGACAGCGGGCGCTGGGCCCTGCTGGCGCGGCTGCCGGAGCGCTGGACCGCGCCGAAATTTCCGCTGAAAGCGTCGGATTTCGTCGCGCGCGGCGTTGCCGAAGGGCCCGCGCTCGGCCACGTGCTGACCTTGGCCGAAGACGCCTGGCTCGCCGCGGATTTTCCGCTTGATGCGGCCGCGCTGTCCGCTATCGCCGACCAGGCGATGGCTCGGGTCAAGGGCGATGCGCGCTCGTGAGCATCCTGTCCGGCTTCGCCGATATCTCGATATTGCAGCTGCTGCTGGTCGCTGTGGTCGCCATGTTCGCCGCTGTCGTCGGCGGGCTCGCCGGCTACGGCACCGGCGCGCTGATGCCGCTGGTGCTGGTGCCCTTGATCGGCGCGGAGCCTGTCGTGCCGATCATCGCGATCTCGGCGATCTTCGCCAATTTGAGCCGGGCGACGGCCTATTTCCGTTATGTCGATCGCCGCCGCGCGCTGATGGTGATCCTGGCTGCGGCCTTCACCACCGCGCTCGGCGCTTACGGCTACACGCGTCTCACCAACGCGGGTGCTGCGCTGGTGATCGGCATCGATGCTGATTCTAAGCGTGCCGCTGCGGCGCGTGCTTCGCCGCCGCGCGGTGCGCATCAACGACACCACGCTCGCCGCCGGCGCCGTCGGTTACGGCGTCGTGGTCGGCGGCACCTCGGGCTCCGGCGTGATCCTGCTGTCGCTGTTGATGGCGGCCGGCCTCGAAGGCGCGGCCGTGATCGCCACCGACGCGGTGATCTCGGTCGTGACCAGCGTGATCAAGATTTCGGTGTTCGGCCTGGCCGGCGTCGTCACCCCGCAGGTGCTCGCCTTCGCGCTTCTGATCGGCTGCATCGGCGTGCCCGGCGCGTTCCTCGCCAAAGCGTTCGTCGAACGCATGCCGGTGCACATTCACACCGCGATCCTCGATGTCGCCGTGATCACCGGCGGGCTGGTGATGATCTCGGCGGCGGTAAGGCAGTTGCTTTAGCGCTTGCCCGGCACCAGCTCCGTCAGCGAACGGATGATGCGGTCGGGCCTCACGGTCGAGCCCGCCGGCAGGCCGTCGCCATGCACGTCCATCCAGATCGCGTAGATGCCGAGCCGCTGCGGCGCCTCGACCTCCCATTCCAGATTGTCGCCGATCATCCAGGTCTCGGGCGCGGTGACGCCGAGCGCTTCCATGGCGTGCAGATAGGCGCGCTCGTCCGGCTTGCCGAAGCCGTGCTCGCCCTCGATCTGGACGTGATCGAAGCGGTGCGCCAGCGCAAAACGCTCGACCTTGGCGCGCTGGGTGTCGGCGGCACCGTTGGTGACCAGCGCGAGCTTGACGCCGAGCAGCTTCAGCTCGTCGATCGCCTCGTGCGCGCCGGGGAAGACGAACATCTCCTCCTCGCGATAGGCGCGTGAAGCGATCGGCGATGCGGATCGCGAGTTCGTCGGGCAGGGGAGGGTGGCCGTTCGCAGCCAGCGCCGCGAAGCCTCCTTTCACCGATAGACGCCGCGCCTCGTCCAGCTTCAATCGCCATGCCGGTTCGGCCGTCGCCCAGAAATTGCGCGCGAATGTCAGGACCGCGGTGGCAGCCTGTTGCGGTGACACAGGCGCAAGCTCATCGGCAAATTCGCGCCGCGATGTGATTCCAGGCGATCTCCGGCCGGCCATAGGCCGACAGGATGGTGTCGTCCATGTCGATCAGCATCGCGCGCGGCAGTTTAATCGTCACGGCCATTTCACCTCTGGCGGCATCGACGACAGGATGGAGTCGACATTGCCGCCGGTCTTCAGCCCGAAAATGGTGCCGCGGTCATAGAGCAGGTTGAACTCGACATAGCGTCCGCGCCGGATCAACTGCTCCTCGCGATCCTCCGCCGTCCATGAATCGGCGAAATTGCGCCGAACGAGATCGGGATAGATCTTCAGGAAGGCGCGGCCGACGTCCTGGGTGAAGGCGAGATCGGCGTCCCAGTCGCCGCTGTCGTGCCAATCGTAGAAGATGCCGCCGACGCCGCGCGCTTCCTTGCGGTGTGGCAGGTGGAAATAATCGTCGCACCATTTCTTGTACTTGTCGTAAGGCGGCGACGGCCGCATGGGCGTCGCAGGCCGCGCTCATCGCGGCGTGGAAGTCGAGCGAATCCTTGTCCTCCTGCGTGCGCCGCCGTTCCAGCACGGGCGTCAGATCGGAGCCACCGCCGAACCACGCCTTGGTCGTGACGACGAAGCGCGTGTTCATATGCACTGCCGGGACGTGGGGATTGCGCAAGTGTGCGATGAGAGAGATGCCCGAGGCCCAAAAGTGCGGGTCGTCGGCCGCGCCCGGAATCTGCGCCCGGAATTCCGGGGCGAACTCGCCATGCACGGTCGAACAGTGCACGCCGACCTTTTCGAACAGTCGGCCGCGCATCATCGACATCACCCCGCCGCCGCCGGCTGCGCCGGTATGATCGGTGCGCTGCCACGGCGTGCGCGCGAAACGGCCGGGCGCGGCGCCGTAGAGCGCCTCCGGCGCCTCATCCTCGAGCTGCTCGAAAGCCTTGCAGATGTCGTCGCGCAGCGCCTCGAACCAGGCGCGCGCCCTTGCCTTGCGATGCTCGATGACGTTTGCGTCCATCAATTCGTGTCCTCTCGGATCTGCCGCAACGCCTCACCCACGACCATGGCCGCCGCCAGCGCGACATTGAGCGAGCGCAAGGCCGGCTTCATCGGAATCTTCAACCGCGCATCGGCAGCCGTAACCACCTCGTCCGTCACGCCCACGGTCTCCCGTCCGAACAACAGGATGTCCGACGCCGCATAACGAAAATCAAGGTAGGAGACGGCGGCTTTGGTCGTGAACAGCAGCAGCCGAAAACTTTCGCCGCGGCGCCATTGCTCGAATCGGCTCCAGGAATCGTGACGCATCCATGTCACCTGGTCGAGATAGTCCATCCCCGCCCGGCGGAAGGCGCGATCCGAGACCGGAAAGCCCGCCGGCTCGATGATATGGGCCCGCACATCCAGGCACGCGCAGAGCCGCAGGATGGTGCCTGTGTTCTGGGGGATGTCGGGCTGGAATAAAGCCAATTCCATCCTGGTCGTGTCTCCGGAATGTATGAATAAAACAACGGTCTGGACGGATTTAGTGCATTGCACGTGGGCTGGCGGATAGTGGGCTTGCGCTCTTTCGGCAAGGGTGCCAATAGAACGATTCTGGACTGCTTGCTTGGCCCCCATCAGCCGAAAAAGCCGGTCTTCTTGCCGCCGCGGGGGTCGCGGGCGCCGGCGTCTATCCCGTTGACGTCTGGGGCGTCTTTCGGGACGGTTCCACCGGCTGTGAGCTTGAGAAAGGGTTTGGAATCGTGACGACAACGTCTTCGGCGGACCATCCGACACGCCGTGATTTCCTGTTTGTTGCAACCGGCGCGGCCGCCGGCATCTCGGGACTGGCCGCGCTCTGGCCCTTCGTCTCCCAAATGAATCCGGACGCCTCGACGATTGCGGCCGGCGCGCCGATCGAAGTCGACCTGAGCCCGATCGCCGATGGTCAGGACATCAAGGTGTTCTGGCGCGGCAAGCCGATCTACATCATGCACCGGACCAAGAAGCAGATCGAGGAAGCCCAGAAGGTCCCGCTCGGCGACCTCAAGGACCCCGCCACCGACCAATCCCGCGTCAAGGACGGTCACGACCAATGGCTGGTCGTGATCGGGATCTGCACCCATCTGGGCTGCATCCCGATCGCGCATGAGGGCAATTACGACGGCTTCTTCTGCCCCTGCCACGGCTCGCAATACGACTCCTCCGGCCGTATCCGCCAGGGGCCCGCGCCCGCCAATCTGGCCGTGCCGCCCTATTCCTTCGCTTCCGATACCAAAATCCAGATCGGCTGAAGCCCGGCCATCGGGACTTCACGCCTCGTCCAGCTTCCTCAGGATCGCATCATGAGCGGACCCTCCGACTACCAGCCGAGCCATCCAGCCTTGCAATGGTTCGAACGGCGCTTGCCGATTCTTGGCCTCATGCATTCCTCGTTCGTGGCGTATCCCACGCCGCGCAACCTGAACTACTGGTGGACCTTCGGCGCCATCCTGTCCTTCATGCTGGGCATCCAGATCCTGACCGGCGTGATCCTGGCGATGCACTACACGCCGAACGCCGATCTCGCCTTCAAGTCGGTCGAGTTGCTCGTCCGCGACGTCAATTACGGCTGGCTCTTGCGCAACATGCACGCCGTCGGTGCGTCGATGTTCTTCTTCGCGGTCTACGTCCACATGTTCCGCGGCTTGTACTATGGATCGTTCAAGGAGCCGCGCGAAGTGCTCTGGATCCTCGGCGTCATCATCTACCTCCTGATGATGGCGACCGGCTTCATGGGCTACGTGCTGCCGTGGGGCCAGATGAGCTTCTGGGGCGCCACCGTCATCACCAATCTGTTCTCCGCTTTTCCCTATGTCGGCGACAGCATCGTGACGCTGTTGTGGGGCGGCTACTCCGTCGGCAATCCGACATTGAACCGGTTCTTCTCGCTGCACTATTTGCTGCCGTTCGTGATCGCCGGCGTGGTTGTACTGCACGTCTGGGCGCTGCATGTCGCCGGCCAGAACAATCCTGACGGTCTCGACATCAAGACCGACAAGGACTCGGTGCCGTTCACGCCGCACGCGACCATCAAGGACATGTTCGGCGTCTCGGTGTTCCTGCTGCTTTACGCCTGGTTCATCTTCTACATGCCGAACTATCTCGGCGACGCCGACAACTACATCGTGGCCAACCCGGCGCAGACGCCCGCGCACATCGTGCCCGAATGGTACTATCTGCCGTTCTACGCGATGCTTCGCAGCATTCCCGAACAAGCTCGCCGGCGTCGTCGTGATGTTCTCCTCGATCCTGCTACTGGTGTTCCTGCCCTGGCTCGATAGCGCCAGGACGCGCTCCTGCAAGTATCGCCCGCTGGCCAGGCAGTTCTTCTGGATGTTCGTGTTCGTCTGTATCGTGCTCGGCTATCTCGGCTCGAAGCCGCCGGAGGGCATCTATGTGATCCTCGGCCGCATTCTCACGTTCTGCTATTTCGCCTATTTGCTGATCGTGCTGCCGCTGCTGGCCCGGATCGAGACGCCGCGCGCCGTGCCGAACTCGATTGCGGATGCGGTGCTGGCGAAGAGCGGCAAGGTCGCCGCTGCGATCGTCGCCATGATCGTGGCCGGCGGTCTCGTCATCGGCAGCGCCGGCCAGGCGCGTGCCGAGGAGGCCGAGACGCCGCCGGCGCAGAAGTGGTCGTTCTCGGGTCCATTCGGCAGCTACGATCGCGGCTCATTGCAGCGCGGCCTGAAGATCTACAAGGAAGTCTGCGCCAATTGCCACTCGCTGTCCTACATCGCGTTCCGCAACATCGCGGACCATGGCGGCCCCGGCTATTCCGAGGCGCAGGCCGCGGGCCTTGCCGCCGAGTACAAGATCAAGGACGGTCCGAACGACCAGGGCGAGATGTTCGAGCGGCCCGGCCGCCCGGCGGACTATTTCCCGTCGCCGTTCCCGAACGAGCAGGCGGCCCGCGCCGCCTATGGCGGCGCCCTGCCGCCCGATCTGTCGCTGATCGCGAAAGCGCGCGGCTATGAGCGCGGCTTCCCCTGGTTCATCTTCGACTTCTTCACCCAGTACCAGGAGCAGGGCCCGGACTACGTGGACGCGATCCTGCAGGGTTTTGAAGACAAGCCGCCGGCGGGCGTCACGATCCCCGAGGGCTCCTACTACAACAAGTACTTCCCCGGCCACGCCATCAAGATGCCGAAGCCGCTGTCCGACGGCCAGGTGACCTTCGACGACGGCGCGCCGACCACGGTTGCGCAATACGCCAGGGACGTCACCACCTTCCTGATGTGGGCCGCCGAGCCGCACATGGAGGAGCGCAAGAAGATGGGCTTCATGGTGTTCATCGTGCTGATCATCCTGGCCGGCATGACCTACTTCACCAAGAAAAAGGTCTGGGCCGACGCGCACTGAGCTGTGACGGCGTCTTCGAATTGCGAAAGCCCCCTGACGGGGGCTTTTTTGTTGCTCCCGACACACTCGTGTCCCGGACGCGGCGCAGCGCCTCTTAGCGGTGCGCCGCAGAGCCGGGACCCACTTTTTCGTGAGCATGGGCCCCGGATCAGCAGTGCAGCGCTGTCGCGCGTCGGGGATATACGTGAATGTTTTTGCAGGCGCTGCACTGCATCCGGGGCACGTCTTCGGCCGTTGCGTCCCGGCGGTTCTGCGGACAGAATGGCGCCAATCGTCCCCAAAAATCGTCGGAGGAACCATGGGCACCATCATCACCTTCAAGCGTCCGGACGGCAAGGACGCGTCCGGCTATCTCGCCAATGCGGCGCGCGGCGACGCGCCCGGCGTCGTGGTGATCCAGGAATGGTGGGGCCTGCAGGACCAGATCAAGGGCATGTGCGACCGCTTCGCGCGCGCCGGTTTCGACGCGCTGGCGCCCGATCTCTACAAGGGCAAGGTGGTGCCGTATCACGACACGGACGCGGCCGGCAAAGAGATGAACTCGCTGGACTTCATGGACGCCACCACGCAGACCGTGCGCGGCGCCGCGCAATACCTCGCGCGCAACGGCGCCAAGGTCGGGTTGACCGGCTTCTGCCTCGGCGGCGCCGTGACCATCATCGGCGCGACCAAAATTCCGGAGCTGACCGCGGGCGTGGTGTTCTACGGCATCCCGCCGGAGCAGGCGGCTAGACCTGCGGACGTGCGCATCCCGCTGCAGGCGCATTTCGCCAGCAAGGACGACTGGTGCACGCCGGCCGCGGTCGATGCGTTCGAGAAGGCGATGAAGGCGGCCGGCAAGTCGCTCGACATCCATCGCTACGACGCCGAGCACGGCTTCGCCAACGAGCAGCGTCTGTCGGTGCACGATCGCAAATGCGCCGAGCAGGCCTGGGGCCGCGCGACGGAGTACTTCAGGAAGCATCTGGGGTAGGGACCTCGTCATTGCGAGGAGCGAAGCGACGAAGCAATGCAGTCTTTGCTGGGCTCTGGATTGCTTCGCTTCGCTCGCAATGACGATACCGAGAGTCGCTATATCTACTGCTTCACCTCATCCCACCACGCGCACGTGCCCGACATTAGTCTGTAATTGCCGTCCAGCACCTGCACCGGCGCGCGCAGGCCTTCGCGCGCCGCGTTGAGGCGCATGTCGCGCGCGACCGCGCGGTCCTTCTCGGGCAACCAGACCCGCTCATGGCCCCACAGGCTCGGGCCGTGATGCATCTCGACCGGCTGCCAGTCGGCATCGAGCTCGCGGCCGCCCCAGCCGCATTCGACCATGAACGACGACGGCGTCTTGGCGTAGAACGAGGTCATGAAATCGTTGGTGTGACGGCCAAGCGTGACGCCGATGCGGTCGGGCTCGCCGAGCGCGACGTCGTAGGCTTGCCCGACATCGTCGAGCGAGAACAGCTCCACCATCATGTGATGCATGCCGCTCTTGCCGGTCTCGATCAGCGCCAGCGAGTGATGGCGCGGATTGACGTGGAAGAAATAGGCGCGGAACGGTTTCTCGATGTAGTCGGAGAGGCGGAAGCCGAGCACGTCGACATAGAACCTCATCACCGGTTCGATGTTGGCCACCGTCAGCACGACATGACCGAGACCCAATGGCCCGGTGCGGAAACCGGAGATCGAGCGTCCCGGGCTGAACGGCGTGTCGTCGATCTCGGCGCCATGAAAGGCTTCCAGCCGGTTGCCGTCGGGATCATGGAATGAGATCAGCGCGGCGACGCGCCGCGCATCGGCGAGTGCCTTCGGCTCGGCGGTGACCGCAACGCCGGCGCTTTCCAGCTTCGCCGCGAGCGCATCGAGCGCTGTGCCGTCAGCAACCTCCCAGCCGAAGAAGCGCGCGCCGTCGCCCATCGCGCGGTCGATCACGACGCGCTGCTTGCGGTCGTCCATCCGGAAGGCGAGCAGGGAGTTGCCGCGCTCGACCGCCTGGAAGCCGAGCAGCGAGGTGCCGAACGCCCGCCAGTCATCGAGCTTGTCCGACCCGAAGCCCGGCATATCCGAGAGCTCTCAGCATGGCGCGCCTCCGTTGTTGGCCCCGTCCAGGGAAATCCTACCCCGATTTTCGGCCCCGTCCATGGCGAGGATATCTTGACGGCGCAGGGCTGCCATGGTGTCTACGTTGTCCATGCGCACCGTGAACCCATCCCGACGTTGGTGGCGCACCTCTTAAGAAGAGGTGGCCGGTGCGATTTGCTTGATTTTCATCGTTCAGGGGCCGCCATACAGGCGGCCTTTCTCTTTGTCCTGTGTGGCGTTCCCTGCGCAAGTTTCGTAAGAGGAACACATGAACAGGACGGTCTTTTCCCTTCCAGAACGCAGCGAATTTTCGACGGCCAGCGGGCTTGCGATCCTGCGTACTGTCGAGCATTTCCAGGGCAATGCCAACCGGCTGGACGCGCTGATCGATCTGCTCGATCGCCGCCGCGGCGTGGTGCTGTCCTCGGGCACCACGGTGCCCGGCCGCTATGAAAGCTTCGACCTCGGCTTTTCCGATCCGCCGCTGGTGCTGGAGACAACAGGCGTCAACTTCGCGCTGTCGGCGCTGAACGCACGCGGGCAGGTCCTGATCGCCTTCCTCGGCGATACCTTGCGCGAGCCCTTCGTGGTCATATCGGAGAAGGAGCGCGCGGCGTCTTGCCGGCCATGTCGTGCGCGGCGATGCGCCAATCGAGGAAGACCAGCGCACCCGCCGCGCCAGCGTGATGTCAGTGGTCCGCGATCTCGTGCGGGTGTTCGCCTCCAGCGACGACGGGATGCTCGGTCTGTTCGGCGCCTTCGCCTACGATCTGGTTTTCCAGATCGAGGATCTCGTGCAGAAGCGCCCCCGCGAGAAAGACCAGCGCGATATCGTGCTCTACGTGCCGGATCGCCTCTTGGCCTACGATCGCGCCACCTCGCGTGGCGCGCAGTTGAGCTACGACTTCACCTGGAAAGGCAAGTCGACCGCGGGCCTGCCGCGCGACACCGCGGAAAGCCTCTACGCCAAAACGCCGCGGCAAGGTTTTGCCGATCACGCAGTCGGCGAATATCAGGCCACGGTCGAGACCGCGCGCGCAGCATTCGCTCGCGGCGATCTGTTCGAGGCCGTGCCGGGCCAGCTGTTCGGCGAGCCCTGCGAGCGGTCGCCTGCGGAAGTCTTTCAGCGGCTGTGCCGGATCAACCCGTCGCCCTATGGCGCGCTGATGAATCTCGGCGACGGCGAATTCCTGGTCTCGGCCTCGCCCGAAATGTTCGTGCGCTCCGATGGCCGTCGGGTCGAGACCTGCCCGATCTCCGGCACCATCGCGCGCGGACGCGACGCCATCGGCGACGCCGAGCAGATCCGCCAGCTCCTGAACTCGGAAAAGGACGAGTTCGAGCTCAACATGTGCACCGACGTCGACCGCAACGACAAGGCGCGGGTCTGCGTGCCCGGCACCATCAAGGTGCTGGCGCGGCGGCAGATCGAGACCTACTCGAAACTGTTTCACACCGTCGATCACGTCGAGGGCATGCTGCGGCCGGGTTACGACGCGCTCGACGCGTTCCTCACCCACGCCTGGGCGGTGACGGTGACCGGCGCGCCGAAACTGTGGGCGATGCAGTTCGTCGAGGATCACGAGCGCTCGCCGCGGCGCTGGTATGCCGGCGCGATCGGCTGCGTCAATTTCGACGGCAGCATCAACACCGGGCTCACCATCCGCACCATCCGCATGAAGGACGGGCTGGCCGAGGTGCGGGTCGGCGCGACCTGTCTCTTTGACTCCGATCCGGCGGCCGAAGACCGCGAATGCCAGGTGAAGGCGGCGGCGCTGTTCCAGGCGCTGCGCGGCGATCCGCCGAAGCCGCTGTCGGCGTTCGCGCCCGACGCGACCGGGAGCGGGCAAGCAGGTGCTGCTGATCGACCACGACGACAGTTTCGTGCACATGCTGGCGGATTATTTCCGCCAGGTCGGCGCCAGCGTCACCGTGGTGCGCTACGTGCATGCGCTGTCGATGATGAAGCAGCGGAAGTGGGACTTGCTGGTGCTTTCGCCCGGTCCCGGCCGGCCGGAAGATTTCAAGATCGCCTCCACCATCGATGCCGCGCTGGAGAAGAAGCTGCCGATCTTCGGCGTCTGCCTCGGCGTGCAGGCGATCGGCGAATATTTCGGCGGCCAGCTCGGCCAGCTCGGCCAGCCCGCGCATGGCCGGCCGTCGCGGGTGCAGGTCAGGGGCGGGCGATTGATGAAGAGCCTGCCGAACGAGATCGTGATCGGCCGCTACCACTCGCTCTATGTCGAGCGCGATTCCATGCCCGAGGTGCTCGACGTCACCGCCTCGACCGAGGACGGCGTCGCGATGGCGATCGAGCACAAGACGCTTCCCGTGGGCGGCGTGCAGTTTCACCCGGAGTCGCTGATGTCGCTCGGCGGCGAGGTCGGCTTGCGGATCGTCGAGAATGCGTTCCGGCTGAATGTCAGTTGAGAAAATCGTCATTGCGAGGAGCGAAGCGACGAAGCAATCCATAGTGCCGCAAGCGGATGAGTGGATTGCTTCGCGGAGTTTATCATCGGGCGGCGCTCCGCGCCGACCCGTTCGCTCGCAATGACGAGGAAGCGTATGAGGGGCTAAGGACAATGACTTTCGATCACGATTTGAAGGCAAGCGTTCGCACCATCCCGGACTATCCCAAGAAGGGCATCCTGTTTCGCGACATCACCACGCTGCTGGCGGACGCGCGCTCCTTCCGCCGCGCGGTCGACGAGCTGGTGCATCCATGGGCCGGCTCGAAGATCGACAAGGTCGCCGGCATCGAGGCGCGCGGCTTCATCCTCGGCGGCGCGGTGGCGCATCAGGTCTCGGCCGGCTTCGTGCCGATCCGGAAAAAAGGCAAGCTGCCGCACACCACCGTGCGCATCGCCTATTCGCTGGAATACGGCCTCGACGAGATGGAGATGCACGCCGACGCGGTGCAGGTGGGCGAGAAGGTGATCCTGGTCGACGATCTCATCGCGACCGGCGGCACCGCGGAAGGCGCGGTCAAGCTGCTCCGCCAGATCGGCGCCAATGTGGTCGCCGCCTGCTTCATCATCGACCTGCCGGACCTCGGCGGCGCGGCCAAGCTCCGCGCCATGGACGTGCCCGTGCGCACGCTGATGGCATTCGAGGGGCACTAGCGTCAGCAATCTCACTCGTCATGCCCGGCCTTGGGCCGGGCATCCATGTCTTTGGCGCCGTGTGAAAGAAAGACGTGGATGGCCGGGCCTTCGCCGCGCCGAAGCGGCTACGGCCGCGCAGGCGGGTCAAGCCCGGCCATGACGAAAAAAGAAAGAACTACCGCGGCGGCGCATTCCGTGGATCGTCAGCCTTGTCGACATAGGTAATCTCCATCGGGCCCATGCCATGGACCTGGATCACCGACGGGCTGGTCGCAACCGCGTAGTGGTTCATCTTGGCCGGGGCTTCGGCATAGCCGCCCGCGGTCAGCACCGTGCCCTTCTTCGGATCGAGCTTGTCGCCCATGCCGAGCAGGAGCTTGCCGGACAGCACGGTGACGGCCTCGGTGGTCGGATGGCTATGCGCAGGGATCTGGTAGCCGGCCGGCAGCCGCAGGCGGACAGTAAAGGGGCCGTTCTTGGAAGGATCGCCCGACAGGACGAACCACTGCGCCCCCGGGGGGAACGCATTCGGCGCGCCGGTGAATTTGATCTGCGAGGCGTTGATCGGCGCGGCCATGTCTTCGGCGAGCGCGACGTTCGCGGTGGCGAGAAGTAAAGCGAGGCTCAGTATTTTCAAACGCATGGGTCCCTCCTGAATATTGGCTCCTTCATAGAGAGCCGGTGGAGGTGCAGTCAAGGAGGCGGCGTTACCCGGCAACCCCGCCCGTGGCCGCCGCGACGGCTTCCCGCTCCTCGGGGACGGAAATGACGACATCGCCGTCCGTCACGGCTACCTTGATCTTGCGCAGGCGCGCTTTGGAATTACCCGGGTGTACTCCGGTACGGATTTCGAACTCGAAGCCGTGCCAGGGGCAGACGATGTGCATCCTGGTCTTGGAGAACGCCATGCCCTTGCTGGTCTTGTCCTCGGCGATGATCTCCTCGACCTTGGCGATCATCTTGCCCTGACAGACCGGTCCGCCCATGTGCGGGCACAGGTTGAGATAGGCGTAGAACTCGCCGTCGAGCTTGAAGACTCCGACTTCGAAACCGGGAAAGCCGACGATCTTGCGGCCCGGATCGGAGAACTCTGAAGCCGCGCCGATATTCACCTCACGCATGTCAGCGCCCCTATCGCTTTTCCCGGTTGAACCACATCGACACGTCCCAGAGATTGAGACCCACCGCGCGGATCAGCGCGCTCACGGTCACCACGATATCGGTCGGCGTGACCTGCTCGGGCGCGACCACGGCAGGCGGCGCGTCGCTCTCGGCTTTGGCGGCATAGAGCCGCACTGCCGCAGTCATCACCCGTTCGAGCTCGGTGTCGGAGACGCCATCGAGCTTGCCGGATTGGAGCGCCTGATCGGCTGCCGTGACAAAATCACTGCCGAGCGAAGGCACCCTGATTTCAGCCTCGACCGCCATCAGGACAGGCCCGGCCGCGTGGCCAGCACGTCGCGCGCCTTCGGCCGCATGCGCTTGACCTCGAGATTGAAGGCGCGCGCGGCGTTCAGTCCGAGGATGTTGCGTTTGGCTTGCTCACTCAAGAACGGCAGCGTGGTGATGGTGCTCGGCGCGTCGAAATCCCAGTGCGGCCAGTCCGAGGCATAGAGCAGCTGCGTCTCGGCATTGAAGGAGTCCATGGTCGCCTGCAGCAGCGTCGGGTTGGTCTTCTCCATCGGCTGGCTGGTGTAGAACATGTCGCGCATGTAGTCGCTCGGCAGGCGCTTGAGCAGCGGCGCCTCGCAGGAGCGCATCTGGTACTCGTGGTCGAGCCGCTGCATCAGATAGGGAATCCAGGCGAGCCCGCTCTCCACCCACATCACCTTGAGCTTGGGAAAACGCTCCGGAATGCCGTTGATGATCCAGTTGGTCATGTGGATCAGATTGTAATGCACGAACGACAGCGCGTGCATGGAGATGAAGCGATTGAGCTGCAGGAACGAAGGGTCGTTCCAGTTGAACCCGGAGTGGAACGCGAACGGCTTGCCGGTCTCCTCCATCAGCGCGTACAGCTTCATGTAGCTGTTGTGATGCACCGGCTTGTTGCGGGTCGAGCAAACCGTGTAGCCGATCACGTTGCTGTCGCCGGCGTAGCGCTCGACCTGCTCGACGCAGGCTTCCGGCGTGTTGAACGGCAGATAGAGCAGCCCCTTGAGCCGATCGTCCTCAGGCAGGATGCGCTCGACCAGCCATTTGTTGTAGGCGCCGCCGAGTGCCACTTCGAGTTCGTCCTGCGGATGCATGCCGAGCGTCAGCATCGGCGTCGGAAACACGATCTGATAGTCGAGGCCGAGCGCGTCCATGGCGCGGCGCGCCAGCTCGACGAAGCGGTGCGAGCCGTTTTTCTCGACCGGCTCGAGCAGTCCTTGCTGGTGCGGGATGCGGCCATAGAGATGCTGGTGCAGGATACCGGGCTGGTGGTTGAGCAGCGAATGGTTCTCGTTGCCGGGACGCGCTGCGTTGGCCTGACCCATCTGGCGGATCACCTCGTTGTCGATCAGCGCCAGGATTTCCGGCCAGAACGAGGTCTCCGAGACATGCGCGTCCATGTCGACCAGGAAATAGTCCTCGTGGTTTTCGGCCTGCCGCGTGGCATGCGCGAGGATGTCGCGCGTGTCCGTCTGCATGGTGATTTCGGACAGTTCGCGGAACTGTTGCGGCGTTCGCTCAAGCATCGCGTATCTCCTTCATTCGGCCGCGTGCAGCGTCGGCGGCGGATGGTGTCCGGCCTCGAGCTGTCGCGCATAAACGTCCTGCCATTGGCCCTTGTCGTTGCTGACGAAGTAGCCCGAGCGCGCGCCGCGATAAATGGCGGCATCGTCGGCGCCCGGCGGCAGCGTGCCCTGGTCGCGCAACGCACGGGCCGCCATCAACAACCTGCGGCGGGTGCGGGTGATCATCTGGTCGGACGGCGCCAGATGCTCCCAGTCATGATCGACGATCGGGCCCATGCTCTCCGTGATGGCCTGGTCCTGCAGGTGAATGCCGTCGATGCCGCTGTAGATCGCGCCGTTGTGCTGCGCCTCGCGGTCGATGTTCCAGTCGTTGGAGGGATTGGCTTCCATCCGGAAGCGCCCGAGCCAGTCCGGCGTGTTGGGCAGCAGCTTGTTGCCGCGCCCGGTGCCGCCGATCGGCGTTCCGTCCTTGTAGGCCGGCTGCGGCAGCGACATCGCCGCGACCGCCTTCTTCCACCAGACGAACACGTACATGGTGTGGGTGTCGTCGAGCGGCACCCAGCCGCGCGCGTGCATGTGGCTGGCAAATTCGCCGTTCGGCGCCTGGGTCCAGAACGGAAACAGGAAGTTGCCGACGCGATAGTAGGTGCTGTCGGGGCCGGCCGGGCGGTAGCCGGCATATTGCGTGCCCCAGGGCACCTCGCGGTGGTGATAGCGCGGCGCGCGGTCGGTGATGGTGTAGCGCAACGGCTCGTCCTCGGCGAGTTCGTCGGGGTCGACATGGCCCGCATGCAGGAAGCCGAAATGCGAGGTGTCGATCTCGCCTTCCAGCGCCTGCAGGAAATTGCATTCGCGCTGGATGAAGCTGATCTTGATTTCGTCCGCGGGCATGTCGAGGATCTCGAAGCCGGGCAGCGGCGGCGCCTCGGCACGCGTGCCCATATAGACCCACACGAGGCCGGCGCGCTCGACCGTGCGGTAGGCCTTCGCCTTGACCTTCTGCTTGAAGTCGGGCGGCGGCACGCTCGGCATGTCCACGCAATTGCCTGACACGTCGAACTTCCAGCCGTGATAGATGCAGCGCAGGCCGCTCTCTTCGTTGCGTCCAAGGAACAGCGAGGCGCAGCGATGCGGGCAGCGGTGGTCCATCACCCCGACGCGGCCGTCGCTGTCGCGAAACGCGATCAGCTTCTCGCCGAGCAGCATCAGGCGGAGCGGCGGGCCGTCGGTTTTCAGCTCCGACGACATAAGTGCGGGAATCCAGTAGCAGCGCATCAGCTCGCCCATGACCGTGCCTGAGCCGACGCGCGTCAGTTCCATCCCTTCCTTGGCCGTCGTCATGTCGTTCTCCACTCCTGGTCTACCGACCAACTCGGGAAGCCGCGACCGTGCTGTTGTGCGGGGAAAGTGCCATATCGGGCTGGTGTTGTCGACGGCGGGGGAGGGGGCCGAACTTGGGAAACCTTCCTGCGATTGCCCGGTTAACCTGCGTTCGGACAGAGAGATTTCCGGAGATTATTTTGCGAATTTTGGTGGTGGAGGACGATCAACTCATCCGCGAGACGGTCGCCGATATTCTGGCGGGTGAAGGCTTCGACGTCCTGGAGGCGGAAAGCGGCGAAGAGGCGCTGGACTTCTGCGGCGAGCATTCCGCCGATCTGATTTTCACCGACATACGTTTGGCCGGCCCGCTGACGGGATGGGACGTTGCCGAACGCTGCCGGGCGGAAAATCCGGGCATCCCGGTCATCTATGCGACCGGGTTTTCCGACGTGCGGCCACGGCCTGTGCCGGGCAGCCTGTTTTTCCAAAAGCCTTACCGTCCCGAGCAAATCCTTGCCGCGATCCATTCTTTCGGGCTGCCTGCCTGACGAGCGGGCCGGCCATGCCTCACGCCACCGCGTCCTTCCTCGACTCTACAATTGGCTCCCTAACTGTCTGATGGCTAACTTATAAGGCGACTGCCAATAAACGAACCGTGGGCATGTCTCGGAGAACAACGACATCCTCCTTCATTCCCAAAAGCCTGGTGTTCGCTGTTCGATCGGACCACCCAACCTCACCGGTGCGATGCATGTGGCAAGACCTGTGGCCGGATCGGTTTCGACAGCGACACCGCACATTGACGCCGCGCCCTCTGCAGGCAGGAATCGTCCGAACGTCACGCCCGTGGCGAAACGCCGGACCGGCTCTTCTTTCTGCATCCCGACGACGGAGTCGTAATCGCCCGTCATGCCGACGTCGGTGATGTAAGCCGTGCCGCCGGCAAGGACGCGGTGATCAGCACTGGGCGTGTGCGTGTGCGTACCCACGACGAGACTGACGCGTCCGTCGCAGAAATGTCCCATCGCCTGTTTTTCTCCCGTTGCTTCGCAATGGAAGTCCACGATGATCGCCTCGACATCCCGTCCGAGCTCGTGGGCCTGCAATAGACGGTCGATCGCACCGAACGGGTCGTCGGTCGGCTCCATGAACAGGCGCCCTAGAGCGTTCAGCACCAGCACGCGCTTGCCGCCGACGGTCTCGACACGGACAAAGCCCTGTCCTGGCGTGCCCGGCACGTAGTTCAGTGGCCGCACCAGGCGCGGCTCGGTCCCGATGAAGCTCAAGGCTTCCTTGCGATTCCAGGAGTGATTGCCCAGCGTAACCACGTCGGCCCCGGCGCCGCGAATGCCCTGATAGGTATCCTCGGTAATCCCGAACCCGGTGCCCGCGGAGTTCTCGCCGTTCACCACCGCGAGGTCGACCTTCCAACGCGAGATCGCATCCGGAAGCATCGATTTCACTGCGGCCATTCCCGCTGCGCCGACCACGTCGCCGATGAACAGAATCCGCAACTAACCCTCCCTCGCCTGCTTGGTACCGACGGTCCACCGCATCGCAAGAAATGTCTAGGATAAGAATCGAACCGGACCGAACTTGGGACCAAAAATCGCGTGAGTAACGCTGCGGGTACAGATTCTCGGTACTTTCAGAAAGCCTTGTTTTACAGCGTTATTCGTCGTTGTTCGATTCAGGCGAGGGCAACGAGCGTGCGAAAGTAGCGCAGACAGGCCCCGCAACCTTCGTTATCTTCAACCAAATCGAGGGACGATCCGGGGGAATGCATGGAACGGGCAATTCTGCGCGCGATGACGGGAGCAGCACTCGCGGTAGCGGCATTTCTCATGCCGAATCCCGGCGCGGCTCAAGTATCAGCGCCCCCGGAATCGAATAGCTGTCAAAAGTTTGTCGGGCTCTGGTCCTGGAACGGAGGAAATACCAAAATCGATGTCAAGCCGGACGGTACCGCTGACGTTCTATGTACACTTTGCGACAAGAATTTGCATTGGACCTGCCACGGGAATGTATTCAAGCTCAGCTGCTGTGTGTTCGGCGTCGATCTGAACCTCTCGGCTGATGGCAAGCAGATGTCGGGCACGCGCGGCACGTCGATCCGATTATCCCCGCAACCGGCCGCCGAGACTGCGTCGTCGTCTACCGGTACACAGCCGCGCGCCAATGCGGCTGCACCGGCGGCCGGTGGCGCAACCCCGGCTCAGGCACCGCTTGCAGTTGGCACAACACCTGCCCAGGCGGCAAAGCTGCTGGAGGCGCCGCTGGATGTGCCGCGCGGCGTCTACACGCTTGACCGCGAGTATGATTTCAACGTGCTCGACGTCGTCTATTACGACCAGGGCTCTCGTCAGATTTCACTTGTGGGTCATCGCGATGAACACTTCAAAGGACCGCGGATCCCCTATCTCCAGCATTTGGCAACGCTGCTCGAGAACCCAACTCCGAAATTCACGCTGAATTTAACGCCCGAGTCCTATCGGCGTGCCAGCGCATTTTTCAATTGGTCGCCATCACTGCAACAGGCCGACGAGTTCAACAAAAAACTCTATGACGTTATCGACTCGCACGGCAACGTGACGGCGAATGGTCGATTCATGCTGCCATCATTTGGCGTCTATCCGGTCCGCGACAATAAGGCGCCTGGATATTTGGGAGTCGAAGCAGGTTTGACGAAGGACGGGCTGACAGCGGTAACCAGCGTTGCACCCAATTCTCCCGCCGCCAAGGCGGGCATTATTCCCGGTGACTGGATCACCTTTTTCGACGATGGGCCCATCGTCAGCCCGACCGACCGGCCCGTCTATCATCCGCTTGATCTGGCGCACCGCGTACGCTTTGCCGGCGCGGGAACGACGTTGAATGTGACTTTCCAACGTGGCGCGCAGGTCTATCGAAAAGCGGTCACGCTGACAGCCGACAGCAAAGATCCGTGGTCCGGATTCACCCGCTACGATGCCCTTAGCGCACTCTATCGCGCGGCTGGAAATGAGCGGGCTGCCCGCACCATCGAAGCCTTGGGTTTGCTGAAGGATTCGCCGATGGGAAATCCGGCGCTTGCGCGTACCATGGCCAAATTTTCCGCCGTTCTGGACTTGACTCCCCAATCGTCGCCGGAGGCGCGTGGGCAGGCTATTTCGCGGCGGCTTGACGAGATTTTCGCCTTTCCGGGAAATCCGGTACTCGCCGCATACAACATGAGTTTCGCAAGGACACGAGACGCGGTCGCCGCCATCCACCCGGCGCTCGCTAAAATGGATGCGGCGCTCGTACCAAAAGTTCTGGAGCTGCTCGAACGGCCCTTGAACCAGCCGGAGGGGTTTCAGATACCGCCCGAGGTCGTCGACGGCCTTTGGAATGTCCGAACGGAAATGACGCCTGAGTATCGCGGCGTTCCGGCCGACAGCTTGCTGGCGAGGGCGATGTTCGACGGCGACTACCTGACAAAGCGGCTGACCAATAGACCGGACCTCAAGCTCAAATTCCCAACCTACCAGACCGAATTCGAGTACAGGCGGACGCATGGACTTAACAAGGACGACGGCGCCTTTCGAACCTGGATTTCGGTAGCAAAGCTGGATGTCGCCCAATCATCAAGCAGCGACACACTCGAATTCCGCAACGTGCAGATGCGCTACAATATCCGCAAGCTGGGCAAAGACGGGATTGATCTCCCCAACCAGCAGCCAAACGGCTATGAGGACCTGCTGACTTCCCTCTACGATGATTTCGCGCAGGAATATCCGGCGCTGCATGAATTGCGTGAAATCGCGAAATTGACGGCGGCCGCCGCCTGGCTGAACGGGAAGGCACCGCCTGTGCGTCTTCCCAGAGACGGGGCGGTGAAGTGGCATGGCCCGGCCAGGGTGCCCGGTCTTGCCTATACGTACTTGTATAACCGCGACCGGAAGCTTTCTTACCAGATGGTCGTCGAGGGCGGCGTCAATCTGAATCTCGAGCCGTTCCTGTGGCCTTCCACGGGTGTCGTCGATGCGCGTGGTACGCCCGGCGGGGGAGCGCCGGCGCATGGCGCGCCCTTGATCCCGACCAGTACCTCGGTCGTGGACCTGCGAGCCTCTGTCGGCGGCTTTCTAACCGCCCCACCGGATAGTTCTCGCGCCATTGGGTGGGTGGTTCGGACGGATGCGTCCCAGGGCAATCGCCAATCAGTTTCATTGAGACTCAATTCAATCAGTGCCGGTGCGCCCCAAATGCCAAAGTCATCACCGGCCGTATGCGAAGCTCTGAAGGGCCAAATCGCCGAGCTCCAGGCAGTCGCCCTCCGGGCCGAGATGGCGGATCATGTCTACGATCTCTATGCGTCTCCAGCTACTGTTGCAGCCTCTCCTTCATCTGAATCATGCATCCCGCACAAATCGACTGTCCCCAGGCAGTTCACGCTCATTAGCGACAACAAGGAAGAAATGGGTAAACTGCTTGCGGATGCGAAGAATGACGCCACGATTCATCAGCTGATCGATCCGGCGCAATCCGACTACCGTGTTGCGATATATCGGGACGAGCAGACCAAGAAGATCTTCGTCATGTTCCGCGGCACACAATCCAGGGACGATATGCTCAAGGCGGATGTCCCTCAGGCATTTGGCGACAGGACGGAATATTATTCAAAGGCGGTGGCGCTCGCCAGGCTGCTCAAGCAATCTCCCGACGTTCAGGAACACGGGATTGAATTCATCGGACATTCATTGGGCGGGGGGCTGGCTGCCGCGGCAGGCCTGGAAGCATGCGGGCCTGCGCTCCCACCCGCGCCGCCGCGCCGCTGGAAATGCAGCGCGACAACCTTCAACCCGGCAGGCGTTGGTCCTGATACGGCAAGTGGCAAAGATCTCCCATCGGCGGAAGGGTATATCGATTCCTATGTCGTGGAAGACGAGCCGCTGAAATTCTTCTCAAGACAATCGCGCCAGGACCATTAACGGCGTCACCGCGATGTCAGTCCTGATGGCGCCCGCGACGCTCGGAATGACGGCGATGGTTCCGGCGTTGGTGGCAACGAAAGCCGCCGCGAACGCTAGCGTTCCTCTTCCACCATCTATCGGCCGCCGCGTGACGTTGCCCGCGTGGGCTGGCGCGCCTCGGCCGCAAACGGTCGGGCGCCATACTATGGCATGCGTCAATGAGGCCCTCAATCGACGGATAACTTATTTTCAGGGACAATACGAAAGGGAGTGCGCGCCACGGCGGCCGAGCGTGGCATCGCCGCTTCCACCTGAGGCTCTCGGCACACGAACAAGATGAAGTTAAAGAACATCCCAGCACAGATATTTCTTCGGATCTAATCCAACTCTCACCGCATTGCCGTTACTGGACCGCCGAGCGCGCCGAACTCCTATCGAATCGAAACAACAGGAGGTACCCGGCCGGAACGAAAAACAACGTCAGCAGCGACGCGACGGCTAGTCCCGACATCATGAGCACCGCCATCGGCTGCCATAATGCGCCGCCGGCGATCGCCATCGGCGCCAGACCGAGAACTGTCGTTGCCGAGGTCAGCAGGATCGGGCGCAAGCGCTTTTCCGACGCTGCCACGATCGCGTCGCGCAAATCCAGTTCTCGCCGCTCGATATCGATCTGGTCGATGAGCACGATGGCATTGTTGATGATGATGCCCGACAGGCTGATGATGCCGAGCGTGCCGAAGAACGAGAGAGGTTGCCCCGCGGCCAACAAGCCGAAGGGAATTCCGATCAGGATCAACGGTATGCTCATGAACGTCAGCAGCGTGCGGCGGAACGAGTTGAACTGCAGGATGATGGCAAGCACCATGACGCCCAGTGCGACCGGAAATCCTGCGGCCAGCTTCTGGTTGGTCTCCGCGCTTTTCTGAAGTTCGCCGCCGATGCTGAGATGATAGGCGCCGCCAAGGTCGAGCGCCTGCAATCCGGGTTGGATCGAATCCAGCAACTCGCCGGCGGTCAGAGACGTGCTCCGTGCGCTGACGATGATCGTTCGTTGCTGATTCTTGCGGCGGATGCGGGCAAAGTCGAACCCCGGCTTCAGTCTGGCGACCTGCGCCAGCGAAATCAGCCCGCCGTTTTTCGCAAAGGTGGCGCTGGTGAGGCCTTCCAGGCTCTGCGACGTGTAGGCTCCGGCGCGCAGCACGATCGGAATGAGGTTGTCGCCTTCGCGATAGATCGAGACCGCCGTGCCGCTGAAATAGGTATTGAGCAGCTGGGTGACCTCTTCCGAGGTGACGCCCAGTTGGCGGGCCCGGTCCTGGTCGATCTCGACGACGACCTTGACGATCTTGTTGCCCCAATCGTCGTCGTTGTCGCGGATGCCGTGGGCGGCCTGAAACAGCGATCGTACGCGCTCGCCGAGCGCGAGCAGACGGTCAGCATCGGGGCCTGAAATTTCCACATCGACGATGCCGGATTCCACCGACCCCATGGCGAGCCGCTTGATCTTGAAGCGAGCCTCCGGATGATTGGCATAAAGATAATTCCAGGCGCGATCCGCGGCTCGCACCGCGCCCTCGTAATCTTTCGCATTGATCAGGAAGAAGGCTGACGCGGGATCCGGGGCAACCGGAGTCAAGGTCAGGTAGAACCTCGGGCCGCCGTCCCCGACATAGAGGGTCTGGCTTGCGATTTCGGGATTGGTTGACTTGTCCGCAAGCCATCTGGAAATCTCGAGCGCCCGTGCCTCGGTTTGCGAGATGTCGGTTCCGTCAGGCATGTTCATATAGACGAGAAACTGGTTGCGCTCGCTCAAGGGAAACATCTGCTTGGGCAGGCGGGCGAACTGCGTCAGCGCCAGCACGACCGCGATGATGCAGACAGCGAGCACGATCGGGAGAAAACCGGAGAGCGAAACGCAGCGCGGAGCCATAAGAGCGCTGTAGCCGGGAGGGAGAGGCATCTTCATCCAGCCGGGCGTTTCCGGCTCCGATGAACCATACGGTGAGTGCCGGAAGGATATAGAGCGCCGCGATCCAGGAGCCGCCCAGCGTCAACGCAACCACGGCCGCGAGCGAGAACGCATATTCTCCCGAGGCTCCCGATAGCAGAAACAGCGGCAGAAAACGCGGCGACCGTGGTCACCGAGGAGATCAGCAGCGGAAGGGCATACTGCTCGCCGGCGGCGAGGCCAGCGTCCTGAGCCGGCATGCCGCGGCCGATCCGGCTGACGATATCCTCAACCATCACCACGCCGTTGTCGACCAGCAGGCCAAGCGCGATGATGATGGCGGCGATCGAGACCTGCTCCAGCGCGATGCCGAGCGCACGCATGCCGATCAGCGAAAACATGACGGCGAACGGAACGATCATCGCCGCAATCAGTCCGGCTCGCACGCCGAGGAAAACAACGACGAGGATGGCAACGACGATGAAGGTCTGTGCCACGTTGGAGAGCGCGGAGTTGACCGAAGCGCTGACCTGTTCGGCCTGATAGGTCGAAAAGCCGATGGCGTATCCGATCGGCAGCCGCGCCTCATAGTCGCGTGCTGCCGCGCGAAGCTTTTGGCCGAGTTGCGTGACGTCCTGATCCGGCTGCATGATCACGCTCAGCACGACGGCAGGGCGTCCATCGAAGTAGATCGGCTTGACCTTGGGCGAGACGTAGCCGCGGTGAACCGTGACGAGATCGGCGAGCCGCACCAGGCTGTCGCTTGTTCCGACCCGCGTCAGCATGGTTTCGATCGCGCGTACACTCGGAAAATCTCCGGAGGTCTCGAGCAGCAGTCGCGTGCCGTCTGCATTGATGTTGCCCGAAGGCAGCACCACGTTCTGGCTCTGAAGGTCCTTGATCAGCGTGTTGACCTGAACCCCGACGGCCGCGAGCTTTCGCGTGTCGAGCTCCAGCCAGACCCGTTCGTCCTGCGCGCCCAGGAGGTCGACCTTGGAAATTCCGTTGAGCTGATAAAGCTGCCTGCGGAAATCATCGGCGACATCCTTGATTTCCCGTTGTGAAAAGCCTTCGCCCGTGATCGCAAGCGTCGCGATCGCAACATCGCCGAAGTCGCTGTTGACAAAGGGCCCGATGACGCCGTCGGGCAGCTCGATCTTGACATCGCCCATCTTGTCGCGAAGCCGCTGCCATGTCGCATTGACGTTGCCGATTTCGTCCTTGAGATCGACGTAAATCGTCAGCGAACCTTCGCTGACGAGCGTCCTGATATCCTTGACTTCGGCAAGCTCGCGGATTTTCCGCTCGATCGGGATGGCGACGAGATTTTCCATCCGCTCCGGCGCCATTCCCGGAAACAGCGCCGACACCACCGCCGTGCGGATGACGATGACGGGATCCTCGCGCTTGGGGAAATTCGGATAGAGAACGATGCCGGCGAGCAGCAGGCCGACCATGGCCGCGATGGTGAAGCGGGACCGCGCCAGACCAAATCGCGTCAGGAGATTCACGGCGCCTGTTCCTCCAGGGGAAGAAGCTTCACCTTCTGTCCGTCGACCAGATATGAGACGCCGGCCGATGCGACGATATCCCCAGCCGCAATGCCTTCGGTGACGATGAGACGATTATCGCGAACGCCGCCGACCGTGATGGCGCGTTTTTTTACGGTTGAGCTGCCACTGTCATAGACAAACACGGTGCCCTTGCCCTGCAGCTCCTTGCCGCCCTCAGGGGCCAGGACGCTGAGCGGCAACAGAAAGCCGCTCCGCGCCACCGATCAAGGGTTCCTCGATGCTGACTTCGACGGACATGCCGGCGTTCAAACCGGGCGCGCTGTTGTCGAGCCGGACGACCACGGGAAAGGCCGAGACCTGCTCGGCCTTGGACCCCAATTCCTTGATCTCGCCTTTGAGCGCAAGGTCGGGCAGGTCGGCGATCTTGACGTCGACCGCCTGTCCGACCGTTAAGGCTCTGGAACGTCGGTGACGGCGCCAGGAACGACATTTCAAAACGGTCGTCGCTGTAGAGCGTGACGATCGGTTGTCCGGCGGCGACCTGCGCAAAGGACTTGACCTCGAGCCGCGCGATGGTGCCGGAGAACGGCGCCAGCAGCTTGCTGCGGTCGAGGTTGTGGTTTGTCAATTCGAGCTGGCGGCGCGCCTGATCGAGCTGGGCCCTGGAGCTCGAGCAGAGTGGCCCTCGATTGATCGAATACGGCCTGGGTCGCAACGCCCCGCTTCAGCAGTTCTTCCTTGCGCTGGAAATCGCCTTCGGCGTTGTCCAGCTGCGCCTGTGCCTGCTGGACGCCGGCACTGGCCTGTTCGACCTGCGTCTGCAGCGAGCGCGGGTCGATTTCCGCCAGCACGTCGCCCAGCTGCACCTTCTGGCCGACGGTGAGGGTGATGGCCTTCAACTGCCCGCCGATCTCGAATGAAAGGCTGCTGACATCGGCAGGCTGCAGCACGCTGGGAAAACGGCGAACGCGGCTTTCAGCCTTTGCCGTGACCTTGTACGCGCGGAGCCCACGGACCGGTTGTTCGGCGGCTTCCTGCTTTCTATCGCCGCAGCCCTGCAAACCGAAAACCAGGATCGCTGCAGATCGCGAACCGCGAAAATTGTCGAGTCATTCTCGGCTCCGTCCGGGCGACGTGAGGCAGGCGCGGCAGGTCGGGCAGCGTCCTTGCATGTTGCCCAAGCCGATGCCTCCTGCCAAGAGCGACCCATCTCATGCATACAATCTCGGCGCTATTGGACAATGACCGCTCATCCGAGTTTTTCGATGATCCCGGGCAACTCGCGCCTGAATGCCTCGAATTTGTCGAAGACGTTCTCCCTCGGCACGAGATTCGGCACCACTTGCATCGCTTCAAGGCGGTCGATCTGGTTTTGGGGAAGGCCGACCAGAAAGACGCGCAGGTTCGCGGCCTCGAGATCGACCAGGACGTCCTGCAGGGCATAAATTCCCGACTGGTCCATATAGGAGACCCGTTCCATCCTCAGCACGAGCATCTTTCCGTCTGCCACCTGGGAAGAAACCTTGCGAAGGGCCTGGGCGAAGCCAAAGAACAGCGGGCCATCCACGTGCTTGATCAGCAAACGATTCCTCAATTCTTCCGGAATTTCGATTTCATCAGCCCATGGCTCGTCTTCCACCAGGGTGAGCTTGGTCCTCTGCTCCATGATCCCGGCAATGGACGCCATGAAGATCAAGGAGGCGGCGACCATGCCAATGCCGACGGCTGTGATCAGGTCGGTGAAAATCGTCAACACGACCACGAGCAGCATGAGGGCGATATCGGCGCGTGGGGCGGTCGATACATGGGCGAGACTGCGATAATCGATGATGCTCAACCCCGCGCTGATCAGAATTCCCGCCAGGACGGCATGGGGGATGTACCGCACCACGCTGGATAGGCCGAGCAAAACGGCGAGCAGGAACAGACCATGTATGACGCCGGAAGAACGATGCCGTCCGCCCGCCCTGATATTGATGGCCGTCCGCATGAACGCACCGGCGCCGGGAATTCCGCCGAACAGGGCAGCAGCCATGTTGCCCACACCTTGCCCGACAAGCTCCCGATTGCTGTCGTGATGCGTTCTGGTGATGTTGTCGGCGACGAGCGATGTCGTGAGGGCGTCTATCGACCCCAGGAAGGCAAGCTGAAACGCCGCGGTGATGATGAGTTTCGGATCGGCAAAATCGAAACTGGGAATGATGAAGTGCGGCAGGCCGCCGGGTATATCGCCAATGGTCGGAGCCGAAATCCCGAAGACGGCGGCGATGATCGTGAGCGCGACGAGAGCGACGAGAGACGGCGGAACGACGGAAACGATACGGGGCAGCAGGAAAGCAAGCGCGACCGTGGCCGCCGCGAGCAATACCGCGCCCGGATGGACACCGTGCTGCAGCGCTCCAAGGGATCGCAGAATCGCGACAGGATTCGAGGACGGCGAGTCCAAGCCCGCCACCGGGAAGATTTGCTGAATGATGATGATGATCCCGATCCCCGTCATCAGGCCGGAGATCACCGGATAGGGCAGGAAGCGAACATAACGTCCGAGCCTTGCGATCCCGAACAAGGCCTGCAACGCACCGGCAAGAACGAAGACGCCGAAGACATTGGAGAGATTCACCTCCCCTGTCGGAAGCGTGTTCGCGGCGACGACGCCTGCCGAGATCAACGTCATCGGCGCCGTCGGACCGGACACCTGAACCGCAGTCCCGCCCACAAGCGAGGCAACAATACCCAATATGATGCCGCCATACAGGCCGGCGGCAGCGCCCAATCCGGAGGCAACACCGAACGCAAGACAAAGAGGCAACGCCACGACGCCGGCGGTCAAGCCACCGAAAATATCGCCGCGGGTAATTGCGTACTGTGACATCTGGAAGCCCCTGCAAGTCGCTTCTGCCTTGGGTTGCTGCGCGTCGCGTTCGTTCCGTCACGCATCGGGAGGAGCCTGGTCAATCCGTCGGAGAGTAGGGCAAGGCAGACTTGTGAACGCAAAGACGCAATCGTTGGTCGCGGCAAAGACGAAAGACAAAGGTCTTGTCGACCATGATCTCGTCGCCCTGATAGTCCGCCGCGTACACATTCCCCATGGTGATGGCGATATTTCCGTGAATTTGGATGCCGTTTTCCGCCGCGTTGTTGTCGTACCAAGCCCGCGCCCACGGCTTCAGGGCAAATCCCTTGTCATCCGGGAAATCGGGATCTCCTCCAACGAAATACGAGAGAGCGCCTTTTGCCGTGTCTCGAAACGTATGTTTTCCATGGGCCATTGTCGGCTTGAAAAACACGATCCCTTCTGCGTAGTCGTATAGATCGTTGATAGAGCCTTACGGCAACGGCTCTGACATTCCCGCCATCCTGATGTACTTTGCCAATCTCGACCAGTCCGTCACACCAGGCCTGTTGAGCGGCGTTTACCTGGTCTTCGGTGATTGTCATGTTTTCTCCCTCGGTCGCGCAATCCAGCGATCGGCCATTGCAGTAGGCGGACCTATGTTTACTTCCACGTCGACTTGCAGCGCAAAAGCTACTGCCCAATTTGCGCGAAAGCGTGACGCATCGGAGCGCTGGAAAGCTGCAGCAGTCCCTCGAACGGTCGTCCCAGTTCCAGGATAAGAAAGATCGCTCCCGAAACCGAAAGCGCGCATACGAAAAGAACGCCGATGACTGTCGCGTTCGGTGGCGAAAGGAGTCCGAAGCTGGCGAACAGAACGGTGAGCCAGAACACGAGGATCGCCAGAAATGGCAGCGGCGCAGCGCGGCTCTCCTGCTGCGCGGCTAGCAGCCAGCGTGTCTGGCCGAGTTCCTGAAGAAGCTGCAGAGCTTGAGATTGGATCCTTCGCTGCATGTCGTTCTGGGGCGAGAGTTTCTGAACCAAGTCGTAGATCGCTTTGCCCCCTGCCGTGGTGTCGGGCGCGGTCAACGAGGAAGTTTGAGACGGCCCCTGCGGCCAAATACGGTCCAGCGCGGATGCGACGGTGCGACGGAGTAGATCGCGCGCGCCTGAAGCCTCCGGTCCATACTGTGCAAGTCCTGCGTCGAGCAGGATAAATTTGGCGGAGATCTGATCAAGACCGTCACGCTGCGCATCGTACTGGCTCTTGGCCGAGGCGATGAGCAAGCCGAGGACCAGGGCCGCCATCGTTGCCAGCAAGCCCATCCCGAGTTTCACCACATCCTTGGAATCGTTGTTGAGATGATCCTCGGGCAAGACGCGGCGAAGTACCATGCCAAAGAGTGCGCCGCCGGATACAAACGCGAAGACGATCCAAGCGGTTGCCATACCAGTCAAGATCAGCCTCCCCCAAAAGACCCGTCCCAACTACCAGAAAGAGACCAGCGGGGCCATCCCCGCGGGTCTTGCCTGCCATTCGGTGCCCGCTTTGCCAAAAAGCAACCGGGCGACGTGGATTGTGTTCGCTCGCCTTCGCTAAACTGGCACCTGTCCCCATCTGTCTACGCGTTGATAAGTCCGCGCCCTGCCCGACGGGCAAAACAGGTGCGCGATGTCTTGCGCGATTTTCGGCACGCAGCCCTCATTTGAGCGGCCCGTAACCGTCAAAACGGCATGCGCAAAAAAATTAATTTCGTGCGACGATTTAAGCTCTTCCCATCGGTCAGCCTGTTCGCGACGAAAATTTCTCTTCCGATTTACGGAAGTATGTGATTATCTTCGTACCGTCCCGCCTCGACAAGAGGGGCGTTAGGCCTATCGTCACCGAACGTGAGGCGGGATGCGATGGACGCGATAGCTGCGCAAGACGTGCGCGGCCGGCGCGTACGGTCAAGCCGTGTGGTCCTGTCCCCCCGACGCTGGGGTCAAGCGAGTGGAGATGATCCATTCAGCGACGGTGGCTAAAAAGCCCGGTACACCGGGGAGATCACGGAGCAGCCGTAAAACCATTGCGCAGGGAGTGCCGGATCGTTTCGGCCTTACCTGACTATCTTGTGTGCACTTCTCCTTTTCAGCACACAAGCCTGCGGGTGCGGCCAGCGCCCGGCATTCCCTGCGCCCTCTTCTTCATGAGGGACGAGAATGACGCATCACCCGGACGCAAATCGCGCCGCGGGAATGCGGTCGCTTACCCTCTTGGCTGTTTGAAATCTGAATTGGGACGCGCACTTCTCTTCACCCCCCTGCGCAGCGGGCAGTTGGTGGCAGCTCACCGCTCGCATCGCCACCCCCCTCACCCCCGCTGCATGATGAAGCTCAGCTCGAGATCGCGAAACACCGTGTAATTCCGCCGGATCCATTGATGCAGCTCGGTCGAGGAATCCTTCTCCTGCCGCAGATAGTCGGTGAACGAAAACGTCAGCCGGTCGATGTAGGTCTTGAGAAACGTCGGCAGCGCCGGGATGCGCAGCACGCGGCCGCGCTACATCGCTTCCGGCAGTTCGCCGCGCACGACGTGCTCGTTGTCGACCACGACGAGATTTTGCGGCGGGATCTGCTGGCGCAACGTCTCGTGCGCCGCGCGCCGAAAGGCGGTCGGTGTCGGCCACGAACAGGATGACCGGCGCCACGTTGCGCCGCGCCGCTTCCTTCAGGAAGCCGATCTGCTCGGTCATCTTGAAGAACTCGTCGAAGGCGTGGAAGCCGAGGTCGATCATCTTGGTCATCCCGTCGTCGACGATGATGCGGTCCATCAGCTGCATCTTGCCGTAGGTGTCGATGACATCGGCGGTCTCGGTGACGTCGGGCAGGTAGTCGAGCAGCGACGGCTCTTTCAGGTTGATGTCGAACGCCTGGACCCGGCCGTTCTTCAGCAGCAGGAATTCGCCGAGCAGCCGCGCCATCAGCGTCTTGCCGACCTGCGGGCGGGGCGAGCAGATGATGTAGACGGGGGTCGCGGGCATGATCCCGCTATATCAGGAGATATTTCCCGCCAATCCAGCCGGATTGCGCCGGCGTGCCAAATTATTTTTCGCTGCTGCGCGCACCGGTTTTGCCGGCGCCGACGATGTCGGTCAGCTTGATGCGGTCGAACTCGCTCCAGACATTGGCGAGCCAGTGCCGGACATAGCCGCGCAGCACGAAGGAATAGTTCGCGGCGTCGTCATGAAGGCCCTTGTTGGCGACGAATTTCAGGAACGGGACGGAGGCGACCTCGACCTGCTCATAGGCCATCTCGTTGAGCTTCGGGATGGTCAGGTCGGTGGCATCCTTGATGCGGTGGAAATAGGAATTGTAGGTCGCCTGGTCCCACTGGAAGAACTGGGTGTCGTTGATGAAGTTCTTGACCAGGAAGTACTTGGCGCCGGACATGAAGTTCGCGGTCTCGGCGATCTCGTCCAGCGAGGCGATCGAGGGGCCCAGGATGTGGAACACGGCAAAGGTGATCTGGCCGCTCTTGGCGGCATCGAGGAAGCCGATGTCGCGCAGCGAGGCCAGCGCGCGGCGACAGCAGGCCGGCGCGGACGTCGATCACGGTGACCGAGGGCGCGACCGTGTTCAGCGTATCGAAGATCTTCATCTGGTCCGACGTCGTCGTCATGTCGACGATCTCGGTGACGTCGGGGTGGAAGCGCTTCAGGGTGCCGCGCGGGGATTCGGTGTCGAAGGCCCGGGTCGGCACGTTGTTGGCGCTGAAATAGTCGAGCAAGGTGCGCGACACCGTGGTCTTGCCGACCCCGCCCTTGTCCGCGCCCACCACAATCACTGCCGGCTTTGCTGCTGCCATATCCGTCCCTGCAGCGCCCCCGACCCAGAACGGCCGGCTGATCCCGATACCTTGTTTGGGCGCGAACATGGCAGAAACAAGGGAGAATTCAAATCATTGGACCGCCGGGAAGCCGCCATTCCGCGAAATTTCGTTAGCGGCGAACGGGCTTCGCGTAGTCTAATGCCGGCCCCACGGACCGGCCTGATTTCCCCAGGGACCAGAGCCGGGAAGAGCAGGAGGCTGCGACGGCGGAGCGGTCTGGCTGTCATTCCACGGACCTTGCGGCAGGGGCGGCGGCGCCGCCGGATTGATCCGGCTGGCCGTCCGGCTGCTCGGGATGCATCGGCAGCGCCAGCGGGCCCTCGTAGTGGCCGCCGGCATATTTCACCAGCGCCTGGACCCGCGCTTCCACCGAGGGGTGGGTCGCAAACAGATCGGCAAAGCCCTCGCGCGGGTTGTCGACGCAGAGCTCCATCACCGCCGAGGTGGCGCCGGGCAAGTTCGCCGCGGCCCTCGATCTTGCGCAGCGCCGAGATCATGGCGTCGGGGTTCTTGGTCAGCTCGACCGAGCCGGCGTCGGCCAGAAGTTCGCGCGAGCGCGACAGCGCGAGCTTGACGAGCTGCGACAGCGCCCAGGCAAGGATGATCAGCACGACCGCGAGCACGACGACGAGGATCGCCGCGCCGCCGCCGCCCTTCCGGTCGCTGCTGCCGCTGTCCGACGACGAGGACGAAGAAGACGAGCCGGACGACTAGGAGCCGCCGCCCCAGCCCCAGCCGTAATAGCCGAAATTGGAGAAGCCGCGGAACAGCAGCTCGGCGAAGAAGCCGACCACGCCGGCGATGATGACCGCGATCACCATCATCTGCACGTCGCCGTTGCGGATATGGGTGAGCTCGTGGCCGAGCACGGCCTCGATTTCCTGGTCGTTGAGCGTGTTGAGCAGGCCGGTGGTGACGGTGACGGCATATTGCCGCTGGTTGAGGCCGGTCGCGAACGCGTTCAGCGCGTCGCTGTCCATGATCTTCAGCTTCGGCATCGGGATGCCGCGCGAGATGCAGAGATTTTCCAGCAGATTATAGAGCCGCGGCTGCTCCTGCCGCGTCACGTCTCGCCGCCGGTGACGGCGTCGATGATCGACTGGTGGAAGAAATAGGCGATCACGATCCAGAGCATCGCCGCACCCGTCGAGTAGGGCAGCGTGCGGATCACGTCGGCGAGCGCCGCCCTCAGGTAATAGTCGAACGGCGCGTCGCCGTTGTTGACGACCTCGATGATCAGCGCGCCGGCATAGACGATGACATAGACCAGCAGGAACAGGCCGGCGAGCAGCAGCATCGACTGGGTCTTGTTCGATGCGATGTGGGTGTAGAGACCGTAGGCGGCCATGGTGCCTTATCCAGCACCTCGTCATTCCGGGATGGCCCGAAGGGCCAGACCCGGAATCCATACTCACGATGGTGGTTACGGATTCCTGGTGCGCAATTGCGCACCAAAGCTCACGGCTTCGCGGTGCCCCGGAATGACGAGGAGTCATTCAGAACTTCACGCTCGGCGCCGCCTCGACCTCGGTGCGGCTGGCGCCGAGATCGAAGAAGTCCTTGCTGGTGAAGCCGAACATGCCGGCGAACAGCGCGGCCGGCATCTGCTGGATGCCGGTGTTGTATTCCTGGACCGCGTTGTTGAAGAAGCGGCGGCTCGCCGCGATCTTGTTCTCGAGGTCGGACAGTTCGCTCGCGAGCTGCTGGAAGTTGGCGTTGGCCTTGAGGTCCGGATAGGCCTCCGACAGCGCGATCAGCCGGCCGAGCGCGCCGGAGAGCTGGTTCTCCGCGGCCGACACCTGCGCCGGGCCCTGCGCCGACATCGCCGAATTGCGCGCCTTGATGACGTCGTCGAGCGTGCCGCGCTCATGCGCCGCATAGCCCTTCACGGTCTCGACCAGGTTCGGGATCAGGTCGTGGCGCTGCTTGAGCTGCACGTCGATGTCGGCAAAGGACTGGTCGACGCGCTGGCGCAGCGCGACCAGCCGGTTGTAGGCACCGAAGGCGAAGATGACGAGGACGACGATGACGCCGAGAACGATCCAGCCGGTCGACATGGAGAAACTCCTGATGGGTGGGAAGGCGGTCAAAAGGCAAGCAGGTGCTGAGCCGCCACGAGGTGGGTATCTCTTGGTCTGACGCAAGAAGCTCCGAAGGTTCAACGGCAAGCCGTGGAATCCGTTAACTTTTCTCAGTCGACGCGCATCGCCCCAGCGCCAGTGCCGGGCGCGCGGCATAGGCCGGCTTGTCGCGGCGCGGGACCTTCGCGACGGCGAGACCATCGGGCGTGCAGAGCTTCGCTGCGATCTCGGCCTTGCCTGCATCGGCGGCGCCAGCACGCGGGAGGGACGCTGCGCGAGCGGCGCTCGCGTCAGCACGACATAGGAGAACTTCTCGTCCTCGAACGGCACGTCGGCGCCCTTGATCTGCTTGTGCGCGCGCGAGCGGGCGAGGCGCTGGGAGAAATGACACCAGTCGGGCGGCTGCAAGCGGACATTGCGCGTCATGCGGGCAGGGCGCGGCGACATGCGCGCCGGCTGCGATCAGTTGCGCGCGCGCAGCGATGATGCGCGCATAGCCCGCGGGCGTGCCGGGCTCGATGATGAGGAGCGTGTCGCGCGTCTTGGCCCACATCGCGTCCGACGAGATCGCGGCGTTCGGCTCTCGCCGAGCTCGCCGATCAGGTAGCTCGCGATCGACGAGGTCGGCTTCATCGGCTTGTGCAAGCGGTGCGTGCGCCGGGCCAAGTTCGTAGCTCGCCGCGCTGAAGCGCGAGCTGCCTTTCGCGAATTCCAGCGCCAGCGTGCGCAGTGCGGGATTGGCGTCGAGCAGCGTAAAGGCTGCAAGCGTCGGAAAGGCTTCGGCCGCGGCCCAGCTCGCCGTGCCCGGTCCGGCGCCGACATCGAGCAGCGGATCTGCGGCGCGAAGTCGGGCCGTGATGTCCTGCAGCGCGTTCAGGCACGCGGCGACGGCGGCATAGGTCGCCGGCATCCGCGCCAGCGCATAGGCGAGCGCATCGGTCTCGGATGTGATCGCGCCGGAGTTGCCGCCGTCGCGATAGGTCTTGGAGATCAGCGCCGCGCGGCTCGCAACGTCCTGCCGCGACAATCCTTCGAGCTTCGCCTCCAGCGCGGCCCTGAGTTCAGCCGGCGAGATGGGGACAGCACTTCACCCTCCCTTGGAGCGGGAGGGCAAGAGTCACGCCACGTTCTGCTCGAGGATCTTCACGGCCTCATCGAGCGCGACCGAAACCAGTTGCGAGACGCCGCGTTCGGCCATGGTGACGCCGAACAGGCGGTTCATCCGCGCCATGGTGATCGGGTTGTGCGTGATGATGATGAAGCGCGTCTCGGTCGAGGCGGTCATCTCGTGCAACAGGGTGCAGAAGCGCTCGACGTTGTGGTCGTCGAGCGGCGCGTCGACCTCGTCCAGCACGCAGATCGGCGAGGGGTTGGTGAGGAACACCGCGAAGATCAGCGCCAGCGCGGTGAGCGCCTGTTCGCCGCCCGAGAGCAGCGACAGCGTCTGCGGCTTCTTGCCCGGCGGCTTGGCGATGATCTCGAGGCCCGCTTCCAGCGGATCGTCGCTCTCGATCAGATGCAGCGCGGCCTCGCCGCCGCCGAACAGCTCGGTGAACAGCCGCTTGAAGTGGCCGTTGACCGTCTCGAACGAGGCGAGCAGACGCTCGCGCGCCTCGCGGTTGAGGCTCTGGATGCCCTGGCGCAGGCGCTTGATCGCCTCGACCAGGTCGTCGCGCTCGGTGGTCAATGTCGTGTGCTGGGCCTCGACCTCGCGCAGCTCTTCCTCGGCGCGCAGGTTGACGGCGCCCAGCCGCTCGCGGTCGCGGCGCAGCTTCTCGAGATTCTCCTCGATCTCGGAGAGCGGCGGCAGCTCGGCGCCCGGCGCGATCTCGGCCAGCGCGGCGACGCCCTGCGGCTCGATCTCGAGCATGTCGTGGATTTCGCGCTCGACATCGGTCAAGCCGGCGCCTGCGCGCCCTCCATGCGCTCCTCGGCGCGCGCCGTGGCCTCGCGCGAGGCGGAGAGGGCTTCGAGCGAAATCTTGGCGGCGCGATCGGTTTCCGCCATCGCCGTCTCGGCTGCGGCCAGCGCATCGGCAGCGACGCGGCGATCGTTCTCGGCAGTGGCTGATCTCGTTGATCAGCGCGCTGCGCTTCTCCGCGAACACCGCCGGTGCATTTTCAAGCTCGGTGCGCTCGGCCCTGACCTCGGCAATGCGGGACTCGACGGTCGCGATCTGCGACGCCGCGCTGCTCTTGCGGCCCTGCCACTCGTTCCGTTCGGCAAGGATCGCCTGCACGCGCTTGTCGGCAAGCTCGGCCTCGCGGGCGAGCGCCTGCGCCTCGGCGCGGACCTGCGCGGCGTTGCGGCGATGGCCTTCGATATCGCTGCGAACCGAAGCGAGTTTCGTCTCCGTCTCAAGGCTGGGCGGCAGTTCGTTCAACGCTGCGATCGCGCCCTGATGGGCGGCCTCAACCTCGGTGCGGTCGATGGAGAGGCGGCTATAGGCCTCGAACAGCGCCGATTTGCGCGCGGCGTGGCGATTGATCTCGCGCTCTGCGGCGGCATGGCGCTCGCGCGCCGCATCGGCCTCGCGCTGGGCCGCGCGCCACGTCTCGCGCGCGGCGCTCTCGGCTGTTGCTGCCGCTTTCACCTCGGCGTCGGCACTCTCCAGTGCCTGCCGCTTGGCGGTGGCATCGCTGCGGGCCTGCTCAAGCTCATGCTCGATGTCGACCAGTCGCGCGCGTTCGGCCAGACGCCGCGCCGCGCCGGTCGGCGCGTGGGCGGCCGTGACAAATCCGTCCCAACGCCAGACATCGCCTTCCGGCGAGACCAGCCGCTGCCCGGTCTTCAGCTGCGACACGAGTTCCGCACCGCGCTCCTTGGCCACTACGCCGATCTGGCGGAGACGGCGGGTGAGTTCGGGCGGGGCTTGCACGTGGGCAGCCAGCGGCTCGACGCCCGACGGCAGCGACGGATCGGCGCCATCATGGCCGGCAACCGTCCAGCGCATCGGCGCCGACGGATCGACCGGCGCGTCAAGATCGTCGCCGAGCGCTGCGCCCAGCGCCTTCTCGTAGCCCTTGGAGACGGTGATACCGTCGATGATCGGCGGCCACAAATTCTTGGTCTCGCCATTGACGATCTTGGAAATCGTGCGGGCCTCGGTCTCGAGCCGCTGCACACGTTTGTCGGCTTCCGCGGTCGGCGCACGCGACGACTCCAGTCTTTGCCGCGCGGCGGCGTGCGCGGTTTCGCTGGCCTGTGCGGCCGCTTCCGACTGCGCCAGATGATGCTGCGCGCTCTCGATCCCGGCGGCAAGGGTGGCGAGGTCGCCAAGACCGCTGGTCTCCTGCGCGAGCTTCTGCTCCTCGCCCTGGACATTGGCGATGTCCTGGTCGAGCCGCGCCAGCCGGTCGCGGTGGCTGCGCACGCTGGCCTCGAGCTGGTTGCGCCTGGCGGTGAGATCGGCAAGTGCGGTGGTCAATTCCGCGAACAGCCGCTCGGCATCCGCCAAGGTTGCTTCGGCAGCGGCGACGCGCTCGTCGACGCCACTGCGTTTCTCGACCCGCGACTTGATCTCTTCCTTCAGCTCCGCGCCTTCGGCATCGAGCCGGGCGAGGGCGACATCGGCGTCGGAAGCCTGCTGCTGCTCGCGCGCGATGTCGGCGGCAAATTGCGTCAGGCGGCGATCGAGCTCGGCGACGCGCTCCTTGGCGCGCTCTTCCTCGCGGTCGAGCAGGTCGCGCGCATTGGTGAGCCGCTGCAGGCCGGCCGCAGCGCGTGCCTCTGCCTCGCGCAATGCCGGCAGTTCGGCGGCGCGCAGCGCCTGGATGCGCGCGGCTTCAGCCTGCTCGCGGGTGCGCTCGGCCATCTCGCGTACGGCGAGATCGTGGGTGTGCGCGGACTCCGAGACTTCCGCATTGGCTTCCATCCAACGCAGATGGAACAGCATGGCCTCGGCCTTGCGCACCTTGGCCGCGACCTCGCGGTAGCGGATCGCCTGGCGCGCCTGCTTCTTCAGGCCGTCGATCTGGCCGGCGAGCTGGCCGATCACGTCCTCGACCCGGGTGAGGTTGGTCTCGGCCGCCTTCAGTCGCAGTTCGGCCTCGTGACGGCGCGCATGCAGGCCGGCGACGCCGGCGGCATCCTCCAGCACGCGGCGGCGCTGCTCGGGCTTGGCCTGGATGATCTCGCCGATCTTGCCCTGATGCACCAGCGCCGGCGAACGCGCGCCGGTCGCGGCGTCCGCGAACAGGATCTGCACGTCGCGTGCGCGCACGTCGCGGCCGTTGATGCGATAGACCGAGCCCGCCTCGCGCTCGATGCGGCGGGAGATTTCCAAGAGCTGACTGTCGTTGACGGCGGCCGGCGCCGAGCGATCGGAATTATCGATCGTCATCACGACTTCGGCGTGGTTGCGCGCCGGGCGGTTGCCGGAGCCGGCAAAGATCACCGCGTCCATGTCGGACGCGCGCAGCGACTTGTGCGAGGTCTCGCCCATCGCCCAGCGCAACGCCTCGACCAGGTTCGATTTACCGCAGCCGTTCGGACCGACCACGCCGGTGAGGCCCGGCTCGATCATGAAGTCGGTGGGTTCAACGAACGACTTGAAACCATGGAGGCGAAGACGCGTCAGTTTCATAAGCACGATTCTCTGTTGGCAGGGCGCGAATCTCCCTGCCGGGACAATACCATAGAAGGCAATGTCGGTGTGGCTAGTGCGGGGTAGTGAGTCGCTTCCTGTGCCCCGAATGAGCCCCGAACATGGCCGCTGGCCGTGCTGAGGGCAACCTGCCGGGACCGCTTTTCCCAAGGCTTTTGCTGGGGTTATCCGCGAAATTGAATCTTGACGGCGAGGCGGCTGCGAATCAGGTCTTAATCATCTGCCTGAGCTTGCTGTCGAATTGACTGAACGGCGTTTCGACGACTCACGCAGTGCGCGATCAACCCTGCAGCAGCGGATTGATTTGCTTCTGGAACTCCTCGAACGAGGTCTCGCCCTTGATCTTCTCGCCGTTGATGAAGAAGGTCGGCGTCGAGTCCACTTTCAGCACCTCACTGGCGTATTTCTGGTCGGCGACGAGCTTGTCGAGCAAGGCCTGATCCTTGAGACATGCCTCGACCTGGGGCGCGCTCAGGCCGGCCTGCTTGCCGATCCGCGTCAACGTCTCCGTGGTGTTCTTCATCACCCAGTCGCCCTGCGACCGGAACAGGAGGTCGGTGACCGCGAAATATCTGGTGGCGTCGCCATTGGCGATGCAGCGCGACAGCATCGAGCCCGCCGCCGCCTTGATGTCGAGCGGGAACTCGCGGAAAATATAACGAACCTTGCCGGTGTCGACATATTCCGACTTGATCTTGGGGAACACGTCGGCGTTGAAGGCCGCGCAATGCGGACAGGTCATCGAGGCATATTCGGTGACAGTGACCTTGGCACCCGCCGCCCCGATCGCCATGTCCGGCAGCGACACCGGTTTCGCAACATCGCTGGCGTTTTGGGCCAGGGCCTCTCCGATCAGCCGCAGCGGCGAGAACGCGCCGAGAGCGGCAAGGCTGGTCAGCGACAGGGCGGCGGTGGTGAAGGCGCGGCGCGTAATTGTGATCAACGGTCTGCTCCGGACTTGGCGCGATACGCCTGAAAAGCAAAAAAAGAGGCCTGTTCGCTAGCTTGAAACCGTTGTGGAGGCAATGGCCGGGCGCGACGCGCGGAGGCGGGGGAAGCGTCAATTTCGCTTGATTGCAGCGCCAAGTCTGGCCAGCGCCGCGCGCAGCTCCTCGTCCTCGATCGCGGTCAGCGTTTGGGCCACTTCTTCGACTGCCTGTGGGTCGGGCGGGCGCGGGGCTGTTGGCCGCTCGCGCCGCGACAGCGGCGCCTGCCGCAACGCCAGCCTACCGACCGCGCTCCAGCCGAGGAAGCGGTTGACGCGTTCCAGGATCACGTCGGAGTTGTGCTGGATCTCCAGCGCCATCGGGCCCTCGACGCGCAATACCAGCGTGGCTGGCTCCTGCACCCGACCCTCGACCGGGCGCGGCCATTGCAGCCTCAAGGGCTCCGAATGGGCGGCGACGTCTTGGCCGGCAATCTCGGCCCAGCGCGTCACCAGTTCGCGCGCGGCAAAACCCTGTTTCGCGAACGCGTCTTTAAAGACGTCGCTGAGCAGCAGGGATAACGGCTTGGCGCTGATGCGGCCGGGCTTGGACATGCTCCTTACCTATGCCGCGCGTGGCCGGATCGCCCTTAAATCGCGATCGATTTCCCGCCGCCGCTGCATAAGATCATAATCCATCTGCAATCCGAGGAAAAAACCCTCGGACATCCCGAAATAACGCGCCAGCCGCAGATCGGTATCGGCCGTGATGTCGCGCTTGCCCAACACGATTTCGTTGATCCGGCGCGGCGCGACATGGACTGCGCGCGCCAGAGCGTTCTGGCTCAATTGCATCGGTTTGAGGAACTCCTCAAGCAGGATTTCGCCCGGATGCGGATTACGAAGCAGGCCGCCCTTAGCTGTGATAGTCGACGATTTCGACATCCACCGGTCCTCCTTCATGCCAAACAAAACAGACGCGCCACTGGTCGTTGATCCGGATGGAATGCTGTCCCAAACGGTCCGCCTTCAGCGCTTCGAGCCGATTTCCGGGCGGCACGCGCAGATCGTTGAGAACCTTGGCCTGGCTCAAGAGACGAAGTTTTCGGAGCGCGACGTTCTGTATGTCTGGTGGTAATTTCCGGCTTCTCCGTCCCGACCAGATCAACTCCGTTTCGGGATCGGCAAAGCTCTGGATCATCGCCAACTATAACGCGCCGCGTTATGGTTGGCAATCGCTGGTCAGGCGCCGAATCCCATCCTATTGTGGATTGTGTCCCCATTGAAATCGGCTTCGAAAAAGACTGCCGCTGCGTCGCTTCAATGTAACAGCCGCCCCGCGCTGCTGCTTACCTGGTACGACCGCCACCGGCGCAAATTGCCGTGGCGGGCGCCGGCCGGAGAGCGCGCCGACCCCTATCGCGTCTGGCTGTCGGAGATCATGCTGCAGCAGACCACGGTCAAGGCCGTCGGTCCCTATTTCGAAAAATTCGTCGCGCGCTGGCCCGACGTGACGGCGCTGGCGCGCGCCTCGCTCGACGATGTCTTAAGGATGTGGGCCGGGCTCGGCTATTACTCGCGGGCGCGCAATCTGTATGCCTGCGCGGTTGCGGTCGCGCGCGACCATGGCGGCGCGTTTCCGGACACCGAAGAAGGCCTGCGCGCGCTGCCAGGCATCGGACCGTACACGGCCGCTGCTATCGCGGCGATCGCCTTCGACCGCCGCACCATGCCGGTCGACGGCAATATCGAGCGCGTGGTGTCGCGGCTGTTTGCGGTCGAGGAGCCGCTGCCGCAGGCCAAGCCGCGCATTCAGCAGCTCGCATCAACTTTGTTGGGAGAGTCTCGCGCTGGCGACAGCGCGCAGGCGCTGATGGATCTCGGCGCGTCGATCTGCACGCCGAAGAAGCCGGCTTGCGTGCTCTGTCCGCTCAGTGACGAATGCGCGGCGCGCGTGCGCGGCGACCAGGAGACGTTTCCGCGCAAACTCGCGAAGAAGACCGGCGCGTTGCGCCGCGGCGCGGCCTTCGTGGTCACGCGCGGCGACGAGCTCCTGGTGCGTTCGCGCCCGGAGAAGGGACTGCTCGGCGGTATGACCGAGGTGCCGGGCTCCGACTGGCTCGCCGCGCAGGACGACAAGGCGGCGCTGAAGCAGGCGCCTGCGTTGAAGGGTGCCACACGCTGGCATCGCAAGACCGGAATCGTCACCCATGTCTTCACGCATTTCCCGCTGGAGCTGGTGGTCTATACGGCGACCGTTCCCGCACGCACCCGCGCGCCCGAGGGCATGCGCTGGGTGCCGATCGCGACGCTCGGCGGTGAGGCCCTGCCCAACGTCATGCGTAAAGTCGTCGCGCACGGCCTGGGGCTTTAATTTTTGCGCATGATCTTTTCGGAAAACCGCTGCGCACTTTTCCGGATCATGCGCCGCTGCTGACAGCAGGTTGGCAGCAGACCCGGCGTAAGAAAGTGCCGACCCAACGGAGGCTGCCGTGATCAAGACCGCGCTCGACCAGATGACCACGCCGCCGTCGGCGAAATTATTGGGCTGGCACATGCTGGACGCGCGGCCCAGCGAGGGCTGGCTCAAGGTTGGCTTCGATGGAAAGAAGGAATTCTGCAACCCGGCCGGCTTCGTGCAGGGCGGCATCCTCACGGCCATGCTGGACGACACCATGGGACCCGCCGTGCTCATCATGACCGAAGGCAAGCTCTACACCACCACCATCAGCCTGACCGTGAACTTCATGGCTGCGGCGAAACCGGGGCCGATCATTGCGGAAGCCAAGAGTCATCCAGCTCGGCAAGACCGTCGCCTTCATGGAAGGCAAATTGACCGCCGAGGACGGCACGCTGCTTGCGACCGCAACGACGGTGGCGCGGCTTTTGGAGGCGACGCGGGCGTTGCGCTAGGGTCTGTACTCGTGGAGGCGAGATGTCTGCATTGCAGTGCCGGCTCAGCCGGGAATGTCGCCTTTTGGACCCGGAACGGACCTCCAGGTTCGAGATTTGCTTGATCTAGGTCAAGGTCGCAGCGGTCTTACCGGTTAGAGTCTCGAAGCCCAACAGGAGGCTGTGATGACTGAAAAGATCAAATCGGAAGTGATTACGCGTCGAAGGCTTTTTCCCCTGCTGGGGCTCGCGATTGCGTCGGGCCTCGCAGTGCCGGCGGCGCTGATGACCGCAACGGACGCCGAGGCTCGCGTTGGTCAGCCGCTCTCCCCCGTGAGCGTTGCTGGCGCGGCTCGGCGTGCTGACCGGCGCGGCTATAAGAAGAAAAAGATGAAGGCAAGTCCGGACGCGCCAGCAGCACAAAAGTAGCTGCAACCCTGCGAAGACATGGGCGGATCGCTTGATGGGCCACTACGGGTGGCCCATTGGGCGTTGATTGCCCCCGCCGCACGTCGCCGTAAGGCGCTTTCCGGACATACGGGCGCGGTCACCGCGCGTCTCCTTTGGGGATGGGAGTTTCCGATGAAGGCATTTGTCGCACTCTTGATCCTGACCGGCGCGAGCCTGAATTCGGAGTGTGTAGCCGCCGAGAAACCGTCCGCTCTGCGGGCGGATCGGATTCAAATTTCTTATGTGTCCCCCAAGAATTCGGCCCATGAAGCCCTGTTCCAGCTCCTGAAGGAACGGCGGGTTCTCGAGAAGTTCAAAGGTCTTTTGAGCGCATTGCGTCTACCGCGTGCGCTGCTGTTGAAGGTCGAGGGATGCGACGGAGAATCCAACGCCTGGTATGGAGATGGTGCCGTCACTGTTTGCTACGAGTATCTCCAGGACGTTCTGCAGAGCGCTCCCACGGAAACGACGCCGGCGGGCGTCACCCGGACGGACGCCATCGTGGGGCCGACACTCGAAGTGTTCCTGCATGAGGTCGGCCACGCGGTGTTCGATTATCTCTCCGTGCCGGTTTTGGGACGCGAGGAAGACGCGGCAGATCAGTTTGCCGCATACGTCCTGTTGCAGTTCGACGAGAGCGACGCGCGGAGATTGATTTACGGAGTTGCCTACTCGTATAATATCGACGCATCCAAACCGAGCATGAAAAAGACCCCTTTCGCCGATGAGCATGGCCTTCCGGCGCAGCGCTTCTACAACGTGCTGTGCATGGCATACGGGGCGGATTCCAAGCTGTTCGCCGACGTCGTAGACAAGAAATATCTGCCCCGGGAAAGAGCCGAGGGTTGTGCCGACGAGTACGACCAGGTCATCAGGGCGCTGAACAAGCTCATCGGACCCTATATCGATCAGACGCTGGCCAAACAGGTGAGAGCCAGGCAATGGTTGAGGTTTGACGTGCAGTGATCTCCGCCCAAATTCCTTGCGTGTGTCGCGTAAGGAAACCGGTGCTGCTTTCCCGGATCGCGTGCTAGTGCCGCCGATCTGAAGTCCCTGACTCACTCGCGGCAAAATCGGGTTCAGGGACTTCAGATCGAAAGCGGCACTAGAATCATAGATTTGCTAGTGCCCATAACTTTCCGAAGTCCACGAAAAGGTGTTGCGGCGATGGTGCGCGGACTTCGGAAAGTGGGCACTAGCTCGCCTTTGCCTTCGGCGCTTGCACGATCGGCGGCCTGGCGTTGAGCGCCTCGACCTGGAAGCCGGCGACACGCTTGTAGTTGGCGGCGATGTCTTCCAGCTCCTTCTGCGACAGCACGTCGGTCACGATCTTGTAGCCGTCGGGCGCGCGCTCCTCGACCAGCTGCATCACCTGCTCGGGGCCGTTGCGGCGGTTGAGCATCACGAGATCTGATGTCGCCGGCCGCCGCTCGGCCTCATAGGCGAGCAGCGCGGCGTTGGTCGGACCGTGCGCGAGGATCTCGCGCGTCAGCACGCGGGCATCGAGAATCGCCTGCGAAGCGCCGTTGGAGCCGACCGGATACATCGGATGCGCGGCGTCGCCGAGCAGCGTCACCTTGCCGAAGGTCCAGCGCTCCAGCGGATCGCGATCGACGAGCGGATATTCATAGGCGTGCGCGCAGTTCTCGATCAGGCCGGGCACGTCGAGCCAGTCGAAGCGCCAGTCCTCGAACCAGGGCAGGAACTCGTCGAGCCTCGCGGTGCGGTTATAGTCCTCGCGGCGCCACTGATAGGTCGGCGGCATGTGCCGCTCGGCGATCCAGTTGATCTGGTATTTGCCCGACGCGTCCGGATCCTTGGAAATCGGATAGCAGACGAATTTCAATATTTCGTGGCCGGCCATGATCATGGTGCGGCCGGACAGGAAAGCATCGCCCGCGGTGATGCCGCGCCAGAGAATGCGGCCGTTCCAGATCGGCGGACCCTCGTTCGGATAGAGCTTTTCGCGCACCGCCGAGTGAATGCCGTCGGCGGCAATGAGAATGTCGCCTTCGTAAGCGCCGGCCGGTTGGCCGGTGGCCCGATCGATGAAGGTCGCGCGGACGCCATTTGCCGTCTCGGTCCAGTCGGACAGATGATGGCTGATGAGGATATTCTCCGCGCCCAGCCGCTCGGTCGCGGTGTCGAGCAGGATCTGCTGCAGTGTGCCGCGATGGATCGAGAACTGCGGCCATTTGTAACCGGCCTCCAACCCGCGCGGCTCGCTCCAGATCGGCTGGCCGCGCTTGGAGAAATAGGCGAGTTCCCTGGTGCGCACGCCTGCGGCATCGAGCTTGTCCATCAGCCCGAGCTCGACCAGCTCGCGCACCGCATGCGGCAGCACGTTGATGCCGACCCCGAGCGGCTTCAGCTGCGGCACGCTCTCGAACACGCGGACGGGGACGCCGATCTGGTGCAGGCTGAGCGCCAGCGTCAGCCCGCCGATGCCGCCGCCCGCGATCAATACCGTCATGTTACGCCCTCACGTCTTGTTGATGTCATGACATGGGAGCGCGGCGGTGGGCAACTGCGAAAGCCGCTGAACGGCGTCGGGATGGACGCCGAAGGCCCGCGCGCGCTAATCTCCCGCAGATCCTTGGGAGGAAACAACAATGTACAAGCTCTATTACGCCCCCGGCACCTGCGCGCTCGCTTCCCACATCGCGCTCGAGGAAGCCGGCGCCGACTACAGCGCGATCGGCTCGACTTCAAGGCCAACCAGCAGCAGAGCCCTGACTATCTCAAGATCAATGCGAAGGGCCGCGTCCCGGCGCTGGTGACCGACAAGGGCATCATCACCGAGAACCCGGCGATCCTCGCCTATATCGCTCAGACCTTTCCGAAGGCGAAGCTGGCTCCAGCGGACGATCCATTCGCATTCGCGCAGGTGCAGTCGTTCAACAGCTATCTCTGCGGCACCGTGCATGTCGCCCATGCGCACAAGGGCCGCGGCTATCGCTGGGCGACGCAGGAATCATCATTCGCCGACATGAAGGGCATGGTGCCCAAAAGCATGGCCGCCTGTTTCGACCTGATCGAGAAGGGCATGCTGAAGGGCCCGTGGGTGATGGGCGAGCAGTACACGATCTGCGATCCCTATCTCTATACGATCGCGCTCTGGCTCGAAGGCGACAGCGTCGATCTGAAAAACCTGCCGAAGGTCGCCGATCACATGAAGCGCATGGCCGAGCGCCCCGCGGTGAAGAAGGTGATGGGCGAGCAGCAGGCGAAAGCGGCGTGACATGAGCAAGGACATCTTCAATCCGCCGGCCATGATGAAGCCGGCGGGCTATTCGCATGTCGCAAAAGTCACCGGCGGTTCGCTGGTCTATATCGCGGGCCAGGTCTCGGCCGATGTGTCGGGCAACCTGGTCGGCGAGGGCAATCTGGAAGCGCAGGCCGAGCAGGTGTTCAAGAACCTGAAGGCCGCGGTGGAAGCGGCCGGCGGCAGCCATGGCCGACATCATCAAGATGAATGTCTATCTCGTCGCCGAGGTCGGCGCACGACGAGGTGCCGAAATTCCGCGCCGTGCGCGACCGCTACGTCAACGTCGCGAAGCCGCCGGCCTCGACGCTGGTCGTGGTGACGCGGCTGGCGCGGCCGGGATGGCTGATCGAGATCGAGGCGGTTGCCGCGATCGGGTAACGCCAAAATGAAAACGGGCGCCGGTTTGACACCGGCACCCGCCTCATATCGCGCAGAGCGAAATCAAGCCGCCCTGGTCTTGAGGTGGCCGAACATGATGTGCTTGGCCTCCTCGTCCATATCCGCCTTGAAGGTGAACTTGTCCTTCAGCGCGATGGCGCGCGCAGCCGCCGGACGCGCCGAGATCTCGTCGACCAGCCGCTTCACGTTCTTGTACTTGGCCGCGCCCTCGTCGCCGAGTACGAACGCGCCGAGCCGCGCCCAGCCCCACAGCGCCATGTCGACGATGCTATAGGTATCGCCGACCATGAACTTCTTGCCGGCGAGATGATCGTCGAGGATCTTGTAGTGGCGGTTGGCCTCATAGAGATAGCGGTTGAGCGCGTAGTCGAGGTCCTTCGGCGCGGCGACCTTGAAATGCACCGCCTGTCCCGAATAGGGGCCGAGGCCCGAGGCGATGAACATCAGCCAGGACAGCGTCTGCGCGCGGTTCTGCGGGGTGTTCGGCGGCAGAAACTTGCCGGTCTTCTCGGCGAGGTAGAGCAGGATGGCGTTCGAGTCGAACACGAACACGCCATTGTCGTCGATCGCCGGCACCTTGCCGTTCGGATTGACCTTCAGAAAGTCCGGCTTGAACTGCTCGCCCTTGCGGGTGTCGACCGGGACGAGTTCGACCGGCAGGCCGGACTCTTCCAGGAACAGCGCGACCTTGTTCGGGTTCGGCGCACCGTTGAAGTAGAATTTGAGCATGACATCTCCCTGTTCTTGATTGCCCTGATATCGGGATGCGGCGGGGTCTCGCCGCAGGCGGGAGCTTTTTAGCGCAAATTTTGCGGCAAAGCGCAAGCGACGAGTTTGTGAGCCGGGCGCCGCGCGGCCGGTCAACCGCTGACGGTTGCGCCGGGGATCATGGCTGACTCACAACCTTCGGCTCGAAGGTCTGCAGCAATTTCGTCACCAGCCGGAAGATCTGGGGTTCGGTCCCGTCGATCGAGCGCCTGACCCAGAAGCCTCCAGCGGTATTGGCGAGGTACCAGTCATCGCCCTTGTCGGTGATCAGGTAGTCCGACAGCCAATTGACGTCCTGACCAAGGGCGAAGCCGATATCCTTGTCCTTCTCCGCGATGCGTTTTTGGTATCGCGTCTTGATTTCTTCGAAGCCGAAGGGGCCGCCCCCGTCCTCGAACCTGCTCGCGTTGGTTTCGCGCCGCGCGAGCTTGGCGAGGTAATCTTTCTTGACGGCTTGATATCGCGTTTCAAATGCCCGATAGCGCGCCGGCGTGGCGAACAGGATTTCATGGGAATGATATAGCGCGCGCGCCAGTGGCCCGATCTGGGTATCATAGACGAGCTGGGTCACGCCCTTGAACCACGCGTCCGTCCTGTCCGGAACAATGCGGCTCTCCACCCAATCCAGAAACTCCGGATTGTAGTGGCCGAACCGGACCGGGTCATCGAAGTCCAACTCCTTGTTGTCGTGCGGTCCGCCCCTCAGAAAAATGTTCAGCCCTGAAATGGCCTGCACCTTGTCGAAGCTGATGACGCTGCGGATCGAACAATAGAGATAGCGGAAGCCGAACTCCAGATAGGTGTGGCAGTCGAAATCGCCGGGCTGCTGTTTTTTCGTCACCGTGCAGTCCTGGCTTTCGCAGATGATGTCCGGCAGCAATTCCTCGGGCTTGCGCCGAAGCTTCTTTGCCACGTCCGTGAGCCGCACCACCTCTTGCTGCCTGGCGCCGAGATCGATCCAAGTATAGCGGATGAGCTCGTCGGCGGTTCTGGCCTGCGCCTGAACCGTCTTTGCCTGCGCCGCAGCCGTTTCCTTCAGAGCTGCAGCGGTTTTCTGCTCTGACTCCCTCGAAGCCTTCAATGCCTTATCCGCGTCCTGCAGGGCGCTGCGGTTTGTGCCTGCGCCCTGCGGGCCTTCAGACCTTCATAGCCGGCGTAAGCCGCGGCGCAGGCCAGCACGATGGCGGCCGCGACCGAGCCGCGGGTGATGTTGCGCCGCAGCCGCGCCTTGCGGAGTTCCTCGGCTTCGGCGGACTGGACACTGGCCTGAATATAGGCGCGCTCCTGCGGGCTCAGTTGCTGGGGACGCTCGGCGAGCCATCCGCGCGCGCGATTCAATTTCAGGCCGCTCAACAGCGCGCCGCTCTTGTCTGCCTCCGCCGCCTGCTCCCAGTCGCGCAGGTCCTGCTCCAACTGCTGTTTGCCGATCAGGAATTCGCGGCCGGTGTCGAGCCACGATCTGAGCAGCGGCCATTTGCGCAGCAGCGCCTCATGCGCCACCTCGACGATGCGGGCATCGGCGCCCTGGCGCACGATCAGCAGCCGCGCCTTGGCCAACCGCTCCAATAGCGGATGAGCTTTCGCCGGCAGGTCGTCGAGCCGCGCCGGGCGGCGGACATATTCGCCCTGGTCGTTCACGCGCACCATCGCCGGCACAAAAGCCTCGCGCAGCGCCGATAGCTCGTCGTCGGCCGGACGGGCCTGCGCCAGCACATCGTCGGCCGCCTTGCGCACCGCATTTTCCAGCGGCGTCAGCCCCGCCTTCTCGTCGCCCAGCGCCTTGTAGCTATCGAGGCTCAGATAGTTGTTACCGCCCGAGCGATCGAGCAGCTCGCGCAACGCGAAAGCCAGCAGCGGCAGCGCATCGTCGGTCTCCGCATCGCGGGCGGCCTGCTGAACGAAGGCGTCTTCGATCCGCAGCCCCGCCACCCGCGCCGGGCCCTGGATGATCTGCGGAATTCTCGACACCGGCATCGGTCCAAGCGAAAACTCCTCGAACCGTGCCGTGAGTTGGCTCGCCGACTGCAACCGCCCCAGATAGTCCGAGCGGAGCGCCATCACCGCCATGAAGGGCAACTCGCTGGACATCGCTTGGCTGAGAATCTCGAGAAAGCGCCCGGATTGCTCGGGATCGGCGGCGCCGAACAATTCCTCGGCCTGATCGATCGGGATCAGAATCTGCGCCTCGTTGGCGCCGGCCTTGGTGCGCAAATCGCCGGCGATGCCGTCGAGGATGCGCGCAACATTCGCCCCGAGCAGCTTGCCCTGCAGCTCGCGCCAGTCGGCACCGACGGCAACGGCCAATGCGCGGGCCAACTCGTCCACCGGATGAACCTGGGGCCGCATCGGCGGCACTACGATCCAGGTGTGGCCGGCGCGCTTGAGCCTCGGGATGACGCCGGCCCTGAGCAGCGACGACTTTCCGGATCCGGAGGCTCCGAGCAGTGCGACCAATTGGGCGCCGCCCTGCGCCCTCCGTGCGTTGAGCCGCTCGATCAGGCGGCGAATGTCGTCATCGCGTCCGAAGTAGATCGCCGCATCCTCTTCCTGAAAGGCGAGCAGGCCCGGATAAGGCGACCGGCCGGCGTCCCAGGCAAATCCGCCCTGGGCGTCGAGTGCGATCCGCGTCAATTGGCGGGCAAGCTGCTCCAATCCTCCCTCGCGATCGCTGAGTAGATTGAGCGCCTGGATGTCGGGCGATATCAGGGTGTCGCCGGTCGGGGCCTCGATGATCGGAAAGATCGCCTTGCCGAGCGCACGGGCCTGGGTGAATTCGACGAAGCACCATTTGGAAGCCAGCCAGTTCGGCGTCTGAATGATGATGACCGCTTCGGACTGCTCGATCTCGCGATAGAGCGTTCTCTCCCAATCGGCGCCCGGAGGGATGCCGGAGTCCTTGTCGAAATCGAGAAATGACGTCTCGAATCCCTGACCCTTGAGCCAGCTCTTGATCCGCGCGGCCGTCTCATTGTCTCGGCCCGAATGAGAGATGAAGATCCGCGCCATCAGGTGGTTCCCGTTTCTGCTGCAACCAGTCGATGCAAAACTACAACGGAAGCGGTTCGGTTGTCTGCCTGATTCCAGCCGGCGTCGGCCGCAGCCGATTGCGCGCGTGCGAGACCTGCTCAGTTCAGCCGCACTCGGTGATGTGGCGGGTTCCGGCTTACGCTCGATGAGTTCCACGCGCTTGACGATGTCCGTCAGCACAGCGGTATTCAGGAATTGATGGCGGGTCGCGGCGCCCAGCCCACAGCCATCCGGCTGCGGATTTCGGCGCGCAGCTCGTCGATCAGCCGCAAGCCCTGCTTGGTCTCGACATGCCAGAAGGTCCAGCCGTTGCAGGCTTCCGAGCCCTGCGCCACCGCGCCGATGCGGTGGATCGAGCCGACCTTGTCGCCGAGCATGATCGCGCCGTCCGCGCGCACCAGCGCGCCGTGGCGCTTCCTGGCGTCGACCAGTTTCGGTGCCGGGCAAGATCATGCCGCGCTCGATCAGCTCGGAGAAGGCGACGCGCGGCGCGTCGCGCGCGGTCATGAACGGCGCGAGCGTTGCTTCCGGCAGCGGCTCGATCGCGGCGATGCGCGCTTCCGCGGCCTTGGCATAGGTTTCGTCGCGCTCGAAGCCGACATAGCGGCGGCCGAGACGCTTGGCGACCGCGCCGGTGGTGCCGGTGCCGTTGAAGGGATCGATCACGAGATCGCCGGGCTTCGACGACGACAGCAGCACGCGCGCGAGCAGGCCTTCCGGCTTCTGGGTCGGATGCACTTTCTTGCCGCTGTTGTCCTTCAGCCGCTCCTCGCCGGTGCAGAGCGGGATCAGCCAGTCGGAGCGCGCCTGCACGTCCTCATTGGCCGCCTTCAGCGCTTCGTAATTGAAAGTATAGCCCTTGGCCTTCTCGTCGCGCGCGGCCCAGATCATGGTCTCATGCGCATTGGTGAAGCGGCGGCCGCGGAAATTCGGCATCGGGTTGGACTTGCGCCAGACGATGTCGTTCAAGACCCAGAAGCCGAGGTCCTGCATGATGGCGCCGACGCGAAAGATGTTGTGATAGGAGCCGATCACCCAGAGCGTCGCCGACGGCTTCATCAGGCGGCGGCAGGCCAAGAGCCAGGCGCGGGTGAAATCGTCATAGGCGGCAAAGGAGGTGAACTTGTCCCAGTCGTCGTTGACGGCATCGACATGGGATTCGTCGGGGCGTTTCAACTCGCCCTTGAGCTGCAGGTTGTAGGGCGGATCGGCAAACACCAGGTCGACCGAGGCGGCCGGCAATTTCGACATTTCGGCGATGCAATCGCCGACAATGATGCGGGTCTGTTCCGGAGACTCAAAATTTGTGCGGGGCGCCTTTGCAGACGCCCCGCGACGCGACACAACCATGACTCAAGAACTCTGACTCAGGCGACGCTGTCGGCGACGCGGGACCAACAAACCGACTGGCGACACAATGACGTGTCTGGGTAAACGCGAAGTTTATTGCTGGGCAATTTTGACCGCGTGCGCGCGATGGTTTGTAGAATATCGGGGCGAATGTTCGACCTGTCGCACTAGGCAATTTTTGCCGGGCGGGTTATTGATTAATGGAATGGAAATTTTACGTGTCTCGGCCGTTAGGCCGTGACACGATTGAAGTTGAGGAAGCCGCCATGCGTTACGACGATTTTCGCCGCAGCGACGACATCGAGGACCGCCGCGACGACTCTGGCGGCGGCATGGGCGGTGGCGGCATCGGCCTGCCGATGGGCGGCGGCGGGCTCGGCATCGGCACCATCATCGTGCTCGGCCTGATCTCGTACGCCTTCGGCATCGATCCGCGCCTTCTGATCGGCGGCGCCGAGATCCTCACCGAAGGCAGCAGCTCGTCGACCTATCAGTCCGATCGAACCTCCAGTTCCGGCAAGTCGGGCGCGCCGACCGACGAGATGGGCAGCATGATATCAGGCATCCTCGGCGAGATCGACGACCGCTGGAGCGAGGAGTTCAAGGCTCGCGGCCAGAGTTACACGGGCCCGAAGATCGTGTTGTTTCGCAACGCCACCAATGGCGGCCGTTGCGGCAGGGCGCAGTCGGCGATGGGACCGTTCTACTGTCCGCCCGAGCGCAAGATCTTCCTCGATACCGGCTTCTTCCGCGAGGTCGAGAACCGCTTTCACGGCTGCTCGGGCGGCGCCTGCAAGTTCACCGCGGCCTACATCATCGCGCATGAGGCCGGCCATCACATCCAGAACCTGCTCGGCATCATCCCGCGGGTGACGCAACAGCAGCAGGCCTCCGGCACCAGCAAGACCGAAGCCAACGCCTTGCAGGTGAGGGTGGAGCTGCAGGCCGACTGCCTGTCCGGCATCTGGGTCAATCGCGAGGCAAAGAAGCGACCGAACTTCCTCGAGGCCGGCGACATCGACGCGGCGCTGACGACCGCGTCTGCGATCGGTGACGATACGCTGCAGCGTCAGGCTACCGGGCGCGTGGTGCCCAACTCCTTCACCCACGGCTCGGCCGCGCAGCGCAAGCAGTGGTTCATGAACGGCTACCAGCAGGGCACGCTGGAAGCCTGTAACACCTTTGCATCAGGGGCGTCGGTGCGATAGTTCGTTCCCCGGATGCTGCGCGGCATGAAATGCTGCGCTGCTGATCCGGGGTCCACGACCGAGATCTCTTTTCCCATGGGTCCCGGCTCTGCGGTGCACCGCTAAACGCGCGCTGCACCGCGTCCGGGACACGAGGTAACGGCTAGAATGTCGAGCGATCAAACCAAACCCTTCGTCCCGCTCAACATCGCGGTGCTGACGATCTCGGATACGCGCTCGCTCGCCGACGACAAGTCCGGCACCACGCTCGCCGACCGCCTGACTGCCGCGGGGCACAGATTGGCGGCGCGCGAGATCGTCACCGATGACGTCGAGGCGATCCGCAGCGTGATCCGCAAATGGATCGCCGATGACGGCGTCGACGCCATCATCACCACGGGCGGTACCGGCTTCACCGGCCGCGACGTGACGCCGGAAGCGGTCGAGCCGCTGTTCGAGAAGCGCATGGACGGTTTCTCCATCGCGTTTCACATGCTGAGCCACGCCAAGATCGGCGCATCCACCATCCAGAGCCGCGCCACCGCCGGCGTTGCCGGCGCCACCTTCATCTTCTGCCTGCCCGGTTCGCCCGGCGCCTGCCGGGACGGCTGGGACGGCATTCTCGCGGCCCAGCTCGACTACCGCACGAAACCCTGCAATTTCGTCGAGATCATGCCGCGGCTCGACGAGCATCTGCGGCGGCCGAAAGCGAAAGGCTAGTGTCCCGGTTCTGACATTCGTATCACGTCGCGGCGAATTCGTTTACGAATGTCAGAATCAAAGGGACACTAGCAAAAAATGATTTTAGTGCGGTTTTGGATTTGACATTCGCTATAAGCTCTCGCGGCGACAGTGTAGCGAATGTCAAATCCACCGCACTAGTCGGCGTAAGGGATGCCAGACCGGGGACGGACATGAAGCGGCGGGAATTTCTTGCTCTGATCGGCGCGTCGGCGGCGTGGCCAGCCGTCGTGCGGGCTGACCAACAGCCGACGTTGGGCCTTTTGAGCTCGAGTGTGCTGGCCGATTGGGCCGCCAAGGCCCTACGTCAGGGGCTAGAGGAGGGCGGTTACGTCGAAGGCCGTAACCTGACCATTGTCCATCGTTCAGCGGAGAATCAATTCGATCGATTGCCGGCACTCGCGGCCGAGCTTGTGAACAGCCGCGTGTCGATCATTTTTGCGACGGGATCGCCGGTCCCGGCGCGTTCGGCAAAGGCGGCCACGTCGACAATTCCGATTGTTTTCGCCTATGGCGGCGATCCCGTCGCCGATGGGCTTGTCGCAAGTCTCAATCGACCGGGAGGTAATGTCACCGGCGCAACCTTCATCGGGACGGCACTCACCGCGAAGCGGATGGCGCTGCTGCGAGAAGTTCTCCCTCAGGTTGCGACTGTTGCCTTATTGGTGAACCCGAACGGCACGCTCGCGGAAATCCAGATCAACGAGGCAAAGGAAACCGCGAAGGCCACTGGATTGACCCTGCACGTCGTCAATGCGGCCAGCGAGGACGAATTCGACCAGGCTTTCGCGACGATGAGCCGGTTGAAGGTGGGTGCGTTTCTCGCCAGCACCGATCCCTTGTTCGGCTTCAACGGGAGCAAGCGGTACCTCACACTAGGGCTGGACCATGGAATTCCGGCAATCTGCGTCGGGCGCCCCGACGTCGTATCCGGCGGTCTCTTCAGTTACGGTCCTGACCTGTCGGACACGTGGCGGCAGGCGGGTCTCTACGTCGGACGTATTCTCAAGGGCGAAAAGCCGTCGGAATTGCCGGTCATGCAGCCCACGAGGTTCGAGTTGGTCATCAATCTTAAGACTGCGAAGCAACTCGGTATCGACATCGCGCCAGCCATGCTCGCTCGTGCCGACGAAGTGATCGAGTAGAGGTTGTTCGGTACTGACAAGGTGAGGAAATTTCCATGAAAGCAGCCTTCATCGAACGGCATGGCGGACCGGAGGTCCTCAAATACGGCGACATGCCGGATCCCGTGGCCGCAACGGGCCAGGTCGTGGTCGACATCGCCGCTGCCAGTGTCAACGGCGCGGACTGGAAGGTGCGCGACGGCAAGTCGGGTCAGCTCTCGCGCTTTCCCTTACATCCTCGGACGCGATTTCTCGGGTGTCGTCTCGGCGGTCGGCGATGGCGTCACCGATTTGCGCGTCGGCGATGAGGTGTTCGCCGTCTGCGACGTCGGCCAGGAGGGCGCCTATGCCGAGAAGATCGCGATCAAGGCCACCATCGTCGCCAGGAAGACCGGCGCGCTGTCGCATGTCGATGCCGCCGCGCTGGCGCTCGCAGGCCTGACCGCCATCTGCACCGTCGAGGACACGCTGAAACTGAAGAAGGGCGAAACGATCCTGATCCAGGGCGGAGCAGGCGGGGTCGCGGCCTTTGCCATCCAGCTGGCAAAGCATCTCGGCGCGCGCGTGATCACGACGGCGAGTGCGGCGAACCATGACTATGTGCGCTCACTCGGCGCCGACGAGATCATCGACTACAACAAGGTGGATTTCACCAAGGTGGCGAAGGACTGCGACGCCGTGTTCGACACGGTCGGCGGCGATGTCGCGCAACGCTCGTTCGCCGTGCTCAAGCCCGGCGGCCGCGCGGCCTTCATCGGCTCGGGCCCGCAGGCGCCGAAGCCGGATCGCTCTGATGTCACCGCATTACGGCCGAGCGTCGGACGCGACCGGCCGCATCTCGAACGCATCGTCGAGCTGGTCAGGATCGGCGCGGTCCGCCCGCCGGAGGTGACGAAGTACAAGCTCAGCGAAGCCGTCGCTGCGCACGAGGTCAGCCAGTCCCGCCACTTCCGCGGCAAGCTGGTGTTTGTCCTCCGCTGAGTGGTCTCAAATATTGAGATCGGCCTCGCTGATCATGTCATAGGCCAGCAACTCAGCGCCGGTCTCCGTCGCATCCATGATCCGCTTGCCGATGAGATCGCGCAGCGTCTCGGTCGTGCCGCCGCCGAGCGTGCCGTAGCGCGCGCCGCGATAGAGCCGCGACACCGCATACTCGTCGGTGAAGCCGAAGCCGCCATGCAGCTGGATCGCCTCGCTGGTGACGCGGTTGGCCATCTCGTTGCAGGTGATCTTGGCGACCGCCGCCATGAAGGCATCGGGGAACGGATTGGCCGTTATGCAGGCGCGATAGAGGATGCTGCGCGCCGTCTCGATCTCGCGGTACATCTCGGCGAGCTTCCAGCGCACGCCCTGATAGCTGCCGACGGCTTTGCCGAACACCGTGCGGTCCCTGACATAGTTGCGCGCTTCGTCGAACGCGCCCTCGGCGAGCCCCAGCGAAATGCTCGGGTTGAGACAGCGCTGCGTGTTGAAAGCGCTGAGCAGCTTGCGAAAGCCGTCCTCGCGGATCACCAGATTCTCGAGCGGCAATTCGCAATTGTTGAACTGGATCTCGTGCAGGTTCTCGCCACCCATGGTGTGATAGGTCCCGGTCACCTCGAAGCCTTTCGTATCGGGCTCGAGCAGCACGCAGCCGATGCCTTCGCGGCCCGGCTTGCCGTCGATCCGTGTGAAGATCACGAACATGCCGGCTTCGCGCGCTCGGCTGATCAGCGTCTTGGTGCCGTTGAGGATGACGCGATCGCCTTTGATGACGGCGTTGGTCCGGTAATTCGCGACGTCGGTGCCGGCATGCGGCTCGGTCATGCAGACCGCGAGCATGCAATCGCCGGACACGACCTTTGGAAGAATGCGCTTGCGGATGCTCTCGGGCGCGTAAGTCGCGATCACGCGGGTTTGCACGCCGGCCTCGCCGAGTGTCGCCATCGCGGTGACGTAGCAGGTCTTGGCGATCTCCTCGAGCAGCAGCGCGGTGTCGAACACCGCGAGACCGAGGCCGCCATACTCTTCCGGCACCGACATGCCGAGCACGCCGATCTCGGCAAGCTTCCTCATGTTCTCCCAGGGGAACGTGCCGTCCATGTATTTCTGCGCATTCGCCTTGAACTCGCCTTGCGCGAGCTCGCGCACCGCGGCCACCATGCGCCGCTGCTGTCCGGTCAGCTGGAAGTCCATGAGCGTCCCTGAAAGTGCCTGCGATCCGAAAATGACTGTCGCAGTCACGGCGATTATAGGTCATTTTCCCGTTGTGATAACATCATGCGCCGGGAGAAACCTGTCATGACCAGGGCTGCAACTCTGCTCGCAGCGGTGCTGGTGCTCACGGGCCCGTCGGCGTGCGCGCAAACCTGGCCGTCCCGGGCCATCACGCTGATCATTCCGTTTGCGGCCGGCGGCTCGAACGACGTGGTCGGCCGCGCCATCGGCAAGAAGCTGACCGAGGCATGGGGCCAGCCGGTGGTGATCGAGAACCGCGCCGGCGCCGGCGGCCTGATCGGCACCGAGGCCGTCGCCAAGGCACAGCCGGACGGCTACACGCTGCTGCTGGTGTCGCCGACATTCACGATCGGCCCGGCGGTCAGGAAGAACCTGCCGTTCGACATCGTCAGGGATTTTACGCCGGTCGCCTTCATCGGCCGTTCGCCGCTATTGGTCGCCGCGTCGAACAAATTCCCGGCGCAATCCGCCAAAGAGTTGTTCGCGCTCGCCAGGACCGAACCGGGCCGGATCACCTACGCTTCGGCCGGTGTCGGCAGCATCAACCAGATTGCGACCGAACTCATTGCGCGTTCGGCCGGCGTCAAATTCACCCATGTGCCCTACAAGGGCGGCGCGCCCGCGGTCAACGATCTCGCAGGCGGCCATGTCGACATCTTCGTGTCGAGCCTGCCGCAGGTGCTGCCGCTCGCCAAAAGCGGCCAGGTCAAGGCGCTTGCGGTGACCAGCAGGAAGCGAGCCACGCTGTTGCCCGATGTGCCGACGCTGGCGGAGTCCGGCGTAGCGGGCGCCGAACTCGGGACGTGGTGGGGTATTGCCGGACCCGCCGGGCTGCCCGCGGATATCGTCAACGCGCTCAACGCGGAAATCGGCAAGATGCTGACCTCACCCGAACTCACGACGTTTCTCGCCAATGAGGGCGCCGAAGCCGAAGCCATGACGCCAAAACAATTTGCAGACATGATGCGCATGGAGGCGGAGCGCTGGATCAAGGTCGCGCGCGAGGCGAATATTTCGATCGATTAGTGTTTCTGCTGGTCGGCGTTCACCAATGCGGGAGACGGAGGCCCCGACGACTTCACGCGCGGGCTCGGTGCGCTGATCTGGAGCATGGCGCACTCGGTGACGGGCTGGAATCCTCGGGGCGTGTAAAGCGTTCCGCTTGGCTCACTGATGCTGATTGTATCACTCGCTGGACATTGGCCGCTGCGTCGGGTTTCTGCCGGGGACATTCGGAATTTTGCGACAATGGCCCTCCTCCATTCGTTGCGCCGACTGTGGCCAGTCTCTGTCCACCAGCGGCCGGAAGATCCCGGAACGATCCTGGGTGGATGCCTTTTCCAAGAGCGCAGCTTCATGGGCCGCTTCGACATTGTAAAGTGGGTGTTACGATGAGTGCGGTATGGTCAATAGTGCTCACATGGCCGAAGGTCTGTGACTCAGTTTCTTGGAGTGAGCAATATTGACCAGAAAATCCGCAATTTGAGGCGCATGCTGGCCTATCGCCGCCGCTTTTGATCCGATGAAATCATACGCGGTTCTCTGGCTCGCAGGCCACGGCCTAAAAGTCATCAGCGAGCGAGCGAACCAGAAGGGAGGACGCCATGGAAGAATTCATAAAGTCCGAAAATCTTAAACTCTTTAAAAGGCGGCTCGCTCTGGCCAAAGACAACTCCCATCGGCAATTGCTCCTGAGGCTGATAGCCGAGGAAGAGACGACAGCTCCGGTCGTCACCAGATAGGCGTTCCCCCCGAACTCGGACATTCGACGAAAATCTACTGCAGCGCGCGCCGCGTCGTTGCGGCAACAACGCAATTCAATTGGCGCATCTCGGGCGCTCGATGATGCGCAGGTGAGGCCTCAAACGCTTCGATCTTTCTGCCCGATCGCGCTCACTCGTTACGCTCTATCTCCGGCTTGTCGTACAAGACCGCATTCAACAGCGAGCTATGGACCTCTATCTTTCCGTTGTAGGAGATCAGGCCGAGCTTGCGGAACTTGTTCATGAAGAAGGAGTGTCCTAATTCTTTAATTCTTACGAACGTGAGCAAAAGAGAACAGCGCCGAAACGGCCGCCGCTCCAATCTGGGCTTCCTGAATTCAAGGGAGAGCATCATGCCGGCGGTTCAACGCATTCGGACCGATACCCGTTATCCCGTGGCCTATTTTGTAAGATTGCGCCGCGACATGCTTCGCGCCGCCCGCGCCGTGCTGCCCGGACCTGAACGGAACCAACGTCGGCGGATCGCCGCGTCTCTGCGCAACCTTTTTCGAAACAAGGCGTGGCAGGACGCCCATACCCTGGAGGGGTCGGAGTAAGGCCACCTCAGTTGCAGCGCCCATGGACTCCGTTCGCATTGCGCCGACCTCGGCAGATCTCTACCAATGACCTCTCCGGCGACCCCAATATCCGCCGCCGCCAAACAACAATACCAAAACTACGACAATGAGGATCAATTCCATAGGAAGTCTCCCTGGTGACAATGACTTGGAATGGGGGAACTACCTGTCGTGAACTAAGTTCCGCCTCGCGCGAAGAGAGCATGTTGTCGTCGCGACGGAATCGGAGGTTTGGACGATAAGACGCCTATTTGTGCTGTGCTGTTCACGAAGATCTCACGCAGCGGCAATTGTAGACTTTTCCTGCTCGGTGGCTGGGTGAGATTTGTCCGTCGCACCCGTAGCCTCGATGCAAAGCTTGACCGCCTCGCCCAGGCTCGCGGCAACGAGATCGGCTTTCGCGTTATCCCGCAACGCTTCCAGCGCGGTTGGGTCGATGTCCTTGACCCAACAGCCCAGGATAATGGTTGCCTTTGGCAACTTCCGCCTGAGGCGCCGAACGGAGTAACGCATGTGGGCTGGTCCACTCGAATCGAGATAGACTAGGCAGACGATCGCAACGCCGGTGGTCTCAAGTCGAAAGACATTTGTGGTAGAGAGCGCTTCTGCCCCTTCGACCCGTGCTGCGAGACCGTGTGCAGTCGAAAGCTGAGCCAGCATGATCGCGGCCGCTTCGTCGATGAGACTACGTCCGGCCATGCAGAGAACGGGATGTTCACCCAGCCAATCGGGTGGCAGGTCTTCTTTGCTGATAACGGGTAAATTTTCATGCGCCGCATTTTCCGCGACACTTTCTACCGCGGACGAGGCTTCTGCATCGGTGGTTAGATGGACTTTCGTCGGCGGCCGGTCATCCTGGTCGGCAAGGTCGCTGGCGAACTCCTTGACAGCGTCTCGAATCTTTGTGAGACGCGCCTGGTCAAGCGCGCCGCGCTCGGCGTCAATTTGCGCGAGCTGCAAACCCTTCAAAGCGACCTCATCATAGTATGAGGCCAGAGAACGTTCTTTCAGGAATTCTTCGGCCTTTTCGGCAGCTTCCGCCGGATCACCCGCCAGCATGCGCTGGTAAAAGATTTCGGGGGGAGAAAGCGCTGGCCGGTCCCCAAACATGACGTCAAGGAATTCCAGGCGTTCTACATGACGCCCAAGCACAACAAGGCATACCGTCAGAGGCGTCGCGAGGACGAGCCCAATGGGCCCCCAAAGTGCGGTCCAAAACGTCGCCGACGCAACTACAGCAACAGGAGAAAGCCCTGTGCTATGGCCGTAGACCATCGGTTCGATGACATGGCCTACAATCGGCTCCACAGTAAGAAAAAGCGCGAGCGTCCACAGCAGCATCGACCAGCCGGGATCGACGGCAACCGCCAGAGCAAGCGGAAACGCGGCCGCGATGACGGCGCCGATGTAGGGTACGAAGCGGAGGACTGTCGCCAAGATGCCCCACAGGATCGCGCTTGGCGTGCCAATCAACCACAGACCTATCCCTATCACTATGCCAAAGGCACTGTTCAGAATGAGCTGGGTCAGGAAGAGCCGACTAAGGCGTCTCGCTGCGTCGTCGAGCGCCGCTGTGGTTCGTTGCAGGTCGTAGGAGCCGGCCAGCCGTATGAGCCGGTTACGAAGATCTTCGCGTTGAAGCAGAATAAAGATGACGAAAATGATGATGATGCCGGTTGTCGCGAGCGGATGAACAAGCGGGGCGATCAAAGTCCGCAAGCTCTCCAACGCACCGGGATCGGGCTGGCGTACTTCCACCGGAACGGGCGCCTGTGGTCCCGTAGCATTGGAATTGGCGATCGAGTTTGATGAACGCACAGACGCGGCATCTTTCGGCTTATCGATTTCCTTGCCGAGATCCTTCAACATGTCGGAGGCGCGTTCAAGCGTTCCCCTTCCAGCTCTCGTATCCCGAAAAGACTGGATCTTTTCGCTTATCGTCGATTGGTAACGAGGGAGGTCTCCGGCGAGTTGCGTCAGTTGCGTGGCGAGAAGACTGCCCATCGCAAAAATGAGCGCGAAGGCAAGTATGGCCACGCTCACGACCGCCAACCCGCGCGGCACATGGATACGTTGCAGTATTACGACCACCGGCGCCAGCACGAAGCTGAGAAGAATCGCCAATGCAATGGGCACGAAGATCTCACGACCAAAATAGAGCATTGCGATAATGATGACAGCGAGGATCGCGGTCGCCACCGCGCTGAGCAGTGCCATAACCTCTTCAGTAGAACGTGTTTTGAACGGTCGCCTGATCACAGGCCTCATCTGCTTTCCATAACCCGGGCGTCACGTATATCCAATTCAAACGAGACGCGCGCCGACTTCCATGAAAAAGGCCGCTCGGGCATTACTCCGCGCGGCCTTTGTAAACGACTGCCGGCTTCCCGGTTCCGCCGCTGCCTACACAATCGATGAGCAGCGCAAAGGTTGCGTGCTCGGACAAAGAAAGAAAGGCGGCTGCCGCCGAGGGCGCACGGCGCCTACTACCGCGCGGATATAAATCCTTTTGCGTCCGGTAGCGTCAGTCGTCCTGCTCTATCCCAGGCTTGTCGTACAAGACCGCGTTCAACAGCGAACTATGGACCTCGATCTTTCCGTTGTAGGAGATCAGGCCGAGTTTGCGGAACTTGTTCATGAAGAAGCTGACGCGGGAGCGTGTCGTGCCGATCATCTCCGCCAGCGTTTCCTGGCTGACGTGCGGCGCGATTGGCTGCGGCGTGCCTTCCTTTCCGAAATTTGCCAGCAGAAGCAGGAGGCGCGCGAGGCGCTTCTCGCTGGAATTGAATAGCTGGTCGATCAGGTCTTCCTCGATGCGGCTGTTGCGGCTCAGGAGATACGCCATGAACAACTCTGAGAACTTTGGCTCGCTGTGAAGAGCAGCCAGCATCGCCTCTTTTGCGATGGAGGTGATCAGGCATTCGTCCATGGCCGTGTTCGTTGAAATACGCAAGGGATGGCCGTTGAGGCATCCTTCGCCAAAGAACTGTCCAGGCTCCAGGATTCCGACCACAGCTTCCTTGCCCAGTTCGGAGACGACGAGAACCTTGATCCTTCCCTTTTGAATGTAGAAAACGGTATCTGCGACGTCTCCCTGCGCGAAGACGACCTGGTTCCTGTCAAACTTCAAAATGGTCTTGCCCTCGCCGACCTTGGCGAGAAAGAGTTTTGGATCAAATAGGTCTTTCGCCGTTTTTGGCATGATGTCCTGGGCTCTTGGCACCCCGATCGTACCCCATCCGAGGCGAACCTGCCTGAAAATCCGCACCCACGAAGGCCGCGTAAATCGCGATACGGCACCACGCTTAGTGCACAACGATCGTCTGATGCCGGTCCTTCATGAGCGCGGCGTCCAGCTCCGTTTGGCTGATCGCAAAGGACTGAGTGAGCTGTTGCGAGGCGGACACGGCCGGCGTTTGAAGCAGGGTTGCCACGCGCCGATAGGCAGCCCATGAAAGCCCTTCGATCAGTTGGTCGTCAATCAGAACGACATATTCACCCGCGGGTTGAATGCCCTCCAGGTTCCGAAGGGTGAATGGACTCGTGAACGAAACGGTGGTTCGCGTTGTCCTGATGGTCAAGTCGAGATCTCCTGCCGGCCGCCCGGGCAACTGCCTATCCGGCCCGCGCACCAACAAACCTATCGGTTATCGTCCAATGCCACTGAGCTAAATTGCTCAACTTTGTCGGCGGAATGTTTCTCAGCTGGTGCTGAACGGCACGCCGCTCAAACGGCTGACATCTGAGCAATTTTGCACAGTATCCGGCCGGCTTTTGGAGCTATCGTGAAAACGCAACGACACCCGTGGCCCGGCTGTCCGATCGCGGAGGACGCAAAAGATGAACATATCCGGCGAAAGTCTCCTCGATATCCTGGTTGTCGGCCTCGTCGCCGGCTGGCTCGCCGGCCAGATCGTCCAGGGTACCGGCTTGGGCCTCGTTGGCGATCTCGTTGTTGGAATCGCGGGGGCGTTTATTGCGAGCTGGGCATTTCCGCAACTCGGAATCCATCTCGGCTGGGGCATTGTATCGGCAATCATCAGTGCTGCGATCGGCGCGGTATTGCTGCTCGTGATCATCAGGTTGGTCCGCGGACAGGGCCGATGGGGAGGAAGCTGGGGCGGGACGTGGCGGAGACCCTGGTAGACGCGTTGGGAGTGCTTGGAGATTCGAACTTCATTCCGCGATTTCGGGAGATGCGCGCCTCGAAGGGCTCCTCCGTCTCGATGATGGGATAGCCCTGTCTGGGAACCAATGTTGCCGGGATCACTTGGCAATAGGCGACCGGGTGTGCTGTGCCCCATCACATCCGATGAATGACGGCCCCGGTTCGTCCCCCGTGCTGGGGTCGTTTTTCTGGCGCTATTCGGACCGTGAAAGGGACGGTCCGCCGAGTTGGCGGCGCGAATGGAAGCGGTCGAAGGCCGGATGTCGTGAACGTATCTTCGCGCGCGAACCGCCTGCTGGTTCGCGGTTAAGGCATGATCCGGAAAAGAGCGGCCGAGCGCTTCAATCGCCGACCTCAACGAGTTTGACGCTCTTCTGGTATCCGCGCGGTTTCTTGCCGGGACTTCCGTTTTTGGCCTTCCTTTTGGCTTCGCCAATCAGGCGGTCAGGGCTTCGCTCGATTTCATCGCAAAGCGTCTTCATCACCTTTTCGCGCGTCTTTTTGCTTTTGAGCGCGTATCCGCGGACCCATATCTTCAGCAGGTCTTTGCCTGCGTGGTACTCGTGTTCTATTTTTGGGTGTTTTGACATTGTTTCTCCGGTGCGGCACGCAGCCGACTGCAATGCGGATCAGGCGCGCTTGCTCAACTCGGCAGGTTTTTCCTTTGCTTTTGCGCGGCGTGTCAAATTGTTGACCGTCCCTTTCAAGTGGGTGCCTTTGGGCGCGGCCGGTGCAACGGGCGAGGCAAATCTGGCGGCCCACCGCCGGTCGGACTTTCTTTGAATGTGAAGAGGAATATCGCTCATTGCCAAAGCTCCGCGTTCGTCGTCGCCCCGGTCTTGTGGGCTCAACGCGCGCGGCCGCTCAAAGGTCCGCCTCGGACTCGCCAGCGAGCAGGTTCGCCCAAGGACCGTCGAAGGCGCCGCGCACGCCGGAATCCTAAACCGGCGCCCGCAACCCAGAAGACATCCACTTCGTCGAATCGGTCTCGATGACGACCCTGTCGACGTGATGGCAATTGACGCCCTGAAACGTGCGCATCTCGAATCCGATCCGGGAGGGCTTGATGCGCGTCAGGATCATCGGACCCAGACATTTGGGACAGGTATGGGGCTGAACTGCAATGCGGCTGGCGTCGAACAAGACCGCGAGGGATAACATGATGCTCACCTAAGGTCGGGCGGGAGCGTTACAGGACTCTCGGTCCGCGGTAGATGCTGTTGATGGCCGACGATCAGTTGACTATGGGATCAGCGCTATCCCGGCGCTGTTTCATTTTGCTCACTTTCGAAAAGTTAATGAATTAGGACTGCCGGGAAGCACAACGGCACCAGACGGTGAAACAGGCGGGGCGCCGCTGTCCTGTCTGGTTGGGTCACCCGTAACTTTAGATCGGATAGTGAGCAAAACTGGACAGCGCGGCGCTGTTGGGTGTGGCCGGCTGCAACGGAAGCTGCAGCCGCTCTGTGGCTTCCTTCAAGACCCGGGCGGCCTCAGCGCTCCCCCCGCGCTGGGGCCGTTCTTGCGCAATCGTTCTCTCGAGAGTGAGTCGAATACGAAAGCCGGAACGAACCGGAACATTAGCGACGTTGCACTGTTCCCTATACGACTCATCAGGAGAAAATGGTCATGACTAAGATTGGAACGATGACGGCTGCCTGTCTGGCAGTTGCACTCGCGGCGACGTCCCCGGCGCTCGCAAGAGGCGGACGCGTCGGCGGCGGGCACGTCGGCGGCGGAAGTTTCCACGCTGGCGCCGCTCACTATGCCGGTGGAGGCATGAGAGGCGGCGGATTCCGTCGAGGCGGCTATGGACCCGGAATAGCCGGAGCCGGAATTGCAGCCGGCATCGTCGCCGGCTCGCTAGTTGGCGCAACATCCGGTTACTACGGCGGTTACGGGCCTGGCACCTATGACAATTCATATGCCTACGATAACGGCTACGGCGGCGGATACGATAACGGGTATGCCGTTCGCAATGGCTTCGTCTGCCAGCCAGGGACAGTTTTCCGTGGCGAGGACGGCCGTGCGCACCTGTGCCAGTAACGAACTTGAAAAGCGCCCGACTGGGCGCTTTTTGAGTTTGGGAAAGGACGTGCCGAGACCGTCGGCACGACTTTTTCACGATTGATCGAAGTTGAGGTTGAGCAAGGGCGTTCTTGGTCGGTAGCCGATAGCGAGGAAGCGATGTCTAAACACGGACAACACTTGCCGCCGGTCCCTGCGGCGAACCATAGCCAAAAAGGAACGGGTGATCACTCGGAAGTGCCTGCCGTTGAGCTTCGCAAGAAGACTCGCATCAATCCGGCTGAGCAGGGCCAGACCGCGAACATCAAGCAAAACACGACGAACAAGGGCTTTTTCAAGGGTCGTCGCGTCAAGTGATGGCAAGGCGTTCAGGGTGATGAAGCAACGGAGTCATTGATGCTGATCGAGGTTAGAACGGACGGCAACATTCAGGGAAGCGAGCAGCTTTCGGACCATGTGAAGACCGTCGTGCATGCTGCGCTGGACCGCTTTGGAGATCGCATCAGGCGAATAGATGTGCACCTCAGCGACGAAATCGGCAGCAAGATCGGCCATGGCGACAAATGCTGCATGATCGAGGCGCGTCGCGACAGCCGCGAGCCTATCATCGTGACGCATCGTGACACGACGATGGATCTGGCGATCCATAGCGCAGTCCACACCCTGAAGAATTCAATCGAGAGCGCCTTCGGAAAAGAAACCAGTTCGGCTCATCGTCGGCACTAGGCCGCGGGCTGGACGGCATACCAGCCGGCGGGCTCGGAGCGCTGATGTGGAGTATGGCCCACTCGGTGGCGGGCTGGAATCCCCGGGGCGTGTGAATCGTCCCGGTTACCGTATCATACCGGTGAGAGACCCGATTTGCCTCGCTATTTGCGGGCGGGACTGCTACATCTCGGACATCATTGCGCACTCCTGGGCGTTGTCCGGTGATTGAGGGTCGTGCGCGCTCGGCGGGAAGCGACGCCGGATCCGCGGAAAAGCAAGCCGTTTCGCAAAGCTGAACAGGGCGGAAGCGACAGGCCGCGTGTCGCACAGCGTCATCATCAAACCCAAGGGAGATTGGCATGGCCAAGGGAGAGCAAAAGGGTAATCGGGAGGCCAAGAAGCCCAAGAAAGAGAAGATCAAGACCATTGCGGCCGCGCCAAGCCAGAAGACCGCGACTTGGCAGCCGAGCTTTGGATCCGGCAAGAAGAAATAAGAGTCCGAGGCGATCCAAGTCGTGGACGGGATTTGATCGCGGATATCCGGCGGCATGTCGCCCGTGAAAAGGAAGATGAGATGAAGATGGCTTTCGCCGTGCTGGCGCTCTGCGCATGCACGCAAGGCGCGCTCGCCGCCGGACCGGACTGCCGCGCAATCGACAGCACGACCGGGAGACTCGCCTGTTACGACGCGGCGTATCCTCGTCCGAAAATCGAAAAGCCGGCGGCCGTCGAAGACGACGCAACGCGCACCGCCTACAAGGATCCGTTCATCGCGGAGGACGCCCGAACGCGCACCAAGCTGAACAACATCTGTCGCGGTTGCTGAGAGGTGCAGAACAGCCCTATTCCTACGCCGGAAGCCCGCGCGCTTGCGCAGCTGCTCGGCCGTTATCGCGAGCCGGACAGCGTGCGCGGCGGTTTCGAGCTTGCGATCACCGCAGTGCCATTCGTTGTCATCTGGACATTGATGTGGGTGTCTCTCTATTTTGGCTACTGGATTGGCCTCGTGGGGGTGATACCCGCAGCAGGGCTGCTCGTCCGTCTCTTCATGATCCAGCACGATTGCGGCCACGGTTCATTTTTCCGCGGCCGTCTTGCCAACGATTGGGTCGGCCGGGTCATCGGCGTCATGACGCTGACCCCGTACGGCTACTGGCGGCACAACCATGCGCTCCATCATGCGAGCTCGGGAAATCTCGATCAAAGAGGCTTTGGCGACATCGACACGCTGACCGTGCGTGAGTTTTTCGCGCGTTCCGGATGGCGCCGGCTGCTCTATCGTCTGTACCGCCATCCGATGGTGATGTTCGGTGTCGGTCCGATCTATCTGTTCATCCTGCGGCATCGGTTGCCGATCGGGATGATGGGCGGCGGCTGGAAGCCCTGGCTCAGCACGATGGGCACCAACGCCGCCGTCGCGATCCTGGTCGCGGGCATGATCAGCCTGGTCGGCGTCGGGCCATTCCTGCTGGTGCACCTGCCGATCACCATTCTGGCCTCGTCGATCGGCGTCTGGCTGTTCTATGTCCAGCACCAGTTCGAGCACACCTCTTGGTCCCATGACGAGGCCTGGAGTTTTCACGAGGCGGCGCTGCATGGCAGTTCCTACTATCACTTGCCCGTCGTCTTGCGCTGGTTCACGGCAAATATCGGCGTCCATCACATCCATCACCTGTCCAGTCGAATTCCCTGCTATAGGTTGTCGGATGTGTTGCGGGACCATCCGCAACTCGCTGCCGTCGGACGAATTACCATGCTTCAAAGCCTGTGGTGCGTGCGGCTGACCTTGTGGGACGAGGACAAGCGGCGACTGGTTTCGTTCCGGCGAGCCGCCATGGGTCATTCCGGCGCGGCACGGCCGAGGCTGGAGCAGCCGCAACTTTGAGAGGTCGATACATGTCACATACATACAAACTGAATGAAGATGTTCAGCACTCGCCGCAGGGGCCGCAAGGCCGTGTCGAAATCGAGCCGCCGATGATCTACACCGTCGTTCAACGCATGCCGATCGAGGCTGACGGACGTCTTCGCTACCGCATCAAGAGCAAGTCGGAAAATGTCGAGCGCGTGGTGACGGAAGATCAGCTGTCGTATTACTGGCGCCAATGACGACGGCAACGCGCACGGTGCGTCAATTGTGAATTTCAGAGCGCAGTCCAGGTGTCCTGGCGTCGTGCGATTGACCGGCCAGGTTCGTCTTAGGCCTCACCCCGCCGCCGCGACCGAGCCAAGCGGCACATCCAGCGAGTAGACGAATCCGCCCGGTTCGTATGTGAGCCGCACCTGACCGTTCAATTGCTGGCCGAGCGACTCCATCATGCGGGTGCCGAAGCTTCGCCGCTTCGGTAGCTCGACCTCCGGACCTTCTCTTTCAGTCCAGACAAGGTGAAGCCGCTGCTTCACCTCGTCGATCGTCCATGCGATTTCCACGCGCCCTGCGGGGACCGACAGGGCGCCGAATTTGGTCGTATTGGTGCAGAGTTCGTTGAATGTCATCGCCAGCGCGACGACGGCTCCGGAAGTAATCCTGATATCCGGGCCGTTGAAATGAAAGCGTCTGGCCCGCTGACGCTCATAGGGCTCCGTCGCACTGCTCAGCGTGTGATTGAGACTGGCATTTGCCCAGCTGACCTGCATCAAGAGATCGTGCGCCCGGCCCAGCGCAATCAGCCGGCCCTCCATTGCCTTCTGGCCGTGCTCGACACTGGGCGCGGCACGAAAGCTCTGGGAGGCGATCGCGCTGACCGTCGCCAGGGTATTCTTGATACGATGGTGAAGTTCTCCAAGGATCAGCTTCTGCAATTTGTCGGCGGCCTCTCGCTCCTTGGCGTCGATACCGGCCTGGACAAGCAGGGTCTTGGCATCGATCCCGGCTTGTTCGAGCAACAGGCGAAGGCTGTCGTTCTCCGCCGCCAGGGCAACTTCATGCGCAGATCGGGGCGACGGGCCAGTCGGCTCCATGGTGTGAAGCGCCTGCTCCGCCGGCCACCCGTTTGCGTTCGGAACGATCGTCAGCGAGCCCGAGCCCACCATCGCCTGCAACTCGGTGATCATGTGCTCGACACCCAGCGGTTTGCCGAAGAACCGGCTGTTCGCCGGCCTTTCCGCATCAGATGGCTGCACGTGACCGGAAACCAGGATGATCTTGATGGAAGGCCAACGATCGTGCACAGCGTGGGCGAGCTTCAGCCCGTCCATGCTGCCGGGCATTTGAATATCGGTGAACAGCAGGGAGATATCCGAACGGGACTCGAGTATCGAGATCGCCTCGTCGGCGTTGACGGCCTCGACGGGGGAGAACCCGGCATCCTCCACGATGTCGACCGCGCGCATGCGCAGAATCATCTCGTCTTCGACGACAAGAACTTTGGGTACCGGAGTTAGTTCTGTCGACATGGAAAGCCTCACTCTCTCACCGGCTGCCGAGCGTCATGGCAGGATCGTTGCTGCGCCTTTCGAGCAGGAATAGCGAGCTAAATCGCTCCGCCCGGCAGGCCGGCCGCTCTAGGCGTGGTCGGCGGCGTCATGACTCGGTCGAGTGGGGCGGCGAAGACGCAAGTGGTCTGTTGGAGGGCTGATCGCGCCATTGTCTCACGAGCATCGCCAAATGCGGCGGCATTCCAACCGGTTTCAAATCCAGACTGGGCGCAAGCCGTTCGCCGATTTCCTTGCGAAGCGCCACGTTATCGGCGCGGCTGAGTTGCGCGGGACGAGTTATGAAAAAATCCAATGAACCAGTTCCAAACGGAGATTGGAAAGTGCTACCGGCGAGCGGTCACAAGGCGGGCTTCCACGATTGTCGTGTGCGAACCCGCGTTGCGCAGACAGGACGCGGCGAAATCCGGCCAGACCTGGGTCGAGCAGTTCGCGGCGGCAGCACGGACCTCCAGCCGGTCACCCTTGGCCAGCACCGCGACCTCGCCCGCTGCCGCTTTAGGGGCAAAAACCGGCAGGGCGACAACCGACGCTCCGAGAAGCAGGAAGATCGCCAGGGCTGACAGTGATTTGATCATTTTGGGCTGCTGACTTTTTCATTTCGATCCCTCTGCTTTCGGGGATCGGCATGACAACAACCATAATTAGAAATAGTTCCGCTCAAACAACGTTTACTTGTTCAACCGTCTGATGTCCTGGTGGCGATTTCGCGATTGAACCGCGGTACGGATGCGCCAAAGCGCAAATCGTGCCCGCGCCCCGCCTCACAACTCCATCTCCCAGGTCTCGCCCACCAGATCGACGCCGAAACTGTGATGCTTCTCCTCCGCGACCTTGCGGAAGCCGGCCTGCTGATAGATGCCGCGCGCGGCAAGCAGGCAGCTCTGCGTCCACAGCGTCATCTTTGCGTAGCCCCTCTCGCGCGCGGCGCGGATGCATTGCTCGACCAGCGCGCGCCCGACGCCGAGTCCGCGCGCCTTCTTCTCGACCATCAGCAGCCGAAGCTTCGCCACCTTGTCGGACGCCTTGACCAGGAACACCGAACCGACCGCTTCGCCATGCACCTCGGCGATCCAGCAATGCTCGCGCGAGGGATCGTAACTCTTGATGAACTGCGCGCAGATCTCGGCGACCAGCGCCTCGTAGCTGATGTCCCAGCCATATTCCTCCGCGTAGGCGATGCCCTGTCGCGAGGTCACCCAGCCCATGTCGCCGATGCGATAGCTGCGCAACAGGAACGGCGCGCGCTCGCGCGCCGGCGCGAGCAGATGCTCGATCGTGGCCATCGCCTCCGTCAGCCGCCTGCCGTCATCGTTCGAGAGTGGGGCCAGCATCGCAGCGACGTCGTCCTGCGAAGCCTTGTTGAGTTTCGCGAAGGCCTGGCGGCCCTTGGCGGTGAGACTGAGGCGGAATTGCCGGCGGTCGGTCGCAAGCGGCTTGCGCGTGATCAGACCACTCTCCTCGAAACTCTGCACGATGCGGCTGAGATAGCCGGGGTCGAGCCCGAGCTCGCTGCCGATCTCCTTCGCCGCAAGCTCGTCGCGATGGGCGAGCTCGTACAGCACGCGTGCTTCGCTCAGCGAGTACGGGCTTTTGGAGAGATGCTGGTCGAGCACTCCGAGCTTGCGGGTGTAGAAGCGGTTGAAGGCGCGGACGGCGGCGATCTGGCCACTGGAATCGGCAAGGGAATCGACAGGGGACATGGCGGCACCTCGATAGTTGCTATTGTCAATCAATTGATTGACATTGGCAAGTATTTAGGCGGTGGCCAGCGAGTGAGTCAGGGACTTCAGATCGGCGGCACTAGGCCGACATCATCATGATCCGGCTGCGCAGCAGGATGCGGGAGGAGCGGCCAAGCTGGCGCAGCAGCTTCGCCTCGGAACGGCGGGCGTCTGGCGCATGCCCGCCGAGCCGGAAATAATGGTCGCGCGCGATCACCAGCCCCTGGTCGGTGCGCAGGCCCGAAACCAGCCGGGTCAGCGAGCTGAAGCGGTCGCGCAGCCGCATGTCGGCATAGGGCGAGCGTGCATAGCGGAAAATGCCGGCGCGCTCCGATCCGCTCAGCGCCACGCCCTGGATGAACTGGGTGGTCTCCTCGATCCAGCCGGTGTCCAGCACCGCGCCGGCGCGCAGGAACATCAGCCAGGGCGCGCGTGCCTGACTGGCGCCTGCGGCAAGCGCCGCCGCGCGGGGACCATCGAAGGGCAGGAATCGGCAGCCGGCGACGTCGGCGACGCGCTCGATCACGCCATTGCCGGCACGGTCGACCAGCAACACCTCGCGGATCAGGCCGGAAGCTGCACCCGGCACCAGCGCTGCAAGCGTCGCAACCGCGGTCCGCTCCACGCCTTCGGTCGGGATGATCACGCTCAGCATGAGGCTTCGCTGGCTCAGTCGTTGAAAACGCCGCCGTGTTATCAGCTTGTCACATTGAAAACAGCCGTTCGGCTGCGGGAATTTCGGGCAAGTTCTCGTTAGGGTAATTCACGGCTGCGCAAGACATTGTTCTTGATTTGTTCTCATGGCGTGTTATCTAGGAAGCCATGAGCCGAGCATCCTCTCATGCCCTCAGGCACCCGCCGGTCACGGCGCCCTCCGAACCGGCGGGTGCATCTCTTTTCCGAGTTGGCGGTCGCGATCGACCGCGAGCGGCGCCGCGGCCGAGGCGCGCAATCCAACACCAGCGGCCGCTATGAGGCCGAGGCACGGGTTGCCTTCGACGACGGCTGGCAGAGCCTCGAAGAGCTGCCGCCGTTCAAGACCACGGTGACGCTCGACACCGCGCGCAAGGTGATCACCCGGAACGACTCACCCGACATCGGTTTCGACCGCTCCATCAATCCGTATCGCGGCTGCGAGCATGGTTGCGTCTACTGCTTCGCGCGGCCGACCCATGCCTATATGGGCCTGTCGCCGGGACTCGATTTCGAATTCGAAGCTCTTTGCCAAGCCGGACGCGCCGGAGCTGCTGGAGAAGGAACTCGCGGCCGCGGATTACGAGCCGCGCATGATCGCGATCGGCACCAACACCGACCCCTATCAGCCGATCGAGCGCGAGCGCAAAATCATGCGCGGCATCCTCGAAGTGCTGGAGCGCGCCGGCCATCCCGTCGGCATCGTCACCAAGTCGGCGCTGGTGGTGCGCGACATCGATATTCTGTCGCGGATGGCCAAGCGCAATCTCGCCAAGGTCGGCGATCTCCGTGACGACGCTCGATCCGAAGCTGGCGCGCACCATGGAGCCGCGGGCGCTCGACGCCGCCGCGCCGGCTCGACGCGATCAAGCAATTGTCGGAGGCCGGCATTCCCACCATCGGCATGGTCGCGCCGGTGATCCCTGCGCTGAACGATTCCGAGATCGAGCGCATCCTCGATGCGGTCGCGCATGCCGGCGCCAGGGAGGCCAGCTACGTGCTGCTGCGCCTGCCGCTCGAAGTGCGTGACCTCTTCCGCGAATGGCTGATGGCGAATTATCCGGACCGCTATCGCCACGTCTTCACCCTGATCCGCGACATGCGGGGCGGGCGCGACTACGACTCGCAATGGGGCACGCGGATGAAGGGCACCGGGCCGATGGCCTGGATGATCGGCCGCCGCTTCGAGATCGCCTGCGAGAAGCTCGGGCTGAACAAGCGCCGCACCAAGCTGACGACGGATCATTTCGCCAAGCCCAAGGGGTCGACAGCTGAGCTTGTTTTGAGCTGGAGTGGAGAATGCGTGAAGAGTATGAGTGACACCACCGGTTCCGCGATTCACCGTCATCACGCTCGGCGTCGCCGACATGCGCACCAGCATCGCCTTCTATGAGGCGCTCGGCTTTGCGCGAAAGTTTCGCGCGACCGGCGAGGCGGTGGCCTTCTTCGACACCGGCGCGACCGCGATCGGGCTGTTCCCGTGGGATCAACTGGCACAGGACGCGACTTTGCCGGCAAGTCCGCGCCCGCAGGCCTTTCGCGGCGTGACGCTGGCCTGGAACTGCAACTCGCCCGAGGAAGTCGACGCGGTGCTGCAATTTGCGCTCTCAAAGGGCGCGAGCCTGCTGAAGGCCGCCCACAAGACCGATTACGGCGGCTATTCCGGATATTTCGCCGATCCCGACGGCCATCCCTGGGAAGTCGTGGTCGCGCCCAATATCGAGGTCGGCGACGATCGGCGCGTGCATCTGCCGGATTGACGCGTCAAGCGATAATCGACCGCTGTTGAGAGCGGTGAAAGGCGATCTTCGCGCTCGAGTTCCCGGTTGCGCGCAGCGCGTCTGCTTGCGCACGATCCCGGCATGATTCGGGACGCGAAGAAAAAGACCGAAAAGAAGAGCGACAAGCCAAGCTGCCGAAGGGCGTGATCGCGGTGGCGCCGCCGAGCTTCCGGCGCGAGCGCGCGCTGATCAAGCGCGGCATCTGGCCGGTGGCGGGCTGCGACGAGGCCGGCCGCGGTCCGCTCGCGGGACCGGTGGTGGCCGCGGCCGTCGATTCTCGATCCCGACCGCATCCCGAAGGGCATCGACGATTCCAAGCGGCTGACCGCCGAAGAGCGCGAGGAACTGTTCGAGAAGATCTGCGCGACCTCGTCCTTCGCGGTGGCGTTCGCATCGCCCGCGCGGATCGATCGCGACAATATCTTGCGCGCCTCGCTGTGGGCGCTGGCGCGCGCGGTGCAGGCGCTGCCCGAAACGCCGAAGCACGTCTTCGTCGACGGCCGCGACCGGCTCGCGCTGCCTTGCGACTGCGAGGCCGTGATCGGCGGCGATGGCATGTGGTCAAGTCGATCGCGGCCGCCTCCATCATCGCCAAGGTGACGCGCGACCGCCTGATGTGCGCGCTGGCGCAGGATTGCCCGGGCTACGGCTTCGAGCAGCACAAGGGCTACTGCCGTGCCGGAGCATCTGGAGGCGCTGGACCGGCTCGGTCCCTCCGTCCATCACCGCAGCTTCTTCGCGCCCGTCGATCGCTGCCCGCGAAAAGCACCAGCCCTGGACCATCAAGCGCGAGCCCGATCTGTTCACGGTCGATACCTCGCATCGAGGTCGCCGTTTCCGTTCCGAATTGCGACTCGCAACGTGCAGTTGCGCCGCAGCGCGGCGCGCTTTATCAAACGTCGGGGACATGGGCCGGCCGCGAGGCCGGTTCGGGGCTTTCCAGGCGTTTCATGCGTTTCACCTCGCTGGTCATCGAACTGATCCGGGCCCGGCCGCGGCTGGTGGTCTGGATCGTGGTGCTGCTGCAGGCGGCGCTGTGGCTGATCGTGCCGCTTGCTGTTCTACTGCCAGCCCGCCCAGCCGACCTCGCCACCGTGCTCGCCTTTGGCCGGGAATATCAGGTCGGCACCGATCTCGGGCCGCCGCTGGCGTTCTGGCTCGCCGACATCGCCTTTCGTGCCGCCGGCAACCACCTGTTCGGCGTCTATTTCCTGGCGCAGCTCTGCTCGGTCGCGACGCTCTGGTTCCTGTATCTGCTGGCGCGCGCCATCGTCGGCGGCCAGCAGGCGGTGCTCGCCGTGCTGCTCACCATGACGGTCACCGGCCTTCGCCTCGCTCGAGCCTCGAATTCGGTCCGCTGGTGCTGGCGCGGCCGCTCTGGGCGCTGCTGTTGCTCCATTCCTGGCAGCTGATCGGCCAGAACCGGCGCAATGTCTGGTTCGCCTGGTCGATCGAGGCCGGCCTGCTGCTGCTGACGACGCCGGCGGCGATCGGCCTGTTGCTGCTGGTCGTCGGCTTCATGGTCGCGACCGAGCGCGGCCGCCGCACGCTGATGTCGTTCGATCCGCTGTTCGCGCTGCTGGCGATCGCCGTGCTGGCGCTGCCTTATCTGATCTGGCTGATCCGCGCCGACGTGCTTGGCATGCCGCGCTTGCCGCCGGTCGCCGAGCTGAGCGCGCGAGCGCATGCACTGGGTCTGGCTCGTCGGCGGCCTCGTGCTCGCGATGATCGCGCATCGCCATCCTGGTGCGTCCTCAACTTCGCGCTGTTCAGCCGCACGCCGAGGAAGCGCCGATCATCTATCGGCCGCCGGTCGATCCGCTGGCGCGCGATTTCGTCTATTTCTTCGCGATCGCGCCGGCGCTGGCCGGAAGCCTGATCTCCGGCCTGTTCAATCTCGATCGCGTCGTCGGCGGAGCGGGCGTCGCGCTGTTGATGTCGGGACTCGCCGTGATCGTGGCGACCGGCGATCTCGTGCATCTGCGGCGCCAGCGCCTGCTGCGCACGGTCTGGGCTGTCGCGATCGTCGCGCCCGCCTTGGCGGCGATCGCGACCACGCTGTTCCTGCCCTGGACCGGCAGCAGCGAGGTCGCGACCTCGCTGCCGGCGCGCTCGATCGCGCAATTCTTCGGCGACAGCTTTGAGCGCCGCACCAATCAGCGGCTGCGCGCGGTCGCGGGCGATGCCGCAACTCGCGAGCCTGATCGCGCTCGATCGCGGCCGGCCGCATCTGTTCCTCGACGCGACGCCCGAGCGCACGCCCTGGCTGACACTCGCAGAAATTCGCCGAGACCGGCGGCGTCGTGGTCTGGCGCGCCTCCGACACCGCCGGCACGCCGCCGCCCGAGATCGCGAAGCGCTTTCCGGGCCTGACGCCGGAAGTGCCGCGCGCCTTCGAATGGCTGGTGAACGGCCGCCAGCCGCTCTTGCGCATCGGCTGGGCCATCGTGCGGCCGAAGGGGCCGTAACAACGCGCCTTGAAGCAGCCAGCACCTTCGCGATCGCGCGCAGATCCTGCCACGACATCCGCTTGTAGGACGGCGAGCGCAACAGATAGGCCGGATGGAAGGTCGGCAGCGCGCGGATGGTGCGCGTGCCGGTGTCGTAGTCGAACCATTTGCCGCGGGTGCGCATGATGCCCTCGCGCGTCCCGAGCAGCGTCTGCGTCGAGGGATTGCCGAGCGTCACCAGCACGTCGGGGTTCGACCAGCTCGATCTGGCGCTGGATGAAGGGCAGGCAGATCTGCGTCTCCTGCGGCGTCGGCGTGCGGTTGCCGGGCGGCCGCCACGGAATGACGTTGGCGATGTAGGCCTTGCTGCGGTCGAGCCCGATCGCGGCGATCATGCGGTCGAGCAGCTTGCCGGAGCGGCCGACGAACGGCAGGCCCTCGATGTCCTCGTCGCGGCCGGGCGCCTCGCCGACGAACATCACGCGCGCCTTCGGATTGCCGTCGGCGAACACCAGCCGCGTCGCGGTCGATTTCAGCGCGCAGCCGTCGAACTTTTCCAGGAGCATCGCGCAGCGCCTCCAGCGTCGGCGCGGTGCGCGCGGCCTCGCGCGCGGAGGCGATCGCCGCATCGGGCGCGGCGGCGGCTCGGCGAGCCCGGTGAGCATGGGCGCGGCCGGCACGGGACTTGCGAGTCGGTGCGGGCGGCGCCACGCGCGGGCGGGGCGGAGCAGCTTCGGGGTCGGCCAGGCGGTCGACCGGCTCCTCGCCCGAGCGCGCAATCGACGCCGGCCTCCAGATAAAAGGCCAGCAATTGCTGCGACGGTGGGGGCGGGTTCGGGCGTGAGGCGCGACATCGCGTCAATTTAGGACGGCCGCATTGCGCCACGCGAAACGCATTTCGGTGGTTGTCCTCCCGGCAAAAATCGGAAACAACGGGGAAGTATTGGAACCGTTCTCAACCGGGCCGAGTCAAGATCATGAGCAGCGAAGAATTACCCCCGCGCGAATCCATGGAATTCGACGTCGTGATCGTCGGCGCCGGCCCGTCCGGCCTGTCCGCCGCGATCCGGCTGAAGCAGCTCAATGCCGATCTCAACATCGTCGTGGTGGAGAAGGGCTCCGAGGTCGGCGCGCATATTCTGTCCGGCATGGTGATCGATCCGGTCGCGCTCGACAAGCTCATCCCGGACTGGCGCGAGGATTCCGACTGTCCGCTGAAGACCCAGGTGAAGGACGATCGCTTCTACTGGATGACCGGCGGGCGGCGCGATCCGGCTGCCGAACTTCATGATGCCGCCCCTGATGAACAATCATCACTGCTACATCGGCTCGCTCGGCCAGGTCTGCCGCTGGCTCGCGCGCAAGGCCGAGGCGCTCGGCGTCGAGATCTATCCGGGCTTTGCCGCCGCCGAGGTGCTCTATGACGACAAGGGCGCGGTGCGCGGCATCGCCACCGGCGACATGGGCATCGCCAGGGACGGCACGCACAAGGATTCCTTCACCCGCGGCATGGAGCTCTGTCGGCAAGTACACGCTGTTCGCCGAAGGCGCGCGCGGCAGCCTGACCAAGCAGCTGATCGCGAAATATTCGCTCGATGCCAACAGCGAGCCGCCGAAATTCGGCATCGGCCTCAAGGAAGTCTGGCAGATCGATCCCGCCAAGCACCAGAAGGGCCTGATCCAGCATTCGTTCGGCTGGCCGCTCGACATGAAGACCGGCGGCGGCTCGTTCCTCTATCACTACGACGACAATCTCGTCGCGGTCGGCTTTGTCGTGCATCTCAACTACGACGATCCGTATCTGTCGCCGTTCGACGAATTCCAGCGCTTCAAGACGCATCCTTCGATCCGCGGCATCTTCGAAGGCGGCAAGCGGCTTGCCTATGGCGCGCGCGCCATCACCGAAGGCGGCTACCAGTCGGTGCCGCGGCTGAGCTTCCCCGGCGGCGCGCTGATCGGCTGCGCGGCGGGCTTCGTCAACGTGCCGCGCATCAAGGGCGTGCACAATGCGATCGGCAGCGGCATGCTCGCGGCCGAGACATGTCGCCGCCGCGCTCGCCGCCGGTCGCGCCAATGACGAAATCGTCGACTACGAAAATGCCTGGCGCGACTTCCGCCGTCGGCAAGGACCTCTACCAGGTCCGCAACGTCAAGCCGCTGTGGTCGAAGTTCGGCACCATGCTCGGCGTCGCGCTCGGCGGCTTCGACATGTGGTGCAACACGCTGTCGGCTTCTCGCTGTTCGGCACGCAGTCGCATGCCAAGCCCGATCGCAAGACGCTCGATCCGGCGAAGGCGACACGCGCCGATCGCCTATCCGAAGCCGGACGGCAAGATTTCCTTCGACAAGCTGTCGTCGGTGTTCCTGTCCAACACCAATCACGAGGAGGACCAGCCGGTTCATCTCAAGGTCGCCGACATGAACCTGCAGAAGACGTCCGAGCACGACGTCTTCGCCGGTCCCTCGAACCGCTATTGCCCGGCCGGCGTCTATGAGTGGGTGGAGGAGGCGTCAGGTCCGCGCTTCCAGATCAACGCCCAGAACTGCGTCCATTGCAAAACCTGCGACGTGAAGGACCCGAACGGCAACATCACCTGGGTTCCACCGGAGGGCGGCGGCGGACCGAACTACGAGGCGATGTACATGCACGATTGCGTGACCAGCGCACGGATTGGCCGGCTACGGCAGCGCGGCCACGATAAGGCCACACTGCAGCGGTTTTGGGGTGTGGACGGGCGGCTCGGAAGCGGTCGGAGCCGCCCGAATTGCCGGGCAAATCCTTGCGGTTAGGCGCCAAAAACGGCATTGTCCGACGCCTAATGGCGTTTCCCGTGCGCCGGTCGGGCTCGCATTCGAGACGATCCGTAAATTCCTCAAACAGCCAGAGCGAACCGTGATGTTTTCCATTCGTTGCAATCGCTGGACTGTTGCCGCCCTCGCGCTGACCGCGATGGCGCTGCCCCTCTCGGTTCTGGCGCAGACGCCCGATCATCCCCGGACACGCGCGGCGCAGTTTCCGACCCGCAACGATCTGAAGTCGCTGACCACCTCCGGCAGCTATCTCGCCGCCCGCCATGCCAGCGTCGAGCGCGATGCGACCTCGGCCGCCGCGTTCTATCGCTCCGCGCTGCGCACCGATCCCGAAGAACAACGAGCTGCTCGACCGCGCCTTCATCTCCTCGGTTGCCGATGGCGACATCGACGAGGCGGTCAAGCTCGCCGAGCGGATCCTGACCATCGACAAGACCAACCGCGTCGCGCGGCTCGTGGTCGGCGTGCAGGATTTGAAGCAGAAGAAATACGCCGCGGCGCAGCTCAACATCAACCAGTCGATCCGCGGCCCGATCACCGATCTCGTCGCGACGCTGCTGTCGGCCTGGGCGAGCCTACGGCGCCGGCGACACCAAGAGGGCGGTCGCCAGCATCGACAAGCTGACCGGTCCGGAATGGTATCCGCTGTTCAAGGACCTGCATGCCGGCATGATCCTCGAGCTCTCGGGCAAGGAAAAGGACGCCGGCGCCCGCTTCGAGCGCGCCTACAAGCTCGACGATTCCATGCTGCGCATCACCGAGGCCTATGCGCGCTGGCTGTCGCGCAACAAGGACGACGACAAGGCGACCGCGATCTACGAGGCCTTCGACAAGAAGCTCGCGCGCCATCCGCTGGTGGTGGAAGGCCTGCGCGAGACCAAGGCCGGCAAGAAGCTGCCGCCGCTGGTCGATTCGGCGCAGGCCGGTGCGGCCGAAGCGCTCTACGGCATCGGCGCCACGCTGACCCGCCGCGGCGGCGAGGATCTCGCGCTGGTCTATCTGCAGCTCGCGCTCTATCTCCAGCCCACCCATCCGCTGGCGCTGCTCTCGCTCGCCGATCTCTATGAGATCGGTGAAGCGGCCGCAGATGGCGATCAAGGTCTATGAGCGCGTGCCGGCGTCCTCGCCGCTGAAGCGCAACGCGCAGATCCAGCTCGCCACCGATCTCGATTCCGCCGACCGCAGCGACGAGGCGATCAAGATCCTCAAGGGCGTGATCGCGGACGATCCGAAGGACCTCGAAGCGATCATGGCGCTCGGCAATATCGAGCGCGGCCGCAAGAAGTTCGCCGATTGCGGCGACACCTATTCGCAAGGGCATCGACGTGCTGCCGGCCGGCAACGACAAGGCCAACAGCGTCTGGTACTACTATCGCGGCATCTGCGAGGAGCGCTCCAAGCAGTGGAGCAAGGCCGAAGCCGACATGCGCAAGGCGCTCGAGCTGCAGCCCGACCAGCCGCATGTGCTGAACTATCTCGGCTATTCCTGGATCGACCAGGGCGTCAATCTCGACGAGGGCATGAAGATGATCAAGCGCGCCGTCGAGCAGCGTCCCGACGACGGCTACATCGTCGACTCGCTCGGCTGGGCCTATTTCCGCATCGGCAATTACGAGGAGGCGGTGAAGAATCTCGAGCGCGCGATCGACCTCAAGCCCGAGGATCCGACCATCAACGACCATCTCGGCGATGCCTATTGGCGCGTCGGCCGCACGCTGGAAGCGAAATTCCAGTGGGCGCATGCCCGCGACCTCAAGCCCGAGCCGGACGATCTGCCGAAGATCGAGGCCAAGATCGAGAACGGCCTGACGGATGATCCGTCCCCGGCGGCCGCTGCCGCCCGACAAGAAGAAGGAAGCGACGGCAAGGACGACGGCAAGGGCGGCTGAAGAGCGAGTTGGGGGCGTCTCGCCGATGTTGAGTGAAGAGGGGCGCGCCAAGGTCAATCTGAGCCTGCGCGTGATCGGCCGCCGCGTCGACGGCTATCACGATCTCGAAAGCGTGGTGGCGTTCGCCGATTGCGCCGATCGCCTGACGCTGGAGCCCGGCCCCGAGCTCAGGCTCACGACCACGGGGCCGCTGGCGCAGGCCTGCGGCGACACGTCCGACAATCTGGTGCTGAAGGCCGCGAGGCTGCTTGCGGCGCGCGTGCCGGACCTGAAGCTCGGCGCCTTCACGCTCGACAAGGTCCTGCCGGTTGCAGCCGGCATCGGCGGCGGCTCGGCCGATGCCGCCGCGGCGCTGCGGCTGCTGGCAAGGCTCAACGATCTTTCGCTCGACGATCCGCGCCTGCTCGAAGTCGCGCTTCAGACCGGCGCCGACGTGCCGGTGTGTCTGGCCTCGCATGCCTGCGACATGACCGGCGTCGGCGAGACGCTGCTGCCGCTGAATTTGCCGAAGATGCCGTGCGTGCTGGTCAACCCCTGCGTGCCCGTCGCGACCAAGGACGTGTTCGCGGCACTCGGCTTGCGCAACGGCGAACTGCTGGTCGGCGCCACCGACGTTCTCCGGGGCACCGCCTGGCCGGAGCCCGGCGCGTCGGTCGAAGATTGGGTCGAGGCGCTTGCAGCAAGCTCCAACGATCTGGAAGCGCCGGCCACGCGAATCCAGCCCGTCATTGGCGAAGTGATCTCGGCGCTGTCCGCGACCAACGGGGCGTGGCTGGCGCGGATGTCGGGCTCGGGCGCGACCTGTTTTGCGATCTATGAAAACACCGCCGAGGCCGGCCGCGCCGCGGAAAAGATCCGCTTCGATCATCCCGGCTGGTGGGTGCATGCGGGGGTGTTGAGCTAATTGTTCGTCATTGCGAGGAGCGAAGCGACGAAGCAACCCAGAGTCGTGCGCGTGATTCTGGATTGCTTCGCGGAGCCTGTCATCGGGCCGCGCCTCGCGCGGACCCGTTGGCTCGCAATGACGATGTCAGTGCGACCGCGCGAGGCAGAACGCCACGACCTGCTCCAGCGCCTTCTTCATCGGCGAGGCCGGAAACAGCGCCAGCGCGTCGACCGCCATCGCGCCGTAATGCTGGGCGCGGTTGATGGTGTCCTCCAGCGCGCGATGCTTGGTCATCAGCCCGATGGCGTGATCGAGATCGCCGTCGGCGATCTCGCCGCGCTCCAGCGCCCTGATCCAGAACGCGCGCTCGGTGTCGTTGCCGCGGCGGAAGGCGAGCACCACGGGCAGCGTGATCTTGCCCTCGCGGAAATCGTCGCCGACGTTCTTGCCGAGCTTGGCGGCCTTGCCGCCATAGTCGAGCACGTCGTCGACGAGCTGGAAGGCGATGCCGAGATTCATGCCGACCGAGCGGCAGGCGGTCTGCTCGGCCTTCGGGCCGGTTGGCGATCGCCGGACCGACCTCGCAGGCGGCGGCGAACAACTCGGCGGTCTTGCCGCGGATCACGGCGAGATATTCGTCCTCGGTGGTCGCGGTGTTCTTGGCGGCGGCAAGCTGCATCACCTCGCCTTCGGCGATCACGGCGGCAGCGGAGGAGAGAATGTCGAGCGCGCGCAGCGAGCCGACCTCGACCATCATCCGAAACGCCTGGCCGAGCAGGAAGTCGCCGACCAGCACGCTCGCCTCGTTGCCCCACAGCATCCGCGCGGACAATTTGCCGCGGCGGAGCTCGCTCTCGTCGACGACGTCGTCATGCAGCAGCGTCGCGGTGTGCATGAACTCGACGGCGGCGGCGAGCTTGATATGGCCGTCGCCGGAATAGCCGGAGAGATGCGCCATCGCCAGCGTCAGCATCGGGCGCAGCCGCTTTCCGCCTGAGGAGATCAGGTGGTTGGCGACCTCGGGGATCATGGTCACTTCGGAGCCGGTGCGGGAGATGATGGTGGCGTTGACCCGCTCCATGTCGGCGGCGACCAGCGCGACCAGCGGCTCGATCGACGCGTCCCGGGGGCTCTCGAAGGGTACAATAACCGCCACGCCACGCTCCACATTTGCTATTCTGAAGATAGAACATAGGAACCGTGAAGCGGCAAGTACAGGCTTGCCCTTGACTCGCCGCGCGGCGGCCGGAAGGAGTTTGCAAGTTGCGGGAATTGGTGCGGACCAACGATATCGTGCTGGTGTCGGCGATCGGCGCGCTGCTCGACGGCGCCAATATCCATCATCTGGTGCTGGACCAGAACATGAGCATCATCGAGGGCTCGCTCGGTATCCTGCCGCGGCGCATTCTGGTGCATGAGGAGGATAATCGCGCGGCACGGCAAATCCTCACCGAAGCCGGGCTGTCGCATGAATTGCGGCCCGATGAGTGAGGCCCTCGCCGACACCACCGAGGACGCCTTTCTCGGCGGACAATTGCGTCTGCGCCAGCCGAGATCCGGCCATCGCGCCGGCCATGACGCCATGCTGCTTGCGGCCGCGACCGCGGCAAAGGCCGGCGATCGTGTGGTGGAATTCGGCGCCGGGGTCGGCGCCGCCGGGCTCGCGCTCGCCAGGCGCGTCGGCGGCATCGAGCTGGTGCTGGCGGAGATCGATCCCGATCTCGCCGCGCTGGCGCGGGAGAATGCGAGATGCAATGCGATTGCCGCTGATGTCGTCGTGCTTGATGTGACGTCGCGGTCCGAGACTTTTGCGAGCGCCGGACTGACGCCCGACTCCGTCGATGCCGTGCTGATGAATCCGCCCTTCAACGACGCCGCGCGCCATCGTGCTTCGCCTGACAGCTCGCGCGCGTTGGCGCATGTCGCCGATCACACGACCCTGGAAAGCTGGGTTCATGCCGCGCGCCGCATCCTCAAGTCGGGCGGTGCGCTCACGCTGATCTGGCGCGCCGATGGCATCGCCGATGCGCTGGCTGCACTCAGCAAAGGCTTCGGCAGCCTTGCGATCCTGCCGGTGCATGCCGACGCCGGCCGCCCTGCGATCCGCGTTTTGATTCGCGGCGTGAAGGGTGGCAAGGCGCCGGCGCGCGTTTTGAGCGGCCTTGTGCTCAATGATGAGTCAGGGCTGCCCAATAAAAAGGTCGCGGAAATGTTATCGGGGAAGCGGGTTCTGCCGTTGGCGAACCCGTGAAGGGGAGGGCGGGATTATTGCGGCAGCGACTTCGAGCCCTGTTCACGGGCGGAAGTGAAGTGGGTGGCGGCCAGGAGGGCGCCGATCAGCATCATCAGCAGATAGATTTTCATGTCTTTCTCCGCTGCGTCGTTGCAGCCTGCAACGAAACCAATGCAAGCCGCGTTCCAACCCCGGTGGTCCAATTCCAACATTCGCATCCCATCGCGGCGGGCACTTTTGCGAATGTTGGAATCCACTAGCAGTGCCAGTGACGTGATAAAAAATGGTTAAATCGAGGTAACGGAATGACGGCACAATTAAGTGATAGCGGGGGATGGCGGGGGGCGGTCGACCGCGGCATGGCCTGGTTGCCGGCCCGGCTGCGGCGCGGGTCGGCGGTGGTGCCGGTGGTGCGGCTGTCGGGCGTGATCGGCGCGGTGACGCCGTTGCGACCAGGGATGACGCTCGCGGGTATCGCGAAAACGCTCGAAAAGGCGTTCGCGACAAAGAATGCGCGGGCGGTCGCGCTGGTGATCAATTCGCCCGGCGGCTCGCCGGTGCAGTCGCGCCAGATCTTTTTGCGCATCCGCCAGCTCGCCCGTGAGAAGAACCTGCAGGTCATGGTGTTCGTCGAGGACGTCGCGGCGTCCGGCGGCTACATGCTCGCCTGCGCCGGCGACGAGATTTACTGCGACCCGTCGTCGATCCTCGGATCGATCGGCGTGGTCGGCGGCTCCTTCGGCATGACTGAGCTGATCAGGAAGATCGGCGTCGAGCGCCGGCTCTATACCGCGGGCGAGCACAAGGCGATGCTCGATCCGTTCCTCCCCGAGGATCCCGACGATGTCGCGCGGCTGAAGGCGATCCAGCGCGAGATCCACGTCATCTTCATCGACCTCGTCAAGAAGAGCCGCGGCACGCGGCTGAAAGGCGCCGACGATTTGCTGTTCACCGGCGAATACTGGGCCGGCGAGACCGCCGTCTCGCTCGGCCTCGCCGACGGCATCGGCGATCTGCGCTCGACCTTGCGCGCGCGCTTCGGCGACAAGGTGCTGACGCCGGTGATCGCACCCGCAAGCGGGATGCTGTCGGGCCTGTTCGGCCGCCGGTCGCCGGGCGCCGGATCGCTCGATATCGCGGACAGCGTGGCGAGCCTGCCGGACGAGCTGATTTCGGCGCTGGAAACCCGCGCGATCTGGTCGCGATTCGGCTTTTGACAGTTCCGTGAGCGCGCCATTTTGCCTCAAAACGCCGATTGCGGCGCGCCGTCGGTTCGGCGAAAATACGCGCGGGGGCTGAGCATGGACAGGAATCGACCGATGCCGATCGTTGCATTCGCAGGCGTATTGGGTGGGCTGGCCGTCGTCCGCTGGGCCTACAAGACGGCCATGCGGATCAATCAGGAGCTGGAGGAGGCGCGGCTTGCGCGAGTCGCCGAGACCGCGCGTAGCGGCGAGATCAAGACGCTCCGCCGCGACCCCGTCACCGGCGCCTACCGCCCGGGTTAAGTCCCCGCAGTCATTCCGGGGCGATGCGAAGCATCGAACCCGGAATCTCGAGATTCCGGGTCTGGTCCTTCGGACCATCCCGGAATGACGGCGGCATCCCCCATTGCCTTGATTCCCACGCCTGCCGCCGATACGGTCCCGCGCAATTCCGCCCCTCCGCAGGACCGACGATGGATTCGCTGCCCGACCATATGCGCCCGGAACGGTCGTTCCAGGGCTTTATCCTGGCGCTCCAGCGGTTCTGGGCCGAGCAGGGCTGCGTGATCCTGCAGCCCTACGACATGGAGATGGGCGCCGGCACCTTCCATCCCGGCGACGACCCTGCGCGCGCTCGGGCCGAAGCGCTGGAACGCCGCCTATGTGCAGCCCTCGCGGCGGCCCAAGGACGGCCGCTACGGCGAGAACCCGAACCGGCTGCAGCACTATTACCAGTTCCAGGTGATCATGAAGCCGTCGCCGCCGAACCTGCAGGAGCTGTACCTGAAGTCGCTCGCCGCGATCGGCATCGACTCCGCGCTGCACGACATCCGCTTCGTCGAGGACGATTGGGAGAGCCCGACGCTCGGCGCCTGGGGGCTGGGCTGGGAATGCTGGTGCGACGGCATGGAAGTGTCGCAGTTCACCTACTTCCAGCAGGTCGCCGGCGTCGAATGCGCGCCGGTTGCGGGCGAGCTCACCTACGGGCTCGAGCGTCTCGCGATGTATGTGCAGGGCGTCGACCGCGTCTACGATCTCAACTTCAACGGCCGCGACGGCGACGAGCGCGTCACCTATGGCGATGTGTTCCTGCAGGCCGAGCAGGAATATTCGCGACATAATTTCGAGGTGGCCGACACCGCGATGCTGTTCGAGCAATTCCGGATGGCCGAGGAGGCCTGCAGGAAATATCTCGCCGCCGGCTGGCGCCAGAGCGGCAATCGAAGGGAGCATCAGCTGGCGCTGCCGGCCTATGACCAGTGCATCAAGGCGAGCCACGTCTTCAACCTGCTCGATGCGCGCGGCGTGATCTCGGTGACGGAGCGGCAGAGCTATATCCTGCGCGTGCGCGAGCTGGCGAAGGCCTGCGGCGAAGCCTGGGTGCACACCGAAGCGGGCAGGGCGGCGTGATGCCCGATCTCCTGCTCGAACTGTTCTCCGAGGAAATCCCCGCGCGCATGCAGGCGAAGGCGGCGGACGATCTGCGCCGCATGGTGACCGACAAGCTCGTCGCCGAAGGCCTCGTCTATGAAGGCGCGAAAGCGTTCGCGACGCCGCGGCGGCTGGCGCTCACCGTGCACGGCATTCCCGCGCGGCAATCCGATTTGAAGGAAGAGCGTCGCGGCCCGCGCGTCGGCGGCGCGGATGCGGCGATCCAGGGCTTTCTGAAAGCTACGGGTCTCTCCTCGATCAGCGAAGCCAAGATCCAGCCCGACAAGAAGGGCGACTTCTACATCGCGCTGATCGAGAAGCCCGGCCGCGCCACCATCGACGTGCTTGCCGAGATGCTGCCGGTGATCGTGCGCACTTTCCCCTGGCCGAAATCGATGCGCTGGGGCGCGCGCTCGGCCAAATCGGGTTCGCTGTCCTGGGTGCGGCCGCTGCACGCGATCACTGCGACCTTCGGGCTCGAGACCGAAGAGCCCGATATCGTGAAATTCTCGGTCGACGGCATCGAGGCCGGCCAGACCACCTATGGCCATCGCTTCATGGCGCCGGCGGCGATCAGCGTGCGCCGCTTCGAGGATTATGAAGCGAAGCTGCTTGCGGCCAAGGTCGTGCTCGACCCCGAGCGCCGCAAGGACATGATCCTGACCGACGCGAAGCAGCTGGCCTTCGCGCAAGGCTTTGAACTGGTCGAGGACCAGGGGCTGCTGGACGAGGTCGCAGGCCTCGTCGAATGGCCGGTCGTGATGATGGGCACGTTCGAGGAGCGCTTCCTGTCGATTCCGGGCGAGGTGATCCGCGCCACCATCCGCAACAACCAGAAATGCTTTGTGGTCAACGATCCCAGGACCGGAAAGCTGACCAACAATTTCGTGCTCACCGCCAATATCGAGGCGACCGACGGCGGCAAGACGATCGTCGCCGGCAACGAGCGCGTGATCCGCGCGCGGCTGTCGGACGCGAAGTTCTTCTACGAGACCGATCTGAAGACCAAGCTCGAAGATCGGCTGCCGAAGTTCGACAGCATCGTGTTCCACGAGAAGCTGGGCACGCAGGGCGAGCGCATCAAGCGGATCGAGCGGCTCGCGGCCGAGATTGCGCCGTCCTGTCGGCGCGCGACATTTCCAGCGACAATTCCTGAATAGCAAGGATTGCCACCGAGCAGGACTATGTCCGCGCGGTCCATCGCGCGCAGTCTCGCGAAAGCTGATCTGCTCACCGAAGTCGTCGGCGAATTTCCCGAGCTGCAGGGCCTGATGGGCAAATACTACGCGCTGGCGCAGGGCGAGGATGCGTCCGTCGCCGCCGCGAGCGAGGAGCATTACAAGCCGCAGGGACCGAACGATCGCGTGCCGACCGATCCGGTGAGCGTGGCCGTCGCGCTGGCCGACAAGATCGATACGCTGGTCGGCTTCTGGGCGATCGACGAGAAGCCGACGGGAGCGAAGGATCCGTATGCGCTGCGGCGTGCGGCGCTCGGCGTGATCAGGCTGATCTCGACGAATTCTCTTCGAATGCCTCTGCGACGGCTTCTCTGGGCAGCCTTCCTAATCTTTTCGTTGATGAGCGAAGTTAGGGTGCCCTTCCTTGTTCAGAAGACAAGATGGATGGCTGTATTCGCCCAGGAGGACTGAAAAACTAGCGAATCTATCGAATCTGAAATCGATTTCGAGTTCGCGCAATGCGCACTACTCAGTTTGAGTTCGTCGAGCCGACATTCGGGAATGCGTCGAGTTCGGGTCACTGAAAGCCCCTACGAGATAGTCCTCACGCCTCCTCGGGCATTGTGCTGCCTTTAAAGTGCGGAGGACGATCTTCTCTCCTTCTTCGCCGACCGCCTGAAGGTGCAGCTCCGCGATCAGGGCGCGCGGCACGATCTCGTCGATGCCGTGTTCGCGCTCGGCGGCCAGGACGATCTGTTGCTGGTCGTCCGTCGCGTCGAAGCGCTCGGCAAATTCCTCGACACCGACGACGGCAAGAACCTGCTCGCGGGCACCAAGCGCGCCAGCAATATCCTCGCCATCGAGGAGAAGAAGGACAAGCGGACCTTCGACGGCGCGCCGATCCCGCGCTCTACAGCCTCAGCGAGGAAAAGGCGCTGGCGAAGGCGATCGGCGAGGTGAAGGCCGAAGCCAGCGTCGCTGTGGCGAAGGAGGATTTCGCCACCGCCATGAGCGCGATGGCAAAGCTGCGGCCGGCGGTCGATGCGTTCTTCGACAAGGTCAAGGTCAACGACGACGATCCGAAGGTGCGCGAGAATCGCCTGAAGCTGCTCAACGAAATCCGCAGCGCCACGCGCGCGGTGGCGGATTTCTCGAAGATCGAAGGTTGATCTCGTGCCCCGGATGCAGCGCAGCGCTCTTGCGGTGCGCTGCTGATCCGGGGCCCATTCGCATGAAAAATGGGTCCCGGTTCTGCGAAGCAGCGCCATAGCGCGTCGAAGACGCGCGTGAACGCGCTTGAGGCGCTGCATCGCGCCCGGGACACGAGCGCACAAAAAAGCCCCACCCGGTGGGGGAGACCGGGCAGGGCCTTGAAATGTCCGGACGCCGCTGCGGTTCGCCGGACATTCAGTGAGTATTTTCGATGATCTCGCGCACGCTCGTTTCGGAAAACCGGTGCCCACTTTCGGATCATGCGCGCCTTATTCGATCACTTGCACGATGCGGCGCGTGCGCGGCTCGACCAGCACGGTCGCGCCGTTCACCACGGTGTAGCGATAGGGCGTCGCGCCGAAGGTCTGCGGCACGTCGTAATAGGTCACGCCGGTTTCCGGCAGCACGCCGCCGACGATCACGCGATCCGGGATCGTGTAGGTCGGGATGCGCTCGCGGACGACGTATTCGCGGAACGCCGGCCGCTGATCGACCGCGATGCCTTCGGACTCGGTGACGGCGACGCCCGGTCCGGGCGCGACGCCGACGGTCACGCCTTGCGCCTGTGCTGCGATCGGCGCGCCGATCGCAGCCGCGAGCGCTGCAATGGCAAAAATCCTGGTCCGCATGGGCAACTCCTGTTCGTTGCTTCGAACTCCGCGAGCCAATGCATCGCGCGCGTGATCGTTCCTTGCGTTCCTTGCGGAAATCGATCTCCTCGGCGGCATTTTCGGGCAATTTTTGTGGTTGAGGGAACCCATTGAGACGCCAAGCGTCTCCTATTCCGGAACCCGCGACCGCTAAAATGCCGGCCTCGGATCGATTCCCCCCAAAAAGCATCACAGGAGAATTTACATGGTCATCACCATCCGCGCATATTCCTGCCATCGTGGCCCTGATTGCCGGCATCCTGATCCTGATCATGCCGCGGCTGCTCAACTTCATCGTCGCGATCTACCTGATCGTGATCGGTCTGGTCGGCCTCGGCCTGCTCCGGTGGCTGCATATGTAGCGCGGGAAAGCCGGTTCCGCGCCTTGCGCGGCCGCACCAAAGTGGTGTAAGGCGCGCCAATCCCTTCCCTCACAGGATGTTCTGAAAGCCATGGCCAAAGCCGTCGCGAAGTCGAAGAAAATCGCAGCGAAATCAAAGCCATCCGCGAAGCCCGCGGCGACGGCCCGAAAGCCCCTGAAAAAGGCGCCGGCCAAGCCGGTGGCCAAGGCAGCCGCCCGGCCTGCGGCGGAAGCGGCCAAGGCCGGCAAATGGGTCTACACGTTCGGCGACGGCAAGGCCGAAGGCCGCGCCGACATGCGCGATCTGCTCGGCGGCAAGGGCGCCAACCTCGCCGAGATGGCCAATCTCGGCCTGCCGGTGCCGCCCGGCTTCACCATTCCGACCTCGGTCTGCACCTATTTCTACGCGCACGACAAAACCTATCCGAAGGAATTGAAGGCGCAGGTCGAGAAGGCGCTCGATTATGTCGGCAAGCTGACCGGCAAGATGTTCGGCGATCCCGACAATCCGCTGCTGGTCTCCGTGCGCTCCGGCGCGCGCGCCTCGATGCCGGGCATGATGGACACCGTGCTCAATCTCGGCCTCAACGACAAGACGGTCGAGGCGCTCGCGGAATTGTCCGGCGACCGCCGCTTCGCCTATGACAGCTATCGCCGCTTCATCACCATGTATTCGGACGTGGTGCTCGGCTTCGAGCACTCTCATTTCGAGGACATCCTCGACACCTTCAAGGACGGCCAGGGCTATTCGCTCGACACCGATCTCACCGCCGACGACTGGGTCGAACTGGTCGGCAAGTACAAGGACGCGGTCGCGCGCGAGACCGGCAAGGACTTCCCGCAGGATCCGCACGACCAGCTCTGGGGCGCGATCGGCGCGGTGTTTTCATCCTGGATGAATGCGCGCGCGGTCACCTATCGCAAGCTGCACGACATTCCGGAATCCTGGGGCACCGCGGTCAACGTGCAGGCCATGGTGTTCGGCAACATGGGCGAGACGTCGGCGACCGGCGTCGCCTTCACCCGCAATCCCTCGACCGGCGAAAGCAAGCTCTACGGCGAGTTCCTGATCAACGCGCAGGGCGAGGACGTGGTCGCCGGCATCCGCACGCCGCAGGACATCACCGAGCATGCGCGGAAGGAGTCCGGCTCCGACAAGACGTCGATGGAAACCGCGATGCCGGACGCGTTCAAGGAGCTGACGCGGATCTACACGATGCTCGAGAAGCATTACCGCGACATGCAGGACATGGAGTTCACGGTCGAGCGCGGCAAATTGTGGATGCTGCAGACCCGCGGCGGCAAGCGCACCGCCAAGGCGGCGCTGCAGATCGCGGTCGAGCTCGCCAATGAAGGCCTGATCACGCAAGAAGGAAGCGGTGTCGCGCATCGATCCCGCCTCGCTCGACCAGCTGCTGCATCCGACCATCGATCCCGACGCCAAGCGCGACGTGATCGCGACCGGCCTGCCGGCTTCGCCCGGTGCCGCCTCGGGCGAGATCGTGTTCTCGTCCGACGAAGCCGCCAAGCTGCAGGCCGACGGACGCAAGGTCATTCTGGTCCGCATCGAGACCTCGCCGGAAGACATCCACGGCATGCACGCCGCCGAAGGCATTTTGACCACGCGCGGCGGCATGACCTCGCACGCCGCCGTGGTCGCGCGCGGCATGGGCAAGCCCTGCGTCTCCGGCTGCGGCACCATCCGCGTCGATTACGGCCGCGGCACCATGAGCATCGGCTCGCGCACCTTCAAGACCGGCGACGTCATCACCATCGACGGCTCGCTCGGCCAGGTGCTGGCCGGCCGCATGCCGATGATCGAGCCGGAAATGTCGGGCGAGTTCGGCACGCTGATGGGCTGGGCCGACCAGGTCCGCAAGATCGGCGTGCGCGTCAACGCCGATACGCCCGAGGATGCGCGCACCGCGATCAAGTTCGGCGCCGAGGGCATCGGCCTTTGCCGCACCGAGCACATGTTCTTCGAGGAGACCCGCATCCGCACCGTGCGCGAGATGATCCTCTCCGAGGACGAGCAGTCCCGCCGCGCCGCGCTGTCGAAACTGCTGCCGATGCAGCGCGCGGACTTCGTCGAGCTGTTCGAGATCATGAAGGGCCTGCCGGTGACGATCCGGCTGCTCGATCCGCCGCTGCACGAGTTCCTGCCGCACACCCATGCCGAGATCGAGGAAGTCGCGCGCGCGATGAACACCGATCCGCGGCGGCTCGCCGATCGCGCCCGCGAGCTCGCCGAGTTCAACCCGATGCTCGGCTTCCGCGGCTGCCGCATCGCGATCGCCTATCCGGAGATCGCCGAGATGCAGGCGCGCGCGATCTTCGAGGCCGCGGTCGAAGCGCAGAAGCGCACCGGCAAGGCCGTCGGCCTCGAGGTGATGGTGCCGCTGATCGCGACCAAGGCCGAGCTCGATCTGGTCAAGGCGCGGATCGACGCCATCGCGCAGGCGGTGATGAAGGAGACCGGCACCAAGCTCGCCTATCAGGTCGGCACCATGATCGAGCTGCCGCGCGCCTGCCTGCTGGCCGGCGAGGTGGCCAAGAGCGCCGAGTTCTTCTCCTTCGGCACCAACGACCTGACGCAGACCACCTACGGCATCAGCCGCGACGATGCCGCGAGCTTCCTCGGCGCCTACGTCACCAAGGGCATTCTCGAGATCGATCCGTTCGTCTCGCTCGACCAGGAAGGCGTCGGCGAGCTCGTCAAGATCGGCGTGCAGCGCGGCCGCAAGACGCGGCCGAATCTCAAGGTCGGCATCTGCGGCGAGCATGGCGGCGATCCCGCCTCCGTCGCGTTCTGCCACGAGATCGGCCTCGACTACGTCTCGTGCTCGCCCTATCGCGTGCCGATCGCGCGTCTCGCCGCGGCGCAGGCCGCGATCGGCAAGGCGGTCGCGAGCCAGGCGTAATACTGCCTCGTCATTCCGGGGCGCGCGAAGCGCGAACCCGGAATCCATTTCCCCCAGCATTCCGGCCGCCCAATCGATTCCGGGCCTGCGCCGGAGCCTGTCATCGGGCCGCGCTTCGCGCGGACCCGTTGCGGCGCATCCCGGAATGACGACGGATGTTGACCGGATATTTACCACTTCCATCGACGCGCCATTTACCAAGGCTTTCGAAGCCGTTAACGCCAAAACACCCGCGATCGCTTGCCTGTGTCGCGCGCGCCACGCCGATTAACGCCCCGGCAACCTAAATTGGATAACACCAGAAAAGATCGAATTGCACGGATGTACTGCGTTCGACCTTTTTGACGTGTGTAGCGTTGCGTGAGCGTATCATGTCAGACGTGCGTAAGAAGCCGAGGGGCGTGCGTTTCGCGTCCTTCGGTTTCGTGCTCTGCATCTTCGCCTTGATGCCGAACGAGACCGGCTATCAGGACATCGCCTCGCTGCTTGCGCGCCAGCCCGGCGTCGCCGAACGCTGGCAGAAGCGCGTGTTCACGCCGCCGCCACCATCCAGCTCGCGACCTACAGTTTCGGCCGTCCGATCGGCACGTCCGCGCCGGAGAGCGCGAGCTATCGGCTCGCCAGTCTCGATGCGCACGATCTCGACGACATCACCGGCTCGCTGCCGCGCAATTCGGTGCTGCAGGCGCCGCCGCGTTACCAGGCCTCCGATTTCCCCAAGGTCGATCGCACGCTGAAGGGCGACCGTCTTGTCGTCGCGCCGCCGCCCGCGATCGAGCCCGAGACCGGTCGTCCCGACGAACGCGCCGGCGACGCTGGAAGATCCCGCGGCCTCCAATGCTCCGTGATGGGCGCGAAGACCGCGCCGCCCGCTTCCGAGCGGCCGCCGCTCGATCCGGAATTGCAGGCTGCGCTGCAGCGCAGCCACCGCTGCCGCAATACGATATTTCGCTGTCGCTGGAATCGCGGCCGCTGGACGATCTCAAGACGCAGCCCGAGACGCGTTCGGCACGATCGCGCCGGCGCCGCCGCGCGACGGCTTCAACGTCAAGACCTCGAGCCTGTTCTTCGGCAACTCCTCGCTCGGCGGCTCGCTCGAGAGCATCGAACGCTGGCAGCCCGGCGAGGAGCCGATCGTCATGTCGCCCGATCCCGACATGAAGGTGATGGCGTCGCTGCCGCCGGCTGGCGATAGCGCGAGGGAGACCGAAAGCGGCGAGAGCATCGCGCCGAAGGGCGAGGTCAACGCCGACAATCAGCGCACGAAGACGCCGGCCGAGCGGCTCGGCCGTTCAACGCGAACGAGCGCGGCAAGCAGGAGAAGTGCCTCGCCGAGGTCGTGTATTTCGAGGCGCGCGGCGAAGCCGTGCGCGGCCAGATCGCGGTGGCGCAGGTGGTGATGAACCGCGCCTTCTCCGGCAACTATCCGAACACGGTGTGCGGCGTGGTCTACCAGAACAAGCACCGCCACTTCGCCTGCCAGTTCACCTTCGCCTGCGACAGCAGCCCGACGTGATCCGCGAGCCCGACATGTGGGAGCGCGCGCAGAAGATCGCGAAGGCGATGCTCGACGGCCAGATCTGGCTGCCCGAAGTCGGCAAGTCGACGCACTACCACGCCTATTATGTGCATCCGTCCTGGGTCACCGAGATGAAGAAGCTCTACAAGTTCGGCGTGCACACGTTCTACCGGCCGAAGACGTGGGGCGACGGCAGCGATGCGCCGAGCTGGGGCACGCCGGCGCAGACCGCGGCGTTGTCGGAGCAGCTCGCGGCGGAAGCCAAGAGCGAAGCCGAGATGTATCCGAATTCGGTGCGGCGGTAGCTTAGACTTCGATATCCAGCGCGACGTCGAAATTCGGCGCGGAATGCGTCAGCGCGCCGGACGAGGCATAGTCGACGCCGGTCGCGGCGATCCTGGCGATCGAGCTCTGCGTGACACCGCCGGACGCCTCCAGCACGACGCGGCCCTGCGCGAGCTTCACCGCCTCGGTCAGCGTCGGGATATCCATGTTGTCGAGCAGCACGACATCGGCCAAGCCCGTGTCGAGCACCTCGCGCAGCTGCTCGAGCGTATCGACCTCGATCTCGATCTTGACGAGATGACCGGCCGAGCTGCGGGCGCGCTCCAGCACGGGGCGGACGCCGCCGGCGACCGCGATGTGGTTGTCCTTGATCAGGATGGCATCGTCGAGCCCGAAGCGGTGGTTGAAGCCGCCGCCGCACCGGATCGCGTATTTCTCCAGCGCACGCAGCCCCGGCGTGGTCTTGCGCGTGCAGCAGATGCGCAGCTTCGTGCCGGCGGTGTGGCGGACATAGTCGGCAGTGAGCGTCGCGATGCCGGAGAGGCGGCCGACGAAATTGAGCGCGGTGCGCTCGCCCGCGAGCACGGCGCGCGCGGGCCCGTTGATGGTCAGCACATGCAGCCCTTTTGCGACGACGGCGCCATCGCGCACATGCGCCTCGATCCGGATGTCGGGCGAGAGTTTCTGGAATGTCGCGACCGCGAGCGGCAGGCCCGCGATCACGCCGGCCTGGCGCGCGACCATGATCGCGCGCGCAGGCGTGTCTTCAGGGATCGTCGCAATCGAGGTGATGTCGCCGGCGCGGCCGAGATCCTCGTCGAGCGCGCGGTGGACGGCCTCGTCGATCGCAAGCGGCGACAGGAACGCTTCGGGATGCAACAGCGAGGCGGGGGTCATGTCAGGCGATCATTGCCTGCGCGGTGCGCGGCTCATGCGCACCAAGCCTTTCCGCGATCTCGCGCGCCTCGGCCAGCGTCGTCATGGTGCGATGAGCGGAAGCAGCAGCCTCGTTCGGATAGTCGGAGCGGTAATGCGCGCCGCGGCTTTCGCGTCGCGACCAGGCGGAGGCGGCAACCAGCAGCGCCGTCGTCGCCATGTTGCGCAGCGCGATGTTGCCGGTGTCGCGTTCGATCGCGGCAAAGGCGCGCACGGCGTCCTCCAGGCTTTCGCCGTCCCTGATCACGCCGACATGGGACGTCATCATCGCGCGCAGGTTCTTTTCGGCGAGCACGGGGAGGGCACAGTTGCGCGGCACCACCAGCACGGGCGGCAGGCTCACCGGCGCCTCGATCTGCTGCCCCGCGATGTCCTCGGCGATGCGCGCGGCGTAGACCACGGCCTCCAGCAGCGAGTTCGAGGCGAGGCGGTTGGCGCCATGCGCGCCGGTCGAGGACACTTCGCCGCCGGCCCACAGGCCTTTGAGCGACGTGCGGCCGCGCGCGTCCACGGCGATGCCGCCCATGTGGTAATGCGCGGCGGGCGCGACGGGAATCGGCTGTGTCGCCGGATCGATGCCGGCGGCAAGGCAGCTCGCATAGACCGTCGGGAATTTTTCGGCAAAGCGCGCGCCGAGCGCCTCGCGCGCGTCGAGGAACGCGCCGCGGCCGGCGGCGATTTCCGCGAACACGCCGCGGGCGACGATGTCGCGCGGGGCGAGCTCGGCCAGCGGATGCCGCGCCTGCATGAAGCGTTCGCCGCTGTCGTTGATCAATGTCGCGCCTTCGCCGCGCAGCGCTTCGGTGGCAAGCGGCGCCGGATCGCGACCGACCATGATCGCGGTCGGATGGAATTGCACGAATTCGGGATCGGCGATCACGGCGCCGGCGCGCGCGGCGATCGCGAGCCCAAGGCCGCTGGCTTCGTGCGGATTGGTGGTCACCGCATAGAGATGGCCGATGCCGCCGGTGGCGAGCACCACCGCGCGCGAGGCGATCGTCAACGGCCGCGCCGTGACGTCGTCCGCCTTGCGCAACTGTAGCCCTGTGACGGCGCCGTCGGCGGTCAGCAGCACCTCGGCGACAAAACCCTCGATGACGCGGATCGACGGCGTGTTGCGGACAGCTTCGGTCAGCGCCGAGATGATCGCCTTGCCCGCCATGTCGCCGCGGACATGCACGATGCGGCGTGCCGAATGCGCGGCCTCGCGGCCGACCGCAAGCTTGCCCTCGAGATCGCGGTCGAAGGGGACGCCATAATGCAGGAGGTCGTGGATGCGCGCAGGCGCTTCCTGTGCCAGCGCCAGCGCGACGCCCTCGTCGACGATACCGCCGCCGACTGCGATCGTGTCGGCCGCATGCGCCTCCGCGCTGTCGCCTTCAGCGACCGCAGCCGCGATGCCGCCCTGCGCCCAGGCGCTGGAAGCGCCTTCGCCGAGCGGTGCCGCGGAGATCAGGGTGACCGGACGCGGCGCCAGTTTCAGCGCGCAGAACAACCCGGCAAGCCCGCCGCCGACGATGACGACATCGTCGGTCCTGCGGGTGAGATCATGGACATTGTTTGACATGGCATTTCTCCCACTCGCCGTTCCCGCTGCGAGGCGGGTTCGGCATTGATGGTTGTCGCCGGAGCGACGGCTCAGTTCTTCAGGTTGATCATCCGCTCGACCGAACGCCGCGCCTTGTCCGCGATCATCGGGTCGACCGTGACTTCCTCGCGCAGATAGACCAGGCTGTCCAAAATCTTCGGCAGCGTGATCCGCTTCATGTGCGGACAGAGATTGCACGGGCGCACCATCTCGACGTCGGGCAGCTCGGCCTGCACGTTGTCGGCCATCGAGCATTCGGTGATCATCACGACGCGCTTGCTCTGGTTCTTGCGCACCCAGTTGATCATGTGCGCGGTCGAGCCGGTGAAATCGGCTTCCGCCAGCACGTCGGGCGGGCATTCCGGATGCGCGATGATCTGCACCGACGGATCGGCTTCGCGATACGCGCGCAGTTCGTCGCCGGTGAAGCGCTCATGCACCTCGCAGGCGCCCTTCCAGGCGATGATCTTCACATCCGGTCTTCGACGCCACGTATTTCGCCAGATACTGATCGGGCAGGAAGATCACGGTCGGCGCATTCAGGCTCTCGACCACAGCGACCGCATTCGACGAGGTGCAGCAGATGTCGACCTCCGCCTTCACGTCCGCGGATGTGTTGACATAGGCGACCACGGGCACGCCCGGAAAACGTTCGCGCAACAGCCGCACGTCGTCGCCGGTGATGCTGGAAGCCAGCGAGCAGCCGGCGCGCGAATCCGGGATCAGCACGGTCTTGTGCGGATTGAGGATCTTCGATGTCTCCGCCATGAAGTGCACGCCGCATTGAACGATCGTGCTTTGCTTCACCTTGGTCGCCTCGATGGCGAGCTGCAGCGAGTCGCCGACGATGTCGGCGACGCAATGGAAGATTTCCGGCGTCTGGTAATTGTGCGCGAGGATCACGGCGTCGCGCGTGGCCTTCAGTTCGTTGATGGCCTTGATGTAGGGCGCCATGAACGGCCATTCGACCGGCGTGATGACGTTCTTGACGCGCTCGTAGAGATGCGCGGTGTCGCGCTCGACCTCGGGCGTCCATTCCAGCGAGGGCATCGGAACCGCGCGGCCGCGCTCGGCCGGGCTGATGGGGCGACGCATAGCCGCCGGATAGGCGCGGCCGGACCTTGCGAAATCATCGGGACCGTAGATTCCAGCGATCGGCATGGATGCCTCCCTTCGCAGTTCTTTCTCATCTCTATATACTCAATTTGAGTATATCTAGGGTCTGAGAAATCCGGCCGCAATGGGCCGGCAGATTCCGTTAGGCTGCGCTATGCCGAACCAACCTGCAGCGTGCGAGGGGTCCAGCATGTCCTGAGGAACGTACTTATCCTCAAAACGAGCAAATCAAATATAACACGGCTTCTGAGCCTCCGCCAGAGGGCGCGAAAATTAAATCGACAAGCCTACATTCCCTGATTTGCAACGCTGCATTGCGAAAGCTGCCTCCGGAGTCCGTTGGGATTTCCATGCGGATGCATTAACTCTCCGTAACAAACAACGCGGCTGGCATCGCGGGGCTCGCGAACAGAAAATGGGGAATGCAAATGTCGGCCACTGCAGGCGACCTTCGTCCGGCCTCCTCGCTCACGGGCTGGCGCACGCCGCTCGTGATCATCGTCTGTGGTTGCGCAATCGGTCTGCTCAGCTTTGGCCCGCGCTCCAGCCTCGGCTTCTTCATTCAGCCGATGAGCCGCGAGTTCTCCTGGGGCCGCGACGTGTTCGGACTCGCGCTCGCCGTGCAGAACCTGCTGTGGGGCCTCGGCCAGCCTTTTGCCGGCGCGATCGCCGATCGCTTCGGCATCGTGCGCGTGATGTTCGTCGGCGCGCTGCTTTATGCCGCGGGGTTGCTGATGATGCGTTACGCCACGACGCCGCTGTCGCTCGATCTCGGCGCGGGCGTCCTGATCGGCTTCGGCCTGTCCGGCTGCTCGTTCAATCTCGTGCTGTCGGCTTTCTCAAAGCTGTTGCCGCCGGAACGTCGCGGACTGGCGCTCGGCGCCGGCACCGCCGCCGGATCGTTCGGCCAATTCCTGTTCGCACCGACCGGCGTCGCATTGCTCGGCACCATCGGCTGGCAGAGCACGCTGATGGTGTTCGCTGGCCTCATGCTGCTGATCATGCCGCTGTCGCTCGCGCTCTCGACGCCACCCGCGGCCTCGATCAATGTGCCGGCCGCGGACCAGCAATCGTTCAAGACCGCTCTGGCGGAGGCCTTCGGCCATCGCTCCTATGTGCTGCTGGTGCTCGGCTTCTTCACCTGCGGCTTCCAGCTCGCCTTCATCACCGTGCATCTGCCGGCCTATCTGGTCGATCGCGGCATCACCGCGCAGACCGGCGGCTGGGTCATCGCGGCCATCGGTCTCTTCAACATCATCGGTTCGCTCAGCGTCGGCTGGCTGCAGAACCGCATGCCCAAGCGCTACATCCTCTCCACCATCTATTTGATCCGCGCGGTCTCGATCATCGCCTTCATCTCCCTTCCGGTCACGCCGGCCTCTGCGATCCTATTCGGCGCCGTCAGCGGACTGACCTGGCTCTCGACGGTGCCACCGACGTCGGGGCTGATCGCGCTGATGTTCGGCACGCGCTGGTTTGCGACCCTCTATGGCTTCGCTTTTGTCAGCCACCAGGTCGGCGGCTTCCTCGGGGTCTGGCTCGGCGGCATCGTGTTCGAGAACTTCGGGTCCTATACGCCGATCTGGTGGCTGTCGGTGCTGTTCGGCGTGCTCTCGGCGCTGGTCAATCTGCCGATCGTCGAAAAGCCCGTCGCGCGCGCAGTGCCGGTGGTTGCGCAGCCTGCTTGATCGGTTAAACATCCTTGAAACCAAATCTTCAGGGAGCGCGCCGTGGCAACCTTCAAGGCGATCAGGATCGACAAGGCGGAGAAGGGCACCACTGCGGCGCTCACGCAATTCGACGAAGCGGAATTGATGGATGGCGACGTCACCGTCCGCGTCGAGTGGTCGACCGTCAATTACAAGGATGGCCTCGCCGTCACCGGCAAGGCGCCGGTAGTGCGGCGTTTCCCGATGATCGCCGGCATCGATTTCGCAGGCACGGTCGAGCAATCCTCGCATCCCCAATGGAAGGCCGGGGACAAGGTGATCTCTACCGGCTGGGGTCTGGGCGAGACGCATCTCGGCGCCTATGCCGAGAAGGCGCGCGTGAAAGGCGACTGGCTGGTCCGCCTGCCCGACGGCCTGTCGGCGCGCGAGGCGATGGCGATCGGCACCGCCGGCTTCACCGCCATGCTCGCGATCCTCGCGCTGGAGAAGCACGGCGTGACGCCTGCGAGCGGTCCCGTGGTGGTCACGGGCGCCGCGGGCGGCGTCGGCTCGGTCGCGACCGCCGTGCTCGGCAAGCTCGGCTATCACGTCATCGCCTCCACCGGGCGAATGTCGGAAGCGCCTTACCTGAAAAGCCTCGGTGCGGCCGAGGTGATCGATCGCAACGAACTCTCGGCTCCTCCCAAGGCGCTCGCCAAGGAGCGCTGGGCCGGCGGCGTCGACAGCGTCGGCTCGACGACGCTCGCCAATCTTCTGTCCATGACGAAATATGGCGGGGCGATCGCGGCGTGTGGACTGGCCGCCGGCATGGACCTGCCGTCCTCGGTGGCGCCGTTTATTTTGCGGGGAGTGTGCCTTCTCGGCATCGACTCCGTGATGTGCCCGCTTCCGCCGCGCAAGTCGGCTTGGGAGCGTCTGGCCCGTGATTTAGACAGGACGAAACTATCTGAAATTACTCACGAAATTTCGCTCGACCAGGTCATCGCCACCGGCCCCAAAATCCTCGGTGGCCAAGTGCGCGGTCGAATCGTGGTAAAAATTCCCTAATGATGTTCAGACTTTGCCAACGTTCCTGCTCCAATGTTGCCACGGTTGGTATGGTAAGCAGCGGGTAAAGACAGGCGTCACCCGCGGCTTGGGTAAAGTCGGAGTTTGGAAATGCTTGCGCGTTTGGTTTTGGGGACCGTGACGGCCGGGGCGATCATTACACCGGCACTGGCGGGGATGATGTCGGCAGAAGAAGCGCGCAGGTTCGTCGCCGGCAAGGTGTTCGCCTTCACCTGCTTCGACGGCACCCGCGGCGCGGGCCGTATTCTCGACGACATGGGCGCGGCCGGCGCGGTGCAGTTCTCCGGCTCCGGCCCGATCAAACGCATCCGCCTTCCCGGCAATACGCTTCATATCCGCGGTCAGGCGGTCTGCGCCTCGCTGCGCGGCTTGCCGTTCGAGCCCTGCTTCAATCTCGACAAGAAGGACGATCGCAGTTTCCGCGGCTCCGTGTCGGGCATGGGCTTTGCCTATTGCGATTTCCATCATCAAGGCGGCGGCCAACAGATGCTGATGGCGCGCGCTGTGGCGCGGCCACGGGCGCTGCACCGCTCCGAAGTGACCGGCTCGACCGATACTCCGCACAACGAGGTCACCGCGCGGGTCGAGACACCCGCGGTCGAAAGCAACAAGATCGAGCCGGTGAAATCCGAACCGGCGCCGGCAAGGACCGAGAGCGCGCCGGAGCTTCGCCACTCGACCGAGTGACGGAATCACGCGTGATCTCCCCAACGCATCTTTGGGGACGCGCAAAGGTTGCTTGTGAAGGGCACCTTCAGTAGCTAAAATTGCGGTTGAAGGTGGGTCTATCGTCATGACGTTGGTTGGTTCGAGGATTGTAGTCGCAGGCTTAGGCTTGGCATCGGTGCTTCTGCTCGGCATCGAGCCGAGCTGGGCGGGATTTCCCGTTCCGGCGCCCCTCGTTGGCGTGACCGGGCCGGTTGGGATTGTAGCCGCAGGACTCGCTTATGGCGGCTATTTGCTGTTCAAGCGCTATCGCAATCGCGGCTAGCAGCGGTGCCGGCCCGTGAGCCGGCCAAACTTTTGATCGGGGGGATCACTGCTGAGCGAGATCTCCGCCAGAATTGCATCGCCGTCAACGGACGTCGCCACGCCGATTGGCCGCCGCGAATTGCTGCTCTGGATCGTGGTGTGTCTGTTTGCCAATCAGGCGTTGCTGCTGCTGGACGTCCAGTCGTTCGACGCCTTTGCCGCAAGCCTGTTGACCCAGAACGACATTTACTGGCTGGCCTGTGCAGTCGCAATCTATCGGCTGTATGTCAGCGACCAGGCGGTTCGCGCCAGTCGTCTCGATTGTGCGCTGGCGCTGGCGCTCGGTACTTGCATCCTGCTGAGCAGCCTTCTGCCGTACCGCTTCGGGATCGGCCTGCTCGCAACCGTGGTCGCCCTTTATCTCCTGCTGCTCGATCATGGCGATCGAAACCTGAAAGCGGCAGGCGGTGTGCTGCTTGCGGTCTCGACGCAACTGGTCTGGGGACCGATCCTGTTTCAGCTCTTCACGCCGGAATTGCTGAAAGCCGATGCGACGCTGGTCGGAACGACGCTGCTACAATTCCGGCCGGACATCGTCTGGAGCGGCACCAACTTTTTTGCGCCCGACGGTCATGCCGTTTCGCTCATTGCCGGATGCTCGTCGTTCAACAATGTCTCCAGCGCCGTGCTTGCTTGCGTGGCGGTCGCCATGTGGCGGCGCAACGAGTGGGTCCGCCAGGACATCGCAACCATCCTCATCGCGAGCTTCGCGATGATCCTGGTCAACACCGCGCGCATCTGCCTGTTTGCCTGGAGCGACGACTATCGCCTCTATTGGCATGACGGCGCCGGCGCGCAGATCCTGGCTATCGCGCAGACAGTCGTCGTTCTCGCGATCGCGTGGTGGGGTGCTGCGCCGTCGAAGCGAGTGCCATGAGCAAAGCCGCCGTTCGAGGCATCGCGGCCCTCGTATTGCTGCTCACGGTGGCGGTCCGATTTCAAGCCGACCTGGCACGCCGGACGATGATGACGGAGTTCGATGCCAGCGCTGCGGTTGCGCAGGTCCTGCGCAACCACGGCCTCGAGTTGCGTGAGAATCCGGTCAAGCCGCCGAGGGTGCTTTCCGTCGTCGTCTATTTCCAGCGCCCCGAATGCGACCGCGTCTCGCTGGTGCTGCCCTACTTCATCAATGCCGAGGCCGAGCCGCTGCTTGCACGCGTCACCGAGCCAGGCTTCGATCGCCATTTCTATTACATGGACTCGTCCTGGCAGGAGCAGCATCGCGTGTCGATGTTCCTCGCATGGGCAAAGTATGCGGTGCTCGATCTCCTGGGCGCCTCGCCCTATGTGCCCGTGAAGAAGGCGATCGTTGTTGCTGATCCGCCGGACTGCAATCCGTCGGTTGCCATCGACTGGCGACCGTTGTGGGAGAAGAAGCAAATTCCCGGCCCGGTGAATGCGGGTAGCAGCGCCGCCCGTAGTTGATCGTCAGGAAGTTGGCGTGGCCACCGGCGTCGCCTGTCGCCGGAACAGGATGCGCTGGTATAGCCAGCCGATTGCGACCAGCACCAACCCCAGACAGATGAACGATAGCGCGCGGTAGACGCCCGTCAGGGTCGACATATCGACCAGGAAGGCTTTGGCGATCGTCAGTGCGATCACCGCAGCCGAGGCGAACCGCGCGCGCTGCGAATTGACGACGATTCCGACACCAAGCAGCGCTACGCCGAAGGCGAGCCAGGCAATTGAATATGAGTATTGCTCTGCACCGGTGGTTGGACCGTAGATGATGTTCGGTCCGTGATAGAGTCTGCGGATTTCCAGCCAGATGTAGCTGAGCGCGAAGATCAACGCGCCGGCGGCAATTGTGTTGGCGTAGCGCACGCTGCGCTGCGCGGCCACGGCATAGGAGAGCAGCAGCATCAGCACGGAAGGCAGCAGATAGGCGAGCAGCAGCAGGTTGATGAAGCTGCCCTCGAGTCTGACACTGGACAACATCGGGTTCTCGAGCACCAGCAATCCGAAAATGCCGATGAGTCCGGCAAGCACCGTGATCAGCAGCGCGCCGACATTATGCACGATGCTGCCGGTGCGCAGACGCAAGCGCTCCAGCCCGATCGCCATCGCAAGCATGACGCAGGCTTCCAGCGCGAACTCCGCAAGCGAGGGAACGACGTGCGTGATGTCGCCGCCGTAGACGGCGTGACGGATTTCCATGAAGGCGAGCAGCACCGTGAACAGGATCGCGGCCAATTCCACGGTGCGCAGCGGAGCGTCGTCGGCGCGCTGGCGCAGGAAATAGCTGCCGGTCCAGAACGACAGCGCGGGAATGCCGTAACCCCACAACAGCCAGTTGAAGATCGGCGTGGCGCCGATCGCGTCACCCGCGATGCGCGGCTCATAGCCGATCCGCAACACCACGATGCCGGCAAGCACCGCCGCAAGCGTGCGCAGGAACGGGATCGGCCGCTGCAGTGAAATCCAGGCCGTGCCGGCTGACATCAGCGCGAGCGCGATGGTGAGCCAGCCTTTCTCCAGCGCAAATGTCAGCGCCAGCGCCAGCGCGCCGAGCGCGCCGGTCGCGAACAGGGCGGTCGCAATCGCGACGCCGGGCCGGCTGTCGCGCCGGGCAAGGCTTTCGGTGGCTGCGCCGAAGGCGGCAGCGAGAATGACGGCGAGAATCGCAAAGGGGATCGAGCGATCAAGATGCGCGATGCGCGCGTAGAGCGCAATCAACAATGCGAGCGGCACGAACACCGCTGTCGCCGCCCAGGTCACGGTGATCCTGGCGGCACCGAAGCGGCCCTGCGCGAGGAAGCCGGCGACGCCGAATGCGACCGCGAAGATCGCCGCGGTGGTCATGTGCAACGATACCGATCCGTCCGTTGCCGATGGTCCGATCCCCGGCAAGGCTCCACCCGGCACCACAAGCATGTCGGGATTGCCGCGCACCGCCCATTCGGCGAACACGATGAAAATAAACGCCGCGGCCGCGCCGAGCGCACCGCTTGCTGCCGGCGCCCGCCACGCCACGAACATTGTGCCGGCGACCAGCACGGCGAAGGTAATCAGCGCCGAATCCGCATGGCCGCTCATCAGCACGATCAGCATCGCGCCGAACAGATAGGCGGCAAGCGAGGTGGACGAGATCGGCTCGACCTGATCGGGCCCGATCTCGGGACCGAACGCGAAGCCGCACACCACCAGCAGGCTTGCGAGGATGAGGCCCGTGACGACGTGGAAGGCGTGTGGAGCGACCATCGAGGGGCCGCAGTCCAGGCAGGGCAGGGTCCAGAGCAACGCAAACACGATCGTCGTGATCGCCAGCCAGCGCCACAGGCGGATGCGCGCGAGCGCCAGCGCTGCAGCGGTGACGATTGCGAGATAGACATAGAGCGCCCAGTAATCGGGTTGCTCCGAAGACACCAATAGCGGCGTGACAAAGCCGGCGGCGACGCCGAGCCCGGCCAGTGCCGGTCCATGTAGTAGCGCAGCGGCGAGCGTGCCCAGCGCGACCATGCCGAGCAGGATGAAGGCGGTGGCGGGCGCGATGAAGCCATAGAGCGCGTAGGCGGCGTAGACGGTGGCAAAGGCCACCGCGGTGCCGGCCGCGGTCAGGATTGCCGGGATATTGGCGATCGGGAGCGCGACGATGTCGGAGATGCTTTCCTTGCGCCGTGTCCATTCACCGGCGGCAAGCAGCGCAAGTGCAAACAGGCCGCCGAGCGCGACTCGCACGCGCGGACCGAGTAGACCCGCCTCGATCGAGTAGCGCACCATGAAGAAACCGCCGAGCGCGAGCGTGAGCCCGCCGATCCAGACCACCCAGCGGGTGCCGATCCGTTCCTCGAAGCCGGGCTCGGCTGGCGACAAGGGCGGCGGCGCAGCGCCGGCCGCAGGCTCGGCCTCCGCGGCCTCAGGCGTGGCGACCGTTGGAGGCGGTTCGACCGCGGCCGGTGCAGATGGCGGAGCTTGTTCGAATTGCAGTAGCGGCGGCGGGGCCGACTGCGTCGACGCCGTGACTCTTGTTGCCTCCAGTCTATCGAGACGCGCGCGCAGATCCTCGACACGTTGATAAGCCTTGCGTGCGAAGATGATCGCGGCGATCGCGAGCACCAGCGAAATGAAGATGATCGCCAGCACCTGCGTAATCGGGTCGAACGGCAAATCGAACATGCTGACCGGCTTTCCGGGAAACGATTAAATCTTCAGCGCCGGCCGCGAACGCGCAGGCCCGGTGCCGGACGCTCCTGCAACACCTCGCGGCGGAAACGAAACAGCGCGGCGGGACGTCCGCCGGTCTGTGTCGACATCACGCCGGTCGGTTCAACCAGGGTGCCGGCTTCGACCAGCCTGCGGAAATTCTGTTTGTGCAGGTGACGCCCCGAGATCGCCTCGACGGTCCGCTGCAATTCAGTGAGTGTGAACTCCGGGGGCAAAAGTTCAAATACGACGGGGCGATATTTCAGTTTTGCGCGCAATCGGGCAATCGCGGTCGCGAGGATGCGCCGGTGATCGAAGCGCATTGAGACGCCAAGCGAAGGAAGCGACCTGCGCGCCAATGCCGCAGGCCGTCCATCGCGGCGAGCTTCCTCGACCAGTCCCGCTTCGTACAGCAGCTCGTAGCGGTCGAGCACGCGCTCCTCGTCCCAATGGGCGCCCTCGGTGCCGAAATTGAGCCGCACGCGATCTTTGCGCGGCAGCGCCCGCGCCGTTTCCGGCGCCTCGCCCTGTTCGGCCCATTTGGTCAGTTCGGGAAGGATGTCGTGCTCGATGATCTCGGGCCGCGCTTCGCGCCAGTCCTCCCATGGGAAGAAGCGGTACCAGGGCTCGAAGGTCGCGCCGGGCGCGCGCGATGCATTGTTGTCGGCGGCGCGCGTCAGCGCGAGATAGCCGATGGAGGCGACGTGCATCTCGGTGTCGCCGGCTTGCGTGTGCCGGCCACGGTCGCCGAATGTATACAGCTGCTCGACATAGCCGAGCCGCAGTCCGGTCTGCTCCTCCACCCAGGCGCGCAGGCCGATCTCGAAGGTGCGGTGCGAGACCGCATCGAACGGGCCGAACGGAAGGCCGTCGAGCTTGTCGCCACCGGTGCCCGACGCGGTGAGGATCAAGGGCTCGTTGCCCTCGATCGCGACGATGGCCGCCGTGAGGCCGATCTCGATCGGCGTCAGAAGGTTGTCGCTCATGTGGCGCCGGTCGGATGCATGAGGATCAGTCGAGCTCGAGCAGGAAAGGCTTGCCTTCGACCATCATGCTGGCAGGGCCGATCTCCTCGAGCGCGCGCACCATGCGCCCCTCGCGCCCAAGTGCCTTGTCGGCGAGCGCGACGATCAGCCGGTTGGGAGATGCGATCGGGGAGGCTGCGCGAAGCTTCCTTGCGATCTCGAACTCGTCGCGGTGTGGGTTCAGCGCGCAGGCCGCGGCAAAGGCGCTCGCCGTGGAGCGGCTGACGCCGGCCCAGCAATGGATCACCAGCGGCGCGCCGCGGTCCCAGCCGCGCACAAAGCCGAGCACCCGCGCAACATGGTTTTCCGACGGCATGACATAGCCGTCCATCGGCTCGGTGATATCGTCAACCGCCACCTTCAAATGGTTGGCGGGAAGCACCGAGACTGGACGCGCCACCTGATCGACGTTGCCCATGACCGTCAGCACATGGCTGGCGCCGGTCAGGCGTACGGTTTCGGGCAGGGCGGCAAGCGAGCAGACGTGAATCATGGCAGTCCTTGTTGAGGCGGTGAATATAGGCCCCCTGACGACGCCGTGAAAGCAGGTTCGAGCGGTGTCTTCAATCCTGCAAAGTATTGAATCTTGCGAGGAGCCGCTTCTCGGCCTTGGCCGCGCTCCACGGCGTCAGATAGTCGTCGCGCACGCTGGCGGTGAGGCCGGGATCGCGGCCGAACAGGCGCCTGGCCTCCGCCTCGCGAAAGCCTGCGAGCACGGTCGCCTCGAGATAGGCGGCGCCGCGGTCGGCATGCTTGATCTGTTGCGTGATTTCGTCAGCCAGCACTGCCGGCAGGCCGAAGCGGATGTGGATGGCCGCGAGCAGCCGCTTCTCAACCAACTTGTAGTCGCCGCCGAGCACGGCCTTGAACGGCGAGATCATGTCGCCGATGACATATTCCGGCGCATCATGCAGCAGCGCCGCGAGCCGCAGGCGTGCATCGATCCGCGGGTTCTGCAGGCGCATCACGGCTTCGACCAGCAGCGTGTGCTGCGCCACGGAGAAGATATGCGCGCCGCTGGTCTGGCCGTTCCAGCGTGCCACCCGCGCCAGCCCGTGCGCGATGTCGACAATCTCGATGTCGAGCGGCGAGGGATCGAGGAGATCGAGCCGCCGTCCCGACAGCATCCGCTGCCAGACGCGGGTGTCGGCGGCGGACGGCTTCTTCGTCATTTGGCATTCAGGCGCGGAGTGCGGCGCCTGGCGCCGCACGCCTCGTGGCAGAAGCAGGTGACGAGATGGTCGTTGACCATGCCGGTCGCCTGCATGAAGGCATAGACGATGGTCGGGCCGACGAATTTGAAGCCGCGCGACGACAGCTCCTTCGAGATCCTGATCGACAGCGGTGTCGAGGCCGGCACGCTCGCCGTGGTCTTGAACTGGTTCACCTTCGGCTTGCCGTCGACGAAGCCCCACAGCAATTTCGAGAAGCCCGCGCCGTCCTCCATGATCTTCAGATAAGACTTCGCGCTCTCGATCGTGCCCTCGATCTTGGCGCGATTGCGCACGATGCCGACGTCATTCATCAGCGCGTGGATCTTCTTCGCGTTGTAGCGCGCGATTTTCTCCGGCCGGAAATCGTCGAAGGCGCGGCGGAAATTGTCGCGCTTGCGCAGGATCGTGATCCAGGAGAGTCCGGCCTGAAAACCGTCGAGAATCAGCTTCTCATAGAGCGCGCGGTCGTCATATTCCGGCACGCCCCATTCGGTGTCGTGATAGGCGACGTAGATCGGGTCTTCGCCGGGCCAGGGGCAGCGCGTCTTGCCGTCGGGATGCAGTCGCGCGGTGCGGCTCATGCGATGGTCTGTTTTGGCTCGGTGCGAACGGAATTGGGATCGGCAAGCCGCAGCCCGAGCCCACCGGAGGTGAGCGTGACGCCGGCCTCGAGCGCATCGGCGACGCGATCGATACGGACAAGCGCCAGGCCGTTCTGCCCGGCAGCCGAACCCATGGTGCCGACCTGCTTCTCGCCGGCGAGAATCGGCCTGCCTGCCTCCGATGCGAAATCGTCGAACACCACCTTCACCATGCGCGTGCGCGCAGTGCCGCGATGCTGTATCCGCGACACCACCTCCTGACCGACATAGCAGCCCTTGTCGAAATCGACGCCATGCAGGCGGTCCATGTTGGTCTCGTGCGGGAAGGCATCGCCATACATGAAGTCGAGCCCGCCGCGCGGCGCGCCGCAGGCGATCCGGTGCGCCTCATAAGCCGAGTCATCGACAAGCTCGGCGCCGATGAGGGCTGCTACCTTCGGCGCCAGTTCTTGCGGGGCCAAAGTGCGCCAACCCAGCGCCGCATCGCGGGGGTCGGGGAAAGCAAGATCGGGCTTCATCGCGGGCTCGCCGTCCCATGCCGCAATCACACCCATATTGTCGGAGAGGTTCTCGACCGCGACCTTCGCGCGCAGCTTATAGAAGCCGAGCTTGTTGGTGAGGTCCTGCGCCAGCGGCCGCGGGCAATCGATCAGAAAGCCGCCGCCGTGTCCGGCAGGCGCTTCCGTGATCAGGAAATCGATGATGATCTTGCCCTGTGGCGTGAGCAGCGCGCCGAACCGCCCCTGTCCTGGCGCAAGCTGCGTCATATCTGTCGTGACAAGGCCGTTGAGAAAGTTACGCGCATCCTCGCCGGATACCTTGACCACGCCCCGATCGGGAAGAAACGCTGCCTTCATGTCGCGAAGTTTCTCTTCAAGTTCTTGTTGAAAGCCAGTTAGCTGATGTTGCAGTGGAACGTAAGCCGCTAAGGTCCGCCTCACAAGGCCCGTGCGGCCGCTAGTTCTGATGAAAGCCATGAATCAACGTTTTGATACCATTCTAAAATCCGGCACCGTGGTCAATCAGGACGGTGAGGGCGTCCGCGACATCGGCATCAAGGACGGCCGCATCGCCGAGATCGGCGGATTGGGACAGGCCGCCGCCGAAGTGATCGACTGCAAGGGCCTGCACATCCTGCCCGGCGTAATGGACACGCAGGTGCATTTCCGCGAGCCGGGGCTGACCCACAAGGAGGATCTCGAGACGGGCTCGCTTAGCGCCGTCATGGGCGGGGTCACGGCGGTGTTCGAGATGCCGAACACCGACCCCTTGACTGTCACGGAAGCTGCCTTCACCGACAAGATCACGCGCGGCCGGCATCGCATGCATTGCGATTTCGCCTTCTTCATCGGCGGCACCCGCGAGAATGTTCAGGATCTGCCTGAACTGGAGCGCGCGCCGGGTTGTGCCGGGGTAAAGGTCTTCATCGGCTCCTCGACAGGCGCTCTCCTGGTCGAGGATGATGCGAGCCTGCGCCGCATCTTCCAGGTGATTCGCCGCCGGGCCGCTTTTCATGCCGAGGACGAATATCGGCTCAATGAGCGCAAGCCGCTGCGTGTCGGGGGCGATCCGCGCTCGCACCCGGTATGGCGCGACGAGACCGCGGCACTGATGGCGACCGAGCGCCTGGTCAACCTCGCGCGCGAGACAGGCAAGCGCATCCATGTGTTGCATATCTCGACCAAGCAGGAGATTGAATATCTGCGCGACCACAAGGACGTCGCTTCCTGCGAGGCGACGCCGCATCATCTGAGCATGGCCGCGCCCGAATGCTACGAGCGGCTCGGCACCCGCGCGCAGATGAACCCGCCGGTGCGCTCGGCCGATCATCGCGAGGGCATCTGGCGCGGCATCGCGCAGGGCATCGTCGACGTGCTCGGCTCCGACCATGCGCCGCATACGCTGGAAGAGAAGGCGAAGACCTATCCGGCGTCACCCTCGGGCATGACGGGTGTGCAGACGCTGGTGCCTGTCATGCTGGACCACGTCAATGCGGGGCGGTTGTCGCTGGCGCGCTTTGTCGATCTCACCAGCGCCGGCCCCGCGCGCCTGTTCAACATCGCGTGCAAGGGCCGGATCGCGGCCGGCTATGACGCCGATTTCACGGTGGTCGATCTCAAGCGCAGCGAGACGATCACGAACAAGTGGGTCGCCTCGAAGGCCGGCTGGACGCCTTACGACGGGATGCGGGTCACCGGCTGGCCGGTAGGTACCTTCGTGCGCGGCAAGCGCGTGATGTGGCAGGGCGAACTGGTGACACGGTCTTCGGGTGAGCCGGTGCGGTTCCTGGAGACGCTGAGGCCGAGCGCATGATCCGGAAAAGTGGACACCGGTTTTCCGAAAACATCATGCGTAGATGAGAGAGGCTTACTGCTTCGCCAGCGCGACGGAGAATTCGCCGTTGCGCACGCGCGCCGGCAATCCCTCGACGAATTTCGCGACTGCGTCCTCGCCATAGGTTCCGACCAGTTCGGCCAGCGCCGCAAACAGGCTCGCCTGCGCAAGACAATCGCCGTCGACGCCATCATGGCGTGCATCGGCCCAGGCCTCGTTGAGATAGGAGAGCGCGGCCCGCTTCTGCTCGTTGTCGGGTAGGGGGTCGCGGACGGGGCTGAAGGGGTGGGAATGGGGCATGAACTCAACAGGCAAACTTGCGCGTTTGCCGGGAGCGGAAACGCGTCGCAGGAGCGAGGTGTAGCATGCGCCGCGCACACGCCTAGGCCAGTTCTTTAGGAAAGGTTAACGCGGTTTTCGATATTTGAATGGTCTCTCAAGGCGCGGAATTTCGCGCCTCGCCGGACCCGTCGATATGGCCGAGGATGGCGCGCGGCGTGGCGCAGATATGGCTGGCGCCGGCCTCGATCAGTTCCTCGGGGCTGCCGTAGCCATAGGCGACGCCGATCGCGTCCATGCCGTTGTGCTTCGCGCCCAGGATGTCGTGGCTGCGGTCGCCGATCATGATCGACCGCGCCGGATCGGTGCCGGCGATCTCGATGGCATAGGCGAGCAGCTCGTTCTTGTGGACGCGGGTGCCGTCGAGTTCGGAGCCAAACACCGTCTCGAAATGCCGCGCCAGATTGAAATGTTCGACGATGCGCTTGGCATAGATCGCGGGCTTGCTGGTCGCGACAAACAGCCGGCGGCCCGGCCGGGCCAGTTCGGTCAGTACGTGCTCGATATCGGGATAGACCGCATTCTCGTAGAGACCAATGTCCGCGAACCGCTCGCGATAGAGTGCGAGGCCGCGATCGGCGAGTCTGTCGTCACCGAGCAGCGTCGCGAAGCTTGCCCGCAGCGGCGGGCCGATGCACCAGGTCAGGTCGTCCTCGGACGGCGGCTCACGGTCGAGCTTGCGCAGCGCGTATTGGATCGAGCGGGTGATGCCGGGTTTCGGATCGGTCAGCGTGCCGTCGAGATCGAAATAGATGTTGTTCATCTTTAATTCGCGTAACGCGCCGTGAGGTCGCGCGAGATTTTCGAGCCTTCGTCAATGTAGCGGCGGATCGCGACCAGCGCCGCCGGCGTGCAGGTCCGGTAGGTCTGCTGAAACCCGTTATAGCCGCGGTTGAAGCCCGCGATCATGCGCGAGCGGCGGTCGCCGCTCGGCGTCTCGGCGTCGATCAGCGCCTGCATCTGGTTGCGCCACTTGGCGCCTTCGTTGCTGCCGCAGATGCCGCGCAGATAATGCAAGGTGCCGAGGATTTCGGCGAGCCGCTGCAGGTCGCCGTCGAACGGCGCGGCAGCGTCCTCCGCGCGCGCGGGGAAGGCGAGGCAGGCGGCCAGGCAAAGGACGGCGAGAAGGCGTGTCGGCATGGCCTGCGTGATAGCCCCTTAAATGCGCTGGAAGCAAGGCCGCGAAAGCCGGGCTAGTGGAGCGGATTTGACGTTCGCTACCCTGTACACCGCGGGGCTCGAAAAGCGAACGTCAAATCCAAAGCTCCACTAGATTCAATATTTTGTTAGTGGTCCTTTGATTCCAACATTCGCAAAAGTGCTCGCTGAGACAGGATGCGAATGTTGGAATCGGACCACTAGTGCCCTAAATCAGGCGGCGCGCGGCCTCGACCACCTCGTGCAGGCCGCCGGTCAGTTTCAGGTCGCCGAACCGGCCCGGCTCGACCCATTTGAAATCGTCGTGTTCCTCGTTCAGCCGCGGCTCGTTGGCCACCCAGCGCGCCGCGAACGACATGATGAGATAGTGACCACCCCCGGCCGCGCCCGGCAGCACCTCGCGCCAGCCGGCCAGCGCGACGATGTCGATCTTCAAGCCTGCTTCCTCGTCGACCTCGCGCGCGAGCGCGACGTGCAAGGATTCGCCGAATTCGACACGGCCGCCCGGCAGCGACCAGAATCCGTGCCCCGGCGATTTTGCGCGCTTGAGCAGCAACACCTTGCCGTCGCGAAAGATCACGGCACTGACGGCGAGCTGCGGACGCCGGGGAGGAGATGCATCTCCCATCGGTCCTCACTGGTTCATGATGGAATCGACGTCGGCCTCCAGGCCGCCATTGATCACGCCGCCGGCGGCCGACACCAGCGGCTTGAGCCAGCCGATCGCCTGCTCGGCGAGCCTGGCGCGCGTCTTGTCCTGGTTCGCCTCGCGCATCCCGGTGCCGACGGCGGTGAGGATCGACGTCATGGTGTCGGTAATCTGCTCGAACTCGGCGCGGATGTCGGGGTCGGCGAACTCGTAGGTCGAGATCGCGAGATCGCGCGCCTTGAAATTCGACGCCATGAAATGCTCGCAATAGGACAGCGGGCACCAGGCCAGAAAATCCTCGCTGCATTCCGGTATGTCCGGGATCATTTCAAGCAGCATGATGGCTTCGTTGAAATGATTGAGATAGTCGGTGGCAAGCCCCGTACGCGGATTGATATTGGCGGCCTTGAGCACCGCTGCGCGGGCCTCGTCCGGATCGGGGCACGCGGAAAGCGGTGTCGGGGAAACGGAGAGGGAAGCGTGAGCGGTCATTCTGTCGCAGTCTTAACAATCGGGGTTAAAAGGTACTGAACAACCACCTACTTTGGATGCAAGAATGTGCGGACGTTTCGTCATCACCTCGCCTCCGGCGGCGATCCGGCAGGTTTTCGGCTACGCCGAGCAGCCGAATTTCCCGCCGAGGCATAATATCGCGCCGACGCAACCTGTACCTGTCGTGATCCTCGAACCAAGGCGTGCGGCATTTCCGGCTGATGCGCTGGGGGCTGATCCCGTCCTGGGTCAAGGACCCTCGCAAAATCACGCTCATGATCAACGCCCGCTCGGAGACGGTCGAGCACAAGCCGGCGTTCAAGAACGCGGTGCGCCGGCGCCGCTGCCTGATTCCCGCCGACGGCTATTACGAATGGCAGGCGGTGGCGGGGCGCAAGCGGCCGCTGTTCATCTATCGCCGCGACGGGGGTTTGTTCGGCCTGGCGGGACTTGCCGAAACCTGGATCGGACCGAACGGCGAGGAACTCGATACCGTCGCGGTCGTGACCGCGCCCGCAAGCCGCGATCTCGCGGTGCTGCATCCGCGCGTGCCCGTGACCATCCGCCCGGAGGATTTCGCGCGCTGGCTCGATTGCTCCAGCGATGATGCGACGGACGCAATGGGGTTGCTGGTGCCTCCGGTGGAAGGCGAGTTCGCCTGGCACGAAGTGTCGACGCGGGTGAACCATGCCGACAATGACGATGCGCAATTGATCCTGCCGATCACCGACGAGCAGCGCGAAGCCGAGGCCGCGCCGAAGCCTGCGAAGCGCGTCGCGCCGCGCAAGGTCGCCGCGGCCGACGACGGGCAGGGGAGCTTGTTCTAGCGACGGCTTTGTAGGGTGGGCAAAGGCGCGCATGCGCCGTGCCCACCGAACCCGTTGACGGCCGAAGTGGTGGGTACGCTTCGCTTTGCCCACCTACGCTCTGCTGTCGAGATTGCCTATTCACCCGAAAATATTCATCGCCGCATATTGCAGCAGCATGATCGTCTTCGCATCCATGATGCGGCCGTCGGCGATCATCGCCAGCGCCTCGTCGTTCGACAGCTCCAGCACTTCGATGTCCTCGCCCTCGTCGGGATTGCCGCCGCCGCTACCGATCTTCATGTCGGGTTGGTATTCCCCTACGAAGAAGTGCAGCTTCTCGGTCACCGAGCCCGGACTCATATAGGCCTCGAAGATCTTCCTGATATCGCGCAGGCGATAGCCGATCTCCTCTTCCGCCTCGGCGCGGATCCGCGTCTCCGGCGACGCGCTGTCGAGCATGCCGGCGGCGGCCTCGATCAGGAGATCGTCGCAGCCATTGACATAGGCCGGATAACGGAACTGCTTGACCAGCATCACCGTGCGCCGCGCCAGATTGTAGGGCAGCAGCGCGGCGCCATTGCCGCGATCGACGATCTCGCGGCGCTGCGTCTGCCATTTGCCGTCACTCCGCCGCCAATCGAAGGTGACGGCTTTCACCTTGAAATGGCCGCTGGAGAGCACGCGTTCGTTCTTGACGCGAATGCGATCGGAGATGGTCATGCTTTGCTTTCCGTGGAAATCAAGGCGTTGGATCGCGGCCGTCGAGCCATTTGGCGAAGGTGACGCGCTGCTGGTCGTAATAGCCGAGAGCCTCGTAGAAGGCGTGGACCTTTGCGTTGTCGCCACGCACCATCAATTGCAGCTTCATGATGCCGCGCGCGCGAAGCCAATCTTCCGCTGCGGTCATGATCTGCCGGCCGTAATCCTTGAGGCGATGGTCGGGGTCGACGCTGACGTAATACACCCAACCGCGGTGGCCGTCATGGCCGACCAGCACCGAGGCGACCAGCGCGCCGTCGCGGTCGCGGCCGAGCAGGACCGTCGCGTTGCTGTCTTTCCGCGCCAGCGCGATATCGCCGGTCGGATCGTTCCATTCGCGGACCAGACCGGCGCGCCGCCAGAGACTGATGACCTCTGGAACATCGCGGTCTTCGATGGATGTGATGGCGAGCGCGAGGCCCTTCGATTGCTTGCTCACAGCACCTTGCCGGGATTCATGATGCCGTTGGGATCGAGCATCGCCTTGAACGCGCGCATCAGCTCGATCGCGGTCTTGTCTTTCACATCGGGTAATTCGTCGCGCTTGAGCACGCCGATGCCGTGCTCGGCCGAGATCGAGCCGCCCATCTGCAGAACGATGTCGAATACCACCTTGTTGACCTCATGCCAGCGCGCGAGGAAGTCGGCGGCATCAGTGCCGACCGGCTGGCTGACATTATAATGGATGTTGCCGTCGCCGAGATGGCCGAACGGCACCGGTCGCGAACCGGGGATCAGCTTCACCACGGCGGCGTCGGCCTGCTCGAGGAAGTCGGGCACCGCCACGACGGGGACGGAGATGTCGTGCTTGATCGAGCCGCCCTCCGGCTTCTGCGCCGCCGACATCTCGTCGCGCAGCTTCCAGAATCCCTGGCGCTGGCTCAGATTCGCCGCGATCACCGCGTCGTCGACGATGCCGTCCTCCATCGCTTTCGCAAGGATCGCCTCCAGCGTGGTGCGGGCATCGTCGCGCGGCGACGACAGCTCCATCAGCACATACCAGCGGTGCTTGCTCGTCAGCGGGTCGCGCACGTCGATGCCGTGACGGATCGAGAAATCGACTGCGACATCGGAGAGCAGCTCGAAGCTCGTCAGCGTGCCCGCGGCCTCGGCTTGCGAGATCGACAATAGCTTCAGCGCGGCCGCCGGCGATTTCAGCCCGACATAGGCGGTCTCGATCGCGCGCGGCTTCGGAAACAGTTTGAGCGTCGCCGCCGTGATGATACCGAGCGTGCCTTCGGCGCCGATGAAGAGGTTGCGCAGATCGTAGCCGGTGTTGTCCTTTTTCAATTTCGACAACAGGTTCATCACGCGCCCGTCGGCGAGCACGACCTCGATGCCGAGCGCCATCTCGCGCGCGACGCCGTAGGCGAGCGCAGTGGTGCCGCCGGCATTGGTCGAGAGATTGCCGCCGATGGTGCAGCTGCCTTCCGCACCCAGCGACAGCGGGAACAGCCGGTCGACCTCGGCGGCACGCTGCTGCGCGACCTGCAGGATGACGCCGGCCTCGCAGGTCATGGTGTTCGACGCCGTGTCGACGTCGCGGATTTTGTCCATGCGGCGCATCGAGATCACCACCTCGCCATTGTGCGGCGTCTGGCCGCCGACGAGACCGGTGTTGCCGCCCTGCGGCACCAGTGCGATCCTGTGCTCGTTGGCAAGCTTGCAGATCGCGGCGACCTCGGCAGTCGAGCCGGGACGCAGCACCAGCGGCGAGCGGCCGTGGAACAGATCGCGTTCTTCGGTCGTGTAGGGCGCGATGTCGGCGGGATCGGTCACCGCATATTTGTCGCCGACGATCGCGCGGAATTGCGCGATCAGCTCTGGCGACAGCGGCGATGGGTTGGATTGCGCGATGTTCATTTCAAATCTCGGTAGTCAGCGTCCAACGGCCGCGCGGCGCAGCCGGTCGTTGATGGCTTCGCCCAGCCCTTCCTCCGGAATGGGCGTCACGGCAATGCAGGTCGCGTGCGTCGCGTCGAGCGCGCGAAGATAGCCGAAAAGATTGGCAGCGGCTTCATTGAGATCACCGCGCGGCGACAAATTCATGACGGCGGCGGCGCTGTCCGCGCCCGGCGCGGGCGCGCCGAAGGCGAGCAGTGCTTCGCCGGCCTCGACGCCGGTCGCGCTCAGCCGCACGCGCGTGCGCGGCGCGTAATGCGAGGCGAGCATGCCCGGCGCCAGCGGTTGCGCGCTGTCGCTCATCGTGTCAGTGGGCGGTTGCGCCAGCGCGCGTCCGAGTATGCGCTCGATATTTTCGCGCGGCAGCCCGCCGGGCCTCAGCAGTATCGGTTCGTCGAAGCAGCCGACGATGGTAGATTCGACACCGACTGCAACCGGCCCTCCGTCGACGATCAGGTCGATGCGGCCCTGAAGGTCGCTTTGCACATGCGCCGCCGTGGTTGGCGAGACATGGCCGGAGAGATTGGCCGATGGCGCCACCACCGGGCGACCGAACGCGCGCAGGATCGCGCGCGCGACCGGATGCGACGGGACGCGGATCGCAATGGTCTCCAGCCCCGCGGTCGCGAGTTCTGCCACCGCGCAACCGGCTGCCCTTGGCAGCACCAAAGTCAGCGGTCCCGGCCAGAAGGCCTCGGCGAGCCTGACGGCGGTTTCGTCGAATCGGCCGATCGCGCGCGCCGCGGCAAGATCGCTGAGGTGCGAGATCAGCGGGTTGAAAGCGGGCCGTCCCTTGGCCTGATAGAGGCGGGCGATCGCGGCCGCATTGGTGGCGTCGGCACCCAGCCCATAGACCGTTTCGGTCGGGAACGCGACCAGACCGCCGTCGGCCAGCATTCGCGCCGCGGCGGCTATTGCAGCCTCGCCGGCGGGCAAAATCGCTGTGGTCAGGCTGGTTTGCACGGGGGTCCAAATCCTTCGGTTCGCTTCTTGCGGTGCAGGACACCCGACGCTATAAGCCGCGGACCTAAGTCGGAGTGTGGCTCAGCCCGGTAGAGCACTGCTTTCGGGAAGCAGGGGTCGCAGGTTCGAATCCTGCCACTCCGACCAGTAATCATTAGGGTTTTTCTTCTGATTGCTGCAAAGGCCTGAGTCAACCACCAATTCAACCACAGAAACGAACCGGCCTTTTTGGGCAATTGCGGTGGCTGCAGACTGGAGATAGTCGGGATGGTGGTGACCGTAGACCTCCTGCAGGACCTCGGGCGACATTCCAAGGAACCGGGTTGCCTCGATCTCGAACTGCTCACCTGGCTCGCCCACGTCTGTCAAATAAATCGACAGAACGTCTGCGCAGTTGATCTCCTCTAGAGTACGACGCCGACGATCTGGACGGTATTTTTGAGCTATGGAATGCTGCTTTCGGGTGTGATGAGAGCGGGATAAAAGGCGACAGCTCCAGTTCATTCATACGACGATGCGGAAGCGGTGGTCGTCGTCTTTGGCCATATCGTTGACCAGATTGATCTCCCAGGTCAGGTATTCGCGCATCGCGTCCTCGCGGTTCTGGCCGCGCTCGCGCGGCGAGAGGAACACATCGTCGGCCTGGTCCGCCATTCGGGTTGCCTCCGTCTCGAGAGGCAATCCCGCCCGAACCCAAGCCTGCGTGCCACCGAAAAGTGTCATCACCGGTACGGACGCGACGGCCTGCAACTCCACCGCCGCCAGTGCCGCAAGCACGCCATCTGGCGACGTCAGCACAATGGCCTGATGGGCGGGGAGCTTTGCCAGCGCAGCGGCAAGGCGCGACCGGACCGCAAACCAGGCGCCCGGAATATGGCCCAGCGCGTATCGCTTGCTCAGCTCGAGATCAATCACCGTGACCTTGCCCGCGGCCAATCGATCGTGCAACTCCATTGTATTGATCTGCGGCACTGACGCCGCTTCGAGGCCGAGAACGGCCGGCAAATGGGGTCCGGTTTCCCAGTCGCCATCGGCCGCGCCCGCGGCGAGAAATGCGATATCCGTCCAGCCCATTTGTTTCAGCCACGACGCCGTCATGGCGGCGCGGACGCCGTTGTCGTCGACCAGCACGACGCGAGCGCCCCAGGTCGCCATATGCGCGTCGGTTTCCTGCACGAGGTGGCCGCCGGGCGCCGAACGGGCGCCGCGCAAATGGCCGGCTTCGTATTCCTCGGGCGAGCGCACGTCCAGGACATAGAGGCTGCGCTCGCCTGCCTCGGCGCGCCATGTCTCGAGCGTAGGCTTGTCGATTTGCGCGATGCCGCAGCGCGCCGCCACCCGTGCAGCGGCCTCGGCCGCAGACTCAAGTCCATGCGTGCTGACCTCGGGCGGCTTTCGCATCGCCCCATGCACCACGTCGAGGCCAGCGAGGTGCCAGGCCATAGTGCCGTCCTTCAGCGACACGACTTTGTTGCGCACGCCGGCATTGATCAGCGATTGCGCCCCGATGATGCTGCGTGTGCGGCCGCCGCAATTGACGATCACCGTCGTATCGGGCGACGGCATGAGATCGGCAAAGCGATAGACCAACTCGGCACCAGGGACGCTGATGGCCGTCGGAATGCTGTTGTTGTGATACTCCTCGTAGGAGCGGCTGTCGTAGATCGCGATGTTGGCCTTGCGATCGATCAACGCCTGAAGATCCTCGACGGATATCCAGGGTGTGCCGGCCTCGTGCTCGACGACTTCGGCAAATGCTTTGCTCGGCACGTGCACACCGCTATAGATGCGGAATCCCGTCGCCTCCCACGCAGCGATTCCGCCGTCGAGCCAAGCGACGTCCTGATAGCCGAGTGCGGACATCCGTTCCGCGGAGCGTGCCGCCATCCCCTCGCCATCGTCGCACCAGACGACGCGCGCGCTGCGCCGCGGCACCAGATCGTCGACCAGCAGTTCCAGTCGGCCGAGAGGAACGCAAGATGCCATCAGAATATGGCGTTTGCCGAACGGCAGTTCCTCGCGCGCATCGAGCAGGGCCAACTCGCCGCCATCGTGAAGTTGGGCTTTCAGTGTCCGTGCATCGATGCGCTTGACCTTGCTGCCCGACATGCCCTCACTCCGCCCAGCTTCAGGCCGTCTTGATATTCGAACGTTGCACGTGGTCCAGGTTCCTGCCCTCGACACGGACGAGCTTGGTGAGTCCGTCGCGCTTCGGCGAGTGGATGACGCCGATGTCATAGAAGTGGCTATCGCCCGGCTTCAAGACATAAGTTTTGGCCGGCTCGACCAGAGTGGGCTCGTCACCCTCGCCCTTCTTGACGACGCGCCAGTCGGTCATTTCGGTGTCGCCAACCGCAAGGCCGTAGATCGCCCAGCTGGAGCCGTGATCGTGCGGCGAGCCGTGAGCGGGGTTCTCGTAGACATGTCCGCAAACGCAGAAGCCCAGTTCAGGATCCTCGTACAACACCTTGCGTGGGCGGCACTGCTCAGCGGTCAGGTGCTTGGCAATGAATTCCTGATCGAGCAGCGCCTTCGACACGAGTTTGCACACCTGCCGCTTGCCGGTCACCGCGGAATCCGCCTTAAGGGTCTCGCGGATGTCGGCGCTCAATTGCTCAAGGGTGTAGGCCATTGCTCCCTCCGCCATGTTTGCAGCGTTTCGCTTGCGGCTTGCCGGCATTATGAAATGATCGGCTGGTGGGAGGCAATCCTTTGATCCGGATTGAGCGACCCGATCATGGGTCATTTCCTTCATTTCTGGTCCAGGAATCCCTGGCAGCGAACGAAGGCGACAAAATCCTGCTGTTCGAGGATGGAAACCGATTTTCGGTATTATTTTTCCAGGCCGAAGGGATCGTCGACGGAGTGTGCCGGCTGGGTAAACCAGCGGGCGCCGGTTTCGGTGATGACCATGTGGTCTTCGAGGCGTATGCCGAACTCGCCGTAAATGCAGATGGTAGGTTCGTTCGAGAAGGTCATGCCCGGTCGTAGCACGGTCTTGTCGCCCTTCACGAGATAGGGCCATTCGTGCACGTCCAGGCCAATGCCGTGACCGGTGCGGTGCGGCAGCCCGGGCGTCGCATAGCCGGGGCCGAAGCCGGCGCCGTTGATGACCCCGCGGGCGGCGATGTCGATATCCTCGCAGCGGTTACCGGGTTTGGCGGCTGCGAAACCTGCGGCCTGCGCCGCCTTCTCCAGGTTCCAGACATCGCGCTGTCGCCTGGTTGGTTCGCCGAACACATAGGAGCGCGTGATATCGGAGAGATAACCATCAACCGGCGCGCCGGTGTCGATGAGAATCATGTCGCCGTCCCTGAGCGTCTGCGGGTAGGGGACTCCATGCGGATATGCCGTCGCTTCACCGAACAGCACCGCGTTGAACGGTGGGTCGCCTTCCGAGCCGAGCTTGCGGTGCGCCGCTGTGAGGAACGCCTGCACTTCAGTCGTGGTGATGCCTTCGCGCATGATGCGAGCCGCGGCCTTGTGAGCCTCGAGCGTGATATTCTTGGCAGTCTGCATCAGTGCGAGCTCCTGCTCGGACTTGATCATGCGGCAGCCTGCGGTCACGTCGATCGAGTTGATGAATGTGTAGGCGTTGCCAGCCCGGCGCAATCCGTCGAACGTGAAGAACGGCGTCGCTTCGTCGACAGCGATCGTCCCGCTCGGATAGCCGAGCGCGCGCACCGTCTCGGTTACGGTGGCGGTCGGATCCTCGTCCTCCTCCCAGACAGCGATCTTGTCGCCGAACGAGATCATGGTCTTGAGTTTTTCGACCTCGAACGCCGGCGAGATGTAGACGATCTCGCCCCTGGCAGGCAGAACCGCGCTGTGCATGCGTTCGGTACGGCGGAATTTCAATCCGGTGAAGTAGGTCATGCTTGAGGAGACATCGAGATAGAGAGCATCGATGCCCTTCTCGCGCATGATCGCCTGGGCGCGAGCAATACGCTGCAGCCGCTCATCAACGCCGATCGGGAGTACGTCGCCGCGCATGTTCTTGATGGCGGCGAGTTCCGCCTCCGCAGTTGAGCCGCCAACGCCGACCGTCATGAAAGACCCCTGTTTAAGTACGCTGTCATCGCCGGAACCGGCGCTGGACCAGAACATTTGCGGTCGCCGTCAATGCCAGGGTCGCAGTCATCAGGATGAAGGCCACGGAAGCACCGAACGGCCAGTTGTTGAGCTGAAACTGTCCATAGATCAGGGGACCCATCATCCTGAACTTTGGACCGCCAAGAAGGAGGGGTGTCGCATAAGCGTTCATGCCGAGGATGAAAGTCAGGATGGTTCCTGCAAGCAGACCGGGCAACGACAGGGGCAGCAGTACGCGACGAAACATTGTCATTGGCCCGGCGCCGAGACCGAAGGCTGCCTCCTCGACGCTGCGATTGACGCCTTCGATTACGCTCTGCAGCGTGAGCACCATGTAAGGCAAGTTGACCGCAATGATTCCGGCAACGACGGCACCTTCGGTATACATGATCTGCAGCGGCTCACTGATCACGCCCACCTGCATCAATGAGACGTTGAGAAAGCCCTTCGAGCCGAACACCGTCATCCATCCGGCCGCACGCACTGCGTTGCCGACGAACAGCGGCAGAACCACCAGCATGATCATCACATTTTTGAACCGGGACTGGGTGCGCGCAAGCACGTAGGCGAGCGGTAAACCCATGACGAGGCAGATAACGGTACAAAGCGCAGCGACGCGCAACGTCGTCCACAGTACGCCGGTATAGTAGGGGTCAGAGAAGAACTTGACGTAATTGTCCAGCGAGAAGGTTTCGACCATGATGCGCCGCGGGTCGAGACGATTGAAGCTGTAACGGAGCAGGATCGCCAACGGCACGACGAGGCTGGAGGTCACGAACACCGTGGCCGGCCCGACCAGCGTCGTTGCCGACAGCAATGACGTTGATGCCTCGTCTGCCTGCAATTGTGTCGCGCCGGTCGCGGTCATCGGCTCTTGACGCCCGCTCAGCTCTTGAGCTCCTTGTCCCACCATTCCTTCAAGGCGACGTCGTTTTTGTTCATGTAGTCGTAATCGAGATCGACGAGCTTCTTGATCTCTTCCGGAGTGAAGCCGATGCGTTGATTGAGTTCGGGCGCGACCGTGGCGTTGGTGACCGTGGGATTGTAACCCATGTCGACGGCGAAGGCCTCTTGAGCGCTTTTTTCCAACATGGCGTCGAGGTAGGCGTAGCCGCCGTCCTTGTTGGGCGCATTCTTCGGGATGACAAAGCCTGAGATGTAGGCGAGCGCGCCTTCCGCGGGTGCGATAGCGGCAACCGGAATACCCGCATTCTGCCATTGCACGACGCGCGCTTTCCACATCACGCCGATACCGAATTCCTCCGCCTTCAGGCCCTGAGCGAATGCCTCGTTGGTCGGATAGATGCGCATGCCGGCTTTCTTGCATTCCAGCAGCAATTTCTTGCCGGGCTCGAGATCGTTGACCTTGCCCCCGGCAGCGAGCGCCGCACAGACCATCGTATATTGATACTGGATGTCGATGATGCCGAGCTTGTTGCCGTGCCTGGGATCAAACACGTCCTTGTAGCTGGCGGGCGCCGGTGTGAACATTTTCGGATTGTAGACGCCGACCTTACCCGAATAGATATGGCCGACGCCATAGGGATATTTCATCGCCGGCAGAAGATTGCCGGCGTTCTTGAGCCGGCTGTAATCGATCGGCAATACGGTGCCCGCGTCGTGCATCTGGAACATGTTGAGCGCGGAAAGACCCTGAACATCCGACGTGCCGCGGGGCAGCCGTTGTTCGGCGATCATTTTCGAGCGGCGTTCGGGATCGCCCGCCTGATCCTGCACCACGTCCCAGCCCTCCTTGATCAGGATCGGGACCTCGATGTTCTTGTTGAGCAGACGGGCGTAGTCGCCGCCCCAGGTGCCGACGACGATGCGGCCTTTCGCCTGCGCCAAAGCCTTGCGCGGCAAGCTGGCTGCGCTGGCCAGAGCTGCTGCGCCAAGCAAAACGTCACGGCGGGATTTCGGGTCGGTCATGGCGAAGCCTCCGGTGGAATTGGTCAAGATATTACGATTGAAATACGTGGCCTGTCGATTTGCTCCAGCTGATCTGGACCTGTTTTCCGATCACCGGCAGCGACTGGTCCGGCCGGTTCTGGACTTGCACGATGACCCGTTCCAAAGGCGACAGGCGCACGTGAAGATCCACTTGCGATCCGAGGTAGGATATGAATTCGACCGCCCCGGGAAAGCTGTTGTCCAGGGGCGACGCAGTTGCCGCCGCCAGCACAAGACGCTCAGGCCGCAGCGCAAGGCAGGCGGTACCGGTGCCATCAGCGTCGCAGGCGATAATGAGGCCGCCGGCGGAGACGAAACGTCCGGGGCCGTCCATGCGCCCCTCGATGAAAGTCGAGCGGCCAACGAAATCGGCGACGAACTTTTCCGAGGGGCGTTCGTAAAGGTCCTGCTGCGACCCGATTTGACGGATACGACCTTCGCTCATCACGACGAGGCGGTCAGCCATGGTCAATGCCTCCTCCTGGTCGTGGGTGACCATGACGGTCGTCAATCCCAGTTTGCGCTGCAGTTCGCGGATTTCGACACGTACCTCCTGGCGTAATTTGGCGTCGAGATTAGAGAGCGGCTCATCAAGCAGCAGCACGTCGGGCCGGAAGGCAAGCGCACGCGCGAGCGCCACGCGCTGCTGCTGACCGCCGGATAGTTGTCGCGGCAGTCGGTCGCCGAAATGGTCGAGCCGCACGAGACGCAGGGCCTCGGCGATCTTCAGCGCCATCTCCGCTTTCGGCATTTTTCGCATCTCGAGGCCGAACGCGACGTTCTCGGCGACTGTCAAATGCGGGAACAGCGCGTAGCTCTGAAAAACCAGACCGACGTTGCGTTTCCAGGGCGGCAGCAAGGTAATGTCGCGTTCGCCGATGCGTACGGCACCGGATGTCGGCTCGACAAAACCGGCAACGATGCGCAACGTCGTCGTCTTGCCACAGCCGGAGGGACCGAGCAGGACAACAAACTCGCCGTCCGCAATGTCGAGCGAAATATCGTCAGTCGCCTTGAACTCGCCGTAGCATTTGGTGATGCCGGTCAACTGCAGGCGTGCCATCGTCAGACCACTCGGCCGATTTTGACAAAGCGATCGGTCAGCAGCATGGCCCCGCCGATAAACAAGATCTGCAGAACAGACACTGCGGCGATCGTCGGATCGATCTTCCACTCGAGATATTGGAGGATCGCGATCGGCAAGGTCGTGCGGCCCGGGCCAACGAGAAACAGGCTCATCTCCAGGTTTCCAAACGAAGCGATGAAGCCAAACAGGGCGGCGGCGACGATGCCCGGCAAGATGCCGGGTAGCGTGATACGCCGGAACGTGGTCAAGCGACCGGCGCCGAGGTTTTGCGCCGCTTCCTCGACGGCGCGATCCATGCCCAGGAGGCTCGCCGTGATGAGGCGAACCGTCCAGGGTATCGTGATCAAGACATGCCCGGCGATCAGGCCGCCGAGTGAACCGAGGATCGGCCAACCGGTCGCAATTTCGGTCTCGACATGGAAGACATATAGCGCAAGGCCGAGAACGATGCCCGGCACGATCAGCGGCAGCAATAGCAGGTTGTTCAGCGCCTCGCGTCCGGCGAAGCGGCCGCGCACCAGGCCGACGGCTGCGGGAACGCCGATGGCGAGGCCGATCGAGGTTGCGACAATGGCGACCTGCAGGCTGAGGAGAAATCCGGTGACGAACCTGTCGTTGCCCGGGACGGCGCGAAACCACTTCAGCGAATAGCCTTCCGGGGGAAATGAGGGAATCTCCTGCGCGAAGAACGCCAGCCAGATCACGAACACCATCGGCAGCAGGATATAGGCCAGCGAGACGCCGGCCGCGACGCCAAGTGCCACGCGGCCGACCCTGCGCGATGATGTCCACCCCTGTGCGACGGTCAAGATTGTCTCTTCTCACCAACGCCCGCGATCAATTCAGCCGGTTCTTATGCAGCGAGCCGGCCTTCATGATGAGGGAGAGATGTTTGCCTTGATCGCCCAGCAGTGCAAGGTCTTTCAACGGATTGCCGTCGACCACCAGCAGATCGGCGAAGGCGCCCGGTCTCAGGCAGCCGATTTTGCCCTCCATGCGCACGATTTTAGCGCCGATCGTGGTGGCCGAACGAATGATTTCGGCAGGCGACAGTACGCGCGCGCGAAGCGTAAATTCTTCCGACTGTGCAACCTGCAACTGACCGAGAAGATCGGTGCCATATGCGACAGGAATCCCGTGACGCTTGCAGATTTCGAGCGATTTCAACGCACCTTCGATGACGAGATCGTTTTTAGCGAGCATCTCCGAACTCATGCCGTACTCGGTGGCATGCTTCTTCATCTCAAAATAGGTGACGAGGTTGGCGACCAGGAACATGCCTTTCTCGGCCATCAATTTGGCAGACGCGTCATCAATGAGATTGCCGTGCTCGATGGTACGTACACCGGCGGCAGCGGCGCGCGTAATTGCTTCCGGGGTGTAGGCGTGGGCGCAGACATAACGGCCGAAAGCCGTGGCTTCTTCCACCGCCGCGCTGACTTCGTCCATCGAGAACTGCAGGCTATCGAGCGGATCGTAGGGTGACGCGACACCGCCGGACATCATGATCTTCACGTGGTCGCAGCCTTGGCGCATTTCCTCGCGCACGGCGCGGCGGACCTGGGAAACGCCGTCGGCGATGCCCATTGAGAACGAGAGCGCGTTGCAGCACTGGCAACGTATGCCGAAATCGGTTCGGCGGCGGCCGTCGCTGTGGCCCCCGGTGGGGCCGATCGCCCGTCCGGCGATGAACAGCCGCGGTCCACGCAACAATCCCTTGTCCGTCGCTTCCTTCAAGCCCCAGTCGGCGCCACCGGTGTCACGCACGCTGGTAAAGCCGCGGTCAAGCATGCGGCGCATCAGATCGGCGGCGCGCGCTGTCATCAACGTCAACGGCACACTCTCCAAATTCCGCTGTACGACGTCGGATAGGACGACGTGGACATGGCTATCGATCAGACCCGGCATGACGGTCCGCCCGCCGCAATCGACGACGTCAGCATCGGCTAATTTGATAGGTCTGGCCGAGACCTCCTTGATCGTGCCGTCCTCGACAATCAGTTCATGGCCGCTGCGCAATTCACCGGCGTCAGGATCGAGCATCTCGAAATTCTTGAAATGGTAAGCACTCATGGCTGCGTTCACAAATCCGCTAATTGCATGGTCGAAATGTCCTATGCTGATTTGTCTGCGTCAATGGTGTTCGCTCACTCTGCGTGCACGCCGCTCTCCTCGATCACCCTGGCCCACTTCGCGGTTTCGCTGTCTATGTAGGTCTTGAAGTCCGCGGGCGACTTGCTGCTGACCGCGATCGCGCCACCCTTGCGCATGCGCGCCCGAATCTCGGGATCGGCAAGCACCTTGGCGATCGCGGCGTGCAGCATGTCGACGATCGGCCGCGGCGTACCAGTTGGCACCAGCACGCCCTGCCAGGATGACGTCACGAGGTTCTTCCATCCGAGTTCGTACATGGTCGGTATGTCCGGCAGATCAGTGATTCGCTCTCGCGTGGTGACGGCAAGTGCCTTGACCTTGTTCTCCCTCACGAACTCGATCGCCGACGAAAGAGTAGTGAACATGAGGTCGACGTGTCCGCCGAGGACGTCCATCACCGCCGGTCCAGCGCCGCCCTTGTAGGGCACATGCACCATGTCGAGCCCCGCGTCCTTCTTCAGAACCTCCATTTCCAGCCGATTGAGGGTGCTGCTGCCGGGTGTGGCAAAGGTGACCTTACCCTGGTTCGCCTTCACATAGGTGATCAGTTCGTTGACGGTGTTGACCGGCAAGTCCGGTCGGGTGATCAGGATGCTTGGCGTATCGGCGCAAATCGTAACCGGCGCGAGATCCTTGTCGGGCTTGATGCGCATGTTGGAAGCGTAGACGCCGGGGTTGATGGAGAGGGTGCCTATATTGCCGAGAAAAGTTGTGTAGCCGTCCGGCGCCGCACGGGCTGCATACTCCGTTCCGATCAAACCCGCCGCGCCCGGCCGATTGTCGACCACGATCTGCTGGCCGAGGATGTCGCTGACGCCGTGCTGGATGATGCGGGCGACGAAATCGGAAGCGCCGCCGGGCGCGAACGGCACGATCATCATGACCGGTCTGTTGTGATAGTTGCCGGCGTCCTGGGCGGTGGCGGCCGCGCCAAGCAGGAAAAACAGTGTGCTGCCGACCGCGAAACCAATTCCGGTTGCTAATCGCTCTCGCAATACCAAGGCCATTGTCTACCTCAATAGACCCGAAGCGGACATCATACCGATCAAGCCCAGTACTCGCTACATGGCGAGTCTCAAGAGCAGGCCCTCAAAGGCGTTTCCATTCATTCCGATGTCCGTTACTGTTGCTGTCAAAAAGCGATCGGTGGGGAGAAGCAATGGAATTTGGTCTATTCCACGAGTTTCAAAAATCCCGGGATACGAGCGAAGCAGAAGCTTTCTCGCAGTCCTTCGCGCTCGTCGACGCCGCCGAGCAGTGGGGTCTCGATGTCATGTGGCTTGCGGAGCTACATTTCGTGCCCGATCGCTCCGTCTTGGCATCACCATTGATCCTTGCTGCCGCCATTGCCCAGCGCACGCGCCGGATGAGGATTGGCACCGCAGTTCAGGTATTGCCGCTTTGCCATCCCCTGCGGCTCGCCGAGGAAGCTGCCACCGTCGACCAGATCAGTGACGGACGCCTCATCTTTGGCGTCGGACGCAGCGGGTTTCCCCGCACCTATGAGGCCTACGGCGTTCCCTATGAAGAAAGTCGCGAGCGCTTCGCTGAGACGCTGGAGATTATCAAGCGGGCCTGGACCGAGGAACGCTTCTCGTATCGCGGAAAATATTTTGCCTACGACAAGGTGGCATTGGTACCGAAGCCTCGCCAGAAGCCGTATCCGCCGATCCGCATCGCCGCGACCAGCGTCGATACCTATGCCGCGATCGGAGCGCAGGGTCACGCCATCTTCGTCGCCGCCCGTATCGGCACGATCTCGGAGCTGGCGCCGCTGGTGCGCGGCTATCGCGAAGCCTATCGCGCCGCCGGCCATCCCGGCACGGGAGAGGTCTATCTGCGTGTGCCTGTCTATATCGCCGAGACCGAGGAGCGCGCGCGGCGCGAGCCCGAGGAAAGCGTCATGCACCTGTTCCGCACCATCGGCGGCCAGCTCGAGGCTTCCGCGAACCTGTCGGGCGCGCGCGCCATCGAGCAGCGCGCCGAGCGCGGCCAGCGGCTGCAGAGCGTCGATTACGAAGAAGCGCTACGCGACAAGATGATCGTTGGTACGCCCGATCAGGTGACGGAAAAACTGCAACGCCTGCGTCAGGAGATCGGGCTCGACGGTATTCTGGCCGAACTCAACCCCGGCAGCCTCATTCCGCATGCGCTTGTGATGAATGCCTTGCGCCTGCTCTGCCAGGAAGTCGTGCCGCACTTCCACTAGCAACATTTTATCAGTTACCCGCGTCAGCGATCGTGCGCAGTGTCGCTGTCGATGCATCCAAAAGCGAGCGCGTGACTTACCTCAGCGCTGGGCGACACGCCGCGCCGCGATCTCGAACTTCAAGCAGACCGACCGGTTGCGCAGCTATGGCCTGCCCGCCGGGTGCAATCGAAAATCACGCCTGACCCTTCGGGATGTATTTGCCCAGCACGCATTTGTAGCTTTGCAAGGTCCAGCTTCGGTACGGGCCGTTCCGAAGCCACTCGGCAATGCCTGCCTGAGCATGAACCGCGCAATCCATCATCGAGATGCTCGACTGATCGCTGTTGGTGACGACCTTTTCCAGACAGATTTGACTGTTGCAGAGCACTGCGACGAGCGTAACGAGCATGGAATCTCCATGAGCGGGGACGATTCGGCTCATTTTAACATGCAGTGATCGTGCCAGCGGGTGGGCACCCGCCCGTATAATTACGGGCAAACCCGAAAACCAAAATCTGTCAGGGCCTTACCTTCGCCGCACGGCGGCAAGAAGCTGTGGACCGCGAGAAGCGGCCTCGCCGCGGGACGCGCGCGAGGCCGCAGTTTTGCTCAGGGAGGAAGGCTGGATTTGAAACCAGTCGTTATTATTGCCGGTGCGGGGGAAGAGGCGGCCGGCCCGTCGCACAAACCGGCGACCCCGCGCAGCAGTCGAGTTGCTGCGCGTTTGCCTCGCCCCGAACCGCCGTGGCTCAGGCGGCCTTCGCCTTGGAGACGTGGGTTGCGATCGCGTCCATCAGCGGCGGCGACAGGCAGTCGTAGGGCTCAAGACCGAGCTCCTTCAGCCGGTGCCTGATGCCGTCCATCTGCTCCGGCTTGACGCCGGCCTCGATGACCGAGGACACGAAGGCCGCAAATCCCGGCGCCGCGGAGCCGGATTCCTGGAACAACTCGGGGTGAATGAAGTCGAGGCCGTAGAACGGATGGCCCTTGTTCTCGATGCGGCCATACATATGCGTGCCGCACGCCTTGCAGGCGTAGCGCTGGATCGTCTTCGAGGCGTCGACGATATGCAGCTTGTCGCCGTTCTCGAGCACGGTGACGTTCTGGCGCGGCACCACGGCAACCACCGAGAACGTTGCGCCGTCCGGCTTCCAGCATTGGGTGCAGCCGCAGGCGTGATTATGCGCGACGTCACCCTTGATGCCGACCTTGACCGGCTTGTCCTTGCATTTGCAGACCAGCGTTCCGCCGGCGAAATTGCCCGAGCCTTTCTTCACGCCGCTGTCGACCGAGGGATGGATATGAACGTTCATGGGCCTATCCTCCTTGTGTTTGATTTCTTGCTAGTACACGACGACCGAACGGATCGATTTGCCCTCGTGCATCAGATCGAAGCCCTTGTTGATGTCCTCGAGCTTGAGGGTGTGGGTGATCATCGGATCGATCTGAATTCTTCCGTCCATGTACCAGTCGACGATCTTCGGCACGTCGGTGCGGCCACGCGCGCCGCCGAACGCCGTGCCCTTCCAGACACGCCCGGTTACGAGCTGGAACGGACGGGTGGCGATTTCCTTGCCGGCCTCGGCCACGCCGATCACGACCGAGACGCCCCAGCCGCGGTGGCAAGCCTCCAGTGCCTGGCGCATCACGGTGGTGTTGCCGGTGCAGTCGAAGGTGAAATCGGCCCCGCCGTCCGTAAGCGTGACCAGATGCGCGACGATGTCGCCCGAGACCTTCTTCGGGTTGACGAAATCGGTCATCCCGAACTTGCGGCCCCATTGATCCTTCGAGTCGTTGATATCGACGCCGATGATCTTGTTGGCGCCGACCATCTTGGCGCCCTGGATGACATTGAGCCCGATCCCGCCAAGGCCGAACACCACGACATTGGCGCCCGGGGTCACCTTGGCGGTGTTGACCACGGCGCCGACGCCGGTGGTGACGCCGCAGCCGATATAGCAGCTCTTGTCAAAGGGAGCGTCCTGCCGGATCTTCGCCACCGCGATTTCCGGCAACACCGTGAAGTTCGAAAACGTCGAGCAACCCATGTAGTGATAGATGGTCTTGCCCTTGTGGCTGAAGCGCGAGCTGCCGTCCGGCATCAGGCCCTTGCCCTGGGTGGCGCGGATCGCCGTGCAGAGATTGGTCTTCTGGCTGAGACAGCTTTTGCACTGGCGGCATTCGGGCGTGTAGAGCGGAATGACGTGGTCGCCCGGTTTGACCGAAGTAACGCCTGCGCCGATTTCACGGACGATGCCCGCGCCTTCATGCCCGAGGATCGACGGAAAGATGCCCTCGCTGTCGAAGCCGTCGAGGGTGTAGGCGTCGGTATGGCAAATGCCGGTGGCCTTGATCTCGACCAGGACTTCACCCGCCTTCGGCCCCTCCAGATCGAGCTCGACAATCTCCAGCGGCTTCTTTGCTTCGAAAGCGACGGCGGCCCGTGTCTTCATGATCGAAATCCTGTCTCGCTTCCCTCTCGGCTCCCTAGTGTTTGGTGCCCATGCAGGAGTTTTCAGCCTGGGTATAGGCGGGAGTCTTGTCCTCGTGTTTCGCCGGCCGCACCCGCCCCAGCGCATCATTGGCGCGCGCCCGCAGGTAGACGTAGATGTCGTCCATGTAGCAGGCCACGTTCGGATTATCGCCGAACGCAGGCATCACGTTGTCCTGGGCCGTGTTGACGTTCTTGCGGCCGCTCGCAACGACGCCAAGGAAGTCGCCGTAGCTGAGGGTCTTCAAGGAATCCTTCAGCGCCGGCGCATAGCTCGATCCCATGCCGTCGGGTCCGTGGCAGACATGACACTCCGAATGATAACGGCGGTATCCGGAGTAGGTGTACCAGTCGACGGTGCCGTCGGCCTGAATCTTGTAGGTTGGGTTTCCCTGGCTATCGAGATATTTGCCGTCTTCGGATTTCACCGCGGCCGGATCACCGGAGCCGTCGGCGAAGGCGGCTCCGCCTGCAGCGATCAGCATAACCGCTGCGGTCACAAGAAAAATAATACGCAAGTGCTTGTCCTCGGCTGTCGATGTCGCGTCATCCGGCGCGTGAGCGAACTCACGCGCCGAACGAGGTTCGTCAGCTCATTGCGGCAGAGCAAACACCGTGAGGCTGCCCCCGAGCGAGGTGTAGTTGCTGAGCGCAGCGTAACCACCGACGGCGCCGAGACCTGCGGTCGGGTCGGTCAGACCGGCCGCGAGACCGATGCCTGCCCAGCCGCCGACGCCTGACAGCACGGCGATGTACTGTCTGCCGTTGTGCTCGTAGGTCGTGACGTTGCCGATGATGCCGGACGGAGTCTTGAACTTGTAAAGCTCCTTGCCCGTCTTGGCATCGACCGCCTTCAGGTAACCTTCCAGCGTGCCGTAGAACACGACGCCGCCTGCGGTCGCCAGAGCGCCCGACCAGACCGAGAACTGTTCCTTGTTCGACCAGACGATCTTGCCCGTCTTGCCGTCCCAGGCGATGAAGTTGCCCATATGGGTCTCGCCGGGAGGCGGATACATCGACAGCGTCGCACCCACATAGGGCTGACCCGCGGTGTAGCTCACCTTGAACGGTTCATAGTCCATGCAGACGTGGTTGGTGGGAACGTAGAACAACTGCGTGTCCGGCGAATAGGCTGCGGGCTGCTCGTCCTTGGAGCCGAGCGCGGCCGGGCAGATACCCTTGTTGTTGTGGTCCTCACCCATCTTGTCGGTCGAATATTCGTCGACCACTTTCGGCCGGCCGTAGGTCGGCGAGCTCTTGTTCATGTCGACGCCGGTAGTCCAGTTGACCTTCGGGTCGTACTTCTGGGCGACGAGCAACTCGCCGTTGACGCGGTCGAGCGTATAGCCGAGGCCGTTACGATCGAAATGGGTCAACAGCTTGCGGGGCTTTCCGTCGATCGACTGATCGGTGAGGATCATCTCGTTGACGCCGTCATAGTCCCACTCGTCATGCGGGGTCATCTGATAGACCCACTTCGCCATGCCGGTATCGGGATTGCGGGCGAAGATGGTCATCGACCATTTGTTGTCGCCAGGACGCTGCTTCGGATTCCAGGTCGAGGGATTGCCCGAACCGTAATAGACGAGATCGAGCGCGGGATCGTAGGCGAGCCAGCCCCAGGTGCAGCCTCCGCCGATCTTCCACTGATCGCCTTCCCAGGTCTTCACACTGGAGTCCTTGCCGACAGGCTTGCCGAGCGCCGTGGTTTTCTCGGGGTCGACCATGATCTGATCGTCCGGTCCTTCCGAATAGGCCTTCCAGACCTGCTTGCCGTCCTTGATGCTGTAGGCTGTCATGCTGCACTGGACGCCGAATTCGCCGCCGGAGGTTCCGACCAGAACCTTGTCCTTGACGACCATCGGCGCCGAGGTTCCCGTCTGTCCCTTGCTGGGATCGCCGTTGACAGCGGTCCACTCGACGTTGCCGTTCTTCGAATTGAGCGCGACGAGCTTGTCGTCGGCCTGGTGCAGGAAGATCTTTCCGTCGGCATAGGCGAGGCCGCGGTTGACGGTGTCGCAGCACATCACCGGAATGACGTTGGGATCCTGCTTCGGCTCGTAGCTCCAGACGATCTTGTTGTCCTGGGACAGGTCAAGAGCATAGACCTTGTTCGGGAAGGGTGTGTGGACATACATCAGGTTTCCGATGATGAGCGGTCCACCTTCGTGACCGCGCAGCACGCCGGTCGAGAAGGTCCAGGCGACCTGGAGCTTGCCGGCATTGGAGGCGTTGATCTGCTTGAGCTTGGAGTAACGCGTGTTGGCGTAGTCGCCCGTCGGCATCGCCCACTCGGCCGGATTCTGCGACATCCGGTTCAGTTCGTCATTGGCTGCAGCGCTTCCTGCGGCGAACGCCGCCAAGGCGCCGAGACCAGTCGCGAGTAGCAGCTTTCGCATCGTGGTTCCTCCCAGTTTGAACTTCGGGTTCCGCGCATGCGGCCCCGATTTTCGAATTCTCGTTAAGCTCCATCCCTATCCCCTTCGAAAGGTTGGGACTTGCCCGAGAGCGAAACACGTTTGCTTGAAAGGGAAGCACGATGAATTTTTTCGCCGCGGCTGAAAGGCGCCGTGACGTTCCGGGACTTTTGCTGCGCGGCGTCAGAGGTTCTCGGGGGACGCTGCCCATCGATGTTTTCCTTGACGCCGCCTCGACTTGGACAGAGGATCAACCTCGGCGGGAGCAAAGGGACGCTCCGTAAATCCAGTCCGGCCGGCCTCAACTTGGCCTCAAGTCGAATGTTGCCTGCCGTGATCAGCTGCGAGCTCTCACGGTTGATCTCAAATCGGTGGCAGGACATGCCCGACACAATTCACTCGCTCAGCACTGCCGGACTGGGGCCGAAGAGGCAGCTTCAGTGTTGGTCAGATGCACTGACGGATTTGTGCGGCCAATTCGCCGTCGATCCCCTCGAGGCTTCGACGCTGGAAGGGCGTATCAACTACACCACGGTGTCGAAACTGAAGCTGTGTCAGATCGAGGCCAGCCAGCATCGGATCGCCCACGTCTCCAGGCCGACCCACAACAGCGAGCACCCCTACGTCAAGATCCTGTTCCAGACCCATGGCATTTCCTACTTCGAGCAGAACGGTTGCCAGATCGAGGTGAGGCCAGGCGACTGCCTTGCCTATGACGTGTCCGCGCCGCACACGATCATCAGTCCTGCCCTGACACGACACGAGGTCGTCATCGTGCCAAAGGAGTTGCTGCGGGAGCGCGGTTTTCACTTCGGCAAGATGTCGGCCTGCAAGCTGTCGGCGCTGACCGGAACCGGGCGAATCGCGCATGAGTTCGTGCACGCGGCTTTCGACGAGGCGGCCAAGCTGTCGGCAAACAGCGCGGTCGGCGTCGCCGATTCGCTGATCGATCTGTTGCTGCTTCCGCTGCGCGAGGCCGACACGGCTTTCGATCGTGTCGGGCCGGAGGCGATGTATGTGCGGGCGCAGGCCTTCATCCGCGAGCATTTGCGCGACCCCGACCTGTGCATCGACCAGATTTCGGCGGCGCTTGGCTGCACAAAACGCTACCTGCACATGCTGTTCAGCGAACGGGGCATGACCGTCAGCGACTATATCTGGCGGGCGCGGCTGCAGCATTGCCGGCAGGAGCTGGAAGCGCATGGCGGCAAGACCATCACCGACGTTGCCTTCTCCTGGGGATTTTCGAGCTCCTCGCATTTCAGTCGCGTGTTCCGGAAATGCTTCGGCGTCTCGCCTTCCGCCATTCACAAGGGACATGGCGATCCAGCGGGCCTGAGCTGAGCGATTCCGCTCAGCTCGAGGGATTGTTCGCGCAGGCGCTGGGCCGCGGCCTGATGCCGCGCTTGTCGACGGGAACATTGCAATTGTCGATGCGCTGCTCGTCCGTCCATTTGGGACCAAGCCGCTCCTTGCCCGTGAGCACTCGCGCGCGCGTTTGCGCCGGAACGGCCACTCCGCCGCGATCGCGCTGGCCATCCTCGGCCCAAGCGCAGGACGCAAACGCGATGCCCAGCAATGCGCCGGCGATCCCTCGACATAACTGCATTCGGACCTCCTCGAATGGTTGCGTTCTTGCAGGCATAGCAACGGCGCAATTCCCGCCGCCACCCGGAACCTGACGACACACGATCGATTTCAATTCACAGCACTAGTGCGGCGACTTTGAAGTTCCGATCAGTTGTCCCGCACACTCGCCATCGGAACTTCAAAGTCAAAGCCGCACTAGAATCAAGGATTTGCTAGTGCTCCTTTGATTCCGAAGTTCGCAAACGAGGACGCCGCGATATGGTGCGAACTTCGGAATCGGAGCACTAGAAACAGGAGACCAACGATGCCAACGCGCCGGTCTATCCTTTTGATATCAGCGGCATTCCTGGCAACAGGTTCGGACGCGGGCGCCGCTGCGCGCGATCCGATCAAGATGTTCGACACCGACGCCGATGGGACGCTCGACCTGGCCGAAGTGAAGAAAGCTGCAACGGCGCTGTTCGCAAAGCTCGACCCTGACCGTGACGGCACGCTCGACAGGCGCGAACTGGCAGGCAGGCTGACCGCGCGCGAGTTTGCGGCTGCCGATCCCGATCATGACGGCACGTTGACGCTGGATGAATATCTGGCCGTAGTCGAAAAACGCTTCCATGCAGCCAACCCGGACGGCGACGGAACGCTCGATGCAAGGGAGCTGCGCGCGCCGGCAGGTCGCGCGCTGTTGCGTTTGTTGAGATAGAATCCGATTTTCTCGCGAGGCCTTGCATCGCGCACGCGGCGGTTTTACGTTCCGCCCCGGTGCGACTGTCGCACCAGACTGCTTGGGAGACCCACATGTCTTGGAAAACTCCGAAGATCGTCGAAGTGCCGGTGGGCATGGAAATCAACATGTACGCCTGCGCTGCGCGCAAGTAACTGCGCTCTGCCCGGCTTCGGCATTCGCTGCCGGACGCCGGGCAGACGTGGCATGACCTCCGCGGATTTGCTGTCGCCGGTCGCCCCGGCTTTTCCCTTGATCCAGCCAAACTCGGCACTATCAGCGCCTCGGCCTGTGCTAAGCTGGGGTCAGCGGACCTGTCGATTTGCGCCGAAACGGGAATGAGCATTCTTGCGAAATCATTCTGTGCTGCGATGCTGTGCGTCGTGCTGCAGCCCGGCCTTGGCCGCGCCGAAGGCATCGACACCGAGCACATCTACGCCTTCATGATCGGTACCGATGTCGGCGAGCTCGGCGAGCGCGAATTCCAGAGCGAGACCACGGGCCGATTTTCCAGGCAGGCCGGAACCTATCAGGCGGTCGGCCAACAGCTTGAGCTCGAGTTCGTGCCGATCAAGAATTTCCGCATTGAGGTCGGGACCACTCTCGCAGCTCACAACATCGAATCCGTGCCGAGCTTCGTCGATCGCACGCAGGTCAACTGGCAGGGCGCCTCGCTCGATCTGCGCTACCGGTTTCTCAATCGCGACACCGCTCCTTTCGGTCTCACGCTGGCGCTGGAGAGCCACGGCAACCGTATCGACGAGACCACGGCGTTGCCGGCGCATAACTACGGGACCGAGCTAACTCTGGCGCTGGAGCGCGATTTGATCCCCGGGCGCGCAGTGGCCACTCTCAACCTCGGCTATCAGCCGGAATGGACCCGCTTCGCGGGTGCTCCCGCCGAGGAGCAGGAGTCCACGCTCGCGATTGCGTTCGGCGTCATGGCGAAACTCCGTCCGAATTTTCTGTTCGGCGGCGAGGTGCGCTATTTCCGCCGGTATGACGGGATCGGGCTCGACGAGCTGGCAGGGCAGGCGCTGTTCATCGGGCCGACCGCCTATTTCCAGCTCTCGGATCGCGCGCGTCTCACGGCGAACTGGAGCATTCAGGCCTGGGGCCGGCCAGCGGGATCGAACGCTACGCTCGACCTCGTCAACTTCGAGCGCCATCAGGCGAAACTGGTATTTGGCGTCAACTTCTAGGGCCTTCACATGCCAGTGTGGCGGTTCAGAAGTCCGCATCATTTTTGCCGCAAGGTCTCAATGCGGACTTCTGAACCAAAGCCACACCAGATTCAATAATTTGCTAGTGTCCTTTCGATTCCGAAGTTCGCAAACAGAGGTGCCGCGAGATGATGCGAACTTCGGAATCGGGACACTAGTGAAACTTCGCTCCGGCTGCTCTCGTAGCTGGCCATGCTATCGATAGGCTGGAACTGCGCCGGAGGATATCGGCATGGATGCGATAAACCTGGTCATCACGGTTTGCGCCGTGCTCGCGCCGGCCAATTGCGAGGAAAAGAACCTGGTGTTTTCCTCGACCTTCTCGCTGCAGCAATGCCTCATGGCTGCTCCGCCCTATATCGCGCAATGGATCGGCCAACACCCGCAATATCAGGCGGTGAAGTGGCGCTGCGAATATCCGCACAGCCGCGAGAAGATCTGATCGCGGCGCCCCTGCGGTCAAAGGCGCGCGCGAGCTATTTGTTACAATCCTTCAAATCCTTGTCGGCGATCGAGAACACCGCGTCGGCCTTGATCTCGATGTCGCGTACGAAGCATTGCCGGGAGTCGCGATAGCTGACCTTGGCGTCGTAGCGTCCCGGCTCCACACCGGTGATGCGCAGCCGCTCGTCGTGATCGACTTCCTTGTCGCGGTCGTTCAGGGTCTGGTTCGGTCCCCACTCGTTTTTGCCGGCAGGCGACAGCTGGAAGCCGGAGATGGTCGAGGTCGTCAGGTTCCACAGCCGGATGCCTTTGCCCTGCGCGGTCACTGCGCCGGGCAGCATCATCGCAACCAGGCAGATGGCAATCGGTATTCGCGGCATGATGGTCTCCCTCGGCATGCGGCTTCATGACATCGTGAGCCGTCTTCCGGATTGCCGGCTTTCCAGCGCGAGATCGATAGCATAGGTTTTACTTCCGGGAGAAACGCCGATGATATGTGCCGGGCGAGTACGAGCGATTGTCGCTGTGCTGGGCGGTCTCGTGACGAGCGCCGCGATCGCGCACGCCGCCGACGTCAACGATTATCCGACCTCGGCGCGCGCCGAATACGTGTTCGGCTGCATGAAGGCCAACGGCGAGACGCGGCAATCGATCGAGCAGTGTTCCTGTTCGATCGACATCATCGCGTCGCTGCTGCCCTATGACCGCTATGTCAGCGCCGAGACGGTGCTGAGCATGTCACAGGTCCGCGGCAATCTCGGCACGCAGTTTCGCTCGTCCGAGCAGGCCAAAGGCGCGCTCGACGATTTGCGCCGCGCCCAGGCGGAAGCCGAGGTGAGATGCTTCTAATGCCGCGTTTGATTCCGCGTCGGGATCAGGTCCCGGAACCGTCGACCTTCCATTCCTTCTGGAACACGTGACCCGACGTGTCCTTGGCCTCGGCGCGGAATGTCTTCGCCCCGTTCGCGACATAGGTGAAGCGGATATTGGGATCTTCCGAGATCGAAATCCCGCCCTCCATCGACAGCACGGGGCTGTTGTCCTGCCACAGGTGCAATTCGTCGACAAAGAACGCCGGGACGTAGAGATGCGTGATCTGGTCCATCTGCAGCCCGGAATTATTGGGATGCCCGATCATGATCTGCGCTTCGCGCTTGCCGCTGCTGGGACCTTGATCGGCTTCGGTGAACTGCCGGTACTTCATCTGACCGAGCCGGTTCTTCGCCTCTTCGGCATTCTTGGCCGCGGGCGCCGAACATCCGCCTGATGCCTTCACGAAAGTCTTGACCATGTAGAGCTTCCCGTCGCTGAGCTCGGCCACCGCATGAACATTGGTGTAGCTGTTGACGCGGACGCGGGTCGAGATTTCCGATACCCGCGCGTCTGCCCCGAGTTCGAACTTCGCCGCCATCGGCGCCGGGTTCTGGTCGATCACCAGCGTGATCGTCCGCAATGTCCTGCTGTCGTCGCCCAGAAGCTTCGAGCGCAAGGTCACCGGGACGATCGCGGCGTCCTCGGCGCGATAAGGCATTTCGATGGCGATGACGTCGCTCCCGTCGTTCATGGGACGATTCTTGAAGATGTCCTGAACGAGGCCCGGCCAGGGGTCGTAGGGTTCGGCTGCGATGGATGGAGCGACGCACGGCATCGATGCGGCGGCAAACAGCGCCAGAGTGCAGAGCAGACGAAGTTGATGTTTGGGCATGGTCGCGCTCCCTTATGGGATCGAAGCAGCAACGTTTTCCAATATAAACTACCGCGCGCGCTATTCCCACTCAATCTCGGAAAATGCTGCGGTTGCGTTGCGGGCGTTGTAATCGTCGAACAATTGCCATTGCGGCCGCTCGGAAGCAGCGGCCGTATCGGCAGCGACCTTGATCGACGCGCCGCGCTTGACGAGCGTGCGGACGTCGGCCGCAAGCGTTTGCAGATAACGGCGCTCACCGGCAAGCGCTGCGGGCCATTCACTCACGGGACCGTGACCCGGGACCACGCGTTGCGCGGCCTGCCCACTCAGCTTGCCCATGATTTGCAGCCAGCCGCGGATGCTGCCGTCCATCACCGGGATATGACTGAGAAAGACCAGGTCGCCGGCAAATAACGTTTTGGTCGTCTCATCGATCACGGTGAGATCGCTGTCGCTGTGCGCCACCGGCCAGGCGTCCAGCACAAGCGCGCGGGCGCCGAGTTCCAGCCGCAGCGTGCCATCGACCAGCACGGTCGGCGGGATGATGCGGACCTCGTCGATCAAACCATCGCCCATGATCTGGCGAAAATTGTCGAGATAAAAATGCCCGCGCGTGCTCAGCGCTTGCGGCAAATTCCTGTGGCCGACGAAGATCGTTCCATTTCCGGAAAAAGCAGCGTTGCCAAAGACGTGATCCGGGTGGCCGTGGGTGTTGATGACATAGCGGATCGGCTTGTCGGTGCGCGCACGGATCGCTGCAAGAAGCTGCCGTCCTTCCCGCACGCTGCCGCCGGTATCGATCACGGCGACTGCATCCTGGCCGACGACGAAGCTGACGTTGGCGATGGCGCCTTCGTTCTCGCGCGTCATCAGCGCGATCTCGCCGATGTGGACGAAGACGCCGGGGGCAATTTCGGTGACGGACAGTGCCGGCTGCTGCGCGCAGACAAGCGGCGAGGCAGCGAGCGCGGCAAGCAGCGCAAGACAACGCAAAATTCTTTTGCCAGATCTCATCGGATCGTCACGTCAGAGGTTCCGATTTGCGTCGCAGCACGCTTCGCGAATTCGTGCCGGGGAATATCCTGTTGCACGCCCGGATTGAGAAGCATAGCATTTTAACGGGCGAGGTGATGCAAACCGAACACGGCAAACTAATGACTCATGATCTAGCAAGCCGCCGCCTGACGATCGCGCTTCTCGCGATCGTCGCAGTGTTTATCGGTCAGGGTCGTGCACACGCGCAATCCGACCATGAAGGTCTCGATCTCTCGATCGAGCTCGTCGATCCCAAGGTGCTGAGGGTCTGCGCCGATCCGCGCAACCTGCCTTTCTCGAACGAGAAAGGTGAGGGCTTCGAGAACAAGCTCGCCGAGCTGTTTGCTGCCAAGCTGCAGAAGCGGCTCGACTACATGTACTTCCCGCAGGCGACCGGCTTCGTCCGCGTCACGCTCGGCGCGCATCGCTGCGACGTGATCATGGGCTTTCCGCAAGGCGACGATCTCGTCCAGGGAACCAATCCGTATTACCGCACGGCCTACGCACTGGTCTCGAAGCAGGGCTCCGGTCTCGAAGAGGTCACGGCGCTCAACGACGCGCGCCTGAAGGGCAGGCACATCGGTATCGTTGCCGGCACGCCGCCCGGCACCAACATGGCGGCCAACGGATTGATGGCGAACGCAAAGCCCTATCCGTTGATGATCGACACCCGCGTCGATTCGTCGGCACAAGCCATGATTAACGATCTCACCAAGGGCGAGATAGATGCCGGTGTCCTCTGGGGACCGATGGCGGGCTTTTACGCCAAGAAATCCGATCCGCCGTTGCACGTCACGCCGCTGGTAAAGGAGACCACGGGGCCCCAGTTGATCTATCGCATCGGCATGGGCGTCCGCCGGGCCGACCAGAATTGGAAGCGGCTGCTCAATCGGTTGATCCAGGAGAACCAGCCGGAGATCAACAAAATCCTGGCCGGCTACGGCGTTCCCTTGCTCGACGAGAACAACCAGTCGATCTCCGCGGAGACCGCGACCAAGTCGCCATGATACGCACCATCGCCAGCCTGGCGCTTGCAATCGCCGCGTTCGCGGCGGCGGTGCGCGCGCAGGAGGTCGTGCGCGAGCCCGAGGGCTATCGCACCGAAGACTATCGCGCGCCGGTCCCGGCAACGCTGGCCGGAGGACGCGTGCTCACCACCACGGAAGCCGAAGCGATCTGGCGCGCCAAGAGCGGCGTCTTTATCGACGTGCTGCCGCGCCCGCCGAAGCCATCGAACCTGCCGGCAGGCACTCTGTGGCGCGACAAGCCGCGCTTCAATATTCCAGGCAGCGTCTGGTTGCCGGACACCGGTTACGGCGAGCTCGCGGACGCGACGGAGAACTATCTGCGGCAAGGCGTGATCCGGGCATCCGGCGACAATCGCGCTGCGCTGATCGTGGTGTACTGCCAGGCCAATTGCTGGATGTCGTGGAATGCCGCCAAGCGGATTCTGTCCTGGGGCTATTCCAACGTGGCCTGGTATCCCGAAGGCACCGACGGCTGGCAGCGCGCCAATCTGCCGACGGTGGAATCGCAGCCGGAGCCGCGCCCGGGCGAGAAAAGCGAGAAGTAGCGGCTATTCGATGTCCTGCTGGATGGCGCGGCCCAGCGCAAACAGGCGCTGATCGAGCGCGGTCGGCACGTCGCAAACGAATTTCACGACGCGGCGCCGGTCTTCGAAGATCCGCGTCTCCCAGACCAACTGATTGCCGAGCTCGTCGATCTTCGGCTGGTCGGGAGGCGTCGCGTCCTGCAGCGCTTGCAGGGCCAGCGTGTCGGCGCGGATCTTGTCCGCCGCCTGGCGCTGCTTGCGCGTCACCCGCTCGAGTCCGCCCATGACCGACGAACGTTCGGCGTTCAGCCGCTCGAACAGGCCGGCAAACAGCAGCTTGCCCGCCGCCACCTTGTCGGTTCCGGGCGAGGCGAGATAGTCCGTGATCGCCTTCTGGGCGTCGTCGAGCGGCGTCCGTCTTGCGGCCGCTTTCTCCACCAGTGCGCTAACCTTCTCGTCGTCTTTCCATTTCGTCTCGGCGTCGCCGAGCGGCGGTCCGGCCCAGACCGCGGCTAGCGAAATGTCCGGCACCTTGGCCTGCGCACAGGGCCAGTCCGGATAGCGCGGGTCGGCGGCGGCGCAGAGCGTCGTCGAAGCAGCGAATGCCAGTACCGTCAGAACCGCAATTCGCGCAATCATGTCTCGCCTCCGACGGGGCCACGGCGCGCCAGCCCGCGCGACGGATCATAGGCGAAAATCGCGCCGATCATGAAGGCTGCCGTGCAGCCGCCGACGGCGGCGAGCGATATCCAGTCCATCTTTCCATAGAGCGCAAACCGGATCAGCTCGACGGCGTGAGTGAACGGATTGAACTGGCAGACGTAGTAGAGCATCGGGCTGCCCTCCTGCACCCGCCAGAGCGGATAAAGAGCTGACGAGGCAAAGAACATCGGAAAGATCACGAAGTTCATGACGCCGGCGAAATTTTCCAGCTGCTTGATGCCGGAGGAGATCAGCATGCCGAGCGCGCCGAGCATCAGGCCGGACAGGATCAGCGCGGGCAACACGGTGAGGTAACCCATAGGCGGCGGCGTGATGTCCCAGAACCAGGCGATCAGAAGGAAAGCGTAGACCTGCAGCAGCGAGACCGCGGTTCCCGCAAGCAGCTTGCAGAACAGGAGATACCAGCGTGGCAGCGGGCTGACCAGCAGGGTGCGCATGTTGCCCATCTCGCGGTCGTAGACCATCGAGAGCGAGGATTGCATCCCGTTGAACAGCTGGATCATCGCCATCAATCCCGGCGCGATATAGACCTCGTAGAGGATGTAGGTCTCGTAGGGCGGGATGATCGAGATGCCCAGCACCTGGCGGAATCCCGCCGCGAAGATGAAGAGCCAGACCAGCGGCCGCACCAGCGCCGAGACGAAGCGTTCGCGCTGATGCAGGAAGCGCAACGCCTCGCGCCAGACGATGCCGTTGAGGCAGGTGGCATATTGGGCGAGCGAGAAGCCGCGCGGCGTCCCGGTGAAGGTCATGCTCATGAGGCCGGGCTCCGCGCGCCGGTCAGGCGCATGAAGGCCGAGTTGACGTCGTGCGCGCCGGCGTCAGTCAGCACGCGCGCCACCTCGCCCTGCGCAAGGACCCGGCCCTGATGCAAGATGACGAGGTTGTCGCTCGGCACGATCTCGTCGAACAGATGCGTCGCCCAGAGCACGCCGATGCCCTGTTCAGTGACGAGCTGCCGCACATGACTGAGGATATCTGCGCGCGCCTTGACGTCGAGCCCGACGGTGGCCTCATCGAGCAGAAGCAGCCGCGGCCGATGCAGCAGCGCGCGCGCGATCTCGAGCCGGCGCATCTGCCCGCCAGAGATGTCGCGCACCTTGCTGCCGGAGCGGTCGGCAAGCCCGATCCGCGCCAACTCTTCCTCGGCTCTCGCTCGCGCGTCGCGCCGGCCGATGCCGTGCAGCGCGGCGTGGTAGAGCAGGTTTTGCATCACCGAGAGATCGAGGTCGAGCGTGCGCGGCTGGAACACCACGCCGAGCAGCCGCAGCGCTTCGCCGGGCGTGCGGCCGATGTCGTGACCAAAGATAGCGATCTGTCCGGCCTGGATTCCGAACAGCCGGGTCACCAGCGAGAACAGCGTGCTCTTGCCGGCGCCGTTGAGACCGAGCAGGGCGGTGAAGCTCGCGGGCGCCACGCTGAAGCCGACGTCAATCAAGGCGCGACGGGCGCCATAGGAATGACTGACACCTGCAATCGACAGAGCCGGTGTCCTCGCAGCCTCGCTCGGTGCGGAAACGTCCGGGACCGCGGCTACGCTATGGGCGTCAGTTGTCGTCATGGCGATATCGTCACGCCCCAGGGCAGTTCGCCGACCTGGATCGTCTTGACGACTTTCTGCGCGGCGACGTCGATCACTGAGATGTCGTTGGAGACGCCGTTGGTCACCAGCAGATATTTCTCGTCCGGCGTGAACGCCATGTGCCAGACCCGCTGACCGACCAGAAGATATTTGGTCACGGCGTGGCTCGCGGCATCGACGACCGCAACGCGGTTGGCCGGGCCGAGCGCGACGAAGGCGGTCTTGTCGTCTTTGGTGATGCCGATGCCTACCGGCTGGATGGCTTCGCTGCGCAATCCTGGAATGGCGAACGTGACCTTGCCGGTGACCGCGTGCCTGGCCGGATCGATGATCGAAACGGTGCCGCCGATCTCGGAGGACACCCATAATTCGGAGCCGTCGTGCTTGAACTCGGCAAAGCGCGGGCGCGAGTCCACCAGCACGTTGGCGACCACCTGGCGCGTCGCGGTGTCGATGAAGTGCGCCATATTGGTCGTCTCCGAGGTATTGATCAGGATCTTGCCGTCCGGGCTCACCGTCATGCCTTCGGGCTCGACGCCGACCTGGATATCGCCGAGCCGCGTCCGCTTCTGGATGTCGATGACGGTGACGGTGTTGTCGTTCTCGTTGGCGACGTAGAGGATCTTGCCGGCGGCATCCTGGGTGAAGAGCTCGGGATCGGGGCCTGAGGGCAGGGTGTCCACCACCTGCCGGGTTTTGGTGTCGATCACCTGGATGGTGTCGTCGTCGCCGACGGCGACCATCACGAACTTGCCGTCGCGCGTGAATTCGATGCCGCGCGGTCGCTGGCCGACCTTGATGGTGGCCGTGACGGTCCATGTATCGGTGTCGATGACCGAGACCGTGTTGCCTTTTTCGTTGGAGACATAGGCGACGAAGGCCGAAGCGGGACTTGCGGCGGCCAGCCACAGCGCCGAGAGGGGAAGCAGGCACGACCTGCGCATACCCGACCGCTCCGTCATCATTGCAGCCTGCATTTGGTCTCGGGCCGGTCGACGCCGAGCGTGTCGAGCTCCGAGACCTGGTGCAGGAATCCTTCCTGCGGCGACACCGACACCACCATGCGCCCGTCGGCGAGCAGGATCGGCTGGCGAAGCTGCAGGTTCCAGTCCCGCAATGTCAACCGCTGCCCCTTGAAGGCGGCAACGGAAAAATCCTTTCCCTTGATGAAGTCGAATACAGTCTTCGGGTCGCCCGCATTGGTGCGCGAGACCGTTTCGCCAACCATGCGCGCGGCTGTCCAGGCCTGCATGTCCAGCGCAGTCATGTGCCGCGAATTGAGCTTCAGGAACCGGTTCTGGATCTGGATCGCGCCCCACTGGTCATGGGCGGCGTCCCAACTCGTCGGCATCAGGCCGGCCGATCCCGCCACCGGTCGCGGATCCCAGGTGCGATAGGGCAGGTAGGACGCAAAGACCTCGCTTTCGTCGGCGGCGACCAGCACGTCATAGGCCGGCGCCTGCTGGGTGAACACCGGCATCTGGCGCTGGATCAGGGTGACGCCGCTGTCGGTGCGGCGCGCACCGCCGGTGTCCTCGAAGGTTTTTTCCTGCACGATCTTGGCGCCGAACCGCGCCGCGGAGCGACGAAGCGCGTCGGCATAGAGCTTGTCATTGTCGTGCGAGCCGGCCACCAGCAGCCAGCGCTTCCATTGCTTCCAGACCAGATATTGCGCCAGTGCATCGGCGAGCATCGAGCGCGTCGGCGCGACATGAACGATATTGGCGCGGCAGTCCTGCTCGCGCAGCCGATCGTCGATCGCGCCGGCATTGAACAGCACGGTGCCGCGATCGCGCAGGGCATCGGCGGCATGCAGCAGCTCGTCTGCGGCCAGATCGGCTATGATGAAACCGTCGTGGTCGGCGAGCGAGCTCGCCGCCTTGGCGACGTCGTCGCCGTCCTTGAGCCGGACCTCGGTCAGCGTAAAATACTGGTTGAGAAACTTGCCGGTGGTGTTGTTGTCCTCGATCGCGAGCAGTGCGCCGGCCACGCCATCATTGTCCGCGGGCTGTTGGAGCAGCGACAACGTCGACCTGACACCGGCGTGCCTGATATAGCCGATGCCGACTTCGAGCGGATCGGCCGCGAGCGCATGGGTCGCCACCAGGCTCAGGCCAATCGCGCCGATCAACATCCGGATCATGGCGTCTCCTTAGTCCTCCTTGCGCGGAGATCCCTTCTTGAATCCTTGGCTTGAAACAAGACCGGATCGCCTTGACTTGCAACCCTGCATTTTGTCGTTACTTCGGCGTGAAGTTTGCAGGTCACGATCATGCGAGCGCGTGTTGTGTGCCGCAGCCGCGATAATGGGTGAGGATCAGGCCTGCAGCCGCTGCGCATGCCAGCGCAGATGATCGCCCATGAAAGTCGAGATGAAATAGTAGCTGTGGTCGTAACCGGGCTGACGACGCAGTGTGAGGGGAATGTTTGCCTTCTCGCAGGCGGCTTGCAGTAATTCGGGCTTGAGCTGCTCTGTCAGGAGCTGATCGGCATCGCCATAGTCGACAAGGAAGCCCGAAAATCGCGCGCCATCCTCGATCAGCGCGACGCTGTCGTGCTTGCGCCAGGCGTCCTTGTTGTTGCCGAGGTAGCCGCCGAGCGCCTTGATGCCCCACGGCACGCGGGAGGGTGCGACGATCGGCGCAAATGCGCTGGCCGCGCGGTAACGACCGGGATAGTGAAGCGCGGCCGTCAGCGCGCCATGCCCGCCCATGGAATGTCCCATGATCGATTGCCTGGCGGTATCGACGGGAAAATGTTCCGCGACGAGCCTGGGCAGTTCTTCGGTCACATAGCTCCACATGCGATAATTGCGGGAGAACGGTGCTTCGGTCGCATCGACATAAAATCCGGCGCCGAGGCCGAAATCATAGGCGTTTGCGGGATCGCCGGGCACGCCTTCGCCGCGCGGGCTGGTGTCGGGCGCGACGAAGATCAGCCCGTGCTCGGCGCATGCGCTGCGGAATTCGCCTTTCTCCGTGACATTGGCATGGGTGCAGGTCAGCCCCGACAGATACCAGACCGCAGCGAGCTTCGTGCCCTCGCGATGCGCGGGAACGAACACCGAAAACGTCATGTCGGTCTGCGTCATCAGGCTCTTGTGCCGATAGACGCCCTGGCTGCCGCCATGCGACCGGTTGAGCGACAAGGTTTGCAAGGTCATAAGCGAATATCCGGCGTCAGGAGACGCCGCTCTCGATGGCAAGCCGCACCAGCTCGGCGGACGTGCGCACCCCGAGCTTCTGACGGATGATCGAGGATGTGTTCGCCACGGTCTTGTAGGGCGAGTGCACCAGCCAAGCGATCTCCGAGAGGCTCTTGCCTGCGCTGAGCAGACGCAGGATCTCCATTTCGCGCGCGCTGAGCCTGGCGAGCGGGCTTTTGGCGACAGAGGGCCCGGCAAAGGCGATGCTTTGCGCAAGTGCCGGCGGCAGATAGACGCTGCCCTTTCCGACCTCGCGGATGGCGTCGACCAGGTCCTGCGGATCGCCGGTCTTGGACACGTATCCCTTGGCGCCGGTCTCGATCGCGCGCGCGACGAACACGGGATCGTCATTCATGCTGAACATGATGATGCGCGCGGATGCATCGTGCACCAGCAGGCGGCGTGCCAATTCGAAGCCAGACACCGTTGGCAGATTGATATCGATCACGCAGATGTCGGGATGATCGGCAATGAAGGCTTGCTCCGCGCTCTCTGCGTCTGCGGCCTCCAGCAGAACAATCCCCGGTTCGTCGGCCAGCACGGTGCGGCAGCCGGACGCCACGATCGGATGATCATCAACGATCAGAACTCGCATGACCCTGGCCCGAGCATTCGGTCTGGCTGCTGCACCGCATTGCGTCACGATCAATCCGCCATGCAACTTGGGCGATATTGCGGTACGCTTCATCCGTCTGTCAACGCTGCTCCCGATCGGGAGCGGAACTCGACGCGGGGGGAAACACGTCATGTGGCAGAGATTGTCATTGCGTGGGCGCATCAATCTGCTTCTCGCGCTGGTGCTGACATTGGGCCTTGCCGTCAACGTGGCGCGGCTCGTGCTCGAGGCGGCACCACGCGTGCAGGCCGAGGATCAAAGCGTCACGCGGCTGGCGCGCGAATTTGTCGAGACCATCGTCGCGGGCTTGCACGAGTTCGCCCGATCCGGAGGCGCGGCTCGACCAGATCGTTCGCGATCTCAAGCGGTTGCGCCATGTCAGCATCGCCCTGCGCGACGACGGTAAGCAGCCGCAAAACGCTGTCGAAGAGAGCGACGATGCGCAGCCAGTACCGGCCTGGTTCGCCGCGCTCGTGCATCCCGAGAAAACCTCGGTCAGCGTGCCGATTTCGATTCACGGCAAGACCACCGCGCTCGTCATCACCTCGATCCCCAACGACGAAATCGCGGAGATCTGGGAGGGGATCGTGACGCAGCTCGCGGTCGGGTCCGCCGTTGCGGTTGCGCTGTTCCTGGTCACCATGGTCGTCGTCGGCCGCGCGCTGGCGCCGCTGCAAGCGCTGTCGCAGGCCATGACGAAGATCGAATCCGGCGCCTACGACGTGCGGGTCGAGCCGGGTGGAGCGCCCGAGCTTGCGGCGATCTGCGCGAGACTCAATCATCTTGCCGCCACCCTGGACGCGGCGGTCGAGGAGAAGAGGCGGCTCGCCGAGCGCACCGTGTCGCTGCAGGACATGGAGCGCAAGGAGATCGCGCGCGAGCTGCATGACGAGTTCGGGCCGTATCTGTTCGCGCTGCGGGCGCATGTCGGAGCGCTGATGCGACAGGCGGACGCGCCCGAGCCGGACAGGAGCGCGCTGCGCAGGCATGGCGGGGCCATCCTCGATCAGGTCAACGACCTGCAACAGCTCACCCGGCGGATCCTGGAGAAGCTTCGTCCCGTCGGTCTCGCGGAGCTCGGGCTTCGCGAGGCGTTGGGCGCCTTGCTACGTTTGTGGAACGAATCCCACCCGGACGTCGCCATCGCCACGACGATCTCGGATGCGCTGGGCGAAACTGGCGAGACGGCCGATCTGACGATCTATCGCGTGGTGCAGGAAGCGCTGACCAATGTGTTTCGTCACGCTGAAGCCACTGCGGTCGATGTGAGTATTGCACCTGCCGTGCGGCCGGCGGGCTCACGGGACGCACGCGGCTATGCGCTGGTGCGTGTCCGCGACAATGGCTGCGGCCTGAAGTCGGATCACAGGTTCGGCCACGGCCTGACCGGAATGCGGGAGCGGCTCCTGGCATTGGGCGGAACCCTGACCGTGACCTCGGGCGAGGTCGGAGTCACCATCGAGGCGATGGTGCCCACTTACGCGGGGTAACGGCACGCATCGGGAATTTTCCCGAATCGTCCGGGACCTTTTAAGGATGCGCGCCGTCGTGCGCCGACTACTATCGACGTTTCCGAAACCGGCGGGACAGAACAAGCCGGACGGAATGGGGCGTGGCAGATGGGCGTTCGGGTCCTGCTTATTGCGTCGGTGTCGGCAGCTTGTGTCATCGAAGGCGGGCGGGCGTGCGCACAGGACAACAGCAGTTACACCACCGAGCTGCCGGCCGTCGAAGTGTCTCCGCCCCAGACCGCGGCGAGGCCCGGCCGCACGCGAGCGCCAATCCGTGTCGTCCCCCGCCGCGTGGCGACGCTGCGTGCCTATCCAACCTCGCCGGTCGCAACCCCGGGCACGGCGCTCGCTGTCGACAAGGTGCCCTCGAGCATCAACTTCGTGGATTCCGGGAAAATCCAGCGCACCAATTCGCTCAACATCACCGACGCCCTGCAGCAGAACGTGGCAGCGCTCAACATCAATGAAGTCACCGGCAATCCATTCCAGCCCGATGTCGAGTTTCGCGGCTTTGTCGGATCGCCGGTATCGGGCACGCCGCAGGGGCTCGCGGTCTATCAGAACGGCGTGCGCGTCAATGAGGCCTTCGGCGACACCGTCAATTGGGATTTGATTCCGACGACCGCGATCAAATCGGTCGCGGTGGTCACGAACAATCCTGCCTTCGGTCTCAACGCGCTGGGCGGCGCTGTTACCGTGCAAATGAAAGACGGCTTCGGCTATCACGGCGCGGAGATCGACACCATGGCCGGCTCGTTCGGCCGTCTTCAGAGCGCGGCGCAATGGGGCAAGCAGATCGACAAATTCGCGGTCTATGGCGCGCTCGAAGGATTGCACGACGACGGCTTCCGCAATTTTTCGCAGTCGGACGTTCGCCGCTTCTATGGCGATGTCGGCTATCGGAACGATGGCAACGAATTCCACTTCAATCTGGGGCTCGCCAACAACAAGTTCGGCGCCACCGCCACCGTGCCGGTCGAACTGCTGCAGCAATATTGGGGCGCGACCTACACCACGCCGCAAACAACGGCTAACCAGGTCGCCTATGTGAATCTGACGGGTAAAGTCGAGGCGACGCCGACCTGGACGGTCGAAGGCGTCGCGCATGTCCGCGCCTTCAGTCAGCAGGTCGTCGACGCCAATCCCACGGCCACGCAACCCTGCGACGCCGACGCCACGCTGCTGTGTTTTGGCGACGGCAGCACGCCGGCGAACGGGTTGAATGGGATGCAGCTGTCCAATCCGTTTGCGCCGGACGCGATCCTCGGAGAGATCGATCGCACCACGACGCGCTCGACCACCGGCGGGCTTTCCTTGCAGGCGACCAATACCGACAAGCTCTTCGGGCACGACAACCGCTTCGTCGTCGGTACCAGCCTCGATTCCAGCGTCACGCATTTCGGCGCCAGCGCCGAGCTCGGCACCGTCGGCTCGAACTATGTCGTCAGCGGCAGCGGCATTTTCCTCGGACAATCCGGCAATCCCGTCTCGATCGGGCCGGTGTCGCTGCGAACCACCAATCAATATACCGGCCTCTATGTGCTCGATACTTTCGACGTCACCAAGGCTTTTTCGATCACCGCGGGCGGACGATACAATGACGCGCGCATCGCGCTGCAGGACCAGATCGGCACTCAGCTCAACGGCAACGAGACGTTTGACCGCTTCAATCCGATCATCGGCGGCACCTACAAGATCAACTCCGGCCTGACGGCCTACGCCGGTTACTCCGAGGCCAATCGCGCGCCGACGCCGCTGGAGCTCGGCTGCGCCGATCCGGCGCGGCCCTGCATCATCGCGGCGTTCCTGGTGTCCGATCCGCCGTTGAAGCAGGTGGTATCGCGCACGGTGGAGGCTGGCTTGCGGGGCAGCAGGGATATGAATATCGGAACGCTGGAATGGAAGCTCGGCGGATTCCGCGCCACCAACACCGACGATATTCTCGCCATTCCCGATCCGGTGTTGCAGGGATTCGGCTATTTCCAGAACGTGGGATCGACGCGCCGGCAAGGCATCGAGGCCGAGGCCAGCCTCAAGTCTGCGACGTGGCAGCTCCGCGCCAGCTATGCCTTCATCGATGCGCGTTTCCTCGACGCGTTGCAGGTTGGCTCGAACAGTCCGTTTGCCGATGCCAACCGCAATATCCAGATCGTTCCCGGCAATCAAATCCCGGCCATCCCTCGCCATCGCATCAAGGCGGGTTTCGACTACATGGTTACCGACGCAATCAAGGTCGGCGGCGACGCGCTGTTCGTCAGCAGCCAGTATCTGGTGGGCGACGAATCCAACCAGGCGCAGAAGTTGCCATCCTACGCGGTCTTCAATGTTTACGCGTCGTATCAGATCAACAAGACGTTCCAGGTCTATGGCCGCGTCGACAACGTCTTCGACAATCGCTATGCGACCTTCGGCACCTTTTTCGACACCGGCGCGTTGCCGAATTTCGCCAATGGCGGCGCGCCGTTCACCGACGCACGCTCGCTGAGCCCGGCGCGCCCGCGCGCGTTCTATGCCGGCCTGAAAGCGACTTTCTGAGACGTCTGCATCTTGCCGCAACGCTTCCGGCGCTGCATACATCAGGCATGACCGCACCACTCCTCGGCCGCAGCCTCGATCGCCTCGAAGACGAACGCTTCCTGCGTGGGCGAGGACGCTATGTCGCCGATCTGGCGCCACCAGGAGCGCTTCATGGTGCGGTGGCGCGCTCGCCGCACGCGCATGCGCGGGTCGTCTCTGTTGATTTCGGCAAAGCGCTGATGATGCCGGGCGTTGTTGGTGTTGGTGTGTTCACCGCCGCCGATCTGGCTGCGGATCGTATCGGGCCGTTGCCCTGCGCGGTGACCAACATCCCGATGGCGACGCCGCTCGTCGTGCCGCCCTGTCATGCGCTGGCGCGGGATATCGTCCGCTATGTCGGCGAACCCGTTGTCTTTGTGGTGGCAGAGAGCGAGCAGGCCGCGCGCGCCGCGGTCGAGGCCGTCGTTGTCGATTATGCGCCGCTCACGCCCGTGATTTCGCTGGCGGACGCCGTTCAAGCCGCAAGCCCGCAGGTCTGGCCGGACGCGCCGGACAATATCGCGTTTGAGTTTCGGCGGGGTGAGCCGGCGCCTGTCGAAGGGGCGATCCGAGATGCCGCCCATGTCGTGGAATGCGAGCTCATCAACAACCGCGTGGTGGCGGCCTCGCTGGAGACGCGCGGTGCGCTCGGCGAATTCGATGCAGCAAGCGGCCGGCTGTATTTGACGGCGTCGGCGGCCGGCGCGCATGCGATCCGCGATCTGCTGGCCAACGGCGTCTTTCGAACGTCGCGTGAGAATCTGCGGGTCAGCATTCCCGATGTCGGCGGCGGTTTCGGCATGAAGAACGTGCTGTATCCCGAGTGGGTGCTGGTGCTGTTTGCGGCGCGGCGCCTGTGTCGTCCTGTGATGTGGATCGAGGATCGCAGCGAGAGTTTTCTGGCCTCCGTGCATGGCCGCGACAGCCGCGTCCGGGCGCGCCTCGCGCTCGACCGCGACGGCAAATTCCTGGCGCTTTGGGCGGACGTTCTTGCCGACATGGGCGCCTACATCTCGACGGTCGCGCCTGTGGTGCCGACCATGGCGATGGGCAGCGCGATGGGCGGCGTCTACGACATTCCCCTGATCGCGTTTCGCACGCGCGGCGTCTTTACCAACACCACGCCGGTCGATGCCTATCGCGGCGCCGGCAAGCCCGAGGCGAATTACCTGATCGAGCGTTTGATCGACATCGCCGCCGATCAGCTCGGGATGGATGCGTTGAGATTGCGGCGCAAGAACATTGTTCGCCGCTTTCCGCATCGCTCCGCAATGGGGCTTTCGATCGAGCAGGGCAGCTTCGGGAACGCGATCGATCTCGCGGCCCATGCAGCCGATGGCTTCAAGGCACGCCAGCGCGCTTCGCGCAAACGGGGCAAGTTGCGCGGCCTCGGGCTCGCCTGCTTTCTGGAAACCGCGCGGGGCCAGCCCAACGAGGTGGCGGAATTGCAGGTTGGCGCGGACGGCCGGATCGATCTCAAGGTCGGCACGCACTCCAACGGCCAGGGCCATGAGACCACCTATGCGCAAATCGCTGCGGACGCGCTCGGCCTGCCGCTGGAGCGTTTCCTGTTCAGGCAGGGCGACACCGACGCGCTCGACAGCGGCGGCGGCCATGGCGGCGCGCGCTCGATGCACCAGGGCGGCACCGCGGTGCTGATGGCGGCGGAAGGCCTGATCGGCAATGCCAAGCGGCTCGCCGCGCGTCTGCTGCAGACCAATGCTGATGCCGTGCAATATGACGCGGGCGGGCTCCGTGTGGCCGCGACTGGCCAGGAGATCACGCTCGACGAGGTCGCCCGCGCCTCCTGGCAGACGCCGGGCGACGACGTCGCGCCGGGACTTCGCGCACAAGGCGACGCATCTCTGCGACCGCTACACGTTTCCGAACGGCTGCCACCTCGCCGAAGTCGAGGTCGATCCTGATACGGGCGAGGTGAAGCTCGATCGTTACGTGATCTTCGATGACTTCGGCCGCTTGCTCGATCCGCGCCTCACACTCGGCCAGGTCCATGGCGGTGTCGCCCAAGGCATCGGCCAGGCCCTGCTCGAACTGGTGCTGTACGATAGCGCAAGCGGCCAGATGCTCTCAGGCTCGCTGATGGATTATGCGCTGCCGCGCGCCGCCGATCTACCGGCGTTCGAGGGCGCGCTGACGTCCGATTTTCCGAGCCGCGCCAACCGGCTCGGCGTCAAAGGCAGCGGTCAGGCCGGCGCGATCGCGTCTCCCGCCACCATTATGAACGCTGTCATGAACGCACTGGCGCCGCTGGGCGTGAAACATCTCGACATGCCGGCCACGCCCGCGCGCATCTGGGCAGCAATTCAGGCAGGGCGGAAGGGTTGCGCGGACTGATAACAGTCGGCAAGCTCATTCCATCCAACAACAAGAACATCGGGGAGCAGACATGGGCAACAAGATCGTCATCGTGGGGGCGGGCGCCGTCGGCGGCTATGCCGGCGCGCATATGGTGCAGGCGGGCGAGGACGTGACCTGGATCGATCCATGGCCCGAGCATGTCGAGCATATGCGCAAGCACGGCCTGCGCGTCACTCACGCCCGCGACGTGCCCGAGTTCACCGTTCCGGTGCGGGCGCTGCATGTCACCGATGCGCAGCAGCTTGCGAAAGAAAAGCCGGTCGACATCGCCTTTGTCTGCATGAAGTCCTACGACACGGCGTGGGCGACGATGATGATCAGGCAGTATCTGGCGCCGGACGGTTTCGTCGTCTCGCTGCAGAACTGCATGAATGAGGAGACGATTGCCGGCGTGGTCGGCTGGGGCAAGACGCTCGGCTGCATCGCCAGCAGCATCAGCGTCAACCTGCCCGAGCCCGGTCACATCCATCGCGGCGCCGGCAAGGGCGGGGCAGCGCACACCGTGTTCCGCGCCGGCGAGGTGCACGGCCGCATTACCCAACGCGCCAAGGAGATCGGCCGGCTGGTCGGTTTCGCCGACAGCGCGCTGGTCACCAACAATTTGTGGGGCGAGCGCTGGTCCAAGCTCGTCGCCAACGCCATGCAGAACGGGCTGTCAGCCTGCACCGGTTTGTCCGGCGGCCAGATGCTCGAGAGCGAGCCGATCCGCCGCTTCGCCGCGCGCATCGGCAGCGAGGCGATCCGGGTCGGACAGGCGCATGGCTACGAGCTCGAGCACATCCTGCATCTGCCGCCGGAGACGATCGCGCGCGCGGGCGAGGGCGACGAAGCGGCCACCAAAGCCTATGACGCGCAGCGCTTCGCCGATGGCAAGAAGACGGCGTCCGGGCAACGCCCCTCAATGGGCCAGGACATGGAGAAGGGCCGCCGCACCGAGATCGAGTTCATCAACGGCTACATCGTGCGCGAGGGCGAGAAGCTCGGCATGACCAGCCGCGCCAATGCGATCCTGACCGACATCGTCAAGAAGGTCGAGCGTGGCGAGCTGAAGCAGGATCCACGACACATTACCGAATTGCGGTTGAACTAGCGGTGGGTTTGCGGCTTGCGATGTTGCTGGCGGCCTGTGCGTTACAGGCCGCGGTGCAAGCGCAAGATGCCGACAAGGTTTCTCTCACAGAGTCCATCATCACGTGGCAGACGGTCAAATATGCGACCGATGTCACGAACGGCTTCGTCGACGGCTCGCTCGACGAAAAGACCATCGTCGGTCGCACGTTCAGAACTTACCTCCTCGAAAATCGCTATTTGAAGGTGACGCTGCTGCCGGAGTTCGGCGGGCGCATCCTGTCGATTATCTACAAGCCCACCGGACACGAGGAACTGTATCGCACGCAAGTCGGCGTGCCCTATGCGATCAAGGCCGGCAATTTCTATTACGACTGGATGACGGTCTATGGCGGCATCTTCCCGACATTCCCGACTCCCGAGCACGGCAAAATGTGGCTGCGGCCGTGGCACTTCAGGGTGATCAAGCAAAGCGATGCCGAAGTCACCGTGGCGATGTCGATCAAGGACGACGTCGATTATGCGGCGGCGCCCAGCCGATTCAGGAAGGGCGCGACGGGGCTGGAGGCGACTTATTACGTGACACTGAAAGCCGGGCGTGCCGCGCTCGATGCGCGCCTGGTGCTGACGAATCCGAACAATCAGGCCGTCGATTACGAGTACTGGACCTGCACGACCTTGGCGCCGGGATCGGACCCGCAGCATCCGCTGGCCACCGGCGGCGCGGAGATCGTCGCGCCGGTTTCGGCCTATGTCACGCCGCGCTGGTCGGCCAATATCGCCGAAGCGGACGCGAGCGTGGGCGAGGGCAGGCGTCGCTTTGACAGACTGCGCTGGTTCAAGAACTGGCCGACCCTCGGTATTGCCTATGCCGCGCCCGACATGGCCGGTGGCAATTTCTGGGGCGTGATCAATCACGACAACAGCGAGGGCATCATCCGCATCGCCGACAACAGGGGCACGCGAGGCCTGAAGATGTGGACGTGGGGATTTCCGTCGCTCGCCAACGACGCCGTCGCCCGCACCAAGCCGAATCCGGCGCAGCCCTATGTCGAATTATGGGCCGGCCTGTCCGACCAGTTCTTCCACAGCGCGACGCTGCCTGCGCTGGGCGAACTGTCGGTCCCGGAGACCTACAGCCCGACCGTCGGCATGAATGGCGTGACAGATGCGAATGAAAACATCCTTGTGAATCTCTCGGCCGAGGCGTCGCGTGTGAAGCTCGAGTTCTTCAATCTCGAACCGATGACGCCGCTGCGCATCACGTTGAGACGCGGCGACGCAGTCTTGTTCGACGAGGCCGTCGTCGCCGATCCGAGGAACGGCAATCGCATCTCGGCTGGGATTCCGGCCGGCAGCGGTGCCGACGTGAAACTGACGATCGCGACCGCCGATGGCAGGGAGCTGATCGCGGCTACCGCCGCGATCAAGTAACCCCCGCCGACACAGCTCGGCCGCCCTCACGTCCCCGACTTCGCGCGCTCCGCGGCCTGCTTGACTCGCTCGGGATCGGCCGCGATCTCGACGCCGGCGCGCTCCTGCTCGAGCAGCATCACCACACGGGAGTCGCGTCCCTCCCAGCCGCGGTTGCAGGCTTCGAGCATCTCGGAATAAGCGAGATTGCAGATGCGCATGGGCACGCCGAGCTCGCGGCCCAGCGCGGTCGCAAGCTTGACGTCCTTGGTGGCGAGTTTCAGCGCGAAATTCGGCGGGTCGTATTTTCCCGGCAGGAACTGATCCAGCAGGCCGTCGAGCGTGAGACGGCGGCCGGTGACGCCTTGCCGGACGGCCTCCCATAGCGCGACCGGATCCATGCCGGCCTTGACGCCCATAGTGAAAGTCTCGGCCAGCGCGCAGGTGATCGCGTAGCTCGACATGTTGTGCACGAGCTTGGCGACGGTCGCGGTGCCGATCGCGCCGACATAGGACGCGCGATCCCCCATCGCGTCGAGCACGCTTTTGAACTTGTCGTAGGTCGCGCGGTCGCCGCCGACCCAGATTGCCATCTTGCGCGAGGCCGCGCCCGACGGCCCGCCGCTGACGGGTGCGTCCAGCATCTGCGCTCCCTTTGCTGCGAAGGCGTCGTGCAGCCCTTTCACCACGCTCTGCGCGTTGGTTGAGAGATCGAAATACGCCGCGCCCTTTTTCACGCCCTCGATCAGGCCGTCCTTGCCGAGCGCGACGTGCTCGACGTCGGTCGGCTCCGGTAGCGAGGTGAAGATAACGTCGGATTTCTCCGCCAGCGCGCGCGGCGTCTCCGCCCATTCTGCGCCGGCCTGCAGATGATGGCTGGCGGATTGGCGATGCAAATCGTGCACGACGATCCTGTAGCCGGCCTTCTGGATGTTGGTGGCCATCTTGCCGCCCATGGTGCCGAGCCCGATGAACCCGACGACGATATTATCAGCCATTGTTCAGCTCCCCTTGTTGCCTTCGACCAGCACGGTGTAGGCCACCTGCGCAGCCGACATCGCCGCCGGCCAGCCGGCATAGAACGCCATGTGGGTGATCACCTCGGTGATCTCTTCCTGCGTCACGCCGTTGTCGATGGCGCGCGTGAGGTGCGAGACCAGTTGCTCCGGCCGGTAGGTCGCAACCAGCGCCGCGACCGTGATCAGGCTGCGGTCGCGCTTGGAGAGGCCCTTGCGCTCCCACAAATCGCCATAGACCACGTCGTTGGTGTAATCGACCAGTGCGGGCGTGAAATTCCTGATGCGGTCCCGCTTGGCTGACGGCGGCGCCTTGGCCATTTGCTGCTCCCTGTTGTTGCGGACCGGTCGTGAGGTGCCGGTCCGTTATTGGTGGCATTTTGTAACATCGCGCGGATAGAGTGTCGACGGAGGTAACGTCATGAGTGACCGCCATACGCTACGCAGCGATCAGATCAGCGCGACCATCCTCGCGCATGGCGCCGAGCTGTGTTCGCTGAAGACCGCCGACGGACTCGAGCTGATGTGGCAGGCAGGACCGGAATGGCCGCGGCATTCGCCGCTGCTGTTTCCGATCATCGGCGAGGTCAGAAACGAGCAGATCCGCGTTCGTGGCAAAGTCTACAAGATGCTGCGCCATGGCGTCGCGCGGGACAACGATTTCACTTTCACCGATCGCTCGCCGCAATCGTGCAGGCTGGTGCAGGCCGATACGGCCGAGACGCGAACGCGTTTTCCGTTCGGCTACCGGCTGGTCCTCAGTTACGTGCTTCGCGGCGCCGACCTTGAGATCACGATGGCCATCGCAAATCCCAACGATGAGGTCTTGCCGTGTTCGATCGGTGGACATCCAGCGCTAAACTGGCCGTTGCTGCCGGGTCAGCCCAAGGAGAGCTACCGACTCACCTTCTCGCATGACGAGCCCGCGCCGATCCGGCGCTTGAAGGATGGCTTGCTGCTGCCTGATCCGCGCCCGAGTCCGATCCGGGGCAGGGTGCTCGATCTGTCCGAGCGCCTGTTCGACGAGGACGCGATCATCCTCGATCACCTCGCCAGCACATCCGTGCGCTATGCGGCCGACAAGGGGCCGTCGCTGGACGTGTCGTGGGACGGCTTCCGCCAGCTCGGCATCTGGTCGAAACCGGGCGGCGCGCCGTTCCTCTGCATCGAGCCGTGGTACGGCTTTGCCAGCCCGATCGATTTCGACGGCGAATTTTCCGATAAACCCGGCCTGATGCACATCCCGCCCGGCGAGGCGCGCGCGTTCCGCTACACGATCGGCGTGCGTTAACTCTCACGCCAGCGCCGGTACCTTCCCGAGCAGGCGATCGAACACGTCGCGCAAGCTTGCTTCCGGACTGGCAACACCGGTGCGGCTGCGCCAGGCGACATAGCCGTCGGGGCGGACCAGCACGGCGCCATCGGGCTCGATGCCGTAGGCGGCATGCCAATTGCCGTCGGGATCGCTGACCTCGGTGGCCTTGCCGATGACATGCGCGACCAGCGGCGGCCATGAGATGGTGACGCCTTGCGCGGCGCGTTGCCACGCTTCGCCTTGCGTGCCTGCCATCAGCAGGAAATGTGCTCCGCCCAGATCAATGCTCGAAATCTCGTCGTTGCCGCGCTTGAGCCAGACATGCGGCGCGCGGCTGCCGGGCCGCGCCGAGGGCACATATTCTGTGACGAGATCTTCGAGCGCGGGAGCGGGGGTGCCGTCCGGTACGACAGCCATCGAACTCGTAATTCGCGCCGAAGATCAGGCCCTGTTCGGCCAGGAACTCGCGGCGGGGCAGCACGCCGGCCTTGTTTTCCGTGCGTCCCATCGACATCGCGTTGGCAAGCGAGTTCTGGGTGATGATCGTGCCGAGCGGCTGGCGCTCGTCATGATAGCTGTCGAGCAGCTCGTCGTCCGCGTCGCCGCGCAACACGGCCGCGATCTTCCAGGCGAGATTGTGCACGTCCTGCACGCCGGTGTTCAGCCCGAACCCGCCGGTCGGCGGCATTTCGTGGGCGGCATCGCCGGCGAGGAACACATTGCCGGCGCGATAGCGGTCGGAAACGATCGCGGAGGCCTGCCACGGGCTCACGCCGAGCACGGTCACCGGGATGTCGGATATGCCGATACCCTTGCGGATCAAGTTGACACAGAACTCCGGCGTGAAATCCTCCGGCTGCCAGCCATATTTCGACGGGCTGTGAATCAAAAAGCCCCAGCGGTCGGTGCCGTTGATGGTGAGGAAGGTGGCGCGCAGCTCGTCCAGCTCGACAAAATAGAGCGCGGCCGGCCGGTCCTTCACCCATTGGGTGAGGTTGGCATTGAACAGGATGTTGACGCTGTCGTAGACCTTCTCGGTGCCTTCCATCCTGACGCCGAGCGCGCGGCGCACCTTGCTCTGCGCGCCCTCGGCCGCGATCAGGTAGCGCGCGCGGAATTTGGTTTCTTCGCCGGTGATACGATCGGTCAGCGTGCCCGTGACGCCGTCAGCGGTCTGCGTGAACGACGTCAGCTCGGTGTTGAAGCGCAACTCGCCGGGACCTGCCGCTTCCGCGAAGCGGCGCATCACGGGCTCGAGATCGTCCTGCGCGCAGAGGCAGTTCTTCACCGGCGTCATCGCCATGTTCTTCGCCAGTGCGCGGCCCGGCACGAGGCGATGGATTTCGCGTCCGGCCAATGTCTCGGTCCAGACGATCAGGCCGGTGCCGGTTTGCGACAATCCCGCCTCGCGTACTGCGGCTTCGATGCCGCATTGCCGGAACAGCTCCATGGTGCGGGCATTGATGCCGCGCGCTTTCGGGGTCAGCGCCGTGCCGGGGTGGCGCTCCACCAGCAGCGACTTCACGCCATGCTGCGACAGCAGCAGCGAGGCCATCAGTCCGACCGGGCCGCCGCCGGAAATCAGAACGGGGATATCGAGCATTTTCTTTTCCTTTTCTTCTAGCCGATATCCATCGGCTTGCCGTGCGGTTCGCGGCGGAAGGCGAAGATCGCGATCAGCGCCGCCAGCTCGCAGGCCGCGAGGAACAGGAAAGCCGGCGCCACCGCATCCGTGGTGGCTTTCGGCGAGACCAGATCGTTGCTCCCTGCGATCAGCGCGAGGCAGACCGGCCCCATGATCTTGCCGATGCCGTTGGAAGCCTGTGCCAGGCCGAAGGCACGGCCGCCGAGCGAGACCGGAAACACCTCGACCACGTAGGGCGAGATGTTGGAGAACATGCCGCTATAGAACGCCGCGCCGAAGATGATCAGCACCACGAAGGCCGGATAGCCGAAGATGAACTCGCGATAGAACGCGAAGATCGCGAGCATGACCACGATCGAAACGGCCGTGCCGACCATCGCCGCGCCGCGGCGGCCGATATAGAGCGGCAGCACGGAGAACATCACGCGGCCGAGCAGCGAGGAGAGGCTGACGTAGACGAAGTAACCAGCCGCCTCGTGCGGTTTGATCTTGAGAAGCTGCGACAGGATGGTCGGGCCCCATAGCTGCACGCCATAGGTGGCGGTGGAGATGCCGACCCAGATCACGACCACCCACCAGAACCGCTTCTGATCGCCCAGCAACTCGGCGATCGAGCCTGCCTTCTTCGTGGGCGGCGCCGCTGACGGCAACGCGATGCTGCTCTCGGCAACGCCGAGCAGCTTGGCCGCCTCGCGCCGCGCATCTTCGTTGCGGCCGCGTGACAGCAGCCAGCGCACGGATTCCGGCACGATCAAGAGGATCAGGAGCGAGGTGACGATCGGCGCGGCGCCTGTGAAGGCCACGCCACGCCAGCCGATCACAGGCAGCAGGCTTGCCGAAACCATCGCGGCAAACATGGTGCCGAGCGCGACCGGAACCACCATCATGCTGGAGACGAAGGTGCGGTACCTCGTCGGCGTGATCTCGACGATCAGCGGGTTCTGCGCGGTGGTCGCCGCCATCGAGCCGAAGCCGACGACGAAGCGCAGCAAGGAGAACAGGATCCAGGCGCCGTCGGGGATCAGCGCGATGCCGGCCGCGCCGAGCGCGAAGATCATGCCGCCGCCCCAGACCATCTGTTTGCGCCCGATCATGTCGGCAAATCGTCCGCCGACGACAGCGCCGGCGATGGCGCCGACGCCCGACGACAGCAGCATCAGCGCGCTCTGGCCGTAGGTGAGGTGCCAGCCCGGTGCGAGCACCGAGACGAGATAGCCGACCAGGAAGAAGTCGTAGAACTCGAACATCTCCTGCAGCACGATCAGCGCGATCGTGGCGTAATAGCGCGGTGTCAGGTTCGATTTTTCGATCGCGGTGAGCCAGTCCTGCGCACCGTCCCTTGCGGCGGCGCGCGCGGCGCCGTCCTGCAAGCCGACTGGTGCGGCGCCATGGGAGTCGAGCGTCACATCCGCCATCTGTTTTCCCCCGGAAGCCCGTCTGCCGCCGTCATTGCGCGGCGGTTCGAATGTGTCGGACTATCCGCCAACAGGCTAGCACCGCGCCTGATAATCCGCACCAGCCATTTCATGGAAAAAGGCCGCGCCGTATGCATGGGGCTGCGCCTGTGTCGCGCCGATCAATAAAGCGTGGCGCGACATGCTATTTCTTGACAGTGCGGGATGGCGCGGTTCCCATGCCGGCAGCACGGCCGGTGTCGAACAACGCATATGCAGGAAGAAGCTTCAACGATCAGACGGCGCGATCTGCTTTCGCTGATTGGGGCGATGGCGGGCAGTGCTGCGATGTATCACGCGATGACGAGCCTTGGCTTCGCTTCGGAGTCGCGATACCGGGGCCCGATCAAGCTGGAAGGTGATGCGAAGGGCGCCTCGGTTCTGATCCTCGGTGCGGGACTGGCCGGCATGACCGCCGCGCTGGAGTTGCGCAACGCCGGCTACAAGGTGCAGGTGCTGGAATACAATGCACGCGCCGGCGGCCGCAACTGGACCTTGCGCGGCGGCGACAGCTTTACCGAGCTCGGCGGCTTCACGCAAAAATGCGAATTCGAGGACGGGCTCTACATCAATCCCGGCCCGTGGCGGATTCCCTATCATCACCGCGCGCTGCTGGATTACTGCAGGCGGCTCAATGTGGCGCTGGAGTCCTTCATCCAGCTCAACCACAACGCCTATCTGCACGCGGCGCGCGCCTTCGGCGGCGTGCCGCAGCGCATCCGCACCGTCAAGGCCGACTTCCAGGGGCAGATCGCGGAGCTGCTCGCGAAGTCGACGAAGCAAGGCCGGCTCGACGAGGCCGTCACCAAGGAGGATCAGGAAATCCTGCTGCAGGCGTTGCGCTCCTGGGGCGCGCTCGACCGCAACTACAACTACAAGGCCAGTCTCTTCTCCGCCGAAACGCGCGGCTATGCCACCGCGCCCGGCGGCGGGCTCACGGCGATGCCGGTGCCGAGCGATCCCGTCGCGCTCAGCGACATTTTGAAATCGCGCATCTGGCGCTACCTGCAGAATTTCGCCAACTACAATTTCCAGACCACCATGTTCCAGCCGGTCGGCGGCATGGACATGATCGGCAAGGCGTTCGCGCGCGAGGTCGGCGGCCTCATCCGTTTCAATGCGAAGGTGACGGGTATCGCGCAGAACGATCGCGGCGTCAGCGTGAGCTACGTCGATACGACGAGCGCGGGTGAGACGCAGACCGCGACCGCCGACTGGTGCGTCTGCACCATTCCGCTGTCGATCCTGAGCCAGCTGCCGCTTCAGGTCGGGACGACGATGAAATCGGCGATCGACGCGGTGCCCTATGCCGGCGCGGTCAAGATCGGCCTGCAGTTCAAGCGCCGCTTCTGGGAAGAGGACGACGCCATCTATGGCGGCATCAGCTACACGGATTTGCCGATCCGCCAGATCGCCTATCCCAACACGGCCTTCAACCGGACCGGGCGCGGCGTGCTGCTCGGCGCCTATCTGTTCGACGGCGCCAACGCCTACGAGTTCACGGCGATGCCGCCGGAGGAGCGCGTCAGGCGCGCGGTCGAGTTCGGTGCCGCGATCCATCCGCAGTACAAAAGCGAATTCGAGAACGGCGTCGCGGTGGCCTGGCATCGCGTGCCGTTCACGCTCGGCTGCAGCGGCGACTGGTCCGAGGAGGGGCGCACGCAGCACTACAAGAACCTCTGCCAGATCGACGGGCGCATCGTGCTCGCCGGCGAGCACGCCTCTGCGCTGCCGGCCTGGCAGGAGGGCGCGATCCTGTCGGCGCTCGATGCCATCGCCCGGCTGCACCAGCGTGTGGTGAAGACATGAGGCGGGTCGTGCTCGCGGGCGTGCTGGCGCTGATACCCGTCTTCGCGAACGCGCAGGAAGGCCAGCGCGTGTTCAGTTCGGGCTATCGTTTCGTGGAAATGAGTGGCGAAGAGCTGTTCAACAATGTCTGCCGCGGCTGCCATATGCCGGATGGGCTAGGTGCGAGCGGCGCAGGGAGCTATCCCTCGCTGGCGAAGAATCCAAACCTGCAATCGAGCGGCTATCCGATCACGCTTGTCGTCCGCGGCCAGCGTGCGATGCCGCCGTTCGGCGACATGATGAATGACGACCAGGTCGCGGCCGTCGTGAATTACGTGCGGACGCATTTCGGCAACAATTATCGCGATGCCGTGACGTCAAAGGACGTCAAGGACGCAAGAAAATAGCGAGGGGCGAATATGATGGTCAGGACGTTGCTGCTCGTTGCGGCCGTATTGGGCGCGAGTACGGCGCAGGCCGAAGTGGTCAGGCATCCGATTCCCAATTCGACTTTCCCGATCGCGCAGGCGGTCGAGGTCAAGGGGCCGGTCACGACCTGGTATGTCAGTGGCCAGGTGCCGCCGGCCGTCAACAAGGACGCCGATCCGCAAAGTCTCGCCGCCTATGGCGACACGACGACCCAGACCGTCGGCGTGCTCACCCGCATCAAGGGAATTCTGGAAGGCCTTGGCCTGACCATGGCCGACGTCGTCAAGATGCAGGTGTTTCTGGTGCACAGCCCGTCCGCGCCGATGGATTTCGGCGCCTTCATGAAGGGCTATACGCAGTTCTTTGGCCAACCCAACCTGCCGGCGCGCTCGGTCCTCGGCGTCGCCTCGCTCGCCAATCCCGGCTTCCTGGTCGAGATCGAGGTGATCGCGGTCAAGGATGCAAAATAGGGTGAGGTGACCGGCGCGAGGTGATGAGCATAGCGCTTGCCCAGACGCGCGCGGCCTGTTGGAATGATCCGAACGAAACGGGAGACCGACATGAACGCACGCTTCTACGGCATAGTCCTGGTTTCCGCGGCCTTGCTTGCGCTTCCCGCGCACGCCGACAGCCTGACGCCGGACCAGCAACTCGCGCACGACATCTACAAGGAGCTGGTCGAGATCGACACCACGACCGCGACCGGCGACACCAGGCAGGCCGCAGACGCAATGGCCGCGCGCCTGAAGGCGGCGGGCTTCCCCGATGCCGACGTGCAGGTGTTCTCGCCCGCGCCGCGCAAGGGCAATCTGGTCGCCCGCCTGCATGGCACCGGCGCGCGCAAGCCGATCCTGCTGGTCGCGCATCTCGACGTGGTGCCGGCGCTGCGCTCGGACTGGTCGGTCGATCCGTTCAAGCTGACCGAGCAGGACGGCTATTATTACGCGCGCGGTTCGAGCGACGACAAGTATATGGCCTCGTCGTTCGTCGCCAATCTGATCCGCTACAAGCAGGAAGGCTACAAGCCCGACCGCGACATCATCGTCGCGCTGGAGACCGACGAGGAAATCCTCGATCACGACGCGCTCGGCATCCAGTGGCTGCTGAAGAATCATCGCGACCTGATCGACGCCGAGTTCGCGCTGAACGAAGGCGGCGGCGTCGGCCTGAAGGATGGCAAGGCGATCCGCAATTCGATCCAGACCAGCGAGAAGGTCTCCGGTCAGCTTCCAGCTCGAGGTCAAGAACTCGCGGCGGCCACTCCTCGGTGCCGCGCAAGGACAATGCGATCTATCATCTGGCCGACGGGCTGTCGCGGCTCGCGAAGTTCGATTTCCCGCTGCACCTGAACGACACCACGCGCGCCTTCTTCGAGCGCTCCGCGCAGTTCGAGAGCGGACAGATGGCGGCCGACATGCACGCCGTCGTCGCGGAGAAGCCCGATCCGGAGGCGCTGGCGCGCCTCGGCAACAACGCCGCCTACAATGCGCAGCTGCGCACCACCTGCGTCGCGACCATGCTGCAGGGCGGCCATGCCGTGAACGCGCTGCCGCAGCTTGCGACCGCCAAGGTCAATTGCCGGGTCATGCCGGGCGAGCCGATGGAGGAGGTCAAGGCGACGCTGGTGCGCGTGCTGGCCGACGACCAGATCGCGGTGACGCAGGAGGGAAGGGCGGTGCTGAGCGAGCCGTCGAAGCTGAGCGAGGAGATCGTCGGCGCGATCGAGAAGCTGTCGCACGAGATCTGGCCGGACGCCGTGGTGCTGCCGGTCATGAGCACGGGCGCCACCGACGGCAGCTATTTGCGCAACGCCGGCATTCCGACCTATGGCCATTCCGGCATGGCCAATGACATCAACGACATCCGCGCCCATGGCAAGGACGAGCGGGTGCCGGTGAAGTCGTTCTATCAGGGCAATGAGTATCTCTATCGCCTGGTGAAGATGCTGTCGGGCGGGAACTAGCCCCGGCCCTCCACCACGCCGGGCGAGGGACGTCGCCTGATCGTCGCCGGCGCGTGGATTGGGAGTATGTTGTGATGAAGGTTATCGGATCGGTGGCCTTGGCGCTGTTGCTCGCTTTGGGCGGCGCTTGCGGTGCCCAGACGGTGGTCAAGCAGGAGCCATGGGACGGCAAGATGGAGCCTGGTCAAGTTATTTTGGTGGACGACGGCACTTGCGGGAAAGGCAAAATCAAGGAGGTGACCGGCGGCGAACTCGGTGCGATGAATCCTAGACCTCGCACCAGAAGATGCATTCCAAAGGGCAAAATGTGACCGTCGGCTGTTTTGCGCTCGTTCACATTGCCTATTGGCCCATAACGGACTTAGGTCGAGCTCTGGTCGGGGATCGAAACCTGGATTGACATTATCTTTCGCGGCGACTGCATTTCCGAAGACAGGCGACTGCATTTCCGAAGACAAATGACAGCCGAGGTTCAACTGTCCGCTATCGCGCCTCGACGCATGCGCTACCTGTTTCGATTCTGTGCGGTGACCCGAAATTTTCCCCCAGCCAGCATGCCGGTGCAATACCACCAGGATCGTTGTCGGTCCCAGCCCAGGAACATTTTGGTTTCTGTGCATTGCACGTAGTCCCTGTGGGTGAGTGTGTCTTTGCAGGTTGCTGAGAAAACCGAGTAGTACCCCGCCAATTCGCTGCATCCAACCCAAGGGTCCTTGCCGTGTCTGAAGCTTGATTCGCACCCATCGTTGCAACTGCTGGCCTCTCGCTCGAGCCGTGCAAGCTTCGCCATGATCGGACCCCGCGCAGCCGACGGCGTCCCGCTCGCCGCTCCAGTGGATCGCGATGTCCGGCCTCGGTGTACCACCCGACCGGACCCTTGTGACCTTTCCTCCCGTTGCGGCCTTGCCACTTGCTTCGGCGCTTCGACCGTGACGCTGGGAAGCGTGGCGTTTGGTGTGGTTTGCGACATTGCCGCGCCGCCGAGGCCACACAGCAACGCAGTCGACAGGATAGCGACAGCTGAGGGCGCGACAAGGCTTGATGACATTCTCATAACTCGATCTCCCAAATCCGGACATAAATGCCGTCCCGGTGCGGACACCGCACCACGTATCCAACCAGCCGTTCCGTTCGGGCCGGCATCATGCTCCGGTCCCGGCCTACTCCGCCGCGCGCACGTGCGCACCGCCATGGCTGCGATCGAGATCGCGCGACAGTAGACGGGCGGCGACGCCCGAGGCGCGGCTCATCTGCTCGAGATAGGTTTTGGTGACGCGCGCGAAGTGATTGTAGATGATGACGGCCGGGATCGCGGCGACGAGGCCGATCGCGGTCGCAAGCAGGGCTTCGGCGATACCGGGCGCCACCACCGCGAGGTTGGTGGTCTGCGCCTTCGAGATGCCGATGAAGCTGTTCATGATGCCCCAGACCGTGCCGAACAGGCCGACGAAGGGTGAGGTCGCGCCAATGGTCGCAAGCAGACCCATGCCGAACCGGATGCGGCGCGCCTCGGCGCGCGAGATTTCGGCAAAGCTCGAGGCCGCGCGCTCCTTGATGCCGTTATCGGAGGAGATGCCGGCCGACAGCCGCGCCTCGCGCATCGCCGCAGCAAGGAACGCCGACAGCACGCCGGTCTTCGATCCCAGCGCGAACTGCGCCTCGGCAAGCGAACGGGACTCACCGATTGTCTTGAGCGATCTGCGGAGCTTGCCCCGCGCCACGGACAGTTCGATTATCTTGGCGATGAAGATGGTCCAGGTCACGAGCGAAGCGAATGCAAGCCCGATCATCACCGCTTTCACGATTACGTCGGCGGACAGGAACATCGACCATGGCGACAGATCGTGTGGCACCGGGATGGTCGACTTCAGCGATTTAGCGTTGTCGCCCCCGGCATCGGTCGTCGCTGAAGTCGACGCCGTCGGAGTTGCAACTGCAGGCTGAGCTGCTGTCGGCGCCACAGCTTGCGGGGCGGTCGGCGCGGACGGAGTTGCAGCTGCGGGCGGTGCGGCCTGTGCGTTCAGATAAGGCATCGGCTGGGATGCCGCATTCTGTTGCGCGAGGCCGGCAGACGCGGACGCGCAAAGCGCAAGCGCGGTCAGCAAGTTAAGAGGCCGCCAACTGAGGCTGTTCTCACCGAGTCGACGCGCGGTCATTTTCTATTTGTTCAATGCGAGGTTGCTGCAATACCACCAGACTTCCATGGGTTTCCAGGCCAGAAAGTAATTGTGCTCGGTGCACTGGACGTAGGACGTGAAGTGACGCGGGTTTCTGCACCCTGCGGACGGCATGGGCCAGGCAGACGCGGAGCATCCGACCCAAGGGCGGTCGCCTTTCGGGAAGCTTGATTGGCAACCATCGTCGCAACTGTGAGTCTCCCGCTCAAGCTTGTGAAGCCTCTCCAATACCGACCCTTCCCCACCCGGTTGCGTTGCCGTGGTTGGCGCTGTCCCATGGGACGCGGTACGGCGTACGGTGCCGCGGACAACCGCGCGCTGCGTCGGCCTTTGTGGTCTGACAACCTGTTTCGGTGCCTGGACCGTGATACTTGGAAGAGAGGCGCTGCCCGAAGGTTCCGTTACCGCAATCGCCGCGCCGCTCAGGCCGAACAGCAGCACTGCAATCGGTGAGATAGCGACAGCCAGATTGGAAAAGAAGCGTGACGAAAATCTCATAGCCATGTCCTCCGCGTGGACAGCCAGTTGAAGAAGCATCGATCCCGCGTCGCTGTAGCACGGCGGCGCGGGCGGCATTTTTGGCACGCCCAATTCGGCCTCGGCTGGCAAGGCGAGCATGTCCTTGTCCGGGTCCGTCGACATCGCTTTCTGCCGAAAGGAAGAGAAGCATCACTGGAAGTGTCCGATGTATCTCGCGAATTTCCGCTTGTGTCCGTTTTGAAATTTTCCATGTCGGCCCGGCAGGTCGATACATTACGGTACAAAATAGGATGTCGCTTGCCTCGCCGGTTGGGTACTGTGGCGTGTATGGAGAATTCGGACCACATTCTCGTCGTCGACGATGACCTGGGTCTGCGCGAGCTACTGGATCGATACTTTGCCGGCCACGGCTATCGGGTGACTACGGTCGCCAACGGCCGGCAGATGCGCGAGGTTCTGGCAAACCACAGGATCGATCTGATCGTCCTCGACCTCATGCTGCCGGGGGATGACGGCCTCACGCTCTGCCGCAACTTGCGCGCAAATCAACCCTATGACATTCCGATCCTGATGCTGACGGCGCGCGGTGATGAAGCAGACCGGATCGTCGGCCTCGAGATGGGGGCAGACGACTACCTCACGAAGCCGTTTGCCCCGCGTGAGCTGCTCGCGCGAATCCGCTCGGTTTTGCGCAGGGCCGAGATGCTGCCCCGCAACCTTGCGGCATCGGAGAAAGCCCGCCTCTTTCGGTTCGGCGAATGGAAGCTCGATACGGCCGGGCGTTTCCTGGTCGACTCCGACGGGACCTTGGTCTCGTTGAGCGGCGCCGAATACCGATTGTTGCGCGTGTTTCTCGATCACCCTCAACATGTGCTCAATCGCGATCAGCTGCTCGACCTGACGCAAGGCCGTGAGGCCGAAGTCTTCGACCGCTCGATAGACCTTCTTGTGAGCCGCCTTCGCCAGCGATTGCGCGACGACGCCCGGGAGCCGTCCTACATCAAGACGGTGCGCAGCGAAGGCTACGTCTTCGCGGTTTCCGTCGAAGCATTGCCGGAGCCGTCATGAGCGCCCGTTTTCGGCGTATGGCGGCGCGTCTTTGGCCGGACTCCCTGTTCGGCCGCCTGGCGATGATCCTGTTTTCCGGCCTTGTGGCCGCACATGTGCTGGCCTTCGTTTTGATTGTCCTCGACCGCATCGCTATCGAAGACGAGCTGGCAAATAAATTTGCTGCCGTGGACATCGCGGAGTCCGTCGCTGTCCTCGACTACGTCGAGCCTGAAGAAAGACCCGCCTGGCTCGACCGTCTCTCCCGACTCAATTGGCGATACGTTCTCAGAGACGGGGGAGAGCTGGAAGCGGAGCCACCCAAACGACGACAAGCGAACATCGCGCGTTTGCGGGCCGCGCTGGGGCCCGCCCACGACGCGAACTTTGTCTTCCTCGATCCACCGGAGCGACAGCGACGGGCCATACTCATGCACCTGAAGGACGGTAGCGCGCTGACCCTCGAGATCTTTCCGCAGGGGCCAGTCATTTCGCCCTGGTTGCCGGCGGCGCTCGCCGTTCAACTCTGTATCATCGCATTCTTCGTTTGGGTTGCCGTAAAACTCGCGACCCAACCGCTGGCGCGCCTTGAGCATGCGGCCAACAGCCTGGGCTCGGATTTGCGCGGTGAGCCGCTCCCGGAGGATGGTCCGCAGGAAGTGGCGCGCGCCGCTGCCGCGTTCAACGCCATGCAGCGGCGCATTGCCGAGCAGGTCGCGGAACGAATCCAGATTCTGGCGGCGATCTCGCACGATCTGCAGACCCCGATCACGCGCATGCGGCTGCGCGCCGATTTCCTGGGCGACTGCGATGCCAAGGAAAAGCTGCAGGGCGACCTGCAGGAAATGCAGACGCTCGTCAAGCAGGGGCTTGCCCTGGCGCGGGAGTACGACGGCATTGGCCCGGGGGCTACCGCGCATGTCGCCGTCGAAGCATCGCGGGGGCCGTCATGAGCGCCCGTTTTCGGCGTATGGCGGCGCGTCTTTGGCCGGACTCACTGTTCCGCCGGCTGGCGATCATTCTGTTCGCCGGTCTCCTGGCTGCACATGTGCTGTCCTTTGGTCTGGTCGCCGTCAATGTCTTCGGCCCAAGCAAGGACCTATCGGATGACTATTTCATCAGGTGGGTCGCGACGGCGGTCGCTATCCTCGACCGGGTCGAGCCCGAAGAAAGACCTGCCTGGATCGACCGTCTCGCTCGAACTACATATCGGTACGTTGTCAGAGATGAGGGAGAGATCGAAGCGGCGCCGCCCAAACGGCGACAAGAGAGCGTGGAGCGTTTGCGGGCCATGCTGGGGCTCGGCCACGACGCGAACTCTGTCTTGTACTTCGATGGACTGAATCGACGGCGAGTGGGCTGGCTCATGCACCTGAAGGACGGCAGTCCGCTGATGATCGAATTCCTCGGACAGAGGACGATCATTTCGCCCTGGTTGCCGGCGGCGCTCGCCGTTCAACTCTGTATCATCGCATTCTTCGTTTGGGTTGCCGTAAAACTCGCGACGCAACCGCTGGCGCGCCTCGAGCGCGCGGCCAACAGCCTGGGTTCGGATCTGCGAGGCGAGTTGCTCCCGGAGGATGGTCCGAAGGAAGTGGCGCGCGCCGCTACCGCGTTCAACGCCATGCAGCGGCGCATTGCCGGGCAGGTCGCGGAACGAATCCAGATCCTGGCGGCGATCTCGCGCCGTTTGCAGAATCCGATCACGCGCATGCGGCTGCGCGCCGATTTCCTGGGTGACAGCGACGCCAAGGAAAAGCTGCAGGGCGACCTTCAGGAAATGCAGACGCTCGTCAAGCAGGGTCTTGCCCTGGCCCGCGGACGCGACGAGATCCGCGAGCAGCGGTGCCAGACCGACCTGCATGCCCTTATCGACAGCCTCGTCTGCGACTATTCCGACGCCGGAAAACCTCTTCGCTTTGCCGGAGAACGCGGGGTGACGATTCTCACGCACCCGCAGGCCTTGCGCCGCATCATGATCAACCTGATCGATAACGGGCTGAAATTCGGCGAGGACGTCGAACTCGCCATCGATGCGCAACGATCGAACGGCATCACGATCACCGTATCGGACCGGGGTCCCGGTATCCCCGACGAGCACCTGAAGTCGGTATTCTTGCCGTTTTATCGTATCGAGGCTTCGCGCAATCGCGAAACCGGCGGCACCGGGCTTGGCCTTGCCATCGCCCAGCAACTTGCCAGCGCGCTTCGCGGAACGCTCACGCTCGCCAATCGCGACGGCGGCGGATTGGAAGCGCGCCTCGAGTTTTCGAGTTGACGACACGATGACTTTGACGCGGATGGTATCACGATTTGCGCTGCCACGGTATTCGTCGTCACCGACATAGCCAAGAGCACGGCGCACTACCGCCACGTGCTCGGCTTAGCGGTGACGATGCGCCTGTTGGCCCAAAGCGGACAGGCCGAACCACCTGATGGATGCCCGCTTCTGAGCTCGAGAGCGATAAGGATACCAAATGCGCCATGGCGTGCCGGCGCGGCACGACGGGCAACCAAAAACCCGCCGCCTGTTTTGCCCGACGAGTCAAGTTCGCCTCGCAAAAATATTCATCTTTCCGAAAGTCGTAATTTATGATTTAACGAAGGTATCCCGCCCGCATGAGGGGCGTTTCGCGATCGTCACGATTCGTGGTGCGGGCTGCGATGGACGCGGTTCGGTCGCAAGACGTGCGGCGCAACGCGTACGGTCAAGCCGTGTGGTCCTGATTTCCCGATGCTGGAATCAAGTCTGCCGATCTCAAGTCGGCAGACGACGGGGGCTAGAAAGCCCGGTACCCCGGGGAGAGCGCGGAGTAAGCCGTAAAGCCATTGCGCAGGGAGTGCCGTGCGATTTCGGCCCTACCTGACGACTTGTGGGCATTCTTCCTTTTCAGCCCACGAGGCTTGCGGGTGCGGTTGAGCGCCCGGCACTCCCTGCGCCCTCAGTTTCGAGGGAGCGACCAGAATATGCATCACCCGGACGTATCAGCGCCGCGGGAATGCTGGAGCTTGTTTGTTGCGACGTCGTCTCCGGCTTGCGCCGCGCCCTTGTCAGCGCGCCCGGCTCGCGCGAATATCGCTTGCAATCGGCAGACGCAGTGACGCCGAACGCAAAAATCGACTACAGGGAGATCAACATGCTTTCCGCTCTCCGTCTTCGCCATGCCGCGATTGCCGGCCTCGCGCTCCTCGCTGTCACCGCGCAGGCGCGCGCCGAAGGGCCCGTCACGGCAAATCCCACGGCAGCCGGCTTCTCGAGCGAGGGCGTTGCGCGCATCGACGCTTACTTGCAGAACGAGGTCGACAGCAGCAAGATTCCCGGCGCGATCATGCTGGTCCGGCGCAACGGGCAGACAGCCTATTTCAAAAGCTTCGGCGTGCGCGATCCCGCGACCAAGGCGCCGATGACGCCGGACACCATCTTCCGCATCTATTCGATGTCGAAACCGATCACGACGGTCGCGGCGATGATGCTGGTCGAGGACGGCAAGCTCCAGCTCGGCGATCCCCTGTCCAAGTACATTCCGGAATTCAAGGATGTGAAGGTCGCCATGGAGAGCACGGGCGAGAACGGCAAGCCGCAACTCGATCTCGTTCCGGCGAAACACCCGATCACCATCCAGGACCTGATGCGCCACACCTCCGGGCTGACTTATGGCTTCTTCGGCGAGGGAATGGTCAAGAAGGCCTATGTCGAGGCCAATCTCGGCGCCGATGACCCCACCCTCGCGCAATTCACCGAACGGCTTGCGAAATTGCCGCTCGCCTATCAACCCGGCACCACTTGGGACTACAGCCAGTCAACGGATGTGCTTGGCCGCGTGATCGAGGTCGTCTCCGGAAAATCGCTCTATCAGTTCGAGAAGGAACGGCTGCTCGATCCGCTCGGCATGCAGGATACGACCTTCTATGTCACCGATGACACCAAGAAGCCGCTGATTGCCGAGCCGCTTCCGGACGACCGCAAGATCGGCGCAGGCGCCGAGATGGGTGATCCGCGCGTGGCGCGGAAGATGGAATCCGGCGGCGGCGGCATGGTATCGACCATCGACGACTACGCGCGCTTTGCGCAGATGATCCTCAATGGCGGCATCCTCGACGGCAAGCGCTATCTCAGCCCGAAGACCGTAACTTATATGGGCGCCAACCATATCGGGCCGGGCTCGGGCGTGGTGCCTGGACCGTATTATCTGCCGGGACCTGGCTTCGGCTTCGGACTCGGTTTTGCGGTGCGCACCGAGGTTGGCGTCGTTCCCTATGAAGGGTCGGTCGGCGAGATGAGCTGGTCCGGCGCGGGCGGTACCACCTTCTGGATCGACCGGCAGGAGAACATGATCGTCGTCTTCATGGCGCAGACGATTTCCCAGCGCGGCCGGATCCGCACCACGCTGAAGAACCTGGTCTACGGCGCGTTCGAAAAGTGAGGTTCCGGGCTAGTGGAGCGGATTTGACGTTCGCTACCTGGGACCGCGCGCTCGTCATGCGAACGTCAAATCCAAAGCTCCACTAGAATCAATATTTTGCTAGTGGTCCTTTGATTCCAACATTCGCAAAAGTGCCTGCTGAGAAGGGATGCGAATGTTGGAATCGGACCACTAGCGGCCGGTAACCTTGACCCTGTTCGGCACTGGACCTGAACCACAAACCTCCTAAATAGACCAAGGAGGGGAAGCGTCGTTTTGTCGTGAGGCCTGTGATGGTCCCCAGAAGCCTGGTTCCCGTACTGTTTGCCGCCGCGCTGCTCGCCTCCGGCAGCGCGTTGGCGGCCGACTACCATCCCGGCGATTTCCTGAACCTCGATCTGTCGAAAGCCGTGTTTTCCAAGACGCCGCTCGGACCGCCGGCGGAGTTTGCGCCCGTGGCTGTCGAAGCCAAGGGCGATCGCGGCAGCGAGCCCGCTTGGGCACGCAACGATCTCAAGGTCGAACCGAAACCGGTCTCCATCCGTACCGTCAGGGCAGCGCAGCCGCATACAGCGACGCATGTCGCAAGCGTGAAGCGGCATGGCACGGCGCGCGTGAAACTTGCTCATCGTCACCACGGCGATCCCTTGAATGCCCAGGCGATGGACACGCGGATCCGGACCTGGCCGTGCCGGTCAGGCGGCGGCATCTGCGACTGGAAACGGTAGCCGAACGTTCACACAAACCGGTCCTGCGGCAGTGGTCTGTGGTATCAACCGCCGCTGTCGTATCCTGGCGACTGCGCCATCTTGATCTGATCCCGCCCTTGCGGGCAAACTGCTGAAACCGCCGTCTCCAATATCCCACAACAATGCGCGTTAGCGGCCTCGCCGAGCGTATGGCGGCGTCAAGGTTCAGGAGTTTCCATGGACTATTTCAATACCCAGGGCATCCGGATGCCGCGGCTTGGCTTCGGCACCTTCCGCATGCAGGGCGACGTCTGCCGCGCCGCGGTCGAGAGCGCGCTTGCGCTCGGCTATCGCCATCTCGACACCGCGGAAATGTACGACAATGAGGAAGCGGTCGGTGCTGCGATCGCAGCCAGCGGCATTCCGCGCGGCGAATTGCATGTCACCACCAAGGTCTGGAACGAGAATCTTGCGCCTGACGCGATGCGGCGCGCCTTTGACACCAGCCTCAAGAAGCTCCGCCTCGAAACGGTCGATCTCTATCTGGTGCACTGGCCAAAGCCGGGCATGAATCTGGCGTCGGTCTGCGAGACTTTGATGAGGCTGCAGCAGGAGGGGCGCACCCGCGCCATCGGAGTCGCCAATTTCAACATCGCGCTGTTGCGTACCGTGGTCGAGGAGATCAATGCGCCGATCGCCTGCAACCAGATCGAATATCACGTGATGCTCGACCAGTCGAAGATCAAGAAATACATGGACGCGCACAAGATACCGCTGGTGGCCTATGCGCCGCTGGCGAAAGGCAACGCTCCCTCGGACGAGACGCTGATAGCGATTGGCAAAAAACACAATGCCAGCGCGGCCCAGGTGGCGCTGAAATGGCTGCTCGACCAGGACGGCGTCGCCGCGATCCCCAAGGCCTCGCGCCGCGAGAGCCAGCAGGCCAATCTCGACGCGCTCAAGGTCCGGCTCGACGACGACGACCGCAAGAAGATCGCGGGCCTGCCGAAGAACAAGCGGTTTGTCGCGCCCGGCTTTTCGCCCGTGTGGGATTAGGTAAACACACAAAGCGAATGGCCCCTTGCGGGGCCATTGCCGTGTCAGCCTTGGTCTCTTAGTAGCCGCGGCGCTCCTTGATCACGACGCGGTCGCGATCACGGTGCCGCCAGCCTTCATGCAAGCCATAATCACGATGCACGCGGAATTCCGCGCGGGAGCGGTCCCAGTCGTGATGATAGCCGCCGCGCTTGATCACGACGGTCTCGGCGCTGGCAATGGTGGGCGCCGCAACCGCGATCGCACCCAGCGCCGCGATGACATAAGCAAACTTCTTCATGCTGTCCTCCTCACTGATAAGTGCGGGTTAAACCTGCAGTGAGGAGGAACGTTCCGATGGAACCGCAGGAGAATTCTGAACAGACGTTCAGTGAGCTCGCGTTGCGCGATTACTGAACGCCGTCTCGCGCGGTGCGCTACTCCACGATCGCCTGATAGACCAGCGCGTTGATTGTCTGGCGGTAGTGCCAGCGGATCGGGCCGGGCGCGGCCGAGAGATAGACCACGATCAGCTCTTCCTTCGGATCGGCCCACCAGTCGGTGCCGCTGGCGCCGGGCCAGGAGAACTGCCCGACCGATCCCATCATCCTGGCCACGCCGGGCGTCGCGCGCACGGCAAGGCCCAGGCCGAAGCCGTAGTCCGCGCGGGTCGGATCGGCGTTGCCGACCAGATTCTTGATATTGGGTCCGAGCTGGTCGGACAGCATGTAGGCCACCGTGCGGGAGCCAAGCAGGCGGGCCTCGCCGAAGCGGCCGCCATTCGTCAGCATCGAGGCGAAGCGCAGATAATCCGACGCGGTCGAGGCGGCACAGCCGCCGCCGCACTCGAACTTGAGCGGTTGCGTCAACTCGGGGCTGCGCGCCTGCGGCTTGCCGGTGTCGGGATCCGTGGGCAGCGGCCTGGCATAGCGCGCGGCCTTGTCGGGCGAGACCGCAAAGCCGGTGTCGCTCATCCCGAGCGGGCCCCAGACATTGACCTGCAGATATTGGCCGAGCGTCTGCCCGCTGATCTTCTCGACGGTGAGCCCGAGCACGTCGAGGCCGAAACCGTAGTCCCAGACGGTCGCGGGCTGCCAGAGCAGCGGCAGCGAGGCGAGCTTGTCCATGAAGGCTGCGCCGTCATAGTCGCGCGCGGCGTCGCCGCTGCCGGCCGGATACATCTTGTGCACGACGGAATTGCCGCGGCCGCCATAGATCAGACCGGAGGTGTGGCGCATCAGATCCTGAATGGTGATCTGCCGGTTGGCCGGCACGGTGTCCGCGACCGGCTCGCCATTGTCGCGCACCGCGACCTTCATGCTGGCGAATTTCGGAAAGTATTTTGACAAGGGCTCGTCGATCAGGAGCTTGCCCTGCTCATACAGCAGCAGCGCGCCGACCGTCGTCATCGGCTTGGTCATCGAGGCGATGTTGAAGATGGTGTCGGTGGTCATGGCCACGTTGGCCGCCTTGTCGCGAAAGCCATAGGCGTCGAGCTTCACGAGCTTGCCGTGACGGGCGATGGCGATGACCGCGCCGGGAATGCGGCCCGCATCGATGTCGGCTTTCAACAGGCTATCGATCCGCGCCAGCCGTTCGCCGGAGAAGCCGACCTCCTCGGGCTTGGCGCGGGGCAGGGGATCGTCGGCAAAGGCGGCGCTGGAAGCAAACAGGCACAGTGCGCCTGCGAACATTCGCATCGATGTCATGAGCGTCTCCCGTTTGGGGTCGTTGCCCGGCCCCATTGTTTCATTTGGGCGGCGTAAGGCAGCGCGACCGGCATGGCCAGCGCGCCAATCATTCGTTTCCGGCGGCTCGCCCGCGCCGGTCGCGCGGGCCTGCTTGTCAAACACCGGCTGCGGGCGCATCATTCCTTCATAACGATAAATCGGGGGGAGCATCATGTCCGCGTTGTCACGCCGCGATTTCCTTGCGCTTTCGACCTCGGCCGCTGCTGCGACCCTCGCCGGTCCCGCAGGCGCCGCGATGGGACCGAACGACAAGTACGATCTCGTCATCCGCGGCGGCGAGGTGCTCGATCCCAGCCAGTCGTTGCGGGCCAAGCGCGATATCGGCATCCGCTGGGGCGCCATCGAAGCGGTACAGGAGCAGATTCCCGCCGAGCGCGCGCTGAAAAGCATCGACGCGTCAGGCAAGCTTGTCATGCCCGGCCTCGTCGACCTGCATTGCCATGTCTATCCCTATGGCTCCGCGATCGGCATCCCCGCCGACGAGCTGGTGCAATTCCAGGGCACAACGACGGTGGTCTCGGCGGGCGACGCCGGCGTCAACAATCTCGCCGCGCTGCGCCGCTTCATCGTCGCGCAGACGCGGGCGCGGATGTACGCCTTCCTCCACATCGCCAATAACGGCCTGTCGGCCTTCCCGGTCGCCGAGCTCTACAATATCGACAATGCGCAGGTCGAAGCCTGCGCGATGGCGCTCGCCGAAAACCCGGACTTCCTGATCGGGGTCAAGGTGCGGATGTCGGAGAACGTCATCTTCAAGCACGGTCTCGAGCCGCTCAAGCGCGGCATCCAGGCCTGCGAGATGTGCGGCTGGCCGGCCAAAATGATGGTGCATATCGGCGGCGTCGAGACCAAGGAGCTGATGTCCCAGATCCTCGACCTGCTGCGGCCGGGCGACGTGCTGACCCATTCCTATTCCGGCTTCCCCAACATGTCGAACGTCTTCACCAACATCGTGCAGGACGGCAAGCTGTTGCCGGCGGCGCTGGCGGCCAAGCAGCGCGGCGTGATCTTCGACGTCGGCCATGGCGGCGGCAGCTTCGACTTCACGGTGGCGGAAGTCGCGATCCCCGGCGGCTGCACGCCGGACACGATCTCCTCCGACATCCACGTCTTCTCCGGCAACTCGCCCGGCATCCCCTTCCTGCCCAACGTCATGAGCAAGTTCATGACGCTGGGCTTTACGCTGGAGCAGGTGGTGGCGATGGCGACGATCGCGCCGGCCAGGGTCATCAACCGCGCGCCGAAGATCGGCACGCTGCAGCTCGGCGCGCCCGGCGACGTCGCGATCATGGAGCTGGTCGAGGGACCGGTGACCTTTGTCGACACCCGCAACAACAAGCGTGACGGCAAGGCGTATCTGAAGCCGATCCAGACCGTGATCAACGGCGTGCCGTTCGGCCGGCCCTATCAGGCGCCGTTCGCGGTGCGGTGAAGCGTCCCTCATCGTGAGGAGGCGCGTGCGCCCGAGCAGGCCGAGCGATTGCGAGGCCGTTGCGAACGACGCCGTTTCAGAGCGCCGTCTCGAACCATGAGGCCCCAATCTCGCCCGCAGCCATCCTTCGAGACGCGGGCTGCGCCCACTCCTCAGGATGAGGTCGGTGCGTGCGGTTGCGTTCCCGATCAGCCCTTCGCGCGCTTTTCCACGTTCGCGCTTCGCGTCGGCACCCCGAACTCCCTGCGGCAAACGTCGGCGAGCACGGCAACGCCCTCTCGGATCTGCTGCTCCGAGGGGCTGGCGAAGCACAGCCGCAGCCGGCTGCCGGAATAAGCCTTGTGGGTCGACCATTCCGGCCCCGGATTGATCGCCACTCCGGCCGCGAGCGCGGCCTGATACAATTTCAACGTATCGACATTGTCCGGCAGCTTCACCCACAGGAAGATGCCGCCCTTGGGGTCCTCGAACTCGGCTGCGGTGCCGAACTGCTCGTTGAGCGCCTCCATCAAGGTGTCGAGCTTCTTGCGCAGTCCGCGCGTCAGCTTCGGCACGTGCGTCGAAAAATGCGGCGCGCAAAATTCCGACAGCACCATCTGCTCCAGCGCGCCGGAGCCGGCATCGGTCTTCAGCGCCAGCATGCGCGACATCATCTCCCACGGCGCCGCGACGATGAAACCGACGCGGAGCGCCGGCGCGATCGACTTCGAGAATGAGCCGATATGGATGACGCCGCCGTTCCTGGCCATGGCGTAGATCGCAGGCGGACGCTTGCCGTCCCAGATCAGGTCGGCATAGCAGTCGTCCTCGAAGATAGGCACGCCGTACTCCTGCGACAGTTTGAGCAGCTCGGTGCGGCGCGCCTCCGGCATGATGGTGCCGGTCGGGTTCTGCACGGTCGGGATGGTGTAGATGTATTTCGGGCGGACGCCTTTGGCCTTGAGCTCGGCGAGTTTTGCGGCCAGCACATCCATCCGCATGCCCTCGCCGTCGAGGGGAATGCCGATCGCGGTGACGCCGAGCCGGGTCAGCCGGTTGAGCGCGCCCTGATAGGTCTCCTGCTCGACGATCACGGTGTCGCCACGCGCCAGCAGCGTCTGGTTGACGAGGTCGAGCGCCTGCAGCGAGCCGGACACGATCATGATGTCGTCGGCACCGCACGCGATGCCGGCGTCGCGCTTCAGTTTCGCCGTGAGGAATTCGCGCAAGGGTTTGTAGCCCTGCGGTCCGCTCGCCAAGCCATAGGTCGCGAGCGTCTTGCCCTCGCGCTTGAGCACGGCGTTGACGGCGTCGATCAGGCCGTCGACCGGCACCTGATCGGGATCGTTGTTGCCGCCGACGAAGCTGTATTTCGCAAGGCCCTTCCATCTGACCGCGGGCGCGGGCAGGCCCTCGGGCAGCAACGGAGCGAAGTCGAACGTGGCGGCGGTCATCGGTGGCGTCTCCCTTGTTCTTTCTTGGCCGCAATCCTAAACAAATAGAGCGGGCGTCGCCAGCCACGCCGTGGCAATGGCGCCGTCCAGCCCTGCATAAGGGTGCTGGCGCAAGGCCCCAAGTCCGGCTAAGGCATCCCGGCATAAGAGATAGAGACCTTGGACGCATGGCGGATTCGGTTCAGGACGTGTTGCAGGCCTTTGCCCGTGGCGAACTCGTCGTCGTCACCGACGATGACGACCGCGAAGGCGAGGGCGATCTGATCGTGGCGGCGTCGCTCTGCACGCCGGAAAAGATGGCGTTCATCATCCGCCACACCTCCGGCATCGTCTGCGCGCCGATCACGCCTGACGACGCGCGGCGGCTGCGGCTCGATCCGATGGTCGCGCACAACGATTCCGCGCATACCACCGCCTTCACCGTCTCGATCGACTACAAGCCCGACGGCGGCACCGGCATCTCGGCCGAGGAGCGCGCCTCCTGCTGCCGCGCGCTCGCCAACCCCAATGCCGGCGCCAACGATTTCGCCCGGCCCGGTCACATCTTTCCGTTGATCGCGCGCGACGGCGGCGTGTTGCTGCGCTCCGGCCACACCGAGGCCGCGGTCGATCTCTGCAAGCTCGCAGGGCTGCCGCCGGTCGGCGTCATCTCGGAACTGATGAACGACGACGGCACGGTCATGAAGGGCGAGCAGGTCGCGCGCTTCGCCGTCGCCAACCGCCTCAAGCATGTCACCATCGCCGACCTGATCGCCTATCGCCAGGCGCGCGAGAAGCTGATCGAGCGCGTCTCGACCTTCACCACGGAAAGCCCTATCGGCATCCTGCAAGGCTATGCCTATCGCTCGCCCTTCGATGAAATCGCCCACGCCGCCTTCGTCTATAACGGCGTCGGCGACGGCAAGAACGTGCTGACGCGCCTGCACAAGCCCAACATCGTGAAGGATATATTCACCGGCCCGGCGCGCATGCAGTTGGTGCTCAATCATTTCAAGCGTGCCAACCGTGGCGTGCTGGTCTATCTGCGCGACGGTGCGGCCGGCGTGCCGGTCCAGCCACTCGGCGAGCCCAAGTCCGCGGAAGCGGATCGCAACAGGCAGTGGCGCGAGGTCGGCGTCGGCGCCCAGATCCTGCGCGACCTCGGCATCACCTCGATCGTCAATCTCACCTCGTCGGTGCATGACTACAAGGGACTGTCCGGCTTCGGCATCGAGATCGTCGCCAACGAACGGCTTGAAGGCTGATCTTCCAGGATTTAACTTGAAGGGACCGCGCGTGATGCGCGCGGCCGTTACGCGAAAGGATTTTTCATGAGCGTGCGACCCCAGACCAAGGACAAGCCGGCGGCGGCAAGTTTTGCGTGGGACGATCCGTTCCTGCTCGACGAGCAGCTCACCGAGGATGAACGCCTGATCCGCGACACCGCGCGGGCCTATGCGCAGGACAAGCTCATGCCGCGGGTGATCAAGGCCTATCTCGAGGAGAAGACCGACCGCGAAATCTTCAACGAGATGGGCGAGCTCGGCCTGATCGGCGTAACGTTGCCGGAAGAATATGGCTGCGCCAATGCGAGCTATGTGGCCTACGGCCTGGTCGCGCGCGAGATCGAGCGCGTCGACTCCGGCTATCGATCGATGAACTCGGTGCAGTCGTCGCTGGTGATGTATCCGATCTACGCCTATGGCGACGAGACCCAGCGCAAGAAATACCTGCCGAAGCTCGCGACCGGCGAATGGGTCGGTTGCTTCGGCCTGACCGAGCCAGATGCCGGTTCCGATCCTGGCGGCATGAAGACCCGCGTGGAAAGGGTGTCTGATGGCTACAGGCTGAACGGCACGAAAATGTGGATTTCGAACGCGCCGATCGCCGACGTCTTCGTCGTCTGGGCGAAATCGGCCGCGCATGACAACCAGATCCGCGGCTTCATCCTCGAGAAGGGCATGAAGGGTCTGTCGGCACCGAAGATCGGCGGCAAGCTTAGCTTGCGCGCCTCCGTCACCGGCGAGATCGTGATGGACAATGTCGTCGTGCCCGAAAGCGCGCTGCTGCCGAATGTCTCGGGCCTGAAAGGTCCGTTCGGTTGTCTCAACCGCGCCCGCTACGGCATCTCCTGGGGCGCGATGGGCGCCGCCGAGGACTGCATGCATCGCGCACGGCAATACACGCTCGACCGCAAGCAGTTCAACCGGCCGCTGGCGGCAACCCAGCTGGTGCAGAAGAAGCTTGCCGACATGGAGACCGAGATCGCACTGGGCCTGCAGGCAAGCCTGCGCGTCGGCCGGCTGATGGACGAGGGCAAGATGGCGCCCGAGATGATCTCGATCGTCAAGCGCAACAATTGCGGCAAGGCGCTCGACATCGCCCGCATGGCGCGCGACATGCACGGCGGCAACGGCATCCAGATCGAGTATCACGTGATGCGTCACGCCGCGAACCTGGAGACCGTGAATACCTATGAAGGCACCCACGACGTGCACGCGCTGATCCTCGGCCGCGCCATCACGGGCATCCAGGCGTTTTCGTAAGTGCCACGCGTTCACTGTCCAACGTGTCGTCATGGCCGGGCTTGTCCCGGCCATCCACGTCTTGGGCTCTTAGAAGAAAGACGTGGAGGCCCGGCAGCGCAGACAAGTTTACTCAGTCTGCGCAAGCTTGACTGCTACGGCCGGGCATGACGAAGGAAAGAGTTGAGCAAGCCATGGCCGAACGACGACATTCCCTTTAACCGCAACTTCCCGCTCAAGCCGGGCGCCGTCGAGGAAGCGCGCCCGGGCGTGCGCCGCGTGCTCTGCGACAATCCGAGCCCGTTCACCTTCACCGGCACGGTGAGCTACATCCTGGGCAAGCGCAAGGTCGCGATCATCGATCCAGGTCCGGACAGCGAGGCGCATGCGAACGCGTTGCTGGACGCCGTGCGCGGTGAGACCGTGACGCACATCATCGTCACCCACACCCATCGCGACCACTCGCCGAACACTGCGCGCATCAAGGCCGCGACCGGCGCCACCGTCTATGCCGAGGGGCCGCACCGCGCCTCGCGGCCGCGCTATGAGAGCGAGAAGCACAATCCGGAATCGGGGGCCGACCGCGACTTCCGGCCGGACGTTGAGGTGAAGAGCGGCGATGTCATCGAGGGCGCGGGCTGGAAGCTCGAAGCCGTCGCCACGCCCGGCCACACGGCGAACCACATGGCGTTCGCGTGGCGCGAGCGGAAGATCAGCTTCGTCGGCGATCACGTCATGGGCTGGTCGACCTCGATCGTGGCGCCGCCCGACGGATCGATGGTCGACTACATGGCCTCGCTGGACCGGCTCGCGGCGCGCGAGGAGGATTTGTATTTCTCCGGCCACGGCCCGGAAATTCAAGATGGTCCGCGCTATGTGCGCTTCCTGATCCGCCACCGTCAGGCGCGCGAAGCCTCGATCCTGCATCGTCTCGCCAAGGGCGAGGCCGATATCCCCAGCATGGTGCGCGCGATCTATATCGGCATCGACCCGCGGCTGATGACCGCGGCCGGCTTTTCCGTGCTGGCGCATCTTGAGGATCTGGTCGCGCGCGGCGTCGTCGCGACCGACGGCGATCCGGTCATTGGCGGGACGTACAGGCTGGCGTCGTAACAAAACTTCCTTCGTCATTCCGGGATGGCCCGAAAGGGCCAGGCCCGGAATCCATACTGACGATGGTGGTTCGAGATTCCGGGTCCGCGCTAAGGCGCGTCCCGGAATGACGTGCTTTCGCACGTCATTTCTTCACCGTCTTCGCCGGCGCCTTGGTCGGCGGCGGCGGAATCTTCTTGGCGGGCTTCAGCGCATCGGATTCCGCGGCCGTGCTCAGATCGTCGATGAACTTCGTCACGCGCGCGGCATTGGAGCCGAGATCGCTTTCGAAATAGCGCGAGGAGGAGCGGATATCGACCCGCGACTCGTCGCCATCAGGCATCACGCGAATGGAGACGTCCTCGCGAAAACCCATGATCGGCGTGCGCGCCACCGCCTCGATGCGGCCGATCCGGCGCGGCGGCTGCGGCGGACGCTCGTCGATCACGAGCCATTTGCGCTTGGCGACCAGCGCCAGCGCGAGCGCATAGGCGCGCTCGGTCGGAATCTCGACCTGGATCGGCTCGATGTCGGGATAGGCCTGCCGCTGTTGCTCGGCGGAATAGAGGCCGGCATACACGGCGGTGTTGGCGCCGTCGCTGCTGCGCAGCCGCGCCAGCGCCTCGAAGCGCGGCGGATTGATCGGGTCGGTGGTGATGTCGTGGATCGGCGGCAGCTTGCGGTACTGCAAGGCGAGATAGGCGGGGTAGGCGAGCACGACCGCATCGATGACGAAGGCGAGCAGGATGCGCGCCATGCCGCGCGTGCCGTTCTGCCAGATCGCGGCAAAGCCGGCGAGACCAATCAGGATCGAGAGTCCGGCGCAGCCGAGCGCGCCGAAGAAGGTCGCGATCGCCGGCTTCATCTCCAGGAAGCCAAATCGGACAATCAGGATGGAAACCACGACCGCGATCACCGAGAACACGGCGAGATTGCGCGCCCAGGTGGCAAGGCCGGAGAACGGTTCCGACTGGTAGGGAGCGGAGAACCTGCGGGCCATCGATCGATAAAACTGCCGGGTTGGAACGTGCCGGGCGAGGGCGCCCGGCCGCTCATGGCAGACCACGCCGTTGCGGCAAATTCAAGGGACTTTGCTCCGCAATCAAGCTCGTCATGCCCGGCCTTGTGCCGGGCATCCACGTCTGTCGTGCCACGCACAAGACGTAGATGGCCGGGTCAAGCCCGGCCATGACGACGGAGAGCTTGTGTTACGCCGCCGCGTTCGGGAAGCGGTAGCTCTTGAACTGCTCGCGCAGCGCGGTCTTGAGGATCTTGCCGGTCGCCGTGTGCGGAATGCCCTCGACGAACACGACGTCGTCGGGCATCCACCATTTGGCGATCTTGCCGTCCATGAACTTCAAGATCTCCTCGCGCGTCGCCTTCTGACCTTGCTTGAGCTGCACGATCAGCAGCGGCCGCTCATCCCATTTGGGATGATAGATGCCGATCACGGCGGCTTCCGCGACCGCGGGGTGGCCGACCGCGAGGTTCTCCAGATCGATCGAGGAAATCCACTCGCCGCCGGACTTGATCACGTCCTTGGAACGGTCGGTGATGCGCATATAGCCGTGCTGGTCGATGGTGGCGACGTCGCCGGTGTCGAAGAAGCCATCCTCGTCGAGGATGTTGGCGTCGACCCGGAAATAGGCCTTGGCGACCGCGGGCCCGGAGACCTTGAGCCGGCCGAAGGTCTTGCCGTCCCACGGCAGTTCCTTGCCGGCATCGTCGGTGATCTTCATCTCCACGCCATAGGGCGGGAAGCCCTGGGTCTGCAGGATGTCGAGCTGTTCCTCGCCGTCGAGACCGGTGAACGGCGGCTTCACCGCCGCCAGGGTGCCGAGCGGGCTCATCTCGGTCATGCCCCAGGCGTGACGCACGGTGACGCCCATGTCGACGAACGCCTTGATCATCGAGCGCGGCATCGCCGAGCCGCCGCACACCACGAACTCGAGCAGCGGCAGCTTCAGATTGTTGGCGGCCATGTGGTTGAGCAGCATCAGCCAGACCGTCGGCACGCCCGCGGTGTGGGTGACCTTCTCGGTCTCGAGCAGCTCGAACACCGAGGCGCCGTCGAGCTTCATGCCGGGCATGACGAGCTTGGTGCCCATCGCGGGCGCCGAGAACGCAATGCCCCAGCTGTTGGCGTGGAACAGCGGCACGACCGGCAGCATGACATCGCTGGCAGAGGTGCCGAGCGCGTCCTTTGAGTTGGCCATGAAGGAGTGGATGACGTTGGAGCGGTGGGAGTACAGCACGCCCTTCGGGTCGCCCGTGGTGCCCGAGGTGTAGCACATGGCGGCCGCGGTATTCTCGTCGAAGTCCTGCCACTCGAACTTGCCGTCGGCCTGCGCCAGCCACTCCTCATAGGCGACGGCGTTCTTCAGCGTGGTCTGCGGCATGTGCGCCTTGTCGGTCAGCACGATGTAGCGCTCGACGCTCGGCACGTTGTCGGCGATCTTTTCCAGCATCGGCACGAAGGTGGTGTCGACCATCACCACGCGGTCCCCGGCGTGGTTGAGGATCCAGGCGATCTGTTCCGGGAACAGGCGCGGGTTGACGGTGTGGGAGATCGCGCCGATGCCCATGATGCCGTACCAGCATTCGAGATGGCGCCAGGTGTTCCAGGCGATGGTGGCGACGCGGTCGCCGAGCTTGATGCCGTCGCGCTGCAGCATCTGCGACAGTTTCAGTGCGCGCTTGTGAATTTCGGCGTAATTGGTGCGGACAATCGGGCCTTCGATCGACCGCGTCACGACCTCCTGGGTGCCGTGATACTTCGCCGCGTGCTCGATGATCCGGTGACACAGCAAAGGCCAGTCTTGCATCAAACCCAGCATAAAATCCCTCCCGCCTGGTATTGCCCGCGCGCCCGCTGGAACGGAGCCGCAGCTTAATCATGGAATTGACATGAACCTTAGCGCGGAGAAACGGCGGCGAAAATGCCCTTATGGCGGCATCTGGCGGGGGTGGGCACCCATGGTTACCGCTGCGGCCGCGCTGATGCTGGCACAGGCCGGACCGGCCCCCGCTGCTTCCCCCAAGCCCTTCCGCCTGGACGACCTCTTCGGCAGCAGGCCGCCGCGGCTGCGCGGCGGCGTGCACGCGGCCAAGGTGCCGTTGCCGCGGCCGCGCCCGGCCGAGGCGCCGCAACCCGACAATGCCAAGGCCGCTCCCGCCGAGCCCGAGAAGACCGCCGAGCCAGCGCCCAAAGCGCCCGAGCCCAAAGCGCCCGAGCCTTCGGCCTGCCGCCAGGCGCTCACCGAGGAGATCGCGATCGCGCCCTCGATACCCGACATCCATGGTCCCGGCGGCTGCGGCGGCGATGACCTGGTCAGGCTGGAAGCGATCGTGCTGCCGGACAAGCATCGGGTGGCGGTGACGCCGCCCGCGACCCTGCGCTGCAAGATGGCGACCGAGATTGCGGACTGGGTCCGTACTGACGTTGTCAGCCTTACCGCGCCGCTGGGCAGCGAGCCCAGCGTGCTCGACAATTTCAATTCCTACGAATGCCGTGGCTTCAACCGGATTCCCGGCGCGCATTTGTCCGAGCATGGCCGGGCCAACGCGCTCGACGTGCGTGCCATCAAGCTCGCCAACGGCAAGTCGATCGAGCTGACCGACCGCACGGTGCCGCGCGATCTGCGCGAGCGCTTCCTGCATTCGGTCTGCGCGCGTTTCATGACCGTGCTCGGTCCGGGCTCGGACTGGTACCACGAGGAGCACATCCATCTCGACCTGATGGAGCGGCGCAACAACTACAAGATCTGCCAGTGGAACGTGTGGGACCCGCTGCCGAAGGTCGCGCCCCTGATGCCGGCCGCCAGGCCCGACGAGGCGCCGCCGCGCGAGGTCGCCGGCAAGGCCGAGACGGACAAGGGTGACAAGGGCGATGCCGACGAGCCGAAGGCAAGCGAGGGCGCCAAGCCCGCGCCCGCCGGTCCTTCATCACACAAGTCCGCAACAAAAAAGCGCCGGTGAAACCGGCGCTTTTGAACTTGTCGCGGAAGTCCGCTGGCTACTGCATCACGTTGTTGCCGCCGCCCTGCAGGGCCATCTGTGAATTGAACGGCGAGTCGCCCTTGTGCGGATCGAGCACCACGACGATGGTGCCGATCTTCACGCGGTTATAGAGATCGATCGCGTCCTCGTTGGTGAGGCGGATGCAGCCCGAGGAAATCGACGCGCCGATATATTCCGGCTGGTTGGTGCCGTGAATCCGGAACAGCGTGTCCTTGCCGTTCGAATACAGATACATCGCGCGCGAGCCCATCGGATTGTCCGGTCCCGGCGCCACGAAGGTGGGAACGCCGAGACGCGAGATCTCGCCGGGCGTCGGATGCCAGGGCGGCCACTCGGTCATGTTGCCGATCTTGGCGATGCCCGACCAGGCCATGGCTTCTTCGCCGACGGTGATGCCGTAGCGGATCGCCTTGGCCGTCTTTCAGCACGTAGTAGAGATAGTGATTGTCGGAATCGACCACGATGGAGCCGGGCGCTTCCTTGCGGTGATACTCGACGATCGCGCGCCGGAACGGTTCTGCGACCGGCACGTTGGTGTACTTGATCTTCGCGAGATATTCCTTGTCGCGCGGCTTGAAGTTGGCGGTGTTGGTCGCCTCGTAGGTCGCGGCCTGCATGCAGCCCGTCAGCATCAGGCCGGCGGCCAGGATTGCGAATTTTGCTTTCAGCGACGACATGATGTCTTCCAATTGAAAAGCGCGCTGGCAGCAACGACTCTGCGCCCCAAACGCCACGATTCCGTTAAGCCCATTATCGTTGAAATCCGCCGTAATTCCAGCGCTTAGAGACTTGTCCCGCGCTGCGGGACTCAACCTGTGGCTTTTTTGCCGCAACATTTTCCGATTCCGGCTGTTTCTTGGGCAAAGCTCGCGGACGCGCCGAATCAGTGCCACGATGCCGCCTTCGGAGCGCCACAAAGTGTAAACGACGGTTAATCAACACCGTCATCAAGCGCCGTCCGAACTGCGCTAAGTCCCAAAAGGCCAGGCCTGTACCTTCCGGAGTCCCCATGTTTTCGGTGTTTGTTCCCTCCGAAACCTCGCTCAAGAAAGCGATCATCGAGGACCCCTCGAAGCTGCCGGACAACGCGGTCTGGGTCGACCTCGTCAAGCCCACTGCGGCCGAGGACAGGGCGGTCGAACGGCTTGCCGGCATCGCGGTGCCGACGCGGGAAGACATGCAGGAGATCGAAATCTCCAGCCGTCTCTATATCGAGAACGGCGCCCGCTACATGACCGCGACCTTGATGTGCCAGTCCGACACCGACACGCCGAGGACCACCGCTGTCACCTTCATCCTCGCCGGCCATCGCCTCGTCACCGTGCGCTATGACGAGCCCAAGCCGTTCGCGCTGGTCGAGAACAAGCTGGCTCGCGCCTGCTCGCCCGGTATCACCGGCGAGATGGTGCTGATGGAATTGCTGGACGCGGTGATCGACCGCTGCGCCGACATTCTCGAGCGCATCGGCGCCGACGTCGACCAGGTCAGCCACGAGATCTTCGAGCCCGAGAGCGAGCGCCACGGCCACGCCAAGCGCTATTCGCAGATCCTGATCGCGATCGGCCGCAAGGGCGACCTCACCTCCAAGGTGCGCGAGAGCCTGGTGTCGATCGGCCGGCTGGTCGCCTTCCTGTCGGCGGTGATCGAGGGCGTGAAATGGACCAAGGACATGCGCGAGCAGCTCAAGACCATGCAGCGCGACGTCGCCTCGCTGACCGACCACGCCTCCTATCTCTCCAACAAGATCACCTTCGTGCTCGACGCCATGCTCGGCGTCGTCAATCTCGAGCAGAACAACATCATCAAGCTGTTCTCGGTCATGGCTGTCGTGCTGATGCCGCCGACTTTGATCGCCTCGATCTACGGCATGAACTTCAAGACGATGCCGGAGCTCGAATGGGAGCACGGCTACACCTTCGCGCTGATCGCGATGGTGTTCGCGGCGATCGTGCCCTACTGGATATTCAAGTGGAAGAAGTGGCTCTGAGCAGCAGCGTTATCCTCCAATGAAGGTCAAGGAAATCATTCGGATCCTGGAAGATGATGGCTGGTTCTTGGTCGGGACGCGCGGCAGTCATAGGCAATACAAGCATCCGGTTCGGCTTGGGCGCGTTACGGTCGCGGGCAAGCTGTCTGATGACCTTGCGCCGGGCACGTTGAATAGTATTCTGAAGCAATCCGGCCTGAAGGAGCGGCATTGATGAGATATGCGGTCGTAATCGAGAAAGCGAACGCCAACTATTCGGCCTACGTGCCGGACCTCCCGGGTTGCGTAGCGACCGGAGAGACCGTTGCGGATGTCGAGAAGGAAATCCGCGAAGCAATTCGCTTCCATATCGAAGGATTGCAGGCCGACGGCATGGCTGTTCCGGAGGCCACCAGCATCGCCGAATATGTCGAGACCTGAGTACTTCCACGCCGCCTCAACACCTCCGGTAAAATTTGAGCGTTGCCCTGAACGCTTGATCCAAACTTCTCTGCGATAAGGCTGCATGAGCCGGTCGCGCGGAACGTTGGCGCGGATTCCCCGCGAGGATCAGGCTCAACAAAACGCTAAGGCGTGTAAGGAAAACGCGCCTTGGCCATGAGGGCTGCAATGGTTGAGAAACGGATAATGTCGTCGCCGAACGTCGTCGACATCGCGCACTACCGCCGGCGCGCCGACGGCTCGCGCTCGCTTGCGATCAGCCCACGCCTGTGCCGCCATTGCGGCGCGGCGCTGATGGAAGGCGATCACGAGGACGAGTGCTCCAGCGCGCTCAACGTGGACGTGGCGCGGCTGCGCTGGCAGGCGGCGCAGATTTTGCGCGGGATTGTCTGAGCATTTACCGGCGCCGCGCGACGCTGGCGGCCGACATCAGCGTCTCCTCGAGAACGCCGTCCCTGGCGAACGGCAACAGCCGCGCCTCGATGTCGGCCAGCATCGCGTCCGCCCTGTCGCCGAGCGCGGCAGGCGAGGACGAGGAGAAGGTCAGCACGCGCTGGGCGAGATCGACCGCGCTCAGCTCATGGGTGGCGTGAACCCTGATGGTGTCGACGACGCCAAATCCGAGCGGGTCGAGCACGTCGGCAGGATTGCGGTGCGCGTGCTCGCCCTTGCGCGATCCCGATAGCAATTCCTCGTCCGACCAGCGCCGCCGTGCCGCGTCGTAATCCTCCAGCCAGGGATTGCTGCCGTCGCGGGCCGAGAACGACGCGCAGATCACGATCGCGCCGCCGGGCGCGACCAGCCGCGCGAACACCGGGCCGAGCGCGGCGTGATCCATCCAGTGCAAGGCGCGGCCGATGGTGACCACGTCGAAGCTGCCGATCTCGGCGGGCAGGTCTTCGGCGCGGCCTTCGATGAAGGTCACGCCGACGCCCGCCCGTGCGGCCGCGGCGTGCGCAGCCGCAAGCATCGTGGGCTCAGGGTCGACGCCGACGACGCGGCCCACATAGGGCGCGAAGCCGAGCGCGAGCACGCCCGGGCCGGTGCCGAGATCGATCAGCGCATGCCGCTTGTCGAACTCCAGTTTCCGCGCGACCGTTCGAAAGAATTCCACCGGGTAGGGCGGCCGATACTGCTCGTAGAATTCGGCTGTGGTGGCGAAGCGTCCCATGAGCCAACCTTAGTCCGCCGCGCCGGGCGCCGCTACATCGCGCGGATCACAACCGCGCGCCTTTCCTGTCCGTCGCCGTTCATCTACGTTGCGCCGCGAATTCCAGACGCGGAGCCATTCATGATCCCATCCTTCGCGCAGCGCGACGAATTGCTGAAAGGCTTCGCGAAGGCGCTGTTCCGCCGCGACCTCGATGCGCTCTACGCCGTGGTTACGCCGGATTTCCTGTGGAGCTTCCATGACGGGCTGTCGGTGACGAAGTCGCTGGTTGGCCGCGAGCAAATCCTTGATCATCTCGATGCGCAGAAGGAGCGGTTCTCAATCCAGCGCTTCGAGGACGTGGTCTATCATCACTGTCCCGACGTGAGCTTCATGACCTGCCGCATCGACGAGACGCTGCGCGCGAGCGGCGAGAAACGCGAGCAGCGCGGCATCGAGCTCTATCGGTTCAGGGACGGCAGGCTTGCGCTGAAGGATGTCTATCGGAAGCCGATCGCGATCTAAGCGTGGTCCGCTCACACGTGCTGGCCGCCGTTGATATGAAATCTCGGCGCCGTTCACGTAAGAACTCGTCTCTGTGCACAGGACATAGATGATCTTGGCGACCTCGTCGGGCGTGCCGAGCCGGTGCAACGGGATATCCTGCTCGACGATCTTCTCGGTGCCGGGAGAAAGAATCGAGGTGTCGATCTCGCCGGGCGCGATCGCGTTGACGCGGATGCCGTGGCGACCGAAATCGGATGCCATCTCACGGGTTAGCGAAGCCAGCGCCGCCTTCGAGGTGGCGTAGGCCGCGCCTGCGAAGGGATGCACGCGGCCGCCGGCAATGGAGGTGACGTTGACCACCGAGCCCTTGGCCGCCTTCAATTCCTCGATCAATCCGCGCGCCATCATGATCGGCGCGAAGAAATTGACCCGAAACACATGGCTCCAGGTGTCGACGTCGGTTTCGATCGAACCAAGTCTGCTGCCGCCTTCCCCCTTCGGCGAAATAGCCGCGTTGTTGACCAGCGCGTGCAGCACGCCGCCTTCGAGCCGCCGGCGGATTTCCTCTATCGCGCGCGTCGTGTCGGCATGGTCGGCAAGGTCGACCTGGATGTGATCTTCGGGGCCGGCGTCCCAGGGACAATCCTCCGGGAAGGGATGGCGCGAGCAGGTGAGAACGCGCCAGCCGGCCGACGAGAAGCGGATCACGGTGGCGTGGCCGATGCCACGACTGGCGCCGGTCAGGAGCAACGTGCGCCGGGGCTGGTTGGCTGATGTCGCCATGTTATTTCCTACGCGTGCGCGACGTCAGGGGTAAAGCCGCGTCTTGGTCCAGGCGCCGGCCGGCGTCTCGCGGCTGAACTCGATGCGGTCGTGCAGGCGGAACGGACGGTCGTGCCAGAACTCGAATCGCACCGGCGCGATGCGCCAGCCGCTCCAGCCCGGCGGCCGCGGCACCTCGCCGATCACATGTTTCGCGGCGACCTTGGCGATCGCCTGCTCGAAGGCGAAGCGGCTTTCCAGCGGTTGCGACTGCTTGCTGGCCCAGGCGCCGATCTGGGCCTGCTTCGGGCGGGTGGCGAAATAGGCGTCGGCTTCCTCCGATGTGACCGGCGACACGTTGCCGCGGATGCGGATCTGCCGGCGCAGCGACTTCCAGTGAAAAAGTAACGCAGCCTTAGGATTTGTGGCGAGCTCGCGGCCCTTGGGGCTCGCGACATGGCTGTAGAACACGAAACCGGCGGCGTCATAGCCCTTCATCAGCACCATTCGCACGTCGGGCATGCCGTCGGCGTCGACGGTGGCGAGCGACATGGCGGTGGGATCGTTCGGCTCGGCCTTCACTGCCTCGGCAAACCATTCCGCGAACAAGGCGAACGGTTCCCCGGCCTCGGTGAAATCACCGGATGTTAAGGGGGACGGGTGTTTGATGGAGGTCGTGTCGGTCATGTCCGGAGTCCGAGTTTGCGTGCGTCCGCGGCCCATAGCGTGCTGCAGCCCGCCCTATATAGGGCATGGGCGCGCGTTGGCCTATCGGCGTTCGTCCCGTTCGTGCCTGGTGGAGCGGATTTGACGTTCGCTACCCGGCCAACCGGGGATTCGCCAGCGAACGTCAAATCCAAAGCTCCACCAGAATCAAGATCTTCAGTGGTCCTTTGATTCCAACATTCGCAAGAGTGCCCGCTGCAATGGCGTGCGAATGTTGGAATCGGACCACTAGACGCCGCGGTTACAGCAATTCTGATCGGCCTTGGCGCCGGCGGCTGCAGCTTCTCGCGAGGCGGCGGCGACGGGCCGTTCGCCAAGATGGGCGACAGCGAGGTGACCGGCTCGATCGGCGATGCCGCGCCTGTGCCGACCGATGCCGATCTGGCCTTTGCCCGCAACGCCGCCTCCGACGTGCTGACCAAGGGCGACAAGGATTCCAGCCAGCCCTGGTCGAACCCCGACACCGGGGCGCGCGGCTCGGTGACGCCGCTGGCACAGGCCTATACCAGCGACGACGGGCGGACCTGCCGCGATTTCCTCGCAAGCTACGTCAACGGCAAGACCGAGAGCTGGCTGCAGGGCGCGGCCTGCCACGGCGGCAGCGGCCGCTGGGAAATTCATACGCTGAAGCCATGGCGGCGGGGTTGAAACCGCGCGTCAAAGCCTGGTGCCGCCGATTTGAAGTCCCCGCGCTGCTCGCGGTAAGACCGATCGGGGACTTCAAATCGATAAGCGGCAGAGGATTTAAGGTTTTGCTAGTGCCCATACCTTCCGAAATTCGCGCAATGGCAGCGCGGCATAGGGACTCGCGAATTTCGGAAGGGGGCACTAGTTGCAAAAATGCAACTCAATCCCCAAATCAATGGCAAAGCGGCTTGGCCGCAATTGGTCTATCATCCGATTTTCCCTGAAGGAGACGTGTGGGATGCGCGACCCCTATGAGGTCTTGGGGGTGCCGCGGAGCGCCAGCGCTGCGGCCATCAAGAGCGCTTATCGCAAGCTCGCCAAGAAGCATCACCCCGACAGCAACAAGAACGATCCGAAGGCTGCGGCGCGCTTTTCCGAGATCAACACCGCCAACGAAATCCTCGGTGACGAGGACAAGCGCAAGCAGTTCGACCGCGGTGAGATCGACGCTGAAGGCAAGCCACGCTTCTCGGGCTTTCCCGGTGGCGGTGGCGGCCGCGCGGGTGGTCCCGGCGGCTTCGAGAGCTACACCTTCCGCACCGGTCCGGGCGGCGGATTTGGCGCAAGCGGTGGCGCCGGTGCCGGCGGCTTTGAGGACGTCCTCAACAGCATGTTCGGCGGCGCGGCTGCCCGTGGCGCTCGCGGCGGCGGAGCGCGCGGTGGCAGCCCGTTCGAGTTTGAGGGCGGTGGGATCGGGCTCGATCTCGACGTCAACGTCGCGATGTCGGTGACGCTGGAGGAAGCGGTCAAGGGCGGCGAGAAGCGGGTGCGCTTGCCGAACGGCAAGGAGCTCAATGTCAAGGTGCCGGCGGGCGTCACCGAAGGCCAGCAGATCCGTCTGCGCGGGCAGGGCGAGACCGCCGCCGGTCATCCGCCCGGCGACCTCCTGATCACCATCAACATCGCCCCGCATCCGTTTTTCAAGGTCGACGGCAGCGACCTGCGCGTCGACTTGCCGATCACGCTCTATGAGGCGGTGCTGGGGGCCAAGGTGCGGGTGCCGACGCTCGGCAGCGCGGTGGAGCTCTCGATCCCCAAGAACACTTCGAGCGGGAGGACTTTTCGCCTCAAGGGTAAGGGCCTGCCGAAGCCGACGGGAACTCCCGGCGACCTCTATGTCACCACGCTAATCAAGCTACCTGACGGGAACGATTCCCAGCTTGAGGCTTTGATGCAATCGTGGCGCGAGGGGCACCCCTACAATCCGAGAAAAGATTTCGATTAATTCTGAAACCAACGGAATTCGTGACCGTAGCTATCCCTTTCGGGGCGTGTCCCCGGAAACGGTGCGGCCTCGAGAGGGGGACCAGCGCGGTACAAAACCCCAGCTCGAGGCCGCGTGCGTCGATCGGCGGATCGAACGCTTCTCATTTTCTCGTGATCATCCGGTGCGATAATGAGACGCACCCATGGTCGATTTAAGAATTTCAATGTCCGAATTGGGACACCCGCTTTGACGTTTCATCAAAGCGTTTCTGAAAAGTCCGAACGCAAAAATCCAGGCGCTTCCTGCTAGCGCTGCCGGTCTTACTGAATTGCTTTTTTGATGCCACGCAATTGACTCAACTGCGGCGCGCTGGCGGCAGGCTCTCAACTTCATCATGCCCGGCACAAGCCCGGCCATGACGAAAAACAGAATCGCTTCGATGCGCGCGGTCAGCCGCCGCTCTTTTCGCCCTTGTCGGCCTGGTCGTAGACCAGGCGCGCGACTTGAGCGAGGCGCTCGCGATCGCTGGCGCCAGAGACGACGTAGCCGACACCGCGATCGGTCCAGAACATCGCGCCGTCCTTGTCCTGCGTCGTGTAGCGCATCTGCGTCGTCTCGGTCGCAGCCTTCGCGGTGTAGACCGTGAAGCGTTCGCCGGAGGCGCTCTCATACATCAGGAAGGATGCGGGACCCGTCGGGCCCGGCAGCAGCCGGCCGCCGACCAGCTTCAATCCGGTCGCGTCGAGCTCGGGCGCGCGCACGGTCCAGCCGCAGCGCTTGGTCAGCCATGCCTGCAGATGCGCGCGCTCGTTACCGGGCACCTCGACCGGATGCCGCACCTCGACGACATAGAGCCGGTGCGCATCGAGCGCATCATCGGTGAACATCTGGAAACTGGATGGCGAGGCGGCGACCGCGCCATGGGCGATCCAGCCGGTGCCGCCACCCACGACAAAGGCGAGCAGGGACGCCGCGACCGCACCATAGAGCCATCGGCGTGGCTGCTGCACCAGGCGTTCGAGCTCGAGCCGCTTCGGCACCGGCTCGTTGACCACGGAGTCGTAGCGGGCGTGCAGGGCCTCGGCCATCGCGCGCCATGATTGCACCCGCTCGGCATCCTCCGGATGCGTAGCAAGCCACGTCTCGACGTCGCTGCGGCGCTCGGCCGGCAGCTCGTTGTCGACGTAAGCGTGAAGCTCGTCCTCGGTGACGGGAATGTTGCGGTCAGTCATTGTCGTCGTCTCTGTCTAATTCCTTAACGAAATGTCCATGCATAACGCTTGCCAGTGTACCTTCGTCTAACCCAGTTTATTTGACCCGGCGCAACGCCGGCCGTTCGCCTTCGAGCGAGGCCTTAACATGGGCGCGAGCTCGCGCAAGGCGTGACATTACGGTGCCGATCGGTACGCCCTGGATGTCGGCGACCTCGCGGTAACTCAGTCCTTCCAGCATCACCAAAAGCAGCACTGCGCGCTGCTCCTCCACCAGCGTCGAGAGCGCGCGCGCGATGTCGCGGCCCTCGGCTTCGGTGCCGCTGGCATCGGGATTGTTGTCGAGCAGCGGCATGAACTGCGGCCGCCGCGCCAGCGAACGGCGGCGGTTCTTGTTCAGATTGGTCAGGATCGTATAGAGCCAGCTCCTGACGTCGCCACCGAGAAACAGACGCTCCGAACGCAACGCGCGCACCAGCGTGTCCTGCACCAGATCGTCGGCGATGTCGGCGTCGCGCGCGAGCGCACGCGCATAGCGGCGCAGCGCCGGGATCATGGCTTCGACACTCTGGCGAAACGCGCTCATTGTTACCGTCGAATTTCGTTCACATCCAACATAACACCCGAATCACCGGGCTATTCCGGTCATTGCAGAGCAGGGTAAACAGCCCGAACAGGGTACCGATTGGGGCTGTACCGGTAGGGTTTGCTGGTGTAGCCAAAGTCCAAATCAAGGACTTGGTGGACGGTCTTATGACGCAGAATTCCTCCCTCATGCAAGGCAAGCGCGGCGTGGTGCTCGGCGTCGCCAATAATCGCTCGATCGCCTGGGGCATTGCCAGGGCCTGCCATTCGGCAGGCGCCGAGGTCGCGCTGACCTGGCAGGGCGATGCGCTGAAGAAACGGGTCGAGCCGCTGGCGGCCGAGCTGAACGGCCTGCTGCTCGGCCATTGCGACGTCACCGAGCCCGCCACCATCGACGCGGTCTTCGACGTGGTGAAGCAGAAATGGGGCAAGATCGATTTCGTCGTGCACGCTATCGCGTTCTCCGACAAGGATCAGCTCGACGGCCGCTACCTCGAGACGACAGCGGACAATTTTTCGCGCACCATGCTGATCTCCTGCTACTCGCTGACCGCGATCGCGCAGCGCGCGGAGAAGCTGATGACCGACGGCGGCTCGATCCTGACGCTGACCTATTACGGCGCCGAGAAGTGGATGCCGCATTACAACGTCATGGGCGTGGCCAAGGCCGCGCTCGAGGCCAGCGTGCGCTATCTCGCCGCCGATCTCGGCGAGAAGAATATCCGCGTCAACGCGATCTCGGCGGGGCCGATCAAGACACTGGCCGCCTCCGGCATCGGCGACTTCCGCTATATCCTGAAGTGGAACGAATACAATTCGCCGATGCGCCGCACCGTCACCATCGAGGAAGTCGGCGACAGCGCGCTCTACTTGCTGTCCGATCTTTCGCGCGGCGTCACCGGCGAGGTGCATCATGTCGATTCCGGCTATCACGTCGTCGGCATGAAGCGCCCCGATGCGCCCGACATCACGCTGGCGAAGGACTAGCCAACCCGTCCATGCCCGCGCCCGTGATCTACTACATCCGCCACGGCGAGACGGCGTGGAATGCGGACGGGCGGCTGCAGGGCGCGCAGGACACCGCGCTCAATGAACTCGGCCGTAAGCAGGCGGTGCAAGCCGGGCACATCCTTGCCGATCTTTTCGCACACGACGGCCGCGACAGAATGAAACTTCCGTATCTGTCGAGCCCGCTGTCGCGTGCGCGCACGACCATGGAGCTGATGCGCGGCGCGCTGAATTTGCCGCCGCAGGATTATGCGACCGACGATCGGCTGCGCGAGATCGGTTACGGCCAGTGGGAAGGCTCGACGCTCGCTGAGATGGAGGCGGCCGATCCGGCCTTCTTCGCAAAGCGCCATGCCGACAAATGGCGGGTGGCGCCGACAGGTGGCGAGACCTATGAGGCGGTGCAGCGTCGCATGCGCGATTGGTACGACCAGGTTCGCGGCGACATCGTCGTGGTCGCGCATGGCGGCACGGCGCGGGCGCTGATGGTGGCGCTCGGTTTCGAGACGCCCGAAAGCGCGTCCGACCTGCCGATCGCGCAGGGCGCGGTCTATGTGTTCGGCGATGGCGGGCTGAAGAAGTATAGTTAATCGCACAAGCTGTTGTGGCCGGGCTTGTCCCGGCCACCCACGCGCGTTACGACAAATCATGTCCCACAACACCTTCGGCCATCTGTTCCGCGTCACGACCTTTGGCGAAAGCCACGGGGTTGCGATCGGCTGCGTGGTCGATGGCTGCCCGCCGCTGATCCCGCTCTCTGAGGCCGACATCCAGCGCGATCTCGATCGCCGCCGGCCCGGACAGTCGCGCTTCACCACGCAGCGGCAGGAGCCGGATACGGTGAAGATCCTGTCCGGCGTGATGGCGCATCCCGAGAGCGGCGTGCAGGTGACGACGGGTACGCCGATTGCGCTGCTGATCGAGAACACCGATCAGCGCTCGAAGGATTATTCCGAGATCAAGGACAAGTTTCGTCCGGGCCATGCCGACTTCACCTATGAGGCGAAATACGGCCTGCGCGACTATCGCGGCGGCGGGCGCTCGTCGGCGCGCGAGACCGCGATGCGGGTCGCGGCCGGCGCGATCGCGCGCAAGATCTTGCCCGAGGTCACCGTGCGCGGTGCGCTGGTGCAGATGGGTCCGCACAAGATCGACCGTGCGAAGTGGGATTGGGATGAGGTCGGCAAGAATCCGTTCTTCTGTCCCGACAAGGACAAGGCCGCGTTCTTCGAGGACTATCTCGACGGCATCCGCAAGAACGGCTCGTCGATCGGCGCGGTGCTCGAGATCGTCGCCGAGGGCGTGCCGGCGGGGCTCGGCGCGCCGATCTACGCCAAGCTCGATGCCGACCTGGCCGCGGCCTTCATGAGCATCAATGCGGTGAAGGGCGTCGAGATCGGCGCGGGCTTTGCTGCCGCCGAACTCTCGGGCGAGGAGAACGCCGACGAGATGCGGATGGGCAACCAGGGCCCGAAATTCCTCTCCAATCATGCCGGCGGCATTTTGGGCGGCATCTCCACCGGCCAGCCGGTGGTGGCGCGCTTTGCGGTGAAGCCGACCTCGTCGATTCTTAGCCCCCGCCGCACCGTCGACCGCAACGGCGGCGAGACCGATATCCTGACCAGAGGCCGCCACGACCCCTGCGTCGGCATCCGCGCAGTGCCCGTCGGCGAGGCCATGATGGCCTGCGTGCTCGCCGATCACTTCCTGCGCCATCGCGGGCAGGTGGGCAAATAGCGCCAACGCACCCATTGCATCGTCATGCCCGCGCTTGTCGCGGGCATCCACGTCTTTGGTGCTATCTTCCAAGAAAGACGTGGATGGCCGGGTCAAGCCCGGCCATGACGAAACGAGTACCTACGCCGGCGCGCCCATGATGTAGGGCTTCAGCAGCGCGTACATCATGCTGTGGGTCGGCGTCGCCACGCCGAACTCGCGGCCGAGCTCGACAACCTTGCCGCCGAGCCAGGGCAGCTCCATCCGGTTGCCGCGCTCGAGATCGAGCGCCATCGAGGCTTTCATTGCGGGTGGCGCGTGTCCGATGAATTCGAGGACCTTGTCGACGGCATCCGCCGGCAGCGCGACTGCCCTTGGCCTTGGCGACCGCGTGGACCTCCTTCACGGCGGCAACGATGACCGGGCGGAGATCGGGGTCGTCGCGCAGCTTGCCGATCGGCTGGCGCGTCGATGCGGTGATGCTGGCATTGGTGGCAAGCAGGATGAACTTCATCCAGAGATCGGTGAGGATCTCCTGGCTTAACGTCACGTCGAATCCCGCCTTCTGGCACAGCGCAAGCAGGTCCTCACCGCGCTTCGTGATTCTGCCGTCGAGCTCGCCGAAGATCATGCGCATGAAGGTGCCGACCTGATTGATCACGCCGGGCTTGATGATCGATGCGGAAATCTGCGCCACGCCGCCCATCACGGCCTCGCGGCCGAGGATCGGAAGCAGGCGGTCGGCGGCGTCGATGCCGTTCTGCAGCGGGATCACCGCCGTGCCGGGGCCGACCAGCGGCTTGATGTGCGCGCCCGCGCTCTCGACATCCCACAGCTTGACGCAGAACAGCACGACGTCGACCTTGCCGATGCTGGCGGGATCGTCAGTTGCTTGCGTTGGAACTAGATGCGTGTCGCCGCGCGGGCTGTTCGACTCTCAGCCCCTCGCTCTTCATCGCGGCGAGATGCGCGCCACGCGCAATGAAGGTGACGTCGCCGCCCGCCTTCGCCAATGCCGCGCCGAATCCGCCCCCGACGCCGCCCGCGCCAACCACCGCAATCCGCATCAAGTCCTCCCATTGACGCGCCTCCGTCCGAACGCGGTCGACGCTGTGAAATCGATGTAGTTCAGCCAGCGCCTCAACGCAAATCCGGTGACTGATAAGCGCTCACCGCCGTACACTTCCCGTTGCAGGCGGTTGCCTGCGCCGGCAAAAGGGTTTGTAATCCGAACGCGCGCAGCACAGGAGCAGCATTGATGGGGGATAGCAAAACCCATTACGAGGTCATCGTCGTCGGCGCCGGCGTGGCGGGCATCTATCAGATCAAGCGGCTGGTCGATCTCGGCATCGACGCCACCGTGCTTGAATCAGGCGCCGATCTCGGCGGCACATGGTACTGGAACCGCTATCCCGGCTGCCGCTTCGATTCCGAGAGCTACACTTACGGCTTCTCGTTCTCACGCGAGTTGCTCGACGAGTGGCACTGGAAAGAGCGTTTTTCCGACCAGCCCGAGAATTTGCGCTATCTCAATTTCGTCGCCGACAAGTTCGATCTGCGCAAGCACATGCAATTCAACTGCAAGGTCGAGGCGATGCACTTCGACGAGACGCGCGACCTTTGGCGAGTGAAAGTCGGAGACGGTCGCGAGCTGACGTGCCGTTTCGTGGTTCTCGCGATCGGGCTGCTTTCGGCGCCGACCATGCCGCGGCTGGAAGGCATCGACAGCTTCAAGGGACTCTCGTTTCATACATACTACTGGCCGCATGAGCCGGTCGATCTCGCCGGCAAGAAGGTCGCCGTGATCGGCACCGGCGCCACCGGCATTCAGCTGATCGGTGAAATCGCCGACAAGGTCGGCGATCTCACCGTCTTCCAGCGCCGGCCGAACTGGAGTGCGCCGCTCAACAACAGCGCGATTTCCGCCGACGAAATGGCCGACATCCGCTCGCGCTATGACGAGATCTTTGCGGCCTGCGCGCTGACGCCGGGCAGTTTCCTGCACGGGCCTCAGAAAAGCGGTTTCTACGAAGTGACGCGCGAGGAGCGCCTGGCGCTGTGGGACCGGCTCTATGACGAGCCGGGCTTCGGCATCTGGTTGGCGAATTTCCGCGAGATCTTCATGGACGAAGCGGCCAATGCCGAGCTGTCCCAATATATCGCCGACCGCATGCGCCGCCGGGTGAGGGATCCCAAGGTCGCCGAAAAACTGATCCCGCGGGATCACGGCTTCGGCGTGCAGCGCCTGCCGCTGGAGACGAACTATCTCGAGGCCTACAACCTCGACAATGTGCATCTGGTCGATCTCAGCGAGACGCCGCTCGTCCGCGTCACCGAGAAGGGCCTGCGCACCACCGAGCGGGACTACGAGTTCGACGTCATCGTCTACGCCACCGGATTCGACGCCATCACCGGCGCCTATGATTTGATCGACATAAGCGGCATCGGCGGCGAACGGCTGGCCGAAAAATGGAAGCACGCGCCGTCGACCTTCCTCGGCATGCTCGTCCATGGCTATCCGAATCTCCTGATGCCCACGGGGCCGCAAAGCGCGTCGGCGTCGACGAATTTCCCGCGCGGCATCGAGAACGGCGTCAACTGGTGCACCGACCTGCTGCAATATATGTGGGACCGCAGCTACACCCGCGCCGATGCCTCGCTCGAGGCGCAGGAGCGCTGGACCGCACATGTGATCAAGATGTACGAGATCATGCTGATGCGCAAAGCCAAGGGATGGTTCACCGGCTACAACTCGAACGTCGCCGGCCACGAAGAGGGCACGGTGCGCTACTTCGTCTATAACGGCGGCACGCCGAAATTCGTCGGCATCATCAAGGACGTAGCGGCGAAGAATTATCAGGAGATCGCGTTCAGCTCGCGCCCGCGTGCCGGCGTACAGGCGGTGGCTTGACGCTTCCGAAATCACGGCCGCTAATGCGCACATGGACACGCAAAAGCTGCAAAACCTGCTCGACTGGCTGATGGACGGCGCGCGTTCGGCGCCGACGCCGCCCGCCTTCCTGAAGGAAACCTGCGAGCGGCTGGTCGAGGCCGGCATTCCGCTGTGGCGCGCCGCGGCCTTCGTCACGACGCTGCATCCCGACACTTACGGGCGGTCCTTTATCTGGAAGTTTGGTGGGGACGTTGCGGTCAACACCGCCGACTTCGATATTCTGCAAACGCCCGAATTCATGCGCAGTCCCGTTGTGGTGGTGCAGACCACTGCGCACGAGCTGCGTTATGGCATGGACGATCCCGATAGCCACCGCTTTCCCTTTTTCGACGACATGCGCGCCGAAGGCGTCACCGACTACCTGGCGCTGCCGCTGCTCTACACCGACGGCACCGTCCATGTCGCAAGCTGGACCACGAAGGAGGCGGGCGGCTTCACCGACGAGCAGCTCGCTGCGTTGCGCAAGGTCGTTCCGCCGTTCTCGCGCGTCGGCGAGATCATGGCGATGCGTCGCACCGCCGCCACCCTGCTCGACACCTATGTCGGCAACCGCGCCGGCGAGCGGATTTGGGCAGGACAAATCCGCAGGGGACACGCCGAGGAGATGCAAGCGGCGATCTGGCTGTCGGATCTGCGCGGCTTCACCGCGCTGTCCGACCGGCTGCCGGCCGAAACCGTGGTCGAGATCCTCAACCAGTATTTCGATTGCCAGGTGCCTGCCATCCGCAAGCATGGCGGTGAGATTCTGAAGTTCATGGGCGACGGGCTGCTTGCGGTGTTCCCGATCGCCAAGGACGGCGGCAATCTCGGCGAAGTCTGCAACGCGTGCCTGGAAGCCGGCAAGGAAGCTCGCACCAATGTCGATGCCATGCAATATCCGAGCAGCGACGGCGTGGAGCGTTTCCGCTTCGGCGTCGCCCTGCACATCGGCGCCATCCTGTTCGGCAATATCGGCGGCATGAGCCGGCTCGACTTCACCTGCATCGGGCCCGCGGTCAATCTCGCGGCGCGGCTGGAGAAGATCGCTTCGAAACTGCATCGCACGGTGGTGGCGTCCGCGGCCTTCGCGGGCGCCTGCCACAACGACTGGACCGATCTCGGCGAATTTCCGATCGCGGGCTTCGCGCGGGCGCAGCGGGTGTTCGGGCTGCGCGACGAAGTATCTAGTGGAGCGATTTGACGTTCGCTATCTTGTACGTCACGGGCTCGGAAGCGAACGTCAAATCCAAGCTCCACTAGAATCAATAAGTTCTAGTGGTCCTTTGATTCCAACATTCGCAAAGTATCCGCCGCAAGGGAGTGCGAATGCTGGAATCGGACCACTAGCGATGTCGCAAGCTGACCGGCAGCATCGTACGGGCATTGCGCTCGTGCTCATAGCCGCGGTCGCCTGGAGCACCGGACCGTTTTTCGTCCGCCTGTTGCATTTCGATTCCTGGACCATCGTGTTCTGGCGCGGCCTGTTCGGCGGCGGCTTTGTCGCGCTGTTCCTCATCGCGACCAGGGGACGGCAGGGCCTGCGCGATCTCGTCATGATGCAGCCGAGCGGCTGGCTCGTCGCCGCGCTCTCGACGTTGGGCATGGTGACGTTCATCCCGTCGCTTCAGCTCACCAGCGTGGCGAATGTCGCCATCATCGTCGCCTTTCAGCCGTTCGCGGCCGCGGGCATCGCCTGGCTCTGGCTCCGCGAGCAGACCGCCCCGCGAACCATGCTGGCTAGTTTCGTGGCACTGGCCGGCATCGTCGTGATCGTCAGCGGCGCCGCCGGGGCTGCGGACTATCGCGGCATCGGTCTCGCCATTCTGATGATCCTGTCGATCTCGGTCATGACGGTGGTGATCCGGCGTCACCGCGACACCTCGATGGTCGCAGCCGCGTCGGTCTCGAACTTCCTCGGCAGCCTCGTCAGCATTCCGTTTGCGCACGACATCGCCGCGGTGACGCCAACCGATCTCGGTATTTTCGCGATGTTCGGGCTTTGCCAGGTTGGACTTGGCCTGACCTTGTTCGCCATCGGCTCGCGGCACCTGCCGTCAGGACAGGCCTCGCTGATCGGAACGCTGGAGACGCCCCTGATGCCGTTCTGGGTCTGGCTCGCCTTTGGGGAAATTCCCTCGCTGCGTGCGCTGATCGGCGGCGCGCTGGTGATGGGCGCGGTCGTGTTCGACATCCTCACCGACAGCCGCGCCCATGCCGGCGACGCCACCGCAAAGGCGGTCACATCAGGCGAATAGCTACTCTTCCGGCTCGGTGGTGAACAGCAGCGGATAGCCCTTGGCGCGGCCGGCGTCGGTGGCGCGGGTCGCCTTGGTCTCGGCGATGTCCTTGGCGAACACGGCGACCACGCAGACGCCGCGGCGATGCGCGGTGATCATCACCTTGTAGGCCTCCTCCTCGGTCATGCGGAATTCGCCCTTCAGCACGGTGACGACGAATTCGCGCGGCGTGTAGTCGTCATTGACGAGGATGACCTTGTGCAGCCGCGGCCGCTCGACCTTGGTTTTGACCCTGGTTTTCGGCTTGATGACAGTATCGGCCATACCGGCGGTCCGTGTTCCGAAATCGTGCCGAGTTTACAATTTCCGACGCGAGGGCGAAACCCGCATGTTTTCGATGGCTTCCTTGCGAGGGTCGCCTGCCTAACGCGGGCACGCCCGATAGCCGAACTTGCGGATCATGTCGGCTCCGGAGATCGAATGAAACTCCAGCGTGTCCATAAAATGACTCGCGGTCACGTATGCGCGAAGCGGCGCGTTGTAGGCCGCCAGCATGTGTTGGGTGAGCGCGGGCGAGACATTGCGTTGCCGGTCATGCGCGGAGTGGAACAGCAGCGTTGCCGACGGCTCGATGCAGACGTTGCGTATGGCGAGAAACAACGTGCAGGAGGACTGGCAATGGCCCTGGATGCGGAACAGTTCGCCCGATGCGTTGTATTGGGCGACCACGGGATCGAAGCGCGCATAATTTCCACCCATCGCCCAGGGCGTCGACGAGCCGGCAGCCCAGGCTTCGGTCGAGAACAACAGCAGCAACGCAGCAAGGATCCTCTTCATGACGCCTTCCTCTGAATAGCGAGCTCGCGCCTTATAACATGTGTTGCGCGACGCGCGGACTCCGACCGGCGGCGAAGCCATGACGCGCAGGCTCTACTTGCCGCAAATGTGAAGGATAAATGATGTTCCCGCTAGGCGCGGCGCAATTTGCGTGTCACGATCATCATGACGATGGGAGGTCAGCAGATGCGCTGGTTTGTCTCGATCGGGGCTGTGCTTGCGGCTTTACTGATGGCCGGAGGTGACGTGACCGTCGTCGCCGGGCCCGGCCCGCAACCCGCCCAGCAGCGCACCGAGACCGATGCCAATGCGGTCGACGTCCAGCTCGTTCTCGCCGTCGACGTCTCCTACTCCATGGACATGGACGAACTCGCGATCCAGCGCGAAGGCTACGCGCAGGCGATCGTCTCGAAGGAATTCTTGCAGGCGCTGAAGACCGGACCGAACGGCAAGGTCGCCGTCACCTATTTCGAATGGGCCGCTTCCAGCGACCAGAAGATCATCATCCCATGGCGGGTGATCGACGGCCCGGAAAGTGCGGACGCCGTCGCCGCTGAAATCCTGAAGACGCCGATCCGTCGCGCCTCGCGCACATCGATCTCGGGCGCGATCTATTTCGCCATGCCGCTGTTCGACGAGAGTCCGTATCGCGGTTTGCGCCGCGTCATCGACATTTCCGGGGACGGTCCCAACAACAACGGCACGCCGGTGACGATCGCGCGCGACGAGGCGCTGTCGAAGGGCATCATCATCAACGGCCTGCCGATCATGGTGAAGGAGCCATCCTACTCCACCATGGACATCGACAATCTCGATTTTTATTACGAGGACTGCGTGATCGGCGGCCCTGGCTCGTTCGTGATTTCGATCAAGGACCGCGAGAAATTCAAGGAAGCGATCCGGACCAAACTGTTGATGGAGGTCGCGGGCCGCACGCCGGAGAAGGTGCCGGTCGCCGACAAGGAAAAGGAGCCGCGGATATCCTGTCTGATTGGCGAGAAGATCTGGCAGGATCGCTGGGGGCGGTGAGATTTCCGAGGGGCGGCGGGCATGATCCGGAAAAGTGTGAAGCGGTTTTCCCTCGCGACAAACGCGGAACGCGTTTGCGCGGAGATCATGCCCAAATAAAATGCGCCGCGGCGATCGGTCTCGTCCCGGGCGAACATGGTTTAATGCTTCATTAACTTTGCTGGCGTCCTGATCGCAGGCAATGTACGCAATGCCTTCGTCCGCCGATGACCACGATCTCGCCGACCAGCAGCCAGATTTCACCCGCCACCGAACGGGTCTATCACCAGAGCAATCTGCTCGGTGACTGGAAGGGCACGTGGGCGAACAGCGGCAGCCCCGTCGAGTTCAAGGTCGTCAATATCAGAGGCGACAAGGCGCAGGTCGAATACACCCATGACGGTCATACCGAGCGCGGACTGGCCGACGTCAACGGCGCCACCATCACCTTCGGCAATGTCACGATCGGCACCCGCAACGGCTCGGTCGCGGCGTTCGAGTTTTCGGTCAGCGGAGCCAGGAAGACCGCGACCTTGAACAAGCAGGCTGCGGCCGCTGATCAGAACAAGCTGGTCGGTACCTGGAACGGTTTTTCGGCCAGCAACGGCAAGAGCGCGAGCTTCACGGTCAAATCCGTCGACGGCCGCGACGCCGTGGTGAGCTGGACCGTCGACGGCGTGGCGCATGCGGGCACCGGCACCGTCTACAAGAACACCGTGATGTTCGGCAAGGCGCAGGTGACCAGCGACGACGGCAAGGCCGGGACCGTCGTGCTGCAGGTCGGCAACAAGAGCTATTCGATTCCGGTGACGAAATACGTGCCGCCGAGCACGTCGAAGGCGGTGAACAAGCTGGCCTAGCCGCTCTCGCCTGCGAGCCGCTTCACGTCGCGCGCGATCGCGCGCAAGCCCGCAAGCGCTGCCCGCAACTCGTTGCTGCCGATCAGGCGCCAGATCTCGTCGGTGCGCCTGGCGACATCCGGAATCGTCAGCGGGAAATCGGCCGCTTCCCGCAGCGCACCCTTTTCGTTGATGAGGTAGCGCTCGTTCAGCGCAAACAGCACCTGCGCCGCGCAGGCCAGCGCGCGATAGGCGCAGCCCACGACATGGGTCTGCTCGGAGCGGGCGGCGGCAAGCTCCCCATTCTCGATGGCGAACAGGATCTCCCAATCGAATTTGCGGATCAGTGCGTCGCGCAGGGCGCGCGGGTAGGGAACGGTCTTGGCCTTCAACGCGGCGACCGCCCCATTGGGATCATGCAATGATACTCCGAGTGCGACTTCGCCCATCCAGATCGCGGAGCAAAATCCGTGCGGATGCCCGGGCTGGTAGTGCATCGTGACCTCACCGGCGCAACATTTCGCGATGACGTCCGCGACGGCCTCGATGTTGCGATAGAGCAGATCGGCCTTGCGCCCCGAGACACTCAACCATCCGCCGCCGACGATCCATGGACCCCAGCGGCCGATCGGCGTCACCTGTGCTGCCTCAGGCGCATCGGCGAATCCGCGCACGGCTTGCAACAAACGATCGATGTCGAATGGCCGCTCCGCGGAATAATACAGGCCGATATCGTAGTCCGAGGCGTCGGTCGCCGTGCCGCGCGCGCGCGACCCGCCGAGCGCAATCGCAGCCACGCCGGGCACTTCAGTGAGCGCAGGGACGATGCGTTGCAGCATCGGATCAGACAGCATGCCGTCTTCTAGCAGCTATCGGCGCGAAAATCGCGCAACCAGCTCGACATGTGGCGTGTACTTGAACTGGTCGACCGGCGTGACGCCTTCGATGGCGTAGCCGCCATCGACCAGGATGCGCGCATCGCGGGCGAAAGTCGCGGCATTACAGGACACCGCGATGACGACCGGCACCTTGCTGGCGGCGAGCTGCGTCGCTATCGCCTGCGCGCCCTGCCGCGGCGGATCGAACACCACGGCGTCATAGTCGCGCAATTCCGGCGGCATCAGCGGGCGGCGGAACAGGTCGCGCGCCTCGGCCTTGACGGGCTTCAATCCGGCCGTTGTGCTCGCAGCTTTCTGCAGGGCAGCGACCGCGCCTGCATCGCTATCGAACGCCGCTACGCGCGCCTTCGTGGCAAGCCGCAGCGCAAACGGTCCGACGCCGCAGAAGAGATCGGCAATGTGCTTCGCCTTTCCGATATGCCCGGCGACAAGCCCCGCCAGCGTCTCTTCCCCCGCGGCGGTCGCCTGCAGAAAAGATCCCGGCGGCAGCGTCACCTGCGCCTTGCCGATCGTGATGTCGGGCGCGTTGCGCATCAGCACCAGCTCGCCATGGCGCGTCAGCCGCGCCAGCCGATGTTGCTCGGCGAGGCGCGATAATTTCGCGATCATGGCCGGGGGCAGCGGCCCGGAGCCGCGCACGTCGATATCGAGACCGCCTTTGGTCGCGGTCACCTGGACGTCGAGCGGCTTGCCTATCTTCGTCAGCGGCTCGGCCAACGCCCACGCGGCTTCAAGCGCTCCAGACAACGTCGGATCCAGGATCGGGCAGCGGTCGATCGGAACGATGTCGTGGGTTGCGGCAGCGGCGAAACCGACCTTCAACACGTCATGCGTGCCGAGCCGCGCATGCACGGTGATGCGGCGGCGGCCGGCGCCGTGGGCGTCGATCAAGGGCGCCACCTCGCAATCGAGCTTCGCCTGTCGCAGGGTCTCGACCGCGATGCCGCGTTTCCAGGCGCGATAACGATCGATCTGCCAATGCTGGATCGCGCAACCGCCGCAGACGCCGAAATGCTGACAGAATGGCTCGATCCGTTCGGGGCTCGGTGTCGTGATCGCCAGCAGTCGCCTGCGGTCGGGATGATGGCCCGGTACATGATCGACCTCGACGATCTCACCGCCAAGTGTGCAGGGCACATAGACCGCTTCGCCGCCGGCAAAAGCGACGCCGTCGCCGCGATGGGCGACGTGATCGATGGCGAATATCTCAGCCACGGCGCGCGCCGAGGAAGAATTCGGCGTTGCCGTCGCCGCCCGTGATCGCGGAGGGGAAGACCTTGATGTCCGTGCAGCCCTGGGCTGCCGCAAACGCCGCGATGTCGTCGCAGACGTGTTTGTGCACGGCCGCGTCGCGGATGATGCCGCCCTTGCCGTGCTTTCCTTGCGCCTCGAATTGCGGCTTGATCAGCGCCAGCAGATGCATCGGTGCTGCGGCGAGCGGCAACGCCGCCGGCAGCACCGCCTTCAGCGAGATGAAACTGACATCGATGGTGACGATGTCGGGCCGTGCCGGCAGCCGCGTGCCCTCGAGCTTGCGGATGTCGGTCGCCTCCATCGACACGATTTTGGCATGTCCCTGCAGCGAGCGGTGCAGCTGACCGTGGCCGACGTCGACCGCGAACACCAGTGCCGCGCCGTTCGCGAGCAGCACCTCGGTAAAGCCGCCGGTAGAGGCGCCGACGTCGAGGCAGATATGGCCTTCGATATCGATCGGATACTGCTCCAGCGCGCCGGCGAGCTTGACGCCGCCGCGGGAGACCCAGGGGTGCGCGGGCTCGGCCTGCAGCGTGGCGTCTGATGGCAACATGTCCGACGGCTTCAGCACGGGCTTGTCATTGGCGATGACGCGGCCGGCCTCGATCGCGGCGCGCGCCCGCGCGCGGCTCTCGAACAGACCGCGCTCGACCAGCAGCAAATCGACGCGCTTCTTGGCAGGGGACATTCTTCACTCCTGTGCTCCAAGCCGTTTCGCCGCCAACAACGCGCATGTCTCGAAGGCCGTCAGATCATGCCAGATATCGCCGGACCTTTGCCTCGGTGCCACGAGCGGGCAACCGTAGAGATCGAGGGCATGAATCATCATCAGATTATCGTTGAGGCCGAAATCCTCAATGGTCAGACCGTCGGCGTCTATCAATTGTCCGTCGCTCGCAGTCACTTCGGTGAAGCGCCGGACGCGGTCGGCATAGACGGCGGGATTGTTGGAATAGCCGAGGCAGAGTTTTTTCCGTGCTGCCATGTAGCCCAGTTCGTAGACTGTTCCGGCATCCGCACCGGGCCCGCGGAACGGCGTCAGATTGGCGATGATGGCGTCGGCCTCATCCATCATCGCCTCGTTAGCCCTGAAAATCTGCATGGAGGCATCGGCCGCGGCAAGATCGACCTTTTTGCCGAGCGGGTGGAGCCCGATCAGGCCGTGAGCCTTGCAAATCTCGACCTTGCGGCGGCCGATCTCGACAGCATCCGGCAGGAACACGTCGGGACCCGCGAGGTAGACTCTTGTCATTCCGGGATGCGCTTCCTGGGGCTCGCTCGTTGCACTCGCGCCCCGGAATGACGAACTCGGCCGTCACGCCAGCTTCACGGCCTCGGTCTTGAAATCCTTGCCGAGCGTGTCGAACACCTTCTTGACGATGCTCTTGGCGTCGAGACCGGCCCGGGCATACATTGCATTCGGACTGTCGTGATCGAGAAATACGTCGGGCAGGATCATCGCGCGTGCGCGGAGCGCGCCGCTGTCGAGCATGCCGTTTTCGGTGAGGCACTGCATGACATGCGAGCCGAAGCCGCCGATCGCGCCTTCCTCGACGGTGATCAGCACGTCGTGGTCGCGCGCGAGCTTGAGCACGAGGTCTTCGTCGAGCGGTTTGAGGAAGCGCGCGTCGGCGATCGTGGTCGACAGGCCATGGGCGGCGAGCTCGTCGGCGGCCTTCTCGCATTCGGCAAGCCGTGTGCCGAACGACAGTAGCGCGATCTTGCTGCCTTGGCGGATGATACGGCCCTTGCCGATCGGCAGCGGCACGCCGGCCTCAGGCATCTCGATGCCGCGGCCTTCGCCTCTGGGGTAGCGCACCGCGCTCGGGCGGTCGTTGATACCGACTTGGGTTGCCACCATGTGCACCAGCTCGGCCTCGTCGGCCGCCGCCATGATCACGAAATTGGGCAGGCAGCCGAGATAGGCATTGTCGAACGAGCCGGCATGGGTCGCGCCGTCGGCGCCGACAAGGCCCGCGCGGTCGATGGCGAAGCGCACCGGCAGGCTCTGGATCGCGACGTCATGGACGACCTGGTCGTAGCCGCGCTGCAGGAAGGTCGAGTAGATGGCGCAGAACGGCTTGTAGCCTTCGCTGGCGAGACCGGCGGCGAAAGTCACGGCATGCTGTTCGGCGATGCCGACGTCGAAGGTGCGCTTCGGGAAAGCCTTGTTGAAGATGTCGATGCCGGTGCCGGACGGCATCGCGGCGGTGATGCCGACGATCTTCTCGTCCTTTTGCGCCTCTTTCACGAGGCTCTGCCCGAACACGTTCTGATAGGCTGGCGCGTTCGGTTTGGCTTTCGCCTGGGTGCCGGTCGCGACGTCGAACTTGACCACCGCGTGATACTTGTCGGCGGAGGCTTCCGCCGGACCATAGCCCTTGCCCTTCTGCGTCACGACGTGAACCAGGATCGGTCCGTCTTCCATGTCGCGCACGTTCCTCAGAACGGGGAGGAGATGGTCGAGGTTATGGCCGTCGATCGGGCCGATGTAGTAGAAGCCGAGCTCCTCGAACAGCGTGCCGCCGTCCATCATGAAGCCGCGGGAGTATTCCTCGACGCGGTTGGCGCGGTTGGCGATGATCTTCGGCAGACGCTTGTTGATCTGCTTGGCCACCTCGCGCAGCGTGCGATAGGTCTTGCCGGAATAGAGCCGCGACAGATAGGCGCTCATCGCGCCGACCGGCGGCGCAATCGACATGTCGTTGTCGTTGAGGATGACGATCAGGCGGGAGTTCATCGCGCCCGCATTGTTCATGGCCTCATAGGCCATGCCCGCCGACATCGCGCCGTCGCCGATGACGGAAATGACGTTGTTCTTGCCGCCGGAGAGGTCGCGGGCCACTGCCATGCCGAGGCCGGCGGAGATCGAGGTCGAGGAGTGCGCGGCGCCGAACGGGTCGTAGTCGCTCTCGCTGCGCCTGGTGAAGCCGGACAGCCCGCCGCCGGTTCGCAAGGTGCGGATGCGGTCGCGGCGGCCGGTGAGGATCTTGTGCGGATAGGCCTGGTGGCCGACGTCCCAGATCAGGCGGTCGCGCGGCGTGTCGAAGATATAATGGATCGCGGTGGTCAGCTCGACCACGCCGAGGCCGGCGCCGAAATGGCCGCCCGTCACCGAGACGGCGTCGATGGTTTCCTGGCGCAGTTCGTCGGCGACCTGGCGGACCTGGTCGATCTTGAGCTTGCGCAGGTCGTCCGGCGTGCGGATCGTATCGAGAAGCGGTGTCTTACTGTATGCGTTCACGGCGATCTTCCAGTTCTGAAGGTCGGACAAATGATTCCGACACGAGATGGGTATTGGCGCAGTGAGGACCGGTTCAGCCGGCATCTCGTCAGCGCGGGCAGATTTGCCCAAAATTCCAACCTTAGAGGCGCTCCGGATCGGTCAATGTGATACCAGTCACTTTTCGCGGCTTTCAGCCACTTTCGTCAACCATTGCAGCGAGTTAACGCTACCGCAATTCGGTGGTTCTCGCCTGTAAGGTTCCAGGTTCCTGCAAGCTTTACACCAAAGCGGAAGCCAAAGCCAACCCGCGGAGCCCCCAAGGGAACCCGCTGATAAGGCCGGTCGACCTTAACGATGCTGCGGCGCAGGCGGTTCCAAAGTGCCCAATTTGGTGGCGTGGGCGGCGCTCGCAAGGGGCGCTTCGAGCTCGCGCCACGCCTGTGCGCGCATGGCTTCATCGCCGGATGCGATCGCGAGGGCCGCGTCAGGCCGCGCCACTCGTTCCCGCAGCGGCACCGGGCCGCAGACGATCATGAAGAACTCGTAGGCGTGCCTGACCTCGTTGGCCATCACGAACTGGAAGTGCACCCGGAAGAACTGCCAGCGGAAACGGTTGTAGTTTTCGGGCAAGATCATGTCGCGGAAGCGGATCGGCACGATGGTGGGGTTGCGGCGGGAAGTCGCCGACGTCGATCCCGTGGCGTTCAAGCGGATCGAAGTCGAAGAAATTCATCACATCCTTGCGCGCCTGGCAGTCGATCCAGTCGACCGACGGCTCGGTCGCAATTCGCCGCAGATGGTCGCGGAAGAATTGTGCCGCCTGGTGATAGCCGACGATCGGGTAGTTGCCGCCGAGCGTCAGCAGCGCGATGCGCGGGCCGTGCCGGCCGAGTTGGGGATCGCGCTCCAGCGCGCGCGCCAGAATTTCGGTGCCGAGGAACGAGCCCGAACTGTGGCCGACCAGCACGATCTCCTGTGCCTCGCTGTTGCGCGCGACGTCGCAGAGGTGCTGCGCGAAGCGGTCGAGCCGCGCATCCCATTCCGGCCGCTCACTGTGCGAGAACTGCCAGGTCCAGATGGTGTCGCACATCAGATAAAGCAGATAAGTGTATTTCTCGGTGGTTTTCAGCAGCGCCCACAGCGCGGCGATGAACAGTGCCGTCGTCGCCAGCCAATCGAACGGAGCGGAGATGCCGAGCGCATCGAGCGCGCGGCGCACGATCCATGCGATCAGCGCGAGGCAGGCGACCTCGAACCAGAACAGGATATGCGGATAGGTGATGAAGGTGAGGAACCGCCAGTTCGCCGCCATGAAGCGGAACACGGTGCCTTGCACGATCAACCGCAGATAAATCCAGATCGTGGTGGCAACGATGCGCCAGATCGGCAGCGCCATATCGCGCTGGATGAAATCCTCAAAGCGCAGGAAGTCGTAAGTCGTGCGGGTCTGCCAGTCGCCGGCTTTGGTCTCGATCGACCAGGAGGCGATCTCGCCTTCGCTGACGTGTTTCGGCCGCCCGATCGTGGAAGCGACGCCGTAGAGCGCGTCGAACTTGCGTAGTTCGGTGCGGAACAGGCGGTAATATTGCGCCAGCCCGCGCGGGTCATAGCCCTGCACATAGATGACGTGGCGGTTGGTCACGCGCACTTAACGATGGATCCCCGGCGGCTCAAGCTGGGGACTATAGCAGGCCGCCTTGTGCGCCAAGAGGGATTTGCGCCCGAGCGGCCTCCTACTGCACGTCGAGCGGCGCCACTCCCGCGGCCTGGCCGCTGGCATCGGTGGTGATCTTCTCGACCCGGGCCTCGGCCTGGCGCAGCAGTTCCTCGCAGCGGCGCTTCAGCGCCTCGCCGCGTTCGTAGATCGCGACCGACTCCTCCAGCGGCACCTTGCCGTCCTCCAGCCGCTTGACGATTCCCTCCAGCTCTTCGATCGCGCGCTCGAAGGAGAGTTTCTTCACGTCGACCTGGGTATTCTCGGCCATGCTGTTGTCCCTGGAAGTGTAAACGCTCTACGCTGATGCGTTAAATTTAGGGTCACCACTGCGGACGGAATGTGGCGCACTCAAGGTTTTGACGTGGTGCCCATCAAGGCGGTGACATGGGCCGCCACCAACTCCTGCAGGCCCTGCAGATCATAGCCGCCCTCGAGCACCGAAACAATTCGCCCGCCGGCACTGCCCTCGGCGATATCCATCAGCTTTTGGGTCACCCAGCCGAAATCGGCGGCATCGAGATTGATCTGGGCGAGCGGATCGCGGCGATGCGCGTCGAAGCCGGCCGAGATGATGACGAACTCGGGCGCGAACTTTTTCAGCTGCGGCAGGATCACATTGTCGAACGCGGCGCGGAATTTCGCGCTGCCGTCTTCGGGGCGGAGCGGCGCATTGACGATGGTGTCGTGCTCGCCGCGCTCGCCTGATGCACCCGTGCCGGGGAACAGCGGCATCTGGTGCGTCGAGCAATACATCACGGACTTGTCCGCCCAGAAGATGTCCTGCGTGCCATTGCCATGATGCACGTCGAAATCGATCACGGCCGCGCGTGCGATGCCATATTTTCGCTGCGCATGGCGCGCGGCGATCGCCGCATTGTCGAAGAAGCAGAACCCCATCGGGGTCGCCTTCTCGGCGTGATGGCCGGGCGGGCGCACCGCGACGAAGGCGTTGTTGTGTTGGCCGGTCATCACGGCATCGGTCGCGGCGACCGCGCCGCCGACGCCGCGCATCACCGCTTCCCAGGTGCCCGGCGACATCGAGGTGTCGCCGTCGATATAGACCATGCCGCTTGATGGCGCGACGCTGCGCAATTCGGTGACGTAGGGCTCGCTGTGGCACAGCGTGACGTCGTCGAGGCTGCCTTCCGGCGCCTCGACGCGTACGAGTGGATCAAAGCGCTTCTCGGCGAGGATCTGGTTGACCGCGCGCAGCCGGTCGGGCCTTTCAGGGTGGCCCGGCGGCGTCAGATGGTCGAGGCAGGCTGGATGGCTCAGAAGAAGTGTGGTCATGCAGGCACTGGTTACACGACGCCGGGGAACGGCGGCAAGGGCGATAACTCAATTGATGCGCGAAATGCGCGTGGGCGGGCCGGGCGTGATCGGGCTGTTGGCGCCGAAAAATGCAAACAGCGCTTCGTCGTCATAGACACCGTATTGCTTCGCGCTGCCGTCCTTCAGCACCGTAAAGCCGTCGCCGCCAAGCGCGAGATAATCATTGACGGTGACACGATAGTTCGTCGCCAGATCGATCGCAGCGCCGTTCTGCTTCATTGAAGCGGCGTCGATGTGTTCGCCATACGGCGTGGCCGCATCCCAGGAACAACTGAATCCCTTCGAGACCTGCAGGATGCGCAGACGCGCCGGGTCGCGCCATTGCTGTTCCAGCATCTCCCTGATCTGTGTCCCGTCAGCGTCAGCGTCACCAGGCGGTTGCAGAACGCCTGCGCCGCGAACACATCGGCAGTTCACCGTGCCGCCGTCGGTCTTTCGCTTGCGCCGCCTCTACCACCTTGAATCTCTTGGCTGAAAAGTGCCGGAACAGGCTTCCCGCAAAGATTAACGGCCGAAAACCGGCCGCTTCTGCCGCCCCAAATTCTTGACTTCCCTCGCGCCCGATAGTCTTAATGAATCGTTAAGACGGGGCCGCGAAGTGTCGGTAATCGATCAGGAATATTATCAGGAGGTGCCGGCCGGCAGCGTGGCGGAGCGGCTGATGATTGCCGCGCGCGACCGCATCTTCGGCGATTTCGTCTCCCGCATGCGGCCCGCGGCTTCGGACGAGATCCTGGATGTCGGCGTCTCCGACGTGATCAATGACGGCGCCAACGTGCTGGAGCGCAGCTACGCCCATCAGCAGAGGATTACGGCTTGCGGCCTCGGCGCCGGCGCCGGTTTCAAGGCGGCTTTTCCGGCCTGCCGCTATGTCCGGATCGAGCCCAACACGCAGCTGCCATTCGCTGACAATGCGTTCGACATCGCGACCTCGAACGCGGTGCTCGAGCATGTCGGCGGCTACGAGAACCAGATCAATTTCGTCAAAGAGCTGTGCCGGGTCGCGAGCCGCGTGTTCATATCGGTGCCGAACCGGTTCTTTCCGGTCGAGCATCACACCGCGATGCCGCTCGCGCATTATCTCGACGGAACGTTCAAGGTCGCCTGCCAGATCGCCGGCAAGCCGGAATGGTCGCAGGAAGAGAATTTGGTGCTGATGACGCGCAAGCGGCTGTGGCGGATCGCGGCGCCCGCGGGGCGAAGCGCGGCGGTGGGCTACACCGGATTGCTGCTCGGTCCGCTGTCGTCCAATCTCTATCTCGCACTCCACTGATCCCGGCGGTCGCCAGCCAGGATGAAGTACGCCAGCGCGCTCAAGACCGTTTTTGCCGTCCTGTGTCTCGTCATGCTGGCCCTCCAGCTCCACTCGATGTCGGGATGGACCGAAGACCGTGCCGTCTATGACGACATCTGCTATCTGCGGCAGGCGCATCTGTTCCAGCGTTTCGGTCTTGCTGGCTTCGACACCGACATCTCCCGCGACGATGACGGCTATCTCAAGTCGAAGCTGAAGGCGATCGGCTTTCCCGGCTGGAACGACGAGAAGGAATTGCCCTGTCACAACCTCTTGCCGGCCACGGGCAAGATCGTGATCCAGTACCCGCCGGGTCCGGCATGGTGATCGCATTGTTTCCGGCCGGCCATCAGGTCGTGCCGATGTTCATGGCTCTCCACGATCGCGGTGTTCGCCGTTGCGATGCTGGCGATTTTTCGCGCACGCGCGCCGGCGTCGATCGTGTTTGCGGGGTTGTTCGGCTGTCTTGCGATCTACCTGATGATCAATCCGATCAAGGCGAGCTATTCGATGGCGCCGACGGCGATCATCTGCGCGTTGTCGGGATATCTCACTGCGCGCTGGTTCGTTGCGCCGCAAGGCGACCGGCGGATTGCGCCGCTCATGATTCTCGGCTTGCTGCTTGGGTTCAGCGTCAACTTCCGCCTCGCCAATCTCTTCCTCTGCGGCGGATGCTGCGTCTTCCTGCTGATCGATTTTCTCAAATCGCGCAGGGCGCAACAATTCCGGCACGGCGCATTGTTTGCTCAGGCACTGGTCGCCGGCATGGTGCCGACCATCATCTCCTACTGGGTCAACACCGGCAGCCCGTTCACCTCGACCTATCATGGTGCACCCGATGTGCGGCCGCTCGATTTCTCATTCTCCGTGGTGTGGGAATATCTCGGCGACTATTTGCAGGTCGCGCTGCTGGCGCTTGTGATCGCAGGCATGATCGGGCTGTGGCTGTCCCGCGAGCAGGGTGCAAGGCGCGTGGCGCGGCTGACGGCCATGAATCTCGCGATCAATCTCGCGTTCTTCCTGACCTATCCGATCGCCACGCCCTATTACACCATCCCGATTTCGCTGCTGTCGCTATGGACCCTGCTGTTCGGCGTTGTGCTGTCGGAAGCGCAGGCCGAGCCCCGTGATGCGCGGGTGAGGGGAACCATAAGCCCGGCCTCCCGTTGAGATGGATACGCCGGACGGCGCCGCCCGATCCGGTACGTTCGCTTGAGCCGCGGGGACCATCAATGTGCCGCTGGATCGCATACCGGGGCGAGACCACGTCGTTCGAGCCTTACGTCACCGAGCCGGAGCACTCGCTGATCGCTCAGAGCAAGCGCGCGCTGGAAGGTACCACCGGCATGAATGGCGACGGATTCGGGCTCGGCTGGTATGGCGAGCATCCCGAGCCCGGGCTGTATCGCGAGACGCGCCCGGCCTGGTCCGATGAGAATTTGCGCTATCTCTGCCGGCACCTGCGCTCGCATCTGTTCTTCGCCCATGTGCGCGCCGCCACCGGCACGGCGGTGACGCGGCAGAATTGCCATCCCTTTGCCTGCGGCCGCTGGATGTTCATGCACAACGGTTTCGTCGGCAGCTGGAACCGGCTGCGGCGCAAGGTCGAGCAGCTTATTCCGGATGCGCTCTATCCGTCGCGGCTCGGCACCACCGACTCGGAGGCCGTGTTCCTCGCCATCATGGGGGCGGGACTCGATCGCGATCCGATCGGGGCGACCGCGCGCGTGCTGCTGAGCTTGCGCGACCTCGTCAACGAGGAGGGCAAGCGCGAACGGATGCGCTTCACCTCCGCCATTGCCAACGGCCGCGACCTCTACGCCTTCCGCTTCGCCGAGAACGATGCCACCAACACGCTCTATTTCCGCGAAAGCGGGGACCAGGTCGTCGTGGTATCGGAGCCGTTCGACACGGAAGACGACTGGACCGAAGTCCCCGAGGGCCACGTTTTGGTGGCGCGTGCGTCCAAACCCATCGAAATAGTTCCCCTCCATCTGACGGTTTCCCCGCTCGAAAAGCCGGAACTCCCGCGCGTCAGCCGGATTAATGCGCGCAACTAGGTTCCTGAGTTACGGCGGTATCCCGACCTCCTGCGGAGCGCGGACCATGGTATTCGATTCCGAGCTTTTGAAAAGGCTGCGTCTTGGGCTCAGCGACGACCGCAAGCATCTGGTCATCCGCTCCGCCGCGGGACGCGAGGAGATCACCGAATATTCCTTCGGCATCGAGGAGGAATATTTCCTCGCCGACAAGCGGACGCTCGATGTCGCGGTAGAGACGCCGAACGCGCTGTTCGAAGCCGCGAGCTGGTCGACCGGAGGGCAGGCCACGCGCGAAATGCTGCAGGCCCAGCTCGAGGTCGCGACCAATATTCACGTCGACGCCGCCGACGCACGCGAGGAACTGGCCTTCCTGCGCCGTGAGGTCGCCAAGGTGGCCGATCAGTTCGGCTTTGCCATCATGGCCTGCGGCACGCACCCGACCGCGGTGTGGCGGTTGTCGCAGCCGAGCCCGAAGCCGCGCTATGAGGAGATGATCGAGGATCTGCGCAGCATCGGCCACCGCAACATGATGTGCGGCATGCACGTTCACGTGCAGCTGCCGGACAGCGAGAAGCGCTTTGCCGTGATGCGCGCGATGATCCCGCATCTGCCGCTGTTCATCGCGCTGTCCGCGTCCTCGCCGTTCTGGGCATCGCACAAGACCGGGCTGAAAGGCTATCGGCTCGCAGCCTACAACGAACTGCCGCGGACGGGACTGCCGGAACTGTTCGAAAACAAGCTGGCTTACGACGATTATGTCGGCGCGCTGAAAAGGTCCGGCGTCATTCCGGACGAGAGCCATATCTGGTGGGCGATGCGGTCCTCGTCGCGGCATCCGACGTTGGAGCTGCGCGCTCCCGACACCTGCACCCTGATCGAGGACGGCGTCGCGATCGCCTCGCTGTATCGCACGCTGGCGCGTCACCTCTATGAGCGGCCGCAGCTTTCGCTGGCAGTCACCAGCGTCGACCGCGCCATTGCCGTGGAGAACAAGTGGCGCGCGCAGCGTTACGGCAGCGATTGCATCTTCGCCTCCAAGGAGGGTGCGGTCCCGATCGGCGAACTGTTGTCGGAGCTGATCGACCGGACCGCGGCGGATGCGGAAGCGCTCGGCTGCGCCGAGGAAGTCGCAGCATTGCCGCACCATCGTTACGCGGGGCAGCTCCGCGGATCTCCAGCTTCGCGCCTGGGAGGAGGGCGGTCAGGACATTGCGGCGGTGTCGCGCTGGATCGCAGCGGCTACGGCGCCGAAGAAGTCGAACCGGGCCCCCGCAGCGGCATAGCACTCAATTCTTCGTTCGTTCGGTCGCCTCATTCGATCACCGCGTCGGCGCGGGCCACCTCGAGCTACTTTCGAATCCGCGCTGGTCAGGTCGAACGCGGCTCGCGATCGGCAGCTGGATGGCCGTAGCTTGACAGCAGCCAGACCGCCAGGATCACCAGTCCCATGACCAAAAAGAATCCTCGCTTGTCTCCGAGCATGGTCGGCAACGCCAGTGCTGCCACCACGAGAACAGGTCCTACAAGCATTTCCACAAGTGCGTGGAGCCGCATTGGAATGATCTTTAGAGCCCCAAGCGGCATGTTCGTAAGAAGGGTCATGACAAGATGAATGGCGGCGAGCGCGTATGAAACAAGCGCGGCAAAGCCCGCAAGGCCGAGGACGCTTGGCGCCAGGGCAAAAATTGCGACAGTCAAATAGTCCAGTATTCCATGCGCCGTATCGGAAATGACCTTCATGTTTTCTCCTCCCTTTGACGAACTGCTTGAGCGCAGGGGTGCATCCCTCGTAACAGCCGGGTTTAACTGATCGTTGCAAGCATTGCGGATCTCGCGCTCTTGATGTCGGTATCGGACAGGCCGGACTTCGCCAGAACCAACAAGCCCTGAACATTGGCGACAAGCTGCAGGGCAAGCTGATCGAGCTCGCGCTTCGAACGTCTCCCGCCGGCACTCGACGACGGCAAGGAGATCGCCTTCCTGAACAATGCCCGAAGAATTCTCGACACCGATTTTCAATCGATCGACTATCTCCTCATCGTTGGCGCCGAGTTCCAGCGCGGTATTTCCGATCAGACAGCCGCGCCAACCCGTCGCATTGGCCTCCGGGCTTTTCGCAACGGCAAGGATTCCGTCGATCAGCAATGCGGCGGCAGCCCGGGGCTCTCTTGCATCGGAGATCAAGCCTTCGAGATGGGCGCGCACCGTCTCGAAATACAAATCGAGGATCTGCAGAAACACCTCTCGTTTGGAGCCGAACGCGTTGTAAAAACTGGCGCGTCCGACACCCATCGAACCGAGCAATTCAGGCATGTTGGTCCCTTCAAAGCCCTGCCGCCAGAATGTCTTCAGCGCTTCCTGCAGAACATCGTCCGGATCAAACTCCTTGCTTCTCATGCCGCTTATTAGACCATTTGGTCCAATTTGGCAAGATTGCTCCAAACGCTGTGCTCATGCTCATTTTGAACAGGGTCATGGTGGGCTTCGGGGCAGACTCGGACATTTCGGTCTGGCTACCGGAAGTCCGTTTCACCTCCAGGACCGGACATCAGGCGACCATTGCGGTATGTCCGCAAAGTGCCGATTCCGGACTCATGCAGTGCAGTAAATAGCATGATCATTCGATCACCTCGTCGGCGCGGGCGACGAGTGTCGGGGGCACCTCGAGGCCGAGGGCCTTGGCGGCCTTCAGGTTGACGATGAGCGTGAACCTGGTCGGCTGCTCGACCGGCAGATCGCCGGGTCGCGCCCCCTTGAGAATCCGATCCACGTAATCGGCAGCGCGCCTGTGCATCTCCTCGTAGCTCGGCCCGTACGACGTCAAGCCGCCGGCCTCGACCAGTTCGCGATAGGCGTTCACACTGGGTAGGCGATGCTCGGTGGCGAAATCCATCATGCGTTGGCGGTTATGCAGGAATATCCGGTCAGCGAGGATGAGAAGGCCGTCCGGCTTCTCCTTGACCACCGAGGCAAACGCCGCGTCGAGATCTTCCGACTTACTCACCTCGCACGGCTGCAACTTGATATTCAAAGCCTGTGCCGCGGCGAGCGCCTGGTGCATCGACACCGTATGAAATTCATTCACGGGATTGAGGAAAAAAGCGACGTGGGCGAGGTGGGGCACGATCTCCCGCAGCAGCTCCAGCCGTTTGCCTTCAAGGTCCGGCGCGATCGCGCTCAGCCCAGTAATGTTGCCGCCGGGCCGTGCCAAGTTCGGCACAATGCCGGTGCCGATCGGATCGCCGACCGCGGCCATAACCACAGGCACCGTCGATGTCGCCTTCTTGACCGCGAGCGTGGCGGGCGTGCCGGCGGTCACGATTACATCTACGTTGGCGGCGATGAGTTCGGCAATGAGGGCAGGAAACCGCTCGTATCTTCCTTCCGCCCAACGAAACACGATCTCGACGTTGCGGCCCTCCTCGTAGCCGTGCTCGCGCAGGCCTTCGCGAAACGGTCCGATGAGATTGGCCTCCAGAGCAGCCGTGGAGTTGCCCATGAAGCCGACTCGCGGAATCTTTCCCCCATGCTGCGCACGCGCAGCGAATGGCCATGTGGCCACGCCGCCGAGAATTGCGATGAATTTCCGCCGCCTCATGGACGCTTCCCCTCCTGCACTGACTCCAGGTGAGCTGAGGCTATCACATTCGGGGGCGACGCCGGTTGTGCATCACGGCAAAAATTGTCAGCCAATGTCTCAGTTGAGTCAATCGCGTCGGTTTGACGCCGCCCGCACCTTCCACTCGCCCCGATCAACGGACATCGAAGGCGCGGTCCGAACCGGCCTTGCTAATCCTTGGCCCATTCGCCGACCACGCGGTGCACCTCCTCGAGATGCTCGCGCATCTGCTCCAGCGCAAAGCCGAGCGCATAGAAGCGTTCGGCTGCCTCGCTGGTCATGTCGCGGATCAGGCCGTCGTGGCGGATCGCGCTGAATTCCTCGGTATAGTCATGAAAGACGGATTCGACCTCGGCGAGATCAGGCGGTCCCCGCCGCGCGCGCAAGCCACGCGCGCTGGCGCGCAGGAAATCGCCCGCGACCTTCGAGATGCGCTTGACGTGCGGTATCAGCCGGGCCTGCGCAGCCGCCGGCAGTTCGCAGCCCACGGCGCGGCCGAGGATGACGATGTCGTGGCGCAATCGGAGCGAGGTGCGCAGCAGCGGCCCGGTGTCGGGACCCGCGGTGAGGCGAGCGGTGCGCTCATGCTCGGCTTCGGCGCCGGTCGCGTTCAGCTTGGTGATGAAGTTGGCGAGCTCCGCATTGATCTGGCGGGTGTCGAGTCCCTCGCCGCCGACGTGATGCGCCAGCATCTGCTCCAGCGCGGCGGCGACGAGGTCGAGCGTGTCGGCGGCAGCCTCGATCGTCAGCACATGCGCGCGCGAGGGGAACACCAGGAAGGAGACGATGAAGCCGACGGCGCCGCCGACCACGACCTCGAGCACGCGGTCGAACGCGGATGCCATCGGGCTGACATGCTGCATGCTCGGCACCAGCAGCACGATGATCGCGGTGATCGGCAGCACGTTGAAATTGGTGCGGAAGGCGGCGACGAAGGCGAGCGGGGCGATCGCCAGCGCCAGCACCGCGAACAAGGCAAATTCGTTCTCATGCGGAATCAGGATCGCCAGCAGCCCGCCATAGGCGACGCCGGCGAGTGTGCCCATCAGATAGTCGCCGGCAACTTTCAGCGAGCGGCCGAGGCTCATCTGCGTCACGATCAGCGAGGTCAAGACTGCCCACAGCGGTAGCCGCAGATGCAGCGCCTGCGCCGCCGCGAGCGCGGACAGTGCCGCCACGGTGACCCGCAGCGCAAGGATCAGCTGCGCCCGGTAGCGATGGGCGAGCGCGCGGAGATGGGTGATGGAAGTGAAAAGGCGTGAGGGAGGAGGGGACATGAGGGGGTTATAGCAGCGGATTTCCTGTCTCTCATCCCTGCTCTGGCATTGAAATCTGTATCGTTCAGGTTGTTAACTGAAAAGCACTTGTTGATGCCCATGGCGGGAGGAAGCCAATGCAACAACGGCTATGCAAGATGCTCGGAATCGACATTCCCATCATTCTGGCGCCCATGGGCGGCGCGGTGGCCCCGCGTCTTGCTGCGGCCGTCTCCAATGCGGGAGCGCTTGGAACGCTGCCGCTGTGGCGCTCGCAGATCGAAACTCTTCGCAGCGTGGTGCAAAAGACGCGCTCGCTCACCCCAAAACCTTTCGCGGTCAATCTGAACATGGAGTTTCCGCAACAAGAGCGGCTTGAGGCCTGCCTCGAGGAGGGCGTGCCGGTCATATCGTTCTTCTGGCGCGACCCCGGCGATCTGGTGAAGCGTGCGAAAGCGGGCGGTGCAGTGGTCATGTACACCGTGGCTAATGCCGACGACGCCCGGCGCGCGGTCGAAGCCGGCGTCGATATCGTGGTTGCGCAGGGATGGGAAGCCGGGGGCCACGTCCGCGGGACGGTGGCAACCTTGCCTCTCGTGCCGGCCGTCGTCGATGCGGTCGGTGATACGCCGGTAATTGCCGCCGGCGGTATCGCCGATGGACGCGGCATGGCCGCGGCGCTGGCACTCGGCGCGGCCGGCGTTTGGGTCGGCACCCGGTTTCTTGCATCCGAGGAGGTATCGATCCATCCCGAATATCAGCGGCGCATCCTTGCTGCTTCCGAAAACGACACAGCCTGGTGCGAAAATCTCTTCGATGGCGGCTGGGCCAACGCGCCGCATCGCGTTCTACGCAACTCAACGGTTCGAAATTGGGAGGCGGCGGGCCGGCCAGCTCCAGGGCAGCGGCCGGACGAAGGAGTGATCGTGGCCAGGTCGCAATCACGCGGAGACGCGGATCGCTATACGAGTTTCACGCCGGGACCGGACACAACCGGCGAGATCGAACCGCTTTCATTGTGGTCGGGGCAGAGCGTGGCGCTTGTACGCAAGGTCCAGCCGGCCGCCGAGATCGTTCGCGAGATGAACGATGAGGCCAACGCCATTCTCCGGCGGCTCGGGCAGCACTCCGCGCGCTGATCCGGTCCGCGGCCGTTTTGCAATGCCGGCATTTGGCCCGTCGAGCAAAACACCAAAAAAAGCCGCCTGTTTTGCCCGACGAGTCAAGCTCGCTCTCGCAAAAATATTTCTCTTTCCGAATATCGGAAGATGTGGTTTACTCCGGCCACCTCGCCCGGACATGAGGGACGTTACGGCCAATCGTCACGACACGTGGGGCGGGATGCGATGGACGCAAAGGTGCGCAGGCGATGCGTATCCGATGCGGACGGCGAAGTCGTGTGGTCGTGGTCCCCCGACGCTGGGATCAACCCCGGGGTCAAGAGCCCCGGGGGGACGGAGGCTAACAAGCCCGGTACTCCGGCGAGAGCGCGAAGTAAGCCGTAAACCATTGCGCAGGGAATGCCGGATGTTTCGGCCTTACCTGACTGACTTGTGTGCACTCTACCCTTTTCAGCACACAAGGCCTGCGGGTGCGGCCAGCGCCCGGCATTCCCTGCGCCCTCTGTTTTCCGAGGGAGCCACCGATGATGCAAACCCCGGACGCGAAATCGCGCCGCGGGAATGCTGCTTCACGTCTTCCGTCCTCCGAAGCACGCGGTCGATGACAGCTTCGGCGGAGCGGTCATCGGCCGGAGCGCAACGCCGTCCGATCTGGCAATAGTCGTCCGCCGCGACGAGAAGCCTGATGCGCGTGGGCAAGGCCAAGCCAGAGGGATCGCGGATTCCATGCGAGTTGTTGCGCTGGAGGAACATTTCACGGTGCCGGCCCTGGTCGGCCGGATCGATCGCGACACGATCAGCCGGCGCGGCTTTCAGCCGAGGAAGGCTCCAAAGACCGGCCCCAATCCGATCGACCTGTTGCCCGAGATCGGCGAACGGCGCCTGCAGTCGATGGATGAGGCCGGCATCACCCTGCAGGTGCTCTCGAACACCGGGCCCGGCCCCGACCTCGTGCCCGGTCCGGACGGCATCGCGATTGCGCGCGAGATGAACGACCATCTGGCGGCGGCCGTGGCGCGCCATCCGACGCGGTTCGCGGGCTTTGCCGTGCTGCCGATGCAGTCTCCGGATGCGGCAGCGGGCGAACTCGTTCGCGCGGTCAGGGAATTGGGCTTCCTCGGTGCGCTCGTCAACGGCACCACCGACGGCCGCTTTCTCGACCATCCCTGCTACGAGGCGCTGCTGGCGAGCGCGGTGGAGCTCGATGTTCCCATCTACATCCATCCGCATCTCGCGCCCGAGCCCGTCCGGCAGGCCTACTACTCCGATCTGCCTGATGGCGCGGGCCGCGTGCTCGAGAGGACCCGGCTGGGGCTGGCATTCGGAGACCGCCATCCAGATCCTGCGCCTGGTCTTGTCGGGTGCGCTCGACCGGCATCGGCGGCTGAAACTCGTCATCGGCCACATGGGCGAGATGCTGCCGATGATGATGGCGCGCGCCGACGAGGTGTTTTCGCTCGACGTCGATCATCTTTCGCGGCCGATCAGCCGCGCCATCCTCGATCAGGTCTGGCTCACGACCTCTGGCATCTTCACCGAGCCGCCGTTCCTCGCGGCGCTCAAGACCTTCGGGATCGACCGCATCATGTTCTCGGTCGACTATCCCTATGCCCCCAACGCCAAGGGCCGCGCCTTTCTCGACCGCCTTTCGCTGTCGCCCACCGACATGGCGAAGCTGTGCCATGGCAATGCCGACGGGCTGCTGAAGCTGAAGGCGGAATGACGACGAAATTTCGTCATTGCGAGGAGCGAAGCGACGAAGCAATCCATAGCGCAGCAAGCGGAGACGTGGATTGCTTCGCTTCGCTCGCAATGACGAGGAATTGTTTGACAGCGACACTACCCCAACAACACCGCGTCCGCGCCGTTCACGGCTTCCGCGCTGTCGGTGACGGTCTTCTCCAGCGACGCCGCCTGCACGGTGACGTTCTCGGCAAAGAAGCGCGCCAGCGTGACGTAGCGCTCGCCGTCGCCATTGCTTTCGCGGCGAGCGCTTCGCCGGCGAGCATGCAGCCGCCGAGCGTCGAGCCGAACAGCCGCAGGTAGGGCGTCGCGCCGGCGAGCGCATCGTTCGGCTTCGAGCGTGACGCGCTCGAGCAGCCACTTGCTGGCGCGCTCCAGCGATGCCGAGCGCATCGCGCAGTTTCGCGCCCGTGGTGCCGAAGGCCGGATCGTTCGAGGTCTCGACCTGCTTGACGGTGGCGTCGAGCTCGGCGAGCAGCGCCCACACCGAGGCGCCGCCATTGGCCGCGAGCTTGCGGGTGACGAGGTCGATCGACTGGATGCCGTTGGTGCCCTCGTAGATCGAGGTGATGCGCGCGTCGCGATAATGCTGCGCGGCGCCGGTCTCCTCGATGAAGCCCATGCCGCCATGCACCTGCACGCCGAGATAGGCGACCTCGTTGCCGATGTCGGTGGAGAAGGCCTTTGCGATCGGCGTCAGCAGCGCGCCGCGCGCGGCGGCATCGCTGCGCACCTTGGCGTCCTTGGCGCGCACGGCGACGTCGAGCGCGACCGCGGTGGCATAGCAGATCGAGCGCGCGGCGGCCGTCATCGCGCGCATCTGCAACAGCATGCGCTTGACGTCGGGATGCACGATGATCGCATCCGAGCCGTCGCCGTTCTTGCCGACGGCCTTGCCCTGCTTGCGCTCCTGCGCGTAGGCCAGCGCCTGCTGATAGGCGCGGTCGGCAACGCCGACGCCTTCGAGGCCGACGCCGAGCCGCGCCTGGTTCATCATCGTGAACATGCAGAGCATGCCGCGATTTTCCTCGCCGATGAGGTAGCCGATGGCGCCGCCATGATCGCCCATGGTCATGGTGCAGGTGGGCGAGGCATGCATGCCGAGCTTGTGCTCGACGCCGCTGGGAAAGATGTCGTTGCGCGCGCCGAGCGAGCCGTCGGCATTGACCATGAATTTCGGAATCAGGAACAGCGAGATTCCGCGCGTGCCGGCCGGCGCATCGGGCAGGCGCGCGAGCACGAAATGCACGATGTTGTCGGTCATGTCGTGATCGCCATAGGTGATGAAGATCTTGGTGCCCTTGATGCGGTAGGTGCCGTCGGCCTGCTTCTCGGCGCGGGTGCGCAGCGCGCCGACGTCGGAGCCGGCCTGCGGCTCGGTGAGCTGCATGGTGCCGGTCCATTCGCCGGTGACGAGCTTCTCGAGATAGATCTGTCTTCAGCTCGTCGCGAGCCATGCGCATCGAGCGCCTCGATCGCCGACAGCGTGAGCAGCGGGCAGAGGCCGAAGGCGACGTTGGAGGCGCTCCAGATCTCGGTGCAGGCGGCGTTGATCGCCAGCGGCAGGCCCTGGCCGCCGAAGGCTTCCGGACCCGACACCGCGTTCCAGCCGCCGTCGGTCCAGCGCTTGTAGGCATCGGGCCAGCCCGGCGCGGTCGTGACCTTGCCGTCGTCGAGCTTGATGCCGTGCTCGTCGCCGACCTTGTTGAGCGGCGCGAGCACATCGGTGGCGAACTTGCCGGCTTCCTCCAGCACGGCGGCGGTGATGTCGGCGTCGAAATCGCCGTAATGGCCGGCCTCGACGGCGGCCTTCAGCCCGGCGCCGTGGTTGAGCGCAAGCAGCATGTCGTTGATCGGCGCGCGGTAGGTCATGGCGTCACTCCCGGAAGACGGTTGGCGCCGTCTTCCCATGAAACCGGGGCGTCCTCAACTGCCGGGCGGGCCATTCTCCGTGACTGCGGAGCCAGGCAGGGGGCAGAGCGCGAGGCGGGAACGTCGCGACGCCTAACGTAACGGGCACGCATATAAAGGGCGCATGCGGGTCGAATTCGCCCCGCGAAGCCTGTTGAAATGGCGCGCCTGCTCTCTATAGACCGGCGGGGACCAGCGGGAATCTGCGGTAACCTGTTCCGCCGTTCCCTCCGCCAGTTGGGGCGTAGCCAAGCGGTAAGGCAGCGGATTTTGATTCCGCCATTCGGAGGTTCGATCCCTCCCGCCCCAGCCACGCAGTCCTGCGGTTGGCGAAGGTTACAACCTGCGCCGCACAGGCCGGAAATCCGGGCTTTTCGCGCATTCGACTTCGTCTCTAGGCTCCCGCTCTCCCGATCTCTGGGGCGAAATCGCGAAAAGTCTCCGGCCTATTCCGAAAAATTCCCGTTTTCGCAGAGACTATCGGCGGAGACTAGTTCGATCACGACTGCCGCCTGAGGGCGGCGACGCTTCTCAGCAGGTGGTCAGCTCAGTTCGCCGTTACGTCGAATTTCGATCCCAAGACGGGCTAACGAGCTGCGTCGGCTCTGTGGAGAACTGCTTTCTAGACGGCTTCGGCTCATTCGGGCCACCCCAGCAAGCGAGAAACATGATAAGGAACAGGCCGACTGACCGGACCCAAATCTCCATGCCCACACAATTAAAGAAGGTCACGACTGAAACGCCTAGAGGAGCCAAAAACTCCCAAAAGGTGATCGCCGAGAATGTCTCCAACGAGATCGTCTTCGGCATTGTCGGCCATGTCGGGTCCGGCAACACCACCGTTGCCGAGACCTTGAAGAAGACGCTCGAAGGGCACATTTCAAGCGGCCAGAAATTTGCCGTTGCCATCATCAAGGCGCGCACAGTTATTGAAGAAAGCATGAAAAAGTTGGGGCGACCAATCGCCACAACCAAGGATCAGAAGTTAATCGCAGACGTCATCAAATATCAGGACGCCGGTGACGAACTGCGCAAGGAGGACCTCGCTGCGGTCGCCCGCGGAGCCGTCGCCCTGATCCGCAAAGAGCGCGCCAAAATGCAGGGCGCGGTGGCCGAGCCGGACAAGCCGGTCATACCGGACGGACGACCGCGTGCGTTCATCATCGATTCCATACGACATCCGGCGGAAGTCGGTCTTCTGCGCACGGATCTACGGTGACGCGTTTGTTCTGATCGGTGTGGTGTCTGAACATGACGAGCGCCTGCAGGTTGGAAGGCGCGCTGGCGTCGGGCATGGAGCGCGGCATGCGCGTGACGCTCGATCAGCTCGACGAGCTCGTAGCCTCAACGCGCTGACGCTGCGCCTTCCGCATCGCCTGCTTGATCGCGGCTGCAAGCGCCAATCCGGACGCGTAGGCGCCTGACAATGCCGAGGTCGAAGACGGGGCGAGACTTCCGCGAGTTTCATTCTGTGGAAGGCGCATTGTCGAACGTTTGCGACAGGCGCACAATGGGAGGGGAGAAGTGCTTGAACTACCTTGCGATCGGTGGGAGATTGTAAGCTTTAGATAGTTGTGTATTCCGCGGGGATTTCATTTATGGCAGCTGTTAAGGAACGAGAGGTAATTGTCGTAGCTACGAGACCCCAGGACCGCAGTGACTCGCGCTGGGGCGGCGGCGGAGACTCGGTACCGCCTGGCGGGTCTTCCGATGGGGGCGACGGCCCGGGCGGCGGACCTTCAACTCTGTTGGTTTTGCTTACTATACTTTTCTGCTTGGCCGGCGCTACTGCTGTCATTGCGGCTTTTTCGAATAGTATTATTGAAGCAGCAAATATATACATTACCAATATTTCAGACGAGATGGATGCTGGAGTATTATCGTCCAGCATAGTGGTTATGTTTTGGCTAATCATACCAATATCCATTGTCTGCTTACTGTTTCTTAATAATCACGCTCTTAATTTTTGTAGAATAGAGATTAGAGCTCGAGTCAGGCACAAAGTTGTTCGGAATTACATAATTGGTTGCCTTATTCTATCTCTATTGTTTCACGTCGCCACTATCACACTTATGCTTACGTTCATCAGGATAATTCAATTAGCGTTTCTAACCATTACTATAGGTCATCTCGCTGAGCAATTCAGGTTAAGGTACTATCCTCAAGATAGATACGATGTCGAGGCATATTTTAGCGAATATGGGGGCTAAGATGGCAGAAAAGGAGAGGCCATCGTCTTCCAACAGCGGAAACACAATTGCGTACGCTCTTCACTTTGTAGTCGATGCCTTTGGGGCAACGCGCCCAATACGATTAGGGCTTGTCCTTGCGTCCGCTCTCTTTCTTCAACTTGTGGTGCAAAGTTGGGCTAAGAGTAATGGTATAACAATATATGTTGACGATCTACGACTGAGCGAAGGGTTATTCGGGCTTTGCTTTTGCTTGTTTTTTGGGCCACTTCTTGTTTGGCCAGGTCAGCTTCCTGAACCTGTTCAAGAACGTTTCACCTTAATTGACACCGCCTCGAAGAGAGCAGGATTAACGCGAGGCGAGCGCAAGATATTGTACCTGCAGTTTATTGAAATAGTACTTTCTAACGATTCTAAGCTGGCGAAAATTAATGTCGCTCAAATTTTGGGGGCCCACGCGCCGATCCTGGGTCAAGCGTTATCCGAGCATTCGTCTCGTATGCGTGACTGAGCTAGTCAGGTCTAATCCGTATCGCCCAGTTTTGGTTGAGCGAGGGTGCGCGCGTCCCTCTCAATGATACCCCAGGTCGCCACGGACCTTGCCGCGAAACACCCAATAGGACCAGCCGGTGTACATGAGGATGACCGGCAGCAGGAACACCGTCCCCACGAGCAGGAAGGCCTGCGTCGACGGCGATGAGGCTGCGTCCCAAAGGGTGAACTTGTACGGCACGATCAGCGGGAAAAGGCTGATCGCGAGGCCGAGGTAGGACATCACGAACAAGAGGATCGCGCCGATGAACGGCGCCGCCTCAGAGCGATTGTTGAGCGACCGCCACTCCCAGTAGGCGATCAGCGCGGTGACGATCGGCACCGGCGCGAGAAACACGAAATGAGGCCAGGAGAACCATCGCTCGGCGATCACGGGCTTCGCGAAAGGCGTCCACAGGCTCACGAGCGCGATGCCGATCAGAACGCCGATCAGCGCGCGGCGGCCCAGCGCCCGCGCCCAATCCTGAAGCGCGCCTTCGGTCTTCAAGACCAGCCAGCCCGCGCCGAGCAGGCTGTAGCCGCAGACCAGGGCGACGCCAGTGAGCAGCGAAAACGGTGTAAAGCAGTCGAATGAGCCGCCCGTGAAGTGGCGACCTTCCGTCTGAAAGCCCTGAATGAATGCGCCGAGGACAACGCCCTGCGCGAAAGCGCCAAGGACGGACCCATAGTTGAAGGCGCGATCCCAGAAGGTCCGATGCTCGGCGTCGCGGTAGCGGAATTCGAACGCAACCCCACGAAAAATGAGCGCCAGCAGCATGATGGCGATCGGGAAATAAACCGCTGGGATGATGATCGCAAATGCGAGCGGGAAAGCCGCCATAAGCGCAAGCCCGCCGAGCACCAGCCAGGTTTCGTTCCCGTCCCAGATGGGCGCGATCGAGTTCATGACCAGGTTGCGCGAATCCCGATCAGGCGCGAATCGATAGAGTATGCCCACGCCCAAATCGAAGCCGTCCAGGAGCACGTACATAAAGACGCCAACGCCGAGGACGAGCGTCCAGACGGGCACGAGATCGAGAAAGGGCTGGGTCATAGCCGCGACCCCGCTTCTGTCGCTGGGAGCGCCTGAACCGGCCGCGCCGGGCGCCCGCCTTCAATCGCGTCGGGCTCGCCAGCAGCCTCCGTGGGCCCCTGTCGCACCAGTCTCAGCATCAGCGCCAATCCGGCTGAAAACATGACAAGGTACACGAGACAATAGCCGAGCAGCGAAATGCTGACGTCCAACCCCGTGAGTGAGGGAGAGACGGAGTCGCTTGTGCGCAGGAGCCCGTAGACCGTCCAGGGCTGACGGCCGACCTCGGTCGTCGCCCAGCCGGCCGTCACCGCTATGAAGCCTAAGGGAGAGGCCAGCGTGCAGCACCAGAGGAACCAGTTGGTGTGGAAGAGCTCGCCCCGCCAGCGCAGCCACAGGCTCGTCACCACCATCGCCAGCATGATGACCGCAATTCCCACCATGATCCGGAAGCCGAAGAAGGGGACGATGATCGGCGAGGGGCGCTGGTCGGCTGGGAAGTCCTTGAGGCCATGCACCACTCCGTTCAGGTCGTGGGTCAGAATGAGGCTGCCGAGGTCGGGGATCGCGATGACGTCGCGGTCCATCTCGGCCTTCTCGTCAGGGATCGCGAACAGATTGAGCGGAACGCGGCCATGGGTATCCCAGAGCGCCTCGATCGCCGCCAGCTTCGCCGGCTGATGTTCGAGCGTGTTGAGGCCGTGGGCGTCCCCGAGCAGGAACTGAAGGGGCACGAGCACGGTGAGCAGCCACAAGCTCATCGAGAGCATCGTGCGCGCTTCCGCGACGAAACGTCCTTGCCGCAGATAGGAGGCGGCCACGCCGACGACCACGAAGCCGGTGGTGATGTAGACCGCGTCGACGACGTGAGCGAGCCGATAGGGGAAGGGCTGAAGATGATCTGCAGCCAGTCCTTCGGCAGGAAACGGCCGTCGACGATTTCATAACCGGCGGGCGTTTGCATCCAGCTGTTGGTGGCGATGATCCAGAAGGTCGAAAAGAGCGTGCCCAAGGCGACCATCAACGCCGCGACGAAATGGGCCCAGGGCGGCACCAGCTTGCGTCCGAACAACAGCACGCCGAGGAAAGCCGCCTCCAGGAAGAAAGCGGTCAGCCCTTCGTAGGCCAGCAGCGGCCCGACAACGTTAGCGGTGGCGTCGGAGTAACGGCTCCAGTTCGTGCCGATCTGGAACGGCATGACGATCCCCGAAACGACGCCCATGCCGAATGACACGGCAAAAATCTTGATCCAAAACGTCGAGATGCGAAGATAGATTTCGCGCCCGGTGAAAAGATTGAGCCCCTCGAGGACTGCAATGAAGGCGGCAAGACCGATGGTGAAGGCGGGCAGCAGGAAATGCCACGCAATGACCCAAGCGAATTGGATCCGGGATAGGACAACGGGATCCATGCTTATAGCCTCCGCTGATCTTGCCTCCAGCCCTCGCTCCCGAAGGTTGAGGTCATGACGCTCCGTCAATGAGGAGCAGAGCAACGTTATCACGGACGGCGATGATTTCCATGACAATTCCCGATCGCCCGAAATCGCTTGGTCCGAACGGGATTCTGGCGCTCGCGGGCTTCGCCGGATTGAGCCTCGCCGGCGCGCGTCGTCTTCCCGCCCCATTTGACGCGCGGTCGTCGACGCGCCATCTGTCACGCCATGGCCGACGTTTCCTTTCCCGCCGCGTTCGGGCGGGCCTGCTCTCATTCATTTCGCCGTGCGTGTTGCCGCTCGCGGCGCCGTATCTTTCGTTTTCTCGCGGGCGCATCCGTCGAAGCGCTCGCCGACGAGAGCGAGACCAAGGCCAGGCGCGACATTCTCATCACCGCCGTTTTATTCGTGGCGGGCTTCTCGACGGTGTTCGTAGGCCTCGGCGCGACGGCCTCCGCCTTGGGGGCGGTGCTCAGGCAATGGAGCCATGCTTTATCAATCGCGGCCGGGATCGGCGTGATCCTGATGGGGCTCCACTTTCTAGGAGTATTCAAAATCGGCGCGATGCTGCGCGAGAAGCGGCTCGAGATCGAGAAGCCGGCGGGCTTGTGGAGCGCCTATCCGATGGGCTTCGCCTTCGCGCTCGGCCCCCCTGCATCGGTCCGATCCTGGCCACCATTCTCGCCGTCGCCGGCAGCAGGGATACGGTCGCCAGCGGCGCAGCGCTGCTCGCCGTCTATAGCCTCGGCCTGGGTCTGCCCTTCATTGCCGCCGCCGCCGCTATCGGCCCGTTCATTCGCGCCTCGCGCCATCTGCGCGCGCAGTTCGGCCGGATCGAAAAGCTGTCGGCGTCCTGCTCGTCGCGACGGGCGTCGCATTTTTGACTGGCAGTTTCCAAAGCGTTTCGTTCTGGCTGATCGAGACGTTTCCGCAGTTCGGCCAGATCGGGTGATGAAAAAAGAAACCCGCCGGCGAGGGCGGGTTTCTCATTTGGGGCCGCTGGGCGCTGACCGCCCGGCGGAGCAACGGATCAGGAGCCGATCTGCTCGTAGCTGATCTTGCCGTCGGCGCCTTTCTTCCAGACATACCAGACATAGTCGACGGTCGTGCGGTCGCCCTTCTTGTCATAGGAGATGTCACCGATGACGGTGTGGAAGGGCATGCCGGAATGCATGGCTTCCGCGACCTTCTTCGGATCGAGCGACTTTGCCTTCTCAGCCGCCTGCTTCATGATCTGCACGGCTGCGTAGGCGTAAAGCGTATAGGCTTCCGGATCGAAATTCTTCGCCTTGAACTCGGCTACGATGTCCTTGGCCGACGGGTTCTTGCGCGGGTCCGGACCGAAGGACATCATCGTTCCTTCGACGCCAGGGCCGCCAATCTGCGAGAACTCGTCGCTGGTGATGCCGTCGCCGGAGATCATGACCGTCTTCATGCCCTGGTCGCGCATCTGGCGAACGATGAGGCCGCCCTCGGTCTGCAGGCCGCCCCACATCAGATAGTCGGCGCCCGATTCCTTGACCTTGGAGACGATGGCCGAATAGTCCTTCTCGCCGGTGTTCACGCCTTCATAAAGAACTTCCTTGATGCCGAACTTGTGCATGTTGTCGAGCGCAGCGTCGGCGAGGCCTTTGCCGTAGGTCGTCTTGTCGTGCACGACCGCGATCTTCTTGCCCTTGAGCTTGTCGCGCGCGAGCTCGGCCCACAGCATGCCCTGCTGGTCGTCGCGTCCGCAGGTGCGGAACGCGTCCCAGAGCTTGCGGTCGGTGATCTTGGGATTTGTCGCTGACGGGGTGATGAACAGGATGCCGTTTTCCGCGTAGACGTCGGAAGCGGGAATGGTCACGCCGGAGTTGAAGTGGCCGACCACGAACTTGACGCCATCGCCGACGAATTTGTTGGCCACCGACACGCCCTGCTTGGGATCGGAGACGTCGTCGCCCTGTTCGAGGGTGATTTGCTGGCCAAGAATGCCGCCGGCCTTGTTGATGTCCTCGACGGCCTGCGTCGTGCCTTGCACAAGTTGCGCGCCGAACGCGGCGTTCGGTCCGGTGATCGGTCCGGCGACACCCATCTTGATCTGGGCGCTAGCGGCGCCTGAGAACGCCAGAGCCGCGGCGAGCGCGACCCCGGACAACCAATGTTTAGTCATTCAATCACTCCCATAAGTTGCGAGCGCCCGGCCCTCCTGCCTGGCGCCCGTTTCGGCAGAACAATTCCACCTTGAAGGCCGATACTTTCTTGTTTTCGATCAAGAGTCACCTTAAAAAACACAAAGGTTTGTCCATTTAGCGGGCGCGCGTTCAGCCGTTTCCTTTGGCGCGCCAGTTCAAACCCGAACTGTCATAAGCCCAGGAATATTGCGTCGCCATCTGGCTTGCGCGCATCGCGCGATAGCCGAGCGCGCCGACGACGATCATCCAGATCAAGGCGCTTATGAAGAGTGGGATCGACAGCAGCGGCTCGCCGTAAAGCGCGTAGTGAAGAAAGCGCACCGCCGCGGCGAGAAAGACCATGTAGGGCGCCAGCGTCGCCAGCGGCCGCCACGTCTTGGCGACGGCCCTTCCGGTCGCCCAGGCCCCCGCTCCGCCCAAGACCAGAGTGATGAGGATAAAGGTGAAGATGCCGTAGGGGGAATCCGACCACAGGACGTCGGTCATCAATGACCCCCCTCGAGATAGGCCGCCCGGACCTCCGGGCGCGCCAATAACTCCTTGCCGCCGCCTTGCATCGTGATCGCGCCGTTGACCATTACGTAGCCGCGATGGGCGAGTTTCAGCGCATGAAAGGCGTTCTGCTCGACCAGGAAGACGGTCAGGCCCTCGCTCTTGTTCAGTTCGGCGATCACCTCGAAGATCTGTTTGACCACGAGCGGCGCAAGCCCGAGCGAAGGCTCGTCGAGAAGCAGCAATCGAGGCCGGCTCATCAGCGCGCGTGCGATCGCCAGCATCTGCTGCTCGCCGCCCGACAGCGTTCCCCCGCGCTGTGGCGCGCGCTCCTTCAGCCGCGGAAAAAGCGCGAACATGCGTTGAAGATCCTCATCGAAATGGGCGAAATTGTTGATCGAAGCGCCCATCTGGACTTCGAAAACCGTCATGCGCGGGAAGATGCGTCGCCCTTCCGGCGATTGGGCGATCGACAGGCGCGCGATCATGTGCGTCGGCAAGTTGGTGATGTCGTGGCCGTCGAACGTGATCTGGCCGTGGCGCGCACGCGGCGCGCCGAAGATCGTCATCATCGTCGTCGACTTGCCAGCCCCGTTGGCCCCGATCAGGGTGACGATTTCACCTTTGTTGACGTCGATGTCGACGCCCCGAAGCGCCTGGATTTTTCCATAGAAGTCTCGATCCCGCGCAATTGCAGGAGCGGCGTCAGCGCAGCCGCCGCAACGCTCATTGCTCCAATTCCTTACTCGACCATTCCTCCTCGTCTTCGACGCCGAGATAGGCGGCGATCACTTTCGGATCGGAGCGCACTTCCGCCGGCGTGCCGTCAGCGATCTTCACCCCGTAATCGAGCACCACCACGTGATCGGAGATTTGCATGACGACCGTCATGTCATGCTCGATCAAGAGCACCGATGTACTATGGTCCGCGCGGATCGATCGCAGGAGCGCATTGAGCTCGCCAATTTGCGCGGATTGAGTTCGGCAGCCGGTTCATCCAGGCAAAGAAGGACCGGATCGGTGCACATGGCGCGCGCGATCTCGAGCCGGCGTTGGGCGCCGTAGGGCAACTCTCCCGCCGGATCGTCGGCCCGGTCCATGAGCCCAATCTTGTCGAGCCAGTATTTCGCCCGGTCGATGCACTCGGCCTCCTTGCGGCGATAGCTCGGCGCGCCAACGAGCCCGAGCACTGTGAGACCGCTCGCGAGCATGAGTGCGTTGTGATGGGCGACCAGCAGGTTCTCGAGCGTGGTCATGCCCTGGAAAAGCCGGATGTTCTGGAAGGTCCGGGCGACCCGCGCCTTGCGGGCGATCTCGTGGTCGGGCATCCGCTCGAGCAGAAAGAGCTCGCCGTTCGGCGTCGTCGCATGCCGGCCGCTCGAGCGGGTGACGGCGGCGATGTCCTCGTGCGTCGCGACGCCGTCACGGGCAAGGGCAAGGCGCCCCTCGGTCGGCTTGTAGAAGCCGGTGACGCAATTGAAGACGGTCGTCTTGCCCGCGCCGTTCGGGCCGATGAGCGCGGTGATGTCTCCCCTTCCAACCGAAAAGCTGAAGGCGTTCACGGCGACGAGGCCGCCGAACCGCATCGTAAGGTTTTCGACGGCGAGGAGGGGGCCGGTCAGCCAGTTCATCAACCGTGCCCCTCTTTGACAAGATCGCTGCCGACGGCCTTTTGCTCTTTCAAGAATACGGACGGCAGCCTCGTCGAAACGAGGCCGCGCGGCTTCCAGATCATCATGATGACCATCGCGGCGCCGAACAGCAGCATGCGGTATTGCGTCGGATCGAAGTCCTCGCCGAAGATCCTCTTCATCCAGTCGAGTTCGCGCATGAGCTCCGGAATGCCGATCATCGCCGCGGCGGCTATGGCGACGCCGAGCCGCGAGCCCATGCCGCCGAGCACGACGATGGCGAGGATCGTCGCCAATTCGATGAAGGTGAAGCTCTCCGGGGCTGACAAACCCCTGGCGCACGGCGAAGAACGAGCCGGCGAAGCCGCCGAACATCGCGCCGAGCGCGAACGCCGTGAGCTTGGTGTTGGTGGTGTTGATGCCCAGCGAGCGGCAGGCGATTTCGTCCTCGCGGAGCGCCTCCCAGGCCCGGCCGATCGGGAGCCGACGCAACCGGACGGTGACGAAATTGGTCAAAAGCGCGAGCGCGAGGATCAGGTAGAAAAGAAAAATCGTGCGGTAGATCGGCGTGAAGGGCAGGTGAAAGATCGCCGCGAAGCCGTCGTCGTCGTCAGTGAACGGTATGCCGAAGAACGACACATGCGGAATGCCGCTGATGCCGGCGTATCCGTTGGTCAGGTCGACCCAGTTGATCAGCACCATGCGGATGATCTCGCCGAAGGCGAGCGTCACGATGGCGAGGTAGTCGCCGCGGAACTTCAGGACCGGGAAGCCGAGAATGACGCCCCACATTGCGGCGAGCAATCCGGCGAGCGGCAGGCAGATCCAAAAAGAAAGGCCGAAGGTGGTCGAAAGCAGCGCATACGAATAGGCGCCAACCGCATAAAACGCGACGTAGCCCAAATCGAGAAGGCCGGCGAGGCCGACCACGATGTTCAATCCCCAGCCCAGCATCACGTAGATCATGATCTGGATGCCGTAATTGTTGATCCACTTGAGGGAGCCGCCCGGTCCGAGGAGCCCGAGGGCGATCAACGGGAAGAGGATCACGAGGCCGAGCATGAACGGGCCGACATAGCGCCCGAAGGCCAACCGGGCGGCCGACGGCGGGGCTGTGCCCTCGCCCTCCCGCGCCGCCTGCACCAGCGCGCCGCCCATGCCGCCTGCGGCGATCGAGGCCGATGCGGTCGAACCGAATATCCGCCAGTCGGCGCGCGCCATCTGCCGCAGGCCACAAAAGCACGACGAGCGCCGCGGTTCCGAACGAGAGCGGCCAGCGCCCGGTCAGAACAAGCTCGTTATTGATGTTCGATTCGGCGTGGTAGCTGATGATCGGGAACGAAATGCAGAAGGCGACCAATCCTGCGGCGGCCGCGTTGCGAAGCGCCGGAACAAATTTTGCCGCGGATGCAGCGGGGGCCGCGATTTGAGGCTTGCGAGGGCGCGCTCATGTCTCAGACCTTCTCGACTTCCGGCCTGCCCAGAATGCCGGAAGGCATGAGATCAGGGTGATCGCCGGGATCATGACGCGGCCACTCCCTTGTAGTCGGTTGAAGTAGGAGGACCAGAACATCGATGAGGCGGATGAGAAGGTCGCCGAAGGCTACCCCCCCGGGAACGGCCGACGCCCCCAAGCACGGCCGCGGTGAAGGCTTTGAGTTCCGGGCGTGAAGCCGTCGGAGAAACTCACCACGCCATAGTAGATCACGAACATGACGCCGGCGACCGCCGCAAACGCCGCGCCGATCACGAAGGTGATCGAAATCGTCGCGTCGACGTCGATCCCAAGCAGCGCCGCCATCTTGCGGTCTTGCTCACAGGCGCGCTGCGCGCGGCCGAGCGAGGTGTGTTGAACAAGATACCAGAAGGCCGCCAGCAGAACGGCGGTGACCACCACAATGAGGATCTGGGCGCACTCAAGGTGACGTCCCCCGTCACGTTGAAGACGTGATTGGGCAGTCGGGGCGCGGGCTTGTTGCGCGGCCCCTGCACAACCTGGACGAAAATTCGACAGGAAGATCGACATTCCGATCGCCGAAATGAGCGGCGCAAGCCGAAAGGAACCGCGCAGCGGTCGGGTACGCGGGCCGTTCGATCGCCCAGTCCCATAGGCCCGGTCAGCGCCATGGCCCCGACGAGCACCACGACAAACGCGACCGGCAGTGACCCCAGGCGCAGAAGTGGGTCAAATCACGAAAATGATCAGCGCGATAAAGGCTGACAGCATGAATACGTCGCCGTGTGCGAAATTGACCATGCCAATGATGCCGAAAACCATCGTGTAGCCGATGGCGATGAGTCCGTAGATCGACCCCAGCGTCAGCCCGTTGATCAGCTGCTGCAGGAATTAGCCATGCGCCACCTACCTTTTGTTTCTCCCCGCTTCGCAGGAAACGTGCTCATTCGCGTGCGGGCCGCCGTGTCTTTGCGCGCTCTCGATCGGCTGGCGCTGCGCGTCAGTACGATTGCTTGCCGACAGTCTGATGCTGTTACCGAAGCGCGCCGCAACCGTCGCCGGTGGCGTTCATAGGCACGCCCCTGACAGCCAAAGGGCTTGCAAATATTGCGGTTCTTTACGTAATATCCGCGCGAATATTTCGGTTGTCGTGCAATATTGTTGCTTCGAATAACAATCGGGTTAGAAACGCAGCGTCGTCATTCCCGGAATAAGAGCACACGGCGACGTCTTGATATTCCTCGCGCGGTGCGAAATATTGGAAATACATGAGCGCTGATCTCGAACCCGCAACGGATCGGCGCGTTTGCCTGGAAGGGAACGTTCATGGCGATGACGATGACGGGCGAAGTGACTTTGCCCGCCGAAAGACCGAAAGTATGGGCGCTGCTGAACGACCCCGAGAACTCCTCAAGTCTGCAATTCCCGGCTGCCAGTCGTTAGAAAAGGCAGGCGAGAACGGGTTCGCCGCCGTGGTCAAACTAAAAAGGCGTCGGCCCGGTCTCGGCCACGTTCAAGGGCAAGGTTGAAGTTCTCCGACCTCGTTCCGCTCGAGGGCTACACCATCAAGGGCGAGGGCGAAGGCGGCATCGCAGCTTCGCCAAGGGCGGCGCGAAAGTGTCGCTCGCCGATGCGACGGGCGGCACGCTGCTCCGCTATGACGTTGACGCGACCGTCGGCGGCAAGATCGCCGAGCTCGGCTCGCGTCTGATCGACGGCGTCGCCAAGAACATGGCC
>CAWGFY010000008.1:0-132549 GCA_963821965.1 uncultured Alphaproteobacteria bacterium
TCCGTTCGACGGCACTCTCCGCCCGCATGGACCCGGAGGACCTGCGCGAGGTCATTTCGGCTTATCAGAAGTGCGTCGCCGAGAACCGTGCGCCGCTTCGGCGGCTTCGTGGCGAAATACATGGGCGACGGCGTGCTGGTCTATTTCGGCTATCCGCAGGCCCATGAGGACGACGCCGAGCGGGCGGTGCGGGCCGGGCTGGAGCTGGTCACAGCGGTGAGTGCGCTGAAGATCCACGTGCTCCGCTGCAAACCCGCGTCGGCATCGCCACCGGGCTCGTCGTCGTCGGCGACCTGATCGGGACGGGTGCGGCTCAGGAGCAGGCGGATCGTCGGCGAGACGCCGAATCTCGCGGCGCGCCTGCAGGCGATCGCCGAGCCGAACACGGTCGTCATCGCCGAGAGCACGCGAAAACTGCTCGGCAATCTGTTCGAGCTGGAGGACCTCGGGGCCAAGGACCTCAAGGGCATCGCGGAGCCGGTACGGGCCTGGGCGGCGCTGCGGCCAAGCGCGGTGGAGAGCCGTTTCGAGGCGCTGCGCACCGCGACGACGCCGCTGGTCGGTCGCGACGAGGAGATCGAGCTGCTGATGCGGCGCTGGGCGCAGGCGAAAGCGGGCGACGGCTCTGTCGTGCTGATCTCGGGTGAGCCGGGTATCGGCAAGTCGCGCATTGCCGAGACAATACAGGAGCGCCTTGGCGCGGAGCCGCATACCCGCCTGCGCTTCTTCTGCTCGCCCTATCATCAGGACAGCGCGCTCTATCCGGCTATCGCCCAGCTAGAGCGGGCGGCGGGCTTTCGCCGCGAGGATACGGCCGACCAACGGCTCGACAAACTGGAGGCACTGCTGGTGCAGGCGACCAACGATCTAAGCGAGGTCGCGCCACTATTCGCAGATTTGCTGTCGATCCCGACCGGCAACCGCTACCCGGCGCTCAACCTCACTCCGCAGAAGCGCAAGGAGAAGACGCTCGCGGGCGCTGGTTGCGCAGGTCGAGGGGCTGTCCGCGCGAGAGCCGGTGCTGATGGTGTTCGAGGACGTCCACTGGAGCGACCCAACCACGCGGGAGTTGCTCGACCTGCTGATCGATCGGGTGCCCAGCGCTGCGCGTCCTGCTGATCATCACCTTCCGGCCGGAGTTCACGCCGCCCTGGGTCGGCCGTCCGCATGTGACCCTGCTCAGCCTCAATCGCCTGGCGCCCCGACAACGCGCCGAAATGATCAGCGGCGTGACCGGCGGCAAGGCGTTGCCCAAGGAGATCGCTGACCAGATCATCGATCGCACCGACGGCGTGCCGCTGTTCATCGAGGAGCTGACCAAGGCTGTGATCGAGAGCGGCGTGCTCACGGACGCCGGCGATCACTACACGGTGGCGGGGCCGATCGCCGCCGCTCGCGATCCCGACGTCGCTGCACGCCTCGCTCCTGGCACGGCTTGATCGGTTGGCGCCGACGCGCGAGGTGGCGCAGATCGGAGCGGCGCTTGGCCGGCAGTTCTCGCACGAGCTGATCAGCGCCGTGGCGCCGATGCCGCAGCAGCAGGTCGATGACGCCCTCGAGCAACTGGTGAGTGCCGAGCTGATCTTCCGGCGCGGGACGCCACCCGACGCGGAGTACACCTTCAAGCATGCACTGGTGCAGGATGCCGCCTACAGCACCTTGCTGCGCAGCCGCCGCCAGCAGATCCACGCCCGCATCGCCGCGACCCTGGAAGAGCAATTTCCAGACATCGTGGAGACGCAACCCGAACTGCTGGCGCGACATTGCGCGGAAGCGGGCTTGGCAGAGAAGGCGGTCAGCTACTGGCTCAAGGCGGGCCAGCGGTCTGTTGCGCACTCGGCTATGCTGGAGGCAGTCGCGCAGCTACAGAAGGGATTAGCCCTGCTGCGTACCCTACCTGATGGCACCTGGCGTCGAGAGCAGGAGTTGGATCTGCAGATGGCGCTGGGCCGAGCATTAAGCGCGACCAGAGGATCTTCGGCACCCGACGTGGGTGAGACCTACGCGCGGGCGGGCATGCTCGCAGGAGCAGCTGGATCGATCTGACTATCTTGTTCAGCTGCTTTATGGCCAATGGGGGTTCCATCTGGCCCGATCCGAACTGCAATTAGCGCTGTCCATTGCTACACGGATCGAACAGATCGGCGAGACGCGGAGCGATGTTGCGGTGTTAATGCGGGGTCACCACCTGCACGGGATGACCCGCTTCTTCCTCGGTGAGTTTATCGTGGCCCGCAATCTCTTAGAGCGATGTCAAGGTGTGAGTGATCCCGCGGTTCGCGCAGTGTATACGGCACTCGCCGCGCAGAAACTCCCACGCGGCAATGCTTGCATGGCTTGCGTTGACTTTGACTTACCTGGGTTACCTCGATCAGGGCCGCGCGGGGATGAGCAAGGCGATAACCGTCGCTCGCCAGCTTGGACACGTTTACTCGCTGGTTCTGGTATTGTTGTGGGCGTGTTGGCCAGAGTGGCTCGCCCGCCTACCATACGAGGCGCAACGGCGCCGGAGGAGGTGGAGAAACTTGCAGACGAGCACGGCTTTCCGCTTTGGTCAGGCTGGGCGAATATGTACCGCGGCTGGTCATTAACTGAGCTTCGGGGAACCACAAGAAGGCTTTACCTTGCTCGCGAAGGGGTTCTCGGTAATCCGTATCTGGGGCCACCATCACTACGCCGTGGGCTCTCATTTTGCTGGCTGAGGCGAAAGGGAAGCTTGGGCGGGCTACTGAGGGCCTATCGGATGTTGCCGCTACTTCTTCTCGGCGCTCTCGATGAACGGGCCGCTCTGAATGCGGCGGATCACGGTCGCCACGTCTTCCTCGAAATTGATGGCGTGGTCCTTGCCGAACAGGAGCGAGGAGCCGGCGCCTTGACCTGGCTGCACGGTGAGGATCTGGGCGATGTTGACCAGCACCTCGCGGGTCGGAGGTCCGGGCCGCTTGAGCACGATGAATTTCGCCATCGGAAATGCTCCATCCGCACGGAGTGAACCCCGGCTGTCCGCGACAGACCGGGGACTTCCATTCTGGACGCGCCTCTGAGAACGACGCATCAAAAATCTAACACTGAGGGTTTAAGAGACCTTTGACGGAGGCCGAAACAAGCAAGACCGTGCTCACTTCATCGCGGAGAAGCGGTTGTCGAACGAGTTCGGCTGCACGATCGGCTGCGCGCCGGCGACGAGGTCGTCCTTGCGGCGCGGCGCGGCTGCGGTGGCAGCCGGCGCATCGGTCACCGACGGCTTCAGCGCCGGACGGGCCTGTTGTCGGCCTGCTTGGTCTCGACCGGCTTGAACGCCTTCGGCAGCGGCTTGGCTTCCGGCCTTCGGCTTGGCAGGCGCGGGCGGCGGCGTGAGGCGGTGGTGTCGGCGCCGCCGATGCCGACCTTGCGGGCGAGGCTCGCGAAGAAACCTTCGGACTGCTGCGTGGGCGGGGGCGCGCGGAGGCGACGCGTGTCGCGCCGGTGCTGCGCGGCGGGTGCCTGCGGCGGAGCCGCAGCGGCGACGACCGGCTCGACGCCTTGCTGCCTTGCCACGGCGCGCGCGGCGGATTGACGGTGCCGGGGATGGTGCCGGGCGCGCGCGACATCGTCAGCAGCGACAGGCCCTGGCCGTCGCCGCCTTCGGAGAGGCCGGTGCTGGCGCCGGGCACATGCGAGGCGAAGATCTGGTTCATGCCGCCGTCGATGCCGGTGTTGAGCTTGGCGACCGGCATGCCCTTGCGAGACCAGCTTGTTGTACTCGGCGTTGTCGGCTTCCTGCTTCTGCTGCACGGCGTCGGCGAGCTCCTCGGGGATCGCATAGGCCGGGCATTTGGCGGAGGCGTTGAACACGGGATCGCGCGTCGCGTTCGGCGCGCGGATCGCATCGAACACGTATTTCTTCTCGCAGAAGTCGACCTTCGGCTCCTGGCGCGAGACCTCGAAATGATCGTTGCCTTCCTTGATCATCTTCCAGAACGGCCATGTTCGGATTGTTGCGGTGCTTGGCCATGTTCGACCGGCGTCATCCGGAACGGATAGGCCTGGAACTGGAACGACTTCTGGCCGCCGAAGAAGGACTCGCGGCCGAGCGAATAGATCTCCGCGATCTGCTCGTCGGTCATCGCGTAGCAGCCGCGCGAGGAGCAGTCGCCATGCACCATCAGCTGCGAGCCGGTATGGCCGAGCGCGCGGTCATAGGCGTTGGGATAGCCGGTGTTGAAGGAGAGGTAGTAGGCCGACTGCGGATTCATCTGCGCCGGCGTGATCGCGTAGAAACCTTCCGGCGCCTGGCGGTCGCCTTCGCGCACCTTGGGACCGAGATCGCCGGACCAGCGGCAGATCGGGTAGGTCTTCAGCAGCTCGAACTTGCCGGAGCGGTTCTGCTTCCAGACCTCGAGCTCGGCTTCCTGCTTGAACAGGCGGATCAGGATCGGCGACTGCAGATCCATGTCCTTCTCGACCATCGCCTGGATCAGCTTGGGCGGGACCGGCTGGTTGGCCTTGGCGTTGGTGGCGAGCGAGATCTCGTCGGTGTCGCAGCCGGCCAGAAGCGCACCGGCGGCGGCAAGCGCAACCGAGGTGATGAGCGCGCGGACCAGCGTGCGATTGATCAATGCGAGAGCTCCACACCCTCCGGGCATTTTCGCCAACCCCATAAAGTGCGAATACCCTGAAGCCATTGGCTAAAATATTACCCTTTGAGCCCCCGTCCCGGCAACCCGAAGCGGGCACCGCAACAGGTCGCGTAAGCCAGCGATGGTCAACAGAAGCATAAATACGTGCTCGCGGCCTAATTGCGGCCGAAATTGGCGACTTGGTCCGATTTCGGCAAAAAGCGCCGCTGCTGTGCCATTTTTGGACGGAATTCGTGGAGATCGGCCGTTTCAGCCCAGTTTCCGGCCGATATCGAGGAATTTCTGCCGCCGCTGCTTGCGGATCGCGTCGGCGTCGAGGTCCCGCAGCTCGTGAAAAGGCCTGGGCGATGGCCTCGCCGGTCGCCGCGATCATGGCGGCGGGGTCGCGATGGGCGCCGCCGACGGGCTCCTTCAGGATGGTGTCGATCACGCCGAATCGCAGCATGTCCTGGGCGGTGATCTTCATGCTGTTGGCGGCTTCCTGGGCCTTGGTGCCGTCGCGCCAGAGGATCGAGGACGCCGCTTCCGGCGAGATCACGCTGTAGATCGCGTGCTCGAACATCAGCACGCGGTTGGCGGTGGTGATCGCGATCGCGCCGCCCGACATGCCCTCGCCGGTGACGATCGCGACATTGGGCACGCCGAGCGAGAGACAGGCATCGGTCGAGCGCGCGATCGCCTCGGCCTGTCCACGCTCTTCGGCGCCGATGCCGGGATAGGCGCCGGCGGAATCGACGATCGACAGCACGGGAATGCCGAAGCGCTCGGCCATCTCCATCAGCCGCACCGCCTTGCGATAGCCTTCGGGGCGCGCCATGCCGAAATTGTGCTTGATGCGCGATTCGGTGGAGGCGCCCTTCTCCTGGCCCATCACGCAGATGCTCTCGCCGCGGAAGCGGCCGAAGCCGCCCATCAGCGCCTCGTCCTCGCCGAACTTGCGGTCGCCGGCGAGCGGGGTGAATTCGGTGATCAGCGCGTTGATGAAATCGGTGAAGTGCGGCCGCTGCGGATGCCGCGCCACCAGCGTCTTCTGCCATGGCGTCAGATTGGCATAGAGGTCGGCGAGCGCCTGCGCCGCCTTCTCCTCGATCTTCGCGACCTCGTCGCCGATGTCGGTGCCGCCGGCCGCAAGCGTGCGCAGCTCGTCGACCTTGGAATCGAGCTCGGCGACGGGCTTTTCGAAATCGAGATAGGAGCGCATCTGATCCGGCATCAAGGCAATATAGGGAAGAACGTGCGGAGGAGCGAAGCGGTTTCGGCGTGGACTAGCGGAAAACGCGCTGCTTCAAGGGTTTAGCGCGTCATCCGGAGCAGGGCGGTGGGAAGCGATCGAGCGACGCCGGGGCTGTTTTGCGGGAGAACGGGCGGAAGTCAAGGCGGGTTGAGGGCTACTTCTCGGCCAGCGGGTGCAGGTCGCGCACCAGGCTCTTCAGGCGCTCCTCCACCACATGGGTGTAGATCTGCGTGGTCGAGATGTCGGTGTGGCCGAGCAGGGTCTGCACGATGCGCAAGTCCGCGCCGTTGTGCAGGAGGTGGCTGGCAAAGGCGTGGCGCAGCACATGCGGCGACACCAGGCGGGGTGCGAGGCCCGAGGCGGCCGCAAGCTCCTTCAGGTCGCGGGCGAAATGCTGCCGCGTCAGATGACCGCTCTCGCCGAAGGAGGGAAACAGCCATTTCGAAATGGCGGCATTCTTCTGCTTGCTGGTCTTCGCAGCATCCGTCGCGGCGAGATAATCCGCCATCGCCTGCCGCGAGGCGTCGTTGAGCGGCACCAGCCGTTCCTTGTTGCCCTTGCCGCGCACCACGATCATGCGCGCGTCGTTGCGCGCCGCCGAGCGCGGCAGCGACACCAGTTCGGAGACGCGCAGGCCGGTGGCGTAGAGCACTTCGAGCAGGCAATAGAGCCGCATCGCGCGCAGCCGCTGCGAGGGCGAAGCATCCGCCGCTTGCGAAAGCTCCTTGGCGCGCGTCAGCATGCGGTCGACATCGGCGATCGACAGCACTTTCGGCAGGCCGCGGCCGCGCTTCGGGCCGGACAGGATCGCCGCGGGATCGTCGCTGCGAATTCGCTCGTTGAGGAGGAAGCGGAACAGATGCCGGATCGCCGACAGCCGCCGCGCCACGCTGGAGGATTTGAAGCCGCGGATATCGAGATCGGCGAGATAGTCGCGCAGCTTCTCGGTCTGCACGGCGGCAAAGCTTTGCCCGGCGCGAGCACAGAAATTCGGAGAAATCGGTGAGGTCGCGGCGATAGGCCTCGAGCGTGTTCTCGCCGGCGCCCTGTTCCGCCGCGAGCATGTCGAGGAACAGGCCGGTCAGTTTCGCGTCGGAGGCCTTGGAACGCATGCCCCGAACCCTATGCGCTATTTCTTTAGAAACTTATCCGGCGGGATGGTCACGGTCATTTCCCGCGACTTCGGACTCACGAAATTCGCCAGCGCGAAGATCGCGCCATAGACGATGCCGACGATGACGGCGACGACCGTCAGGAAGCGGAACAGGCTGGGCATCTCTAGGCCTTGTTACGCCTTAACGCAGCGGAATTAACCATTTCGAAATCATCCAACATGTTCGCACCCGCCGTTGCAAGTCTCTCTGGCAACGGTATCGTCGGGGGTAGTATAGGTGGTCCAGAAGGCGGCAAATCCGCCAATCGCCGAATTATCAAGCAATGTCCGAGACCACGTCACAAGCCGCCTGCGACCACCTCGCCCGAGGCCGACATTCTGGCCGCGCTGGGCAAGCGCCTGATCGTGCTGGTCGGCATGATGGGGGCCGGCAAGTCGACCATCGGCCGGCGGCTGGCGGCGCGGCTCAAGCTGCCGTTCGTCGACGCCGACACCGAGATCGAGGCGGCGGCCGGCATGACCATCCCGGAGATTTTCGAGATGCATGGCGAGCCGCATTTCAGGGACGGCGAGGCGCGGGTGATCGCGCGGCTGCTCGACAGCGGCCCGGCGGTGCTGGCGACCGGCGGCGGCTCGTTCATGCGCGAGGAGACGCGCCGCCGCATCGGCGACAAGGCGGTGTCGATCTGGCTCAAGGCCGACCCCGACATCATCATGCGCCGGGTCAAGCGCCGCGCCGACCGTCCGCTGCTGCAGACCGCCGATCCCGCCGCCACCGTCAATCGCCTGATCAGCGAGCGCGAGCCGGTCTACCAGCATGCCGATCTCACGATCGCCTCGCGCGACGTGCCGCACGACAAGATCGTCGATGAAGTCATCACGGCGCTGCATGCGCGGCTCTGCGGCAGCCGATGCGGCCAACAATGCCGTGAGTCACCGCCCGATGACCGCGCCGCTGAAACATTCGGACACTACCGTCGTCGACGTCGCGCTCGGCGATCGCGCCTATGACATCGTGATCGGCCGCGACGTGCTGGCCTCGCTCGGCGCGCGCGTCGCCGCGCTTCGGCCCGGCGTGCGCACCGCGATCGTCACCGACAAGACGGTCGCAAAACATTGGCTGGAGACAACCGAAGCGTCGCTTGCCGCGGCCGGCATTCCGACCTCGCGCGTCATCGTCGACGAAGGCGAGGGCTCGAAGACCTATGCCGGCCTGGAAAAAGTTTCGGAAGCGCTGATCGCGGCGAAGATCGAGCGCAACGATCTCGTCATCGCGCTTGGCGGCGGCGTGGTCGGCGATCTCGCCGGCTTTGCGGCCGCGATCCTGCGCCGCGGCGTCGATTTCGTGCAGGTGCCGACCTCGCTGCTGGCGCAGGTCGATTCCTCCGTCGGCGGCAAGACCGGAATCAATTCGCCGCAGGGCAAGAACCTGCTCGGCGCGTTCCACCAGCCGGTGCTGGTGATCGCCGACACCGCGGTGCTCGACACGCTGTCGCCGCGCCAGTTCCGCGCCGGCTATGCCGAGGTCGCCAAATATGGCGTGCTCGGCGACGAAGCGTTCTTCTCCTGGCTCGAGAGCCAACCACGCCGACGTCTTCAAGGGCGGCGCCGCGCGCGAGCACGCGATCGCGACCTCCTGCCGCGCCAAGGCCGCGATCGTGGCGCGCGACGAGCGCGAGACCGGCGAGCGCGCGCTGCTCAATCTCGGCCACACCTTCGGCCACGCGCTGGAGGCCGCGACCGGATTCTCCGATCGGCTGTTCCATGGCGAGGGCGTTGCGATCGGCATGGTGCTGGCGGCGCAGTTTTCCGCGTCGCTCGGCATGATCGCGCAATCCGATGCCGCGCGCGTCGAGCGTCATCTCGCCGAGGTCGGTCTGCCGACCCATCTGCAGGATATCGCGGGCTTCGCGCAGGAAGGGCTCGCGGACGCCGACGCGCTGATGGCGCTGATGGCGCAGGACAAGAAGGTCCGGCGCGGCAAGCTGACCTTCATTCTGCTGGAGGCGGTCGGCCGCGCGGTGATCGCGAAGGATGTCGAGCCGGCGCGGGTGCGCGACTTCCTGCAGGCGAAGCTGAAGAGCAAGGCATAACGATCACGGCATGGACTGGCTCACATTCTCCATCATGGTCACGCTGCTCGGCGCTGTCCGCGTTCTTCGCGGCAAGCGAGACCGCGCTGACCGGCGCCTCGCGCGCCAGCATGCTGCGGCTGTCGAAGCAGGGCAATCGCGACGCCGATGTGGTCTCCGGGCCTGATCGCCATGCGCGAGCGGCTGATCGGCGCGCTGCTGCTCGGCAACAACATCGCCAATATCGGCGCGTCCGCGCTCGCGACCAGCATCTTCACGGAGTGGTTCGGCGAGGTCGGCGTGCTCTATGCCACCGCCGTGATGACCGTGCTGGTGGTGATCTTCGCCGAGGTGCTGCCGAAGACCATCGCGATCAACGCGCCCGACCGCGTGGCGCTCGCGGTGGCGCGTCCGATGCGGCTCACGATGTACGTGCTCGGGCCGCTGCTCGCGGTGATCGAGGCCGTCGTGCGCGTGCTGATGCGCCTCCTCGGCTTTAAGGTCGGCGCCAACCAGCCGATCCTGTCGCCGACCGAGCGCCTGCGCGGCGCGGTCGACCTGCTGCACCATGAAGGCAAGGTGGAGAAGCAGGACCGCGACATGCTCGGCGGCCTGCTCGATTTGCGCGAGCTGCAGGTCTCCGACGTGATGATCCACCGCACCGAGATGGTGATGGTCAACGCCGACCTGCCGGCGGACGAACTGGTCGGCGAGGTGCTGGCGTCCGAATACACCCGCATCCCGCTGTGGCGCGAGAAGCCGGAAAACATCATCGGCGTGCTGCACGCCAAGGATCTGCTGCGCGCCATCCGCGCCTCCGAGGGCGACATGTCGCGGATCGACGTCTCCAGTCTCGCGCTGCCGCCCTGGTTCGTGCCGGAGATGCGCCCGGTGTCTGAGCAGCTCAAGGCGTTCCGCCGCCGCAAGACCCATTTCGCGATGGTGGTCGACGAGTACGGCGAGGTTGAAGGCCTGGTGACGCTGGAGGATATTCTGGAAGAAATCGTCGGCGATATTTCCGACGAGCACGACGTCGTGGTGGCCGGCGTGCGCGCCCAGCCCGACGGCTCGGTCGTGGTCGACGGCTCGGTGCCGATCCGCGATCTCAACCGCGCGATGGACTGGAGCCTGCCCGACGAGGAGGCAACGACGGTCGCAGGCCTGGTGATTCACGAGGCGCGATCGATCCCCGAACGCGGCCAGAGTTTCACCTTCCACGGCTTCCGTTTCCGCGTGCTGCGGCGTGAGCGCAATCGCATCACCGCGCTCCGTATTGTTCCGGTGCCGCGCGAAACCGAGCTCGATGAGAAGCGGCCGAAGCGGGCAGGAACGGCGTTTTGACGCGTCCGAGCAGGCCGAGCGAAGCGAGGCGGTCGCGAACGGCGCCATCCAGGACTTATCGTCCACCTTCGCCCGGCGCCTGCGCGTGAATGGCGAGCGCATGCACGGAACCCGCGAGTTCGCTGGCCAATGCTCGCATTTATCATGCGGTGGCGTTCGACCCGGCTCTTCCCTTTGAAGGCCTCAGACACAATATACACGCGGAAATGCGACTCGCCGCCGGGCCGATGGCCGGCATGGCCCTCATGCAGATGTGATTCGTCCTGCACCTCGAGGCTTTCGGGGACGAAAGCTTCGCGCAACTTGTTGGTGATAGTCTCTCGGGTGGTCATGGCGGCGCATTAAGCCGCTGACCGGCTGTCCGTCAATGCGGGAGTTTAAGGGTTTCGCAATGTCAAGACTTGAAGCTTTTTGCGTTGCGTAGTCAAAGTCTGTCATGCCGATCGATTCATCCAAATTCTTCGACTCCATTCGCGTCAAGCCACGCGGCAGACTGCGAAGCAACAGGCGCAGGCGCGCGAAGCCTCCGTCATGTGCGAATGGCCGGAGTGCAAGAACAAGGGCCCGCATCGCGCGCCCAAGGGCCGCGAGAACTCGCGCGAATACTGGCACTTCTGTCTCGATCACGTCCGCGAGTACAACCAGTCCTACAATTTCTTCTCCGGCATGAATGCGGATGCCGTCGCGCGCTACCAGAAGGATGCGCTGACCGGTCATCGTCCGACCTGGAAGATGGGCGCCAATGGCAGCCCGGGCAAAGGCAGGGCCGGCCCGGCCGCCACCGATTGGGACGGCGCCGCCGATCCCTTCAGCATGTTCTCGGAACTGAACGGCCGCGGCCGCTGGCGGCCCGGTCCGGGCGCCGAAGCCAAGGCCGAGACCCGCAAGATCTTCAATGCCGAGCGCAAGGCGCTGCAGGTGATGGGGCTCGGCCCAGAGGCAACGCTGCAAGACGTCAAGGTGAAGTACAAGGCGCTGGTGAAGCAGCATCACCCCGACGCCAATGGCGGCGATCGCTCGACCGAGGATCGCTTGATCGAGATCATCAAGGCCTATAATTATCTGAAGACGGTGGTGCGCGCGAGCTAACTCACGCGCTCCGATCAAACCGTCCAGTCTACGCGGCTTCCGGGACTCTCCCGACATAATGAGAACTCGGCCGGATCAGCCGTCCCGTGCGGCGCTGCTCCAGCGCGTGCGCGGTCCAGCCGGCGGCGCGCGCCACCGCGAAGATCGGCGTGAAGGCCTGGCGCGGAATTGCCAGCGCATCGAGCAGGATCGCCGTGAAGAACTCGACATTGGTTTCCAGCGGCCGGTTCGGGTTCTTCTTGCGCAAGGCTTCGCGGATATAGCTTTCCACCTCGCTCGCAAACGGCAGGTCGGCGCCGTCGGCCGACAGCCGCGCGATGGCCGCCTTCAGCACGTCGGCGCGCGGGTCGCGCACGCGATAGACGCGATGGCCAAAACCCATCAGCCGTTCGCCGCGCGCAAGCGCATCGTCGATCCATGGCTTGATGCGCTCGCGCGTGCCGATCGCATCCAGCATTTCCAGCACCGGCTCCGGTGCACCGCCATGCAGCGGCCCGGTCAGCGCGCAATAGCCGCCCGTGATGGCCGCGAACAGATCGGCCTGGGTTGATGCGATCACCCGCGTCGTGAAGGTCGAGGCATTCATGCCGTGATCGCACACGGTGACGAAATAGGTATCGAGCGCCGCGGCATTGCGTGCCTCCGGTGCACGGCCATGCAGCATTCTTAGCGTGTCGGCCGCATGTGAGAGCGTTGCATCGGGTGCGATCGGCGCGTGGCCCTTGACCTGCTGCACCAGCGCCCCGACGATCACGGGACAGGCGCCGACGATGGTTGCTTCGTGGTCGAGACCGCTTTCCGCACGCAGTCCCGCGACTGCCGCGCGAAAGCCGTCGACGATCGACAAGCCTCGCGTTGCCGGCAGCAAATCGGCCAGCCGGGCGAACGCCCGCTCGCGTGCCGCGCCTAGGCCGGCCCGCACGTCGGCTTCAGTGAACGCCTTGCCCGTCGCGCCGCTCCACAGCCGCGCCGTCGTGCTTTCAAAGCTCGCCTTGCCGGCGAGGTCGCCGACGCGCTCGCCGGCAATGATGAGTTCGCCGCGCTCGCCGTCGACATGGCTCAACACGGTCTCGGCGGCAGGCACGCCGTCGAGGCCGATCTGGCTCTTGGTGAGGTGCATGTTCATGAGGGATTTCCTTTCAGCCCGAGGATCAGGCTTGAAAGATCGGTGGACTCGACAGATTGATCAATCTTGATTATATAAATCAATATGAAAAAATCCGAGGCGCTTTACCTGTCCGCGCGAGAAGCGTCCGCCGAACTCGCGATCTCGCCCGCGACCCTCTACGCCTATGTCAGCCGCGGCCTGATCCGTTCCGAGCCGTCGCCGGACTCGCGCAGCCACCGCTACCGCGCCGAGGACATCCGCGGCCTGAAGGAGCGGCGGGTGCCATCGGTCGAGCCGCGCGGCTTCAAGAGTTTCGATCCGGATTTGCCGGTCATGGACTCCGCAATTGCCACCATCACCGAGGAAGGCGCGATCTATCGCGGCGTGAACTGCGTCGATCTCGCCGAAAAGGACACGCTCGAACATGCCGCGACGCTGCTGTGGGACGTGACTGGCGTCGACCCGTTTGCACCGGATAACTGCCCGCAGGTGTCCGACGAGATGCGCGCAATTGCCGAGGCCGCGCGCCGCGCAGCCCCCATCGATCGCGCGATTGCCGTGCTGGCGCTTGCAACCAGCGCCGATCCCGGCGCGTTCACGAGGGCACCGGAAGGCCGCGCCATAGTCGGCGCGCGCATCCTGCGGCTGCTGGTCGCGACCATGCTCAACACCACGCCGTCAGCCGAGCCGCTCCATCTGCAAATCGCGAAGGCTTGGGCGCCGGACCAAAAGCATGCCGCCGATCTGATCCGCCGTGCGCTGGTGCTGCTGGCCGATCATGAATTGAACGCGTCGACCTTTACCGTGCGCTGCGCGGCGTCGACCGGCATCAGTCTTTACGACGCCGTCATCGCCGGCCTCGCGGCGCTGAAAGGGCCGAAACATGGCGGCGCCGGCGTATTGGCGTCGCGGCTGGTGAAGATGCTGATCGATCACGATCCCGAACCCGTCATCCGCGAACGCGTGGCGCTCGGCGAGCGCTTCGCCGGCTTCGGTCATGGCGTCTACAAGCGCGGCGATCCGCGCGCGATCTCGCTGCTGAACGCGCTCACCCGCGCCGGCGCCGCGCGAAAATTCACCAGGGAAGTGCCGGAGCGCATCGCCGAAGCAACCGGCGAGTTCGTCAACATCGATTATGCGCTGGCGGTTCTGGCGCACAGCCTGCGGCTTGCGCCCGGCAGCGAGCTTACGTTGTTTGCGATGGCCCGCACCGTCGGCTGGATCGCGCACGCCAGCGAGCAATTGCAGCACGGCAAGCTGATCCGCCCGCGCGCACGCTATGTCGGTCCCGCGCCGGGGCGGGGTATCGCGCCCAAAGACGAGGCGTCTATTCGATAATCCTGTCGGCGCGGCCGAGCAGCGACAGCGGCACCGTGATGCCAAGTGCCTTGGCGGTTTTCAAATTCACGATCAACTCGACCGTCGTGGATTGCTGTACCGGCAAGTCTGCGGGCTTGGCGCCTTTCAATATCCGCCCGGTGTAAATTCCGGCCCAGCGATAGCTTTCCTTGATATTGCCGCCGTAGCTCATCAAGCCGCCGGCGTCGGTGAACTCGGTATATTCGTAGATTACCGGCACCTTGTGACGAAGGGAGGCTTCCGCCAGCAGCTTTGAGTTGGCGTTGTAAAAGGCGTCCGCACCGACGACGAGCGCGCCGGCCTTTGTTTGGGCAAATCCCGCGAGCGCCGTCTCGATTTCGGCCTCGGTGCCAGCGCGGAGAATGTGAAGCTGCACACCGAAACGTATCGCCGCCTCGCGTACCTCGCTCATGAATTTCTCGGCTCGAGCCGGGTCGTTCGGATTGACCAGCAAGGCGAGATCACTGGCAGTCGGCAGCAGTTCATGCGCCAGTTCAAGCCGCTTCGGGCCGAGCGACGCATTGAGCTGGGTGACGCCTGTAACATTGCCGCCGGGATGATTGAGGTTTGTCACCAGGCCGATCTGCACGGGATCGCTGGCGGTGGTAAACACCACGGGAATGGTGTCGGTAGCCTTTTTCGCGGCGATATTGGCCGGCGTATTGGCGACGATCACTGCGACCTGGCGCTTGACGAGATCGGCAGCCAGCGCCGGCAGCCGGCTGTAGTCGCCTTCGGCCCAGCGGTATTCGATGGTGACGTTCTCGCCGTCGACAAAGCCGCTTTCCTTCAGGCCCTGGCGGAAGGCCGCGACCTGCGGCTCATATTTTTCTGCCGACGTGCCGTTGATCAGGCCGATCACGGGCACGGCCTGCTGCGCGCGTGCAGCAAGCGGCATCAAAACGGTGCCGCCAAGCAGCGTGACAAAATCACGGCGCCGCATCGTCGCCATCTGCGTTCCTGCCGAAGCGTTCATTCGCCGAAATTCGATGTCTGCGTCGTGCAGGATGTCGCAGCCGCTCCGCTACCGCAAGTCCTTGACCCGCTGGGGCGCGGGCTCGATGGCGCTGCCGCCATGCCGGCGCCGGATCGTCCACACCGCCAGCGCAAGGATGATGGCGCCACCGATGATGATCGGCATCCAGTGATGCTTGGCGCTGCCGCCGGTATCTTTGAAGACACCGAAACGATCGAGCAGCGAAACGGCCATCACGCCGGGCAGCACGTGCAGCGGCGCCCACAGCAGCACCGCGACTACGTTCACGGGATAGAAGCGCGACGGCGCCATGGCGAGCGCGCCGGCCGTGACCGGCACGAAGGCGCGGATCGGCGGCACAAACCGTGCGAAGAACACCGCCCAGATGCCCCAGCGCTGGAAGAAGGTCTCGCTCTGCGCCACCACCCGCGGATAATTCGTCAGCGGCCAGCTCAGGAGGATTTCGCGCTGGGAGCGATGGCCTGCCCAAAAGGCCGATCCGTCGCCCAACAGTGCGCCTGCAATGGCCGCGAGCAGCACCCATTGCAGCTTCAGTTCGCCACTCGGCACCAGCGCGCTCAATGCCAGAATGACAGTGGAGCCGGGGATTACGCTGCCGATGACCGGAACGGCCTCGAGCATCGCCGCGAGAAAAAGCGTGAGATAGGCAAGCCAGGCGTTGGCCGACACAAAGGCAATCAATGGATCGATGTAGGAGGCCACAAAATTCCCGCGCTGCTCGAATACGCCGCCATCATAACTATATGGATGAGTGGAAAGTGCCATGGGAACCGGCCGCCCGGCAGCGCCAATCGCGGGATAATCCACGCGATTCGCAGGGCAGCCTTCCAAAAACTGCGTCCCATGCCTATCTCAATGAAATAACAGCGGAACTTTGATTGGGCGGCGGGCTTCTGCCGGCCCGTGCACTCTGCTAGGTTAGAGCCCAAGCCCTCATCCGCAGCCATGCCCCAAAATCTGGTTTCGGGAACGCCCGGGACCTCGGAGGATTGATGACGACCGCCGCAACCAATGCACAGGAAATCACCGGTTTGCCCGACATGAAGGTGTCGGTGCGCCAGGTGTTCGGGATCGACAGCGATCTCGAAGTGCCGGCCTATTCCGAAGTCGATCCGCACGTGCCGGAGGTCGATAGCGACTACCGCTTTGACCGCGCCACCACGCTTGCGATCCTTGCGGGCTTTTCCAGGAACCGCCGCGTCATGGTCACCGGCTATCACGGCACCGGCAAGTCGACCCATATCGAGCAGGTCGCCGCGCGGCTGAACTGGCCCTGCGTGCGCGTCAATCTCGACAGCCATATCAGCCGTATCGATCTGGTCGGCAAGGACTCCATCGTCATCAAGGACGGCAAGCAGGTCACCGAATTTCGTGACGGTATCCTGCCCTGGGCGCTCCAGCACAACATCGCGCTGGTATTCGACGAATATGATGCCGGCCGCCCCGACGTGATGTTCGTGATCCAGCGCGTGCTGGAAGTTTCCGGCCGCCTGACGCTGCTCGACCAGAACAAGGTGATCAGGCCGCATCCGGCGTTCCGCCTGTTCTCGACCGCCAACACGGTCGGCCTCGGCGACACTTCGGGCCTTTATCACGGCACCCAACAGATCAACCAGGGCCAGATGGACCGCTGGTCGATCGTCACCACGCTGAACTACCTCGCTCATGACGAAGAAGTCGAAATCGTGCTGGCGAAAGCGCATCACTATCGCACCCAGGAAGGCCGCGACATCGTCAACAAGATGGTGCGGCTTGCCGATCTCACCCGCAACGCATTCGCGAACGGCGACCTGTCGACGGTGATGAGCCCGCGCACGGTGATCATGTGGGCGGAAAACGCCGAGATTTTCGGCGATATCGGCTTTGCTTTCCGCGTCACCTTTCTCAACAAATGCGACGAGCTGGAGCGGTCGCTGGTGGCGGAATTCTATCAGCGCTGCTTCAATAGCGAACTCGCGGAATCCTCGGTCAATGTGGCGCTGAGCTAGCCCATGCCGAAAATCGCCGTCGAGCGCACCATTGGAAAGACCAAGAAGGCGGTGCTCGACGGATTGATCGGCTACAACACCGAGAAGATGGGGAAGCAGAAGTACAAACGCTTTGCCGTCTCCTTGCGTGAGCGAAATAAGGTCGTCGGCGGCATCGTCGGAGAAGTTTGGACCACGGTTCTGTTCATCCAGCTGTTCTGGATCGAGCAGAAGCTGCGCGGCAAGGACTATGGGACGAAGCTGATCAAGGCGATCGAGGATGAGGCAAGGCGCTTCGGCGCGACGCACTCTTACGTCGATACGATGAGCTTCCAGGCGCCGGGCTTCTATCGTTCTTGCGGCTACAAGGAATTCGGTTCGATCAAGGGTTATCCCGGCAAAGTCACCCGTCATTGGTTCACCAAATCGCTATGAGCAGCACCTCCAACAGCAAATTCCGCACCGGAGCCAAGGAAGCGCCGACCGAGCCGTTCAAGCGCGCGGTCACCTCGTGCCTGCGCGCCATTGCGCGCTCGCCTGAGCTTGAAGTGTCTTTCGCGGCCGAACGGCCGGGGCTTGCGCCGGGCAAGGCGCGGCTGCCGGAGCCGGCGCGCAAGATGACGCGGCGCGATGCCGCGATCGTGCGCGGACATGCCGATTCCATCGCGCTCAAGCTCGCCTGTCACGATCCCAAGGTGCATCGCAAGCTGATGCCGGGCAATCCGCAGGCGCGCGGCGTGTTCGAGGCGGTCGAGCAGGCGCGGGTCGAGGCGATCGGCGCGCGGCGGATGTCGGGCGTGGCGAAGAACCTCACGGCGATGCTCGACGATCATTTCCATCGCGGCAAGTATGACGAGATCACCGACCGCGCCGATGCGCCGCTGTCGGATGCGCTCGCCATGCTGGTGCGCGAGCGGCTGACCGGCATGGCGCCGCCGGCGGCGGCGAAGAAGATGGTCGACCTCTGGCGGCCGCTGCTCGAAGACAAGATCGGCTCGCGGCTCGATCAGCTGGCCCGCGTCACCGAGGATCAGCTCCGGTTCGGCGACATGGTCCATGATCTGCTGTCGGCGCTCGATCTCGGCGACGAGCGCGACGCCGAAACGGACGAGACGACGACGACGAGAACAATCCGGACGGCGACAGCGATCAGTCCGGCTCGGAGGGCACGCCCGATTCCGACGCCGCGCAGGAGATGAGCGCCGACCAGGCCGAGGCGAGCTCGGACGACATGTCCGAAAGCGCGATGGAAAGCGCGCAGGCCTCCACCAGCGACACGTTCGACGACGGCGAGCTCGGCGACGACGAGACGCCGGGCGAGGCGACGCGGCCCAATTCGCACGGCAAGAACGAGCCGCGCGGGCCGGAATATCACGCCTTCGCGCCGAAGTTCGACGAGGTCATCGCCGCCGAAGACCTCTGCGACCATGACGAGCTGGAGCGGCTGCGCTCCTATCTCGACAAGCAGCTCGCGCATCTGCAGGGCATCGTCGCGCGGCTTGCCAACCGCCTGCAGCGCCGGCTGATGGCGCAGCAGAACCGCGCCTGGGAGTTCGACCTCGAAGAGGGCATCCTCGATCCGGCGCGGCTGTCGCGCGTGGTGACCGATCCCTATCACCCGCTCTCCTTCATGCATGAAAAGGAAGCGACCTTCCGCGACACCGTGGTGACGCTGCTGCTCGACAATTCCGGCTCGATGCGCGGACGCCCGATCACGGTGGCGGCGACCTGCGCCGACATCCTGGCGCGCACGCTGGAGCGTTGCGGCGTCAAGGTCGAGATCCTCGGCTTCACCACGCGCGCCTGGAAGGGCGGGCAATCGCGCGAAGCCTGGCTTGCCGCCGGCAAGCCGGCCAATCCCGGCCGCCTCAACGATCTCCGCCACATCATCTACAAGGCGGCGGACGCGCCGTGGCGTCGTGCGCGGAAAAATCTCGGCCTGATGATGCGCGAGGGCCTGCTGAAGGAGAACATCGACGGCGAGGCGCTGGACTGGGCGCACAAGCGCCTGCTCGGCCGCCGGAGCAGCGCAAGATCCTGATGATGATCTCCGACGGCGCGCCGGTCGACGATTCCACGCTGTCGGTCAATCCCGGCAACTATCTCGAGCGGCATCTGCGCCACATCATCGAGGAGATCGAGACCCGCTCGCCGGTGGAGTTGATCGCGATCGGCATCGGCCACGACGTGACGCGCTACTATCGCCGCGCGGTCACCATCGTGGACGCCGAAGAACTCGGCGGCGCCATCACCGAAAAGCTCGCCGAGCTCTTCACCGAGACCCACGGCGCGCCGCCGGCCGCGAAGGGCCAGCGCCGGCTGCATTCGTAAAACATGCGCGACAGCCTGAGCCGCCGCCGCTTGCTTGTGACCGCGGCGGCGGGGCTTTCGTCGCTTGCCGCCTCGGGCCTCGCTCACGCGCAATTGGCGACACAGCCGCCGCCGAAGCGCGGCGCGGTCGACGAATATTCCGTCACCACGCCCGTTACGATCGAGGTCAAGGCGCGCCCGATCGCCTCCTTCGATCCGCGCGACCGCTCGCATGTGCGCTTCGGTTCGCTGGAATATCGCAGCGGGCTGGTGCTGACCTCGGGCTTCCGCGGGTTCGGCGGACTGTCCGGAATCAGGCTCGATGCAAAAGGCGAGCGCTTTATCGCGATCTCCGACAAGGGCGGCTGGTTCACCGGCCGCATCCGCTACGAAGGACGAGAGATGAAAGGCCTCGACGATGTCGAGGCCTCGCCGATGCTCGGTCCCGACGGGCGGCCGATCACCGCGCGCGGCTGGTTCGATTCGGAATTCGATCGCGCTCGACGGCTCCTTCGTCTACGTCGGGCTCGAGCGCGTCAACCAGGTGCTGCGCTACGATTTCTCCAAAGGCTTTACGCGTTCGCACGGCGAGGTGGTGCCGATGCCGCCGGCGGCGAAGAAGCTGCCGTTCAACAAGGGGCTGGAAGCGCTGGTGGTCGTGCCCAAGGGCCAGCCGCTCGCGGGCACGCTGATTGCGATGTCCGAGCGCGGGCTCGATCCGCAGGGCAATCTGATCGGCTTTCTCGTCGGCGGGCCGTCGCCCGGCCAATTTTCCGTTCGCCGCACCGAGAATTTCGACATCAGCGACGCCGTGCTGCTGCCCTCCGGCGATCTCCTGATCCTGGAGCGCAAATTCTCCTGGCTCGGCGGCATCGGCATCCGCATCCGCCGCATCCCGCTCAGCTCCGTCGCGCCCGGCGCCGTGGTCGACGGTCCTGCGATCTTCAATGCCGATCTCGGTCAGGAGATCGACAATTTCGAAGGCATCGACGCGCACGTCACGCCCGAGGGCGACACCGTGCTGACCCTGGTGTCCGACGACAATTTCTCCCTGATCCAGCGCACGCTGCTCCTTCAGTTCACATTGCTGGAGTGACGGACTACATTGTTGCGACATCCCGCCTCCATTTTCCCCGGACCAACCTCATGAGCACTCTCTTCACGCCGATCACCTTGCGCGGCTTGACACTTGCCAACCGCATCATGGTGTCGCCGATGTGCCAGTATTCGGCCGTCGACGGCTCGGCCACCGACTGGCATTTCACCCACATCAACAATCTCGCGCTGTCGGGTGCTGCGATGTTCTGCATCGAGGCAACCCATGTCGAGGCGATCGGCCGCATCACGCCATGGCTGCGCTCGGCCTCTACAGCGACGCCAACGAGGCGGCGCTGAAACCGATTCTGGCTTCGGTGCGAAAGCATTCGAAGGCCGCGGTGGCGATGCAGCTTGCGCATGCCGGCCGCAAGGGTTCGAGCGCGCGGCCCTGGGACGGCGGACAGCAGATCCCGATCGCGCAAGGCGGCTGGCAGACGGTGGCGCCGTCGGCGGTGCCGCACAAGGACGGCGAGGCTGCGCCGGCCGCGCTCGACGATGCCGGCCTCGCGCGCATCCGCGACGCCTTCGTCGACTCCGCCAGGCGTGCCGAGCGGCTCGGCATCGACGCGCTCGAGCTGCACGGCGCGCACGGCTATCTCCTGCATCAATTCCTGTCGCCGATCTCCAACAAGCGCACCGACAAGTATGGCGGCAGCCTCGAGAACCGGATGCGCTATCCGCTCGAAATCTACGACGCCGTGCGCGCGGTGTTCCCGCAGCGACAAGCCGATCGGCGTGCGCGTGTCCTCGACCGACTGGGTCGATGGCGGCTGGGACCTGGCGCAAACGATTCGAATTTGCCGAAGCAATTGAAGCAACGCGGCGTCGACTGGATCGATGCGTCTTCGGGCGGCGTGTCGCCGCTGCAGAAGATCGCGCTCGGGCCCGGCTACCAGGTGCCGTTCGCGCAGGCGATCAGGCAGGCGACCGGCGTCACCACCATGGCGGTCGGCCTGATCACCGAGCCCAGCCAGGCCGAGGACATCGTCGCCCAAGGGCAAGGCCGACATGGTCACGCTGGCGCGCGGCATGCTGTACGACCCGCGCTGGGGCTGGCACGCCGCGGCCGAGCTGCACGGCGAGGTGACGGCGCCGCCGCAATACTGGCGCTCGCAGCCCTCGAACCAGAAGGCGCTGTTCGGCGCCATCACATTCGGTGCGCGATAACGCGCGCGGCAAATGCCCGCATCTCGGCTTGAGATGGATCAACCCGATGTGATGGGTTGATGCCAACCGCTGTGTGATGGATCATACGGCCGTCCCGCAAACGGGATAATCTGGATGTCGCTACGATCGGTGGCCGCTCATGCCTTTCGGTGCCCGCAAAGCCGCCCATGTGCTGGAACGCCTCGGCCTGGCGATGGCCGGCGCCGCCTGCGGGCTGTTCGTCTCCGCCCATGTCGGCTCGGCGATCGGCGCGCTGACCTCGCAGGCCTTCCTGCTGGTGATGATGATCATCAGGCGCGGTCGGCTTCTATCTCGGCATCGACACGCCGCAGCTCGAGTTTCATGGCGACGACGATCCCCATGTCGATGCGGCCGAATTGCTGACGTCGCTCGGCACCTTCCTCGCCACGCTCGCCGCGTTCGTCTCCGTCGGCATCATCATCCTGCGCGAGGAGCCGCATCTCGGCTTGACCTGGCTGATCTTCATCGGCTGGGTGTTCGGCATCGCGATGCAGATCGTCGCCGGCGCGAAGGCAAGGATGCGGAAGTAGGCGCGCCGCCGATTTCACGGCCCCACCGAATTGTGCTACGCTTCCGTGGCGGCCATTTGCAGCGAGAGACCCAATGTCGAAACCGGTCATATTCACGATTTCCGCGGCTTGGGACGACGAGGCCTCCGTGTGGAGCGGGCACTGCGATGACATTCCCGCTGCGGCCGACGCGCCGACGCTGGACCAGTTGCTCGACAAGATTTCGGCGATGGCGCTCGACCTGCTCCCGGACAATCATCCGGATGTCGATCCACAGTCGCTATTTCTGCAGATCACGGCGTTGCGCGAAGCCGAACCGGCCGCAAGCTGAATGGCGCCGCAATTCGACCGCGCGTTGCGCGAGTTGCTGCGGGCAGCCGGTTGCACGATGGTGCGTCAGGGGCGTGGCAGTCACGAGATTTGGCACAGCCCAATCACCAAGCGTAACTTCGCGGTGCCCGTCGGCATTCCGAGCCGACATACTGCGAACGCCATTCTCCGTCAGGCCGGACTTCCGAAGGCCTTTGAGCTTTCCGATGTGAATGTCAAACAGCCACGCATGACGAGAAGACACGCCTCCGCAGTCCCGCGGCGTGAATCGCCCGGGTGATGCCAAGAACCGCGTCCCTCGGAAAAGCCGGAGGGCGCAGGGAATGCCGGGCGCTGGCCGCACCCGAGAGGCCTCGTGGGCTGAAAAGGAAAGGTGCCCACAAGTTCGTCAGGCAAGGCCGAATCATCCGGCATTCCCTGCGCAATGGTTTACGGCTTATAGCGCGCTCTCCCCGGAGTACCGGGCTTGTTAGCCTCCGTCCCCCGGGCTTTTGACCCGGGGTTGACCCCAGCGTCGGGGGGACAGGACCACACGCTTTTGCCGTCCGCATGCCGCATGCCTTCGTCAGGCACCGCGTGCGTCCATCGCATCCTCGTCCCGCGTAAAGTGACGACGCGTACGCCCCTCCGGGTGGGACGAGATGGGGCGAATATAGGCACGAGTTCTGGTTTTCGTAAAGAGAAATATTTTCGCAATAGGGCCCAAAAGCGCATAGCGTACTGAAGGGCCAAGCGAAATTCGGATTTTCGGGTAGGCGAATTCGGGGCTAGCGGAGGCCTCGGCAGGCGAGGCCAGAGCGAAAATCGCGCAATGATGCGCTCAGGTGTTTTGCCCGTCGGGCAGCCGGAGTGAGCGAGCTTACCTTAAGCATAAGGGCGGTCTATGCGACAAGCGGCGCCAAATGCTATGAACGCGTAGGTAGTGTACAACATTGATTCCAAGACATGGTCCAGCCTCCCGTTGACTGACAAGCTCATCCAAATCGTTGAACGCTATTTCTCGCGGCTGCGAGACGAGCACGGATTAGGTGCGGGCACGGATGAACGTTCGTACTATCCGGCACTCGCTGACTTGCTGAACGCTCTCGGGCAAGAATTGAAGCCGAAAGTTCTGTGCTTGTCCGACCTCGCTAACACTGGCGCGGGTCATCCGGACTTTGGTCTTTATGCCGCCAATCAGGTGCAGAAAGGCGAGCCGCGAAAAGGCCAGCCTCCCGAGCGCGGTGTTATTGAGATGAAAGGGGTGGATGATGAGACTTGGCTCACCGCCGGAACGAAGCAAGTCAGCAAATACTTCGGAGCCTACCAACTCGTGATCGTATCCAACCTGCGGGATTTTCTTATCGTGGGCGAGGGACCAGCAGGAGGAGCGACGAAGCTTGAGGGCTTTAGGCTTGCACTGACTGCGAAGGCATTTTGGGAGATGGTTGCGACGCCACGGAAATCGGCGGAGCAAGTGGGGAGCGCGTTCGGCGAATATCCGCACTCTCTTCGATCAAATTGCGAGTCCAACATATCTGCAGCCGCTGCATCTCATCGAGGTGCTCGATTGGGCTGCAGCAACCCTTAATCGAGTCAGGGACGAAGAGTTTTTCAAGAAGTTCAATGATACGGACGCTGTTCAGTTTTTCTATGAGCCCTTCCTTGAAGCGTTCGATCCCGAACTGCGTAAAGAGCTAGGTGTTTGGTATACGCCGAACGAAGTCGTCACCTACATGGTTGCGCGAGTCGACAAGGCGCTTCGCGAAGATTTGAAGATCGAAGACGGCCTAGCTTCGGATCGCGTCTATGTTCTTGACCCCTGCTGCGGCACTGGTGCGTTTCTTGCTGCCGTGCTGAAGCGCATCGAGACGAGTTACGAAGCCCAAGGGTTTGGCGCGCTCAAAGGTCAAATGGTAAAGAAGGCGGCTCTGTCTCGTGTGTTCGGCTTCGAGATCATGCCGGCGCCCTTTGTCGTGGCCCATCTTCAAGTCGGCCTGACACTCCGTAAGATGGATGCGACTCTTGACACTAGCACTGAGCGCGCCGGAATTTTCCTCACCAATGCTCTCACGGGCTGGGAACCGCACGTTACCAAACCACTTCCATTTCCCGGGCTTGAAGAGGAGCGATCGCGCGCTGACAAGGTGAAGCGGGATGCGCCAACCCTTTCCGGCACGTTCGACCAAAAGACCTCAGCGTTCAGGTGGATATCAAGCGTGCGAGCTCCGACGAGCGCTAGCATCTCCTCAATCGTCATACCGAGTGAATGCGCTTCCGCTTCTAAGGCCCTACGCTCGATGGGCGTATAAATTGGACTGACGACGCCGGCTCGTGGTCGATCTTGCGAACCAGCGTTGCTATGGCGGTGCCAACTTGAATCCCTTCGCGATTGTGCTCTGTCGAGAAAATGGAAGGATCAGGCAACCCCTCGGGGGTCGTCTTGCCTGTTTTGTATTTGTCGCCATTCAAGCAATCGATCCGGATGGTGTCATATGCTTCCAAGTACCGTTCGCGCATTGCCGTAAATGACAACCCATCCAACCATGAATAGTTTGAGATGAAACAAACGATGCCACTGCCACCATCCTCATAGTGAAAGTGCATCTCGTTGCTCAGCAGATCCTTCTTCTCAACAGTGAGCTTTTGGACAATTCGCCGTTCGGCCATACGAAAAAAGCGAACATATAGATCGTTCAGTCCTTGTCCCTCGGGGCGACGAACCTTCTTAGGCTGCTTGTAAGCATCTGTGAGCGCACGTTCTTCCTTTGACTCGTTCACCCCTGCGAAGCCATTGTAAGGAGGATTGCCTATCACCACGAGGATTTGGTCCTACGATCTCGGCGGCTATCAGATCATAAAGAAGTGGCTAAGCTATCGCGAACAGGCTGTGCTTGGCCGCCCCCTTCAAGCGGAGGAAGCGACCTACGTTTCGGAAATGGTTCGTCGGATTGCGGCGATCCTGATGATGGGACCGGCTCTTGATGCCAACTACCGTGTCTGCTCCGCTGACGCCCTAAGCTATGAGGATATTGATCTCTCGCGTGATGCAGCCCGCGAGCGGAGGGAGGCGAAGACGCTGAAACAAGGTGCGTCACAAAAGCAGACTCCCGCTATGAAGCAAAATCGTGAGGCAGAAAAAGCGCGGCGCAAGCGCAAGAAAGCACCCACGAAGGCGTGACCCTAGCTTGCTCCAACCAAAAAAAACGGCCGGATCGTTTCCGACCCGGCCGCCCATCTCACTACAACTCGAAACTCACGCTACAGGACGCAACTCACGCGCCCCTGGCCCAACTCTAAAATCTCTCAGATCGCCTTCTTCTCCTGCTGACCGCCGACCTTCTTCTCGATCTGGCGCTTCAGCTCCAGCGCGCGCGGCGACAGCACCGTGGCGCGGGCCTTCAACAGGTATGCATCCAGCCCGCCATTGTGGTCGACGGTCTTGATCGCGTTGGTCGAGACGCGCAGCCGCACGTTCCGCCCCAGCGCGTCCGAGATGAAGGTGACGTTGCACAGGTTCGGCAGGAAACGCCGCTTGGTCTTGATGTTGGAGTGGCTGACCTTGTGGCCCGTCAGGGGGCCCTTGGCCGTCAGTTCGCAGCGCCGCGACATCTCGAAAATCCTTATATGTCCCCGGCAGCCCTCTAATGCCGCCGATCTGAAGTCCCTGCACCGTTTGCCGCGAGTTCTTCCAGGGACTTCAGATCGAAAGCGGCATTAGCAACATAAGTTTGCTAGTGCCCATGACTTTCCGGAGTTCGTGAAAGTGCGAGCGGCTAAAGGATCACGAACTCCGGAAAGTGGGCACTAGGTGCGCCACGAGGGGGTCCAAAATCTGTTCCGCTTGGGAGCGGGCGGACGTATAGGGGCCGCGCCGCCGCGCGTCAAGGTTTTGAGGCCGCCGAAAGGCTCAGGAAATGCCGTTTTGGCAGGCGTTTTAGGCGCTTAGCGCACCATATAAACGGCGTAATCCCCCGCGAAAAAGGGGCATGTTCCCGGCAGCGCGGGCGGAGACTTCCCTACGCGGCGATTTGGCCGGAAATGCGCGTTGTTTGCCGGATTTCCAGGCCCGAATGACTTTTTTGCGCCGTGCGCCCAAGGACCGCCCTGTGACGACCCGCCCCAAAATTCCGGCCCGATCGGCGCTATCAGCAGCCGCCGCGTGCCTTGTGCTGGGCGCGCCGCCGGCCGCCGCGCAAGGCCGGCTCGAGGCGCAGTACGAGGCGACCTTGGCCGGCATTTCGGTCGGCCGCGGCACCTGGGCGATCGAGATCGGCGAGGATACCTATTCCGCCGCAGCCCAGGGCGGCACCACGGGCCTGCTGAAAACCATCTCGAATGGCGCCGGCACCGGCGCCTCGCAGGGCCGCGTCGTGGGCGGCACGCTGGTGCCGCAGGCCTATGAGGCCTCGACCACCACCTCGAAGAAATCCGAGACCGTGCACATCACGCTCGTCAACGGCAACATCAAGGAGTTCGGCATCGAGCCGGTGCCGCCGATCGATCCCGACCGCATCCCGGTCACCGACGCGCACAAGAAGGGCGTGTTCGATCCGATGTCGTCGACCCTGGTGCGCGTGCCCGGCAGTGGCGAGCTCGTGAGCCCGGAGGCGTGCCGCGCGGGCGCCGCCGTGTTCGACGGCCGCCTGCGCTACGAGCTGAAGCTCGACTACAAGCGCATGGAAACCGTGAAGGCGGAGAAGGGCTATCACGGCCCGGCCGTGGTCTGCGCGCTGTATTTCACGCCGATCGCGGGCTACATCCCCGACCGGCCCGTGATCAAATATCTCTCCGCCGCGCGCAACATCGAGGTCGCGCTGGTGCCGATCGCGGGAACCCGCTATCTCGTGCCGTTCCGCACGGTGATCCCGACGCCGCTCGGCACCGCCGTGCTGGAGGCGACGCATTTCGTGACGCAGGCGATGCCGCCGCATGTCGCGAAGACGCAGTAGGTTTCCGCTTTTGCAACGGACTCCACTTCACCTCGCCCCGCGTGCGGGGAGAGGTCGCCGCGCCCGGCAGCGCACTTGCGCGCCTGTGCGCGGCGGGTGAGGGGGAGCTTCCCCGAGTCATCGTGTGGCCGCCCCTCACCCCAACCCTCTCCCCGTAAGAACGGGGAGAGGGAGCAGAGTGGGACTCCCGAGAGGCTGCAGCGCCACCAAAACGCAGCGAAATCCCGTTGACTCTTTCCCAATTCTGATTCAACTCCGAGCCGTCAGGAATTTAAGAAATCCGCACCTCAAACCGTCGCTTGCCGGAGCCTGCCAAACTTGATCTAGTGCTGACTCACAGCCCCACGCGCGAGATGTTGCGGTGAACGAAGCCGGTTACCACCTGGAGTCAGCGATTCGGGCCCGTTTCGTTCGAGACTTGTTCCGAACGTTGAAAGCGAACCCCATATCATCATCGACACGTCGCAATCTGAGACAGAATTGACCCCCACTCCCTTCGTCGTTCCGGGGCGATGCGAAGCATCGAACCCGGAACCTCGCAGATTCCGGGTCCGGTGCTACGCACCGTCCCGGAATGACGGTTACAAAGATTGCTTCGCTTCGCTCGCAATGACGACTAAACGTCCGAAATAGAAACACCCTCCAAATATGGCCTTCTCTCCACTCGCTCACTCCCACGAGAGAGCACCCGGCGCGGGCGTCACCGCCGTCCTCGGGCCGACCAACACCGGCAAGACGCATCTGGCGATCGAGCGGCTGCTTGCGCATTCCTCCGGCATGATCGGCCTGCCGCTGCGGCTCTTGGCGCGCGAGGTCTACAACAAGATCGCCGATCGCGCCGGTGTCGACAGCGTCGCGCTGATCACCGGCGAGGAGAAGATCAAGCCGAAATCGCCGCGCTTCTGGGTCTCCACCGTGGAGGCGATGCCGCGCGACATCGATGTCTCCTTCCTCGCCGTCGACGAGATCCAGATCGCCGCCGATCTCGAGCGCGGCCACGTCTTCACCGATCGCATGCTGCACCGGCGCGGCCGCGACGAGACCATGCTGCTCGGCGCGGCCACCATGCGCCCGATCATCGAGCGGCTGTTGCCGGGCGCCTCCATCATCACAAGACCGAGACTCTCGCGGCTGGAATTTGCCGGCGACCGCAAGATCACGCGCCAACCAAGACGGACCGCGATCGTCGCGTTCTCGGCGGATGAGGTCTACGCCATCGCCGAGCTGATCAAGCGCCAGCATGGCGGCGCCGCCGTGGTGCTGGGTTCGCTCTCGCCCCGCACCCGCAACGCCCAGGTCGAGCTGTTCCAGAACGGCGACGTCGATTATCTCGTCGCCACCGACGCCGTCGGCATGGGCCTCAATCTCGACGTCGATCACGTCGCCTTTGCCTCCGACCGCAAATATGACGGCTATCAGTTCCGCAGGCTGAACCCGGCCGAGTTCGCGCAGATCGCGGGCCGCGCCGGCCGCGCCACCCGTGACGGCACCTTCGGCACCACGGGCCGCTGCGCGCCGTTCGAGCCGGAGCTGGTGAACGCGCTGCAGAACCACGCTTTCGACAGTGTGAAAGTTCTGCAGTGGCGCAATGCGAAGCCGGATTTTTCCTCGCTCGGGTCCCTGCAGGTGTCGCTGTTGCAGCCGCCCGCGCATGAGACGCTGACCCGCGCGCCGGTCGCCGAGGACCAGCGCGTGCTCGATCACGCCGCGCGCGACGGCGAGGTGCGGGATTTTGCCCACGGCGCGGACGCGGTGGAGCGGCTGTGGGAGGCCTGCCAGATCCCGGACTACCGCAAGCTGTCGCCGGCCGCCCATGCCGAGCTGGTGACCACGATTTACGCATTCCTGATGCGCAACGGAAAGGTGCCGGACGGCTGGTTCGCCGCCCAGGTCGACCAGTCCGACCGCACCGACGGCGATATCGACACGTTGTCCGGGCGTATTGCCCAGATCCGGACCTGGACTTTCGTGGCCAACCGGCCGGACTGGCTGTCTGATCCCGACCACTGGCAGGGCATTACGCGGGAGGTGGAAAATAAATTATCCGACGCGCTGCATGAACGGCTCACCGAGCGTTTCGTTGACCGCCGTACCAGTGTATTGATGCGCCGCCTGCGGGAGAATGTCAGCTTGAGTACCGAAATCGGCAAGATGGGCGAGGTGATCGTCGAGGGCCATGCGATCGGCCGGCTCGACGGCTTCACCTTTGCGCCCGACGCGGCGGAGGCGGGTTCCGACGCCAAGGCGCTGCAGGCGGCCGCGAGCCAGGTGCTGGCGCGCGAGATCGACGCGCGCGCCGAGAAACTCGGCGCGGCTCCCGACGATCAGTTCGTGTTGACCTCCGACGGCACCATCCGCTGGACCGGCGACGCCGTGGCCAAGTTGATCGCGGCCGACGACGCGTTGCATCCGCGGCTGCGCATCATCGCCGACGAGCGGCTGACCGGCGCCAGCCGGGAGAAGGTCGAGGCGCGGCTGAACCTGTGGCTGAAGACGCATATCGAGAAGCTGCTGGGGCCGCTGTTCGATCTCGCCAAGGCCGAGGACGTCACCGGGATCGCGCGCGGCATCGCGTTCCAGCTGGTGGAAGCGCTCGGCGTGATCGAGCGGAGCAAGATCGCGGCCGAGATGAAGGATCTCGACCAGCCGTCGCGCGCGACGTTGCGCAAATACGGCGTGCGGTTCGGCGCCTATCACATCTATTTCCCGAACCTGCTCAAGCCGGCCGCGCGCGCGCTGGCCGCGCTGCTGTGGGCGATCAAGCAGGACAACGATCGATCTCTCCGCGCTGTCGGGCGCGCAGCATCTGGCCGGCAGCGGCCGCACGTCTTTCCCGGTCGACAAGACCTTGCCGCGCGACGCCTATCGCATGCTCGGCTATCGCCAGTGCGGCGAGCGCGCGGTGCGCGTCGATATATTGGAGCGGCTCGCCGATCTGATCCGTCCTGCTTTGGCGTGGCGCGAGGCCATGCCGGGCACCAAGCCCGCCGGCGCATTCGATGGCCGCGGTTTCGTCGTGACGCAGGCGATGACCTCGCTGACGGGTTCGGCCGGCGAGGACTTCGCCTCGATCCTGCGCGCGCTGGGCTATCGCAGCGAGCGCCGGCCGCCATTGCCGCCGAAGCCAGTGGTGGTGGAAACGGTCGCGCCCGAGACGCCGCCGGTGGAAGGCGCTGGCGTTGCGCCTGCCGATATCGTGGCGGAAGCGACCAGCGAGCTGGTCGAAACTTCCGCGGACCCGACAGCGGAAGCGCCGACGAGCACGGCGGAGATCGTCGAGCAGGCGGTGTCCGGAGATCCCGCGCCGTCGGCCGCATTGCTGCCCGAGGTGACGCCGCTCGCGACAACTGAAGAAGCACCTGTCGTGATCGAGCCGCAGCCGGAGCCTGTGGCGGAAGCCGCGCCCGAGCCGGCTCCAGCCGAAGCAACGGCAGAAAGCGCTGCTGCGCCCGCAACTGAAACGCCTGCGGACGCTGCGGCGACTGATGCAACATCGGAAGCGGCAGCTGAAACTCCGGCAGCCACTGAGGCGCCCGCAGAACCGCAGCTCGTCGACGTCTGGCGGCCCGGCGGCCGCAGCGAGGATCGCCGTCCGCGCCACGAGCGTCATCGTGGCCGTCATCACGGTCCGCGCAAGGACGGCGAGGCGGCTGCGGCCGCGCCGGGCGAGAGCGGTGAAGGCGAGAAGCGCGAAGGCGAGAGGCGCCATCGTCATCGCCGCCATGGCGGACGAGATTTCCGCAAGCCCGAGGGCGCGCCGGCCGAAGCTGCCGCAACCGCGGCTGCGCCCGCTGAAGGCGTGTCCGCACCAGCGCCCGAGCCGCGCGGCGACCGCCGCGAGCGCTTCGAAGGCAAGGGCAAGGATCGAGAGAAGGATCGCGACAAGACTCGCGATCGCGATAACAAGCGCGAGAAATTCGGCGACCGCCGCGAGGATCGCGGTCCGCGTGATCGCGGCCGCGACAGAGACAAAGGACGCGACAAGCGTGACCGCGAGGGCGGTCCGGCGCTGCGCCCCTACGCGACGTCGGCCTCTCCGCGCGACCGCGCCGCCGATCCGAACTCGCCCTTTGCCAAACTCGCCGCGTTGAAGGATCAGCTCGCGGGTAACCGGAAAGAATAATCCATAGCGTATTCAAGCGAAGTGGGGACCGGTTCGCGTCCGGAAAACGCGTCAAAACGAAAATGGACAGGCAGCGCCTTGACAAGTTCCTGTGGCACGCGCGGGTGGTGAAAGCCCGCACCAGCGCCGCAGAGCTCGTCGAGCGCGGCCATGTCCGCGTCAACGGCGTGCGTGAGACCGCGCCGGGACATGCGGTCAAGCCGGGCGACGTGCTCACCATCGCGCTCGACCGCAGCGTCCGCGTGCTCAAGGTGATCGGCTTTTCCGAGCGGCGCGGCGACGCGTCATCCGCCCGCGTGCTCTATGAGGATTTGCAGCAAGTGCCGCCGATCTGAAGTCGCTGACGCACTCGCTACAAAATCCGATTCAGGGACTTCAGATCGAAAGCGGCACTAGAGCGGGTTGGGGTCGAATTGAATTGCAAGGGATTCCCAAATCAGGCGAACTGTGATTCATCCTCAAGGCCGGGAGGAGGCTGGCGGGGATGGCGCATGGGGAAGCTCTTCGGATTCGGGTGATCAAGGCCGTGGTTGAGGACGGTCTTTCGCGTAACGAGGCGGCGCGGATTTTCCGGGTCGGGATCGCGAGCGCGATCCGTTGGGTGAAAGCGTTCGAGGAGACGCGCCGCGCGGCGGCTTTGCCCACCGGCGGGGACCGACGTTCCGTGCTGAAGCCGCACCGGGATTGGCTCCTGGAACTGCGGCGTAGGGAGAACGATCTGACGCTCGATGCGATCGCCGAGCGTCTGCTTCGCATACACGGCGTGGAAGCCGACAAGTCGATGCTGTCGCGCTTTTTCGCCGCCGAGGGGATCAGCTTCAAAAAAAACCGTACGCGCCAGCGAACAGGATCGTCCCGACGTCGCTGAGCGCCGGGAAGCGTGGCGGCGTGCGCAGAAGGACCTTGGTGGCCGGTTGATTTTCCTCGACGAGACTTGGACGACGACCGCGATGACGCGTCGTTACGCCTGGGCCGATGTCGGCGCACGCGCCATCGCCGATGCGCCGAACGGCCATTGGAAGACGACGACGTTTCTTGCGGGCCTCACCTGCGAGGGGCTGATTGCACCTTTGTGCTCGACGGGCCGATCAACGCCGAGTGTTTCCTGGCCTATGTCGAGCAAATCCTCGTCCCCGTGCTGCGCCAGGGCGACACGGTGATCCTCGACAATCTATCGAGCCACAAGAACGAAGAGGCCGCCCGCCTCATCGCAGGCGCCGGCGCCCGCCTACTATTCCTGCCGCCCTACAGCCCCGATCTCAATCCGATCGAGATGGCATTCGCCAAACTCAAAGAACTGTTGCGGCAAGCCCAAGCCAGAACCGTCGACGCCCTCTGGGATCTCATCGGACGCACCCTAAACCTGTTCACTCCTGAAGAATGCGCCAACTACGTCCGTCATTGCGGATACAATCCGCTTTGATCGCAACTGGCTCTAGAAATCATAGATTTGCCAGTGTCCATAACTTTCCGAAGTCCGCGAAAAGGTGTTCGGGCGGGCTAGCGCGGACTTCGGAAAGTGGACACTAGGCCAGGAATGACTATCTGAATTCGAGGTCGATTCCAGGCGTTGCTTCCCTTGCGGCACTGCACGTCCTGCGCTAGGCAAAGCCCGAATTTCGAGCCTTTTTTCGGAGTTATGGATGACTTACGTCGTCACTGAAGCCTGCATCAAATGCAAATACACCGATTGCGTTGAGGTCTGCCCCGTCGACTGCTTCTACGAGGGCGAGAACATGCTGGTGATCCATCCGGACGAATGCATCGATTGCGGCGTGTGCGAGCCGGAATGCCCGGCGGACGCCATCAAGCCGGACACCGAGCCGGGGCTGGAGAAGTGGCTCGAGGTCAACACCGAATACGCGAAATCCTGGCCGAACATCACCCAGAAGAAGGAGTCGCCGCCCAACGCCAAGGATTTCGAAGGCGAGGAAGGCAAGTTCGAGAAATATTTTTCTCCGAAGCCGGGCGAGGGCGATTAGCTAGGCGCAGCAAATCACCCGCGCTGGATTTCATCCACAGCAATCCACACCGTAATACTGCGGTGCAGCATGACCCTAAATTCGCCTCAGACTTAACCCTAATAGGCGTTGGACCGCCTAAAACGGGCCCTGACACCCTCTAAACCATTGATTTTTCCGGAAAATGTGCTATATATGGCACATTCGAGCTGAATCAGTCAGCCGCTTTGACCCTGTCCCAGGGTTTCCGCGAAAAACCATCGAACAGGGGCGTGGCAGTTCCGCGCACAGGCCGTGTCACAGAAAACGCGTAAGAAGAGTACCTCCAAGCCGTCCAAGAAAGCCGCCGCGGCCAGCCGTAGCGCATCCAAGAGCCGTGCCCGGGTTATCACCCGGACCGCCGGAAAGGCGACTGCGGCTTCAAAATCCTCGAAGAACAAAAGAAGCGCAATGCCATCCAGGACTGCCAAAACTGCCAAGACTGTGACTAACAAGACTGTCGCGAAAGCGGCCGCTTCGAAGACCGTTGCTTCGAAGGCCCCCGCGAAAACTGCCCCGAAGGCCGCCGTGAAGCCCGTTGCCGCCAAGCTGGCGGTTGCGCCCAAGATCGAAGAAAAGAAGGTCGTGACCCAGCGCCAGGGGTTCAAGGCCAATGAATTCGTGGTCTATCCCGCTCACGGCGTCGGCCAGATCCTGTCCATCGAGGAGCAGGAGATCGCGGGCGCCAGGCTCGAGCTGTTCGTCATCAACTTCATCAAGGACAAGATGACCTTGCGGGTGCCGACCGCGAAGGTCGCCAATGTCGGCATGCGCAAGCTCTCCGACCCGGTGCTGGTGAAGAAGGCGCTGGAGACCCTGAAAGGCCGCGCCCGCGTCAAGCGCACCATGTGGTCGCGCCGCGCCCAGGAATACGAAGCCAAGATCAATTCCGGCGACATCGTCGCCATCGCCGAGGTCGTGCGCGACCTCTACCGTTCGGAATCGCAGCCCGAGCAGTCCTACAGCGAGCGCCAGCTGTATGAGGCCGCGCTCGACCGCCTGTCGCGCGAGATCGCGGTGGTGCAGCACGTGACCGAGACCGAAGCGGTCAAGGAGATCGAGAGCCAGCTCGCCAAGAGCCCGCGCCGCGGCGTCAAGACCGAGGGCAGCGCCGAGGGTGAAGGCGATGCCGATGGTGACGTCGACGAGACCGATGAGGCCGGCGACGACACCGCGGTCGCCGACGAGGCCGCCTGAAAGCGTCAGCCGTAAATCGGTACAGACAATTCAAGAGCCCGGTCGCAAGACCGGGCTTTTTTGTGATTATCTCACTGAGGTGTAGAGAAGCGCAGCTTGCTCCGATTACCCTCTCCCCTTGTCTTGTGGGAGAGGGTACGACGGAGCATGTGGCCCTACCGCCCCCGCAAGGCCAAAATCTTCTCCGCCGCGCGCAGATGCGGCTTGTCCAGCATCTTGCCGTCCATCTTCACCACGCCGGATGGATTTCCGGCGAAAGCGGCAACGACGCGCTCTGACCAGAGGATCTCCTCCTCCGTCGGCATGAAGGCCGCGTTGACGATGTCGACATGCTTGGGATGGATCACGGCTTTCGCCAGGAAGCCGTCCTGGCGCGCCGCGATCGACTCGGCCTTGAGGCCATCGAGATCGTCGATGTCGGTTGCAATGGTGTCGATCGCGACGACGCCGGCGGCCGCAGCCGCGATCAGGCAGAGGTCGCGCGCCAGCACGAAGGGCGAATGGTAGCGGCCGTCGCTGCGGTTGCGCGAGGCGCCGAGCGATGCCGCGAGATCTTCGGCGCCCCACATCATTCCCCACAGCCGTGGGCTCATGGTCTCGAAATCCATCAGCTTGATCACGGCGCGCGCGGTCTCGGTCGCAACCGTGACGATGCGCGTCGTGCCAACGGAAATGCCCGAGGCTGCCTCGAACGCATCGAGCCAGAGCGCGAGCTTGTTGACGTCGGCCGCACCCGCGCATTTCGGCAACACGATGCCGTCGGGCCGCCCCGGCATGACGGCGGCGAGATCGCCAAGCGTCAGATCGGTATCGAGCGCATTGACGCGGATATAGATCTTCTGCGTCTGACTTCGCTGCCCCAGCATCCCGAGCGTGATGCCGCGGGCCGCGACCTTGCCCTCCGGTGCGATCGAATCCTCGAGATCGAGGATCAGGGCATCGGCCGCGGTCTTCCTGGCGCTTTCAAACTTCCGGTTGCTGTCGCCGGGCACGAACAGGAAGGAACGCATCACGCTGATATTGTTTTGCGCATGATCTCCGCGGGAAAAACCGCTGCACACCTTTCGGATCATGCGCTTGGTTTGCCCAGCATCAACCCGGTACGCCTGCAGGTCGCCACGACCTCGCCGCGCTGGTTGGTCATGGTGTGCTCGAACTCGACCAGGCCTTGCCCCGGACGCGATTTGCTCGCGCGCTTGGAGATGATCTTGGTATGCGCCTTCAGCGTGTCGCCATGGAAGACGGGCTTCGGAAACTTGACGTCGGTCATGCCGAGATTGCCGACGGTGGTCCCGAACGTGGTGTCGTAGACGCTCATGCCGATCATGATGCCGAGCGTATAGACGCTGTTGAACAGACGCTGGCCAAACTCGGTTGTCTCGGCAAAATGCGCGTCGATGTGCAGCGGTTGCGGATTCATGGTCAGCAGGCTGAACATCGTGTTGTCCATCTCGGTCACGGTCCTGGAGAGCTCGTGGTGAAATTCCTGTCCGATCACGAACTCTTCGAAATACAACCCGGCCATTGTTAGCTTCCCTTGTAGTTCGGTGCGCGCTTCTCGACGAACGCATTCAATCCTTCCTGGCAATCGTTGGTGGTCGCAACGAGGGCAAAGCTTTCCGCGGCATTCTCGACCGAGCGACGGAAATCGGCATCGACCGCGCGCATGAAAGCGTCACGGCCGATCTTCATGATGATCGGCGATTTGGCGGCCAGCCGTCGCGCGATCTCGCGGGCACGCTCGAGCGCGGTGCCCTTTGGCACGACCTCGCTGAGCAGGCCCATGCGATACGCGGTCGCGGCGTCGAAGGGATCACCGAGGAACAGAGGCCCGAACGCCTGATGTTTGCCGACCAGTCGCGGCAGCTGCACGAAGTGGATGGCAGGAATCAGTCCGACGTCGATCTCCGGATAGCCGAAGGTCGAGCCGTCGCCGGCAATGATCATGTCGCACGAGATCGCAATGGTCATGCCGCCGGCGCGCACTGCGCCGTCGATGGCGGCAATCGTCGGCTTGCCCAGGCGGTATTGGGTGTCGTTCAGCGCGAAATAGAGCTTTTCGAGGAATGTCTTGGTCTCGATCCCCGGCTTGCCGCGGACGAGATCGAGATCGAGGCCGGCGCAGAACACCTTGTGGGCGCTGCCGATGATCACGGCGCGGATAGTCTCGTCGTCGCGTGCTTTCGCAAGCCCGGCGAGCAGCGCATCGATCAGGGGTATGCTGAGGGCATTGACCGGCGCACGATCGAGCATCAGCTCAGCGATGCCGTCCGCGGCGGAGTAACGAACCAGATCCGAGCTCACGCACCGTCTCCCTTGGCTTGGCGGCTTTCCTCATCGCGCAGAACGGTTTCAGAGCAAAGGAGCAGGCGTCAAGCGGCACCTGGTTGGCGCGCGACCAGACAAGCGCTTTGAAGCCGATACAGTCTTCGGCCTCACTGCACCGCCGGTACGGTGCGCGGTTGGCGGCGGCCAATGGCCAACACACAGATCGTGCCGACCGTGGCTGTCGCGGCGATCGGCATCATGGCCAGCGGGAAGCTGCCGGTCTCGGCCTGGATCCAGCCGATCAGGTAGTTGAAGACGAACCCGGAAAGATTTCCCAGTGCATTGATTTGCGCCAGCCCGGCAGCGGCCGATGTTGCACCAAGCCATTCCGACGACAGTGCCCAGAACGGCCCCTTGCTGGCATAGGTACCGGCTGCGATCAGCGTGAGCAACGGAACCATCAGCCAAAGGCTGCCGATCGCGAAGAACGTCGCGATCATGGCGGCGACCATCCACGCCAGCGGCAGCGCATTGTGCCACACCCGTTCTCCGCTGCGATCGGAGTGGCGGCCCCACAACACCATCCACACGGCGGAAATGCCAAAAGGCACGGCGGTGACGAGGCCGGTCTGCCAGTTCGTCAGTCCGAACGACTTGACCAGCTGTGGCACGAACAACGCGAGTGACGTCGAAGCGCCTGCCGCGCCCGCATAAACCAGCGCCATGATCAGCACGTATTTGTTGGACATCACGCGCCAGACCGAGTCGTGGGAAATGCGAGGCGCGCGCTTGCGTTCGCTCTCCAGCGTGGCCACCAACCATTGGCGCTGCTCAGGCGTCAACCACGAGGCATGCTCGGGTCGATCGGTCAAATAGACGTAGCTCGCGATTCCGAGCAGCACCGCCGGCACGGCTTCGAGAATGAAAATCCACTGCCAGCCGCCAAGTCCGAGGATGCCGTCCATATAGAGGATGGCACCCGAGATCGGTGAGCCGATCAGGCCTGCGACCGGCAGGGCCACCATGAAGAGGCCGACGATGATCGCCCGGTACTGCGCGGGATACCAATAGGTGATGTAAAGGATCACGCCGGGGAAGAAGCCGGCTTCGGCAGCGCCAAGCAGGAATTGCAGCACCAGGAACGAAGTCGGTCCGCCAATGAGTGCGAACGCAGCGGAGACGATGCCCCACGTGATCATGATGCGGGCGATCCAGGTGCGCGCGCCAAACCGCTGCAGAGCCAGGTTGCTCGGCACTTCGAGAAGGAAATAGCCGAGAAAGAAAATGCCTGCGCCGAGGCCGTACGTCTTGGGATCAATGCCGACCGCCTTGTTCATTTGCAGCGCGGCGAAGCCGACATTCACACGGTCGATGTAGTTGACCAGATAAGCGGCAATCAGGAACGGCAACAGACGCCAGGAAACCCGAAGGATGGTTTCCGATTCCAGGTTGCGGCTCGCGGTTGGAGTCGGCATTGCTGTTGCTCCACGATGATTTGGCACTCTTGCGGGCAAACGTTCGTCAGGCCAGCGCGGCAACGTCCATGGCCCGACCGTAGCGGCGACCGCATTCGAGAAAATCGCCGTACTTCCGGTGCACGGCGGTGTGCTGGACGCACGCAAGCAGCAACCGGTCGCGGTCGAAACCGCGGTTCTTCGCGTAGTCCTCGAGCAGGCACTGCGCGATTTCCTGGTTGTGCGGGTCGTTGCCGAGGCGGCAGGCGGTCAGCGCCAGCTGTTGCACCAGCGTTTGGCGGTCGCCGCCAGCAGCGAGATACGCCCTGGCCCAGGCGACGGCCTGGGGTCCATCGAGTGCGACGATGGCGGCGAGCGTACGCTCCAGCAGCTGCCGCTCGCTCATGCGCTCGGCGCCGGCCGGAAGCTCGGCCACCGAGGTCCTGCCATCGCCGATATTCTTCTGATGCCAGGCGTTGCGGTTGAGGAATGAGGCGGCCACGTACAAGAGCTTCAGGCGTTGCGGATGCTCGAAGGAATCGTAGAACCAGCCGAGCGTGTTGCAGTATTCGTAGCAGTGTTGCGAAATCGAGAAGTTGAGACTGTCCTGCGTCTCGAGCAACACCTGTGCGGCGCCGATCTGCAAGACGTCGAGGATCTGGCGCGGCCCTTTGCCCGCGAGCAGCAGGGCGCTCAACTGCTCGAGATAGGCCGGCTCGTGCTGGCGCAACACGACTTCGAGGAAAGCCTCGGCCTCGGCCGCGGTCAGCGGCTCGGAGTTCGCCAGCAATGCCAATTCCCCGGCCGTGGTGCCCGCGTAGGGCACCGCGGAGATTTTCTGCTGCGCGAGATAGTGGGTCACGCAGTTGCACGCCATCTCGTAGGTCGAATACCAGCGCGGACCGACGGCGATATCCAGCGCGCCTGCATAGAGCACGGCATGCGCGTCGTCCCAGCCGATGGCCGTTCCCAATTCGACCGTGGCGCGCGCCCGATACGACTTGTGGCCGGTGGTATAGGAACGGTTGAGGAAGGCACGGTCCTGCAAATCGATCAGGCCGGCGAACACCAGCTCGGCGAGGACCGCCTTGCGCTCCGTCTTGTTCTGCATCAGCCCGAGAAAGACGCGATAGGCTTCGAGCACGCGGCCGCGATGCACCAGCGTCATCCATTGGTCGAGGCGGTCGCGCAACGGCCCGTCGAGGTGCTCCGGCTCCTGGTCCGGCCAGTGCACGACCGGCTTCGGCGGTGCGCTGTTCTGGGGTGCCATGCCACGGGCGTAGTGGCCGGGTGCCTTGTTGATCTTCTGGTTCCAGATGTCGAGACCGGTCGGAATGTACCAGATGGTCTGCGCCATCGGCAGTCCGGCCATCTCTGCAGGCAGCCACTTCGACAGGTGCAACGTGGCGCGCGCACTCAAAAGGCAATGGTCGTTATTGACGAAGTTGACGAAGCCGTCGTCGATCCGCTCGTGGTAGGGAACGTGCGTGTAGGGCCCGTGGATGCGCACGGCCTCGCGCAACATCTCGGGGAGCGGCCGGCCGTCACGCACCAGATCGTAGTAGCATTCACTGGCGCCGACCTGATCGCGGGCAAGCACGCGATCCTCGAGCTTTTCGTAGCGAGCACGCGCCGGCGCGCCCCGGTCATTTGCAGCTTCGGCAAGCGACATCGCTGGTGACTCCCTGCTCGTGACTCCCTGTATCGCCGGTTCGCCAGAGGACCGACCTTGCGCTCCATGATGTCACATCGGGAAAGGAAATGGCATAGCGCCCAAGCATATCTGTCGTTGCCGGTATGCCGGGGCTTTGGCCCCGGACCTGGCGATGGCGGCGCCGATGCCCGAAGTTGGGTGACAACTGACCAGACGCGGACGTGCGGCGACGGCTCACTTTGACCCAGAGGGTCATGGCCAGGAGTGGCATCTCGCAGTGCGGGACTAGGGTCTGATCTTGTCGTCGCCAGTGGGGTATGCTGCGCCTCGATGCCGGCTGGAGCTGCCAATGTTCAATCGATTGAAGCGTCGTGAGTTCCATCGGCTTGCTGGGTTACGTCTGGCGGCCTCTGTGCCTTTGTCCGGGCGTGCGCAGGAGCGAGCAGTCGCCTACGATAGGATTTCTCCATCAAGGAGCTGCGGAGCCTTTGCTGGACACAACTGCCTTCAGGAAAGGTTTGAGCGAGGCTGGCATCGATAGCCAGGCAGTCAGGATCGAGGATCGCGGCCGCTAATGGCCGTTATGACCGATTGCCTGCGCTTGCGGCAGAGCTGGTTGCGGACGAAGTGATCTTGCCGCCACTCTCCCCCGGCGCCCGTGCGGCAAAGCAAGGCAACACGGACAATTCCTATTGTTTTCCTGAGCGGTAGCGATCCAGTCAAGTGCGGGACTCGTATCGAGCATCAATCGCTCCGGTCGGCAACGTTACCGGCATTGCTCCGATGTTCACGCTTTTGGAAACAAAGAAATCTTGAACTGCTGCAGGAGCTTGTGCCTGGGATGAATGTGATTGGTTGCGCTCGCGAATTTGACGAAAACCCGAACGCTGGTCCGGCCAGTTGCAGGCCGTCGGACGCGGCGCGTGTCATCGGTCTGGACATTGTTGTCCTGCCAGCCGGGATGAGCGGGAAATTGACGCGAGCTTTGCTGCTCTGCGCGAACGCCAGATCAGCGGTCTGGTGGTAACTGCCGATGGCTTTCTGATCAGTCGCCAGGATCAAATCGTTGCGTTGGCAGCTCGTTATGCGACTACCCACCATGTATCCGTTAAGCCAATACGTGGTCGCGGGAGGGCTGATGAGCTATGGCGCTAATCTTCGCGACGCTTTTCGGCAAACGGGCATTTATGTGGGAAGGATCTCAAAGGCATGAAGCCCGCTGATTTGCCGATCCTACTGCCTACCAAGGTCGAGTTCGTGGTCAATCTCAAGACGGCCACGGCACTTGGCTTCGAAATGCTTGCCAAACTGCTCGCGCTCGCCGACGAGGTGGTCGAATAGCATGCGATTGCTGCGATGCATGGGTCTGCGAAATGGCCGCAAATGGCGGGCGCGTAGCCGCATGACGGTCGCGCGCCCGAAGCCGGGCCATGCTCCGGCCAGCTTTTAATAGCCGCGTTCCCAATCGATGACATTCCGGAGCGGCTCACCCTTGAGATAGGCGCGCAGATTGTCGCAGAAGAGATCGATGGCGCCATGACGGTCCCGATCGCTGGCAGACGAGATATGCGGCGTGATCAGCACCCTGGGATCGGACCAGAGCCTTGGCGTCGGCATGTGCTCGAATTCGCCGACATAAACATCGAGCGCGGCGCCGCGCAAATGATCGCGCTGGAGCGCGTCGGCCAGCGCCTCCTCGTCGACGATCTCACCCCGGGCGACGTTGATGAGCACGCTCCCCGCCTTCATCTTTGCAAAGCGGTCCTTGTCGAAAAGACGGGTCGTCTCCGGTGTCCATTGGCAGCAGATCACCACGAAATCGCTCTCCGGCAGGAACCGATCGAGATCCTCGGGCCCGCCAAGCTCGCTGAATCCCGGCGGCAGAGGCCGGTCCCGGTGCGGGTGGCGGCGGGTGCCGACGACCCGCATGCCCAGCGCAGCGCAGAGTTGACCGACATCGAGCCCGATTCCGCCGGCGCCCACGACGCACGCAGTCTTGCCTTCCAATAGCAGCGGCCGATAGGCGCGATGGTCGAACACGCCCGCGCGCGAATCGATCGCGGCGCGGTGCAGCCCCTTGGCAAAGTGAAAAATGCCGGCCACCGCGTATTCAGCCATCGCCAGCGTATTGCCCGAACCTCGTGACGTCGTCACCACCACGGCGCTGCCCCAGAGATCGCCCATCAGCAGATTGCTGGCGCCCGCTGGGCGCTGATGAAACCATTTCAACCTCGGTGCCCTGGCGCGCAGATCGAGCGGAAATGGCCAGCCACCAAGGATGACTTCGGCTCTGGCAAGGAGGCGATCGCGTTCCTCGCGGGTCCCCGAGCCGTTGGCGCCCGGTGCCAGATAGCGTGCCGTGGTGACGGCAGGCCACGTTTCGCGAAATTCTCCGTCATACCAGCCCCCGGCGTCGATCAATTCGATCGCCGGATCGACGGCCTCAATCTTCGCTCGATCATCGGCGCTGATGCGCTGAATAGCCAGAACGTTGATCCTCTGCATGGACACCTTCCCAAACCACTCATGCGGAACAAGCGAAATCATAGTGTATCGTCGCCAGATTTGTAACTGCAGGCCGTTGGGGCTGGTGCGGGTGTAACGTGACAAATAGCCTGGAGACTTGCTTGGGCCCGGCGAACGGCCTCTTCACATATACGACACGATCGATGTGACGGACCTCGCGGCTCCGGAATCCAATGTCCGTTTTACTTCAGATAGTGTTGCAAAAGTCGAAACTTGCAGCGGTCCAAATTTTTGGCGAAAACCTGAAGCGCAAAGAGGTCGCTGATTCGCATAGTCTCAGTCGCGCTGCCGAAGTCGCCCACGAATTTGGTGCAAGGCGATGAGGTCCCTCGAATTCTTACACGAATAATGCGCCGGCGGCCCTTAGAAATTTGACATCTTCTGCAAAACGACTTTTGCAACACTATCCTTCCGAAAGCAGACATTCACCGGACAGACGGCCATGTCAGCTTCGTGCCAAAACTGGAAGTCGTAGCTCAAGCAACTATGCCTAAAGCCCGTGCAGCCGAGGGGCTCTATTGACCCCCGGCCTAATGGTTCATGCAAGATGGGCGCAATTTTTATTGACCGCCCTGGATGGAAGCGAGCGGCGTGCCGTCGGTGCCGTTAGCGTTGATGCGGTTGTTCATATAGGACAGCGCTTGCCCGCCGCTGTTGCTGACGCCGATCTGATTGCTCTTGATGTCGTTGTTTGAAAGCCGAACCGTGCCGCCACTGGCGACGCTAATGGCCGAGCCGACATTATACGCCAGCGTCGAGTCCTTGATATCGAGCGTACTACCGGAACCAACGATGACGCCGGTGCTCCGGCTTGCCGAGACCGTGCTGTTGATCATGGTCGCGTTGACGGCACCCGAGAGCACCATGCTGGTGACGTTGAAGTTGAACGACACCCGCTCCAGCAACATCGAGGCGCTGCCTCCCGCGGGAGCTACCTGAATGCCGCCGCCCGTCCCCGGTGCAATGCCGTTGTTTATAAATGCGCTGTCCCTGATGATGAGCTGCGCCGCAGGGCTGGTCGGCAGAAACCGGATGGCGATGGCATTGCTGTTGGCGATGTTCTGGAATTTACAATTTTCGATGATAACAGTCGCGCCGCCGGTAACCAGGATGAAAGGCGCGGCGTCGGCGGCACCGCCATCGAAGGTCAGGTTGCGGAGAATGACAACCTGCGAGCTTGGGCCGTTCAACGCAAATACAGGCCCAAAATGGGATGTCAGGACCGCGCCGGGACAATCAACGGTGAAGCCATTCGAGTAGAGGACGTTTGTTTGGTAAAAGCCGCCGTCGATGCAGCTGACCTCTCCCCCCGGCCTGGTGAAAAGGACAGAAATCGCAGTGCTCAATGAGCACGGAGCGCTCGCGGAACAGGCAATGCCTGTTCCCGCCGGCGTAGCGTATAACTGATTTGATATCTGCGCCTGCGTGGGGGATGACCACGAGACAACGGCAGCAAGCAGGGCGAGCAAACAGGTAAATTGAAATTTTCTCATGGAGAGTTCCTCATTTGAGCTCGTAAAATCCGCCGCACACCGTAACAACCCAATCCGTCAAGCCCACTAATCAAAGCATGGCAGGCGTTATCGGGCTAGGGCTAACGTCGCTGTTGGGTCATTTTCGGACTTCAGCTCAATCTTGAACAGATGTCCGTTCTGCCTCCCCATGAGCGGACATTCATGAGCGAAACGTGCGCCTCGTGCACAACAAATTGCGATGGTTGGGTCCGGGTTCGCTCGTTTCACTCGCGCCATCCAGGTCGGCTGTTGCCGACCTGGGTCATTCAAAACCGAGCTCGGGTAAACCCGAGTTCGGCGGATGACGCGCTTTCGCGCGTCAATCCACCACGATCTTGACCTTGTCGCGGACCTTGACCTGGGCACGGGCATCAAGCCCGTTGAGAATCCGGAAGCGCTCCATCGGATGATCGACGCCGGCCATGCGGTGCGACAGCAACTCCACGGTGTCGCCCGGCTGCACGGTGATCACCTTGATGCGCAGCGGACGCGCCGCCTGCACTTCATCCAGCGACAGCCGGCGGAAGGAATTGACGGTCTCGCGCGCGTTGCGCTCGCTCTCCTGGGTCTTCTGGCGGCTGGCAAAGATGAAGCGGTAGACGTCGCTGCCGAAGCGCAGCGCGTAGACCTTGAACTGCCACTGGTCGCCCTTGGCGATCGCGGATGCCGCCGGGAAGCCGTTGATGGTCAGCTCCTCGGTGGACGCCTTGTCGACGCCCTCCATCCAGCCGGAATTGAGATAGTCGCCGAGCGTCTGCTCGCCGGGCACGCGCACCACGTCGAAGCGCATCGCCTGCGCGCCGCCCTCGCGCACGCCGATCACCGCCTGGGCGGTATTGTCGAGCGTGAAATTGTCCGGCGCCTGGAAACTGAAGCCGAGTTTCGGATGCAGGAAGCGCCTGCCGCGCACAAAACCTTCGCTCGGGTCCTCGCCATAAACGATGTTGTCGATCGCGGAGAGATAATCCTCGCGGTCGCGCTCGGTATTGTCGGGCGAGATGTATTGCCGCGCCGAACTGCGCGCGCGGGCCACGCGTTCGGGGGTTGCCGGATGCGACGACAGGAAGTCCTGCGCGCGCGGATCGAGTGAGGAGCGGCCGGCCTTCAGCTCGGCATTGCGCTCCATCGAAGTCAGGAAGCGAGAAGCTCCGTAAGGATCAAAATGCGCATGCGCAGAGATCGCCACGCCCATGTCGTCGGCCTGCAATTCCTGCTCGCGCGAAAAATTCGCCATCGTCAGCTTGCCCTTGGCAAGCGTGAAGGCGGTGATCTCGGGATCGTTGCCCATCTCGGTGACGACGCGCGCGGCGATCGCGGCCTGCCGCGCCTGGTCCTCGCGCATCGCCGCATGCTTGGACAGCACATGCGCCATCTCATGGCTCAGCACCGACGACAGCTCGGAGGTGTCGCTTGCGAGCGCAATCAGTCCGCGCGTGACATAGAGCTGGCCGGTCGGCAGCGCGAAGGCATTCACCGCGCCGGAGTTGAGGATGGTGACCTTGTAGGGCTGGTCGGGCCGGTCGGACGCGGCGACCAGCCGGTCGACGGTTCTGCTGACCAGCGCCTCGAGCTTGGGATCGTCATAGATGCCGCCATAGGACGTGAGGATGCGGTCATGCTCGCGCTCGGAGGCCGGCGTGCTGGCGACGGCGCGGTTCGGCTTGGCGGGCGCGGTCGGCGGAGCGACCGCGGTCGAGAACTGGAAACGGCTCATGTCGCCGCAGCCTGCGAGCGCGATCGGCGCACACAGCAGTACTGCCGCTAGCGAAATGCGGCGGTTCATTCCCCTGTCGCGCCGTTCGGCAGACCCATCCACGTTTGGTCACTCGTAGTTCGGCGGATTAATTCCCGCTCAAGACTTCTATTTGTCCCGCCTTGACCACCTCGATCCGCGGCCCGGGGTGCGCTTCGACCCAGCCGCGAACACGAATCCGCCAATTCTCCAAGGACTTGAGCGTGAGGCCGGAAGATTCGACCCCCGGCATCATGCGCCTTGAAATAGTCGCAGCAAAGTCCCGTGTCCAGTTCCGGCCAAAATTCAGGTAAGTCATTGTCCCCGCTTGTCGAACCGACAACACCCGGCCTTCGACAAGCGTAAAACGCCCGATCCCGGCCAAGATATCGGCTGCACTTTCCGCGTTTTTTATGACGTTCGCAGTGGCCCAGGTTCCCTTTTTCGCGGCCCGCGCTGAGGCCTCGGCGGCCAGCAGCGCGGCGGCGCAGTCCTTGTCGGCGACATCAACTGAAGCGAGCGCGGCGCCTTGCGCCAGCAACTGTGCCTGCACCGAAACATCGGCGCCCGCGACAAAGGCGAATGAGGTTTGCCGGCCGTAACGATCGGGCGTGTCGTCGGGACCGTGCAGGCCTACGTCCTTGTCCTTGATCAGCGCGGCAAGCGCGCTGCCCTTGTCGTCAGCCGCGATGAGTTCGATTCCGGCAAGCCTGATCTCGCGGCCATCGCCGAGGCGGAAGCTGCGGCCGTCGATCATCTCGGTGACATGGCCTTCGTCCTGCGCCTCGAACGCGCATGGCGCCGCGTGTGCCGCCGGTGTGGCGGTCACGAGGACGGAGATCGAGAAGGCTGCTGCGACAAGCCTGCGCATCGTCACTGGATCGCCTTGCGGTATGTTTCACCGACAAACTAGCACAGCGAGGGGCGGTCCATGGAAATCACGCAGGCGAGCAAATTGGTGCGGTCGCCGTTGAGCCAGTCGCGTGAATTTCCGTTGTCGATTGGCTCATAGCTGAACTAGGTACAACACGACGCAGCACCCGGCTCGCCGGCACGCTGGGCCTGAATTGGTGGGCACGGCACCGAGCCATAGGAACAGAACACGCAACAATCGCCTGATTTGGGCTTCAACTTTGCGCCGCAGCCCGTGCACTCATAGAAGAACCGGCAGGCATCGGTCGGCATGGTCTCCGTTTTTGCAACGGCGCAATGCGGACACGTGATGGTTGACTGGAGAAGCATCGGATCAGCTTTTCGGCGAGGACGGATAACCCGCCCTGGTGGTCGCCGTTGTCAGTTGGTTCACGTCGGCCTTGGCGTCGTCATAGATGATGGTGGCTGTCTTGTCCTTGAAGGACACCGCAACCCTGGCGACGCCGGGCACGGCTTCCAAACTGCCTTTGACGATGGAGGGGCAGGCCGCGCAATCCATGTTCTTCACCGCCAAGGTGATCGTTCTATCTCCCGCCATCGCTGACGACGAGGTGACGATGCCAAGGGCAAAAGCTGCACAGGCGAGCGGCTTGTTCATGGGAAATCTCCAGTCATGAGTTGAGAAAGAGCGGTGCGAAGAAGTCGAGGGCGAGCGCTGCGGCGACGAGCGTCGTTGCGAGGATGAGGCTTGTTTTGACGATCCGGTTCGGCAACGGGCGAGCGCACGCCTCGCCATCGGTACAGGCTCGCGTTGATGATCGGTAGACCAGCCAATAGCCGTACCCGAGCAACGCCAGCGTCGCGGCGATGAAGCAGGGCTGATAGGGAGCAAGTCGGGTGAAATTGCCGATCCATGCCCCGCTAACCCCGAGGCCGAACAGGACCAGCGGCAAGATGCAGCAAGACGATGCCGCGAGCGCACCGAGCAGGCCGCCCGCCGCGATTAGTTTTTGCCGCCGGTTGTCGGCAAAGTGATCAGTCTGATTGATTGTCATACGCTAAATCATGCATCCTGTAGTCACTACAGGATCAAGGGTAATTTGATGCGGTACCATCACGTCTTTGCGAACAGAAAACCTCTCGATCGGCGAGCTGTCCAGGCATAGCGGCGTGAATATCGAGACCATTCGCTATTACGAGCGGGTCGAGATGCTGGTCCCGCCACCGCGCACGGCTGGCGGCCATCGCGTCTATGGCACGACGGACCTCCGTATTCTGGTTTTCATTCGACGCTCGCGAGAGCTGGGTTTCTCGCTTGATGAAATTCGCGCTCTTTTGCGCCTGGGCGGGCCTGGTCAAGCTTCGTGCCGCGAGGTTCGCGAGATCGCGGTAAGCCACCTCGAAGACATTCGGCTCAAACTGAGCGACCTGAGGAAGCTGGAACGCCTGCTATCGAAGACAGTAGCGCGCTGCTCCGGCGAGATGGCGCCCGATTGCCCCATATTGGATATCCTCGATATCCAACGGCCGGCTGGTCGGCAGGTTTAGTGCTGCGGTGTGTCTCTGGTCGGATGAGGAGCCGGCTCCTCGGCGATCCGCCAAAGCACCCCGGAGGGATCGATGACACCGATTACCAAACCCCATTTCTCACATCGATACGGAGGGACGGCTCGATGGAAATCAACGGCATGGCGCATGTCATCCTGACGGCGTCGAATTTTGAGCGCTCGCGCGACTTCTATCGCAAGCTGCTGCCGTTCCTCGTGCCCACTTTCCGAAGTCCGCACGACATCGCCGCGACACCTTTTCGCGGACTTCGGAAAGTTATGGGCGCTAAGCAGAATGTATGATTCTGGTGCCGCTTTCGATCCCGAAGTCCCTGAACCCGATTTTGCCGCGAGTAGAGTCAGGGACTTCGATCGGCGGCAGGCATGACGCCCGTCATCGATACCGACAGCTATTACTATTGCGTCGGCGGGCGCACTGCGGTCGGGATCAGCGCGCCGGCGGGCGAACATGCGGGCGCGGCCTTCGACCAGCGGCGCGTCGGCCTGCACCATCTCTGTTTCCGCGCCCGCGAGCGCGCCGATGTCGATGAGCTTCATGGCTTCGTCAGCAAGCTCGGTGCAAAGATCATCCGTGCGCCGCGCGAGGATTCCTGGGCGCCCGGCTATTACTCGGTGCTGTTCGAGGATCCCGACGGCATCAGGCTCGAGCTCAACCATGTTCCCGGCAGGGGATTGCTGGCGGAGAAGTGAGGCTATCGCTCGGGCGCGTTCCGCTTTGCGGAAATAGACCTGAGCCATGCGAAAGCCGCGCGCGCAGCGTCTTGCCCGTGCTTGCCGCACCAAAGGCCATGCGGCATGATCGCGCCCAATCGAACAACCAAGGCAAACCCACATGACCGCCAACGAAATCGTCCTGCAGCACCTCGACAAGGGCCTGCTCACCATCACCATGAACCGGCCGGACCGGCGCAACGCGCTCAGTCCGGACATGACGCGCGGGCTGGTCGACGCGGCGCGGCGCGCGGCCGAGGATCAAGACGTGCGCGCCGTGCTGCTCAAGGGCGCCGGCGGCACCTTCTGCGTCGGCGGCGACGTCAAGTCGATGGCGGCAGGCCGCGCGCCGATGTCGTTCGAGGAGAAACAGGTCACGCTGCGCAAGGGCATGGAAGTTTCGCGGATCCTGCACCAGATGAGCAAGCCCGTGGTGGCGCAGCTCGATGGCGCCGCCGCCGGCGCGGGTCTCTCCATCGCGTTGTCCTGCGATCTCCGGATCGCGTCGGAATCCTGCAAGATCACCACCGCCTTCGCCAAGGTCGGCTTCTCCGGCGACTATGGCGGCACCTATTTCCTGACCAAGATGCTCGGCACCGCAAAGGCCCGCGAGCTCTATCTGATGTCGCCGGTCCTGACCGCAAAGGAAGCGCTCGGATTGAACATGGTCACCAAGGTCGTGCCGGACGCCGAGTGTGAGGCGGCGGCGCATGAGGTGGCGATGCAGCTTGCGACACGGACCGTCGATCGCGCTCGGCTACATCAAGCGCAACATCAACAATGCCGAGACGATGTCGCTGGAAGCCTGCTTCGACGGCGAGGCGATCCATCACTCGCGCGCCGGCGAGACATCGGACCACAAGGAAGCCGCGAAGGCTTTCGTCGAAAAGCGCAAGCCCGTGTTCGGCGGGCATTGAGCGCATCGAGGACACTTTGCTTGCTCGCTTCAGGCTCGGTTGTCGAGGGTTTGTTGCGGTTGTGCCTGTGGGGTTGTGGGCATCGCGTCGCAGGCCTCGCCACTCGGACAGGCGGTTGGCGCGATGTCCACAAGTCCACAGGCTGCGGCGGCACCGGCGCGAAGATCGATGGTGCCGATTGTGTGGGTGCAAAAATGAATGCTGAAGACGCCGTCCTCGGTGGTCGCACGAAGCGCAATCCGCTCGCCGCGAAACGGCTTGCCCAGACGAATGCGACGGTTCTTGAAGCTGATGTCGCCGTCCTGCATCCACCTTGCGCACGATGTCGCCAGCTCCGTATTCGATCGGCGGCAGGCTCTCCGGGAACGACCGCTCGCTCGGCCGATAACGCTCGCTCGGAGTTGCCATGCCGATCGCCTGATGCGGCCGGTGATGGTTGTAGAGGTGCCGCCAGGTGTCGAAGGCGCGCTGGCATTGGTCGAGATCGGCCAGACGGTCGAGCGCGATCTCGGCCTTCATCGTGCGATGCAGCCGTTCGTCCTTGCCCTGCGTCTGCGGATGATAGGGGCGGCCATGCGTCACCCGAACTCCCAGCCGCAGCAGCCACACCGCGAACGCGGTAAACCGCCCGCCGCCGCTATCGCCCCACGGCGAGCCGTTGTCCATCAGCATGGTATCGGGCAGCCCGTAGCGGCGGAACACGGCCACCAGATGCTCGCGCGTGGGAGCATCCTGCTCGTTACCGCAGGCCTGCGCGCACAGCGCGTAGCGCGAGTGGTCATCGATCACGGTCAGCGGATGGCAGCGCCCGCGCGACAGCGCAAAGTCGCCCTTGAAGTCCATCTGCCAGAGCTCGTTCGGCTGCGCACGTTCGAACCGCTGGTAAGGGCCAGGATGCTCGCTGCGCGCGCTGCTCCAGCTTGCCGTGCCGTCGCAGGATCTCGGTGATCGTGCTCATCGCCGGCACCGCGGCCGCGCCTTCGCGCTCCATCACGTGCGCGATCTTGCGCCCGCCCCAGGCGTTGTTGCTCGTCGTCCCGAATACGCAGCACCTGGCTTCAACCGCCGCCGCCGTCCGCGTCGGGCTGCGATGCGGTCGGCGCGAACGATCGGCAAGGCCTTCGCGCCCTTCCTTCAAATACCGCTCCACGCCACTTGTGGCCGTTGCTGCGCGACGATGCCAAACCGCCGGCACAACTCGCTCAGGTTCACCCCCGGCGCCAACGCCAGCTTCACAAACTCCTCGCGCTGATCAATCACCGTGCAGCTCCCGCCAAGGCATCGAAATGACCCTCTTGCCAAACCTCTCCTGGAGATTCGGCAAGTGTCCTCGATGTCCCCGAACGGGTCGCCAAAACTGTCCTATGACGCCCTACATGCGGCTGCGGCAGATCTGTCTGGTCGCGCCGCATCTCGAGCCTCTCATCCCCGACATATCAGCCATCATGGGGCTCGAGGTCTGCTACCGCGACGGCAATGTCGAGAAATACGGGCTCGTCAATGCGCTGCTGCCGGTCGACACGATTTTGCTCGAAGTCGTCGCGCCGTTCCGCGACGGCACGGCCGCGGGGCGCTTCATCGAGAAGACAGGCGGGCGCGGCGGCTACATGGCGATCTTCTGCTGCGACGATCCCGATGCGCATGGTGCGCGCGCCAACGCCATGGGGGTGCGCACCGCGAACCGCATCACGCATGCGCCCTATCTCGGCGTGCAGCTGCATCCGCGCGACTGCCGCGCCGCTTTCATCGAGTTCAACCACACTGATGGCAGCGACGATGTGCTCGGGATCTATCCGCCCGCGGGACCGGACTGGCAGAAGCATATCCGCAAAGAAGTGACGCAGGCGTTGACCGGGGTAGAGATGCAGAGCCCCGACCCGGCAGGGCTCGCCGAACACTGGGGCAAGATCATCGGTGTGGCCGTTTCGAAGGGCGCTGATGGCGCGGCCGAGGTGAAACTGCCGAACGCGTCCTTCCGCTTCGTCAAGGGTGCGGCCGATATCATGAGCGGGCTGGATTTCCGCGTGCGCGATGTCGCGAAGGTTTGCGAGGCGGCGAAGGCGAGGGGATACGAGGTCGACGGCAATGCGTTCTTCATCGGCGGGGTGAATTTCCGTCTTGCCTCCTGAAAACCTGCGCGATGTGTTTACGGTCGTCATGCCCGGGCTTGTCCCGGGCATCCACGTCTTGAGGATATCGCGGTGAGGCGTGGATGGCCGGGTCAAGCCCGGCCATGACGAGTGTTGGTTGTGGGTGCTGCATTAATTCGGATATCGACGATCTGAACAAGAAAAACAGGACTTTAAATGCCGCATCCGCTCGACAGCTTCTTCGCGCCCAAAAGCATCGCGCTGATCGGCGCCTCCCGCGACAAGGAGAAGATTCCCGGCCGCCTGCTGGCGATGCTGTGCAAGAACGAATATCCGGGCGAGATCTATCCGATCAATCCGAACTACGGCGATATCGACGGGTTGAAGTGCTACAAGTCGATTGCGGAGATCGGCGCCCCGATCGATCTCGCCGTCGTCATCATCCCCGCGCGCGCGGTGGTTGGCGCGCTGGAGGAATGCGCGGCGGCCGGCGTCAAGAACGCCGTGATCATTTCTTCCGGCTTTGCCGAGGAGGGCGGCGACAGCGCCGGGATGCAGGACCAGATCGTCGCGATCGCCAGGCGCACCGGCATGCGCATTTCCGGCCCCAATGCCGAAGGTTTCATGAGCGAGGTGCAGAAGGTCGCGGCGACCTTCAGCCCGACCGTCGACGTCAAGCCGGGCCATGTGCCGCTGGTCGCGACGGGGAAGCGAATCGCTGTCGTGGCGCAGTCCGGCGGCATCGGCTTTGCCATCAAGCACCGCGCCAAGGCGATCGGCGTGGCCATCAGCTATTGTGTCAGCGCCGGCAATGAATGCGACCTCGGCGCCGGCGAGTTCCTCGACTACATGGTGCAGGACGCCTCGACCGACGTGATCCTGCTGTTCATCGAGGGCATCCGCGACGTCGACCAGTTTCTGGCCGCGGCGAGGCGCGCCGCGGAGGCCGGCAAGCCCGTGATCGTCACCAAGGTCGGCCGCTCCGGCGCTGGCGAGCGCGCGGCTGCCTCGCATACCGCGAGCATGGCGGGCTGGTCGGCGGCCTATGATGCGGTGTTCGCCAAGTACGGCTTCATCGTCTCCAACGATCTCGACGAGGCCGTCACCATCGCCGCGGTGCTGGCGAGCAATCCGCTGCCGCGCGGCGACCGCGTTGCGGTGCTGACCGTATCCGGCGGCGGCGGCATCTGGGGCGCCGACACCGTGTCGATGCAGGGCCTGCAGGTGCCGGAGCTGTCGGCCGGCATACAGGACAAGATCAAGCAGTGGATGCCGTCCTACGGGTCGGCGAAGAATCCGGTCGACGTCACCGCGCAGGGCGTGGGTATGGGCGGCCTGCAAAAGAGCATCGAGCTGTTCGACAAATCCGACGAGGTCGACGCGACGCTGGTGGTGCTGTCGCTATCGAGCGACACGCGGATGTGGTTCAAGGAGGCCGAGCTGAAGCCGGTGATATCAGGCCAGAACAAGCCGGTGGTGTTCTACTCCTATACGCTGCCGTCGGATTTCGCGCGGCGGGAGCTGGCGAAATCGGGCGTGGTGGTGCTGTCGAGCCTGACCCATGCCGGCGTCGCGCTGAGACGGCTCGTTGAGTATGCGAAATTCAGGCTGGCGGTCGAGGCGGATGTCGCTGAGTCTCGCCCCGACGCGATCTCTCGGCGCATTTGAAGGCGCCGACGCTCTCCGAAGCCGACAGCAAGGCGCTGCTGCGCGACGGCCGGCATCGTATTGCCGGACGAGGTGCTGGTCAGGGAGCGCGACGCGCTCGATGCCGCGATTGCCCGCGTCGGCTTTCCGCTGGTCATGAAGATCCAGTCGCCCGACATCGCCCACAAGAGCGAGGTCGGCGGCGTGCGCGTCGGCATCACCGACCAAGGGCGAGGCGTTCTCGGCCTATCGCGACTTGCTGGAGAACGCGGGAAGCACCGGCCGAACGCGTCGGTCCAGGGCGTGCTGGTTTGCCCGATGGCGAAGAAGGGCGTCGAGATCATCATCGGCACGCTGCACGACAAGACGTTTGGGCCGATGGTGATGGTGGGGTTCGGCGGCGTCACCACCGAATTGTTCCGCGACGTGATCTATCGCCCCGCGCCGGTCGGCGTGGCGGAGGCGAGACGATGCTGAACGAGTTGAAGGCAGCGCCGCTGCTGCGCGGCTTCCGCGGCGCGCCGAAGGCGCGATGTCGCGGCGCTGTCGAAGCTGATCTCGGAGGTGTCGGTGCTGGCGGCGCGATTGCGCGATCAGGTGTCGGAGATCGAGCTGAATCCGGTGCTGGTGCATCCGCAAGGACAGGGCGTGACCATCGTCGATGCGTTGGTGGTGAAGCGGAAATAGCAGATCGCTGGCGCCGCACACTCAGTTCACCCTCTCCCCTTGGGGCGCGACGAGAGGTCGCGAGCCCAGCGAGTGCGGGTGAGGGGCCCCAGTCTCCGTGGATAGAGACCCCTCATCCGGCGCGCACTTTCGCTTCGCGCCACCTTCTCCCGCAAGGGGAGAAGGAGAGCAGAACGCTACCGCCCCCTGAAATTCGCGACGCGACGTTCCGCGGTGGCCTTGACGCCTTCCTTGAAATCCTCGGTCGAGCGCAGCTTGTTCTGCTCGACCAGCTCGTGATTGGTCGCGGCCAGCACGCGGTCGGCAAGGCCGGCGCGCATGGTCGCGCGGGTCGAGATCAGGCCGAGCGGCGAACATTCGGCGATCTCGGCCGCGAGCTTCATCGCCTCTGATCGTACCTGGTCCTGCGGCACGCAGATCGTTGGCGAGGCCCCATCCGGGTGGCGTCCTCGCCGGTGACGCGGCGGCTGGTGTAGAAAATCAGCTCCGCATTGTTCTTGCCGACCAGCTCGGGCAGCGTCGCGGTCAGCCCGAAGCCCGGATGGAAGCCGAGCTTGGTGAAGTTCGCCGCAAAGCGCGCCTCGGGGCAGGTGACGCGGAAGTCCGCCGACACCGCAAGCCCGAGCCCGCCGCCGATGGCCGCGCCGTGCACGGCGGCGACGATCGGCTTCTTGTTGCGGAAGATGCGCACGGCCTGAACGTAGAGATGATTGATCGGCAGGTTGGAGGCCGGATCGGTCTCGGCGCGCTTCTCCTGCTCCTGTCGCGCCGGATCGGAAAAATTGGCGCCGGCGCAGAACGCCTTGCCTTGCGCGGCCAGCACCGAGGCGCGGATTTCGATGTTGCGGTCGAATTCCTCCAGCGCATCCGCGATCTGGTTGATCAGCGACACGTCGAAGAAGTTGAGCGGCGGCTTGCGGATTTCGATCAGGCCGACATGCCCGTGCGTCTCGACGCCGATATCGGTGAATTTGGTCATGTGTTGTCTCCAATGAAACTCATACGCGCCGCGATGCCACTACCACCCTCCCCTGGAGGGGGAGGGTCGGCGAGCATCGCTAGATGCGAGCCGGGGTGGGGTGATCGTTGAACTTGCACAAGTGTGTCACGTTGCCAAACCGTCACCCCACCCCGATCGCTCATTGCATTCGCGCATAGCCGAAGCTTCGCTTCGGCGTTGTTAAGAAACGGCCGCCGAAGGCGGCCTATGCCTCCCCCTCCAGGGGAGGGTGGCACTTCGCTTTTGGTCGCAGCAAGCGTTCTCATAAAGCTCAGCGCAATCCCAGCCCGCGGGCGATGATGCCGCGCAGGACTTCGGTGGTGCCGCCCTGGATCGTCAGCTTCGGCGCGGTCTTGATCGCGAACGACAGTTGATGCTCCAGCGCCTCGCGATTGCTGGCCTCCTCCTCGACGAAGGCGGCGAGGTCGCGCACGCGATGCGGCAGCTGCTGCTCCCACACCGTGCCGATGTCCTTGACGATGGAGGCTTCCACCACCGGCTCCTTGCCGGCCTGCAGCATGCCCGCCACCGACACCGACATGCGGCGCATGGTGTGGACCTGCGCCACCAGGCGGCCGATGCCTTCCGCCGCGCGGGTGTCCGGCTTGTCGCCGACCGCGCGCACCAGCTCGGTCAGCACGTAGTAGGTCTCGAGGAAGCGCTCGGGGCCGCTGCGCTCATAGGCGAGCTCTGATGTCGCCTGCTTCCAGGCGCCGTCGACCTCGCCGAGCATGTGATCGTCGGGCACGAAATAGTCGGTGAACACGACTTCGTTGAACTCGAACTGCCCGGTGATCTGGCCGATCGGGTTCACCTGGATGCCCGGCTGCTTCATCTTGACCAGGAATTGAGTCAGGCCGTGGCGGCGGTTTTCCTTGGTCGGCGGTGACGTGCGGAAGATCGCGATCATGTAGTCGGCGATATGCGCCGACGAGGTCCAGATCTTGGTGCCGTTGACGAGATAGCCGCCGTCGGTCTTGGTGGCGCGCGTCTTCGCCGCGAACAAATCCGAGCCCGAATTCGGCTCGCTCATGCCGATGGCAAAGCACAGCTCGCCTTTGCAGATGCGCGGCAGGATGTCTTCTTTGACGTGCTCGGGCGCGTATTTGAGCAGCACCGGGCCGCTTTGGCGGTCGGCGACGAAGAAGCGGCGGGTCGGCGCGTTGGCCACCCGCATCTCCTCGGTGACGACATAGCGCTCGAGGAAGGAACGCTCGTGGCCGCCATATTTCTTCGGCCAGGTCATGCCGATCCAGCCGCGCTCGCCGACCTTGCGCGAGAACGCCGGCACGTCGGTGTCCTCGCGGGCGGGCTTGAACGGGCTGAAAGTACCGGCGGCGATTTCCTCGGCGAGGAAGGCGCGCACCTCCTTGCGGAGCTGCTGGCATTTTTCCGGCAGGCGGATCGGATCGAAACGAAGGGCTGCGGTCATGACGGTCTCTTTTCAAAAAGTTCAGCGGGAGGCGACCAGCGGCCACAGCTCGTCGGCGCCGCGCGCGGCGACGCGCTTGCCGAGCTCGACCGCCCAGAAACTCTCCGAGCCGAAATCGTCGCGCCACGACAATGCGCGAAGCGAATAGCGGTGCAGGATGTGCTCGATGGTGAAGCCGATCGCGCCATGCACCTGATGGGCGATGGCGCCGCCTTTCTCGGCCGCTTCCGAGCAGCGGATTTTCGCGGCGACGGCTTCGAGGAACACGGCATCGTCGTCGAACGATTTCGCATTGGCCAGCGTGTCGGCGGCCGAGGTCGCGGCCGCCAGCGCCGCGGCGGATTCGCCCGCGAGCCGCGCGAGATTGTGCTGCACCGCCTGGAACTTGGAGATCTTCTTCTCGAAGGCGACGCGCTCGTTGGAATAGCGCACGCTGATGTCGAGCATCGATTCCAGGCTGCCGGCGATCTGCAGCGAACGCACCACGCCACCCATCAGCATCAGCGCGGTCTGGTCGAAACCTTTGGGCGCGGGTTTCACGACCGACGGCGAAACCTTGTCGAAGATCACGGTGTCGCTGTTGTCATTGGCCAGCGTCAGGCCGGCGTCGATGCGGACACTCCTGGCATCGACCAGCGCGATCGAGACGCCATTCGCGCCGCTCGCCAGCACCGCGATATGCTTGGCCGCCTTGGCAAAGGGTACGCCGCGGGCGCGGCCGGAAATCGTACCGTCGGCATTCAGCGTGAGGCGATCCCTGGGACTTGCGGGCGCGACCGTCATCTCGCCTTCGGGAGACGAAATTTTCGCCTGCGCCAGCAGCCATCCCGCCAGCATGGTCTCGGCCAGCGGCACCGCGATCGCATGCCGCCCGGCAGCGCCGAGCACGCCAAAACCTTCGGCGAGACTCGCGCCGGAGCCGCCAAATTCCTCCGCGACCCATGACAGCGGCAGGCCGGCCTCGGAGAGCGCCTGCCACAGCGGCGCTTTCCACGCGCCCTTCTTGTCGCGGTTGATTTCCTGGGCATCGGCGAGATCGGCAAAGATCTTCTCTGCGGTCTCGACGACGATATTCTCACTCTCCGACACAGCGTTCCCCGTTTTTGGCCTTCGGCCTCGCAGCGCTATCCCCCTGACAAGCATGGATGTCGGTCCTTGCGGGCAGTGGTCCGATTCCACATCCGCATCCCATCGCAGCGGGCACTTATGCGGATGTTGGAATCAGAGGACCACAGCAAAATGTTGATTCTAGGGAGCTTTGGATTTGACGTTCGCTTTGCGAGTTCTTAGCCAGCAGGGTAGCGAACGTCAAATCCGCTCCACTAGCCATGCCTCAATTCCGCGCAATGGAGTTTCGCGTTTCGCGGAGCGGTATGGTAGAGCCCAAACGGATTTGGACGGGCTCAAACAACAAGAGGAAACCGATGTCGAAGGATGGTTTGTGCGTGATCGTGACCGGCTCGGCATCGGGCCTTGGGGCTGCCACCGCCGGTATTCTGGCCAAGGGCGGCGCGCGCATCGTGGTCAACTATTCCAACAGCAAGAACGAGGCGGAAGCGACCGCGGAAGCCTGCCGCAAGGCCGGCGCCGCGGAGGTGATCGTCGTGCAGGGCGACGTTTCGCGCGACGAGGACTGCAAGAAGATCGCCGCCGCGGCCGCGCCCTGGGGCCGGCTCGACGCGCTGGTCAACAATGCCGGCACCACCAAGCATGTCGCCCATGACAAGCTCGACGATCTCACGGCCGAGGATTTCCAGCGCATCTATGCCGTCAACACCATCGGGCCGTACCAGATGATCCGCGCGGCGCGCTCGCTGCTGGAAGCCGGCGCGAAGGCGTCAGGCAAGCCGGCGGCGGTCGTGAACATCTCCTCGGTCGCCGGCATTTCCGGCGGCGGCTCCTCGGTCGCCTATGCCGCGAGCAAGGGCGCGCTCAACACCATGACTCAATCCCTGGCGCGCGCGCTGGCGCCGCTGATCCGCGTCAACACGGTTTGCCCCGGCTATATCGATACGCCCTGGTTCACCAAGGGCCGCGGCGAGGCCGGCGCCAAGGCCGTGCGCGATTCCATCATATCGCGGGTGCCGCTGAAGTCGGCGTCAACGGCCGACGACATCGCGCAGCTGGTCTGCTTCCTCGCGCTGCCGCAGTCCGGCCAGATGACCGGCGAGTTCGTCCGCATGGACGCGGGCATGCATTTGATTCAGTGACGCGCCGTCATTCCGGCGCTCGAGCGTACGCGAGCGAACCCGGAAGCTCGAGGTCCGCACAATGCGCAATTGCGCATTGGGGTTCGCGCTAAGGCGCGCCCCGGGACAGTGACGCGCTTTTGCGCGTCACTGGTTGTAATCCTTGATCACGCCGCTCGCGACCAGCCGGTTCCAGATGAACAGCACCACCAGCGCGCCGATGGTGGCCGTGATGAACCCCGCGCCCTGGTCCGGGCTGTAGTGACCGATCGCCTGGCCGATCCAGGTGGCGAGGAACGCGCCGACGATGCCGAGAATTGTGGTCAGGATGAAGCCGCTCGGGTTGTTCGGTCCCGGCGACAGCATCCGCGCGATGATGCCGGCGACGAAGCCGACGATGATGATCCAGATCAGTCCGCCCATGCTCATGATGTGCTCCCTCCCGAAATCAGAATCGATTTAGCCGTGCTTCACAGCCGGCCGTGCACTTCGCTGTCGGTCGGCAACCTGCCGTCCGGGGTCAGATGATCGACCACCTGCGGCAGGTACTGGCTGAGGCCCCTGAGCAGGTCGTCGCGCGATAGCCCGCTTTGCGAGGCGATGGAATCGATCTGGTCGGCGCCGAGCGCGCTTGCGAGATCGCCCGGTGAGACCGGCTTGTTCGGGCCCTTGCCGACCCAGGAATTGGCCGCGTCGCCCTGACCGCCCTGCTGCAACTGCTTCATGAGATCGCCGAGCCCGCCGGAGATCACGCTGCCTGCGGCCGCACCGCCGAGCAGTCCGCCAAGCGGCCCTTTGAGGATGTCGCCCAACCCGCCGCCGCTGCTCGCCGGTGCCGGCGGAGGGGTCGGGGCGGGGGAGGCGGGTGCCGCGCCCGGCGCGGTGAAGTGCTTGGCGGCTTTCCAGGCGAGCAACGCCAGGATCGCCATGGTCATCGGCGACATGCCGCCGCCGCTCGATGAAGAGCTTGGGCTGGAGGATCCTCGGGGTCCATGCTGCATGCCGTTGAGTACGTCGAGTAACCCCATATTAACCTCCCGAACGCCCCCAGCTCTCTCGGAAAGCTTATCGAGGGGTCATGACGGTTACAAGGCGAGGGTTCCAACGGCTTTGCGCGCGACCTGCCGCCAGGCCGCACCCCTTCACAAGTCAATAAAATTGAAGGGATTTTCGGTAGAGTCCGGCAAACGATTTCCGGCAGAGTTCCAGCCGGTTTCAGCATCCCGAGCGAGAAAGTGCATCGCTATGTCCGCAGGCCGCATCACCGCGCTGATCTCCCGTTTCCGGCGCGACACCAAAGGCAACATCGTCGTCATCTTCGCCATCGCGACGGTGCCGCTGATCACCGCGGTCGGCTGCGCCACCGACTATTCGATGGCGACGCGGATGAAGGCGAAGCTGCAATCGGCGGCGGATACTGCGAGCCTTGCCTCGATCTCGGTGCATTCGGCCGGCTGGACCGCTGCGAGCGCGATGGTGTCGAACGGTTCGGTGGCGGCCGGGGTCACCGAATCCAACAATATCTTCAACGGCAACGCCGCCACTTTCAGCGGCTACCAGGGCCTGTCGGTGAACAGCACCGTCACCAAGACGGGCTCGACGCTGACGTCGACAGTCAACTTCGCCGCTGACGTGCCGGTCACCTTCATGCAGGTCGCCGGCTGGAGCACGATGCACATCACCGGCAGCTCCAATTCGAGCTCGTCGCTGCCGCTCTATCTCGACTTCTATCTGATGCTCGATGTTTCCGGTTCGATGGGACTGCCTTCAACGCCGGCCGAAGCCGTGAGGATGCAGAACATCAATCCCGACAACTACCGGCAATATCCGACCGGCTGCACGCTGGCCTGTCATTTCGCGCCGCAGAACAGCGCGTGCACCGATAGCGGCACGCAGGGCTACCCGACCAACAATTATTGTCTGGGCTACGCGATCTCGCGGGTCAGCCAGAGCGGCTACGCAGCCCTGTTGTCGACGAACAACAACAATCCCATGCACAAGCAGCTGCCGTCGTCGGTCGTGTCCAGCCTACCGAGTCTGCCGCTGACGAGTGTTGCGAATTGTCCCACCGACGGGACGGACTCCTGCATCCAGCTGCGCCTTGACGCGGTTGGCTACGCCGTGAATCAGCTGTTCACATACGCCAACAGCAAGGCGGCGGTTGCGAATCAATTCCGGATCGGCCTCTATCCGTTCATCCAGTCTCTTTACAGCTATTTCCCGCTGACCAGCAGCATCAACGGATCCCAAACCAATTCGTCGACCATCAACTACGCCGCCGCCAATCTGGCGTCGCTGCTCGACACCAACATGAATGCGAATCTCGGGTCCGGCGGCACGCATATCGACACCGCGATCACCAGCATGAACGGCTTGATCACCAGCGTCGGTACTGGCGCCGCCTCCAACAACACGCTGCCTTATGTCTTCCTCGTCACCGACGGCGCGCAGGACCCGCAAACCAAGGGCGTGCCGAACGGCAGCTGGGCCGGCAGCAACCACGCCACCACGATCGATCCTACGATCTGCAGCACGATGAAGAACCGCGGCATCAAGATTTCCGTGCTCTATATTCCCTACGTGACGATCAACCCGGTCAACGCCTCGTTCGCCGGCGACGAGGATGACGCCGCCAACAACAACATCCCGAACATCCCGGCCAGCCTGTCGGGCTGCGCGTCGCCGTCGGATTCGTCGGGCAGCTATTTCTATACCGCGAACACGCCTTCGGACATCAACAATGCATTGACCGCGATGTTCAACCACGCGCTGACCGTCGCGCACATCACCAATTAGGCCAACTTGCTTCCGCTGCGATCCGGGGCGATGCTGCATGCGTCGCCCCGGAACGCGTTGGAGAGCAAACATGCGGCCGTCTTGCAAAGTCATTGCCATCGCACTCCTGCTTGGAGCGGGCGCCATGGCCCACGCCGCGCCGCCGACGGTGACGCCATCACCGGGTTATGACGCGCGGCTGCAGGAACAGCGGGCTGCGGCCGCTGCAAGAGCGACACCGCCCGAGGCCGCGCCGATCACGCCGCGGCATCACAAGAAGCCGAAGGGGAATTAGGCGCTCGCCCAGAAGCCGGCTTGTCAGCTCTTCTTCTGCTTGCCGGGCGAGGACGTGAACAGCTTCTTGATTTCGTTCAATCCTTCCGACAGCCGCGGCCATTCGCACGAGAACGAGTGCCGGGCGCATTCGCCGTTGCGGTAGCGCTGCCGCATGTCGGCGGCGGGCGCAGGCGCCTGCTGCTTCGGCCGCTCCTGCGGCAGCGGCACCTTCGGCGCATCGCTCTTCAGCGAGGCCTGCAGCTGCTGTTGCTGCCTGGCGGCAAAGGCGGCGGCAATGGTGCTGCGCCGCTGGTTCTGCAGATAGACGGTGTATTGCTCGTCGATATGCTTCTGCTCTTCCGCCGTCGGGTTCGGACCCGCGATGTCGAAGCTGCGATCCTGCATGAAGTCGTAATAGGTGTAGCCGCCGCCGGGCTTGCGGCGGCCGGCGAACTTGGCGTTGCACTCGGCAAGCGCGGCGGTCTTCGCTTCCTTGCTGGCGGATTTTTCTGCGGCTTCCGAGCAGTCCTCGAAATCGGCGGGCGCGCGGCTCCACCATTGCGCGGAGGCGCGCAACGGGCAGAGCAGAACCAATGCAGCAATCACGGCGACGGGCCACGCCGCGCCACGCGATGCAATCACAGCCGATCGTCCCCAGCGAAATTAAGACCACGATTGGTGCCAATTGTCGCCATTTTGCGGCGACTTGTCAGCCGCAACGCCGCAATTTCCGGGCAGTATCGCGTCGAACCGCGCGGCGAGATCGGCCGACAAAGATGGGTAGGACTGTCAGCCCGAGGGAGGATCATGATCTATCGTCACACCCAGCGCGGAACCCTGATCCTGATCACATGCGTCGCGATCGGCTTGCTCGGTCTCGTCCTGTCGTGGACCTCGCGGCATTGGGAGCCCGCTATCCTCATGCTCGTCACCACGATCGCAACCGCGACATTGTTTTCATCGCTGACGGTCGAGGTCGCCGACAATGAGTTGCGCTGGCACTTCGGACCCGGCCTCTGGAGCTACCGCCTGCCGCTCGACGACATCAGCGACATCGCCATCGTCCGCAATCAATGGTGGAACGGCTGGGGCATCCGGATGGCGCCGGGTTTCCGGCTCTACAATGTGTCCGGCCTCGAGGCGGTCGAACTGCGGCTGGTGTCGAACGATGTCCGCCGCATCGGCACCGACGATGCCGACGGGCTGGTGAAGGTGCTGCGAGCGCGCCGCGGTTTGGGCTGATCGGCTGAACTTCGTTTTCAGGGCTTACAAAATCTTAAGACGCGCGGGGTCGCGGCGGAAGTATTTTGTTTACCGGCAGCGGGCATGGTTAACCGATTCTTGAGTCCGAGAGCCGCCGTGACCCCGCCTGCCGTTGCCGCCACCGAAACCCCTGCACAGATCCAATCGCTCGCAGAACAGCATCTTGCCGTCGGGCGCGCGCATCAAGCCGGTGGCCGGCTGGCGGAGGCCATCGCTGCCTACCGGGCGGGACTCGAATCGGCCGCCGCCGACGGCAACGGGCCGGAGCTGGTCGCCGAACTGCATGCCAAGCTCGGCAACGCCTGGATGCTGTCGGGTCATCTCGATCACGCTGCCGACAGTTACAAGGCGGCGCTCAGGCTTGTGCCGCATCTTTCCGCCTGCTGGTGCAACCTCGGCACTGTCAATTTGCGGACCGGCAACGCCGAGAGCGCGGTCGCGCTCTATCTGCAGGCGCTCAAGCTCAACCCGTCGCATTGGCCGTCGCGCACCAATCTCGCCGAGGCGCTGATTGCGACGCGGCAGCATCTGGTTGCAAAGGCGCTTCTGATGGAGCTGGCCGAGGAGCGGCCGCAGGACGCGCAGGTCCGGCAACAACTCGGGCGCGTGTCGTACGAGCTCAATGAAAAGCAGGCGGCGCTAGCGCACTTCCGGCAGGCCGCGGCGCTCAACCCCAACGATGCCGAAAGTCTTTACTGGATCGGGGCCATCAGCCAGAGCCGCGGCGATCTCGATGACGCGCAGGCCGCCTACGCGCGCGCGGCACGGATCGCGCCGTTGATCCGGCGGGGCGCGGTCAAGTCGCCGGCGGATTTCCGGGTGCTGGCGCTTTATGCGCCGTTTGCCGGCAACACGCCGGCCGAATTCCTGTTTGCCGATGCGGCCTACGACACCGACACCCTGGCGCTGCTGGCATCGAGCCGGATCGATGCAACTTCACTCGGCAGCATCGACGTGGTCGTCAACCTGATCTCCGATGCGGACCAGGCGGCAGCCGAACTGCCGATCGCCGCCGCGTTGGCCGCGTGGCTCGGCAAGCCCGTGATCAACGATCCCGCGAAAATCGCCCGCACCACGCGCGACGCGGTCGCGGCGTTGCTGCCGGGCATCGAGGGCTGCCATGTCCCGAAAATCCTGCGCATCGAGGCGAGCGCCGATATCTCGCTCGCCGCGCTCGAGGCGATCCTGCCATTCCCGTTTCCGCTGCTGGCGCGGCCGGCGGGCACGCATGGCGGCGACGATTTCGAGAGGATCGAGACGACAGAAGCGCTCTCGGATTTTCTCGGCCGGCTCGGCGGCGATCGCTACTTGATCGAATATGTCGACTACGCCTCGCACGACGGCTATTTCCGCAAATACCGCTTCATCTTCGTCGACGACGAGATCCTGCCCTATCATTTGGCGATCGGGCGCGACTGGAAGCTGCACCGTGATTCGACCGACATGGGCGACCATCAATGGATGCAGCGCGAGGAAGCGGCGTTTCTTGAAAATCCCGGCGCGGTGTTCGATGCCGGCCACACCCGCGCGCTGCGCGCGATCCGCGCGCGCATCGGGCTCGACTATTTCGGCATCGATTGCGGCCTCGATCGCGAGGGCCGGCTGATCGTGTTCGAGGTCAACGCCTCGATGCTGGTGCACGCCGACAATGCGGAATTTCCCTACAAGGATCCTTATGTCCGCGCCATCAAGGCCGCGTTCGACGCGATGATGCGGCGGAGGGCCGGGAAACAGGGCGAGAGTTAGAGTTCGACCTCGTCATGGCCGGGCTTGTCCCGGCCATCCACGTCTTTCTTTGCGAGCCGCGCCAAAGACGTGGATGCCCGGCTCAGGGCCGGGCATGACGATCTTGGAACCTACTGCGCATACAGATACTGCAGCAGCGTGCGTCCGACCGCTTCCAGGCTCTGCACCGAGCATTTGTCCGGGGTGTCTTCGGTGGTGTTGTAGAACGGCTCATACTCGAAATCGATCACGATAAAGCTCGGAATGCCCGCGAGCTGGAAGGCGGTGTGATCGTCGTCGATCGCGTATGGCGCGGACTGCTTCTCGAAGGCGCCGGGCGCGATCTTCATGCCGATCTCCCAGAACTTCTTCGCGTCCGGCGCCGCCGAATGAAGCGAGGATTGGTCGATCTTCAGATGCAGGTCGCGATCACACACCATGTCGAAGTCGAGCATCTTTTCCGGCTTGGCCTTCGGATAGAACTCGGCGAGACGTTCGACGAAATGCGGCGAGCCGATCGGGTGGAAATTCGGATCGCCGGCGCCCATCGAGATCGGGCCTTCCTCGCCGTCGAAGAAGATCATGTCGATTCCGACCGACGGCGCTTCCGGCATTTCCGACAGCGCGCGCGCGGTCTCCAGCAGCAACGCGACGCCGGAGGCTGAATTATTGGCGCCCGGCATCGGCGCGTTGGGATTGTTCTTGTCGCGATAGGCCTTGATGATGCTGTCGTAATGCGTGGCGACGATCACGCGCCGCGGATTTGAGGGATTGAAGCGGGCGATGACGTTGGTCATCGCCATGGTACGGCCGGCCTCGCGCGCCACCCAGCGCTGCGTCTCAATGGTGTCGAATTTGGTCTTCTTCAGTTCGGCCGTGATGTAATCGATGGTCTGCTGGTGCCCGGGTGTTTCCATTGAGCGCGGGGTAAAGCGGAGCAGGTCCACGATGCTGGCGAGCGCGCGCTTGCCGTCCCAGGACTCGATCTTGACTTCATCGATCTTGATTTCGGCGTGTGCGGGCGGGGATGCAATCGAGAGAAGCAACGGCAAGCAAAGTGTTGCGGCCAGTTTTGACAAACGGGATTTCAGCATACGACCATTGCCTCGATTGGAGCACGCGCATCGTGACGCGGCGCCTTTTTAGACCATCACGGACTGTCGGGACAGGGTCCTCGCGAACGCGCGTTACTCGGCCGCCTTCATGCGCTGAATGGTGACGGGCGTGCCGAGCGCCGCGCGGCGGTCCGCGACCGCGTGATGGAACTGGTCGAGCACCAGGCTGTAGGCGGCGATGTCGGTTTCGTCGATCGCGCCGTCGTCGTAGCAGTCGAGCGTCTCGCGCAGGATGTCGTCGGCCTCGCATTGCAGGGTGTCGAGCTCTTCGATGGTTTCGATCCTGCGCGCCTGCGCGATCGCCGCCACCAGCCTCTCGCGATGCAGGATGTTCGCCTTGCGCTCGTCGCGCTTGATGAAGTGGCGCACCGCGGCGGTCGCCGAGCCCAGCACCGAGAACAACAGCACCACGCCCCAGATGTAGTCGCTGTACTTGTCCATGAAGGTGCGTTCGGTGCCGTCGATATAGGCGGCGGCCCCGGGATGAGCGGGGAGCGCTGCGTCCTTGTTGGTGTCGGGCTTTTCGATCTTCGATGCGCCGGGCACCTGTCGCGCGAGCGAGGGCTTTGCCGCGAAGATCTGACGGGTCAGCGTGCCGACCACGGTCTCGGACAGCGATCGCGGCGCGACGATGAGATGGTTGACGCTGACGGTCTCCAGGGTGTCGTCGGGCCGCGCCGGCGAGGTGGTGAAGGTGCTGCCGGGAACCTCCTCGGATTCATAGAGCGGATGGCGCGCGGCGATTGCCTCCGAGACGTCGATCGGCAGGAATGTCGGCTCGCCTCGCACCCTCGCGGTGGCAGTGATCGCTTCCAGCAGCAGTTTGCTGTCGGACGGTCCCACGATCATGAAGGCGTCGATGGATTGATCGCGCACCATCTCGTTGACCTGGTCGGTGCCGAATTGCGTGACCTGCACCTTGTCGGGGTCGACGCCGGACTCTTTCAGGACGACGCGCAGCAGCGAGGCGTTGACCTTGGTGCGGCCGACCACGCCGACGCGACGGCCCGCCAGATCCTCGATCGCCTTGATTTTGGCCTTGGTCTCCTTCTTCGGCGCCTTGCGCGGCGGGCCGGCGGGCGCCCACAGCACCACCACGTTCTTGCGCATGATGGCGACCGACTCGGTTCCTTCGGGCATCTCCTCGTCGGTGCGGCCCACCGCGAGATCGGCCTTGCCCGAGGCAAGCGCAGCGAGGCTGTCGACCGGACCTGCGGTGGTCATCACGGTGAGGCGAACCGAGGCGCCTTCAGTGGCAAAGGTCTGCGCCATCGCCTGCACCAGTTGCAGGTCGTCGCTGCCGGCCGGGCCGACCGCGATCCGCAGCGTGGTCGGGCGCAGCATGATGAAGGCGACCCCGACCGCGGCCGCAAAGAACAGCAGGCCGGCGGCGAGCACCAGGAACGGGGAGCTGTTTCTTCGGCCGCGCAATGCGGGATTGGCGGAGCCGGATGAGCCGTCCAGGGAAGACATCGTGCTGCCAGACTGTGAGAACGCGGCCGCTAGGCTTTCACGTTAGCATGCCTGCAACCGCCGGTCATGGCTGATGCCACATCACGCGTTTCTGCTATGATGGTCCAGTGCCGCCGATCTGAAGTCCCTGATTCAGTCGCGTCAAATCGGGTTCAGGGACTTCAGATCGAAAGCGGCACTGGAATGATAGATTTGCTGGTGCCCATAACTTTCCGAAGTCCGCGAAAAGGTGTCGCGGCGATGGAGCGCGGACTACGGAAAGTGGGCACCAGTGTTAACAGAAGGACCGAAAAGCTCCATGTATCAGCCGCCCGCCTTTCGCGAGGACCGGACCGAGGTTCAGCACGCCCTGATCCGCGCCCATCCTCTCGGGTTGTTGATCACCGCGGGGCCGGCCGGGCTGCTTGCCAATCTTTTCCCATTCCTGCTCGATGCCGGCGGCGCCGGCCAGGGCACGCTTCGCCTGCATATGGCCCGCGCCAATCCGCAATGGCGCGAGCTTGAGGCGGTCGAGGAGTGCCTGGCCGTATTCCAGGGGCCGCAGGATTATGTGACGCCGTCCTGGTATGCGACCAAGCGCGAGACCGGCAAGGTGGTGCCGACCTGGAATTACGCGACCGTGCACGTCTGGGGCAGGCCGCGCGTCATGAACGATGATGCGTGGCTGCGGCGGCAGATCGAGGATCTCACGAGAAGCCGCGAAGCGCAGCGCGCCGAGCCGTGGGCCGTCGGCGATGCGCCGGAGGATTTCGTCGCCATGCAGATGCGCGCCATCGTCGGCGTGGAGATTCCGGTCTCTCGGATCGAAGGCAAGTGGAAGATGAGTCAGAACCGCCCGGAGGCCGATCGCGCCGGCGTGATCGCGGGATTCCGCGAGGCGGGTGATGAGGCGATCGCAGCGCTGGTCGAGGAGCGTGGCAGGAGTTTGAAAAAGTAGCTGCCGCGGATTTGCGGAAGCAGGCCTGTCCTTGTCACTTTCGTGTCAGGAGTCGCAGTCAACGCTTCGCTGCATCGCTGCTTCAATTTGCCCCTTGCAGCGTCGCAATTTCGACGCCGACTCAGGCGAATCTCCGGGTATTGTCAGTTCACCGAACGGACTCGGCGGGGTTCAGTTGCAGGGGGTTTGTGATGGGAAACGCGTTTCCGCCAGCCAATCAAGCAAGCCGGTTACCCGCCTCGCGTCTCGAGGACGACGACGGTTTCGATTCCGATCTCGATCATGAAGTGATCTTGCTGCTGCAGGAGAACGCCCGGTTGCGGGCGCTGGTCGCGCAGCTCTCCAGCCTGGTGCTGAAGCACGTCGTCGACGGGAAATAGGATTGCTTTCAGGCTCGCTTTTCATGCGCCACCGGAGGCTTCCGGTCGCGCGCGTGCTCTGCTATGAGGCTGCCAGCCCCGTGGGGTTCGCGGTCCCGTAGCTCAGCTGGATAGAGCGGCGGTTTCCTAAACCGTAGGTCGCATGTTCGAGTTATGCCGGGATCGCCATTTGCTTTTGCGCCGTTGCGGGCGCAGACCAGATTCCCACGCACGCAGAACATACAAGTCATAATCACGGCAATCTGAGCTAGTATGCCTCCTGCAGACGCGGGCATCGCGCGCGGGAGATCGCTCATGGAACATCCGCTTCAGGTCGACGAGCTGCCGCATACCGACAACCCGCCGGCGGTGCAGGCGGAACCGCCGGTCACCTTGCAGGCGGCCGCGGATGCCGCGCCGCTGCCGCCGTTGCCCGATGTGGATCCGGGCGATGTGCTGCTCCTGACGCCGTCGGATGCGACGTACAAGGACTACCTGCCGGCCGCCAATACGCGCACGCAACTCGGCCCGGCCTTGCGCGCGGTGTGCCAGACCGAGCAGGGCGTCGCTGCCATGGTCGACTGGATGCGTGACAACCAGCTCGCCTTTGCGGTCCGCTGCGGCGGCCACTCCTACGAGGGCTTCTCGCAATCGAGCAACGTCGTGATCGACCTGCGCGGCCTCGCCGAGATCGACGTCGACAAGGGCGCCGGCGTCGTCACCGCCGGGTCGGGCGCGTCGCTGTACCAGATCTACCAGGCGGTCGCAGCCGAGGGGCTGGCGCTGCAGGCGGGAAGCTGTCCGACCGTCGGCGTCTCCGGCCACATTCTCGGCGGCGGGCATGGGCTGCTCGCGCGCTCGCATGGCCTCACGTGCGACAGCATGCAGCAGGTCAAAATCGTCGATGCGCTGTCGCGTGTGCTCACGGCGAACGCGACCTCCGAGCCCGATCTTTATTGGGCCTGCCGGGGCGGCGGTGGCGGCAGCTTCGGCATCGCGACCGAGTTCAAGCTGGATGTGTTTCCGCTTGCAAGCGCGCTGGTGTTCGGTGTGTCCTGGAAATTGACGCAGGCACAGGCGGCAAAGCTGTTCGCGGCATGGGCCGCCTGGGCGCCGAACGCGCCCGCCAATATCACGCCGATCATGAAGGTCGGCTCAGCCGGCGGCGGCGCGATCACGATGCGCTGCATCGGCCAGTCGGTCGGCAGCGAGAGCGAGTTGCGGGCACAGCTGCATCCGCTGGTGACGATGTATGCGCCGTCGTCGGCGCTGTCGGTCCAGTCGCTGAGCTTCCTCAACGCGGTGAAGCATTTTGCCGGACCGCTGGATTATGAGTCGGTCTATATGAAGGCGAAGTCTGACTATGTGCTGACGCCGCTCACAGCGAATGCGATCCAGGTGATGATGACGTCGCTTGCGGCGATTCCGGCCGGCGGCGTGGTGCTGCTGTGCGACGCCTATGGCGGCAAGATCGCCGACGTCGCCGCGGCCGATACGGCATTTCCCCGGCGCGACGGCACGCAATATTGCATCCAGTATTATTCAAGCTGGACCCGCGCGGCCGATACGCCTGCCCACGTCGCCAATGTCGCGAAAATCTACGCGGCGATGCGGCCGTTCATGCCCGGCGCCTCCTATGTGAATTATTGCGATCTCGATCTGCCCGATTATGCGCAGGCCTATTGGGGCGACAATCTCCCGCGGCTGATGGCGGTGAAGGCGCAGTACGATCCGCAAAACCTGTTCCAGCATGCCCAGAGCGTGCCGTTGCCGCCGCCGCCGCCGGCGCCGCAGGTGTGAGTTGCGCTTTCGCCGCACGCGGGCGATGCTCGTGCGATGACGGAGGCGCAAAAGCTCACGATCAAGGCGGGACAATCGACGACCGTGTCGGCGCTGCTGATGCGCCCTCGCGATGCGCGCGCCTGCTATGTGTTCGCGCATGGCGCCGGCGCCGGCATGGCGCATGCCTTCATGACGGAAGCGGCCGAAGGCCTCGCCGCGCGCGGCATCGCGACCCTGCGCTATCAATTCCCCTATATGGAGAAGGGCGGCAAACGGCCCGATCCGCCGGCAGTCGCGCAATCAGCGGTGCGCAGTGCGGTCGCTGAAGGTGCGCGCGCCTGTCCCGGCCTGCCATTGATCGCGGGCGGCAAATCCTTCGGCGGCCGCATGACCTCGCAGGCGCAGGCAAAGATGCCGCTGCCCCGCGTCGTCGGCCTCGCCTTCTTCGGCTTTCCGCTGCACGCGGCCGGGAAGCCATCCAGCGAGCGCGCCGATCATCTTGCAGATGTCCGCGTGCCTGTCCTGTTCCTGCAGGGCAGCGCCGACAAGCTCGCCGAGGTCGACCTGCTCCAGCCGGTGGTGAAGAAACTTGGCACTCGCGGGACCTTGCATCTCATCGACGGCGCCGATCATTCCTTCCACGTTCCGAAGCGCTCGGGCCGCAGCGACCGCGAGGTGATGACGGACATCCTGGACGCGTTCGCGGCCTGGGCCGCGGCTCTGATCTAGAGCCAACTTCAATTCACCCGCGTGAACACGTCGTCGTTCTTCAGTTCCTTGAAGTTGCCGTCGTCATCGGCGCTGAACAGCTGCCAGCTCGTGGAAATCGTCTTGTCCCCGAGCGTGCCCTTCCAGGCCGTGATGGTGTTGACGCAAGGCGCGAAGTTGGCGACGAAGGCGATATTGTTGCCGTTGATCTTGCCTTTGATCGGCACGCCGAAGCCGGCGCATTTGTAGCCCTTGGCATTGTTGATGAAGGTGCCTGAGAAGGTGCCGGCCGCGGTGTCGACCAGGCTGATGACCAGTAACGAGTCGCGCGGGTTCTTCCAGATCGACCATTCCGGCACGCCGTCGGCGCGCGCCGCCGTGGCGAGGGCGAGCGCGAACAGGAGACAGCAGGCAAATCGCTTCATGGAGGCACTCCGAAAAATGAATAACGCTCCTCTCCCCATAGCGCATTTTTTGGGCATGATCCAAGCTAGTGCCCACTTTCCGAAGTCCGCGCTACATCGCCGCGACACCTTTTCGCGGACTTCGGAAAGTTATGGGCACTAGCAAATCCATGATTCTAGTGCCGCTTTCGATCTGAAGTCCCTGAACCCGATTTTCCGGCGAGTGAGTCAGGGACTTCAGATCGGCGGCACTAGCAACCAAAGGGAGCAGCGCCGTGGATGTCGACGCCATCAAGAACAACGTCAAGGCTTGCATGTTCGACCAGTATGGCACGGTCGTGGACATGCAGGGCGGGCTGGTCGCGATCGCAACCCCGTTCCTGAAGGCGAAAGGCTGGACCGGCAATCCCAATTCCTTCGTGACCTGGTGGCGGCGCACGCATTTCGAGAACTCGATGATCGACGCGCTGCTGCACCGCGCACACACGCCCTACCGAGAGATCGGCCATCGCGCGGTCGCGCAGGTGATGGAGCGCGCCGGCATCAAATATACGCAGGATGAGGTGCAATATCTGGTCGGCGAGATCGAGAAGCTGAAGCCGTTTCCCGAGGTGCCGGCGGCGCTGGCCAGGCTGCAGACGAAATACAAGCTGGTGGTGCTCTCCAACGGCGATCCCGACATGCTGGAGACCGCCAGGCGTTATCACAACATTCCATTCGACCGCGTCATCTCGGTTGCGGAAGCCGGCTCCTTCAAGCCGCATGTCGCGACCTACACTAGGGCGGCCGAGCTGCTCGGCTTGCCGATGGACCAGGTTCTGTTCATCGCCAATCACGCCTTCGACTGTATCGGTGCCAAGTCGGCCGGCATGCGCACCGCCTTCATCGATCGCCGCTCGCGCCCGTTCGGCGAGACGCCGCACCAGCCGGACATTCTGGTGCCGACGATGAAGGATCTGGCGGAGTTGATCGCGTGACCCGATTTCTCCGCGCATTCTCGTTCACCCTCCCCTGGAGGGGGAGGGTCGGCTCACATTGAGCGTAGCGAAATGTGAGGCGGGGTGGGGTGATCTCTCACCACGACGAAGACTGTCGGAGACGAGAAACTGTCACCCCACCCCGCCGCTCATTTCATTCGCGGCGACCCTCCCCCTCCAGGGGAGGGTGGCTCCGCAATTTAACCCACCTGCGTCCCATAAATCTTGTCGCGCAACCTGCGCATCCCCGACAGCCAGCGGTCGCGACCCGCGGCCTTGCGCTGGACATATTCCTGCACCTGCGGATGCGACAGGATCAGGAACCGCTCCTCCTCCATCGCCGATATCACCATGCGCGCCACCTCGGGAGGCTGCAGCACGCCGTCGACCCGTGCCGCGCTCGGTCCGGGCATGGTCATGCCGGTCTGCACCGACTGCGGACACAGCACGGAGACGCGGATGCCGCGGTCGCCATACTGGATCGCCAGATGCTCGGCGAGCGCCACTGCGGCATTCTTGGTGACGCCGTAGGGCATCGAGTTCAGCGAGGCCAGCAGGCCCGCGGCGGACGCGGTGTTGACCAGGTAGCCCGACCCGCGCGCCAGCATTTTCGGCACCAGCTCGCGCGCCGCGAACACATGGCTCATGACATGCACGCGCCAGCTGACGTCCCAGTCGGCATCTGACGCGCTTTCCTGGCCCTTGCGCGACAGGCCGGCATTGGAAAAGAACACGTCGACCGCACCATACTTGTCTTCCGCCGCCGCGATCAGCGCTTTCACATCCTCTTCAAGGCCGACATCGGCTGTCACGGCGAGGCCGTCGATATTGCCCGCGACCTGCGCAAGGCGGTCGCGCGTGGTCTTGAGATCGGCGACCACGACGCCGCGTGCGCCGGCCTCGGCAAAGGCGCGTGCGGTGGCTTCGCCGATGCCGCTCGCGCCGCCGGTGACGACGCAGACCTTGCCCTTGATGTGCATGTGGTGCTTCCTTTTCTCAACTGGCCTTGTACAGCTCCTTGTCGCTCGCGCGCTGGATCGCAAGGCCCGCCAGCATGTCAAGCAGCGGCGTCGAAAGATTGGCGGCGCGCGCGAACGCGGCCGGCGCGCGCACCAGCACGTCGATCTCCATGGCGCGGCCAAGCTCGTAATCCTGCAGGATGGACGGCTTGTGCTCCGGCGCCGGCCCGGTACGCGACAAGCGCTTGACATTGGGGATGCAGCTCTGGCCGACGGCGTTGGCCTCATCCAGCAACCGCGGAATCACATGCTGAAGCGACGGCTCGTCGCGTACCGCCCGCGCGGTCTGGCCGGTGAGCAGGCACAGCACCGACATCGACATGTTGGTCAGCAGTTTCGACCAGATCGTCTCCCTGATCTGCGCCACCGGCGCGGACGCGATCGAAGCGCTTTCCAGAAGGGCACGTAACTTCCCGATCCGCTCGCTGGCGCGATCGTCGCATTCGCCGATCAAGAGCATGTTGCGATCCGGCGAGAGGTTTTGGACCACACCCGGCTCGATCACCTCGTTGGAGGAGAAAATCACGCCGCCGATGATCCGCTCCTTCGGGATCGCGGCGCGCAAGGCGCCGCCGGGATCGAGGAAGGAGAGATCAGGCGTGGCCGGATGGCTCGCCGGCAGGCCGATATCGTACCACCAGGGGATGCCGTTCTGCGCGAAGATCACTGGCGTCTCAGTGCCGAGCAGCGGCTTCAGGCCGGTTGCGAGACTCGCCACGCCGGTCGCCTTGAGAGTCGAGATCACGAGGTCCTGCGAGCCGAGCGCGGAAGGATCGTCGGAGGCCTTCACCTTGGCGTTGGTCTCGGCATCCCCGACGCGCAAGGTCAGTCCGCGCGCGTTGACGGCCGCCAGATGCGGCCCGCGCATCACGCAGGAGACGTCATGGCCGGCCTGCGCCAGCCGCACCGCAAAATGACTGCCGACGGCGCCCGCGCCGAAAATACAAATCCGCATTGGGTGGAAAGTCCTGTCTGGAAGGGGCAGAATAGGTTTCAGTCTCCAACAACAGCGCGTGAGGCGCAACCGGTTGCCTCATGTTGAATGGGAGGGTCCGCCATGATCACCGCCATCGTCCGCTTCAAGTTGCCCGCCAGCATCGATGCCGCCAAGGCCGCCGAGCTGTTCCAGGGCTCGGCGCCGAAATATCGCGACCTGCAGGGCCGCGTGCGCAAATACTACCTGTTCGATGCCGAGAACCACACCGGCGGCGGCTGTTATCTCTGGGAAAGCCGCGAAGCGGCCGAGCGCGTCTACAATGCGGAATGGCGCAAGATGATCACCGAGCGCTACGGCAGCGCGCCGGAGATCAGCTATTTCGAGACGCCCGTGATCGTCGACAATGCCGTCGGCAAAACCATTTTGGACGCGGCCGAGTAACGCGATCCCAAGGGAAATCTTTTAATGTCAGCCAATCCCGTTCTGTGGGACCTCGACGCGCGCGGGGTCGCAACCGTCACGCTCAACCGTCCCGAGGTCAACAACGCCTATGACGGCGGCCTGATCCATGGCGTGCTCGCGGCCATGGATGAACTCGGCCAAAAGCCGTCGCTGCGCGTCGTCGTGCTCAAGGGCAATGGCAGGCATTTTCAGGCCGGCGCCGATCTGAAATGGATCAACGGCGTGCGGCCGAAATCCGCTGCAGAGAACGAGGCGGTCTCGCGCGCCACCTATGAGGCGGTGCAGCGGCTGAACAGGTTGCCGATCCCGACGGTGGCACTGGTGCAGGGCGGCTGCTTCGGCGGCGGCACAGGGGTGATCTCGGCCTGCGACGTCGTGATCGCGGCCGACAATGCGCTGTTCTCCATCACCGAGGTGCGCTGGGGCCTGACCGCGGCGATCATCATTCCGCAGCTTTGCGACGCCATCGGGGTGCGCCAGGTCCGCCGCTACGCGCTGACCGGCGAGCGGTTCGGCGCCGAGGAGGCGCGGCGCATCGGCCTGGTGCATGAGGTGGTGCCGCTCGCCGAACTCGACGCGGCCGGCGCAAAGACGGTCGAGCAATTGCTCGCCAACGGACCGGAGGCGCTGGCCGAGACCAAGCGGCTTGCGATGGAGAGCGCGTTCGGCGGCATGGATGTCACTGACGCCGCCTACGCGCGGCTGGTGAAGATGCACGCGGCGCGGCGGCAGACAAAAGAGGCCTCCGAGGGCCTGGCGTCGTTTGCCGAGAAGCGCGCCGCGAACTGGGGCAAGTAGTTTGTCCGCCAAAACCATCTCCGAACCCGCCCGCGACATTCCGCTCTATGGCGAGTATGAAGTCGCCGTGCTCGGCGGCGGGCCTGCGGGCATCACCGCGGCGGTGGCGGCGGCGCGCGCCGGCCGGCGCACGCTCCTGATCGAGCGCTACGGCTTCCTCGGCGGCATGGGCACGGCCGCCGGCGTCACCAATTTCTGCGGGCTGCATGCCAACGTCCATGGCGAGATGCATCGGGTGGTGCAGGGCATCGCCTCCGATCTGCTGGCGCGGATCGATCGCCTCGACGGCCTCAACAAGCCGCATCTGATCCTCGGCAAGATCTTCGCGCAGGCCTACGACACCGCGGCCTACAAGATCGCCGCCGACGATCTGCTCGCGGCGCACAAGGTCGATATCCTCTTCCATGCGCTCGGCGCCGGCGTCGCCATGCATGACGACAAACGCATCAACGCGCTGTTGGTCGAGACCAAGGCGGGACGGCAAGCAATCCGCGCCGAAATCTTCATCGATTGCTCCGGCGACGGCGATCTCGCGGCCTGGGCCGGCGCGCCCTTCGAGGTCGGCGACGGCCATGGCCACATGCTGTACCCGTCGATGATGCTCCGTCTCAACGGCATCGATCCCGCCAAAGCGGGCGATGCCTGGCGGACGATTCCGCAGCTGATGGAGAAAGCCGAAGCCAAGGGCACGCACAAATTTCCGCGCAAGGCCGCGATCGTGCGGCCGCAACGCCACGATATCGAGTGGCGGGTGAACTTCACCCAGCTCAAGCGCGAGGACGGCAGTGCCATTAACGGGCTCGAGCCGGACGATCTCACCCGCGGCGAGATCGACGGCCGCCGCCAGGCGCTCGCCGCGTTCGAATTCCTGCGCACCGTGCCGGGCTTCGAGAAATCCTACATCGTCGACCTGCCGCCGCAGCTCGGCATTCGCGAGACGCGGCGCGTGGTCGGCGGCTACCAGCTCTCCGGCGAGGACGTGCTCGGCTGCGCCTCGTTCGAGGATTCGATCGGCGTCAACGGCTGGCCGATGGAGGTCCATGTCGCGGGCGACGTCGTGTTCAAGTTCCCGCCGATCCCGGAATCGCGCGGCTACAACGAGCTGCCATATCGCATGCTGGTGCCCGAGAAGATCGATAATCTGCTGGTCGCGGGGCGCTGCGCCTCGATGACCCATGAGGGGCAGTCGGCCGCGCGCGTCTCCGGCGCCTGCTTTGCGATGGGGGAGGCGGCGGGCACCGCGGCCGCGCTTGCTCTTTCGGGGAATACGCCACCGCGCGAAGTTGCGGTAAACCGGCTGCAGAAGGCGCTGACACGGCAGGGTGCTTTCATCGGCCGGGATCAGGCGATGCCGCAGGGTTTGTGAGACACGGAGGAAGCGGAATGAAGGGTTTTGCGCGGGCCGCGCTGGTGGCGCTGCTGGCACTTGTGGCAAGTGCCAGCGCGCGTGCCGAGGAGCCGTTGAAGGCCAGGATCGGCGTATTGCGCCTGTCGTCGTCGGCTCCGGTCTTCATCGCGCAGGACAAGGGCTACTTCCGCGAGGCCGGCCTCGACATCGAGCTGAAATTCTTCGATGCGGCGCAGCCGATTGCGGTGGCGACCACCTCGGGCGACGTCGATTTCGGCATCACCGCCTTCACCGCCGGCCTCTACAATCTCGCCGCCAAAGGCACCTTGAAGGTGATCGGCGGCATGAGCCGCGAGAAGGCCGGCTATCCCCTGATCGGCTATTTCGCCAGCAATAACGCTTACGCCGCCGGGCTGAAGACGCCGAAGGACCTCGCGGGCAAGCGCATCGCGGTGACGCAGGTCGGCTCCAGCTTCCATTATTCGCTGGGGCTGCTCGCCGACAAATATCACTTCAAGCTCGCCGACGTGAAGATCGTGCCGCTGCAGTCGCTGTCGAATGCCGCGGCTGCGCTGAAGGGTGAAACCGTCGATGCAGCGTTGTTGCCGGTGTCGACCGCGCGAAAACTGATGGATGACGGCGGCGCCAAGCTGCTCGGCTGGGTGGGCGACGAGACCCCGTGGCAGCTGGGAGCGGTGTTCGCTTCGCCGAAGACGCTGGGCAACAAGGCGCTGGTGACGAAAGTGCTCGCGGCGCTCGATCGTGCCGACCGCGAATATCACGACGTGATCCTGGCCTCGGTGAAGGACGGCAAGGCCGTCATCGGCGACAAGACCAAACCGCTGCTCGAGATCATCGCCAAATACACCAACCTGCCGGTTGAGCAGGTGGTCGGCAACTGCGCCTATATCGATCCCGACGGCAATCTCGATGTGAAGAATGTCGGCAACCAGATCAAATGGCTGCAGGAGCAGGGTTTCGTCGACAAGGGTTTTGACGCCGATGCCATCATCGACAAGGCCTATGTGAAGGCGGATTGATGCGTGTGACGTGCATTGTTGCAGCGACGGAACTGCCACCCTCCCCTGGAGGGGGAGGGCGTAGGCCGCCTTCGGCGGCCGTTCTTAGCACTAAGAACGCCGATGCTTCGCATCGGCTATTCGCGAATGCAATGAGCGATCGGGGTGGGGTGATTTCTCGTCTCGATGAATTTATCAGTGTGGTGAGTTTGTCACCCCACCCCGGTCCTTATCTCGCTTCGCTCGATAGCGGACCGACCTTCCCCCTCAAGGGGAGGGTGATACCGAGTCTGCAGCCTGCGCATCACGGGCAAGTCTCATGGATCTGATCGCCGACCATATCAGCCACCGCTTCGGCATGCTCGAGGTGCTCGACGACGTGTCGTTCACCGTGGGTGCGGGCGAGGTTGTGGCGATCGTCGGTCCCTCCGGCTGCGGCAAGAGCACGCTGCTCTCGATCCTCGGCGGCCTGCTGAGGCCTGCCGCGGGCGCCGCCGAATGGCGCGGCGCCCCGCCGCCGGGCAGTCTCAATCCGCTGACCTTCGTGTTCCAGGATTTCGCGCTGCTGCCCTGGTCTACGGTCGAGGGCAATGTCGAATTTCCATTGCTGCATGCCAACCTCGCGCCGGCCGAGCGCCGTGCGCTGATCGACGATGCGCTGCGGCGCACGGGACTGAGCGACTTCCGCGGCGCTTATCCGAAGCAACTGTCCGGTGGCATGCGGCAGCGCGTCGGCATTGCGCGCGCGCTCGCCGTGCGGCCGGCGATCCTGCTGATGGACGAGCCGCTCTCGGCGCTGGACTCGCAGACCCGCGAATTGCTGCTGGAGGATTTCATCGGCCTGCTCGCCGACGGCGCCATGGGCGCGGTCTATGTCACGCATAATCTCGAGGAAGCCGTGCGGATCGCCGACCGCATCGTGGTGCTGTCGCGCCGGCCCGGCCGGGTGCGCGAGACCGTCGCCATTCCGCTGACACGCGCCGAGCGCGGCGCGATCGAGGCGCGCGGCAAGCTGCTGGCGCTGCAGAATGAGCTGTGGTCGCTGATCCGCGAGCAGGCGATCGATGCCGAGCGCGAGGTGCAGCATGCTTGACCGCGCAAGTGAGCAAGCCAAAGCCGAGGCAAAGCCGGTCGCGTTTCGCGGCGCGGGTTTTGCACCGCGCGCCAGCCGTTACGCCGGCTGGATCGCGTTGCTCGCTGTCATCGCCATCTGGCAACTCGCGGGCAGTGCGGGTCTGGTCAATTCGCTGTTCCTGCCGGCGCCGTCGGCGATCGTCCGCGCCATCTGGAATCTCGGCAGTCAGCGGCGCGCTCTGGCATCATCTGTCGGCCTCGCTGCTGCGCATCGTGACAGGTTGGATCATCGGCACCGTCGCTGGCGTCGCGGTCGGCTTTGCCATCGGTCTCTTCAACCACGCCCGCAGCATCGGCATCACTTTCATCTCGGCGTTGTTTCCGATTCCGAAGATCGCGCTGCTGCCGCTTCTCATTCTCTGGCTCGGGATCGGCGAGGAGCCGAAGATCGCGACCATCGCGCTCGGGGTGTTCTTCTCCACCGCGATCTCGGTCTATAGCGGCGTCGATGCGGTGCCGCGCAATTTGATCCGCATGGCGCAGAGCTTCAACGTGCCGTTTACAACCATTGTGCGCCGCGTGATCTGGCCGGGCGCGCTGCCCTCGATCCTCGCGGGCTTTCGCATCACGGCCTCGGTGGCGCTGCTGCTGGTGGTCAGCGCCGAGATGATCGGCGCCGACTACGGCATCGGTGCCTTCGTGCTGCAGGCCGGCAATCTCATGCAGACCGATCAGCTGCTCGCCGGCGTCGTGATCCTGTCGCTGTTCGGGCTTGCGGTCGGACGACTGATCAATTGGCTGGAGACGCGGCTGTTGCACTGGCGGTGAAGTTTGCCAGCGCCCCAACTCACACTCGTCATGCCCGCGCTTGACGCGGGCATCCACGTCTTGGGCTAGCAAAGAAAGGCCATGACGAAAATCATTTCTTCTCCGCCGCTGCCGCTGCCGGTTCGTCCTTCTTTTCCTTGCCCGGCTGACCGGCCTCGACATAGGCCTTGGTCGCGAGCGCGCATTCGCCGAGCACGGTGAGGAAACGGTCGACGGTGTCCTCGCCGACCACGAAGGGATTCGGCGCGTTCGGCTTGCGCTCTTTCAGCGTGCCCATCTTGCCGACCGCGTTGTCATAGGAGACGTGGTTCGACAGCAGCACCTCGGCCTTTTCCTTTTTCATGATCGGCCGATACTTCTCCGTGGTGTCGGCGTAGATCTGCAGGCGGTCGGCGAGCGGGCCGAAATTATAGGCGGTGCCGCCCCAATCGACCGCGCGGTAGGCCTTGCCCTTGTCATGCACGGTGAACACGGTCGCGAGCGTGCCCAGCGTATGGCCGGGGACGACGTAGAGCTTGAACTCGGTGTTGCCCAGCTTGATGGTGTCGCCGTCGTTGACCGCCATGTCGCGCTTCGGCGGATCGTCGAACAGGGGAATGCGCTTCGGATTGAAGGCGGGATCGTCGAATACCTTCCAGTCGATGTCGCTCATCACGACCTTCGCATCGAATTTCTTCTTGAGGTAAGTCGCGCCGCCGTAATGGTCGCCGTGGGCGTGGCTGACGATGACGTATTTGATGTCCGTGGGATCGAGCTTGAGCTTCTTCAACCCGCCTTCGATGTAGGTTTGCGCCTCGTCGGCATTGTCGAGCGCGTCGAGGATGACGATGCCCTTGGAAGTCTTCACCGCCCAGGCGCTGGTCCAGTAATTGCCGAGGAAGTAGAGGTCGTCCATAACCTGCATCGGCTCGAGCGGCGGCTCGGCTTTCATCTTGTTGTAGTTGTCCATGAAGCCCGTCCCCTCGTCGGGCGTCGCGGTCTTGCACAGGCCGAGCGCGCCGAGCAGATCCGGCTTTGCGGCTTTGCTGGCTGCGGCGATGTGCCGATCGACAACTGCATTGTCCTGTGCGGAAGCAGCGGAGAGGCTGGACACAAGCGCGGCGGCCGCCAGCGAAATCTGCAAATGAGTTTTCATGAAAACCCCCGAGCCAAAAATGAACCCGTCAATGCGCGCCTGATATGACCGGGTCTATGACCCCGGTCATGGATGGCGTCTTCAATGCTAGAGTGCGGCCGCCTGGCCGTGGCGTCAATCAGGCGTTACCGCGATCCTCGCGGAACAGGTCGAGCTTCTGCTGCACCGGCCGGTCGGAGAAAGAGAACAGCACGGAATCGCTGTCGGCCTCGTGGGTGACCCAGTGCCAGCTCGGCACCACGAACAGGTCGCGCGGCCCCCATTCGAAGGTCTTTTCCCCGATCCTTGTGCGGCCCTTGCCTTCGATTGCCGCGAACACTGTGGCGTCGGTCGAGCGATAGCGCGTGGTCTTGAACCCTTTCGGCAGCAGCTGGATGAAGGTGCCGATGGTCGGCATCGCGAAGTCGCCGGTCTCGGGGTTGGAGAATTTCAGCTTCAGCCCGTGGCAGGCGTCCCACTCGTCGCGGGTCTTGGCCTGCTCCAGCGCCTCGCGGGTGTAGTGATAGGGATAGTTGAAGATCGGAGAGGTCTTCGATGTCCGCTTCTCGTCGACCGGCAACAGGTTGTGGCCGTAGCGGGCAAAGCTGTCGCCGGCGGGTTTGGTGATCTTCTGCTGGTCGTCATTGAGGCCTTCCGCGAAGGACGCGTCGAGGAACTGCACGATCGGAATGTCGAGGCCATCGAGCCAGAACATCGGCTCCGAGGTTTCGTTGGAATGATCGTGCCAGGTCATCGACGGCGTGATGACGAAATCGCCGGGCTCCATCGCGGTGCGTTCGCCGTCGACCGAGGTGTAGGCGCCCTTGCCTTCGAGGATGAAGCGCAGCGCCGACTGGCTGTGCCGATGCGCGGGCGCGATATCGCCGGGCACCACCATTTGAATTCCCGCGAACAGCGAGGTCGTGACTTTCGATTGGCCGCGCAGGCCCGGATTTTCCAGGATCAGCACCCGCCGCTCGGCTTCCTTGGCCGTGATCAGCTTGCCCGCTTCCGTCATGTAGTCGCGGATCGTGTCGAACTTCCACAGATGCGGGCGGCAGGCGCTCCTCGGCTCCGGCGTGATGATGTCGCTCATCACGTTCCACAGCGCCGCGAGACTCTCGCCTTCGATCTTCTTGTAGAACGCCTCGCGCTCCGGCGTCTTCTGGACGGCTTCCATGGCGGCCTCCGATTTATTTTCTCTAGATTGACAGCATACTGACAATATGGATAGCGTCAACTCTCGTTACAGCCGTCATTCCGGGATGGTGCGCAGCACCAGACCCGGAATCTCGAGATTCCGGGTTCGATGCTTTGCATCGCCCCGGAATGACGAAACAACAATTTTGCGTGGAGGTTCCATTGAAGCTGCATGGCTATTTCCGCAGCAGCGCGGCTTACCGCGTCAGAATAGCGTTGAATCTTAAGGGCCTTGCGCCCAAGCACCTCTCCCATCACCTTCGCAAGGGCGAACAGACTGCGCCCGGCTATCTCGAGCTCAATCCGCAAGGATTGGTGCCGACGCTGGAGGACGATCAAGGCAGCGTCCTCACCCAGTCGCTCGCCATCATCGAATGGCTGGACGAGACTCACCCGACGCCGCCGCTTCTGCCCCTTGACGCATTGCAGCGGGCAAAAGCCCGCGCGTTTGCGCTGGCGATCGCCTGCGATATTCACCCCGTACAGAATTTGAAGGTGCTGGTGCGGCTGCGTCAGCTCGGCGTGCCCGACGACAAGGTGACGGAATGGGCCGCCTGGGCCAATCGCGAGGGGCTGATCGCTTGCGAGAGGCTGATCGCCAACGAGCCGGGGCCGTTCTGCTTCGGCGAGGTACCGACCATTGCCGATCTCTGCCTGGTGCCGCAGCTTGCCAATGCACGCCGCTTCGGCGTCGACGTCGCAGCCTTTCCGCGGCTGCTACAGGCCGAAGCCACATGCCAAGCGATGCAGGCCTTTGCCGATGCCGCGCCGGACAAGCAGCCCGATGCCGAATAAGCCGATCACCATGGATGCGGTCTACACCGCGCCCGGCTATCTCTTCCGCCGCATGCAGCAGATCGCGGTCGCGATCTTCGTCGAGGAGTGCAGGGCGTTCGACCTGACGCCGGTGCAATATGCGGCGCTGATCGCGATCCACACCCATCCGGGCATCGATGCGACGCGGCTGTCCGCGGTGATCGCCTTCGACCGTTCCACGCTCGGCAACGTGATCGAGCGGCTGCAGGCGAAGAAGCTGATCGAGCGCAAGTCGTCTCCCGAGGACAAGCGGGTCAAGCTGCTTTATCTCACCAGATCCGGTGCATCGCTGCTGCGCGACATCATGGCCTCGGTCGATCGCGCGCAGGCGCGCATGCTGCAGCCGCTGAAGCCTGCCGATCGCAAGTCGCTGATGGCGCTACTCACGCAACTCGTCGACCTCAACAACGAGGCCTCGCGGGTGCCGCTGCGCGCCGAGGATGCGCTCGAGCATATGGGCAAGTCGACTTGAATCGCGCGTTGCCAGTTCTGATCGCGGGCGGGGGCATCGGCGGCCTCGCCACCGCGCTGGGCCTCGCCCAAAAGGGCATCCGCTCGATCCTGCTTGAGAAGGCGGCAGCGCTCGGCGAGATCGGGGCCGGCATCCAGCTCGGGCCGAACGCGTTTCACGCCTTCGACTATCTCGGCGTTGGTGAAGCCGCGCGCGGCATGGCAGTCTATATCGACCAGCTCCGGCTGATGGATGCGCTCACCGCGGACGAGATCACCCATGTCGATCTCGGCGATGCCTTTCGCACGCGGTTCGGCAATCCCTATGCGGTCGTGCATCGCGGCGATTTGCACGGTGTATTTCTCAAAGCCTGCCGCGACAGCGCGCTGATCGATCTGCGTGTGTCGAGCGAAGTGGTCGGCTACGACCAGGATGGCTCATCTGTTACGGCGCGGCTCGCGGGTGGCGACCGCGTCACCGGCGCGCTCCTGATCGGCGCTGACGGCTTGTGGTCGAATGTGCGGAAACAAGTCACCGTGGACGGGCCGCCGCGGGTCTCCGGCCACACCACCTATCGTTCGGTGATCCCGACCGAGCAGATGCCCGAAGACCTGCGTTGGAACGCCGCGACGCTGTGGGCCGGCCCGAAATGCCACATCGTGCATTATCCGCTGTCGGGCTGGAAGGTGTTCAACCTCGTCGTCACCTATCACAACGACGCGCCCGAGCCGGTCGCCGGCAAGCCGGTGTCCGACGACGAGGTGATGCAGGGCTTTCGTCATGTGCATGAACGTGCGCGGGAGATCATCCGCCATGGCAGGAACTGGCGGCTCTGGGTGTTATGTGACCGCGATCCGACCGAGCGCTGGATCGACGGGCGCGTTGTTCTTCTTGGAGATGCCGCGCATCCAATGCTGCAATATTTCGCGCAGGGCGCCTGCCAGGCGATGGAGGACGCAGTGTGCCTGTCGCACATGCTGGCACAGCACGACGATCAGGCGATCGCGCTCGATGCTTATCGTGCCCAGCGCTTCCCGCGCACCGCGCGGGTGCAATTGCTGTCGCGCGCGATCGGCGAGCACATCTATCATCCCGCCGGCGAGCACGCCCGCCTCCGTAACGCCATCATGAGCGCGAAGTCGCAAGAGGAATGGTGCCGCGATCTGGCGTGGCTCTATGGCGGGACGGGGTTGGGAAGCTGAAACCGACGCTCAATCGATCAGCGGTTCGGGAGTCTTTTGCTGGACCAATGGGTCAAGACGCGCCTGCTTGCGTGCTCTTCGCTCGCGGATCTGCCAGACAATACCAATGCAAACCATGACGAATGCGCCGAAGCCGAAAGCGATCGGCAATGCCGACAGATGGCGTATGATGCCGTAGCTGAAATGATCTGCATAAAGCTTCGACTGATCAGTGAACAGCGGATAGAGGTCCGGATAAGTGGCCTCCATGGATCGCAGAACCACAAACTTGGCCGAAAGCAGGTTGTTGAATTGCAGCTTCGTCAACAGCCAGACGATGCAGGCCAGAAGTATGAAGGCAAACACCACGATCGACGTTACGGTGAAATAGTCCTCCATCGGCCGGGGCATTTCCCTGAACGCCAACACCCCGACGAGAGCAGAGAGAATGGTCAGGAAGAAGGCATCAGTCGTTGCGGTTTGCACCCCGACACTTGCCAGGTCGGTAACGTAGGCCTTGTACTGCTCGAGAATGTGATTGGGGACTTTTTCCTGCGGTGCCGGTGCTGAGTGAGGCGCCGATGGTGCTTGCGTGAGAACGAGCGGCAGGAGCCTGTGTTCGATCGTGTCGGCAGCGGCGGGGCCTGCAAGCGCGGACGTCGTTCCGGCGAGCAGGACCTTGAGGACAAGCACCAATGTTGCCAGCCCGGCAGCGGACGCCACCCGAACCTTTCGCGGCGAAATTGACACCGCCTGCCTCCCAGCCCCAAGGACTTTCCCAAACAACCAGCGGAAGCATATTGCAGGTCTGCCACTTTCTCAATGCGGGCGTCGGCGTTGCCGCTCCGCTCACATCCGCATCACGGCCTGGCGGTCGATCTTCCCCGTGCCGGTCTTGGGCAATTCGGCGACAAACTTCACTTCGCGCGGGTATTTGTACGGCAGCAGCTTCGCCTTGACGTAATCCTGCAGCTGCCGCGTCGTGGCCGCCTCGTCAACCGCGCCGCCGTTCATCACCACCACCGCGCGCAAGGTCATGCGCCGGTCCGGCAGCTCCGCGGCATACACCGCGCATTCCCTGATCTCGGGATGCTCAGCCAGGCACAGCTCGACCTCGAGCGGATAGACCCATTGACCTGAAATTTTCACGAGGTCGTCGGCGCGGCCGCGGAAGAAGTAAAAACCCTCGTCGTCGCGCTGGAAACGGTCGCCGGTGTAGATCCAGCCGCCCTCGCGAATCGTCTCGGCCGATTTGTCGGGCCTGTTCCAGTACAGCGGCGTCGCGGAATCGCCGCGTACCCACATGATGCCTTCCTCGCTGCCCAAGACCTCGCGGCCGTCCTTGTCTTTCAGCACGACCTCGTAGCCCGGCACGCGCTTGCCGGCCGCACCCGGCTTCTTCTTGTCCGGCATATTGGAGAGATAGACATGCAGCACCTCGGTCGAGCCGAGGCCTTCCATGATCTCCTGGCCGGTGAGCGCCTTCCAGCGGTTGAAGACCTCGCTGGAGAGCACTTCCGCTGCCGACAGCGACATCCGCAGCGAGGAAAAATCGGCGTTGTCGGCCTCGGTGGCGTTGGTCAGCATGACATAGAGCGTCGGCAATGCGAAGAATGCGGTCGGGCGGTAGCGGCCGATCGCCTCGAAGATCGCGGCCGGCTTCGGCTGCCCAGGCAGCAGCAGCGTTGTCGCGCCGGCAAAGAACGGGAAGGTAATGGAATTGCCGAAGCCATAAGCGAAGAAAATCTTCGGCACGGAAAAGCAGATATCGTCCGGCCTGAGCCTCAACACGTTCTTTGCAAAGGCCTGGTCGCTATAAGGCATGTCGTGCTGCAGATGCACGATGCCCTTCGGCCGTCCGGTCGAGCCCGACGAATACATCCAGAACGCCATCTCGTCGCGATGGGTATCGGCCTCGGCGAGATCGGCGGCGAAGTCCTTCAGCCACGGCGCGGCGGCCAACGCCTTTGGCGCGGCATTTGCGCCAACCGCACCATTGACCACGATCAGCGTCGCAAGCGCAGTGTCCTTGCAGGCCTGGCTGTCGAAGCGCGCGCAAAATTCGGCATCAGTGACCGCAACCGTCGCGCCGGAATCGGCGAGATAAAATTGCAAGAGGTCCGGCGGCGTCAGCGTGTTGATCAGGAGCGGCACGAAGCCCGCACGCACCGCACCGAAGAACGCCGCCGGATAGGCCGGCGTATCGTCGAGAAACAGCAGGATGCGGTCGCCGCGTTTGAGGCCCAGCGATGCAAAGCCGTTGCCCCAGCGGCAGGCCTCGGCGCAGAGTTCGCGATAGCTGCGCGTGCCGGCGGGGCCGATCAGCGCCGTCCGGTCGCCGTGGCCCCTGGCGAGATTGTCGAACAACACGCGGCTGGCGTTGTAACGCTCAGGGATTTGGAAGCCGATCTCGCGCGCGCCTGGATTATCCCGTGGCACGCCGTCGGCGATCTCATGTGCCATGACGCGTTTCCTTTCGCGTCGCCTCGTAGCGCGCCATGAAACGCGGCGACAGCGCGCGCAGCCGCGCATCATCGATCCGCCCCGAGCGGGTGATGTAGCTGTAAGCGAAATCCATCAAATCGAGCTTCATATGCTCGGGAAATTTCTCGTACCAGTCGGCGCTGGCGCGCGCGGCCGTGACCAGCTTTTTCACGATCGGCTTGCGTTCGCTCTGGTAGCGCGTGAGCGCCGCCGGGATGTCCTTCTCCGCCTCCAGCGCTTTGACCAGCGAAATCGCGTCCTCGATCGCAAGCCGCGTGCCCGAGCCGATCGAGAAATGCGCCGAGTGCAAGGCGTCGCCGATCAGCACCATGTTCCGGTGCGACCAGTGCTCGTTCCAGACCCAGGGGAAATTGCGCCACACCGACTTGTTGGAGATCAGCCTGTGGCCCTCGAGCGTGTCTGAAAACACCTGTTCGCAGATCGCCTGGGACTCTTCGACCGACTTGTTGGCGAAATCATAGGCCTGCCAGGTGGCGCGGTCGCACTCGACCAGGAAGGTGCTCATGGCAGGCGAATAGCGATAGTGATGCGCGTTGAAGGCGCCGCGATCGGTTTTCGCAAAGGTCTGCGACAAGGTCGCGAAGGTTTTTGTCGTGCCGTACCAGGCGAACTTGTTGGTCGAGTACGACACCGAGAAGCCGAAATCGCCTTCGAACAGACGCCGCACCAGGGAGTTCAAACCATCGGCGGCGACGATCAGGTCGTAGCCTTCGAATTGATCGAGCGAGGTGACAGTCGTCTCATAGCGCGCGGCGACACCCACATCGCGGGCGCGTGCTTGCAATATCTTCAGCAATTCGAGCCGGCCGATCGAGGAGAAGCCAACGCCGTCGATCTCGACGCTCTCGCCCCGCAGGTTGAGCGTGATGTTCTTCCAGCTCTCCATGCGCGGGGCGATGGCGTCGACCGTATCGGGGTCGTCGGCGCGTAAAAATTCCAGCGCGGCTTCCGAGAATACGACGCCGAACCCCCAGGTCGCGCCTTCCGGGTTCTGCTCGAACAGTTCGACGCGTGCCTCGGGATGGCGCCGTTTCCAGAGATAGGCGAAAGTGAGGCCGCCGGGGCCGCCGCCGATCACAGCGATGCGCACGTGCTGCCTCCCCGCAAGCATGATTGCCGGTGTGCGTTATCCGCGGCCCGCACCATTTGCAAGCTCGGAAAGCGCGTCCTCGGCGCGGCGCTGCAGGATGACCGCACCCTGACGCCTGGCGATGTCGAGAGCGGTCGCGAAGGCCGACCGCGCCTCATCCTTGTTGTCGCGGTCGAGCGCCAGCAGGCATGCGCCACGCAGGCGATAGATTTCCGGCAGATAGAAGCCGACGCCGGGTTCGTCGATCCCGGCGACCGCGCGGTCGAGATGGGCAAGGCCGTCCGCCGGCCGGCCGGCGGCCAGCAGGACTTCTGCCGGCCAGGCCAAGATAATATTGCGGGAGCGGACCGACGGCGGTCGCATTGTCGATCTCGGCATCGATCAGCCGCGCGGCGTCCGCGATGCCTGAGCCGACCGCGGTTGCCCAGGCGGTCAGGACCAGGCTGCTCGCGCGCCACGGCGGCAGGCCGAATTTTTCCGCCAGCCCTACCGCGCGATGCGCTGCCGCGAAGGTGGCATCGCGATCGGCGCCAAGCTGGTGACCGATAGCCGAATTGTGCAGTCCGTGGGCGAGGCTGTTGGGATGATCGAGTATTTCGGCCAGTGCAATCGCCTGCGCGAAGCTTTGCCTTGCCTCTTGCGCAATCGCCTGCGAGCTGCAGCGAATTGCCGCACTGGGCATGGCGCGCAAACGCCGGGATCGTGACCGCCGAACGCATGGCCGAGGTGACGGTGGCGGTCCATGTCGTAGAGCTCGATGCCGTACCGGCTATCTTCCAGCGCGTCGCGCGACATCGCCGCGAAAGAACGCCGTCGACCAGCGGCAATGATAGGCCTCGAGCAACAGCTCTTCATCGCCGGAGTGTTGCGCGAGCGCCACCAGTTCGCCGGCCCGGTCGCGCGCCAGTGCGGTCTTGCGCCTCAGATTGGCGTTGATCCACAGGCCCCATTTGGCCTGGAACAGTCCGCGACCATCGCCCAGTTGCTCGCCGATTTCGCTGGCGCGGGTATAGGCATCCTCGACCTCTGCGCTCTGCAAGCCGTGCACGACGACCGATGCCGAGCCGAGCTTGAGCAGGAAATCCAGCTGCCGGCGCATGCCGTCTTGCGGCGGCATGGCCTCGGCCAGCTTGAGACCTGCCGTGAAATGCGCGATCGCCTCGGGATAGGCCGAGCGGCTCACGGCCTGATCGCCGGCGCGCATGCGATAGTCGCAGGCGGGAAGCAGACAGCCCGGCCTCGCCGAAATGATAGGCCAGCAGGTCCGGTTCGCGCGCGGCGATGTCGCCGAAATCTTTCTCGAGCGCAAGGGCGATGCGTTCGATGCCATTCGCGCCGGCGCGCCAGCAGCAGGCTTTCATAGGCGACGTCGCGCACCAGCGCGTGCTTGAAGGTGAAGCTCCGCTCCAGGCCGCGTTCTTCGGGAAAGACAATTCCCGCGGCGACGAGCCTGGCCCAGCGTCGTGTCGAGTTCGTCCGCATCCTCGGCCGGTCGACCGCGCTCAGCAGCGCAAAGCGAAAATTGCCGGCCGATGACGGCGGCGATCTGCGCCACATCGCGCGCATCGCCGAGCCGGTCGAGGCGGGCCATCAGCGAATCCTTGAGCGTCGCCGGCACCGCGCCGTCTTCGCCGGCCAATTCCATGACGCTCTTGGTCAATTCCTCGACGAACAGCGGGATGCCGTCGGTCTTGGCGACGATCGCCGCCACCGTCTCCGCCGACAGGCCGTGCGCGGCGGCGACTTCGGCGACCAGCTGCACGCATTCCTGGCGGCCGAGACGGCCGAGCGTCAGCAGCGTTGCCTGCGGCCGCGCTCAGCCAGGGCGGCGCGAAATCCGGCCGCGCGGTCACCACCGCAAGCGATCGCGCGCCGCCGATGCTGTCGGTCAGCCGCGTCATCATTTCGAGCGTGGTCGCATCGATCCAATGCGCGTCCTCCAGCACGATCAGCACCGGATCGCCGTCGCCGAAGTTGAGGAAGGATGTCGACGATGAAGGCCAATGTCGCCGCCTTGCGCTGAGCCGGCGTCTGCGGCGAGGCCTCCGCCGCGACGATCGGGATCGACAACAGGTCAGCCAATAGCGGGATCGCGGCGGCGTTCGAAGCTGCGCGCTGTCCGAACAGGGCGCCGAGTTTTTCGATCCGCGCGTCCGGCGTGATCGGATGCGCGCAAAGCCGGCGGCACGGCCGAGATACTGGATGACGGGATATAGCGCGCTGTCGCTGTGATAGGGCGAGCATTGCAGATTGATGCGCGCGTGCGGCTCGTCGGCCAGCGCTTCCTGCAGCGCCTCGATCGAGCGGGATTTTCCGATCCCGGCTTCGCCGATCACTGTGACGATCTGGCCTTCGCCTTGCCGGGCCAGGCGCCAGCGATCGCAGCATCAACCCCATTTCATGCGCGCGGCCGATCGAGCGGCAGATTGCCGCCGCTGCGGATCGCGGCAAAGCGGCTTTCGACCGAGGCCTCGCACGCACACGCGCCAGGCCGGCACCGGCCGGGCAAAACCCTTCAATTCGTGTTCGCCGGTGTGTCTCGAGTTCGAACAACCCGCCCAGCGAGATTCTGGGTCGACTCGCTGACGATGATGGTGTCCGGCCCGGCGAGCGCCTGCAGCCTTGCGGCGAGATTGGGCGTTTCGCCGACGATGGTGCGCTCCTGCGCCGTGCCGGTCCCGATGATTTCGCCGACCACGACGAGGCCGGTGGCGATGCCGATCCGCGTCTGCACCCGCGTATCGTCGGGCAACTCGATCTCGCCGACTTCAGCCACGATGCCGATCGCGGCGCGAATGGCGCGCTCGGCCGCGTCCTCGAAAGCGCGGGGAAAACCGAAATAGGCCAGAACGCCGTCGCCCATGAACTTGGCGACGAAGCCGCCATAGCGTCCGATCGCGCCAGCCGCGGCGTCCTGGTAGCGCCGGATCAGGCCGCCGAGCAGTTCGGGATCGACTTTGCCCGACAGCGCGGTCGAGCCGACCATGTCGGCGAACATCACCGTGACCTGGCGACGCTCGGCATCGCTCGAATTCCGAAGCGTCGGGGACAGAGGGTTTCGATGGTGGCGGCGCGCGGCGCTGCTGCCGGCAATCGCCTTCAACAGCCGGCGGCGGTTGCCGAGCGACAGGCCGAGCTGTTCGAGGTCGTGCTCGCTCAGCTCCGTCAGGATATCGAGATCGATATCGTTGGCCTCGAAGGTGTCGGCATATTGCTCGAGCCTGTGCCCGCGCAACCAGTCGCGAAGATCGCTCATGCCGTCCGTTCTGTTCTCTAGCGCCTTGGTGCAATGCCCGGACTGGCACATTTCCGCAAGTTGGAACTCGCGTTTTTGGCTCTTTGTTGGCGCATGATCTCCGCGCAAACGCGTTCCGCGTTTGTCGCGAGGGAAAACCGCTGCATACTTTTCCGGATCATGCGCTACCGCGCGAACTGGCTCAGCACGTCCTTGCAGGCTGGTGAGAGTGCCGATGCCTGCGAGGCGAGGCATTGCACGATCCGTCCGCCGCCGGCCGGAACACCGCCGCACAGCGCGCGGACATCGCCGCCGCAGGCCGAGCGCAGCACGAACAGCTGTTCGCGCGGCAGCATCGGACGCAGCACGATCGCCGTGGGCGCAGCAGGCGCCGCGGCTGCAGCCGGTGCACCACCGCCGCTGCCGGCACCAGCCGCAGGCGCAGGCGCGCCTCCTCCACCACCGACGGCCGCGACCGCCTTGGCGCAGGCCGACGAGACCTTGGCCTTGTTCTTCTCCAGGCATTCCAGCGCCGCTGCGCCGCCGGTCGGCACGCCCGCGCACACCTTCGGATAATCGCCGCGGCACGAGCTCTTGATCGCCGAGATCTGCGCCTGGCTCGGCTTCTTGGCGCTCGCTGCTTTCGGCTCTGGCTTGGCTTCCTTCGCGGCGGGCACCGGCTTCGGCCTTCGTCTCGGGTCTTCGGTTCTGCCTTGGGCTCGGCCTTCGGCTCTTCCGCAGTCTTTGGCGCAGCCGCTGCCGGTGCTTCCACCGCGCGCACCGCGCTGGCGCACGATGCCGACAGGCTCGACATGTTCTTCTGCAGACATTCCAGCGAGGCGGCTCCGCCGGGCGGGATGCTGGAGCAATGCGCGATGTAGTCGGAGCGGCAATTCGACTTGATCGCCGCGCGCTGCGCTTCGCTCGGCGCCTGCGCGAAAGCCTGGGTCGCGAGCGCGAACGTGGCGGCCAGCAGCAGCGAGGCCGTCGTCGTGGTCCTTGTCATTTCAATCAATTCCCGTTTCTGTCCGAAGCGTCGCTTCGGGTGATGCCAAAACGTGAGAAGTGCATTCATGAAGCGCGGGCGCATTTTCTTCCGCTTTCGCGCCGCACGGCAAGCCGATTATACCTGTTGACTGACGATGTTGTCACACCCTGACCATGCGCTTGCCGCGGTTCTCGCCGGCGAGCAGTCCGATCAGCGCCTGCGGCGTATTCTCCAGCCCGTCGATGACGTCTTCCTGCACCTTCAGCTTGCCGGAGGCGACCCATGACTGCAGCTCGGCCAGCGCCTTGCCGCTCTCCTTCATGAAGTCCATCACGATGAAGCCCTGCATGACGAGCCGCTTCACCACGATCAGGCCGGGCACGCCGCGCGGCCCGTGCGCCGACGGCACGCCGTCATATTGCGAGATCGCGCCGCAGCAGGCGATGCGGCCGTAATTGTTCATCTGCGGCAGGCAGGCTTCGAGAATGTCGCCGCCGACATTGTCGAAATAGACGTCGATGCCCTTGGGCGCGGCGGCGCGCAGCGCCTTGAAGGTCGCGCCGTCCTTGTAGTCGACCGCGGCGTCGAAGCCGAGCTCGGAGGTCAGCCAGTGGCACTTGTCCTTGCCGCCGGCGATGCCGACGACATGGCAGCCCTTGATCTTGGCGATCTGGCCGACGATCGAGCCGACCGAGCCGGCGGCGGCCGACACCACCACGGTCTCGCCGGCCTTCGGCTTGCCGATCTCGAGCAGGCCGAAATAGGCGGTGAGGCCGGCGATGCCGATAGACGCTGAGCAGATGGGTCATCGGCTCGATCTTCGGCATCTTGGTGAGGTGCTTGCCGGAGACGGCGGCATACTCCTGCCAGCCGGTGTCGCCGAACACGAGATCGCCCGGCGCAAGTCCTGGTGCTTTCGATGCCACGACTTCGGCAATGCCGCCGCCGGCCATCACGCTGTTGGCTTCGACCGCGGAGCGGTAGGTCGCGCCATGCATCCAGGCGCGATTGGCGGCATCGAGCGAGATGTAACGCACCTTGAGCAGGGCTTCGCCGTCCTTCGGTTCCGGCATCGCGCCATTGGTCAGCTTGAAATGCTCGGGACCGAGTTTGCCGGACGGCTTCTCCACCAGCAGGATTTGCCGGTTGACGCTCGCGTTCATCGCTTTCTCCCTGACGATTATTGATGCAGGCCGCGCGCAGGAAACGTGCAGCCGCATTCATTGTGCGTTGCGTGGACGCTAACCCACCATGTGTCCAATCCACAACGGGAACATTCTAGTGCCCACTTTCCGAAGTCCGCGCTACATTGCCGCAAATACCTTTTCGCGGACTTCGGAAAGTCATGGGCACTAGCAAATCCATGATTCTAGTGCCGCTTTCGATCTGAAGTCCCTGAACCCTGTTCCGCCGCGATTAAGTCAGGGACTTCAGATCGGCGGCACTAGCAAACACGCAAGCGATACCAATCGTGTTGCGCGGCCCTTGAAATCTGCCAAACTGATCGTTCGCCGGTTAAGCGGACTTACGGGGGTAAGCAATGTCGAACAGGTTTACGCAATACATTCTGATCGCGATGGTGCTCGGCATCGTGATGGGCGCGCTGATCTTCAACTTCCTGCCCGACCAGCGGGTCGAGCTCGCCGCCGACATCAACCTGATCGCCATGCTGTTCCTGCGCCTGATCAAGATGATCATCGCGCCGCTGGTGTTCGCAACCCTCGTCGGCGGCATCGCCCATATGGGCAGCGGCGCCAAGCTCGGACGCATCTTCGCCAAGACCATGGGCTGGTTCGTCAGCGCCTCCTTCGTCTCGCTGCTGCTCGGCCTCGTGATGGTCAACCTGCTGCAGCCCGGCGCCAACTTCCCGGGCACGCTGCCCGACAAGGCGCAGTCGACCGGCCTGCCGGTGTCGGCGTTCTCGATCGAGAAATTCCTGACCCATCTGATCCCGACCTCGATCGCGGACGCGATGGCGCAGAACGAGATCCTGCAGATCGTGGTGTTCGCGGTGTTCTTCGCGGTGGCGCTCGGCGCCGCTGCCCGAGCGCGCCAAGCCGATCATGGGGCTGATCGACGATCTCGCCCATATCATGCTGAAGGTGACGAGCTATGTGATGCTGTTCGCGCCGATCGCGGTGTGGGCGGCGATCACCGCGACGGTGGCGAAGAACGGCCTGCTGGTGCTGTGGAAGCTCATCGTCTTCATGGGCGGCTTCTATCTCTCGCTGATGATCCTGTGGGCGCATCCTGGTCGTGGTCGGCTTCATCGTGATCGGGCCGCGCTACTAGCCATCTGCTGCAGGCTGATCCGCGAGCCGCTGATGATCGCGTTCTCGACGGCCTCGTCGGAGGCCGCCTATCCGAAGACGCTGGAGGGCCTCAACCGCTTCGGCGCCTCGTCGCGGATCTCGGCCTTCGTGCTGCCGCTCGGCTATTCCTTCAATCTCGACGGCACGATGATGTACTGCACCTTCGCCAGCATCTTCATCGCGCAGACCTATCACATCGACATGTCGCTCGGCACGCAGCTCGCGATGCTGGCGACGCTTGATGATCACCTCGAAGGGCGTCGCCGGCGTGCCGCGCGCCTCGCTGGTGGTGATCGCCTCGACGCTGTCGCAGTTCGGCATCCCCGAGGCGGGCCTGTTGATGATCATGGGCATCGACACCTTCCTCGACATGGGACGCAGCGCCACCAACGTGATCGGCAACTCGCTGGCGACCGCGGTCGTGGCGAAGTGGGAGGGCGAGCTGAAGGCCGAGCATGAGCTCGGACCCGACGACGTCGTGCCCTCCGACGCGGTGCCGGGCGACGCCGTGCCGGCGCATTGACGGGAGCGATGCATGCGTCATCCCGTCATTGCGGCGGGCGTCGCGTTGCTGGCAGCGGCGCTGCTGGCAACAGGCGCGTCCGCCCAGACCGGCGGCAGCGAGGGGCTTAGCCCCACGCTCGCCGCCATCAAGAAGAGCCACATCGTGCATCTCGGCTATCGCGAGAGCTCGCCGCCGTTCTCGTTCCTCGACCAGTCCAACCGGCCGATCGGCTACAGCCTCGAACTCTGCGAGGCCGTGGTCGAGGAGATCGGCGTCGAGGTCGACGATCGCCAATCTCAAGATCGAATACGTCAAGGTCACCTCCGACGACCGCATCCGGCGCGGTGCTGCAGAACAAGATCGATCTCGAATGCGGATCGACCACGGCGAATGCCGAGCGCGCCAAGCAGGTGGCGTTCTCGCCGCTGATGTTCGTCGCCGGCACCAAGCTGATGGTGCCGAAGGCGTCAGGCGTCGCAGTCGGTGACCGATCTGAAGGGCAAGACCGTGGTGGTGACCAAGGGCACCACCAACGAGCAGGCGATGCACAATGCCGACAAGAAGTTCTCGCTCGGCCTGAACATCGTCACCGTCGCCGATCACGAGCAGTCCTACCAGATGCTGGTCGGACGGCAAGGCGGATGCGTTCGCGACCGACGACATCCTGCTCTACGGCCTGATCGCGCGGCACAAGTCGCAGGACAAGTTCCGCGTCACCGGCGATTATCTGTCCTACGATCCCTACGGCATCATGTTCCGCAAGGGCGAGCCGCAATTGACGGCGGTGGTCGAGCGCACCTTCCGCAAGCTCGGCTCCAACCACGACCTGATCCCGCTCTACAACAAATGGTTCGTGGCGCGGCTGCCGACCGGCGAGCGGCTGAATGTCGGCGATCTCGCCGCAGCTCGAGGATGCCTTCAAGGCGATGGACAATTCGCCGGCGGGAGTAATTAGCACCAACGCAAGAACGTAGGGTGGGCAAAGGCGCGCAAGCGCCGTGCCCACCTTCTTTATGCAGGCGGGTTTGGTGGGCAGCTCGCTGTCCACCCTACGCAGCTTTGCTGACGACCTGCTGCGCCGCTACAACACGCGTTCTATTCAAACACCTTGTCCAGCGCCGCATGCGTACGTCGCGTAAACCAGCTCGGGATGAAGCTTGCCAAGCGCCTCCATCATCACGCCGGAATTGATTTCGAGCACCTTCCACTCGCCGCCGACGCGCACCACGTCGATCGACGCGAAGCGGATGCCGATTGCCTTGCGCGGCTCTGATCGCGAGCGCGACGCAGGCGTCGCGCGCTTCGCCCGGCTCCAGCAGCACCGGGCGCGCGCCGAAATCGAGATTGTGCCGCCAGTCGGCGCCGCGCTGCTTGCGGTAGACCGACGAGCGGCACATCGTCGAGCAGGATCACGCGGACCTCTTCCTCGATCTCGACATAGGGCGAGATCGCGAGGCTGAGATGCGAGGCGAAAATCTCGCGCACGGCGTGGTCGAGCTCCGCCTCGCTCGTCACCCGGAACACCGGATCGGCCCGACGTGCCCTCGTTCGGCTTGACCACCGACGCCTTGCGGATGTTGCGCGCAGCAGCGCGAGCATCGCGTCTCCGCGATCCCGAGGCCGGCGCGATATGCTCGCCGAGCTTCGGGCTGAGAAACAGCGTGTGCGGAATGCAGGGGATGCCCGACAACGCGAGCACGTCCGCGGTCGCCGATTTGTCGTTGGCGATGCGGTGCGCGATCGCGCTGTTCAGCCCGACGTCGTAGCCGAACGCGAAGCGGCGCTGTCGCCGCGCTGCATCACGATCAGCCAGCCCTGCGACTTCACCTCGCAGGCGATGCCGTGAGCCTGCGCAATATCGGCGTTATCGCATCGACGAAGATGCGCTGGCCGTCGGGCATCGCTGGTCCTGTTGCTCGCATGCACGGAAATTATCGTGCTGCATCGTGCTGTCTGATGCGGAAAGTTAATTGCGCATTTCAGCGTCGAATTAGCATGGTTCGAACCGTTTACCGAAATGAAGCGACATGCATTTGGATCACCTCTCAATTGCGCGTCAGCGAGGGTTGATTATTTGCGCGAATTGACGTAGATCAGACGGCGAAAATCGCAGGATTTATCAGGGGTTTTTGCCCTTTTCCAGCCGGACGACCTGATTCCTTCCAACTTCCCCTCAGTCGGAAAAACAAACCATCATGAGCGCGTTCTATCGAGAGAAGGTTCTTTCCGTCCAGCACTGGACCGACACGCTGTTCAGCTTCCGCGCCACGCGCGATTCCGGCTTCCGCTTCCAGAACGGGCAGTTCGCGATGATCGGCCTCGAGATCGACGGCCGTCCGCTGCTGCGCGCCTACAGCATGGCGAGCGCCAATCACGAGGAAGAGCTCGAGTTCTTCTCGATCAAGGTGCAGGACGGTCCGCTGACCTCGCGGCTGCAGAAGATCAGGGAAGGCGACACCATCCTGGTCGGCCGCAAGGCGACCGGCACGCTGATCACCGACAATCTGCTGCCGGGCAAGCGGCTGCTGCTGCTGTCGACCGGCACGGGGCTCGCGCCGTTCGCGAGCCTGATCAAGGACCCCGACGTCTACGACCGGTTCGAGAGCATCGTGCTGGTGCATGGCTGCCGCCAGGTCTCCGAGCTCGCCTATGGCGAGGAGCTGGTCGCGAAGCTGCGCGACGACGAATTGTTCGGACCGCTGCTGTCGGAGAAGCTGATCTATTATCCGACCGTGACCCGCGAGCCGTTCCGCAACCGCGGCCGCATCACCGACCTCATCACCTCGAAGCAGATGTTCGACGACATCGGCCAGGGCCCGCTCGACATCGCGACCGACCGCATCATGATGTGCGGCAGCCCGGCGATGCTGGAAGAGCTGAAGCAGATGTTCGAGGCGCGCGGCTTCGTCGAAGGCACCGGCAGCAAGCCCGGCCATTTCGTGATCGAGAAGGCGTTCGTGGAGCGGTGAGTTCTCGTGTCCCGGACGCGGTGCAGCGTGACATAAGCGCGTTTACGCGCGTCTTCGACGCGCGATGGCTCCGCAGATCCGGGACCTATAAAGCTGGACCCCGGATCAGCAGCGCACGCGCTATTCGTTCAAGAGGCGAATGGCGTACTCTTGGCGCGCTGCGCTGCATCCGGGGAACGCTAGTGGCGCTCTCTCCTTCCCCGCTGCTATAACCTCCCCGAACGGCGCGCGCGAGCGACGCGCCGGCAAAGGGAGCTAAACCTCTTGTCCGCATCCGGCAGTCCCGGACAACCAAGACCGCCTTCGTGTTCGCCGGCGGCGGCAGCTTCGGCGCGATCCAGGTCGGCATGATGCAGTCGCTGGCAAGCCACGGCGTCGCCGCCGACATGGTGGTCGGCTCCAGCGTCGGCGCGCTCAACGGCGCCTTCTATGCCGGCGATCCCACGGTCGAGGGCGTCGAGCGGCTCGCCGCGATCTGGCGCGGCCTGAAGCGCCAGGACGTCTTCCCGGTCACCTGGCGGACGCTGCTCGGCTTCCTGTGGCGGCGCGATTTCCTGATTCCCCATGACGGCATCCGCAAGCTGATCGACGATCACATCCCCTATCGCAACCTGGAAGAGGCGAAGCTGCCGGTGCACATCGTCACCACCGACATCATCACCGGCGACAGCGTGGTGCTGTCGGACGGGCCGACCGCGGATGCGATCGTGGCCTCGACCGCGATCCCCGGCGCGTTCTCGCCGATCCACTACAGGGATTACTACCTCGCCGACGGCGCGATCTCCTCCAACACGCCGGTCCGGGTCGCGGTGAAGAAGGGCGCAAAGCGCCTGATCATCCTGCCGACCGGACATGCCTGCGCCAACGAGGCGCCGCCGGTCGGCGCGGTCGCCAATGCGCTGCATGCGCTGACGCTGCTGATCGCGCGGCAATTGGTCGACGAGCTCGAAAATCTCGGTCCCGACATCGAGTATTACGTGGTGCCGCCGCTTTGCCCGCTGGTCGGGTCGCCCTACGATTTCTCGCGCACCGCCGAGCATATCGAGCGCGCCGATCGACACCACCGACGCGTGGCTGGCCGATAGGCGGCCTGCAGCAGAGCGAAATCCCGCACGAACTGCGGCCGCACGATCATTGATCTGCTTGTTGCGTTGCAACTCCGAAACAAAGGCTGCCATCGGACGGATTGATTCTTTACGCGGCGCGGATTCGGTAGCCTGAAAAGCCGAGCGCTGTCATATCCACGACGGCTGCCGTCGCTAAAGCATGATCCGGAAAAGTGTGAAGCGGTTTTCCGATGAGATCATGCTTAAAATAAAGAGCCGGCCGACAACAACAACGGCTTCGCCCGAGAGGTGCCATGGAAACGCTGCTGCTTCCGTTCTCGCCACGCTTCATCGTGCTGACGATCTGCGCCGTCGTCACGGCGCTGCTGCTCGGCATCGGCATCTTCGATCACAAGACGTTCGACGTCGTGCTGATCCCGCTCCTGATCTTCGGCGCGCTGACGCTGCTCGGCATCCGCGATCTCACTGCAGAAGAGCCACGCGGTTCTGCGCAACTATCCGATCTCGGCGCATATGCGCTTCCTGCTCGAGGAGATCCGCCCGGAGATGCGGCAGTATTTCTTCGAGAGCGAGAAGGACGGCATGCCGTTCTCGCGCGACATCCGCGCGGTGGTCTATCAGCGCGCCAAGATGGTGCTCGACAAGCGCCCGTTCGGCACCCAGGAGGACGTCTACCGCGAGGGCTACGAGTGGATGCATCATTCGGTCGCGCCGAAGACGCACCCCGAGCGAGAAATTCCGCATCACCATCGGCGGCCCGGATTGCGCCAAGCCGTATTCGGCCTCGGTGTTCAACATCTCCGCGATGAGCTTCGGCGCGCTCAGCCCGAACGCCGTGCGCGCGCTCAATGCCGGCGCCAAGAAGGGCGGCTTCGCGCATGACACCGGCGAGGGCGGCGTCAGCCCCTATCACCGCGAGATGGGCGGCGACATCATCTGGGAGATCGGCTCCGGCTATTTCGGCTGCCGCAATCGCGACGGCAGCTTCAATCCGGACGAGTTCGCGCGGGTCGCCTGCGACGACCAGATCAAGATGGTCGAGCTCAAGATCAGCCAGGGCGCCAAGCCCGGCCATGGCGGCGTGCTGCCGGCGGCAAAGGTCTCGGAGGAGATTTCAAGGATCCGCGGCGTCGCGATGGGCGAGGACTGCATCTCGCCGGCCTCGCACCGCGCCTTCTCGACGCCGATCGAGATGATGCAGTTCATCGCCAGATGCGAAAGCTGTCCGGCGGCAAGCCGGCCGGCTTCAAGCTGTGCATCGGCCATCCCTGGGAGTTTCTCGCGATCTGCAAGGCGATGCTGGAGACCGGCATCTATCCCGACTTCATCGTGGTCGACGGCAATGAAGGCGGCACCGGCGCGGCGCCGCTGGAGTTCATGGATCATCTGGGCATGCCGATGCGCGAGGGCGTCAATTTCGTCCACAACGCGCTGGTCGGCATCAACGCGCGCGACCGCATCAGGATCGGCGCGTCCGGCAAGATCGCGACCGCCTTCGACATGGCGCGCGCGATGGCGATCGGCGCCGACTGGTGCAATTCGGCGCGCGGCTTCATGTTCGCGCTCGGCTGCATCCAGTCGCTGAGCTGCCACACCGACCGCTGCCCGACCGGCGTCACGACGCAGGACCCGACCCGCAACCGCGCGCTCTACGTGCCGCACAAGATCGACGCGCGTCTACAATTATCACCACGCGACGCTGCACGCGCTCGCCGAGCTGCTCGCCGCCGCCGGCCTCGAACATCCGCAGCAGCTGCGGCCGATCCATTTCTCGCAGCGGAGCTCGACCACGGAGGTGTGCTCGTTCGCACAGCTCTATCCGGCGCTGCGTCCGGGCGAACTGCTCGACGGCACCGACGACCGCGCTTCCGCGACGCCTGGGCGATGGCGCGCGCGGATACGTTCCAGCCGGCGCTGTGAGGGCTCAGAACTCCGCGTGCAGGCGGCCCGAGAAGATCGAGACCGGGCCGCGATCGGCGTTGTAGGCGGGATTGGTGATGAACTGATAGTCGGCGGTCAGCGTCACGCCCTTGGTGACCAGGTAGGCGTAATAGGTCTCGAAAATCCGCTCCGGGCTGTAGTTCAGCCGGCCGTCGCCGATCAGCAGGCCAAGGCCGCCGGCGGCGAGGAAGTCGCGATGCGACTGCGAGAGGCCGTTGACTGCGCCGCCGATGCCGACCGTGTCGTTCGGACGTCCCCAGAAGCTGCCCTTGATCGACAGCCCGCCCGAGAGGCTGCGGTCGATGTCGGCGAATGACAGGATTTCGTTCCTTCCATCGTTCCAGCTCGCCCGCGCGAACAGACCGACGTCCTGGACGATCTGCTGCTCGAGATTGCCGTAGAAGCCGTATTTCTGGTTGGTGTGACGAATGCTCGCCATCACGCCGTTGATGTCGAGCGCGGGATTGGCGGCGGCGATCGCGAGCGCCTGGGCGATAGTTGCCGGTGTTGCCTTCGTTGTCGAAGGCGCCGAGCCGCACCTTGCCCGGCTGGCCCGCGATGTCGTAGCGGCCTTCGAACTCGACAACGCCGCCGAGGCCCTTGGTCGTCAGGATGTCGCTGTTCGGCTGTGACGGCAGCTCGAACAGACCGGCGCGCACCGCCCAGGCCTTGCGGTTGAGCTCGACGACGGCGCCGCGGGTGAAGCCGGGCAGGTCCGCCGGGAAATCGTAGGCGCCCGACTCCCACATCGCCCAGTTCATGAAATCGGCGCGCGGATCGTGCGCATAGGCGTTGTTGTCGAAGAAGTCGCCGACGGCAAAGCGTCCGACGATGAAGGTGACGCGGTCGATGTCGCGTTTGCCGGCGAAGCTGGTTCGGCGCGTCGGCGACGTCTTCCTGCTCGCCGCCAAGGCCGAAGGTCTGCTTGAAGTACTAGCGTTGCGCGCGCACTTTCGGAAACGCCGCGCCCGCCTTTTGCGCCTCGCCGTTCGAGAAGCCGCCGAGGCCGAGCGTGCCGTTCAAGCCAAAACCCTGCGCCAGTTCGGGATCGAAATAGATTTCGCCGCCCTGCCACAGCCGCATGCCGAGGAATGCGGTCGTGGTCCATGTCGACTGCAGTTGTGCGCCGCCGGGCAGGCTGTTGGGACCGGCATAGGGCGAGTGAAAGGACGGATAGCCCTGCGGCAGGAACGTGGTCTGCGCGTGGACATTCCAGACATCGGACTCGGGCAACAGCGGCGCGCGCGGCGTCGGATTCCACGGCGTGTCACCGAGGTGATAGTTCAGCCCGAACTTGAGCAGATGGATGCGCGGATCGATGACGACGCCGGGCAAGAGGAAATTGCTCAGATCGTACTGCTGCCGGTTCAGATCGACATATTCATATTCGAGCTTGGCGCTCCAGTTGCCGCTGACGGCAAACTCGACGCCGGCGCCGGCGGTCCAGCCGAATTGAGTACGCCCGACGGTGGCGCCGCTGCCGTCATTGATGTCGACGTGAGCGTGTCCCCAGGCGAAGCCGCCGGTGACATAGGGCATGACGCGATCGAAGGCATAGCCGATCCGGCCGCGCACGGTGCCGACATAGTCGATGGTGCTGTTGAAGGGGACCGGCGGCATGCGAGCAAATGCGGAGTGGTCCAGCGGGCTGGTGAAGGTCGAATCCGCCTCGACGCCGAGCACGACGCGGTTGGCGAGCTCGCGGTTGTACCCGACCTGATAGCCACCGATCAGTCCGGTCACGCTATGGGGAAACAGCACGCCTATGCTCGGGCAACGGATTGGTGCCGGGCCCGAGACTGCCGCCGCCATAGCCGAAATGGCCGCCGACATAGAAGCCGGTCCAGTCGTACACCGACTTCAGCGCCGGCGCCTTGAGCGGCATGTCCGCGGCATGCGCCGTGCCCGCACTGGCCATCAGGCCGAGCGCGAAGGCACGCTGCAAGGTTGGACGATAGCGGCTCATCGCAAAGCTGTCCCCAGCGCGGATACCCCGACTCGTTCTCGGCCATCTCGGCACGCTAATGCCGCACGAGCAAATCGAACGAGCGAAATGATCCGCTGTCCCCGTTCCTTCATAGCTCCGATGGTCGAGCCTTATTGCGAACAATTCGCAAATACAATGGCCCAAAGCGCCGCGCTTGTTGAATTGGCATTGTTATGTGACGGCTGTGCAACATCGCGCGCTAAGGCGGTCGTCCTCATCATGCCCTCAAAAAGGGTGACCCGCCCGGGGGGACATCCGGGCGGGTCGGGCACGACACGGGGGTGGATGAGGCGCCCGTGCCGGACTTCAAATCGGCAGGCGGATCCACAATCAGAAGAAACTCAGTAGCAGACGTTCACGGTGCCGATGTAGCGGCCGAAGGCGTCGTACTGGCGCACCAGGCAAGAGCGATAATACGGAGCCGGCGTGCTTGCGGCGATCGCGCTGCCGACGATGGCGGCGCCGACGAGGCCCGCACCGAAGCCCCAGCCAGGATGGAAGCCATGGGCTTCAGCCTTGGTGGTGGTGGACGCGATGCCGCCGGCGACGGTGAGGGCGGCGACAGCGAGAGCGGCAATCCTGGTCTTGATCGTCATGGGATACTCCATCCGGTTGAGAACGGTCCGTTGTGGCCCGCTTGTGCCGATTGGACGAAGGCTCCTTCGATCCGGTTCGTATGGTGGGGCGTGAATTTTCAGTAAGGTGAATTTTACTGAGTGAAATCAATGGAATGCAGAAGAATATCGGCTATTTGCCGGGACCGCCCGACAAATCCCTCACGTCGAATTTATCGACATCCTCCAGCAATTCGATGAACCCGCGCGCGCCGTGTTCGAGCAACGCCTCGCCTTTCTCTGCGGCCGCCAGCGTCGCATTGCCGACCGCGCCGCTTGGGTGGAGATCCTGTGTTTGCCAGGCGAACGGCGCAGGCCGTTGCGTCGACAGCCAGCGATATTGTTGTTCCATGGTGATGCCGCGCGATCGAAAGTCGGCGATCGCGTCCGCCCGCACATGCTCGCGATAGCGCGCCAGCATGATCGAGGTCTCGACCGCGCCGCCGTGAATGCCGTGCCGCAATTCTTCCGCTGGAAACAGCCCGGCCGGCGTGCCGAAGCGAAACCATGAGGTGGTCACCGCAAGCATGCGGTGATAGGCGCGCAGGTCCTGTGCGACCAGCGTCATCGCGGCGGCATTGCCGCCATGGCTGGTGACGATCACGATCTTCCTCACGCCCGCGCGCGCCACGCTCTCGCCGATGGACTTCCATCTTGCGAGCGCAGCTTCGGTCGACAGCGTCTGCGTGCCCGCGAAATCGATGTGCTCGGTCGAGATGCCGATCCGCTCGATGGGAAGAAACGTCGCGGGGACGGCATCAGGCAGCAGCTCGCGGACCCGCGCCAGATAGGCCTCTCCGATCATGATATCGGTCGTGAGCGGCAGATGCGGGCCGTGCTGCTCGGTCGCCGCCAGCGGCAGCACCGCGATCCATCGCGCCGCCGCAGCGGCATCGACTTTTGTCCAGTCGATCGCGGTCCAGTCGCGGGGAGGGACGGAAGGCATCGTGCGAGGTTTCTTTTGGCCGGCTTCGGAGTTAGTTAAGAGACCCCATCATGGGGCTAGTGGTCCAATTCCAACATTCGCATGCCATCGCGGCAAGCACTTTTGCGAATGTTGGAATAAAGGACCACTAGAAATATTGATTCTAGTGGAGCATTGGATTTGACGTTCGCCTTCCGATGCGCGACTGGCAAGGAGCGAACGTCAAATCCGCTCCACTAGAACGAATGACGGAGTCCAATCATGCGGCCTGTTCTCCTGCTGCGAGCGTTAACGGCCGGTCTGTTGGCCGCCTGTCTTGCCGCAGCACCCGCGGCCCTGGCCCAGGACAAAGAGAGCGCCAAAGAGAGCAAGGACGCTGCAAAGGACAAGCCGCAAACGCTCGACAAGGTTTCGTTCGGAACCAACTGGGTCGCGGAAGCCGAGCATGGCGGCTTCTTCCAGGCAGTCGCCGACGGGACCTACAAGAGATACGGGCTCGACGTCACCATAGTTTCAGGCGGCCCGAACGATAACAACCGCATGCTGCTGATCGCCGGCAAGATCGATTTCTTCATGGCTGCGAACACGCTGATGTCGCTGGATGCGGTCGCCAACAATGTGCCGCTGGTTTCGGTTGCCGCGATCTTCCAGAAGGATCCGCAGGTGTTCCTGACGCATCCGGAAGCGAAGATCACCAAACTGGAGGAGCTGAAGCCGCTGACGCTGTTCGTCTCCAAGGAGGGCATGACCAGCTACTATCAGTGGCTCAAGTCCGAATACGGTTTCAACGACAAGAACGTCCGGCCCTACACCTTCAATCCGCAACCCTTCATCGCCACCGCGCAAAGCGCGATGCAGGGCTATGTCACTTCGGAGCCGTTCGCCGTCGAGAAGGCCGCCGGCTTCAAGCCGGGTGTGATCCTGCTCGCCGATGCCGGCTACAACACCTACTCGACCCTGATCGAGGCGCGCGTCGAAACCGTTCAGAAGAAGCCGGACCTGGTGCAGCGCTTCGTCGATGCCTCCGTCATCGGCTGGTACAATTATCTCTATGGCGACAATTCCGCCGCCAACGCGATGATCAAGAAGCTCAACCCGGAAATGACGGACGATCTGCTGGCCTATTCGGTCGCCAAGATGAAGGAATACGGCATCGTCGATTCCGGAGATGCGTTGAAGGACGGTATCGGCGCCATGAGCGACGAGCGGGTGACGAACGTGTTCCAGAAGATGGTGAAGGCCGGCATCGTCAAGCCCGACATCGACTACCGCAAGTCCTATACGCTGCGCTTCGTCAACAAGGCCGTTGGCCTCGAGCTGCGTCCCAGCAACATGAAGTAAGAACGGATTTGATGGCGCCCGCAGTGATGTCCGGCAGTCACGCAGACACAACCGGCCTCGCCGTGTCATTGCGCGCGGTCACCAAGACCTTTGACAATGGCGTGATGGCGCTGGGGCCGCTCGACCTCGATATTCCCAAGGGCGAGTTCGTGTCGCTGCTCGGTCCCTCCGGCTGCGGCAAGTCGACGGCGCTTCGCGTGATCGCGGCGCTGACGAGCCCGACATCGGGCAGCGTCGAGGTTTCGCACCATGCCGGCGACGGGCGGCCCGGCCGCAGCATCGGCTTCGTGTTCCAGGAACCGACCCTGATGCCGTGGACCAGCGTCGCCGAGAATGTGCGGTTGCCGCTGAAGCTTGCCGATGTTGCGGCTGCCGAATCGGATGCCCGCATCGCCGAGGCGCTGGCGCGCGTGGGGCTCGCAGACTTTGCCGACGCCTATCCGCGCGAATTGTCCGGCGGCATGAAGATGCGGGTGTCGCTGGCGCGCGCGCTGGTCACCGATCCCGACATTCTCCTGATGGATGAGCCGTTCGCCGCGCTCGACGAGATCACGCGCTTCCGCCTCAACAACGATTTGCTGACGCTGTGGCGCAAGCTGAACAAGACCGTCGTCTTCGTGACCCATTCGGTGTTCGAGTCCGTCTATCTGTCGCAGCGCGTGGTCGTGATGACGCAGCGGCCGGGCCGCCTCAGTGCCGATATCGCCATCGAGACATCCGAGCCGCGCACCGAGGATTTCCGCACCTCCGCGGGCTACGGTGAATATTGTCGCAAGGTGTCGGCGGCACTGGCGCCCTCTTATGAAGGGCTGACAGCGCTATGAGCCCGCAAGCGAATGGGCAAATTCCCACGCGCGCCAACGAGTATGCGCTGCGCGTTCTGCGCATCGCGCTTCCCGTGCTCGTCGCGGCCGCCGGCACCGCGCTCTGGGAAGCGATCGTGCGCATCTATGACATCCAGCCTTATGTGCTGCCGAGTCCGTTCGCGGTCATCCATACGCTCTTCACCGACTGGGACGTGCTGTCGCAATCGCTGGCGACGACACTGCTCACCACGCTGGAAGGCTTTATTGCCGCCAGCGTCGGCGGCATCGCGCTCGCGCTGCTGTTCAATCTGTCGAGATGGCTGGAATACTCGCTGTTTCCCTATGCCGTGATCCTGCAGGTCACGCCCGTGATCGCGATCGCGCCGCTGCTCTTGATCTATCTGCCGCAGCAGACTGCGGTGATCGTCTGCGCCTGGATCGTGGGCTTCTTCCCCGTGCTCGCCAACACCACGCTCGGGCTGAACTCGGTCGACCGCAACCTCGCCGGCCTGTTCCAGCTTTACGGCGCCTCGCGCTGGCAGACCTTGCGTTACCTGAAACTGCCGGCGGCGCTGCCCTACATCCTCGGGGGTTTGAGGATCGCGGGCGGCCTGTCGTTGATCGGCGCGGTGGTCGCCGAAATCGCGGCCGGCACCGCCGGCGCGGGCTCTGGCCTCGCCTACAGGATCGCCGAATCCGGCTATCGCCTCAACATTCCCCGCATGTTCGCGGCGCTGCTTTTGCTGTCGCTGGCCGGGATTGTCATCTATGCCCTGCTGGCGCTAGTTTCGCATCTCTTGTTGCGGCGCTGGCATGAGAGTGCGCTTGGAAAGGAAAATTGATGTCCGCGGTGTCTTCCGAAAAAATCGATATCATCACCCATGGACCGGCCAAGCCGATCGTCGACAACGGGTTCTCCGACCAGTTCGTCCTGCACCACTACGAAACCACGCATGACCTCGAGCGGGTGCCGCCGGATGTCGCGGCGCGCGCGCGCGGCATGGCGATCACCTACAACACCGTGCGCGGCGACGCCAGGACGCTTTCGATGTTTCCCAAGCTCGAGATCGTGGCGGCCTTCGGCGTCGGCTACGACCATGTCGACGCCAATTACGCGTGCGAGCACGACATCATGGTCACCAACACCCCCGACGTGCTGACCGAGGAGGTCGCCGACATCACGATGGGGCTGTTGATCTGTACGCTGCGCGAATTCGTCAAGGCCGACCGCTATCTGCGGTCCGGGCTCTGGACCACGCAGCAATACCCGCTGAGCGTCGGCTCGCTGCGCGACCGCAAGGTCGGCATCGTCGGCATGGGACGGATCGGGCAGGCGATCGCGCGCCGCATCGAGGCCTGCAAGGTGCCGGTGGTCTATCACAGCCGAAACCCGGCCAAGGGCGTGTCGTACAAGCATTACCCCGACCTGATCGAGATAGCGAAGGCGGTGGACACGCTGATCGCGATCGTGCCGGGCGGTCCCGGCACCGCGAAGATGATCAACGCGGACGTAATGAAGGCGCTCGGCCCGCGTGGCGTGATCATCAATGTTGCCCGCGGCACCGTGGTCGACGAGCAAGCGCTGATCGCGGCGTTGAAATCAGGCACGATCCTGGCCGCCGGGCTCGACGTGTTCGAGAAGGAGCCGAGTGTCCCGGACGAGCTGAAGAGCATGCAGAATGTCGTCTTGCTGCCACACATAGGTTCGGCGTCCGTGGTAACGCGCAATGCGATGGATCAGCTGGTGGTCGACAATCTCAAGGCCTGGTTCGCAGGCAAGCCGCCGCTGACGCCGGTCCCGGAGACACCCGTAAAGGCCAGCTGATGACATTTCGTATCTGTCTTGTGGAGACGCTGCTGGCGCTCGCCGTTGTCGCTTCGCCCGCGCGCGCGCAGGACGCCACGTCGCTGAAGAAGAACATGATCGGGCAGTGGGAGCTCTCCACCACCGAGCGCAGCAAGACCTGCGTCGTGACGCTGAAGCCCGACTTGACGCCGCAAGGCCTGAAGCTCGAGCTGGAGCCCAGCTGCGCCAATGCGCTGCCCTTCACCAAGGACATCACCGGCTGGAACGTCAAGGGGCTCGACATCGTGCGGCTGCAGGATGCGGCCGGCGAGGCCGTGATCGACTTCACCGAGGTCGAGGCCGGCATCCTCGAAGGCGTGCGCAGCGGCGAGGGCGTCTACATCCTGCAAAATCTTGCCGCCGCCCGCTCGCTCGCCAAGTCGATGGACCAGATGATCGGTGACTGGGCGATGGTGCGCGGCAACGGCAATGTGATTTGCGGGCTGGTCCTCACCAACACCGATGCCGGCAACGACAATTTCCAGGTGTTTTTGAAGCCGAAATGCGATCCGGCAGTCGCGGCCTTTGCGCCGAAGCAGTGGCGGCTCGAGCGCGGCCAGATCATGCTGATGTCGGAGAAGGGCGAGACCTGGCACTTCGAAGCCGACGACAACGCGCAATGGCGGCTGGTGCCCGATAGCGCCGATCCGCTGATCATGATGCGGCAGTAGCTAATCTAGGGCGGCTACTCATAAATGCGCGATGTCCGCTTCTAGGGGATAGTGTTGCAAAAGTCGAAACTTGCAGCGGTCCAAATTTTTGGCGAAAACCTGAAGCGCAAAGAGGTCGCTGATTCGCATAGTCTCAGTCGCGCTACCGAAGTCGCCCACGAATTTGGCGCAAGGCGATGAGGTCCCTCAGATTCTTACACGAATAATGCGCCGGTGGCCCTTAGAAATTTGACATCTTCTGCAAAACGACTTTTGCAACACTATCAGGGGTGAAGCAGACTTCCGCAAGCAACTCCGGAATGTCGCCGTTTGACCCTGAGCGGAAGGCTCTTCAATGGGCCTCGACGCGACAACGTGGTAGGCTCCAAGTCTACAACGCGGAGGAGCACATGCGACGGCGGGACCTTCTTGCAGGACTATTGGCCACTACAGCGGCAAGTGGGTTGAAGGCCGCCGAAGAAAATAAGGTCCATCGTCTGGCAGTTTGTGCAGCCGGTTTGGAATGGTCCTCTAAAAATGTTTGGGCGACACTATTTGACCGGCTTCCTCAAATCGGGTTCGTGGAAGGAAAAAACCTGGTCATAGATCGATATACCACCGATGGTCGGTCCGAACACTATGGAGAGGTTGCACGTAACATCGTGCAAGCGAAACCCGACGTGATAGCGCTAGGCTTCAATCATCAGCTCATCCTGAAGATTGCAAAGGAGACAACCACAATCCCGATTGTTGCTACGTTCGGCGATCCGGTGGCTGCTGGAATAGTAAGGAACATGGGAAGGCCGGAACGCAACATCACTGGTGTTTCATTGGACGCCGGCATCGAGATGCAAGGGAAGCACCTCGAAATCCTCCTTCAGGCTGTCCCTTCGGCATCGCGCGTTTCTTATCTGTCAAACAGTGCTGAATGGGAGGGCGCTTGGGGACAGTCTGTCAGAGACGCTGGCCGCCGGTTAGAAATTTCAATCATCGGCGTCCCGTTGGAGCATTCGGCAGGCGAACCAGAATACCGACAGGCCTTCGAGAGGATGGGGCAGCAATCGATTAAGGCGCTGATGGCCAACGGATTTCCTCCTAATTTCGACCACCGAGACCTGATACTTGAATTGGCAGTGAAATATCGCCTTCCGTGTATCACTTGGTGGCCGGACCGTGTCGAAGGTGGACAGGGATTTTTATCATATGCGCCAGATTATCCATATTATTTCCGTCTCTGGGCAGATGAAGTCGGCCAAGCTCTCAACGGGGTTGCGCCAGCCGACATTCCTATTCAGCAGGCGACCAAACTCTTACTCGAAATCAACCTGAAAACCGCTAAGGCGATTGGTCTCGATGTACCTGAGACATTGATCTCCAGGGCCGACAAGGTGATCGAATGAGGGAGCTCATTTGCTGCGATGCATGAGTCCGGAAGTGGCACTTTTCGGAAAGTGGCGACTGTGATACACGATGTCCGCCGCTGTCAGGGGGAGACCAGAAGTGATCAACGGAGGGGCGAGCCGACGCGATTGACCCGAAGCGGTCCAACATATCTCCAATAGCTCTCACGGCAAGGCAACAAAGTGCTACCCTCTCCTTCCTATGGGCGTAGTCATTGGGAGGGAGCACATGCGGCGGCGAGTATTCATTGCCGGTGCGGCGGCCACGGCGGCGATGGGTTTTACCAAGCCGATTTGTGCCCAGTCCGACCCAAAACGCATCGCGATGTTCCACCCCACCGAACCGCTCGAGGGACTGACTGCCAATGGTCGCCGAGCGTACAAGACCTATTTTGGTGAACTGAGCAGGCTCGGCTACATTGAAGGGCAAAATCTGGTTGTGGAGCGATATTCGCTTCTCGGTCACCCCGAGCGCTTCGAGGGTCTGGCCCACGAAATCGTCGCAAGCCGCCCCGATGTCATCGTATGCGTGAGCGGTTTCTTGGCACGCCGGGTTAAGCCCATGACTACGACAATTCCAATCCTGGCGACGAGCGCTGATCCGATAGCCGGCGGACTCGTGACGAATTTGGCCAAGCCGGACGGAAACGTCACAGGGGTGAGTGCTGATGCTGGACTGGAGGTGAACGCCAAGCGGCTACAATTCCTTGAAGAGGCCGCGCGAAACCTGAAGAATGTGCGTTTCCTAACGACGGCTACAGCCCGACAAGTATCGGAAGAGACTCTTGCGGTCGTGCAAGAAGCCGCACGGCCGACCACCCTCACTATCGCCCTTGCAGCGCTCGACGAGAAAGTCGACCGAGAAGCATTTGAACGGATGTTCGACGCGATGGAAAAGGACCGAGTTGACGGTCTTATCGTGAGCGATTCCCCCGAGCATCTGACGCATCGTCAGCTGATCGTTGGACTTGCTGCCAAACACCATCTGCCTGCCATCTACCCATTTCGCGAGTTCGTCGAGGTCGGGGGCCTGATGTCCTATGGCATCGACACTGCGGACATGATGCATCGCCTCGCCGATATGACAGCCGAAGTGTTGAGGGGCACAAAACCCGGCGAAATCCCATTTCAGCAACAAACCAAATTCGAGCTGATGCTCAATCAAAAAACGGCGAAATCGCTGGGCCTTGAATTCCCGGCTTCTCTGCTGGCTGTCGCCGACGAGGTGATCGAATAAGGACGGAATTCGCTGTAATGCACGAGTTCGGAGTTGGCACTTCTCGGACATGCTGAGGCGAACTGACCACGTCCGCTCCTGAGGGAAGAGCGGACGGTATGTTTGGGTTTGATCGAATTTATGAGTGGCGGATCGATTCAAGAACTCGCCTCGGCTATTCCGCGTATTGCGCGATCCCGCCGCCGAACGACCAGTTCTCCTTGACGCATTCGACGAGGTTGATGACGACGTCGTCGCGCCGCAGCTTCAGCTGGGTGTGGATGTCGTCGGCGATGCGCTTGAAGAAGGCCTTCTTCATCTCGACGGTGCGGCCGGCGTTCATCGTGATCTGAATGATCACGATCTCCTTGCTGTAGATGTTGCCGAGATAGTTGTCTGCGATGTTCAGCCCATGCGCCGGATGCTCCGTGATGACCTGGAATTTGTCGTTCTCGGGGACGTTGATGGTCTCGCGCATCGCGCGATAGACGATTTCGCTCAGCGTTTTGCGGAATTCGGCGGATTTGCCTTCGATGAGATCGATGCGAACGAGTGGCATGATGCGGACCCTCCTGCAGCCTTGAGTTAGTCGGTCGTTCGCCGCGGGGAAGCCCTGATCAAGAGGATTTGTGGAACACATCGCGGTGCGACGCGTTTGCCGCGCAACCGCTTACGAGAACTGGAGCCAGACCATGGCGAACAAAACCGTGCTCGCGATCGGCATCGATCCCGTCTTTGTCGACTACACCGCTCTTCCGCAATTCACGCCGCAGATGTTTCGCAGCTATATCGATGCCCAGCTCGAGCGGGTGCGCGGGCTTGGTTACGACGTCACGAGCTGCCTGATCGATCTCGGCGACACCGCGGAAGCCGTGACCGCCGAGGCGCTCAAGGCGCGGGATTTCGACTGCGTGCTGATCGGCGCCGGATTGCGGCAGCCGGGCGAGCGGCTGCTGTTGTTCGAAAAGATCATCAATCTGGTCCACCGCCTCGCGCCGAAAGCCAGCATCTGCTTCAACACCACGCCCGCCGACACCGCGGAGGCGGTGCAGCGCTGGGTTAAGGCTTAGCGCGCAGGGGGTCCCGGGGATGGGAGGTCCGCCCGGGACGATATCGGCGCGTTTGGCCATTGACCTGCCGCAAGCGGGATGCATACACGGGGGCGTGATCGCAACAGGGAGAATCGGCGAATGATTCGGAATTTGGCAATTGCGGCTTTGGTTGCGTCGGTGTTGGCGACGCCATCGCATCCGGCGGTGGCGCAGAACACGCTTGGCGGCGCGATCGTGGGCGGCGTCGGCGGAGCTATCGTCGGTGGCGCGATCGGCGGCCGCCGGGGTGCCGCGATCGGCGCCGTGATTGGCGCCGGCACCGGAGCCGCCATCGCCTCCGAAGGCGAGCGTCGCAGGGGCGGCTATTACTATTACCGCGACCGCTGCTACTGGCCGCAGCCGGACGGCAGCTACGTGCCGGTCGATCCGCGCTATTGTTACTGAGGTCAACTGACTGCAGTCGAAGAGGCGCCTCGCGGCGCCTCTTTTGTTTTTGAAGGCAGACCAGCCGCAGGTCATCTGGATGCCGACTTGCATTTTTTCGACTAGGATCGAACATGATGTCGATCATCGATAACAGCCCCGCAGCGCGCCGATCGTCGCCGGACGGCACTGCCGTCCGCAAGGTCGCGCTGGTCGCCGCATCGGCCGCGATGGGAGGTTTCCTGTTCGGGTTCGACACCGCCGTCATCAATGGCGCGGTCGATGCGATCAAGGCCTGGTCCGGTGCCGCCTCCTGGCTGCTCGGCTTCGCCGTGGCCGGCGCGCTTCTGGGCTCCGCAATCGGCGCCTGGTTCGCTGGCCCGCTCGCCGATCGCCACGGGCGCATCGTCGTCATGAAGATCGCGGCCGCGATTTTCTTCGTAAGCTCGATCGGGACGGGTCTCGCCTGGGATATCGTGACGTTGAGCGCTTTCCGCTTCCTCGGCGGCACTGCAATCGGCGCCGCCAGCGTCATCGCGCCGGCCTATATCGCCGAGGTGTCGCCTGCCTCGTATCGGGGGCGCCTCGGTTCCCTTCAGCAACTCGCCATCGTGACGGGCATCTTCGCCGCGCTGCTCGGCGATTATGCGTTGGCCGCGGCGGCAGGCGGAGCCGAAAAAGCACTTTGGTTCGGACTGCAGGCCTGGCGCTGGATGTTCATCGCCGCCGCCATTCCCTCCGCCATCTATGCCTGTCTCGCCAGCGTGATCCCGGAATCGCCGCGTTATCTCGTCATCAGGAGGCGCATCGGCGAAGCGGCCGAAGTGCTCGGCCAGTTCGGCGGCAACCGGCCGGCGATCGAGGCAAAAATCATCGAGATCGAGAAGAGCATTGGCGATCAACGCTCACGCAGCCTCCGCGATCTGGCCGGCCCCGCCTTCGGCCTGCTTCCCGTCGTCTGGACCGGCATCCTGTTGTCGGTGTTCCAGCAGTTCGTCGGCATCAACGTCATCTTCTACTATTCCGCCACGCTCTGGCATGCGGTCGGCTTCACCCACGACGATGCGCTTGCGATCACCGTCATCACCTCGGTCACCAATATCATCGTCACCCTCGTGGCGATTGCGCTGGTCGACCGACTCGGCCGCAAGCCGCTTCTGATCATCGGCTCGCTTGGCATGGCGTTGACCCTGGGCGTCATGACCTGGGTTTTCGGCACGGCGCCGACCGTGACGGTTGCAGGCAGCGCCCAACCCCAGCTTGGCTCCGCTGCCGGCGTGATCGCGGTCGTCGCCGCCAATCTCTATGTCGTATTCTTCGGCGTGAGCTGGGGCCCGGTGACCTGGGTGTTGCTGGGTGAAATGTTCAACAATCGTATCCGCGCCTATGCCCTCGCGGTTGCCGCGGCGGCGCAATGGATCGCCAACTACATCGTCTCGCAAACTTTCCCGGCGCTGGCGGGCATCAGCCTAGGCCTTGCTTACGGCATCTACACGCTGATGGCGGTGCTGTCTTTCGTATTCGTACTGGCGACGATCAGGGAAACCCGCGGGCTCGAACTGGAAGAGATGGCGTAGACGGCTCAGAGTTCGCCGACAATTCCAGCGCGCGCCTGAAGCCGCAGGCGAACGTCTTTTTGCGTTGGGTCGCAGGTGTGTGCTAGTTGCCCGTCAACAGAGCAAACCGCCGTCTGTCGATCCGCTCACGCGGCACCAGCCCGGCTGCCGCGCAAAGGTCGGGCGCATAGAGCTGGCATTGTCCTCGCTTCTCAATGCCCTTGTCGATCAGATCGAGAAGTCGCGCAGGTGCGATGTCGGGCGGTGCAGCGATGCGGCCGGTGACGACATGCCTTTCCATCCTCTCATGATTGGAGTGATCGATGTCGGGGTCACGCCAGCAATTCGCGCACAGCGTTTTGACATTCTCGGAATGCGAATAGACGACGGCGTCTCCCGCCAGCTCTTCGCTTAGCGCCGCCAATTGCCCCGCTTTGTCTTGCGTGCCTGCGAAGTCGAAAAACTGATAGCTCCGCCGGAGCAACGTTGCCAGGTGGGGAAAGACCGCTACTCGCTGCTCACCGTAAGTATGATGCGTGATCGGCGCGCCATCCATGAGGATGACGTCGCCATAGTCGATCCCCAGATCCCCGTAGAGCACGCTGCGGATGATCCCGTGGCAAGGACTTCAGGCGCTCGATCCATACCGTTTCCTCTTCGCCCGGATCGTCGAGGTCGGCGGTACGCTCTGCCAACGGCCGCTGGGCAAGCCTGACCTTGCAGGGAGGATATAAACCTTCCGGCAAGCCGAAGCGTCCAATCTCTATTTTGTGTCCCATGCGTTTCCAGACGTCCAGGGCAACCGCGGCGTTCCTCGCTCCTGTGGCGCAGATGCCGAGGTTCCACTCGCAACCCTCGTTAATCTCGTCCGCCAAACTTGCGGCAGTCTGGTTCGCCGTCACGCCCTCTTCGAACCTGCCCCGCGTTTTGTAGAAAAGACCGAGATTATAGTGGTACGCACTCTTTCGAGGGTTGATCTCGGTCAGTTTCCGGTGGCTGCTCTCGGCGATCGCATCGTGCTGACGCGCGAACATGCGTGCCGATGTGGCGAGCCCGCGGAGGATCGTCTCCTGCTCTGGCCGCCCCTCGTGGGTCTTGGCAAGGGCGTCCAGTCTTTCGACGACCTTGCGGAAAACTGAATCGCCCGGCGGCGGCGCATTGAGATCATCAACGTCGCGGGCGTGCTCGAGGCACCCGCCAAGCGCCGACAGGATTTCGACATCCTCATCGTGACGCCGTTCTATCTCCAAGAGAACCTCTACCGCCGCCTGGCGCTCAAGGCTTCGCTGGTCAACGATCCATAGCAACGCCATCGCGGCTTCCGGCTGCCAGGGCTGGGCGTTCCGCAGCGGCTGTACCATTTCCAACGCAATCTGCTTCCGCCCTGCCTGCCCTTCTGAAATGACGGCACACACGAGCGCATTGATCTCATCGAAGGAGAGGACGGCGCTGGGACCAGTCGGCATCATCGGCGCTTTCGTGGACATCCGTCGTCACAATCTGAGGACTGGACATCGTCAACGAGAATAGCTCGGTGATAGAACGTTTTCAACGTGACAGGCCTAGATCAGCCGCATCCCCTTCAGGCTCGCATGCCCGTTCTTGCCGACGATGATGTGGTCGTGCACGGCAATGCCGAGCGGGGCCGCGATATCGACGATCGCTTTCGTCATCTGGATGTCGGCCTGCGACGGCGTCGGATCGCCCGAGGGGTGGTTGTGCACCAGGATCAGCGCGGTGGCCGACAACTCCAGCGCGCGCTTGATGACCTCGCGCGGGTAGACCGGGGTGTGATCGATGGTGCCGATCTGCTGCACCTCGTCGGCAATCAGCTGGTTGCGCTTGTCGAGGAACAGCAGGCGGAATTGCTCCTTGTCGGCGAACGCCATGCTCGAGCGGCAGTAGTCGATCACCTCGTTCCACGAGGACAGCGCGACGTTGCGTTTGATCTCGCCTTTGGCCGCGCGGCCTGTGGCCGCCGCCAGCAGTTTGAGCTGGTTGATCGACGCATCGCCAATGCCCTTTACTTCCCGTAGGCGCGCCACCGGCGCATTGATGACCTCGACGAAGGAGCCAAACTTTTTCAGGAGTTCCTTGGCAAGCGGCTTGGTGTCGCGCCGCGGCAGCGACGAGAACAACGCCAGCTCCAGCAATTCATAGTCGCTCAGCGCGTCGGGTCCGGCGTTGTAGAACCGCTCGCGCAGCCGTTCGCGATGCCCGTGATAATGCGGCGTCTCGGCGGACTTATCCTGCGGCGGTCTGGTTTTCGCGGGCATGCTTGCAACCATGCCGTGGCGCGCGGGTTTTGCAAGTGTGGAGGCAGGTCCGCCGTCACGGCGGCGGGTAATTGATCGGCACCTTGGGGTCGCGGTGCCAGTCATATTCGGCGGACCGAACCGCGATCTCGGCCACTTCGCGGCTTGCGAGCCGCGAGACCAGATAGAAGCCCATGTCCGTGCCCGCCGAGACGCCGGCGGAAGTGACGTATTTGCCCGCATCGACCCATCGCGACACGCGATCCCAGTGCACGCGCGGTCCATGGCTTGCGACCCAGCCGAATGCGTTATGGTTGGTGGCGGCAGGGAGACCGTCGAGAAAGCCGCACGTCGCCAGCACCGCCGCACCCGTGCAGACCGACGACATGATCCTCACCTTGCCGTCCATGAGGCGCATCCATTTGAGCAGCTCTGCGACGCCGTCCGGATCCGCTTCGCTGTCGAGCAGCGGCCACGTGCCGCCGCCGCCCGGCACCATCAGCAGGTCAAGCGGCTCCTGCAGGGCGCGCGCAAAATCCCAGTCCGGCGCGACCGAAGGGCCGTTGATGCTTTTGACATTGGCCATGGTCCTCCCGATCAGGAACGTCTCGAACGGATAAGGCGGCGGGTCTGAATAGCCTTGATCAAGGTAACGCGCGATCGAGAAAGCTTCGACGAAGCCGAACACGTCGATCGGCTCGAATTCATCATAGACGAAAATGCCTGCTCTTTGGGTCGCAGGACGCGCAACATCGCCGGTCATTGAAAGTCCCCGAAGAGGCGTGCCCGCCGCCAAGCTATCTACGACACCGGCGGCTTCTCGCCATGGCGCTCCGACAGCGTGAATATCTCGAAGCCGGTTGCGGTGACGCCCACCGAATGCTCGAACTGCGCCGACAGCGAGCGATCGCGCGTCACCGCGGTCCAGCCGTCGGACAGGATCTTCACATGCGGCTTACCGAGATTGATCATCGGCTCGATGGTGAAGAACATGCCGGGCTTCAGCGGCACGCCTTCGCCGGGGCGGCCGATATGGATGATGTTGGGCTCGTCGTGGAACAGCCGGCCGAGCCCATGGCCGCAGAAATCACGCACCACACTCATGCCCTGCGGCTCGACCAGGCTCTGGATGGCGTGACCGATGTCGCCGGTGGTGGCGCCGGGCTTGACCGCGGCAATACCGCGCATCATCGCCTCATAGGTCACCTCGATCAGCCGCTCGGCTTTACGTGCGACCGGTTGAATTGCGTACATCCGGCTGGAATCGCCATACCAGCCGTCGAGAATGAAGGTGACGTCGATATTGACGATGTCGCCTTCCTTCAGCGCGCGGTCGCCGGGCATGCCGTGGCAGACCACGTGATTGATCGAGGTGCAGGTCGAATAGCGATAGCCGCGATACATCAGCGTCGCCGGATAGGCGTTATGGCTGAAGGCGAACTCGCGGACGAAATCGTCGATGACGGATGTCGGCACGCCCGCCTTCACGATATCGGTGAGCTCGTCGAGGCATTTTGCCACCAGCGCGCCCGCCTTGCGCATGCCGGCGAATCCGCTGGCGCCATGCAGCTTGATCTGCCCGGTCTTGCGCAGCGAGGTGTCGGTGGCTTCGATGTAGCTCATGGCAGGGGAAAGTTCCGCGGGTGATTTGCAAGCCTGATTTGGAGCCTAATTTAATGATCGGCGCGATCCGCGCAAGCCGGGGTTTGCACGGTAGAGCTGCAGGGGTTCAGCTTGAAACCTCCACCACGGTCTCGACCGGCAGCGCGCCGCCGCGCACCCGCAGTTCGCGCACCGGGTAGGGCACGCGGATGTTCTCGCGCTTGAAGGCCTCCCACAGCGCCAGCATGACGTCGCTCTTGACGCTGTCCATGCCGTCGGGGTCGGCGAGCCAGAAGGTGAGGGCGAACTTCATGCCGGCATCTGTAAAATCGGTGAGCAGGCAGTTCGGCGGCTTGTTCTTGAGCGCGCGCGCATGCGCGGTCGCGATCTCGATCGCGAGCTTGCAGACGATTTTCGGATCGGCGTCGTAATTGGTGCCGAAGAGCACTTTTACCAAGGTGTTTTTGTCGGTGTAGGTCCAGTTGGTGACCTTCTGCGTCACCAGGTCCTCGTTGGGAATCAGGAATTCGCGGCCGTCGCCGGCGGCGACCGAGATGTAGCGCGTCTTCATCGCGCTGATGCGCCCCGAATTGTCGCCGATGGTGACGAGATCGCCGGGCTTCACCGACTTGTCGACCAGGAGGATGATGCCGCTGATGAAGTTGGCGACGATCTTCTGCAGGCCGAAGCCGATGCCGACGCCGGCCGCGCCCGAGAACACGGTGAGCGCCGCAAGATTGATGCCGACTGCGCTGAGCGCGATGGCGATCGCGAACACCATCAGGCCGATACGGATCACCTTGACCAGCAGCACCTGCACCGACGGCGTCAGGTCGCCCGAGCGCGCGATCTGGCTCTCGGCGAAGTTGCTGGCGACACTGGAGAGCCACAGCGCCACCGCCAGCATCACCGCGAGCTGGATCAAGAGCAGCGGCGTCAGCCTTAAGCCCCCGAAGGTGATCGACACGGAGTCGAGCGCGTTGATGGCCGGGTCGAGCTGCCCGATGATGCTGAGCGCCGCGACCAGCCAGGCCGAGATCGACACCACCCTCAGCACGAAGGGATTGCGGATCACCGACGTCAGCAGGCGGATGGCGAGCCAGGCCAGCGCCAGCTTGGCGAACACCGACAGCAGATAGCTGCGGCTCGGCCAGGTCGAGGCCTTCATGACGATGCGCGCCACGCGCATCAGCACGGCGAACACCGCGGTCGAGGAGTGCAGCACCAGCACGCGCACGATCATGCGGAACGGCGCCGGCCAGCTGGTGCCGAGCTTGTTGATGTCGACGCGCGCGCGGATCGCGGCACCCGAGGCGAAGGCGATACCCGCGCCCGTCAGCACCACGCCGACCTGGAAATAGAACCAGGGCGAGGTGACCTCGGCGCCGATCGAACGCAGCGCTATCTGCAGGTATTCGAGGACGTCCTTGGTGTCCATGTCCATGGCAAGGGCCTTATCGGGAAGGTGCAATTCGTTCGCTTGAAAGATTCCACATCGGACGCGGCGATGCCATGCCGCGAGGTGACGAAAAGCCCCGGAAACCGGGCATTTCGCCGCGATGAGCGGAAATGGGTTGGCGTTCAATGATAGCGACGATAAGGATGAAACGGCAGTGTTTTCTCGGTGATTTTCGCGTGGCTTCGCTCGACCAGGTCAGTATCGCGATCCTGCTGGGTGCCGTGCTCGTCATGGCGGGCATCCTCTCGAGCCTGCTCGCGCTGCGCTTCGGCGCCCCCTTGCTGCTGGTGTTCCTCGTCATCGGCATGCTGGCGGGCGATTCCGGACCCGGCCGGCTGCAGTTCGACGACGTGCGCAGCACCTATCTCGTCGGCTCGGTCGCATTGGCGCTGATCCTGTTCGACGGCGGCCTGCGCACGCGCTTCCAGCACATCCGCACCGTGCTTGCGCCCTCGATGGTGCTCGCCACGATCGGCGTGCTGCTGACCGCTGTCATCACTGCGCCTGTCGCGCGCTATGCGCTCGACCTCAACTGGACCGAATCGCTTTTGGTCGGCGCCGTCGTGGCCTCGACCGACGCGGCCGCGGTGTTCCTGCTGGTGCACACGCAGGGCCTGCGCTTGCGCCCGCGAGTTGGCGCGACACTGGAAGCCGAATCCGGCAGCAACGATCCGTTTGCGGTGTTCCTGACCCTGATGCTGGTCGAGTTCATCTCGGTCGGCCACAGCACGCCCGGACATGTGTTGAGGGAGCTGCTGCAGGAAGCCGTGCTCGGGGGGATCATCGGGGTCGTCGGCGGCCGCGCGATGGTGATCGCGCTCAACCGCGTCGCGCTGCCGCAGGGCCTGCATGCGCCGTTCGTCACCACCACGGCGCTGGTGATCTTCGCCGCCGCGCAGATGGTACACGCCTCCGGCTTCCTCGCGGTCTATCTTGCCGGCATCGTCGTCGGCAACCGGCCGACCCGCGCGCATAATTCGGTGGTGACCTTTCTGGATGCCGCGACCTGGCTGGCGCAGATCGTGATGTTCGTGCTGCTGGGTCTGCTGGTGTCGCCGCATCGGCTCGGCTCCAGCATCGGTCCGGCCGTGGTGATCGCGATCGCGCTGATGCTGGTGGCCCGCCCCGTAGCGGTGTTCGTCTGCCTTGCGCCGTTCCGCTTCAACTGGCGGGAGAAAATCTTCATCGCCTGGACCGGCTTGCGCGGCGCGGTCGCGATCTTCCTCGCCTCGATCCCGATGCTTGTCGGCTTGTCGAAAGCCCACCTTTATTTCGACGTCGCCTTCGTCGTCGTCATCATCTCGCTCTTGTTCCAGGGCTGGACGCTGGGCGTCGCCGCGCGGAAGCTGCATGTCGCGCTGCCGCGCGCCGAGCGCGGCCCGCGCCGCGTCGAGCTCGATCTGCCCGGCCAGCTCGAGCAGGAACTGGTCGGCTATCCCGTACGGCCGAAAAGCCTGTACTTCCGGCGCGGGCTGATCCCGTCCTGGTCGAAGCCGACCCTGGTGATCCGCAACCAGCACATCCTGACGCCCTCGGAAGCCGATCCGATCGCGCCCGGCGACTACATCTACCTGCTGGCGCCGCTGGAGCGCGCCGAGGCGCTCGACCGCTTCTTTGTCGACATGCAGCCGGGCTCCGCGCCCGACCCGCACCTGCTCGGCGATTTCGTGGTCTCCGGCGAGCACACGCTGTTCGAGCTTGCCGAGATCTACGGTGTCAAGGTTCAGGCCGGCGAGGAGCGGCTGACGCTGTCGGACTATTTCGACATCCATCTCGACCATGCGCCGAAGGAGGGCGCGACGCTACCGCTCGATGCCATCACGTTGGTCGCGCGCTCGATCTCCGGCGGCCGGGTCAATGTCGTCGGCCTGCGGCTGCCCGAGGACGAGGACGACGCGCCGCCGCCGACGCGGATCGCGACCTTCAAGCGCAAGCTCGGCGAACTCTGGACCTCGGTCGCGGGGATCTAGGGCTTGCTTCACCCTCTTCGGAGGTGCTGATCCCGGACTTGATCAGGGCGTGTTCTCATAAATGCAGGATGTCCATTCCACGAGCGAAGCGGACTTAGGCAGGCAACCAGGCATTATCGGCCAGCCAATTGCCGCTCGACAAATGTCCTCACAAAGCCAAGCGCACGATCCAGGTATGGGCCATCCGCGTTGACGAAGTTGTGGGGAGCACCGGGCAACAGCTCCAGCTGCAAATTGCCGCCCGCAGCACCATACGAAGCTGCGAACCGCCTCTGAATCTCCGGCGATACGTTCGTGTCCTTTACCGCTCCATTTGCGTCCGCACTGCCCTGGATCAAGAGCACCGGCGGCAGCTTGACCGGCTCATGTCGATCCAGAATGAGCTGGGGGTTGCCCTCCTCGATGCTCCCGACAGCCGAAAAATAGATGTCAGTGGATTTCACCGGCGCGTTGTTGCCGAGCTCCGCGGCATAGGACCTCCGGGCAAGCGGATCCGAGATAGGGTAAACGAGAATCATGTAATCGGGATTGGCGCTTGCCGCTGCGGGCCCGGCCAATGGTAACGCCGCATATCTGGAGTCGGATGGCCGCAAGCCATTGAGCAAGACAAGATGCCCGCCGCTCGAAGAGCCGAACACGCCGAGGATCTGTGATGAGCCGTTGAAGCTGGCGGCATTTGCTCGTAGCCAGCGCAGCGCATAATTCACATCTGCAACGAAGTCGGGGTAGTGGTAATTTGCGCTCTGGCGGTAGTCGATTGCGACGACCACCAGCCCCATCGCGGCGAGAGCTCTGTCCAGGATCGAGTGCTCATCTCGACTGACGTCCTCGCGCACCCAGGCTCCGCCATGAACGTCCAGAATGACAGGAAACGGACCTGATCCCTCCGGCTGGTAGACGGTGGCCCGAAACATCTTCCCATCGACCTGAAGGTATTCGACGTCCCGCGCTCGAACGGCCACAGGTGCACTGGCCAAACGAAGTTCGCCTGCATTGGCGGTTTTGGGCGATGACGATTGAGCCGCAGCCTTGCTCGATATCAGAGTAAATCCCAAAAGACTGATCGCTGGAAGGACGAGGACGCTCCGCCGATCCATGTGAGCCCCCGGTTTCTCGCGCTCGGGCGCGGACTCCGAAATGTCGTGCCGCCGCAGTCTAGTTGAAGATTGGCCAATGTTCGAGGTTGGTCAGGGTAAACAGTCGCTTTGGACTCGTTTCTGAACTCACAAACTCGGTCTTGCCTTTGGATACGGCGGTGAGCCTGGAAACGGTCGAGCCGAAGGTATCCCGGGAATGTCCGCTTTACGCCGCCGCGGCGCTGCTTTGCTGCAGCTGCGTTACTTGTTCGTTTTCGTTGAACTGGCGCGGAAGCGGATGCGTTAGGCTTTCAACCAGTCGGACTGTTTATCGCCCTGCTCAATCTGTGGGTGGACGCGGCACCCGGAAATACAAAGCCGGGCACGGCATCGATTAGCTGTTGGGGGGATGGCGCGGCGGCCATCCGGCAAGGAGTCATCGAATGAAAGCCAGCTTCAAGGAACTCAGAGACAGCTCGGAAGAAGCGGAGTTGAGGTGCGACGCGTGCGGTGGCACGGGCTTCCCCGCGGTGATGCAGCCAGTCCAGCCGGGCCGCAAAATCTATCCCGCTCCCTGCAGGAAGTGCGGCGGCAAGGGACGAATGACAAGGCCGCTTCGGGCCTCGTAGCCGCTCGGCGCGAGCCTTCGCTCTCCTTGTGCGTACGATCAGGCAGCTGCGCTACGCGTAGCCGGCCGATCGGCTTTGCAGATGTGAGGTGCCTCGGCCAAGTGCTCCCAACGCTCTGCCTGTCCGAGCCACGTCCATCTTTGTTCGGGATGCAAGACGGCTTGCTGGCGACAAAGAAGTGCCATTGCGCGGCATCGCTGAGCGTTTTCCAAAAATCCCTCCCGACAAACTGATCATTGAATTGAGCGGTGTCCGCCTACATCACGATCATGATTGAGAGGTTACAGCGTTGGAATTTGTCGGATCAAAGGCCGCAAGCTGATTTTCGGCTGGCCCCGGTCCTCAAGTGCTCGCGCGCCCGGAAATCGATACGCTCACGTCTTTACCGAAGAGAAACCATCGAAAATGATCTCAAAGTTTTAGCGAAACAACCTGCCTCTCTTCGAGTCGATAGGAGGGAGGGAGGGCAGGACATGACCGAACGCCAATTCAGAGAGCTCGAAGTCCGGATCGCGCGCTATCGTCTGCTGGCGCGGGAAGTAACCGATCCACTTGCGGAGTGCCTGCTTCGCAGCATCGTCGTCGAGCTGGAAACCGATTTGAGGGCGGAACGGGCCACGCAGTCTCATAACGCGCCCGTTTGAGATTTTGAAGCGATCCCATCAATTTCAGCGGGCTTGCGAAGCGAACGTGTCGACCCGTCTGGGTGATGTCCGTCCGGAAGCGCGGCGCCCCCGTTTGCGAACTTCGGAATCAAGGAGCACTAGCAATCTGTGATTCTAGTGCGGCTTTGACTTTGAAGTTCCGATGGCGAGTGTGCGGAGCAATTGATCGGAACTTCAAAGTCGCCGCACCAAGTTCGCTCGGCTTCGCGTCATTGTTGCCGTATGACAACATCCACACGATAACGCTCGGAAGAAACGGCAAAATTCCATCCAGCGGTTGTCCGCACCTTCGATTCGGTTAAGGTCCGTTAAGGATTAGTTGTCGGCCGGCATATTTGAGGCAACACACTCAGTCCAATTCTGAAAGAACTTGTTTATTTTCAAACGGAAATCGAGGCGCACCGATGTTGGGGTCGATTTCGGGGGCGCCAGCCGGTGTAGGCGCCGCGAACGTTTCGAATTTGTTTTATCCCTCCAGACCCCGCGGGCATCTGCGTGCCAGCAGCATGCTGTGCGGCGGCACGCTGCGCTGCCTGGCGGCGGCGGCAGGCATGATGACAGCGTTCGGCGTGTCGCCAGCGTTGGCGCAATGTTTTTCCGGGACCACCGGCAACTTGCTCACCATCGCGTGCCAGGCCATCGTGCCCACCGGCACCAGTTCGACCGCGATCGGCTTCAACGCCAATGCGACTGGCACGGACGCGACAGCCTTTGGCAACAGCAGCACTGCTAATGGTATCGGCGCGACCGCAACCGGCTCGGGCAGCGTCGCCAACGGCGCCGACGCCACCGCGACCGGCTCCGGCAGCTTCGCCAACGGTGCCAACGCGACTGCGACCGGCTGGTTCAGCCTGGCCAACGGTGCCAACGCGACCACGACTGGCCAGTTTAGCGCGGCTAACGGTACCGACGCCACCGCGACCGGCCGAGGGAGCTTCGCCAACGGCTCCAACGCCACCGCGACCGGCGAGGCCAGCATCGCCAACGGCCTGGACGCCACCGCGACCGGCGTGCAAAGCACTGCCAATGGCCAATTCGCGACCGCGACCGGCCAGAACGCGAACGCCAATGGCGGCGCCGCCACCGCGACCGGTCTCGGCAGCACGGCCAATGGCATGTTCGCAACCGCGACGGCATTCAACAGCACCGCGAACGGAGCGCAGGCGACCGCGACCGGCGCCGGCAGCGTGGCGAATGGCGCAAACGCCACCACGACCGGCGAGGGCAGTCTCGCCAACGGCGCCTTCGCGACCGCGACCGGCCAGGCCAGCATCGCCAACGGCAACTCCGCCACCGCGACCGGCGTCCAAGCCGTCGCCAACGGCGACGACGCGACTGCGACCGGCGCGGTCAGCTTCGCCAACGGCGCGCGGGCGACCGCGACCGGCGTGGGCGCCACCGCCAACGGCCAATTGGCGACCGCGACCGGCCAGAACGCGCAAGCGAATGGCGATTTCGCCACCGCGACCGGCGCGTTCAGCACCGCCAACGGGACCAACGCCACCGCGACCGGCGCGCAAAGCACCGCCAATGGCGTCTTCGCGACCGCGACCGGCCAGAACGCGAACGCCAACGGCGGCGCGGCGACCGCAACCGGCTTGGGCAGCACGGCGAACGGCATCTTCGCAACCGCAACGGGTTTCAACAGCAACGCCAACGGGGCCCAAGCGACCGCGACCGGCGCGGGCAGCGTCGCCAACGGCGCCAACGCCACCGCGACCGGCGAGGCCAGCACCGCCAACGGCGTCAACGCCACCGCGACCGGCCAAAATAGCATCGCCAATGGTGCCAATGCGTCGGCGTACGGCCAGGCCAGCAACGCAACCGGCGATTTCGCCACCGCGACCGGCGCGTTCAGCACCGCGAACGGCTTCAACGCGACTGCGACCGGCGCGCAAAGCACCGCTAACGGCGTCTTCGCGACCGCGACCGGCCAGAACGCGACCGCCAACGGCGGCGCCGCCACCGCCACCGGGCTGGGCAGCACGGCCAATGGCCTGTTCGCGACGGCGACGGGTTTCAACAGCAACGCCAACGGGGCCCAAGCGACTGCGACCGGCGCGGGCAGCGTCGCCAACGGCGCCAACGCCACCGCGACCGGCGAGACCAGCGTCGCCAACGGCACCAATGCCACCGCGAGCGGCATGGGCAGCATCGCCAACGGCGCGACCGCGACCGCGTTTGGCCAAGGCAGCAACGCTACCGGCACGGCCACAACCGCGATCGGCCAGGCCAGCATTGCCAGCGCCACCGGCGCAACAGCTATGGGCCAAGGCAGCACGGCCAGCGGGACCAATGCAACGGCCGTAGGCACCGGGGCCTCGGCGACCTTTGCCAATTCGGGCGCCTTCGGAGCCGGCGCCACCGCAACTGCCGCAAACCAGATCGCTATCGGAACGGCATCGAACACCTACAAGATGTCGGGGATTGCCTCGGCTGCGAGTCTCGCCGCGCAGACCGGTCCGACGTCGTTTGTGACCACGGATGCTTTCGGAAATCTTGCGACGTCGAGCTTCAATCCGCAAAATATCAGCAGTCTTCAGAACAATGTCGCCGTGCTCCAGGGCAACGTCGCTGTCCTGCAAACTCAGGTGCGGCAGGCGTTCGAAGGAACCGCCGTTGCGATCGCGCTTGGTGGCAGTGCCTTGCCCTCCGACAAGAAATTCGCGATTTCCACAAACTGGGGTACATTCCGGGGCGAAAATGCCATGAGCCTGGGAGCCCAGATGCGGTTGAACCAATATGTCGTCCTCAACGGCGGCGTCGCGGCCGGCTTTGCTCAAGGCGGTGTCGGCGGACGCGCTGGACTGACCGTCGCGTGGTGACGGCCGGGTGGTGACTGAAACGCGGCGCGGCTGGCGGGTTCTGATGCTTGCGGTTGTGATGGCCGCAATCGCGTCCGCAAGCCATGCGCAGACACAAGCGCAAACGCCAAAACCTGCGCAGATCGATCGCAACGGCGTGCTGATCCTGATCCGCTCGTCGCTGCTGGCGCTCGACCATGCCAACAAGACCGGCAATTATACCGTGCTGCGCGACCTCGGCGCGCCCGGCTTCCAGTCCAACTCGGCGGCGCGGCTCGCCGAGATCTTTGCCAAGCTCAGAGCTGACAACCTCGATCTGTCCGGGGTAGCCGTGATCGATCCGCAGCTCAGCCTGCTGCCGCAGATCGAAGCCAACGGCCTGATGCATATGGCCGGTTTCTTTCCCTCGGTGCCGACCCAGGTCAATTTCGATCTGGCGTTTGCCCCGGTGAACGGGCAGTGGCGACTGTTTGGGATCTCGGTCTCGATCGGGCAGAGCGGGCCGGCCGCGCCGACGCCGCCCGAGCCGCCCGTTGCGCAAAAGCACCCGCCTGCGGATGGCGCCAGGCAAAATGCTGCCAAGCCGGCTGCAAAGTCCGCGCCCGCGCTCAAACTCGCACCGCCGGAGAACAACCAGCAGCCCAAATAAACCGACCCGCGAGCCAACGAGCGATTGAGAATGCTACCCGACGACGCCTTGAAATCGATGAAAGTGATGTTCGCGACGCCGTGCTACATCTCGGCGGTCAGCATGCACTACGTCACCAGCATCTTCGAGCTCACCCATCATTGCAACCAGTTCGGACTGCAATGTATCCTGCATATGCATTCGGAAAGCCTGATCACCCGCTCGCGCAACAAGATGTTGCTCAAGTTCCTGTCCGACGAAGCGCTGACCCATCTGTTCTGGATCGATTCCGACATCACCTTCACGCCGCAGTCGGTCTGCCGCCTGCTCTTGATCGACCGCGACGTCACCGCCGGGGTCTATCCGATGAAGGACTTCAACTGGCCCGCCGAGGGCCTGCCGGCGGGCACCACCAAGCAGCAATTCGAGGATCGCTACACCCAATATCCGTTCAACCCGATCGGCCATGGCACCGAGCGGGTCAGCACCTATGCCGACGCCGACGGCTTCGTCGAAGTGGCGGAGGCACCAACCGGCTTCATGTGCATCAAGCGCGATGTGTTCAGGCAGATGATGGAGAAATACCCTGAGCTGAATTACGTGCCGGATGGCCCGCCGAACCCGCAGGCGCATCTGCACTGGCTGTTCTTCGACTGTATGGTCGATCCCGATTCCGGCCGTTATTTGTCGGAGGATTACGCGTTCTGCCGGCGCTGGCGGGACATCGGCGGCAAGATCTGGGTCGACCTGCAATGCAAGCTGATGCATCTTGGCCAGCACAATTTCCGCGGCGACCTCGCCGAGAGCCTGCGGCTCCAGAACCGTTGGTAAACACGCATCACTCTCGCGGGGTTCATGGTTGAGGCTTACTGTGATTGCCGTGGTATCAAGCTCGCCTCCAGGCCCGAATGTATGCCCGGATCAGGCCCGGGGGCGGGGTTGGGCATCAGCACTGGTCCGAGACTGCGATAGAGCTTCCGATTGGTTCATGCAGGTCCTGGACGCCCCAGAGGGAGGAACATCGTCGGGACCAAGCTGCTGATGGCTGCGATTGTGGCAGAGGCCGGTGCCGATCCTGGCTCATATTGACTTCCTCTGGACCGCGTACACTCCGGATCGGTCTCGACGATGTCACAAAGGGGCCGGCCGGGCGACCTCGACCTGGTGACGGCGGCCTCGCTTCTATTTGTCCCGCCTGTTCCTCATCGGCGCATATATTTTTTCTCGTTTTTCTGGCACCATTTTTCTCTCGGTAGGTGCCTCAGGACTGTGCCGGACCCGCAGTTGCGCTAACGCGCGTTTGACGATCTTTGGCATCTCGCAAGCTGTCCCGGCAGGCCGAGGCCGTCGCGTATCAATACGAATTTCCGGACGACCCGTCGTCTTCGCTCGCTCGATCCCGATGGCAGCGCCAAGGCCGCGGCAGGGCACCGTACATTGAACGCGGCGAGGTCATGCGGGAGGCACCGGATGCGTCGGCGGGCTCCGCCGGGAGTCAGCAGGGTTGCGGAGTCGCTGCTTGTCCGTTGACGCGAGTACAGCGGGCCTCCTCTGATGGACCACCGATGTCGCCTTTTTGACTCAACTCGGACATCAGCACCTATGCAATCCTAACTAATTGGCTGGTAGAGTTGCGCTCCTTGTTTCTTTCGAGAGAGACGCACATGGCACGGCTTCTTCTATCGATCGCTGCGTTGTTAGTGGGGTTGTCCGACGCAGCATTCGGGCAGACCTCCACCGAGGTCGCGCCGGGCGGAAAGCTGCGGGTTGGCATGATTGCCATTACGGTGCTGGGAGGCGTGGCTGAACCCGTCGCGAGATTCGTCGGACAGAAGCTGGGTGCGACCGTTGAACCGGTGATGTACCCGAACCCGGAATCCTATCTACAAAGCTTCGGCAAGGGTGAATGGGACATCGCCATCGGACCACGCGTCCTTGCCCCGGCCGACAAGGCGGATTCAACGGCGAACCTTTGGGCCATAAATCTCGTCTACGTCACCGCGCCGGGAACAGAATTTCCCGACATCGCCTCCGTGGACAAGGCAGGTGTGAAGATTGGCACCATCCGCGGTGCTCCCTCCGACCGTGTGCTGACGCGGGAGATCAAGGCCGCCGAGATCGTCCGGATCCCTCTGAGTCCGACCATTGCGGCCGACGCAGCCGACCTTCTGCGCTCCGGTAAAGCGAACGTCTTTGGCGCGGACTCCGGCGTCGGGTATCCTGCCGCCGAGGCGCTGACCGGTGCCAAGATCGTGCCGGGCGCCTTTGGGACGGTTCTCGTGGCCGCTGCGCTGCCGAAAGGCCGCTCTCCCGCTGCGCAGGCTCTCCTCGCGACACTCGTCGACGAAGCAAAACAGACCGGCGTAGTGCAGCAAGCCATCGACGCGAAGAACCTCAAGGGCGTGAACGTCGTCACAAAATAGCAGGACACGAACGGAGGCCCGGTCAAGGCCGCCTGTGGCACGAACCGGACCAACGGCGATGTCCTCAGTACTTCCGGTGTTGAGGGAGAACCGGAAGTGACCCGAATGGTCGATTTTGGTAGCGACCCGAAGCAGACGTCGGCCCGCAGAATATCCGCATAACGCCCTTAGCGCTCGCGCTCCCAAGCGAGGGTTCCTACCACCTTCTTACCGGGGTAGACTGCGCTGGCCTGTTCGGCGGTTCGAATGGAGAGCATGTCTCCCTCCAGCTTGAAGAACCGGACCTGGGTCGTGCCGGTCAAAATCTCGTTCCACGATAGATCGACATTGGTCGTAAGCTTATCTCCGTCGATCGTAAATTTGCCGGTGTAGACCATCAGCGATTTGAGGAGCGCGGCCGAGTCCGCATCGTTCGTTGCCGGCTTGCGATCCGGCCTGGCGATCATGAACGCCGAGAACCCGTCCTGTGTGAAGACAGCCCTACCTTTGGGATTGGGACCGAATGGTTGTGTGGTTTCTCCATCGATAACCTGAATGGTCCACGAGGTTAGCTTCCAACTACCCGCCAGTTGCCTCGCTGCATCCTCTGCGAGAGCCAATCGAGGTTGAAGGAAGCAATAGCCCGTAAGGGCGATGGCAAGGAGACGCACCAAGTTATTCTCCCATGAAAGGCGGATCGTATATTTCGAATGGCCAGAGTAACGAGGGCGAACGAAATTTGCGAGGCCCCTTGGACGGCTGCCTCCCTCGCTCGCCGAATTCTTCGGATAACGTGGCTCCAACACGTCCGTTGTTGGCACTTAGCAGACATTACCAGCCGTGCCGCCGATGTCTGATCCTGAGCGCAAAGCTGACATTGCCGCGACCACGGGCCGCGCTGGCGCCGCGTCTCAAGCTGCGGAATGGGAACCGTTTGCGCAGCCATGTATGTCGGTCATCCGCGCCGATCAGTTGATCGAATGAACGACTTCCGGCTGATGACTCAAACGCCCGACTGTTGCCGCTGCGACACGACGGGCAAAACACTTGCGGATTTCCAGAAAGGCATGTCAAGCCCTCGCCGCAAAAATATTTATCTTTCCGAAAACCGGAAACCGTGGTTCAATGCGCCCACCTCGCCCCAACATGAGGGACGTTCGGCCAATCGTCACGACACGTGGGGCGGGATGCGATGGACGCAAAGATACGCAGACGATGCGTGTCCGATGCGTACGGTCAAGTTGCGTGGTCGTGGTCCCCCGACGCTGGGATCAAGTCCGTGGACATGCGATTTCGGCCTCACGGCCGAAACGCAGACATCACGGGCGACGGAGGCTAACAAGCCCGGTACTCCGGCGAGAGCGCGAAGTAAGCCGTAAACCATTGCGCAGGGAGTGCCGGATCGTTTCGGCTTTACCTGTCTATCTTGTGTGCGCTTCTACCTTTCAGCACACAAGGCTGCGGGTGCGGCCAGCGCCCGGCATTCCCTGCGCCCTCTATCTTTCGAGGGCCACCGACTGACGCATCACCCGGACGCAAATCGCGCCGCGGGAATGCGAACGGCTGTTTGATATTTGAAAAGGGACGCGGTTGCGACGCTATCGTGTCCCGGCGTGCAGCGCTGCGCCGCAGAGCCGGGACCCACATGACAGCCAGGATCGGGTTTGGGCCCCGGATCAGCAGCGCATCACGCCGCAAAGTGGCGACGTGCTGCGCAGCATCCGGAGCACGACGGTGCAGCT
>CAWGFY010000009.1:0-280114 GCA_963821965.1 uncultured Alphaproteobacteria bacterium
GCGCGCTACTGCTCGATCTTGATATTGGACGACTTCACCACGTCGCCCCAACGGGCGATGTCGGATGTCAGGATATTCGTGAACTCCTCGGTCGAGGTGCCCACAGCGTCGACGCCGATCGCCTTCAGCCGGGAGGCCACGTCGGGCAGCTTCGCGATCTTCATGAACTCGCCCTCGAGCTTCTTGACGATTTCTGGTGGCGTCGCCTTTGGCGCGAAGATTCCCGTCCAGATGATGGCGTCGACGTCGGCGCCGGATTCCTTCATGGTCGGCACGTCGGGGAAATCGGACAGCCGGCTCTTTGAGGTGACCGCCAGCGCACGCACCGTGCCGGCCTTCACTTGCGGCGACACCGGGCCGGCATCGGCGATCGTCGCGGCCACCTGGCCCGAGACCACGGCCAGCACCATCTCGTTGGCGCTCTTGTAGGGGATTGCCTGCATCGGTGCGCCGGTCTTCTGCTTAAACAACTCGGTGACGAGCTGAAAGGTGGCGGATGAGGTCGCATAGTTCATCTTGTCGGCATTGGCCTTCGCATAGGCCACGAACTCGGCGACCGACTTGATCGAGGAGGAGGCGTTGACCACCAGAAGCAGCGGGAACGACGCCAGTTCGGAAATCGCGACGAAATCGCGAACGGAATCGTAAGGCAGCTTGGTATAAAGCGACTGGTTGATGGCCATGCCGCTGGCGCCCACCAGCAGGGTGTAGCCGTCGGGGGCCGCTTTCGACACATACTCGGTCGCGACGATCGCGCCGGCGCCCGGCTTGTTCTCGACGATCACGGGCTGGCCGAGATCCTCCGACAGCTTCTGCGCATAGATGCGCGCGATGACGTCGTTGCCGCCACCGGCGGCGAAGCCGACGACGATGTGGATCGCCCGCGTCGGATATTTCGAAGGGTCGTTTTGCGCCGCTGCGGTGCCTGCGCTGAGCGCGAGCAGCAGAGCACCAATCAAGCCAAAGCGGAAAGACATCACCATCTCCTAAAGCCTCGTGACATGAACATGCAGCACCGCGGCCTTGCCGTCGTCGAGCGCCGCAAGGCAGCGGTCGATCGCATCGGACAGTTCGTCCGGCTCGCGGACGCATTCGCCGTAAGCGCCGAAGGCTTTGGCGACCTCCGAAAAATCCCGCCGCTCGCCCTGCCGGCCCGACATCAGCCGCGACTGGAACTGATCGGTCTCGGCGGCGACGCCCTTGGGATAGACGCGTTGCGTGGCCGACTTCACCGCCTGCCAGCCGCCATTGTCGAGCACGACGGTGAAAATCGGGATCTGGTATTGCTGCGCGACCGCATAGACGCTGTCGGGCGAGGAGAAGTGGAAACCGCCGTCGCCGATCACCTGCACGACGCGGCGTTTCGGCTGTGCCAGCTTCAACCCCAGCGCCATGCCGCCGGAAAAGCCGAGGCCGCCGCCGGCGAGGCCGACATAACTCTGCGGTTTGGTACGCTTCAAATGCTCCTGCAGGATCGGCCCGTTGCGGATCGCTTCGTTGAGCACGACGTCATCTTGCGACAGCTTGTTACTCAAGGTCGCAGCGACGAAGGCCGGATTGAGCGCGCCGGACACGCCCTTGTTGCTGCTTGCTGTTGCGCGCCGCTCGGCTGAGGCTTCGCGCGCGGGGTTCCAGCTCTCGATCCGCGCAGCGACGCGCTCGCGGTATGCGTCATCGGCGCGGGCTTCGACCGCGTCCAGCACCTGCTGCAGGATGACGGCGCTGTCGCCCTGGATGCGCATGTCCGTGGCAAAGCCCCACATCGGGAAATCGCTCTTGAGCGGATCGACGTCGATCTGGATCCATTTCATCTCACGGGCGCGTTTCGACTGCGGCACAAACGGCACGTCGGTGTCGAGGAGCAGGCCGAGATCGGCATTCTCCAGCAAGGGCAGGGGATCGCCACCGGCATGGCAGGGCGAGTCCTGCGGAATGTTGAGGTCGATGGCGTTGAGCTCGGCGACGCGGATGCCGCAGGTTCGCGCCAGCCGGTCGAGCGCGGCGACCGCACCCGGCCTGCGGCCGAGATAGGCGGCGAACGCCACCGGATTTTCCGCGGCCATCAGTTGCGCGGCGATCGCCTCCGCGCGCGCCGGCTCGATGCCGCCTGCGCGGATGTGACCGTAACGCGCCGGCGGATAGGACGGCATTGCGGCCTCGTCCCATTCTTCGGCCAGTGTCTCGCGCGGCAGCATCATGTAGACCGGACCCGGCGGATCGCTGTGCGCAAAGGCGCTGGCGCGGGCCAGCGCCTCCTTCACCACGACGCCGGAGGGCAGCGAATATTCCCATTTCACATAGGGCCGCACGATGCTGGCAATATCAAAGGGGTCCTGCACGAAGTGGACATAGGTGTCGCGCGAGCCTGTGAGCTCGCCATGCAAGGTGTGGGGCGCGCGGCCTGCGAACATCATCACCGGCAGGCGGTAACGGAACAGGTTCTGGATCGCCATGCAGGCATTCGCGGTGCCGGCATCGACATGCACCAGCACGGCCTGGCTTTTGCCCGTCGCGAGCGCATAGCCGCCCGCCATGTGGACCGCCACTACCTCATGGGGACACAGGATCATTTCGGGGTGCTTGCGGCCTTCCTTGTCCCAGCGCGCCAGCTCCTCGATGATCGAGACGTGGTCGGTGCCGAGATTGGCGAAGATGTAGTCGACGCCGAGATCGACCAGGCCTTCGAGGAAGTAATGCGCGGCGGAATAGCGGGCCACTAACGCTTCTCGGCGACGAATTTATTGCGAAGCGTGCCGATGCCGGTGATCTCGATCTCGACCACATCGCCGGCCTTGATGTCGGGCGAGGCGCCGTCGGTCCCCATCCAGATCACGTCGCCCGGCCACAGCGTGAAATATTTGGTCAACTCGACGATGAACGGCGCGATGCCGAAGATCATCTCGTTGGTGTGGAAACGCCCGGTTTGTTTGCCGTTGACCTTGATGATGGTCTCCATCTTGTCGAGATCGACTGATGTCTCGATCCACGGTCCCATCGGCTTGAAGGTGTCGGCATTCTTGGCGCGCCACAGCCCGCGGTCGGCCTTCTGCCAGGTGCGCTCGGAGACGTCGTTGCCGATGGTGTAGCCGAGCACGCAAGACATCGCGTCCGTTTCGGTGAGATGCCTGGCCTTCTTGCCGATGATGACGACGAGCTCGCCCTCGTAATAAATCTTCTCGGTCGCAGTCGCCGGGATCACGACGTCCTCGTCATGCGCGATCAGCGCATTCTGCGCGCGATAACCGATTTCGGGCCGGTCGGGCACGTTCGGGACGGTGCCGGCCTTGTCGGCGGCTTCCTTCAGATGCTTGAAGTAGTTCAGCCCGACGCAATAGAAAGTGCGCGGCATCACCGGCAGCTCGATCTTGACGTCCTTCAGCGCATAAGTCTGCGACATACGCTTGTGCTCGCCAAAGGGATCGCCGCTGACGGCGGTGACCTTGTCGCCTTCTACGATGCCCCAGGAGGTATTGCCGCCTGCGGTGAATTTCAGCCAACGCATAGTTTGGTTCCTTATTCTGCCGCGGCGCGCGGCTGAGTTTTCCAGGCGCCGGCCACCGGCCGCTTGAGGCCGAGATTTTCTCGCAAGGTCTTGCCGGCGTAGTCCTTGTGATAGAGGCCGCGGCGCTGCAATTCCGGCACGATGTGCTTGACGAAATCGGCGTAGGAGCCGGGCACGATGGTGGCAGCGATGACAAAACCGTCGCAGCCGCGCTCGACGAACATCTCTTCCAGCCTGTCCGCGATCTCCTTCGGCCCGCCGACGATGGCGTCCTGCACCTGGCCGCGGCCTGAGTAGTGCACGAAATCCAGCGCACTCGGGTTGGTCTTGCCCGAGGTCTTCAACACGCCGTCGCGGATGCCGAGGATGCCCTGCATGCCCTTGAGCTCTTCGGTGGTCAGCGGCTCGTCGAGCGGCTTGGCGGCGAAGTCGAAATTCAGCGCCTCCGCGAGCAGCGACAGCGCATCGATCTGCAGCGGCAGCTTCTGGATCAGCGCCATCTTGTCTTCGGCTTCCGCCTTGGTCGCACCGCAAACCGGCGTGGTGAGATTGCAGAGCCGCATCTGATCGGGATCGCGGCCGCCTTTCGCGGCCTCGTTGCGGATCGTGGCATAACCTTCCTTGGCGTTCGCGAGATTGCGCGAGGCCGTGAAGATCACCTCGCCCCAGCGCCCGGCAAAGCGCTGGCCGCGGCCGGAGGCGCCGGCCTGGATGATGACGGGGTGTCCTTGTTGCGACCGCGGCACCGTGAATGGTCCGCGCGACTTGTAGTACTCGCCTCTGTGGTCGAGCCGCTTCACCTTGCTTGGATCGGCGAAGCGACCGGTTTTCTTGTCCATGATCAGGGAGCCCTCTTCCCAGGTGTCCCAATGGCCGAGCACGATTTCCATGAACTCATCGGCGCGATCGTAGCGATGATCATGTTCGAGATGCGCATCCTTGCCCATGTTCTGGGCTTCGCCGTCGTTGAGTGAGGTGACGACGTTCCAGCCCGCCCGCCCGCCCGACATCAGGTCGAGCGTTGCGAAGCGCCGCGCCACGTCGAACGGCTCGAAATAGGTGGTCGAGGCCGTCGAACCCAGTCCGAGCCTGGTCGTCGCCATGCCCATGGTCGTCAGCACGATCAGCGGGTCCATCTTCACGCAACGGATGCCGTATTCGACGGTGTGGGCGTGATCGCTGCCGTAGCGGTCGGGCATTGCGAGGCGATCGTCGAAGAAGGCCATGTGGAATTTGCCGGCCTCGAGGACGCGCGCGATCTCCTGATAGTAATCCGACGACATCGAATCGTCGCGCGAATTCCGGATGCCGCCATGAGCTCGGCAAATTCGTGCAGTTCTGCGCCTGCAGGAAGCCGACCATCGCCATTTGCCGTGTCATGCCGTCCTCCCTGTCACGCCAGATCGAGTTCGGATGCGAGTTTGTACTTGCCTGCGAGCGCACGGAGCTTGTCCCACGTCGCGTCCTCGATCTCGATGCCGTCCTTGCGCCGCTGCTGCTCGCGGATGTATTCGACCTCGCCGGGATAGAACACGCCGGGCGAGCCTTCCGACGGCGGCGTCGATTTCAAATAGCGCGCGAACTCGCCGACTTCCTTCTTGAACTGCTCCAGCGGCCGGAAGGCGGCGACATTGAACACCGCCATGAAGCAGCCGTCATTATGCCGGCCGGTGGGCTCGACGCCGAAACCGAGGCCCGTCAGCAAGCCGCACAGCACCTCGACCATCGCGGCGAGTCCGCTGCCTTTATATCCTTCGGTGCCGCCGAGCGGCAGCAGCGCGCCGCCCTTGCGGTATTGCGTGGGATCCGTGGTGTGGCGGCCCTCGGCGTCGATGATCCATCCATTCGGGATTTCCTCCTTGCGGGCAACCGACAGCATGATCTTGCCGGCCGCCACCGCCGAGGTCGCCATGTCCAGATAGAACGGTGCGTCGAGATCGCTCGGCACCGCGATCGAGATCGGATTGGTGCCGAGCCGCGCCTCGCGGCCGCCGAACGGCGCGACGAGTTTCGGCGAGCGGCCGGAATCGGCGGTGGCAAGTCCGATCATGCCCTCGCGCATCGCCATCATCGGATAGGCTGCGAGCCGCCCGACATGGCTCTGCCGGAACACGGTGCAGGCGGCGACATTGGCCTTCTTCGCCTTCTCGATGGTCAGCGCCATCGCCTTGGCATTGACGTGGAAACCAAACCCCCAATGGCCGTCGATCACGGTCGTGGTCAGCGATTCCTGGACGATGGACCACGGCGCGCCCGGCACGATATGGCCGGCCGTGATGCGGTCGATATAGGTCGGGATCGCGATAATGCCGTGGGAATCATGGCCGGCGAGGTTGGCGTTGACGCAGCCGATCGCGACCGCGCTGGCTTCTTCATCCGACGCGCCGGCCGCCTTCAATAGCGCGGTGCCGATGCGGGTGAGACGCTCGGCCTGAACGATCGGCATGGGTTTCCTCTCGACGCTGCCCGCGGAACACGGGTCTTGCTTGCTGTCGTCCCTTATCGTCTCAAACGGGTGGCGTCAGAGCAAGTCCGCAAACCGGCTAAACAGCGACGGCCGCCGTGCCGGTTACGCATGGCCGATGTCCACAAGCGGGATTGCAAGCCGCTACTTTTCTTCCGCCGCCGGTGTCGAAGTCGCCGGACCCTCGCCCATGATCAGCAGCACGGCGTCCTCGTCCTTGGCGCCATCCCAATGCACCTGCTTGCCATAATGGGTGACGAAACTGCCTGAGGGCATCGGAACCGTACCGTGCTCGGGATCAAATTTCGGACCCGTGCCAACCCACCATGTCCCTTGCAGCACCACGATGTAACGGTCGTTCGGATGGAAGTGCGGATGGCTGAAATGATTGCCCTTGGTCCACTTGTTGTAGACCATATAGAAGCCCGGCTTGGAGGGATCGCCGACCACCACCGCCTGCTGCGCGCCGGCCGCGTTGACCGGGCCCCACGGAATTTGATCGGGGAGCTTGTAGACCAGTGCGGCGGGATTGAGCTCGGCCGCTGAGCTGATGCTCAACAGGCCGGCAAAGACTGCGGGCAAGGCAAGATAGCGCCAGAAGCGATTGGCCGATGTCATGGTGTCCTTCCGAGACGCGGCGCTGGAATACGCCTGCTTGCTAGTGGTCCCATCCTGACATTCGCACACGGTTTGCAGCGGGTGGGTTTACGAATGTCAGGATCAAAGGACCACTAGAAACTTATTGATTCTAGTGGAGCTTTGGATTTGACGCTCGCTTTCCAGCGCGTGGTTAGCAAGGGCGCGAACGTCAAATCCGCTCCACTAGTGTTATGCTATCCGGTCACGTTGTCGTGGCGCAAGCTAGTGGTCCGATTCCAACATTCGCGTCCCATTGCGGCGGGCACTTTTGCGAATGTTGGAATCTGAGGACCACTAGCAAAATACTGATTCTAGTGGAGCTTTGGATTTGACGTTCGCTTTGTGTGCTTTTGGCCAACGGGGTAGCGAACGTCAAATCCGCTCCACTAGCGACGACAACGTGTGGCCGCCAGACGGAGGACGCAGTTGCAGCATGAAAGGCGCGTTGGCTTCGTGCCGCGCTTTGCTATCGTGCCGCCACCAAGAACAAAAGTAAGGGAGGAATTGATGCGAACAGGATTGAGGACGATTGCGGCCGGACTCGTGATCGGCGCAGCCGTATCTTACGCGAATGCTGTTTCCGCCGAAGACGGTTGGGTGACGCTGCTCGATGCCAGCAACCAGGGCGAGTGGACCGAAGTCGGCAAGGCCAATTGGGCGATGAAGGATGGCGCGTACTCCGCCGACAAGCGCGACAGCAAGGACCCGTCCTTTCTCGTCACCAAGAACGCCTACCAGGACTTCCAGATCCGCGCTGAAATTCTGGGTCGACGAGGAAGCCAATAGCGGCATCTTCATCCGCTGCGAGCAGCGCGACAAGATCAACTCCAAGGTCTGCTACGAGGTCAACATCTTCGACAAGCGCCCCGATCCGAGCTACGGCACCGGCGCGATCGTCGGTGTCGCCAAGGTCGACCCGATGCCGAAGGCGGCCGGCAAGTGGAACGTCTACGAGATCACGGCGAAGGGGCCGCATCTCACCATCGTGCTGAACGGGCAGAAGACCGCTGACGTCGACGACTCCAAGCACGTCAATGCCGGACCGTTCGCGCTGCAATACGGCTCGGGCGTGGTGAAGTTCCGCAAGGTGCAGATCAAGCCGCTCTGATTTGCGGCAATTGCTACGGCAGGCTCACGCCGCCTTGCGCGGATGAGCCTGCTGGTGCCAGGCCCAGGCGGTGCGGATGATGGTCGCAAGATCGGAATGCGCGGGTGCGAAATCCAGCACCGTGCGTGCCGCGCTGACGTCCGCGACCAGATAGGCTGGATCGCCCGGCCGGCGCGGTTTGATCACATGCGGCACAGTGTGGCCGGTCTCATCGGCGATCGCGTCGAGGATTTCACGAACCGAATAGCCCGTGCCGGTGCCGAGATTGAAGGCGCCGCCGGCATGGCCCTGCAACAGAAGTTTCAACGCGGCGACATGCGCCGCAGCGAGATCGGTGACGTGGATGTAGTCGCGGATCGCGGTGCCGTCGGGCGTATCGTAGTCGTCGCCGAACACCGCGAAGTCGGCGAGATGGCCCTGCAGCGCCATCATGGCGCGCGGGATCAGATGGGTCTCATTGTCGCGCAATTCGCCGATGCCGCCTGACGCATCGGCGCCGCTGGCGTTGAAATAGCGCAGGCAGAAGGCGCCGAAGCCATAGGCGTTGCGATAATCGGCGAGCATGCGCTCGATCATCCACTTCGTCGCCCCATAGGTGTTGATCGGCGCGCAAGGGTAATCCTCAGGCAGCGCTTTGCTGTCGGCATTGCCATAGACCGCGCCGGTCGAGGAAAACACGATGCGGCGGCAACCGGCGCCGTGCATGGCTTCCAGCAGCGACAGCGTGCCGCCGACATTGTTGATGTAGTATTTCTGCGGATCGCTCATGGACTCGCCGACGAGGCTGGCGGCGGCGAAATGCATCACGGCGACGATCTCGTGCTGCGCGAATACGCGCGCGAGCTTTGCCTTGTCGATGAGGTTGCCGATTACGAGTGGACCGCGCACGAAGCTGCGATGGCCGGTCGAGAGATTGTCATAGACGACAGGCTGATAGCCGGCTGCCTCGAGCGCACGACAGGCATGCGCGCCGATATAGCCGGCGCCTCCGGTGACCAGGATCGCCGGCCCGTCGGTCATCGCTTGCGCGTCCGGCTGGTGTCGGACGGGCGGCTGCGGTTGAACAGGAGATAGAGCGCGCGCGGATTGGTGGTGAGATAGCGCCAGAACAGCCGGCGCGGCTCGAGCCAGATGCGCCAGGCCCATTCGAGACCGATGTGCTGCATCCATTGCGGCGCGCGGGCGCGTCTTCCCGACAGGAAGTTGAACAGGCCGCCCGAGGTCTTGATGACGCCGACATTGGTCAGGCGCGGCGTGAATTCCTCGACAAAGGCCTGCTCGTAGGGCACGCCGAGCGCGATCCAGAGATAGTCCGGGGCCAAGGCGTTGATCTCGTCGACCTTGGCGCGCAGCGCATCGCCGCGCAGATAGCCGTGGCTGTTGCCGACGATGCGAAGCGTCGGGTGCAGCTTCCGCACATTGGCGACCGCCGCGGCGTTTTCCGCCTCATCGGCGCCGAACATGTAGAAGGTCAAATCCGCAGCCGCGGCCTTGTGCGCCACCACATGGAACAGGTCTGTGGTCGCCACCCGCTCCGGCAAGGGAGTCTTGGATTTGAAACGCGACACCGTGACCAGTGGCTGGCCGTCGGCATTGATCAGGTCGGCGGCGCGGAACAGCCGCTCGGTCATCGGCTCGGTCGAGCAGCGCGCCAGCACTTCGCCATTGGCGGAGGTGAGATAAAGCGGACGGCCGACCCGGCGATGCGGAAAGGCCATCTCGATCATGAAGTTCGCGGTTTGCTCGAGATCGAGCACGGCGAGGCGCAATCCGCCCAGCGTGATGCGGGGTATGGCAGCGGTCGCGGCGCGGCCGAGCGGGTTCTGGCGGCGCTCAAGCATAAGCGCTGCCTCGCTGCCGCGCCACGGATGGAGGCGGGCTCAGTTCGTTCAGGATCACGCCGGCGAGCTTGCGCTGCGCCGGGCCGAGCGCGGCGATGATCTCTTCCAGGGCGTCGTTGATGTCGAGATTGACCGGCAGCACCGCAATGATCGCATCGGCTTCGTCGAGGAGTTTGCGGTCAGCCGCGCCGAGCGGCAGCGCCGGACCGTCGAGGATGGCGAGGTCGTAGCCCCCGGCGGCCTTGGCCTGAGCGATGGATTTGCGGATCGCATCCGCCGCCTTGGCTTCGCTCGCCTTGACCGCGGGCAGGATCGAGATGCCGTTCGTCGTGACGGTCGCGCGCGACGCCTTGCTGCCGATCGAGAGCCAGCCGAGCCGGCTCGGCTCGCTCTTGCCGAGGCGGTTGACCTTGTTCGAGAGCTTGTGCGCCTCGGTATCGGCATCGATCATCAGCACCTTGGCATCGTCGCGCGCCGCGGCGAGCGCGAAATTCAGCGTTGCAATGCTGCGATCCATGGCCGTGCCGGTGCCGATCAAGGCGATGACCGGCATCCCATTGGCGGGCGTGCGGCGGCCGATCGCGGTGCGGATGTCGCGCAGCGCATTGAGGAAGGTCGTCATCGGGAAGCCCGGCCGCAGCGTCGGCCAGCCGAAACGCGTGACGTCCGTGGTCGTGCCGCCTTGCAGGATGCCGCCGAGGGTGCGGATCACATCGAAGTCCTGCAACCGCGCAATGACCGGCTTTTCGAAGACGGCCGCCGGTGCCGGCTGCGGGTCAGCCCGTTCTGGCGCTGATCTCGGTGCGGGCGCGGCGGCCTGCGGCTTCGTCTCGGGTTCGGCTAAGCGAGGCTTGATGTTGTCGGGTGGCAGCCGGTCGACCGCGACAATCCAGCCCGCCGCGCCCAGTGCGCCCAGCATGAAGCCGAGGATTGCAAGGATGCTCATCGCGGGCGGGAAGGTGCGCCGCTGCGGCACTGTCGCTTCGCCGATGATGCGCGCTGCCGAGGTATTGAGGCTTTCCTGCTCCTCGGTTTCGCGCGAGCGCTTGAGGAAAGACTGGTAGACGTCGCGGCTGGCCTCGACGTCGCGCTCGAGCTCACGCAACCGCACCGAGGCCTGACTCAGGTCGGTGCTCTGGCGCTTTTGCGCCTCCAGCGCCTTGTTGAGCGAGCCTTCGTAGTCCCGCGCGCGCGTCAGGTCGTTCTTCGCCGACTGGGCGAAGCGCTCGACCTCTTCGTTGATCGTGCGCCGCATGTCTTCGACTTGCTTCTCGGCCTGCTTGATCGCAGGATGCAGGGGGCCGAGCTCGGCAGCGAGTTCCGCGTGCTTCTTTTTCGCTTCGGCATATTGCGCGCGCAGATTGGCGATGGTCGGCGATTGCAGCGCCTCGGCAGTCGCGCCGGGATCGGCCGCGGAGCGGCGGCTCGCTTCGATCTGGTCGTACTTGGCTTGCGCATCGAGCGTCAGCGCGTGGGCCGCCGCGAGCCGCTGGTTCGCGGCCGAGAGCTGTTGGTCGCTGAGCAGCGCGTCCTGGGTGCCGACGAAGTTGTTCTGCGCCTTGTAGACCGCGAGCACATTCTCGGCGTTGCGCAGCCGCTGCTGCAGTTCCTTCAGGCGGCCCGACAGATCGGTGGTCGCGCGCCGCGCGGCGGTCGCCTGCGAGCTCTTCGAACTCCGTGAGGTAGGCGTTGGCAATGGTGTTGGCGAGCATCGCGGCCTTGGCCGGGTCGTAGGACCAGACCTCGACGTCCACCACGAAGCTGCGCTCGGTCTTGCGGATGGTAATGTGGCGAATGAGCGCATCCAGCGCGATGGTGTGATCGACCTTCGGCGCCGCCATGAAGCGCAGCTCGATCCCGAACAGGCCAAGCAGTGACGTCAGAGCTCCCTTGGACTCGCCGCCGAACTCGGGATCCTTGTCGAGATTGACGTCCTGGATCACCTTGAACAGTACGCTGTTGGAAGTGATCAGCCGGGCCTGGCTTTCCACCACCATCGACAGGCCGGAGACGTCCTGCGCGCGCGGCGTCAGCTCGCGATCGACCAGCTGCAATTCGCGCGGATCGACATAGAGCTGGGCAGTGGCGGTGAATTTCGGCGAAAAACTCTTGCCGATCACGACGGCGGCAATCGCGCAACCGAGCGCGGCCGCAATGATCGTGGTCTTGCGCCGCCACAACAGGCGGAACAGTGCCAGCAAGTCGAAGCCGGACGACGCGGACGCGGTTGCCCGCGCGCCTGACTTCCCCTGATCTATCGGCTGGTCAAAAACAAGCATCCCCAGCTTCCATTCGAACGGCCGCACACATCGGCTGAGGGGTTACTCTTCGGGTCACGCGACGCGCCGAAAGGGACGCGGAATCAACGCAACAGGAAAAATTAACCATACTCATTGAGGGACTATTCACCGAAAAGGCAAAGAAACCGTTTAAGCGCGCCTTCGCGCTATCGGCGGAAATTAACGAAGCGTTAGCGATCGCGGCTCGCGCGCGACACGCTGTCATTTCGGCGATGTTGTGCGGTTTGCTCATGGCTCAGGGCTTCCGCAGGATGACGTGATAGTCGCCGCGCCGCACGTCGGTCTTGCGCGGCAGAAACAGGTTCAAGGTCACTGAGAGCGTATCGATCAGGGCTGCAAACAGCGGCTTGTATTCGCGCATCTCCGGATAACGCGGGCTCTCATATTCCTTGCGATAGATCACCTGCAGGCCGTTCTTGCGCGCGAAGGCTTCCAGCAGCGATGGCGTGACCAGCCGATGGAAATAGGTCGGGAACGGCGGCTCGCCCGGGAGCCCGGCATTCTTCTTGCCGATGACCTGCCGGTAGAACCAGATGTGAAACCAGTGCGGCGTGTATTTGGTGACGACACCCGACAGCGAACGCGGGTTCGGCGCGCCGATCAGGATCAATCCGCCGCGCTTGAGCGACTGGAAGAAGCCGGCGAGCGCCGCTTCGACATAAGGCACATGCTCGAGCACGTTATAGCAGATGATGAGGTCGAAACTGTCAGGCGGGAAGCGCCACGTCTGGATGTCGCCGAGGATCGTTTCCTGCGCATAGGTGTTGTTGCGGATCTGATCCTCGTCGATGTCGACCACAGTGACATGCGATCGGCGCAGTACCTCGGGCGGCAGGAAGCTGGTCGAGCCGCCGCCCGCCTCGTAGACATTGAGGCGGTGCTCGGGAAGCTCGACGTTGAGGATCTCATGCACGGTCAGAAGGCTTTCGAGCGCTTCGCCGGGCGGCAAATCCAGCAGCGCCTGCAGCTCCGCAGCCGACACCGTCGAGCGCGGTGCAGAATCGGGCGCTGCGGGTGCGGTAGGAACGAGATCCAGGGCGGCCGACTTGGTCATTGGCTCGGTCCAATGGTGATGTTGGCGCGGCGGGCGCGGAGCATCGCAAAGCCGCCCCTGAGGCGCCGGCGCGCATGAGAGATGTCGAACAGCCAGCCGAGCGCTGCGTAAGCGCCAGCGCCGGCGAGGGCCAGTATGACGCAGGCGGCGAGATGAGAGACGTGCAGCTCCCGGTCGAGCGCGGCCACGGCGAGCGCCATGATAAGGCTCGCGAGCATGATCAGCCCCAACCGGCCGGCCGGAAGCGGGACCGGGAAGGCGAGGCGGGTGAGTGCGAGCGCGCAGACAAACCCGATCACGTCGGCGCCGAGCCGCGCCCAGGCCGCGCCGATGGCGCCGTGGCTTTGCACCAGCACCCAGGAGAGGATCACGTTGGCGACGATGATCGCAACGGTGTTGATCAGGTAGAAGCCGTTGCGCCCCGAGAGCAGGAAGCCGGCGTGAAGATATTGCTGCGTCATGATCTGGAAGATCACGGCGACGGCGACGATCGGCATGGTCTGGGCGGCGATTTCGCGGAAATCGGCGCCGAGCACCACATTGGCAATGTGCCAGGAGATCATGGCAAAGCCGAGTGCTGCAGGCAGCGTGATGCCGAACAGCAGCTCGGCGCATTCGGCGAAATGCGCGCGAACGGCGGCATCGCCCTGGCGCGCTTGAATCTGGACCGCGAGCGGAAAGAACGCCGCGGCCGTGCTCATCGCCGGCAGCATCAGGGTCTGGCGCACGAGGTCGAGTGCGGCGACATATTTGCCGGCATCGGCCGGGCCGACCAAATTGGCGATCATGAAGCGGTCGGTGACGCTGGAGATCGCGAGCAGCGTGAGCGACAGCGTCAGCGGCAGGCCCTGCCGCGCCAGTGCGACGAGTTCCGTACGATCGAAGACGAGTTTCGTGCCGCGCCAGGCCGCGCGCGACTGGATCAGGATAGCGAGTATGCAAGCCGCCGTCGCTGCCAGCACGAGCTGCAGTCCGGTCGGGCTCACGAGTGCTGCGATTACGCCGAGGCCGAGCACGCTGGTCGAACGCACCAGCGTGCCGCGCATGACGGAGAACGCCATCAGCCGCGCCCGGATCAGGTCCTGGGTGAGATCGAACAGGCCGATCGCAATCGAGAGCGCGACGGCAGCCGACGCTGCAGTCGTATCCAGCCCGATCAGTCGGCCGAGGGCAAAAGCGAGCGGCGTCGAGAGACAGACGAGGAGGAATCCAGAGGCGACAACGCCGCGCACCTCGGTGCCGTCGTTGCGGGCATGGCCGCTCATCACCAGATTGCGGAACCAGCCGGCCAGGAAGACACTGATGACGGAGGCAAAGCCGACGCCGAGCAGGTAGACGCCGTAGTCGTGCGGCGAGAACAGCCGCGTGAACACGAACACGCTCAACAGGCCCAGCAGCGCCGAGAGCACGTTGGCGGTCAGGTTGATGCTGGCTTGCCCGATCAGCATGCTGGCGCAAGCCCCGCAGGTTCGGTGGCGGCGACAAGCGGTGCCAGCGTCGCCTCGTTTTCCATGATGGCGGCGCGGATGACTTCGACCGGCGTCAGCGAGAAAGACGCGACCGAGAACGCGACGTCGTTGCCGTTGGCGCGGCAGAACAGCCGGCTCAGCCCGGCCTTGTCGAGCCGCGGCGCTTCCCAGTAGCTGACACAGGGTGTGCTCGAAACCGGCGAGTGGGCCGCGGCAGAGGCGGCGTCGCTTTCGGCGAAATAGCCGTAAAGCATGTATTCGGAGAAGTCGCGGGTACGGCACAGCGCCTCGACCCAGCCGCGGCCGGTGACGGCCTCGATCTTCGACACCATCGCGCGGGTCGTATCGCGATCCCAGAAGATGATGTGGCCGATATAATCAGGCGCGGGCAGCGGCGGCGTCGGAAGCCCGAGCAGTTGATGGCTGGTCGCCACCCAGCGCGAATGGCTGGCCTGATCGGCGGTCACCTCATTGGTGACGCGGAACAAGGGCAGCGTGTTGGGAGCCCCGAAGCGCGCCAGATCGAAGTCGCGGAAGAACACGATGTCGGAATCGAGGATGCAGTAGCGCTCATGCGGCAGCGCTATCGCCGCGGCGATCTTGAGGAATTGCTGCACATGCCAGCCGCTCACCGGCTTTGCGCCCATCGACCACCAGAACTGGCGCCGCTTGCGGTGGAACATGCGCGGCATCGGCCGCAACCAGGCTGGGAGAAAGGCGGAGGCGGGAATGACGGTGCGACGGTCAGTGATGAAACGGGAGAACAGGTCGTAGTCGCTGTCGGGCACGAGCAGATAGTGCTTGTCGAATGACGTGACGTGCCGGTCCACGCTCTCGCACAGCAGCGTGCAGAGCTCGAGGTCGCGCGCATAGGTCGGGGTCAACAACGCAACAGAAGTCATTTCCGAATTGCTCACAATTCTGACGGCAGAATCCCTTTGCCAACAAAGAGCAAGATCGGTGCCGAAGGGCCGTTAACGCAATGACAGTGCTTCGCGGTGGTTAATTCGCGCCGCGGTTAACCATCGCGTCTCAAGATCACCTCAGCGGCATGCTGTTGGACTACGACTTGCAGAGACTCGGCCCGTGAAATTCCGATCCAGGTGCGGACATGACAGTTAAGGCCCATACCAGGCGCGAATTCCTTGGACGCGCAGCCGCGCTCGGCGCGACCGCGCTGTCCGGCATGTCCGCTTTTGCGACATCGGGGACAGTTGCGCGAGGAGGCGAGCGCGCACGGTTAATTCCGTACGGTTCCGCAGTGCGCGCCGGCGCGCTTGCCACCGACATGGCCTATCGCCAGGCCATTGTCGCGAATTGCGACATTATTGTCCCTGAAGGTGAGATGAAATGGCCGGACGTGCATCCCGCGCGCAACCGGTTCGATTTCGAGAAGGCCGACGCGCTGGTGGATTTTGCCCGCCAGCACAAGATCGAGATTCGCGGCCATACGCTCGCCTGGTATGGCGGCATGCCGGACTGGACCAATGAGATCGCGAGCGGCGCCGAGGCGGAAGAGGAACTGGTCGGACATATCGAGACGGTGGTGTCGCGCTATCGCGGCGACATTCCTTCCTGGGACGTCGTCAACGAGCCGCTGATCGATTGGCCGCAGGACGCCAATTCGTTGCGGCCGTCGATCTGGACCAGGCAGCTCGGGCCGGACTACATCCCGATCGCCCTCAAGACCACCGCGCGGGTCGATCCGGCGACGCGGCTGGTGCTGAACGAATACGATGTCGAGTACAAGGGCGATCGCTTTGCCGCCCGCCGCAAGGCGCTGATCCAGTTGCTGCGCTCGTTGCGCGATCGCGACGTGCCGCTGCATGCGGTCGGATTGCAGTCGCATCTGTTCGGCGACCGCGCGCTCGATCGCGATGCCCTGCAGGCGTTCCTGCGCGAGATCGCAGCCCTCAAGCTCGACGTGCTGATCACCGAGCTCGACGTCATCGATTACGAATTCCCGGCCGATATCCGCGAGCGCGACGCGCGCGTCGCCGCAATCGCGCGGGACTATCTCGAAGCCGTTTTCGAAGTCGTGCATCCCAAAGCCATTCTCAGCTGGGGCCTGAGCGACCGCTACACATGGGTGCCGACCTGGTTCAAGCGGGCCGACGGCTTGCCGAACCGGCCGCTGCCGCTCGATGCCGATCTCAAGCCGAAACCGCTGTTCGACGTCATCGAAGGATTCAGGCGGAAGTTTGCATGAACCAGATCCCGACCCAGCCGTTCGCAAATACAGGTCGCGCGCTCGCCGCGGTTTCGGCTGCGCTTGATGGTTCGGTCGCGACCGTGGTCTGTATTCCCGCCTTCCGCCGCCCCAAGCATTTGCGCGCGACGCTGGAGTCGCTGGCGAGGCAGCGGTGCGACCGGCCGTTCGCCGTCGTCATCGTCGACAATGACGCGATGGCCAGCGAGAGCGTCCCGGTCGCGCGTGAGCTTTTCGATGCAAGCGAGCTGCAAGGTCTCTGCCTGGTCGAGCCGCAACAGGGCAATTGCCACGCCATCAACGCTGCGTTCGAGACCGCGCTCGCCACGTTCCCGAGCGCCCGGCACTTCCTGATGATCGATGACGATGAGATCGCCTCGCCCGATTGGCTGGCGCTGATGGTCCGCGCCGCCGAGACAACAGGCGCCGACGTCGTGGGCGGGCCGGTCTGGCCGGTATTCGACGATGCGAACAAGCAGACGCTGGAACGTCATCCGGCATTCAAGCCGGCCTACGACGCGAGCGGCGCCGTGCCCATGATCTATGGCTGCGGCAATTGCCTGGTCACGCGCCCTGTTTTCGAGCGACTTGGCGCGCCGGCGTTCGACCTGCGCTTCAATTTCCTCGGCGGCGGCGACGTCGATTTCTTCAGCCGCTGCCACCGCGCCGGGATGAGGTTCCACTGGGTGGCGGAAGCCGTCATCACCGAGACCGTGCCGGAAGCCCGTAGTGGGCCGGGCTGGCTCGCGCTGCGAGGCTTGCGCATCGGCGCCATCAACTATCATGTGCAGCGCAAGGTGGCGCGGACACTCGGGTCGCGCACAAAACTATTCGCCAAGGTGCTGGCCTTGATGCCGCTGTCGTTGTTTCGTGCTGCGCGACTCGCTGCGGCTGAACACAAGGTGCTGATCGCACTGCATCCGATCATCGTCGCGATCGGCGGAGCGCTGGCCGTGATCGGGGTCGAGCCGCATCAGTACAAAGCCTCGAAGATCAAGCCATGAGCGAGTTCGCCGTCATCTCGCAAAGCCGCGCGCTGGTCGGGGAAATCCGGCGGCAGCAGGTAATCGACGTCGTCCGTGCTGCGGCCTTCATCGGCGCGCTGCTGGTGGCCTGGATTTCGCTGCGGCCTTTCGTCGACTTGAGAGAGCAGGAGCTGAAGGATTCCACCGCGACCGGCAACGAGACGATGACCTATCTCGTCTTCGGCGGACTGACGGTGCTGACCTTCCTGATTGCCATGCGCGACAGCCTGCACGGGCTTCGAACGCTGATCGCACCAGGATATCTGCTGTTTGCCGGCTGGATCGCCGCGGTTGGCGTGCTGCTGTCGAGCGATCCCTCCACCTCGCTGAAGCGCTTTGCCCTGACCGCCTGCGTCACGGCGGTCGCGGCGATGCTGATGCTGCTGCCGAAGTCGCAAGAAGAGCTGGCGCGATGGGTCGGCATTGCCGGGCTGATTCTGCTCGCAACCTGCTATCTCGGCATCGTCTTCGCGCCTGACTTGTCGATGCATACGGCCTTCGATACGCAGGAACCGCATCTCGCCGGCGACTGGCGCGGTGTGTTCGGCCACAAGAACGTCGCGGCCGCCGTGATGGCGATGCTGCTGTTCCTCGGCATCTACGTCGCGCGCGTCGGCGCGAAGCTGCTGGGCGCGGCCGTGATCGTGCTCGCCGCGCTCTTTCTACTGAAGTGTGCCGGCAAGACTTCGTCCGGCCTGATCTTCATTGTGCTGGCGCTGACCTCGCTCACGACGATCATTCGCTCGTTCGCGCTGCGCACGATCATACTGCTGGCGCCACTCGTCCTCCTCACGCTGCTCAGCCTCGGCACGGTCATGAGCGACGAGCTTGCCGAAATCGCAAAACTGTTGCCGCTCGACACCAGCTTCACCGGCCGCACCGACATCTGGGCGTTCTCGATCCAGGCACTGCAGGCCAAACTGCTCACCGGCTACGGCTTCGCCGCGTTCTGGGGCACCGGAGCGATCCGCGACCTGCCGCAAGGCATGGAGTGGACGGAATATGCCTCGCACAGTCACAACGGCTATCTCGACACCGCGCTCTCGATGGGCCTGCCCGGCACGGTGCTCCTGATCGCCGTATTCGTGATCGCGCCGCTGCGCGACTTCCACCGCGCCGAGGAGGGCGGCAATGGCGGGCCGCTCGCGATGGCGCTGCTGCGGATCTGGCTGTTCGGTATCTATCTGTCCTCGCTTGAGAGCTTCTTCCTCGATCGCGCCGATCCGATCTGGTTCACGTTCCTGTTCGCGGTGTTCGGATTGCATTACCTGGCGCGGTTTCGCGTCAAGGATTGAACTCCGCCGCAATCTTTTGTGCGGCATCGCGCCACCAGCCGTCGAAATCGAACGGCACCGGAATCGACGGCCGCGTCACTGTCGCCACGATGCTATCGGCATAAGCGTTCGCATCAGCGCTGCGGGCGACCAGCAAGATCGCGCCCCGATCGATCAGCTCCTTGAAGCGCGGATGATGGTCGAACTCATCTGCCTCCGCCGGCCCCGTGACGACCAAGGACTTGCCCGACTGCACGCCGGCCAGAATGCTGGAGCGCCGCGCGGTGATTCCCTCGTCGAGCCGATAGCAGAAGACGTCGAGCTCGCTGAACAGCCCGAACACCTCGTGGTCGGACCCGACATAGCCGGTGACGATGACGTCGTCGGCGACGCCTAGTTCTTTCGCCCGCGCGTAGAAATCTTCCTCGACATTGTCCATGGCGCGGATGAACGAGCCGATATAGACCACCAGCGGCTTCAGTCCGCGTGCCTTCAACGCTGCGCAGATCGCCAGCAGCGCATTCGGCTGCTTGGCGGGATAGATCGAGCCGAAATGACCGATCACGAGCCGGCCTTGCGCGCGCGCCTCGGCGAGCCGCTGACGCAATTCTGAATTGGCGATCCCGGCCGGTGCGGCGATGTTCGGGGGCAGCGGCGCAAGGGCGCATTTCCGGGCGGTCCAGCCGACCAGCGGATCGTCCGCAAGCTCGTTCCGCACCAGCGGCGAAAACATCACGATCCGGTTCGCCAGGAGAACCGCCGGCAGGTAGGTGATGCGGCGCAGCCAGTGCAGGCTGCTCCATTCGTGTTGAACGAGGATCACGCGCCGCCCGCGTAATCGCGCAAACAACAGAGCCAGCAGCGGCGACAGGAGGACGCGCTTCCAGGCCACGATCGGAAAGTTGCAGACGATGTTGCGCGCCGATCCGACACCGCGCCAGGTCTCTGCGAGCGAACCTTGCGTTTGTGACAGGGTTAACGCCGCGGTCGAGCCGGGCTCGAGCTTCTCCAGCGTCTCGGCAAGACGAATGGTAAATTGCCCGACGCCGCATTGCATCTGCGGGCCGGCGCCGAGAATCAACGCGCGCGTGGTTGTTGGCGGTGTCGTCATGCAGCCATTGTAGGATTTTGCTGACGCCGATTGTAACGATTCGTGGAAACGAAAGCTTTGCAGCGACAATAATTCTGTCGCGTTAGCCTTACTCTGCGGTGACCGGGTTCCAGCGCGCGTTTTCACTTTCCCCGGCACTCGTCTTGCCAGATGGTGCGGTGAGATCGCACCGCCGTCCCGCGTGAGGACAGCCGACGATCGGCTGACGGCGCTTCGGGACAGGTCGCGATACCGTCGGCCCAAGAAGACTGCAACGAAGGCAAGGGCGCGAACATGACATTCGGCACCGTGTTTACCAATTGGGATGCCACGCATTCGGCGCTGTGGGGACATCGGCCGATCAAGCTTTCTCACGAGTTGCACAAATCGCCGCTGTTTTCGCGCGACGCGCTCGCCGAATTGATCCAGCGTTATCCGCGTGAGCATTACAGCCTGATCCAGACCGGTCCCAAGGATGGCAAGCGCGTCTGGCGCGAGGGCGAGATCGGCAGTTTTGACGGCGAGCAGGTGATGCGCGCGATCGCCGGCGGCGGGCTGTGGCTGATGATGCGCGACGTCGGCGTCATCGATGCCGCCTATTACGCCATGGTCGAGCGGATGTTGCGTGAAGTCGGGACTCACGTTCCCGGCTTCGAGACGCGCACCCACCAGGAAAGCCTTCTCGTCTCCTCGCCGGATGCACTGGTCCCCTATCATGCCGACCTGCCGGGACAGGCGCTGATCCAGCTGGTTGGACGCAAGCGGGTCTATGTCTATCCGAACACGTCGCCCTTCATCACGCCGGAGCAGCTCGAGGACATCGCGCTGTTCAACTATGAACTCGACTTGCCCTATCAGCCCTGGTTCGACGAGCACGCCAGGGTATTCGACATCGGACCCGGCGAGATGCTGAGTTGGGAGCTCAACGCGCCGCATCGCGTGGAAAATCTCGATAGTTTCAGCGTCTCGATGACGGTGTCGTACACCACCGACCAGATTCGCCGACGCGACGTCGTCAATCTCGCCAACGGATTGCTGCGGCATCGCCTCGGCTACACGCCGAAGACGCGCAACCTCGCCGGTCCCTCGTTCCTCGCCAAGAAGGTGCTGCAAAAGTTCTGGCGCGACTCCGGCTGGGTCAAGCGCGAACGCAGCGCGCGCCGTTCGACCGAGTTCAGGCTGGATGCGGCCGAGCCCGGCGGGATTGCCGAGCTGCGGCGTGCGGCCTGACGGTTCAAAATGGCAATGGCAGTGCTGACGGCAGCAGCGGGACATCTGGACGCAGACGCGACCGCTCGCGCCGCGCGATACCGCGTCGAATTGTTTGACGACTGGAAGCAGGCGGCCGCGTACTGGAACGAGGCGCGCGCGACCACGCCGTTCCAGGATTTTCGCTGGCTTGGCGCGTGGTACGGCGCGTTCACCGAGGTCGAGCCCGTCATCGCCGTCATCACCGATGCGCGGACGCTGGAGCAGGCCGCGCTGCTGCCGCTGGTGCGCGTTGCACTCCGCGGCCTGTGCATCGTCGAGTTCGCCGACCTTGACCTGACGGACTACAATGCGCCGCTGCTCGGCCCGGCCGCGCCGCGCGATGCCTCGGGCGCGCAGGCGATGTGGCAGGAGCTGCTGGCCGCGCTGAAGCGCATGCAAGGCGGCGCCGATCTGATCCGTCTGCGCAAGCTGCCGCGCGATCTCGATGGCCGGCCCAATCCGCTGGCGTTGCTCGAGGGCACCGGCCGCTCCGCGGTGAACGGAAATCTCGTTACGATCGGGGAGGATTTCGACGCCTGGCGGCATTCGCTCGGGCGCAATGCCCGCAAGGGATTCTTGAAGAGCTGGCGGGTGTTCACCCGTGATCCGCGGGCGCAGTTCAGGATCATCATCGATTCCGAAGAGGCGTCGCGCGTGATGGCGGCGATGGAAGCGCAGCAGGGCGCGCGGATGCAGGTTCTCGGCCTGAGCTACTCGCTGAACGGCGAGGCCTACGCCGCGTTCTACCGCGATCTCGTCACCACCAATCTCCGCGACGGCTATGCCGTGCTTACGGCGCTGACCGTCGGCGAGAAGGTGGTTGCGACGCTGCTCGGCATCCGCAACGGATCGCGCTATGTGATGGTGCGCTTCAGCAATGCCGGCGAGAAATGGGCGAACTGCTCGCCCGGGCTGCTCGTGATCGAACGTACCATGGAATCTCTGCATGCTGACGGCGTGCGCAGCTTCGATTTCGGCACCGGCAATTATGCCTACAAGCACAAATTCGGCGTGACGCAATTGCCGCTGCTCAACATCACCAGGGCATTGTGCTGGCGCGGCAAGCCGCTCGCCTTGCGCGATCGCATCGTGCGCGAGCTGCGCCGCTTTCCGCGGACCGCCGCCCGCATCAGCCGCGCGCTGGGCACGCGCTCGATGCGCGAGGAGTTCTAAACCGGCCGCACGACGCCGGGCTTGCCGGATTCGCACTCCAGCGCCTCGCGGTCCCATTTCGCAGCGTTCGCCGCGGCTTCATAAGTGCTTTGCAGAAAAGCGAGCAATGCGCCGTCGGGATCATCGGACGTGCGAACGGCATCATAGGGCAGTATGAATTCGCCTACGGCCTCGCCAAAGAACGCGGCCGCGGGCTTGACCTTGGCGGACCGAAATCCGTCCGGCTCCGGATAGGCATAGGAATAAAACGCGGGATAATCGATCGCGCCGCTGCCGGGCCAGAAGCCGGCGCTGCTGACCTCGTGCGAATAGGCCTCGCAGGCGACCGCATCGGGGAGCGACGGAACGCCGCCGGGATGGCGCGGCGCGCGACGGCCGGAAAAGCGCGTCACCGCGAGATCGAAGCTGCCCCAGAAGAAATGCACGGGACTGGCCTTGCCGAGGAAGCCGGTGCGGAATTGCTTGAAGACGCGATCGGCGTTGACAAGGATTGCGAAGAGGCGACGCGCTGCTTCCGCATCGTAGGACGCGTGCGCCGTGTCCAGCGAGAAACGGACCGGGTCCGGAATCTCGTTCGGCATCTCATCGATTGTGACGTGAATGCCGAGCGCGGCGAGCACGGCCATGATGCGCGCATAGAAGCTCGCGACCGAGTGTCCGGCGAGCGCGAACTGGCGCGTTGCGCCGTCGCTGACGGATATCCTCAAGACGTGATCGATGAAGTCGAATTCGATTTCGAAATTGCGTGCGGCGTAAGGGATCGGCGACGTCGACAGTCCGCGCCCGGTCACATAAAGCGTGACGTGCCAGGAATGATTGAGCCAAGGCGACAGCGTCAATCGGATCTTGCCGATGATCTGCGTCCAGCGGTGCAATGTCGCGTAAGTGTCACGCCATGAGGCCGTCGGCAATTCCGGCCATGAGGCTTGCTGGCTTGCGGTCATGGCGAGACTCCCGGCTTCGTGATGCCTCGCTGCATATCACAAAGCCGTAACGCACGGTCACGAAGCCGTGCAGCCCTCGCAGCGGCGCTTGCCGCGCGTCGCGCGGAAGAGGCTCTTGCAGTACCAGCGCCGCGCGATGGCCTCGAGCGGACTGCGTACCAGTTGAGCCATAAAGAGAATTTCGACCATGGCCAATCCTTCGTCCCCAAGCCAAGGAGATAGGGCGGCATTCCCATAAGAGAACGCCGCCCTTTTCGCATCTGCCATGCACTAGTGCCCACTTTCCGAAGTCCGCGCTACATCGCCGCAACACCTTTTCGCGGACTTCGGAAAGTTATGGGCACTAGCAAATTTATAATTCTAGTGCCGCTTTCGATCTGAAGTCCCTGAACCCAATTCTGCCGCGAGTGAGTCAGGGACTTCAGATCGGCGGCACTGCACAATGACGCTTAGCCGTGCAGCTTCTTCGCGGTCTCGGCGATCACGCGGCCTTGATAGCGCGCGCCCGCAAGCTCGTTGGCGGTGGGCTGACGTTTGCCGTCGCCTCCGGTGATCGTGGTCGCGCCGTAAGGCGAGCCGCCGGTGACGTCGTTGAGCTCCATCTGGCCGGAGAAGCCGTAATTCAGGCCAACGATGGTCATGCCGAAATGCAGGAGGTTGGTAATGATCGAGAACAGCGTGGTCTCCTGGCCGCCGTGCTGGGTCGCGGTCGAGGTGAAGGCGCCGCCGACCTTGCCGTGCAGCGCGCCTTTCATCCAGAGGCCGCCGGCCTGGTCGAGGAAATTCGCCATCTGCGAGGACATGCGGCCGAAGCGGGTGCCGGTGCCGACGATAACAGCATCGTAATTGGCGAGTTCATCGACCTTGGCGACGGGAGCCGCCTGGTCGAGCTTGTAGTACGAGGCCTTGGCGACCTCGGCCGGCACCAGCTCCGGCACGCGCTTGATGTCGACGTTGGCGCCGGCTTCGCGCGCGCCTTCGGCAACTGCGTTCGCCATCGCTTCGATATGACCGTAGGCGGAATAGTAGAGAACGAGAACTTTTGTCATGATGGTCTCCGTGAGTTGAGTCTTGAGTGAATGAATTCCGGCGTCATTGCCGGGCTTGACCTGCCTGCGGGGCCGAAGCCCCTTCGGCGCGGCGTAGGCCCGGCAATCCATCAATTCGGGAGAATCTCGCGAAGAAGATGGATGCGCGGGTCAAGCCCGCGCATGACGAGGGTGGCTATTTGTCGTTACGCCGCATCGACCAGCACCAGCTCGGAATCTTCGAGCGCCTTGATGGTCAGTTTGGCTTCGTCTGTTATCGCCGCGCCGTCGCGCGCATTGACCCGCACGCCGTTGACCTCGACGCTGCCTGCGGCGGGCACGAGATAGAGATTGCGCGCCTTGCCGGCCTCATATTCCGCGCTCTCGCCGGCCTTGAGCGTGGTGGCGAGCACCCGCGCATCGGCGCGGATCGGCAGAGCGTCGCCATCGCCGGGCAAGCCGCTGGCGATGGTGACGAGCTTGCCGGATCGGTCCGCCTTGGGGAACGGCTTCGAGCCCCAGGTCGGTGCGCCGCCTTGCGTCTTCGGCTGGATCCAGATCTGGAAGATGCGGGTCAGCGTCGGCTCGAGATTGTATTCGGCGTGACGGATGCCCGAGCCAGCGCTCATCACCTGGACGTCGCCGGCCTCGGTGCGGCCCTTGTTTCCGAGCGAGTCCTGGTGGGTGATCGCGCCCTCGCGGACATAGGTGATGATCTCCATGTTGGCGTGGGGATGCGGCGGAAAGCCGGTGTTCGGCGCGATCTCGTCGTCGTTCCAGACGCGTAGCGCGCCGTGGTTGACGTTCTTCGGATCGTGATAGTCGGCGAAGGAAAAGTGGTGCTTGGCCTTCAGCCAGCCGTGGTCGGCGCCGCCCAGTGTGTCGAATGGTTTGAGCTTGATCATGAGATGTCTCCATTCCTTGAAATTCGATAGCGCTTGGATATGCCTCCCGCCGTGGTATAGAAATAGAAACTATCGAAACACATTGTTTCCATTATTAGGTGGCGCCATGGCCAAGCTTCCGGACTTCGAGGCGCTCGCAATCTTCGCAAAAGTCGTGGAATTACGGTCGTTTGCGGGGGCCGCGACCGAGCTCGCGCTGTCGAAGGCGACCGTCTCCAAGGCGGTCGGGCGGCTGGAGGAGCGGCTTGGCGCCCGGCTGTTCAACCGCACCTCGCGGCGGCTGGCGCTGACCGATGCCGGACAAAAGCTCGCCGAGCGCGCAGCGCGCCTGCTCGCCGACGGCGAAGCCGCCGAGAACGAGGCGCTGGCGCAGTCCTCGGTGCCGCGCGGCCTGGTCAAGCTCGCGGTGCCCATGAGTTTTGGCGTCAAGGAGGTCGCGCCGATCCTGCCCGAATTTCTCGAGACCTATCCTGAAGTCACCATCGACCTGCATCTGAGCGACGCCACCGTCGACCTGATCGGCGAGGGATTCGATGCCGGCCTGCGCATCGCGCGGCTGCCGGACTCGTCCCTGATCGCGCGGCGGCTGTGCGCAGTGCCGCGTTACACCGTGGCCGCGCCGGCCTACCTGAAGACGCACGGCCGGCCGACGCATCCGATGCAGCTCGCACAGCATCGCTGCTTCGGTTACGCCTATCTGTCGACGCCGAACATCTGGCATTACACCAACGCGGCCGGCGAGCAGGCGAGCGTGCGGCCCGGCGGTGCGCTGCGCGTCAACAATGGCGAAGCGGTCATGCCGGCGCTGATCGCGGGGCTCGGCATTGCCGACCTGCCCGAGTTCATCGTCGGCGACGCCATTGCCTCCGGCGCGGTCGAGGTGATCCTGAAGGGTTGGAAGCAGCCGGAAGGCGCGTTGCACTGGGTGACGCCGCCGGGCGGCCCGCGGCCCGCGCGCGTCGAGGTGCTGGCGGAGTTTTTGCTGAAGCATTTTGCGAAGGGGAAGAAGAAGTAGTGAGGGTGGACGAAACGAAGAAGAAGTAGGGTGGGCAAAGCGACTACGTTTTCCGTAGCTCAACGAGCGAAAGGCGGAAGCATGCCCACCTTCCACGCACGGTATAAACGGTCATGCCCGACTATCGACGCGCAAGAGCCGAGGGAAATACATTCTTCTTCACGGTTGTCCTGGCCGATCGTTCGAGCGCGTTGCTTGTTGAGGAAATCGAACGTCTGCGGTCGGCGTATCGACTCGTTCAAAATCGTCGGCCCTTTGAGACCGTTGCGATTTGCGTTCTGCCGGACCACCTTCATGCAATTTGGACTCTGCCGGATGGCGATGACGACTTTTCCACGCGCTGGGCTCTGATCAAGAGCGGGTTCTCTCGCGGCGTCGAGGCAAGGCCGCGATCTCCGAGCAAGATCGTCAAGCGAGAAAAAAGGGATTTGGCAGCGTCGCTATTGGGAGCACGGGATCCGCGATGAAGCCGATCTTGAACGACACGTTGACTACGTTCACTTCAATCCCGTCAAGCATGGACATGTCTCCCGGGTTGCAGATTGGCCGCACAGCAGCTTTCACCGCTATGTCGAGCGAGGGCTGCTGGAAGTTGATTGGGGTGGAGACATGAAGGAAATAACCGGCTCGTTCGGAGAGTGAAAGGTGGGCACGCTTCCGCCGTCGTTCGTTGAGTTAGCGTGGTCTGGTCTCGCTTCGCCCACCCTACGAAGGAGGACAGCGACGAACGTCCCCGCGGCGCTGACGCGTCCGGGTGATGCATCGTTCTCGTCCCTCATAAAGCAAGAGGGCGCAGGGAATGCCGGGCGCTGGCCGCACCCGCAAGCCTTGTGTGCTGAAAGGGTAGAGTGCACACAAGTTAGACAGGTAAGGCCGAAACACCCGGCACTCCCTGCGCAATGGTTTTACGGCTTACTTCGCGCTCTCGCCGGAGTACCGGGCTTGTTAGCCTCCGTCGCCCGCAGATGATCTCCACGGACTTGATCCCAGCGTCGGGGGACCACGACCACGCGACTTGACCGTACGCGTTGCGCCACACGTCTTGCGACACCACGCGTCCATCGCAACCCGCCTCACGTCTGGTGACGAATGGCCATCACGTCCCTCGTGTCGAGGCGGGATGGCAGGATCATACACGTTTTCCGATTTACGTAAATAAGAATATTTTTGCGCGACGATGTTAACTCGTCGGGCAAAACAGGCGGACGAATTCCAACGCTCTGCCCGACGGGCAGCATTGTAGGGTGGTTAGCCGGGTCACGATCTCGGTCGTTCAACGAGCGAGGATGGGAGGCGTAACCCACCACTCTTCTATTTCTGCGGCAACAGAAGAGGCGGCGCTTTTCGCGCCTAACCCACCCTGCGAACGACAATCATCGATCAGTGCGCGGCCGCACCGCCGAGCCTTTGCAACCCGGTTTCGATCACGACGACCTCGTCGTCGAAAGCCCGGATCGAATTGCTGAAATCGAAAGCGTCGGTCTGCTTCAGCAGCAGGTCGCGCTTGAGCCGCTGGCGATGTTCGCGCAGATCCTCGAGCGCTTGACGATTTTTCAGGGACACATACGCATCAACAATCAACTTCATCGCAACAGACATGACGCAACCCCACCCACTGGAACGCCGAAATGACGAGTATCCAGACGGGGCACGACACACGCAACAAAATCATCAACAGCCTGTGGATAACCGCGGGGAGTGTGGTTTTGGCGCATCGGCGCGCGCCCGGACTTGGCGGTATCGGGATGATAGGTTCGCAAGCGACACGACAAGACTAGAGCGTTAGCCCATCTGACTGAATTGTTGGGATTCACAAATCAGCGGTTTGGTGATTCAAGCTACCCGCCGGGACAGGAGGCCGGCGGGTATGGCGAAACCGCTGTCGATGGACCTTCGTGAACGAGTGCTTGCCACCATTGCGGGCGGCGCGTCCGGCCGGCAGGCTGCCGAGCGGTTTGGAGTAAGCGCGGCGAGCGTCAGCCGGTGGCGGATGCGCGAGCGAGAGCAAGGGGATGCCCAGCCGAGAGGTCAGGGCGGAGATCGCAAGTCCCACCGGATCGATGCCCATCAGGCGAGGATCCTGGCCTTGCTCAAGGCAATCCCTGACATCACCATCGAAGAATTGCGTGACAGCCTGAGCAAAGAAGGTCTTTCCTTCGGCTATGGGACGATCCGTCGCTTCTTCGAGCGCCACAACATCACGCGCAAAAAAAACCGCCCATGCCGCAGAGCAGGATCGCCCGGATGTCTTGACGCGGCGGGAAGCCTGGCGTGAGAGCCAAGGCAAGCTCGATCGGGACCGGCTCGTCTTCATTGATGAGACCTGGGCATCGACCAACATGGCGCGAACACATGGCCGCTGCCAGCGCGGCGAACGTCTGCGAGCCGCCGTTCCGCACGGCCACTGGAAAACAACAACCTGCGTGGCCGCTCTAACCACGCGCGGCATCATCGCGCCCTGGGTGCTCGATGGCCCTATTAACCGTGATGCCTTCGAGACCTATGTGGAAAAGGTGCTCGTCCCCGAACTTCCACAAGATGCGATTGTCATCATGGATAACCTCTCCAGCCACAAAGGGCCGCGCATACGCGAGATGATCGAAGCCGCCGGCGCAACACTCCTCTATCTTCCGCCCTACAGCCCCGACCTCAACCCGATCGAGAATGCCTTCGCCAAGCTCAAAGCAAATTTGCGAAAGGCCGCCGAACGTACGGTCAATGGTCTCTGGGATGCCGTTGGCCGCATCGTCGACACCTACACGCCGACAGAATCCACAAATTACTTCGTGGCCGCAGGGTACTTGCAACCCGATCGGCTAACGCTCTAGCAATCTATGATTTAGTGCCGCTTTCGATCTGAAGTCCCTGAACCCGATCTTGCCGCGAAAAAGTCAGGGACTTCAGATCGACGGCACTAAACAACAAGACTGACGGGGAAACCGCCGATAAATCGCCGCCAACTTCTGAAGACCGCCGCCGCGCTGCCGCTGGCCCAGGTCGGATTGACCCGCGGCACGCTGGCGCAAGGCGGGTATCCCAACCGCAACATCACCATGATCGTCCCGTTTCCGGCCGGCGGCCAAGCCGATCTTGCGGCACGGCCGGTGGCGCTGGCACTGGAGCGCATCCTCGGCAAGCCGGTCATCGTCGACAACCGGGCCGGCGGCGCCGGCGGGTCGATCGGCAATGCGCAGGCGGCACGCGCCGAGCCGGATGGTTACACGCTGCTGATGACGCTGTCCTCGCTGGCCGTGCTGCCGGAGGCAGACCGGTTGTTCGACCGCCCCGTGGCCTATGAGGTCTCGCAATTCGCGCCGATTGCGCGCGTGCTGGCGGACCCGACCCTCTTGGCGGTGCCGGCCTCGGCGCCATGGAAGAGCCTGGCGGAATTCGTCGACGACGCGAAGAAGCGTCCCGGGCAAATCCCCTACGGTTCGTCCGGTCCCTACGGCACGCTGCATGTCGCGATGGAAATGTTTGCCGCCAGCGCCGGCATCAAGCTGTTGCACATCCCGTTCCGCGGCGCCGGCCCGGCGCTGACCGCGCTGCTGTCGGGGACCGTGCAGGCGCTGGCATCGGCGCCGGGCACGCTGAAGCAGCAGGTCGAGGACGGCAAGATGCGCGTGCTCGCCAACTGGGGCGCGGAGCGGATCGCGAGCTTCCCCGAGCTGCCGACCTTCAAGGAGCTCGGCTACAAGGACGTCGAGTTCTACATCTGGGCCGGGCTTTTTGGTCAGAGCAACTTACCTGCGCCGGTCATGATCCGATTGCGCGAGGCGATGGCGCAGGCCGTGAAGGCGCCCGAAGTGACGAAGACCTTCGAGACCGCCGGCAGCCCGGTGGCCTATCTCGACGCGCCGGAATTTTCCAAATTCGTCGCCGACGACAGCGCGCGCCTGATCGCGGCGGTGAAGAAGATCGGCAAGGTGGAGTAGGGAACCGGAACCGCCTCACATTTTGTTGTCCAGTACAAACCTTCCCGTGCCGCATTCGTTCAAGAATTTCGACGCGCTGTGGACTATGGGGCGCCCTATCCGACGGAAGGATTTGTTCATGCGGACAAAGCTGGTTGTCCTGAGCCTCGCGCTGCCGTTCGGCGGCTTGCTCATGCCAGGCGCTGCGAGCGCAGAGCCCTATAAGGGAACCTGGGAGCAGCAGATGGCCTGCACGCCCGATGTGTGGCGGCTGTGCGGTTCGGCGATTCCCGACGTCGACCGCATCGTCGCATGTCTGCGTCAGAATACGCCGAACCTGTCGGACGGCTGCCGCGCGGTGTTCGAATCCAACAACAGTATGGATCAGCAACAGCCGGTGCCGCCGCGCGGCCGTGTTACGCCTGCGCCCGGCACGCGCGGCAAGCAGCCACCGCCGACGCGGATCGCGCCGCCGCAGCAGAGCGATGACGACGACTAGCGCATGGGGGTCTGCGTAAACATGCGTTCCTAACATTTGTTGGAGCGGTCCGACCCGAGCCTGCTAGGATTTACCCGTCAGGGGAAGCCGATGCAGGACATGAAGACGCATCTGGAGAGGCTGCGCGCCGACGCAGCCGAATGTGCGCTGATCCGCGATCTCGCGACCGATCCGCAGAAGCGCGCGCTGTTCACGCGGCTGGCGGATCATCTCGGCAACCTCGCGAGCGAGGTGGAAGCCGCGATCGCGGCCAAAGTGACCGGCGGCGAGGGCGCGTAGCGATCTCGTCTTGCCCCGGGGCCGGACTGCGGTCACTCAATCAATTCGTCAGCCGCAATCTGCATGGACTGCGGGACCGTCAGGCCGAGCGTCTTTGCGGTCTTGGTATTGATGACCAGCTCGAATTTCGTCGGCCGCAGCACGGGAAGGTCGTCCGGTTTGGCGCCGCGCAAGATCTTGCCGGCATAGACGCCGACCTGACGATAAGTATCGGACAGGCTTGCCCCGTAGCTCATCAGTCCGCCGTCCGCCGGAAATTCGCGGATGTGGAAAATGCCGGGAAGCCGGTTACGTGCCGAAAGTGCCAGGATCTGGCCCCGTCGGAAGTCGAAGAACGGATCGTTCTGTACGATCAGTCCGGCAACGCCGGCTTTGACCAACGCGGCAAAGGCCGCCTCGATCCCGGCGTCGGTCGCGGCTTCCTGAACGGACAGCTCGCGGCCTAGCGTCTGAGCCGCGGCGGCGACGGCCCTCCGGTGCTGGTCCGCCGCTTCGGCGCCGAAACGCGGATTGAGCAGCAACCCGATGACATGTGCCGACGGCACCATCCCGCACAGAAGCTCTAACCGCTTGCCGCCGAGATCGCCCGTGAAGAAATTGACGCCTGTCGCCGTTCCGGGCCGGTTCATGCTGGCCACCAGGCCCGATTGTACCGGATCTTCGCCGACGACAAAGACGATCGGGATTTGAAAGCCTGCGGCTTTCGCCGCTTTTGCCGCGGGATCGCCGGGTGTAACCACTAGCGCAAGCGGTTTGCTGCGCAGATCGGCGGCGAACGTCGGCAGTTGGCTGTAATCGCCTTTCGCCCAGCGATATTCGATGCTGATGCTGCGGCCTTCGACATAGCCCATCTCTTCGAGGCCGCTGCGAAAGGCGTTGGTGTGAGCGGCGGCTTCATCGGGCGAACGCGTCGAGAGGAATCCGATCACAGGCGGCGTCTGCTGGGCGCGCGCAATTGCGGGCAGGGCAGCCGCAAATCCCAGCCCCGTCATGAAATCACGGCGCTTCATTGTTGCCCCTGGGCTGCGTGAACGCGCGTCATTCGATCACCTCGTTGGCGCTGGCCAGCAATGTCTGGGGAACACTGAGGCCGAGTGCCTTGGCAGTCTTGAGATTGATAACCAATGCGTACTTGGTCGGCGCCTGCACCGGCAAGTCGGCAGCCTTCTCGCCCTTCAGGATGCGGTCGACATAACCGGCTGCGCGCCGGTATTGGTCGACGAGATCGGGTCCGTAGGAGAACAATCCACCGCTCGCGACGGCGAAGCGGTCGGTATAGAAGGTTGGCAGTTTGTGCCGCGCCGCCAGCGTAATGATCAATTCGCGATGAATCGTGGCGGTTGCGCTGCCTGTCACGACCATCCCGCCATTGGCGGAGCGCGCGAAGGCCGCAACGGCGCGCTCGATCTCGCCGGCGTCCTGCACATCGATCGGACTCACTGCCACTCCAAGCGATGCTGCCATCGCCTGAATGGCGCCGAACTGGGCAATCCCGGCGGGATTGCCCGAATGCCGGAGCACCGCCACTCGCTTCAGCTCGGGCGCAATCTGCTTGAGCAACTCCAGCCATTTCCCGCTCACACTGAATTCGGCCAGCATGAAGCCGGTGGCGTTGCCGCCTGGCCGGGCAAGGCTGTCAACAATGCCTGCGCCTAGGGGATCGGAGACGGACGTGAATACGATCGGGATGGAACGGGAAAGCTGCTGGAGCGCGGTCACGCTCAGCGTGCTGGCGGCCAGGATCACGTCCGGTGCGAGCGCGACCAGTTCCGAGGCGTTCTTGCGAAAGAGTTCGGGATTGCCTGCGCTGTAGCGATATTCGATCCGCAAATTGCCGCCGATGCGCCAACCCAATTCCCCCATCCCTTGAACGAAGGCGCCCACGCCTTCCGCTGCTTCCGGATCGTCGGCGGCCCGATTGAGCAGCGCACCGATGCGCCGCGGCCTCTCGGATCGCTGCGCGAGTGCCGCGAGCGGCCATAGCGCCGACAGGCCGCCTATTAGCTTGATCAAATCGCGGCGTTGCATGTCCAACCCCCAAGCTCGGGAGACGGCAGCTTAGCCGCTTTGCCGGGTATTTTGATAGAGCAGCGCGCGTCTCAAGGCCTGACCTCGCAGACATCGACCCATTGCGCACCGACGAGTTGCGCCGCTGCGCCGCGCTGACGGTGCGTTTTCCAGCTACTGGCGGACGCGCCTCTTTTTCTCAGGCACGAGCAATTGCTCGATGCGAGGCAGCACAAGCTCGAGATATTCTTCGTTCGCTTCCTTTAGCGTTACCAGCAACCGTTCCGTCTCCGAATAGTCGCCGGTAACGTCGTCTTGTTTGGCCGCATCTCCAAGTCTGCTCCAGACCTGCTCTGCACGGTCTCGCAAGCTTTCGTAGTGTTGTTGGTCGACGCCATCGAATAGATGTGGTGGATCTTCGCCTAGCCTCAAACCGTGGGAAGCCGCCTCCCGAAAAATGGTGTCGAGCGCTTCCAGCAGGCGCCCGCCTACAGCGAACTTTCGACCGATCTCATCTTCATCGCGCGTACTCTGTGATTTTTCTTGCTGAATTTGTGATAGGCGGCCAATGAATGGGTCTATGACTTCCAGCCGGGTCCGAACGGCAAGACGTGCTCCGATGGAGAGGCGCTGCACCAATCCCGGCGAGTCGGTCAGCGGGCTGCCGAAGGCCTCTGCGAAGACGACGCGCAAGCTGCACACCGTGCCGTTGGCGCACTTGACGTAGCTCGTCACCACGGGACGGAGAATCTTTCCGCTTTCGTACCGGAAATACGCCTCCTCCTGGAAGTTTGTCTTTTCTTCAACGGCGCTCTGTAGCGATTCGAAAAATTTCGTGATCCAGAACTCGATCTTCCCCAGCTGCTCCACTGTATCGCAGGCGATCCGGCGCAGGAACGGAAGCAGTTCGAGGTTCGGTGGAGCGGCGAAGCGTAGCTCTCGTGCGGATATCTCATCGATTTCAACCCTTGAATTGGAGAAGTCGATCTTGCGGCCACTTGGCTTGCTCCAATCGTCCTGCGCTTTTGGCACGATCCATAGGTAGGGTTTGAAGGTCTTCTCCGTGGTGGGCATGCGGTTTACGAGGTTTTCGATGGCCGCGACTGCCTTGTCCAGGTTAGCCCTGTCAGGCTGACGAGACCGTACGCCGTCGAAGAAGTCGCCTTCGAGCCACTTTAGGATATCATCTCGCGTCGCCACGATCCCCTGAAGGTGAGCAAGCGGACTGGGCAATTCGACGGCTTTCGGGCGCAGGCAGACGACCGGACGGGATTTGCGCCCCTTGCTTGAGAACCTTCCGGCTTCGTAGAAGCACCACGACCAATCTTTCTCGGGGCTCGTGTACAGCAGGACGAAACACTTCGCCCTGTCTAGTTGCCAATCGACGGTTGCCCTGAAGTCCTCGCTTTTTTCGATATCCTCGGACTGGAATACGGTGGCGCCAGGCACAGCCAGCTTCAATGCAGCATGCAGCTCGTCTGCCTCGCGCGCAAACTGTTGCTTGTGGCTGAGAAAAATCTTCCTGGCTCTGGGCTGCTTGGGCATCGTGTTACTATGAGAGCAAATTGGTCCGGCCGCAACCATCGATAGATTTGAAAGGGCAAAGTGCCCCAGCCCAGACTGTAGAATCGTAGGGGGCCTAAGCCCTGACCTCGCAGACATCGACCCATTGCGCGCCGACGAGTTGGGCCATCCGTTCCGGCGCGATCCTGACCGCGCTGTGGGTCGAGCCCGCGGCCGGCACCACGATGTCGAACGCCTTCATCGAGACGTCGCAATAGATGGCGAGCGGCGTCTTCAGCCCGAACGGGCAGACGCCGCCGACCTCGTGGCCGGTGATCGCGGCGACCTCCTCGAGCCCCAGCATCTTCGGTTTTCCCCCGAACAGCGCCTTCACCTTCCTGTTGTCCATCCGCGAGGTGCCTGACGTGACGATCAGCACCACGCGCTCGCCGACGCGCAAGCACAGCGTCTTGGCGATGCGCGCCGGCTCGACGCCGTAGGCCGCGGCCGCGAGCGGCACCGTGGCAGAGCTCTGCGTCGATTCGATCAGGGATATGTCGGGGGCTTTTTCGGCAAAGAAGGCGCGGACGGATTCAAGAACTCATAGGTGGCAATAACCTGCGGCAATTCCGACAGCGAGCGGATGCGATGGTCGGGTGTGACGCCCAACTCGTCCATCTGGGTCCGGATCGCCTTGAACATGGTCAGCGGTGCCACGAGATCGCTTTCGACGCAAGCGAGCGCCATCGCCTCCGGGCTCACCCGCTCGATCCAGGCGACGTTGAGCCCGAAGGATTTGGCGCCGCAGGCGTCCCACGGGTTCGACGACACGAACAACACGTCGGCCGGCTTGACGCCGAGTTCGGATTCGATCGGCGTGTAGGCCTCCGGGCTCGGCTTGAAAACCTTTTGCGGATCGACGCTCAGGGTCGCGTCCAGCACCGCATCGAGACCGCTGTTCTTGACCAACGCGTTCAGCATGTCGGGGCTGCCGTTGGACAGGATCGCAAGCTTGCGTCCTTTCAGGGCGGCGAGCGCTTCCCTCGCATCCGGATAGAGATCGAGATGCCGGTACTTGTCGATGATCGCGGCAAAGCTGTCGTTATCATATTGCAGGCCGAGACAGCGCAGCGTGTAGGCGAGCGAGTCGCGCGTCACCACGGCGAAATCCGCATAGCGCCGCATCAGCGAGCGCAGCCAGCTATATTCGAGCTGCTTGATGCGCCAGATTTGCGTGATGATCTCGCCATAGCCGGGGAATGCTTCTTCGGTGACATCGGCCACCGATTGCACGTCGTAGAGCGTGCCATAGGCGTCGAACACGACGGCTTTGATGGTCAATTTCCCAACTCCTTGGTGCCGATGACATCGTCCAGAAACTCGCGCAACGCAGCGGCCGAACGGTCCGCGGCCGTCTGATTATATTCCAGACGATGTCCGAGCAATTGCCTTGGCGTCTTCAGTGCCGGCGAATCGAAACTGTGGTACGCGCCGGGATAGACGATCAGCTTGATCGGCGCGCCCTCGTGCCGCCGCGACACGCCGTAATCGTCGCCGCCTTCGGCGAGCTGGCGGCAGCCGTCGGCCGGCGTCCAATCATCGAGCTCGCCGATCATGATCAGCGCCGGCACGGTCAGATTGCCCCTGATGGTCCGGCAGTTGGGATAGAATGCAGCCGCGGCGCGGAACTTGTTGGGCGAGGAATGTTCGACCACGCCCTGTTCGACCGAGCTCAGCGCGAGCCAGCCGCCTTGCGAGAATCCGAGCACGGCGACGCGACCGGAGTCGACCGAGGGGTCCCGCACCAGGAAATCGAGCGCGCGATAGGCGTCGAAGGCCATGTCGGTGGGTGTGCCGTTGCCACAGGTGTTGTCGATGCCGCGTGGCCCGAAACTGTCGACGGTGAGCGTGACATAACCCCACGGGGCGATCTGTCTGCCCCAGCGCTCGTCGAGTTTTCGCCAATTGCCGTTGCAGCTGTGCAGCAGCACAATGGCAGGAAAGGGGCCCGCACCCTCGGGCCGCCTCAGCAGGCCTTGCAGCGGCTGCGCATGCGCCAGCGGCGATTCCAGCTCGACCATGGTCGCACCGGAATCGAGCGCAGCCGCGGTGCCGCCTGCAAGCAGCAACGCGGCGAGGATTGCCACGATACGGTGTTTCGACATGGGCCACTCCTCACGCGTCGCAGCGCTAGTGTGGTGGATTTGACATTCGCTTCAGTATGTCCGCAAATCCTCACAGCGAATGTCAAATCCAAAACCGCACTAGCAGCCATATTTGCTAGTGTCCCTTTGGTTCTGACATTCGCAAAAGAGAACGCCGCAACACGGTGCGAATGTCAGAACCGGGACACTAGGCGGCGCCGCGATTAGATGCCGAGCAGTTTTCGTGCGTTCGCTTTCAACACTTTCGGTCGAATCTCGTCGCGGATCTCGAGCCTGGAAAAGTCCGAGAGCCACCGGTCCGGAGTGATCACCGGCCAGTCCGATCCGAACAGCATCTTATCCTGAAGGATCGAATTGATGTAGCGCACCAGGATCGGCGGGAAGTATTTCGGCGACCAGCCGGACAAGTCGATATAGACGTTCGGCTTGTGGGTCGCGACCGACAGCGCCTCCTCCTGCCAGGGGAAGGAGGGGTGGGCGAGGATGATCTTCAGGTCCGGGAAGTCGGCGGCGACGTCGTCCATGTACATCGGGTTGGAATATTTCAGCCGCATGCCCATGCCGCCCGGCATGCCCGAGCCGACCCCGGTCTGGCCGGTGTGGAACAGGGCGATCGCGCCGCCGTCGTTGATGGCTTCGTAGAGCGGATAGGCCAAGCGGTCGTTCGGGTAGAACCCCTGCATGGTCGGATGGAATTTGAAGCCGCGGACGCCGTACTCCTCGATCAGCCTCTTCGCCTCGCGGACGCCAAGCTTGCCCTTGTGCGGATCGATCGAGACGAAGGGGATCAGCACATCGAGATTTTCGGAAGCCGCCTCCAGCATCTCGTCATTGTTGTAGCGGCGGAAGCCGGTCTCGCGCTCGGCATCGACCGGGAAGATCACCGCGGCGATGTTTTTCGCGCGATAGTAGGCGGCGGTCTCCGGCACGGTCGGCGGATGCTTGTGCGGCGCCTTGAAATACTCCGCCATCTGCGCCTGGAAGTCGTCATAGCCGTCGTCGCCATGCATGCCGCAGGGCTCCTCGGCATGGGTATGGATGTCGATGGCAACGACTTTCTCGATGTCGGGCAGTTTCAGCTTGGGCATCGGCGCTTCCGGACGGGGGCGAGCGATTTTCGTGTGGGAAATTGATTATAGGATATAACAAATTGCGCAAGAGCAGCGAAATTGCCGTGAAAGCCGCCCGAAATCGGCATTTAACGCCCTGTTTGGATTGACATTTGCGCCCGCCTTGGCCTAGAAACCGCCGCGTCCCTGATGGCATCGGCCGGTTCCGGGGCAAATCCAATCATTGCGTGACCTTCGGCCTGTTGATACGGCCTTTCGAAACACTCGGGATTCCTTCAGATGAAAGTCCGTAACTCGCTGAAATCGCTGCGCGGCCGACATCGCGCCAACCGCCTGGTCCGCCGCAAGGGCCGGGTTTATGTGATCAACAAGGTGCAGCGCCGCTTCAAGGCGCGCCAAGGCTGATGGGTCAAGGCTGACCGGACAAGGTTGACCGGTCAGGGCGGATCGCGGCGGTCCGCGTCCAACGCCCAAATCATCGGCATCACACGCCTTTGAACTTTCGACGCTCTTGCCGGTTGGCAAGAGCGTTTTGCTGCGTCTAGACTTCGCCGATGGCTTTGAGATTCCCGCGCGTGCGTCACTTTGGACTGGCGATCCTCGCCGCCGCTGTTTTTGCCGCGCCCGTATTCGCCCAGGACAATCCGCGCGCCGCGCCCCGCAAGAAACCGCCGGAGGCGCCTGCCAAGCTGCCGCGCGCCGACAAGGGTCGCGGACTGGATTTCCTGTTCGGCGCGTTGAAAGCCGCGCCCGATGAAGCCAGCGCCAAGCACGTCGAGGCGCGCATCTGGGCGATCTGGATGCAGACGCCGAGCGACACCGCCGCGCTGTTGATGGTGCGCGCCAAGGCCGCGATGGACGCCCAGCAGATGGACGTGGCGTTGAAGCTGCTCGATGCCACCATCAAGCTGCGGCCGGATTACGTCGAGGCCTGGAACAGGCGCGCGACGCTGTACTATCTCAAGAACGACTATGCGCGTTCGCTCGCCGACGTCCAGCAGGTCTTGATCCACGAGCCCCGGCATTTCGGTGCGCTCGCGGGGCTGGGCATGATCATGCAGGATCTCGGCGACGACAAACGCGCGCTCGATGCCTTCCGCCAGGCGCTCGCGATCAATCCGCACCTCGAGAAGGTGCCCGACCTCGTCAAGATGCTGAGCGAAAAGGTCGAAGGCCGCGATATTTAGTTCCCCGCGGTTTACCCTGTCTCCAGACGCTCCATTGTGAGGCGGATCGTTCGGCGCTAACGCGAGTGACCGTACCTATATCCGCGGCAGGAGCGACAGCGATGAAACGCTTGATCCTGACAGGCGCCCTGATTCTTGCGAGCTCGATCAGCTACGCCGACGGACGCTACTGGGTGGTCGGAAACCGCGCCACCGGCAAATGCGATATCGTCACGTCGAACCCGGTCATCGGCGGTGGCTCGGCCTATGACAATGGCGGGGGCTATTCCTTCGGCGACGGACCCTACAAGTCCAAAGATGACGCCAGGCTCGCGCGTACGACGATTGGCATCTGTCCGCCGCCTGAAAAGGATTCCGCCGACAAGTGAGACGGCGGAATCCTGATTGACATGCGCACCAAACTCACTCCATCGCGTGAGCTGCAGTCAGTCCAGTTTAATATTCGCCAACTTGATCACTTTGCCCCACTTCTCGGTTTCTTCGGCGATGAGCTTGCTGAAATCGGCGGGCGAGCCGCCGAGCGCCGTGCCGTCGAGCTTGGCAAGCCGCGCTTTGAACTGGGGATCGGTGAGTGCGGCGTTGATCTCCTTGTTGAGCCTGTCGATGATCTCGGCGGGCGCGTTCCTGGGCGCGCCGAGGCCAAACACTGAGCTCGCCTCGTAGCCCGGGACAAACTCGCCTATGGTCGGGATGTCCGGCAGCGTGTCCAGGCGCGTCGCCGTAGTTATTGCGAGCGCGCGCAGCTTGCCGGTCCCGATATGCCCAATCAACAGGGAAAGGTTGGTAAAGAGGACTTGCACCTGCCCGCCCAGTAGATCGGTGAGCGCGGGCGCCACCCCGCGATAGGGGACGTGCACGATGTCGAGGCCGCCGGCTTCTTGCTTGAAAAGCTCGGCGGTGATGTGGGTGATCCCGCCGACGCCGCCCGAACCGTAGGAGAGCTTGCCCGGATTAGCCCTCGCATAGGCGATGAACTCGAGAAGCGTCTTGGCCGGAACCGAGGGATGTACCACCATGACAAGGGCGCCGCGGATCAAGCCCGCGATCGGTGCGATGTCGCGGATGAAATTGAAATTGAGGTTGTCGTAAAGCGTCGCATTGATCGCGTTCGGCGTACCGACCAGGAGCAGCGTGTAACCGTCCGGAGCCGCGCGCGCGACTGCCTCGGTGGCGACATTGCTGCCGGCACCCGGCCGATTCTCGATGATGAACGGCTGGCCGAGCCGCTCCGACAACCATTGACCGATCAGACGTGCGAGGATGTCGTTCGGCCCGCCGGCGGCAAAGCCGACCATGATACGTACCGGCCGCGACGGATAGGTTTGCGCCCAAGCTGACCGTGATACGGCAAGGAGCGGGGCGGCACCTGCCGCAGCATGTAGAAGTTGGCGACGGGAAAGTTCCACGACCTGGTCCTCCGGTCCCGAATTTGCAAGATGCGTGGCTTTGCTTGCCGGCGATTCTGCCGGCCTCACTTGAGACGATAGTTGATGCCGCCATAAGCGCATAAGGCTATTATCTGATGAGATCATCTCAAATCGGAAATGGATGCTCTTATGCAGTTGAGCGATCGCATCGGAAGCCGGATGAGGCTGCAAGACCTGCACGTGCTCATGACCGTGGTGCAGGCCGGCAGCATGGGAAAGGCAGCGCAGCGCCTCAATACCACTCAACCGAACATTTCCAGGTCTATCGCCGAACTGGAGCAGACGCTCGGCGTACGCCTGCTGGACCGTCATCGCCAGGGAATCGAGCCGACCGAATACGGCCGCGCCTTGCTCGATTGCGGAGTGGCCGTATTCGATGACCTGCGTCAGGGCGTGAAGAACATCGAGTTTCTCGCCAACCCAACGGCTGGGGAAGTGCGGATCGGCAGTACCGTCTTTCTGGCCGCGACCTTCGTTTCCGCTCTCGTCGATCGGCTTTCTCGACGCTATCCGCGCGTGGTGTTTCATCTCGTGACCGGATACATGGAGACACTGCACCGGGAGCTGAGCCAGCGTAACGTCGATCTGTTGATCGTACGGAGCGCCGGCCCCATGGCTGACGAGCGGCTGGATTTCGAATTTCTTTTTGATGATTCCTATGTTGTCGTGGCCGGCGCGCAAAGCCGTTGGGCTCGGCGGCGCCGGATCGAAATCACCGAACTCGCAGATGAATTATGGGTGCTGCCACCGCTTGAAAGCGTGATCGGCTCGATCCTGACGCAAGCCTTTCGCGCCAGCGGGCTCGATTATCCTCGCGTGACCGTGGTCACCGATTCCCCTCATATGCGGATTAGTCTCCTGGCGACCGGCCGTTTCGTCACGGTTTTCCCGGCCTCCGCATTACGATTTCTCACCAGGCGCTCGGAACTCAAGGTTCTGCCGGTTGAACTGCCCATGGCCCGCCGGCCAAATGGAATCGTTACCCTGAAAAACCGCGCGCTTAGCCCCGTCGCCAAGCTTTTCATCGACTGTGCACGCGAGGTCGCCAAGCCTCTGGCGAAGCGAAAACGATAGGCGCCATGTCGGGTTGTGGCACTTCCGATTATGAGTACACTAGTGCAGCGCGCCGCTACTTCGCCCGCTGATGCCGTAGCGCAAGGCCGCTGCATAGAGCTGCGCGATCTCCGCCTCGAGATGCTCGTTGACCAGCAGCAGCGCCTTCAGCGCACCGCGGACATCACCCTCGCAGCGTGCGACGATTTCGTCGATCGCGGCTTCACTCGATCTGAAACTCATTCCAAAACCTCTTCCCATTGTCCCTGCGGGATTTCAACGACGCCACCGATTCAAACTTCCCGTAGAGGATGTGAACGAGGCCGGGTGGCATCACCTTCGATGCACGCCCGGCAGGCAGACAAAGTGCCGACCGTGACTATAAAATGACCGACGACAGCCGTGTGACGGCGCACGGATTCGTGAGGGGAAAACTCCCCAGTTCTGCCGCGAAACCGCTATGTCGGCGTGACGTAACTTGGGCCGTGACCTCGGCCTGTCGGAAAATATCAATGATATCAATCATCGTGGTGGCGGTGCTGGTGGCGCTGGCACTGCTGACGCAGGCCGGCGTTTTTGTCCTTGAGCGGACTTATCCACCGCGGGGGGTGCGGATCGAAGTCGCGGGCGCGATCCTGAATGTGGTCGATCTGGGGCCGCGGGACACGGGCCTGCCGCCGATCGTGTTGATCCACGGCGCAAGCTCCAATCTGGAGGTGATGCGGCCGCTCGCCGGAAGGCTTGCCAGCCGTCATCGCGTGATCCTGATCGACCGGCCCGGCCATGGCGGGAGCACACGCGAGCGCGTCGCGGACTCGACGCCCCAGGTGCAGGCGCGAATGATCGTCGAGGCGCTGGACAAGCTCGACGCCGGTCCTGCGATCATCGTCGTGCATTCGCTGGCCGGCGCGATCGGCGCGCGGATGGCGCTGGATGATCCCGCGCATGTCGCCGGCCTTGTGATGCTCGCGCCGGTCACTCATCCCTGGCGCGGCGGCGTCGGCTGGACCAACAGGCTCGTGACCACGCCGGTGATCGGTCCGCTGCTGGCCTACACCGTCACGTTGCCGCTCGGACTTCTTGTCGCCCAGTCGGGTGCGCGCGGGGTGTTCCTGCCGCAAATGATGGCCGATGATTTCGTGACGGGCAGCGCGACGCGGCTGTTGCTGCGTCCGCGCGAATTCCTCGCCAACGCGCGCGACCTCGTCGATTTGAAAGCGGCGGTCGCCGCGCAGGAGCCGCGCTATGGCGAGATCGATCTGCCCGTGACGATCATCTCCGGCGATGAAAACGACAAGACGGTCTCGACCAGCATTCATTCGCGCCCCTTCGCGGCAATGGTGAAAGGCGCGAAGCTGATCGTCTTGCCCGGCGTCGGCCACATGGTGCAATACGCCGCGCCCGATCTGGTGGTTGATGAGATCGAGGCGATGGCGGGACGTCTTGGAAAGACCGCGGCAATCGAACTCGATGAAGACACGCGCAAAGCCGTGGAGGAAGGGCTGGCTCAGGCCCAGCGTGGTGAGTTTGTGTCGGACGAAGACGTTGCGAAAGCCGATGCTCGTCTTGGTCTCAAAGACCCATAGCGCGGCCCTAAAAGCCCCGCCAGATCAGCAAATTGTAGGGAAGATTTGTCGATTTCTTAATTAAAACCGCCGCATGCTGCCGTCTTGCAGACAGACAACATCCGGACGGGCAGCATGGACAATCATTCCGCGCATGTGGGGCAGGGCGACGACGCCAATTTGCGGCTGGTGCGCTTCTTCAGCATCTGCCTCGGCAGCCTCCTCTTCGTCTACGCGCTGTTCTCGGTGCGGCTGTTCGTCGATGCCGGGCACTTTGGAGTCACGGATGATCTGTTGATCGCGCTGCGCGTTCTGCTTGGCGTCACCGCGCTGGTCGTGATCTCTTATCCGGCCTGGCTGGCGCAGCGGCTCGAGCCGCGCATCAGCGAGATGGGTCGCGTGTTCGAGGGCGCGTTCGCGAGCGCAGCGACCGCCGAGAAGATCCGCATGATCGTGCTGGTCACCATGATGAGCCTGTTGCTCGAGCTCGTCATGATCCGCTGGCTCGCCTCGGTCTTTCCGGTGTTCTCCTTCTTCAAGAATTTTACGCTGCTGGCCTGCTTCCTCGGGCTCGGCGCCGGCTACGCCGTCTCCGACAAGCAGCCCTGCGCGCCGGCGCTGGTGCTGCCGATGCTGGCGCTGTTCGTGTTCGTGATCACGCTCTTGCGCTACGACGTCGGCGCCACCACCGACATCTTCTCCGGCCTGCCGATGCAGGAGCAGACCTCGATCTCGATCTGGATGGACAGACTGAACTGGCTGTCGCTGTTCCAGCAGAGCGTGCCGCTCTACCTCTTGCTCGGCATGAGCTTCGTGCTGTGCGCCTGCATCTGCTATCCCGTGGGCCAGCTCTGCGGCAAGCTGTTGGGGGCCACCGATGCGCTGAAGGCGTATGGCCTCAACCTCGCCGGCAGCATCCTCGGCGTCATGGTGCTGTTCGTCATGAGCCTGTTCTGGCTGCCGCCGGTGGTGTGGTTCACGGCGGTCGGATTCGTGCTGCTGTATTTCGTGCTGGCGCGCGGCACCATGCTGCCGCTCGGTGTCGGCAGCTTCTGCCTGCTGCTCACCGTGCTGGCCTGGCCGGTGCAGACCGACATCCAGCGCATCTATTCGCCCTATCAATTGCTGGAGAAGATGTCGAAGGGCGACGGGTTGATGAACATCCTGTCCGGCGGCTCCTACTACCAGAAGGTCTTCAATCTGTCGGACGCCATGCGCGGCCACGAGCCGGCCGAAGACAAATACGTCCGCGCCTATTACGAGTTTCCGTTCAACTTCAAGAAGCGGCCCGAGCGCGTCGCGATCGTCGGCGCCGGCAGCGGCAACGATGTGGCGGCGGCGTTGCGCATGGGCGCTTCCCATGTCGACGCCATCGAGATCGATCCGGCGATCGTCTTCCTCGGCCGCGCCTATCACCCCGAGCATCCTTACGACGATCCACGCGTCAACGTCATCGTCAACGACGCCCGCAACTTCTTCCGTACCGCGCATCAGCAATACGATTTGATCATCTACGGCGTCCTGGATTCGCACACCGCGCTGAGCCACGCCTCCAATCTGCGCGTCGACTCCTATGTCTATACGCGCGAGGGGATCACCGAGGCGTTCAACCTGCTGAAGCCCGACGGCGTGATGTCGATCGCGTTCGCGCTGCCGAACGAGTCGCTCGGCTTCAAGCTGTCGCACATCCTCTCCGGGATTCCCGGCGCCGGCAAGCCGCTCGCGGTGCGCGTCGGCTACGACTCCAAGACCACCACCGCCTTCGTTACCGAGCGCGGCCATGACATCGCATTGCCCGACGCCAACGCGTTCGCCGCGTTCGGCTTCACCGACGTCTCGGCGCATTTCGCGCAGGCTTATCCCGAGGAGAGCATCCCGACCGACGACTGGCCGTTCTTCTACATGATCACGCGCACCTATCCGGTGAGCTACATGCTGGCGCTCGGCATGGTGCTCTTGCTCAGCGTCATGTTCGTGCGCAAGACCATCGGCTGGACCGGCCCGGTCGAGCGCTCCTACCTGCCGTTCTTCTTTCTGGGGTCCGGCTTCATGCTGGTGGAGACCAAGGCCATCACCGAGCTCGGTCTGCATCTCGGCGGCACCTGGTTCGTGATCGCCATGACCATCGTCATGGTGCTGTTGATGGCGTTCCTCGCCAACTGGATGGTGCAGCGGAACATCGTGCCGCGCATGAGCCTCGCCTATCTCGGCCTGCTTGCAAGTCTCCTTGTCGGCTATGTCACGGCGCGCGATCACGGCCTGATCGCGTTCGGCTCGCCGATGGTGAGCCTCGGCATCGCCTGCGTGCTGCTGACCTTGCCGCTGTTCTTCTCGGGTTTCGTGTTCTCAACGCTCATCGGCAAGCCCGGCGTCAACATCTCCACCGCACTCGCCTACAACCTGATGGGCGCGCTGTTCGGCGGGCTGATGGAATACAACTCGATGTATTTCGGCTTCGCCTTCCTGTACCTGCTGGCGATGGGCTTCTACGCGCTGGCCTGGGCCTTCTCGTTCGAGCCGGCCGCCTCCGCGCGGCGGCTGACGGCGGCAGCGAGTTCGCAGTAGCGTTCAGGCAGAGACGAGTCCGCAATGAAAGAAAGCCCCGGTCCTGCGACCGGGGCTTTCTCATTCCGTGCGCGCGCCTACGCCTATTTCTTCTTCCCGTCCTTGTCGAACTGCGAGAGGTAGGCCCAGAGGTCGTTTCGTTCCTTCTCGTTCTTGATGCCGGCGAACACCATTTTGGTGCCGGGAATTTTGGCCTTGGGGTCCGTGATGTATTCGAGGAATTGATCCTTGCCCCAGGTGATGCCGGAGCCCTTGTTGGCATCGGAATAGTTGAAGCCTTCGACCGAGCCAGACTTGCGGCCGTCCAGACCGTTGAGGACAGGACCGACCTTGTTTTTGGCGCCTTCGCCGATCGAGTGGCAGGCCAGGCACTTCTTGAAGGAGTTTTCGCCGGCGGCGGCGTTCTGTGCCCGCGCGCTGTGCGCGACGGCAATCGAGGTGACGACGACCAACAGGTTCAAGGTCAAATTTTTCATGGGATACTCTTTGGCTGGATCAGAGGGTAGGCGCGGCCGTTTTGGCACGGCCGGCTTGCGGGGGACAAGCCGAGAAACCTTGACAGGTTTCATAATTGCCCGCTTGTCCCAGAGAGAACTCACGGGTTGGTACCCTTTCGACCTTCGAATGACCTACCCAAGCAGGCGCCGTCGTGGTTGATTTGTCGTGGTAGATCGATAAATCGCGGAGCCGGAGGAGACAGCCATGGCCATCATGATGCCCGCGGCCGATCAGGCCATCCTGGCGCGCCGCGCCGAGATCGTGGCGGCCTTGCGTGCCATCGTGCCGGGCGAGGGCGTGATCGACGGCGCCGATGAGCTGCGCGCCTATGAGTCCGATGGCCTCACTGCCTACCGTCAGCCGCCGATGGTCGCGGTGCTGCCCGACACCACCGAGCAGGTGTCAAACGTCCTTAAATATTGCCACGCGCACAACATCAAGGTGGTGCCACGCGGCTCCGGCACCTCGCTGTCGGGCGGCGCGCTGCCGCTCGCCGATGGCGTGCTGCTGGGGCTTGGCAAGTTCAAGCGCATCCGCGAGGTCGATTTCGACAACCGCGTGGTCGTGACCGAGCCGGGCGTCACCAATCTCGCGATCAGCGAGGCGGTGGCGCATGCCGGCTTCTATTACGCGCCCGACCCGTCGTCCCAGATCGCCTGCTCGATCGGCGGCAATGTCGCGGAAAATTCCGGCGGCGTGCACTGCCTGAAATACGGCATGACCACCAACAATGTGCTCGGCTGCGAGATCGTGCTGATGAACGGCGAGATCCTGCGGATCGGCGGCAAATGTGCCGAGAATGCCGGCTACGACCTGATGGGCATCATCACCGGCTCGGAAGGGCTGCTCGGCGTCATCACCGAGATCACCGTGCGCATCCTGCAGAAGCCGGAGACGGCGCGCGCGCTGATGGTCGGATTTGCGCAGGTCGAGTCCGCCGGCGAATGCGTGGCTGCCATCATCGGCGCCGGCATCATCCCGGGCGGCATGGAGATGATGGACAAGCCGGCGATCCACGCCGCCGAGGCCTTCGTCCATGCCGGCTATCCGCTCGACGTCGAGGCGCTGCTGATCATCGAGCTCGACGGCCCGACCATCGAGGTCGACGAGCTGATCAAGCGGGTCGAGGCGATCGCGCTCGGCTGCGGCTCGGTAACCTGCCAGATTTCCAACAGCGAGGCGGAGCGCAATCTGTTCTGGGCCGGCCGCAAGGCCGCGTTCCCCGCGGTCGGACGCATTTCGCCGGACTACCTCTGCATGGACGGCACCATTCCGCGCGGCGCGCTGCCGAAGGCATTGACGCGCATCCGCGAGCTGTCGGAGAAATACGGCCTCGCCGTCGCCAACGTGTTCCATGCCGGCGACGGCAATCTGCATCCGCTGATCCTGTATGACGCCAACAAGCCCGGCGAGATCGAGCGCGCCGAAGCGTTCGGCGCCGACATCCTGCGCTGCTGCGTCGAGCTCGGCGGCGTGCTCACCGGCGAGCACGGTGTCGGGATCGAGAAGCGCGACCTGATGGGCGAGATGTTTTCGGACATCGACCTGAACCAGCAGCAGCGGCTGAAATGCGCCTTCGACGCGCAGGGCCTGCTCAATCCCGGCAAGGTGTTTCCGACCTTGCATCGCTGCGCCGAGCTCGGCCGCGTCCATGTTCACGGCGGCAAGCTGGCGTTTCCGGACTTGCCGCGATTTTAGGGCACGCCATCATCAACGCGAGACGTCCGTCGGGCGCTCCGACGGTTGGAACCAACCTTTTGCGGCGGCCAGCACCGAGTTCTCCCCAAGGCTGTTCGATGCGGCCCTGTACTCTCCATCGTAAGGTCATGCTTTTGTCAAAACTGCAGTGAGTGTTGTTGGCTTGTGACACGGTGGAAGTCCGACCGCCCTCCTTCGGGTGACACTTGGAGGGAAAGGAGCGCCCATGAACTCCACAACAGGTAACCCCGACGCCGTCCTGGCGACCCGCGCGGATGAACGGCTCGTCCATGCATATGAACAGATCACGCGCGCGGATGAGCAACTCGCGCGCCTAACCGAACAGCTTTCGAAAATGGAACACGATGCCGCGCGCCATCCTTCGGCGATCCCCGGCTTGCCGCCATCCCGCGGCCGGCCGGCGCTGCGTGGCTTGGTCGGTTTTGTCCTGGCAGCGTGCATCTGCGCCGCAGCTTTCGCCTCGCAGTCGTCCTATGGAAAAGCGGCCAGGCTGGTGGTTGCCCAGTGGGCCCCGCAGCTCATTTCAACTTCATCGCCGTGGTTGGCAAATCCCGGGAGTTCAGCGCGGCCGAGCCCATCTACCATTCAGTTGGCCGCGGCTGAGGCCACCCCTTTGCAACCAGCACCTCCGGTGCAGAGCCCGGCGCAAGACGTCGCGCCAGCGCCCGCCCCGATCTCCCCCGAACTGACGCAATTGCTGCAGACGATGGCGCGCGACATCGCAACCGTGGAGCAGGGGATCGAGCAGCTCAAGGCGAACCAGGAACGAACGGCCGCCGACAATGCAAGAGCCATTGATGAGTTGAAAGCGGGCCAGCAACAAATGACACGCCTTGCGGCCAAGCCTTCCGAGCAGGACAGCCGGGCCAAAACACCGACGTTGCCGCCCGGGCCGGTCGCCAGCGCCACGCGCAAGCCGCCACCGGCGCAGCCTCCGCAAGCCAGAGCGCATTCGCAGCCGATACAATTGCAGCCAAAAGAACGGTAGATGTCATCGGCGCCGCGACACGCAGCGAGGCCGACCGCCGCTGGTGGTCGGCGTTCATCGTACAAAACTCGCCGTTGCGCGCGATCGGATCAGATCAGCGTGTATTGCGTGCGCTCGCGCCTGGCCAGAAGCGGCAGCGCCTGGCCCGCGATATAGGTCTTGAAGTGCGGGGCTTCCTGATGCGCCTTGAAGGCGGCCTCGTCGCGGAACAGCTCGTAGAACAGGAACTGCGCCGGGTTATCCCTGGCGCGCGAGATCAGGAACATCATGGCGCCTTCCTCACGCTGCGCCTCGGGGAGGAAGCGGTCGAGGATGGCGGCGACCTTGTCGGCCTCGCCATCCTTGGCCTCCCATTGCGCGACGACCAGAAGCCCGCCGCCGCGTACGGCGTCGCTGATGGTGCGTTTATCGATAGCGTATGCGTTCATGCGTCACTCCTTTGGCTCTCCTCTTGAATGAACGCGATATGGCATTGATCGCGGCAGCTACAATTCGATGGGCGACGAACTGTGCTGTAAACAATTCGATGGCGGTCGAAGTGCGATTGCGGTCCCCGGGAGGGAGGAGGCTGGCCTTGTCACCGCTGGCCACGCCTATAGAAGGATGGATCAAGCAAGTTCGGCCGCGATAGGAAGCGGCTGTCGAGGCTGGCGGGAAGGGCGCAAGGATTTGGATATCCTGAAGATACGGGACGCCGGCGATGTCGAGCAGGCGGTGCGGGCGGCGATCGCCGCCGAGCAGCCGCTCGAGGTCATCGGCCATGGCACCAGACGTCAGATCGGGCAGCCGATGGCCACCAATGCGGTGCTTGACCTGTCGCCGCTCAATGCCATCACCTCCTACGAGCCGAACGAGTTGATCATCACGGTGCAGGCCGGGGCGCCTTTGGCCGACGTGATGTCGCTGATCGACTCCAAGAACCAGCAATTCGCCTTCGAGCCCGTCGATACCGCGCCGCTGCTGGGCGCCGCGGGATCCGGCACCATCGGCGGCATGATCGCGGCCGGGCTCGCCGGGCCGCGCCGGGTCAAGGCCGGCGCGGCGCGCGACCATCTGCTCGGCGCACACGCGGTGTCGGGTTTTGGCGACAGTTTCAAGACCGGCGGCAAGGTGGTGAAGAACGTCACCGGCTACGACCTTTGCAAGCTGCTGGCGGGCTCCTGGGGCACGCTCGCGGTCATGACCGAGGTGACGCTGAAGGTAATGCCGAAGGGGGAGGCCGAGCGCACTTTGGTGCTGCGCTCCCTCGACCATCTCGCCGCCAACAAGGCGATGACGGCGGCGCTGGGCTCCCCCTTCGACGTGTCGGGTGCCGCCCACGTGCCGAGTTCGGCGCTGTGGGCCGAGGTCGCCGGCCTTGATGCGATCGGCTCGCCGCTCGAAGCCGTCACCCTGATCCGGCTGGAAGGGATTCTCGCCTCGGCCAGCCATCGCGCGGCCTCGCTGGCTGCGGCGCTAAAGCCGTTCGGGACTGCGCAGGTCATCGAGGATGCGGCCTCCGCCGCGGCCTGGTCGGCGATCCGCGATGTGCTGCCGTTTGCCGCCAACGGCCCGCTCGGGGCCTGGCCGGTGTGGCGGATCGTGTGTCCGCCGGCCTCGGGCGGTGCGCTCGGCCAAGCGCTGGCGCGGGAGACCGGCGGCGAGGTGATCTATGATTGGGGCGGCGGCCTGATCTGGGCGGCGTTGCCGCCGAAGGGCGATGCGCAGGCAGCACTGGTGCGTCAACGCGTTGAGGGCGCGGCCGGTCATGCCACCTTGCTGCGCGCGGGCGAAGCGGTGCGGCGGCAGGTGGACGTGTTCCAGCCGCAGGCTGAGGGGTTGCGCGCGCTCTCAGAGCGGGTGCGGGCCAGCTTCGATCCGAAAAACATCCTCAACCGCGGCAGGACCGTGCGCCGGAGCGCGGCATGAAGACCGAATTTTCATTGGCCCAATTGGCCGACCCCGACATCGCCGAAGCCGACAAGATCCTGCGTGCCTGCGTGCATTGCGGCTTCTGCACCGCGACCTGTCCGACCTATGTGCTGCTCGGCGACGAGCTCGATAGTCCGCGCGGGCGCATCTATCTGATCAAGGAGATGCTGGAGAAAGACCGTCCGCCGACGGAAGCCGTGGTCAAGCACATCGACCGCTGCCTGTCGTGTCTTGCCTGCATGACGACCTGTCCGTCCGGCGTGAATTACATGCATCTGGTCGATCAGGCGCGGGTCAGGATCGAGCGGGACTACAGACGGCCGCTGACGGAGCGGCTGCTGCGCTGGACGCTCGGCAAAGTGCTGCCCAATCCGAAACTGTTCCGCGTCAGCATGTGGCTTGCGCGGCTTGCCCGTCCCTTCGCCGCGCTGCTGCCGGCAGAGACGACGCCTTCAGTCGCGCCGTCACTGTTGCGGCGCATCAAGGCGATGCTGGCACTTGCCCCGGGCGGCCTGCCCGCCCCGGGACCCGCGGCCGGCAGCGTCTTTGCCGCGCTCGGCCCGCGCCGCGGGCGGGTTGCGCTGTTGCAGGGCTGTGCGCAGCAGGTCCTTGCGCCGCGCATCAACCAGGCCGCCATCAACGTGCTGACCCGCCATGGCATCGAGGTGGTGCTGGTCCAGGACGAGCAGTGCTGCGGCGCGTTGACCCACCATATGGGCCGCGACGACGACGCGCTGGCGCGCGCCCGCGCCAATGTCACGGTCTGGATGGCCGAGGCCCGAACAAACGGGCTCGACGCCATCCTGGTGACGACCTCCGGCTGCGGCACCGTCATCAAGGATTACGGCTACCTGCTGCGCGAAGACCGCGATTTTGCAGGCGCCGCCGCCAAAGTCTCGGCGCTGGCCAAGGACATCACCGAATATCTCGCACCCCTTGAATTGAAGCGGCAATCGCGCGGCGAGGGCGACGTCGTCGTCGCCTATCACTCGGCCTGTTCGCTGCAGCATGGGCAGAAAATCACACAGGCTCCGAAAGATTTGCTTTCCAAGAACGGATTCGTGGTGAAAGATGTGCCCGAGAGTCATTTGTGTTGCGGTTCGGCTGGGACCTACAACCTTCTCCAGCCTGACATTGCGACGAGGCTGCGCGATCGCAAGCTCGCCAACATCGCAAGCGTCAAGCCGGACATGATTGCTGCGGGCAACATCGGATGCATGATGCAGATCGCCGGCGGTACATCAGTTCCCGTCGTGCACACGATTGAGCTTCTCGATTGGGCGACGGGCGGTCCACGGCCAGGATCGACTTGATCGGCTCCGCGCGCTTTCCACAAAGGCGCGGATGATTTGAGCGCCTGATGGACATGGATCGGCGGCAACAGGAGGACCACGATGGCTAAGGCGAAGAAGAAGAAAGCCAAGAAGGCCAAGAAGGCCAAGAAGAAAATGGCGGCGAAGAAGTCCGCGAAACGATACGCCAAGAAGTCGGCGAAGAAAGCCAAGAAGGCCAAGAAGGCGGCACCGAAGAAATCAGCCAAGAAGGCTGCGAAGAAGGCAGCCAAGAAAGCGGCTCCCAAAAAGTCAGCGCCGAAGAAGGCGGCCGCGCCCAAGCCGGCCCCTGCACCGGCGCCAGCCCCTGCGCCCGAGCCCGCTCCCGCGCCAAGCTGGGCGACACCGAGCCCGGCCCCGTCCTGGGGACATTCGGGCGGCGGTGAGAACAACAACTAGCCGGAAGACGCGGCTGGTCATTGACAGGGCCGCGGCTCGAATGAGCCGTGGCCCTTTTCATTGGCCGTCGCGGACCACTGTCGCTGGCAGCAGGCAAAATTGATTCGGGCGAGCCTTCGCGCATGCCGCGTTCGCGCGTCGGCCGGGATAGAGGGTGTGGCTATGGGATAAATTTGTTGTTGGAATGCAACACAGTCCAACAACCTTTCGTGGAATCCCGCAAACGCCTAAAAAGGCGGCAAATGCTCGCGTTTTTTGCTTCACGACAATTACGGCGCGTTCCAGATTGCAACCAGTTAACGACCAGACCGTCCCGGGGGCATCCGGCAATCGGCTGGTTTTCTGGAAAGTGATGGGGATCGTCATGAAAAAAGTGGCCTTGGCAGCAACGGCGCTGGCAATGATTTCGGGTTCGGCTCTTGCGGCGGATATGCCGGTCAAGGCCAAGGCGCCGCCTCCGCCGGTGGTGAGCCCGTGGGACTTCGCGTTCGGCAGCGCTCTCATGAGCGATTACATCTTCCGCGGCGTCACCCAGTCCAACCACAAACCGTCGGTCGCGGCCTATTTCGAGCCGCGCTACAACGTCAACGACAAGCTGCAGCTCTATATCGGCACCTCGGGCGAGAGCATTTCGTTCCCGAACCGCGCCGCGGCCGAGATCGACATCTACGGCGGTATCCGCCCGACGGTCGGCATGTTCGCCTTCGACTTCGGTGTCTGGGGTTACCTCTATCCGGGCGGGACCTGCTACAACGCCGCTGCGGTCCCGGGTTCGGGCATTCCGGGCTCGGACGCGAGCTGCGCCGTGAGCCCGTTCGGCAATTCCGACCCTGTCACCGGCGCTCTGCCGATCAACGGCAACGTCGCCAAGAAGAACGCCAGCTTCGTTGAAGCCTACGGCAAGGTGAATGTCACCATCAATGACAACTGGGCGGTCGGCGTCAACGAGTACTACTCGCCGAACTTCCTGAACCTCGGCGCCTGGGGCAACTACGCCTCGGTGACCGCCAAGTATACCGCGCCCAGCACCATCTTCGGTTCTTCCGGCGTCGGCCTGTACGTCTCCGGCGAGTTCGGCCGTCAGTGGCTGGGAACGTCAGATTCCTTCTACGGCACCGGCTTGATCAACCCGGCCTTCGCCGCCGGCATTCCTGAGCCGAGCTACAACACCTGGAACATCGGCATCGGCTTCACCTACAAGGTCTTCACGCTGGACCTGCGCTACTCCGACACCAACCTGTCGAAGGGCGACTGCAACGCCTTCACCAGCGACTTCACCGCGCACATTGCATCCGCCAGCAGCGTCTCCGCCATCAATCCGCTTGGCTTCCAATCCAACTGGTGCGGCGCCACCGGCATCGCCAAGCTCTCGGCCGACCTGACGGCGATGACCAACCTGAAGTAGGCTAGGTTCCGCAGATATCGGCAAGGGGCGGCAGATCGATCTGCCGCCCTTTGCTTTGGAGCCCGATCCGTCCGATCAAAGCGCCGCCGCTTCTCACTCCGCAGGCTTGCGCTCGGCTGCGCCGGCGGACGCGGCGGCAGCGCCGGGGCGGAGCGCGAAATGATCGCCGGCCGGCGCGAGCGCGGCATTCCGTTGGTGGAACGCCTGCAAGGTCGAGCGGTGGCCGATCGAGACCACCGTGGTCGCAGGCAATCGCTGCTCGATCAGGCGATAGAGTTCTGCCTCGGCGGCCTCGTCGACGGAAGCGGTCGCCTCGTCGAGAAACAGGAAATCCGGCGCATGCAACAGCGCCCGTGCCAATCCCAGCCGCTGCTGCTCGCCGAGCGACAGCATCCGGTTCCAATGATCCTCCTCGTCCAGCCGCGCTGCGAGTTTGGGCAGATCGACGTCCTGCAGCACGTCGGCGATCTGCTCTGCCGTGTATGTGCTCTCGTCCGCGGGATAGGCGATCGCGGCCTTCAGCGTGGCGATCGGCAGATAAGGCCGTTGCGGCAGCATCATCAGCGTGGCTTTCGCCGGCACCGCGATCTCGCCGCCGCCATAGGGCCAGATGCCGGCGATCGCGCGGAACAGCGTCGACTTGCCTGCACCCGAGGGGCCCGTCACCAGGATGTGCTCGCCCTTGCGAATCGCGAAGCCGTCCACCGACACCAGCGGCGTGCCGTTCGGTAATCTCACCAGCAACTCGGAGAGGTCGATCTGGTCCGCAGCCGACGCCGAGAGCGCGATCGAGGAGGGGGCGTGGGCCTTCGCGGCCGCGCTGCCGATCGCGTTCTCGAATCCGTCGAGGCGGGCGATCACGGCGCGCCATTCGGCCATCGTGCGATACGCCGACACGAAGAACGAGAGCGCGTCCTGCACCTTGCCGAAAGCCTCGGCGATCTGGATCAAGGCGCCGAGCTGTACCGTCTTGCTGACGAAATAGGCCGGGCCTGCGAGCGCGAAGGGAAACACCACGGCTGCCTGCGCGTAGCTTTGCGTGAAGGCGGTCAGCCGCTTGGTCCGGCTCATGATGCCGTACCAGTTGCCGACGACGCGGCTGAAGCGCTCCGACAATCGCTGGCGCTCCGCGCCCTCACCCTTGAGCAGCGCGATCTGTTCCGAGTTTTCGCGAACTCGCACCAGATTGAACCGGAAGTCCGCTTCCAGACGCTGCTGGTTGAAGTCGAGGTTGACCAGCGGCGAACCGATCCACTGCGTCAGGACGGTGCCGAAAATCGCGTAGATAATCGCCCCCCAGACCAGGTAACCCGGAATCGAAAAATCGACGCCGAACAGCAGCAGCGGCAGCAGTTCCGACAGTCCCCACAGGATGACCAGGAACGAGGCGAGCGAAACGATCGAGTTCAACAGCCCAAGGCCGAGCCCGAGCGTCTGGCTGACGAACAGCTTGACGTCGTCGGTGATCCGCTGGTCGGGGTTGTCGGCCGCGTCGCCTGCGAGCTGCATGCGATAGTGGTTGGCGTCATGCATCCACTCTCGGAGATATTTGCCGGTCATCCAGCTGCGCCAGCGGATCTGCAGCCACTGGTTCAGATAGAGCTGATAGACTCCGAGGACTACCGATCCCGCCGCGATCGCGCAGAACACCAGCATCTCGCGGTTGAAGGTGTCCCAGTCCTTGTTTTGCAAGGCCGTGTAGAAGCGGTTGCGCCACTGATTGATCAGCACGTCCATACCGACCGAACACAGCTCGATCGCGATAACGGCGGCGAGCAGCCCGATGCCCGCCCATTTGTCCTCGGATTTGAAATAGGGAGCGGCGATGCGCCATACGATCGCGAGCGTCGCGCGGAGGTTGTTCACAGATTAACGTCTCCCGGAGCTTGGGCACAAAGCCCTGAAGCATTGAAGGAATTATGCGCGCTTAGACTAAAGTCGCAAATTTCGCAACGCGAGCATCGCTTGTCGACGCATCGCACTCGACCCTAGCATGGGGTCAACGGCGAGGGGTGGGGGCGCCTTCGGACTTCGCGAGCTTTTGAGCGAAATTGGGGTTCGTCCCAATTCGCGGGATTATTTCGCACATCTGATGGTTTACCCCTGCAATCGCGCCGGTGCGCGCCGACTGACGTTCGTGATGCGAACGTCAGGTCGAAAGCTGCACCGGACATAAAATACGAGTTTGCCTCTTCCACGCCGGCAGGCTCGCCGGGGCAGTGCGTGGGGAGGAATCACAATGTGGAACCAAGTCTATAACCCGATGGGCAGCGCGGTGCTGTCCACGATCTTCGCGGCCGTGCCGGTCGTCACGCTGCTGGTGCTGATCGCCAGCGGCAAGGTGAAGGCGCATATCGCGGCCATCATCGCCGTGATCCTGACCAACCTGATCGCGATCTTCATCTTCACCATGCCGGCCAACATGTCGATCCGCGCCTCGGTGCTCGGAATCGTGTCGGGCTTCTTCCCGATCGGCTGGATCGTGCTGAACGTCATTTTTCTCTATCAGCTTACGGTGACAACGGGCCAATTCGAACTATTGAAACGCGCGGTCGGCGGGGTCACCGAGGACCGGCGCCTGCAACTGCTGCTGATCGCGTTTTCGTTTGGCGCGTTCTTCGAGGGAGCCTCGGGATTTGGTACGCCGGTCGCCGTCACCGGCTCGGTGCTGATCGGCCTTGGCTTCTCGCCGCTCGCCGCGTCGGGCCTGTCGCTGATCGCCAACACCGCGCCGGTCGCCTATGGCGCGCTCGGCACGCCGATCCAGGGCCTTGCCTCAGTCACCGGTCTCGATCCCTACATCCTCGGCGCGATGGTCGGCCGGCAGTTGCCGGTGTTCTCGCTGATCGTGCCGTTCTGGGTGGTGTGGGCGTTCGCCGGCTGGCGGGGCATGAAGGATGTCTGGCCTGCCATTCTCGTCACCGGCGTATCATTCGCGATCCCGCAATTCGTGATCTCGAACTACATCAATCCCTGGATCGTCGACATCGGCGCGTCCCTGATCTCGATGGGCTGCCTGATCCTGTTCCTGAAGGTCTGGCAGCCGAAACAGCTCTGGCTGTCGCCGGCGCTGCGCGGCAGGGATGAATCGACGGCCACGATGGCCGCGGCCAAGGCCATGGACAAGACGCCATTGAGCCAGCGCGAGCTTTGGATCGCGCTGCTGCCGTGGATCATCGTCTGCATCGTGATGCTGATCTGGGGCAACGGCGCGTTCAAGACCTGGGCGAACTCGATCTTCACCTGGAACTATCCCGTTCCCGAACTCGACAAGATGATCAATGTGGTGGCGCCGGTAGCGGCGAAGCCGACGCCGCAGGGCGCGGTATTCGGCTTCACCTATCTGTCGTTCACTGGAACGGGCATGCTGATCGCGGCGATCATCTCCGGCTTCGTGGCGGGTCTGTCGCCGGCCAAGATGGTCAGCGAATACGCCCGCACCATCAGACTGTGTGCGATCTCGCTGATCACGATCTCGGCGATGCTGGCGATCGGCACGCTGACGCGGCTGTCGGGTGTCGACGCGACGCTGGGTCTGGCGTTCGCGGCGACCGGCGTGCTCTATCCCTTCTTCGGCACCTTGCTCGGCTGGTTGGGCGTGGCGCTGACAGGATCGGACACCGCCTCGAACATCCTGTTCGGCAATCTGCAGAAGATCACCTCCGAACAGCTCGGCCTGTCTTCGGTGCTGATGGGCGCCGCCAACTCGTCAGGCGGTGTGATGGGCAAGATGATCGACGCCCAGTCGATCGTCGTCGCCTCCACCGCCACCAACTGGTACGGGCATGAAGGCACCATCCTGCGCTTCGTGTTCAAGCACTCGATCGCGCTGGCCTGCCTGGTCGGCATTCTCGTGATGCTGCAAGCCTATGTCTATCCGTTCACGCTGATGGTCATCGGCAAGTAGGCGGAGCGGCTGCAAATCGAAATCCCCGCGGTCAAGCGCCGCGGGGATTTTTTGTGCGAAGTTTTTGGCCAGCGAACCTGTTCAATGGCGCAGGCGTCCAATAGAACGACGGCCGGGAAGGTTTTCGAGGGATTGCATGAGTTCGGTCACATTTGCTGTTCGCGTTGCCGCGGTTGCATTGCTTGTTTCCCTTTCATCGATGGATTGCGTCAAGGCCGCCGACGGCTTTCCCTTCGGCATGGAGATGACGCTGGATGCCGCGCGCCTGCCCGGCTCCAAGCGCGTGCCCGACCTCGATATCGGCGACCACGGCGAGGTCGTGCTCGAGCTCTGGTGCAAGGGCGGCAGGGGCCAGTTCTCGATCGCGGGCAACACCGTGATCTTCGTCGCCGGCCCGATCGAGGATCGTGCCTGTCCGGCGAACAAGGCGCAGCTCGACGACGAGCTGGTCGCGGCACTCACCGAGGCCACCACCTGGAAGCGGCAGGGCGACTATGTGTCGTTCATCGGCAGCAAGACGCTGCGGTTTCGGATCAATACGAATTGACGGTCGCGATCGTTTCTTCGCCTCTCCCCGCGCGCGGGGAGAGGCCGGATTGCATCGTCAGATGCAATCCGGGTGAGGGGGACTCTCCGCGAGTTTGATTGCAAGCGAGTTGCCCCTCACCCTGACCCTCTCCCCGTAAGAACGGGGAGAGGGAAATGAGAGAGCGGCGCTCTATCACTTCCACACCGACTTGTCGGCGTCCCAGCGCTGGCCCTTCAATTCCTTGGTCAGCGCCTCGATCATGCCGGAGTCGTCCTTCTGGTCGCCTTCCTCCTCGCCCGCGGAATCGTTGGAGAGGATGAGCTTGGAGCCTGCGCTCTCGTCGGCCGTCGACGTGACGGGATTGCCGACCCAGACCATCAGCTTGTCAGATCCGCCGGGCTTGTCGGGAGCGACCAGCCCGGTGACCTCGACGGTGTCGGTCAACTCCAGCGCGGGATAGATCGGGCTCGGCCGCTTGAAGCTCAGCTTCACCTTGCCGGTGGTCGAGCTCCAGCTCGCGCCGGCGGGCTTGGCCGACAGCACCTTCGCCAGCACGTTGGAGACGGCTGACGCGAGCTTGTCGCGGTTGAGCTTGCCGCCCTCGCTGTAGTCGGCGGCCGACACGCGAATGGTGCGCTCCATCTCGACAATTCCGGTGGTCCATCCCACCGCGACCACGCCCGGCGTCGCCTTCGCCTTGGCGATCAGGCCCGGCGCGCGGTCGGGATCGACGGCGAGGTTGATGGTCTGCACGCCCGAGCGCAGCGCGTCGCAGGTCACGCCAAGACTGTTGGTGACGACCTCGACGTCCTGGCCCTTCAGGCTCTTCAGATAGTCCAGCGCGGAGTCGAGTTTCAGCCGCACGCCGACCGACTCCGGCGAGACGTCGGAGAAATCCTTCGGTGCCGGGTTGATGCCGTCATCGACCACCTGGCTGTCCTTGAATTCCTTCTCGCTGATGTCGGAATTTTCCGACGAGGCGACTTCGGTGACGACAGTGCCGACGGTGATCTGGCCACGGAAATCGAAGGTGTCGCCGGTCTGCTTGCGCGTCAGCTTGACGGTGACCGGCTTCTTGTCACTGAGGCTTTGCGTCGTGCCGCTCAGCGTCGGACCGTTGACCGCGAGACTGACGACGAAACGGTCCTTGCGGTCGGCGCCCTTGTCGGCCGGGTAGCAGATGTCGAGCGAAGCCTCCTTCAGCGTCTTGCCCTGCCGCACCTCTTTCAGGATCACGTCGGCATTGCCGTCCATCAAGCCGTCGATCGCGGTGAAATACCGCGTCTCGATCGCGTTCGGATCGGGCTTGGTCGAGAGCTTGATCTGGGCGCTGGCAATGTCCGGCACGGCTGCCACGAGACAGGCAGCGAGAAGCAAGGGCGCGCGCATGCAAATGTCCTTCAAGAGTGAAGTCGCGAACGGTCTTAGCAAACCTCTGCGACCTCCGCCCAAAAAGAAGGCCGCCCAAAGGCGGCCTTTTCGAATGTCCGACATGCGGGCCTTAGAACCCCATGCCGCCACCCATGCCGCCGCCGCCGGGCATCGGCGCCGCCGGCTCCTTCGGCAGTTCGGCGACCATGGCTTCCGTGGTCACGAGCAGGCCCGCAACCGAGGAGGCGTCCTGCAGCGCGGTGCGCACGACTTTGGTGGGATCGATGATGCCCTTGTCGACCATGTCGACATATTCCTCCGTCTGCGCATCGAAGCCGAAGGTCTCCGACTTTTCCTCGAGGATCTTGCCGACCACGATCGAGCCTTCGACGCCGGCGTTCTCGGCGATCTGGCGCACCGGGGCCTCCAGCGCCTTCAGCACGATGTTGATGCCGGCCTGCACGTCGGGATTGTCGTTGTGGATGCGGCCGACAGCCTTCTTGGCGCGCAGCAGCGCCACGCCGCCGCCGGGCACGATGCCTTCCTGCACCGCGGCACGCGTGGCGTTCAGCGCGTCCTCGACGCGGTCTTTCTTCTCCTTGACCTCGACCTCGGTCGCGCCGCCGACGCGGATCACCGCGACGCCGCCCGCGAGCTTGGCCAGACGCTCCTGCAGCTTCTCGCGGTCGTAGTCCGAGGTGGTTTCCTCGATCTGCGCCTTGATCTGGCCGACGCGCGCCTCGATGTCCTTTTTCTTGCCCGCGCCCTTGACGATCGTGGTGTTCTCCTTGTCGATCACGACCTTGCCGGCACGGCCGAGCATGTTGACCGTGACGCTCTCGAGCTTCATGCCGAGTTCGTCGGAGATCAGCTGGCCGCCGGTGAGGATCGCGATGTCCTCCAGCATGGCCTTGCGGCGATCGCCGAAGCCCGGCGCCTTGACGGCCGCGACCTTCAGGCCGCCGCGCAGGCGGTTGACGACAAGAGTGGCCAGCGCCTCGCCCTCGACGTCCTCGGCGATGATCAAGAGCGGACGGCCCGACTGCACCACCGCTTCCAGCACCGGCAGCATGGCCTGCAGGCCGGAGAGCTTCTTCTCGTGCAAGAGCACGTAGACGTCCTCGAGTTCGGCCGTCATCTTCTCGGCATTGGTGACGAAGTACGGCGACAGATAGCCGCGGTCGAACTTCATGCCTTCGACGATGTCGACCTCGGTCTCCAGCGACTTGTTTTCCTCGACGGTGATCACGCCCTCGTTGCCGACCTTCTGCATCGCCTGCGCGATCATCTTGCCGATGGCAGTGTCGCCGTTGGCGGAGATGGTGCCGACCTGGGCGACTTCCGACGACGAGGCGACCGGCTTGGCGCGCTTCTCGATGTCCTTCACCACGGCGGCGACCGCGATGTCGATGCCGCGTTTGAGGTCCATCGGATTCATGCCGGCGGCGACCGACTTGCCGCCCTCGCGCACGATCGCCTGCGCCAGCACGGTCGCGGTGGTGGTGCCGTCGCCCGCGGTGTCGTTGGTCTTGGAGGCGACCTCGCGCAGCATCTGCGCGCCCATGTTCTCGAACTTGTCGTCGAGCTCGATCTCCTTGGCGACGGTGACGCCGTCCTTGGTGATGCGGGGAGCGCCGAACGACTTGTCGAGGATGACGTTGCGGCCCTTGGGCCCGAGCGTCACCTTCACGGCATTGGCGAGCACATCGACGCCGCGCAACATGCGGTCGCGCGCGTCTCCGGCAAATTTCACGTCCTTGGCAGCCATTGTTTAAACTCCTGCGTAATTGGATTTGATGTGCCGCCGACCTTTCAGCTCGTCATCGCCGGGCTTGACCCGGCGATCCATCTTTTTTCGAAGAAGATGGATGCCCGGATCAAGTCCGGGCATGACAGCGGAGGATGCGGCTCGGGAATTGCGTGCCTCAGACCAGCACGCCCATGATGTCGGACTCCTTCATGATCAGGAGCTCCTCGCCGTCCAGCTTGACCTCGGTGCCGGACCATTTGCCGAACAGCACGCGGTCGCCGATCTTGATGTCGATCGGGATCAGCTTGCCGGCCTCGTCGCGGCCGCCTGGGCCGACCGCCGTGACCTCGCCCTGCGAGGGCTTTTCCTTGGCGGTGTCGGGAATGATGATGCCGCCTTTGGTCTTCTCTTCGGCGTCGATACGCTTGACCACGACGCGGTCATGCAGCGGACGGAACTTGGACTTGGCCATGACGTCTCCTGACGGGGTTTTCTTCTGATCGGTTTGCGGTGAGCTGATCGGAATGAGGCCGTCTGCGGCGCGCCCCACGCGCGCTTAAAAAGGCCAACATCTTTGGCAATCATGCCCTTGGAGTGCTAATCGCGCGCCCGAAATATGGCCTGGCCGCTGTCCTGTCAAGCAAAGCGGTTAAGCCCTTTTTGAGGCTGTTGTAGGATGCTGGCCGCCGAAACCGGTGCCGCTGATCTGAAGTTCGGAAAGTGGGCACTAGTGTGGGGGCGACCGCGTAGTTGTTGCTCCGACAGCGGTTTTACGGTTGGCTGTGTGACGGGTGCGGCCAGATCTTATCCGGGGGAATGCCATGGCCAGTTTCGGGACCACGCGGACGATTGCCAATCTGGCGATCATCTCGGCGCTGACGGTCACTTTGGGGGCCTGCGGCGGCGGCATGAGCCTGCCTAGCTTCGGCTCGTCGTCGTCGCCCGCGCAGGAGCCAGGCGTTGCGCCGGAGGTGCCGGCTACCATTCGCGCCGATGAACTGGTCGGCAAATGGGGTCTCGCGTCCTATTCAAACCCGGCCGAGCGTGCCCGTACCGAAAAGCAGGCCCTGGGGGCGTGCAAGCAGCCCTACGTGATCGGTGCCGGCCAGTCCGGCGGCGTGATCATGCATCTCGCCGATCAGGCGACGCCACAGGAATTGCGGATCAAGGGCAGCCAGAGCGGCAAGAACTATATCGGACCGCCCGGACCGCCCGGAGGCGAACAGGACCGCGAGATCGTTTCTTTCGACGGCCGCGTGCTGGTCACGCGATTCATCGACAAGGACGCGGCAACCCGTTATGGCAACCTCATTTATGTGCGTTGCGGGCCGAGGGCCTGAGGCGACAGACACAACAAAAAAACGCCGGCCCCTGGCCGGCGTTTTCTTTTGATCTCCGGCGATCCGTTCAGTGCCGCCGATCTGAAGTCCCTGACTCACTCGCTGCAAAATCGGGCTCAGGGACTTCAGATCGAAAGCGGCACTAGAATCATGGATTTGCTAGTGCCCATAACTTTCCGAAGTCCGCGAGTAGATATTGCGGCGATGTAGCGCGGACTTCAGAAAGTGGGCACTAGTCGAACAGCGCGTCGATGTCGTCCTGCGAGGCGTGGCCCACATCGCCTTCGAGCTTCGGCCCGTTCAGGAGCCTGGCATCGCCTTCGCGGGTGTCGACGATGACAGGCGCGTGCGCCCGGATCGCGTCGACGCCGCCCCAGATCTCCATCATCGCGTTTATATGCTGCTCGATGAAACGCATCGTGGTCATCACCTTGGTGATGCGCTGGCCGGTCAGATCCTGGAAATTGCAGGCCTCGAAGATCGAGATCACCCGCTCCTGGATTTCCTCGCTGAGGAGTTTCTGCTGCTCGGGCGAGTTTACCTTCGACAGCGCGCTGGCGGCCTGATCGATCGCCTCGGCTGCTTCGAGGATCTGCTGCGTCGCATGTTCCGTGCCGCCGACCACCGCGCCGAGCTCGCCATTGACCTTGGCCATCTCCTGGCCGTCGAAACTCTTGCCGTGCAGCACCGCGATCTCGCGCTTGGTGCGGTTGATGGCGTCGTGGATCAGGTCGAGCTCGACCTTCAGCTTTTCGCACTGCTCGATCTGGGCGCGATAGGTCTCCAGCAAGGCCTGCGCCTCCGCCACTGCTTCGGTCACCGAGCCGGCAGCGGCCAGTGCTGCGCCCTTCGGGCTTGCCGTCATCTGGGCGCGGATCGCGCGCAGCTCGCTCAATATCTCATGGTGCATCGGACCGGCGTCGCCTTCGAAAATTTCCGGCATCGGCAACTCGCCGTTGATGGCTGTTTCGGCGCGAAAGCGCTTGCGATGAATCGGCATGGAATTCTTTCCTGTCCCCAACTGGTGCCGCCGATCTGAAGTCCCTGACTGACGCGCGGCAAAATACGATTCAGGGACTTCGGAAAGTGGGCACTAGTTCGAGTTTTAGACAGATGCGATTTAACATCGGGTTCACAGGGAACGCGCGCGCCAGATTTCGAATTCCGCCGCGCGCTGCCGCTCACCGGCGGTTAACCATGAGGCCTGCGCGTTCATCCAAAATAAACGCTGTTGGACAAATCCGCGCGCATTGGGCGGCGTGGTGAATCGAAACGCGGCTTCCGTTTACCAAACCGAGCAGCTTTTGGACTTAATTAGCCATAGCAGGCACGCGGGAATCGGGTGCCGGCGAGCGATCAGACGAAACAGTACAGAGTACGTCGATGTTCAGAAACTTCACGCTTGCGCTGCTTGGCAGCGCCTCCTGCCTGTGCGCAGGTATTCAGCAAGCCGCGGCAATCGATGGCGCGGCGCCTTCCGAACCCAAGGTGATCTACGCGCGTGAACCTGCGCCGCCGGCACCGGTGCGTGTCGCCTCCAGCAACATGGGCGGCGGCTTCATCCAGTTCCTGTTCGGCGACGGACCGCGCAGCCAGCGCTATCAGCCGGAAGACGCGTATCAGCAGCAACCGAGCTACTACGTGCCGCAGCAATCCTACGGATCGGCCGATCCGGCATCGCGGTCTTTTGATCCCAGATACGAAAAACAGGAAGTCGCCTATGGCGGCCACGAAGGTGCGGGCACCATCGTGATCGATACGCCGAACAAGTTCCTGTTCCTGGTGCAGGGTAACGGATGGGCGTTGCGTTACGGCATCGGCGTCGGCCGTCCCGGCTTCACCTGGTCGGGCACCAAGACCATCTCGGCCAAGAAGGAATGGCCGGACTGGACGCCGCCGGCCGAAATGCTGGCGCGCCGGCCGGACCTGCCGCGTCACATGGACGGCGGCCCGGAAAATCCGCTCGGCGCGCGCGCGATGTATCTCGGCTCCTCGCTGTACCGCATCCACGGCTCCAACGAACCCTGGACCATCGGCACCAACGTCTCCTCGGGTTGCATCCGCATGCGCAACCAGGACGTGATCGATCTCTACGGCCGCGTCAATGTCGGCACCAGGGTCGTCGTGCTCTAGTGGTTCGATTCCAACATTCGCATCCCATCGCAGCGAGCGCTTTTGCGAATGTTGGAATCAAAGGACCACTCGAAAATATAGATTCTAGTGGAGCTTTGGATTTGACGTTCGCTTGCGAGTGCGCGGCTGTTGGGTAGCGAACGTCAAATCCGCTCCACTAGGCGCAACCGGCCTTAAAAAGAGAAACGGCCGCCCAGAAAGGGCGGCCGTTTTGTTTTGAGCCAGTCGACGATCTCAGGCGTAGTCACTGTCGTTGTCGCCGCCGACATCATCGGAGTCCATATCCGTGTCGTCGCGGTCGTTGTCGTCGTTCGATGCCGTGTCGAACAATCCGGCGCGCCGGCCGTCGTCGGGATGACCGGAGGCATCGCCGATGTCCTTGACGCCGAGGTCGCGCGCCGCCGAGCTGTTGGACTGATCGCCGCCCCAAGGGCTGCTCGCGTTGCTCGCGCTGGCCATGCTGCTATCGCCGAACGCCTGACGATGATGGCCACCGCCCATCATTCCGCGAATGCTGTTCATCAACAGCGAGCCGCCAACGACGCCCGCCGCCGTGGCCGCAGCCGTGCCAAGGAACGAACCGCCGCCTCCGAAGGGCGACTGCGGGCCGCCGCCGTAAGGTCCTTGTCCGTAGCCCGGTCCGCCGTAACCGCCTTGGCCGTAACCCTGCTGGCCATAGCCCTGCTCGTACTGACCTTGGCCCTGGCTCTGCTGCAGCACCTGGCCCGAGTTCCAGACCGGGCGGCTCTCCGTCACCGGCGGAGGAACATTGGGAACCGAGCCGCGCGGCTGGTTGGACTGCCCGAACAGCTTGTCGCGCATGGAATCGAGGAAGCCGCCGGATTGGCCCCGTTCCTGAGCCTGATCCTGTTGTTCCAGTTGCTGGATGCGCTCGGCGGCGCGGCGCAGCGCCTCGTCCTGCAGAAGGACGGTCTGCACCAGCGGATAGATCGCATTGGGGGCGTTGCGCAGCCCCTGCATGATCGCGCTCATGGCGTCCGCATCGCGCGGGGCGCTTTCCACCTTGGCAAGGCGGTCGAAAAGCTCGTCGATCAACTGGCGTTCTTGCGGTGTCATGGCGTTCTCCTCGCGTATTCACCTCGAATCGCGGCCCAAATGTAGGAACGCTTTGTGTCGCAGGTAGCAGGCGGCCCGATTAAATTTGCGTATGCGACAGTTCGCCCCGCACCTTGCGCCGGTACCCGTCAGGACAGTGTAACTTTGTTCACTGCCAGAAGCTCGGCAAAAGCATCGCTTGCGAGATAGGCGTGCTCGATTTCGCGCACCGTGGTCATTGGATCGAGCGAAACCAGCACGTCATCGACATAGCCGGGATGGCACATCACCACCCCGCCCTCGGGCAGTCCATCGAGGAAGCCGCGCATCAGTGCGCTAAAATCCGGCTTGCGGGTAAAGTCATAGGCGCCGGCGAAGGCCGGATTGGTGGCGATCTCGGCGCGCCCAGCGCGGCGGCGGAATTGCGTCGAGAGAAAATCGAGGAGCAGCGCCTTGGGCGAGGCGAGCCGCTGGGCGAGCGGCTGATTGCGCCGGGCCTGACGGACCCAGGCGTTCGGCGCTCTCTCCTTCACGGCGGCAAGGAAGCCGTCGCGCGCCTGCGGGTAGAGTTGCACGTGCTGGTGGCCGTCGACGAAATCAGGCGAGCGGCCGAACAGGTCGCGGAAAGCGTTGAGCTGCATCGCGACTTCGTCGCGGATGATCTCGGGATCGAGCCGCCGCAACTGCCCGGCGCGCAACAGCTTTGCGAAGGGCAGAAACATGCCGCCGTCGAGCGGGCGGAAATGCATGGAGAGCGGCCGGAACGGCGCGGTCAGCGTGACATGCAGGCCGATGGCGCAACGCGCGCTGCGCGCCGCCACGGCCTGAAGGCTCGCGACCTCATCGCGGCCGATCGCAGGCGTGACCACCATGACGGACGTTGCATTGAGGCGGCCGCGTTCGATCAAATCGCGGATGGCGCGGTTGACGCCGGGGCTGATGCCGTAATCATCGGCGCACAGCCAGATGCGCCGCAACGCCGCCGCGTTCATTCCGCGGCGGTCCGCTCGACGATCTCGCTGGCGTTGCCGGCCTTGTCCGCTTCGAACCGCTTCTCGCTATGCTCGGCAACGAAGTAGATCGGCCGCGCCTTCAACTCCGAGAGGATCTTGCCGATATATTCGCCGAGCACGCCGATCATGATGAGCTGCACGCCGCCGATGGTCATCAAGCCGACCACGAGCGAGGGATAGCCGGGCACTTGCTTGCCGGTGGTGAACACCTCCCACAGGATCGACAGCCCGAACAGGAAGGCGCCCGACGCCAGGACCACGCCGAGCAGGCTCGCAAAGCGCAGCGGCGCGACCGAGAAGGAGGTCAGTCCCTCGATCGACAGGCCGAGCAGGCGCATGAAGGAGAACGTGGTGACGCCATGCGCGCGCGGCGCCGGTTCGTAGTCGACGCGGATCTGGCGGAAGCCGATCCAGCTTGCGAGTCCCTTGAAGAAGCGGTTGCGCTCGGGCAGTTGTCGCAGTGCCGCCACCGCGCGCGGGGACAGCAGGCGGAAGTCGCCGGCATCTTCCGGAATCTTCTGCCGAGCGCCCCAGTTGATCACCGCATAGAAGCCGTGCACGGCCAGCCGCCGCAGCGCCGGCTCGTTGTCGCGATGCGCTTTGGCGGTATAGACCACGTCATAGCCGCCCTCGATCCAGTGCGAGACCAGTTGCTCGACGAGATCGGGCGGGTGCTGGCCGTCGCCGTCCATGAACAAGACCGCGCCGCGGCGGGCGTGGTCGAGGCCGGCCATCAGCGCCGCTTCCTTGCCGAAATTGCGCGACAGCGAGACGACCTGGACATCGAGCGCGTCGGCCTTCAGGCCGCGCGCGATCGCGAGCGTCGCATCGGTCGAGCCGTCGTCGACATAGACGACTTCGCAGATGAGGTTGAAGCGCTGGCGCAGGCGCGCGGCAAGATCGCCGAGCCGGCGGTGCAGCAGATCGAGCCCCGCCGCCTCGTTATAGAGGGGGACGACGATCGACAGCCCTTGCGCCGCAGCATCGGCCGCGGTGGTGGACAGTCTCGAAACGTCGCTACCCAGCATCATCGACCAGCTTTCCCATTCACTCCATGAACCGTTCCTGAACTAGTGTCCCGATTCCGAAGTTCGCATCATTTTCGCGGAGCCCCCGTTTTTGCGAACTTCGGAATCGAAGGACACTAGCAACTTATTGATCTAGTGTGGCTTTGGTTCAGAAGTCCGCATGACGCACTTGCGGCAGAAATGATGCGGACCTCTGAACCCCCACACTAGCATATGGCAACGCCTGCGGCTTGTCGCCACGCCAACTATTGCCGCAGGAATGCCTCGAGCCTGGCAAACAGCGGGTTCTCGCGGTCGAGCACGTAGTCGAGCGAGGCCACCGACACGGTGTCGGCGCCATGCGCGCGCAGGAAGCTGCCGAGCGCATAAAGCTGGTTCGGTGGGCAGTGCAGCGTCAGCATGCCCGACGAGGTCGGACCGCCGAACGGCGACACCACGCCGAAGCGGTTATGGGCTTCCGTAAGCAGCGCGTCGTTGCAGCCGGCAAAACGGGTGCGCACCTCCCGGTACTTGTTGGCGCGGGCGCGGGCGGCGATGTGATCGAGGATGATGCGCGCAGTCTCGCGCGCCTCCGTCGACCAGTCGGCATTGCGCGAGGCCACCAGATTGGCCTGGCTGCGCAGGATCACGCCGTCGTCGAGCACCTTCAGCCCGTTGGCATCGAGCGTCGCGCCGGTCGTGGTGATGTCGACGATCAATTCGGCGGTGCCGGTTGCGGGTGCGCCTTCGGTCGCGCCTGCGCTTTCAACGATGCGGTAGTCGACCACGCCGTGCGTTGCGAAGAAGGCGCGCGTCAGATTGATGTATTTGGTCGCGACCCGCATGCGCCGGTTATGCTGCTCGCGGAAGCCGGTGGTGACGTCGTCGAGATCGGCCATGGTGCGGACGTCGATCCAGGCGCGCGGGACGGCAACCACCACATTGGCGTGACCGAAGCCGAGCGTGTCGATCAGCAGCACGCGCTTGTCGGCGTTCGCAATGGTCTCGCGCACCAGATCCTCGCCGGTGACGCCGAGATGCACGGCGCCGCTCGCCAGTTGCGAGGCGATCTCGCTCGCCGATAGATAGGCGATTTCGACATTGTCGTAGCCCATCATGGTGCCGCGATATTCGCGTTGCCCCCGCGGCTTGGCGAGCGACAGGCCTGCGCGGGTGAAGAAGCCTTCCGCGTTTTCCTGCAGCCGGCCCTTGGAGGGAACGGCGACGACAAAGGGCGTGCTCATCGCTTGCCCTCCGGCGCGCGGCCGATCTTCGTCAGCGCCTCGACCCAGATCGAGAAGCCGACGGCAGGAATCGGCGAGGCCGCGCCAAGCTGGGTCATCAGCCCGTCATAGCGGCCGCCCGCGACCAGCGGCTCGGCGCCGTCGCCTTTGGCGTGCACCTCGAATTCGAAGCCGGTGTAGTAGTCGAGCCCGCGCCCGAACGCGGAGGAGAAGCGGGTCTTGCGCACGTCGACGCCGCGCGCGGCCATGAAGCCGACGCGGCTTTCGAGCTGATCGATTGCGCCGGCTATATCGAGCTTCGCGTCCGCGGCAAGCGCGCGCAGTTGCGCGACCGCCTCATCCGGGTCGCCGGTGATCGAAAGAAAGCGCTTGATGATGGTCGAGGCGTCGCGCGGCAGCGCGCCGGCCTTCAGGGTCGACTGCTCGAGGAAGCGGTCGGCGATCTCGGCCACCGTGCGACCGCCGACGTTGCTCGCGCCCGCAATCGACATCAGGTCGGTGACCAGCGCGAGCGCCGCCTTGCGGTCGCTGCCGGCAAGGGCGGCGAGCACGCCTTCATATTCGTTGCGACCGGGCGCGGTGTTCAGGGTCAGTTGCTCGATGTCGTCGGTGAGGCTGATCTTGCGGTTGAAATCCTTGATCAGGCGGCGGCGCCAGACCGGATAGAGTTGCAGCGCATCGATCAGGGTATTGAACAGCGCGACGTCGCCGGTTCGGATCTCGACATCGGTGACGCCGAAGGCGGCGGTGGCCTCCAGCGCCAGCGCCAGCATCTCGGCGTCCGCCGCGGCACGGTCCTGCCGGCCGAAGGATTCGACGCCGGCCTGCAGGAACTCGCTCGGCCGTCCCCATCGATAGCGGAACACCGGACCGAGATAGGAGAAGCCGGCCGGCTGGCCGGCGCGGGGTGAGGCGAGATAGTCGCGCGCGACGGGAATGGTGAGGTCGGGGCGCAGGCAGAGTTCCTCGCCAGTCGCGTCCGTTGTCAGGTAGAGGCTTTTGCGGATGTCCTCGCCGGAGAGGTCCAGGAACGGTTCGGCTGGCTGGATGATCGCTGGCTCAGCGCGCTGATAGCCGGCCTGTGCGAACGACAGCAGCAGCGCATCCGCCCATGTGGCGGAAGCACTCGCGGCACCGTTAACGGTGTTGGCTGCGGTCATTGATCAAATCCGGGTGGTTCTTAGGGCATTAAGCCCTGATGGCGCAGCCCCTTAGCATGGCTGGAGCACGGTTTCGACAGGGATTGGGGAAGTCGCTTAACGGTTTGCCCGGCCGTTTACTAGCTCGATGGGCCTGTCCAGTCGCCCAAGGCTGCCTGCACCAGCGCCAGCGCGGCGACACCGGCGGTATCCGCTCGCAGGATCCGGGGGCCCAAGGCCAGCCGCAGCGTCCGGGGCTGGCGCAGCAGCATGGCCCGCTCGTCCTCGGCAAATCCGCCTTCGGGGCCGACCAGCACGTCGATGCCATGCCCGGCGGTCGGCATGGCCTTCAGCGCGGACAATGGGTCGGCGACATCGGCCGCCTCATCGCAGAACACCAGCCGCCGCCGGCCATCACGTTCGCTGAGGAAGCGATCCAGCGGCACGGGATCGGCGACTTCAGCCAGACTTAAAATGCCGCACTGCTCGGCGGCCTCGATCACATTCGCCCGCATCCGCATCCCATTGACCCGCGCCACTTGCGTGTGGCGGGTCAGGACCGGCTGCAGCCGACGAACGCCCATCTCGACGGCCTTTTGCACGACATAGTCGAGCCGGGCGTGCTTCAGCGGCGCAAAGACGTAAGCGAGATCGGGCAGGCGGTCCTGCGGCCGTGTTTGCGGCCCGATCGTAAGCGCATCCGGCCGCTTCCGGCCTGACAGCGAAGCCTGCCATTCGCCGTCGCGGCCATTGAACACCAGGATGCCGTCGCCGGCCTTGAGCCGCAGCACATTGCCGAGATAGTTGCTCTGGTCGCGCTCCAGCGCCACGGTCGCGCCGGTGGCCAGTGTTGCGTCGACAAAAAGCCGGGGCGCGCGAAAATCGTAGTCGGGCATGGGCTAGAGGTCCGGTTTCCGGGCCGCCTTTTAACCTAACGGTTTCAGATCCGGAGCAAATATTGACCCAAAGGTGCGGCTGCGCGCCGCGCTATTGCCCCAATCGGCGGGTTGTTAACAGCCGGCAGGAATCGTAGAAAAGCCTTACCGGACTGTCGCTTCGACCCTTGGGGATTTCGGAACATTCGTGGGCCAACGAGGCCCTGCCGGAGACTTGAGCCGTGATGATGCATCGCCTGATCCTGCCGCTGACGCTCCTCGCGCTGTTCGTTCCGACAGGCGCGGCGCTGGCGCAGGGCGCGTTTCCAGCGCCGCTGCCGGGGCAGGCCGCACCGGCGGCGTCGCCTCCGGCCAACGACCCGGCGTTCCCGCCGGTCAACGGCGCGGCTCCAACCGCCTCGATCGGCGCCCCGGTAGCCGCCTCACCATTTCCCAGCGCCGGCGCTGCACCGATGATGGGCGGCGCCGGCGGATTTGGCCCGCCGCCCGGCGCGCCGCGGTCCCCCCAAGGCGGTCCGCCGGAAGCCTGCATGAAGGCGTTCATGCCGCTGCGTGAAGATGCAGAGAAGAAGGGCAAGCTGATCAAGGTGGCGAGCGAACGCCATGCGCCGCCCGATGAAGCCTGCAAGGTGATCGGCAATTACGCCGCCGCCGAAGTCAAGATGATCAGCTATGTCGAGAAGAATTCTGAAAAGTGCGGGATCCCGCCGCAGATCGCGGACCAGCTCAAGGCGGGCCACAAGGGCACCGAAGCGCTACTGAAGAAAGTCTGCTCCGTAGCTGAGCAGATGAAGACCGCGGGCCCTGCCGGGCCGACGCTGAGCGACGTGCTGGGCACCTCGAGCGCCCTGCCCGAGGCGACCGTCGCCAAGAAGGGCGGCAGCACCTTCGATACGCTGAACGGCAACGTTCTCTCCCGGTGAGACTGTGAGTGGTGCCGCAACACGCGTTGCGGATTCGACCGGCAATTGGGTCGACACGATAGCTCCGTCCTGGTCGCGGCCATATCTCAGGCTCGCCCGGCTCGACCGGCCGATCGGCTCCTGGCTGCTGCTGATGCCCTGCTGGTGGTCGGTGGCGCTGGCAGCGGGCGTTGCGCATGAGTTCAAGGCATTGCCGCTCGATCTCGCGCTGTTCTTCGTGGGCAGCTTCGCCATGCGCGGCGCCGGCTGCACCTGGAACGACATCACCGACCGCGATCTCGACGCCAGGGTGGAGCGGACGCGCTCGCGGCCGATCCCTGCGGGTCAGGTCAGCGTGACGCAGGCACTGGTGTTCCTGCTCGCCCAGGCTTTGATCGGGCTTGCCGTGCTGTTGCAGTTCAACCGCTTCGCGGTCTGGACCGGCGTCGCCTCGCTTTTGATCGTGGCGATCTATCCCTTCATGAAACGCATCACCTGGTGGCCGCAGATCGTGCTGGGCTTAGCCTTCTCCTGGGGTGCGCTGATGGGATTTGCCGTGACCTTCGGCAGGCTCGATGCGACCGCGATCGTGCTCTATGCCGGGTCGATTGCCTGGGTGGTCGGTTACGACACCATCTACGCGCATCAGGACACCGAGGATGACGCGCTGATCGGCATCAAGTCGACCGCGCGCCTGTTCGCCGAGCGCACCCGGCCGGCGCTGATTGCCTTCTACGCGCTGGCCGTGATCCTGATCGGCACGGCCCTCGCGCTGGCGGGCGCGGGAGTTGCGGCGTGGATCGGGCTTGCAGTATTCGCCGCGCATCTTGCCTGGCAGGTCAGCCGGCTGCAGATCAACGATCCCGCATTGTGCTTGCGGCTGTTCAAGTCCAACCGCGATGCGGGACTGCTGTTATTTGCGGGATTATTGATCGACGCAGTGATGCGCGCTGGGTGATGTGGGTTTGTAGGGTGGGCAAAGGCGCTCTTGCGCCGTGCCCACCATCCCGAGTGTGCTTGTGAAGGTGGGCACGCGGAGCCTGTCATCGGGCGCGCGTTCGCGCGACCCGTTGGCTTTGCCCACCCTACGAAGCTGGTGATTTAGAAACTTTAATGCCGCGCGATGATCTCGCGCTCGCCGCGATAGGAATTCGCTGCGTTGAGCAGGGCGCCGGCACGGCGACGCACCAGAAATTTCGGCCGCCTCGCGCGGATCGCGTTGCGCCGGCGGCGCCGCGGCGCAGGCTCGCGGGCGTTGTCCTGCAATTGCGGAAGCGCGAAGATCTCGCTCCACATCTGCCAGGCGGTCGCGATCTCTTCTGCATCGCTGCTGACGCAGAGCGGCACCGTCAGCGACGGGTCGCGATGGAGCAGCACCAGCATTTTTGTATCGTCGGCCTCGCGTAGCGCGATGCCGAGGAAATCGTTGACGCGAACGTTGATGGCCATGCGCATGCCCTGCACGGCACGGCGCAATACGACGCGTTCGCGATGAAGCTCGACCTGACGCGTGCCGCCATCCGCACGGATGTCATGCGCGCTGAAGCTGACGGGCAGAGAAAGAGGGTCGAGCCGCAGAGCGCGGCTCGACCCGGCGGGATTGATCCCGCTTGTAGCTGTTTGACGCCTCACGGCCTGGTCTCCCCGCCGGGATTATGTTCCCGGTCGATGCGTGAGACTGTGCCACGGCGATGTCCGGATCGGCTTAAAAAGGCTGGTTAAGGAGGCGTGAGCGGGCGTGAAGCTCGCGGCATGATTGACAAGCCCTTGGCCCGCATGATTGACGAGACCTTGCACGGACCGCGTCATTCTTCGGCTTTTCGCCCCTGGTACCGCCGATCTGAAGTCCCTGACTCACTCGCGGCGAAATCGGGTTCAGGGACTTCAGATCGAAAGCGGTACTAGAATCATAGGTTTGCTAGTGCCCATGACTTTCCGAAGTTCGTGAACGGTCGTGCGGCAATGGAGCACGAACTTCGGAAAGTGGGCACTAGAAAATGCTTGAAGTCCGCGCCAATCGGGCACATCTGAGGGGCCGGCCGATTTGCCTTCAAGCTTCCCCAATCCTTCAGGATTTCGTTCGTGATCTCTTCACCATCCACCGCATCGGCGCTGTCCTCAAAGACTGCCGACACCGCTCTGTTCGATCAATCGGCGCTTTCCGCACTGGCCGAGCGGCTGGTCGAGGCCGCAAAGCGCGCGGGCGCGGACGCTGCGGATGCGGTCGCCGTGCGCGGCGTCTCCCAGGGCGTCGAGGTGCGTGACGGGCGGGTCGAGGAATCCCAGCGCTCCGAGGGCGACGATGTGGGCTTGCGCGTTCTGGTCGGACGGCGTCAAGCGGTGGTCTCGACCAACGATGTCGGCGGCGACGGCATTGCGCGGCTTGCCGAGCGCGCGGTGGCGATGGCGCGCGTCGCGCCCGACGACAAATATGTCGGACTCGCCGATTCCTCCCTGCTCGCGCGTGATTTTCCCGAACTCGATCTGCTCGATCCCAAAATTCCCGATATTGCCGAACTCGAGCAGCGTGCGCAGGAGGCGGAGGCTGCGGGCCTCGCAGTGAAAGGTGTCACCAAGTCGGGTGGGTCGTCGGCCTCGGCCGGCATCGGCGGCATGGTGCTGGTCACCAGCGGAGGCTTTCACGGCTCCTATTTGCGCTCGAGCCAGGGCATCTCGATGACCGCGATCTCCGGTGACGGCACCGGCATGGAGCGCGACTACGACTACACCTCGGCGCCGCACGCTGCCGATCTCGAAACCCCGGAGAAAGTCGGACGTATCGCCGGCGAGCGCACGGTGGCGCGCGCCAATCCGCGCAAGGTCGAGACCTGCAAGGTGCCTGTCGTCTACGACCCGCGTGTCTCGGGATCGCTGGTCGGCCATCTCGTCGGCGCCATCAACGGCGCCGCGATCGCGCGCAAGACCAGCTTCCTCAAGGACAAGCTCGGCGCGCAACTCTTTGCAAAGAACATCCGCATCATCGACGATCCCCTGCGCAGGCGGGGTTTGCGTTCGCAATCCTTCGACGCCGAGGGCGTCAGGGTGCAACAGCGCGCGCTGATCGACGAGGGCGTGCTGACGACCTGGCTCCTGGATTCCGCGACCGCGCGCGAGCTGGGGCTTCAGACCACCGGCCACGCCCATCGCGGCGTGTCCTCGTCGCCCTCGCCGGGGCCGTATAATCTGCACCTGGAAGCAGGCGAGCTGACGCCGGACGAACTGATCGCCGACATCAAGCAAGGCTTCTACGTCACCGACCTGATCGGCTCCGGCGTCAACGGCGTCACGGGCGACTACAGCCGCGGCGCCTCCGGATTCTGGATCGAGAACGGCAAGATCACCTATCCCGTCAGCGAGGTGACGATCGCCGGCCATTTGCTCGAGATATTCAAGTCGCTCGTGCCCGCCAACGACCTGGAATTCCGCTACGGCGTCAACGCGCCGACGCTGCGCATCGAAGGACTGACGCTTGGCGGACGTTGATGATGCCGGACATCTGGCGAGCGACGCCGAGCTCCTGAAATCGACGGTACGTGAAGCCGGCGCGCTTGCGCTGTCGCTGTTTCGCACCGATCTGAAGAACTGGACCAAGGGCGCCTCCTCGCCGGTCTCGGAAGCCGACATCGCCGTGAACGATCTGCTGGAAGCGCGCCTGCGCGGGGCCACGCCCGACTATGGCTGGCTGTCGGAGGAAAGCGCCGACGACGATACGCGGATCGGCAAGTCCTTTGTCTGGATCGTCGATCCCATAGACGGCACCCGCGGCTATCTCGCCGGCCGCGAGGATTGGTGCGTCAGCGTCGCGCTGGTCGAAGATGCCGCACCCGTGCTGGCGGCAGTGTTCGCGCCGGCAAGCGATGAATTTTTCTTCGCGGTGCGCGGGCAAGGCGCCACGCACAACGGAGCGCCTGTGCAAGTGACTGCCGGCACGGAGCTCGATTTTTCTCGCGTCGCCGGCCCGAAGCCGCTGGTCGAGCGGCTCAAGGCGTCGTCGGGTGAAATCTCGCTGCATCCGCGCATCGCTTCGCTGGCGCTCCGGCTGTGCCGGGTGGCACAAGGCAGTCTCGATGCCGCTTTTGCAGGCGGCAACAGCCGCGACTGGGACCTTGCGGCGGCGAATTTGATCGTGCAGGAGGCGAATGGTAAAATGACCGCGCTTTCCGGGGACGCGATCCTCTACAATCGCCGGGAAGTCGGGCACGGGGTGCTGGTGGCTGCGGGACGCGATCGTCATGCGAGCATCGTCTCGCATTTTCGAAGCCGGCCGTTGCCGTGACGTCTCCTTGACGTGTCCTGTCGAACCGTGCTTGCCGGGCGCACTTTCCCAAGGAAGTCCATCATGCCAGACGGTGCCCCAACGCAACTGCTTCATCTCGTGATCGGCGGTGAGCTGACCAATCTCGAGCACAACACCTTCAAGGACCTCGATCAGGTGGATATCGTCGGCGTATTTCCCAATTATGCCTCTGCCTATGTGGCGTGGAAGGCCAAGGCGCAGTCGACCGTCGACAATGCGCAGATGCGCTATTTCATCGTGCACCTGCATCGCCTGCTCGATCCCAGCCAAGACCCGAAGCCTCCCCGTTGAAAAAACTGCTTCGCAATACGCTGCGCAGCGGCTGGTTTCAGCGGGCCGTGGGCTTTCTCGCAGCCGAATGGCTGCGGCTGGTGTTTCGTACCAACCGTTTCACCTATGAGCCGGGCGGCAAGGATGCGCTGTATGAGGCCGTCGAGGCGCAGATGCCCGCGATCTTCGCGTTCTGGCACGGCCAGCATTTCCTCACCCCCTTCATCAAGACCAGGGAGACCCATCTCGCCAAGGTGCTGATCTCGCTGCATCGCGATGGCGAATTCAATGCGATCGCGGCCGAGCGGCTGGGGATTGGCACAATCAGAGGGTCCGGCGACCACGGCGCCGCCTTTCACCGCAAGGGCGGGGTCGGCGCCTTCAAGGAGATGGTGCGCGCGCTTGCCGACAACTATAATGTGGCATTGACTGCCGACGTGCCGAAGCGCTCGCGCGTCGCAGGGCTTGGCATCATCATGCTGGCGCGAGAATCCGGACGGCCGATCATGCCCTTTGCGATGGCCACCAGCCGCTACATCCAGCTCGACAATTGGGATCGCACCACCATCAACCTGCCGTTCGGCCGCGGCGCCGTGGTCGGCATCGAGGAGTTGCATGTGCCGGCCGACGCCGACGCCGCCGTGATGGAGCAGTGCCGCCAGAAACTGGAAGCCATTCTCAATCAGGCGACCGAGCGCGCCTATCAGCTGGTCGGCCGGCCCGAGGGAGCCAGGCATGGCTAGCTCGCTGCCGATGGCGCTGCGCGTCTATCGCCGGTTGTCGACGGCGATGGTGCCGCTCGCGCCGGCGCTGATCAAGCGGCGGCTGAAACTCGGCAAGGAGGACCCGGCGCGGATTGCCGAGAGGCGCGGCTTGACGCGCGACGCGCGCCCCAGCGGCCCGCTGGTCTGGATTCATGGCGCGAGCGTCGGCGAGGTGCTGGCGGCCGCCGCCCTGATCGAGCGGCTGCGCGCGCTGAATATCCGGATCCTCTTGACCTCGGGCACGGTGACCTCGGCGGCGATCGTCGCCCGGCGCTTTCCGGCCGATATCATCCACCAATATGTGCCTTACGATTCCCCGCGTTATGTCGCGCGCTTCCTCGATCACTGGCGGCCATCGCTGGCGCTGTTCATCGAGTCCGATCTGTGGCCGAACCTGATCCTGCAAAGCGCCGCGCGGCGGCTGCCGATGGTGCTGATCAACGGGCGGATGTCGCAGCGTTCGTTCCCGCGCTGGCGCCGCGTCTCCGGTACGATCTCGGCACTGCTCGAGAAATTCGACATCTGTCTCGCACAATCGCACGCCGACGCCGAACGTTTTTCCACGCTCGGCTGCCCCAACGTGCTCATCACCGGCAATCTCAAGCTCGACGTGCCCGCGCCGCCCGCGGACCCAGCCAGGCTCGAGCGGCTGATGTCGGTGACGCGCGGCCGGCCGATCGTGTTGGCGGCCTCGACCCATCCGGGCGAGGAGGAGATCGTGATCGAGACGCACACGATGCTCGCCGGATTCTTTCCGGGGCTTCTGACCGTGATCGTGCCGCGTCATCCCGATCGCGGCAACGCGATCACGCGCACGATCGCGGCGGCGGGCTTGAAGTTCGGCCTGCGCTCGCGCGAGGAGCTGCCGACCGGGGCGACCGACATCTACGTCGCCGACACCATGGGCGAGCTCGGGCTGTTTTATCGCCTGTCGGAGATCGTGTTCATGGGCGGCTCGCTGGTCGAGCATGGCGGGCAAAATCCGATCGAGGCGGTCAAGCTGGGGGCGGCCGTCGTGCACGGCCCGCATGTGTTCAATTTCAGCGACGTCTATGAGGCGCTCGATGGCGCCGGCGGCGCGCGTCGCGCCGACGATGCGGAAGCGTTGACCAAGCAGTTCGGTCAATTGCTGGCCGACCCCGTCGTCCGCGACCGGATGGTTGCCGCCTCGACCCAAATTGTCGACGAACTCGGCGGCGCGCTGGAGCGTACGCTCGCCGCGCTCGAGCCGTACATCCTGCAGCTGCGGCTCGAAATGGGAGCCGCCAATGCGTGAGCCGGGCTTCTGGCACCGGCCGTCGTCATGGAAATCGCATCTGCTCCGGCCGCTCGCCGCGCTCTATGGCGTGGTCGCCGCCCGCCGCCTGCGCCGGCAGGGCTTCGATGCCGGCATCCCCGTGCTGTGCGTCGGCAATTACCACGTCGGCGGCGCCGGCAAGACGCCGACCGTGCTGGCGCTGGCGAAAATCCTGCGCGCGCTCGGCGAGACGCCGGTCGTGCTCAGCCGCGGCTATGGCGGACGGCTGCGCGGACCGGTCATGGTCGATCCCGCGCGGCATCGGGCCGGCGATGTCGGCGACGAGCCGTTAATGATGTCGCTCGACGTGCCGGTCGCGGTGGCGCGCAATCGCATCGACGGCGTGGCACTGGCGAAGTCGCAGCGCGCCAGCGTGATCCTGATGGATGACGGCTTTCAAAATCCGTCCGTCGCCAAGGACGCCTCGCTGATCGTGATCGACTCGGAGCGCGGGCTGGGCAACGGCCGCGTGCTGCCCGCGGGTCCGCTGCGTGCGCCGCTGAAACCGCAGCTCGCGCGCACCGATGCGCTTGTGGTGGTCGGCGACGGCACGGCGAGCGCAGCCGTGGCCGCTGATGTCAGGGCGCGGGGCGGACAGGTGTTTGCTGCGCAGCTCAAGCCGGATGAAACATCGGTCGTCGCGCTCAGGGGCAAGCGGCTGCTTGCCTTTGCCGGCATCGGCGATCCCGCGCGCTTCTTCCGCACGTTGCGCGGGTGCGGGCTCGATGTCGTGCGCGAGCGCGCTTTCGCCGATCACCACGTGTTTTCGGAGAGCGACCTCGACGCGCTGCAGGCGGACGCACGCCGCGATCAATTGACGCTGGTGACGACGGAGAAGGATTTTGCCCGGTTGCGCGGCGGGGCCGAGCCGCCTGCCTTCGGCAACGAAATCGCGGCTTTCGCGGTGACGCTGGAATTTGCCGATGCCGCCGGGGTGCGGAAGTTTCTCACCGGCCGGTTGTTCAAGGCGCGCAAGAAGAAGTTTCAAAGCAAATGATATGTCGTCCCGGCCAAGCCAACGGGTCGCGCGAATGCGCGCCCGATGACAGGCTCCGCGCGAGCCGGGACCCATACCGCGGAATCTATCAGTTTAAGGCAAGTGGCAGACGCTCTTCAAAACGAGCGCCCGTGGTTATGGGTCCCCCGCTTTCGCAGGGACGACCGTTTAACTCTTCAACGCGCTGGGAAAATGCCGCTGCAGTACCGCGCTCGGCAGCGCATAGGCTTCCTGCAGGTCGACGCTCCAGTATTTCAGTTCATCCAGCGGAATCCGCGCATCTGATATCGCGCAACGCACGTAGGTTCCGGGCGAGATCACGCGGAAATCGCCGTCGAGATATTGCACCTGCGCTTCGCCATGGCCGGATGGGCCGAATTTATTGAGCACCGCGGCTAGCTCCGTTCATCTTTCTGACAATAGCAAGATGTGATTCATCTAGCATAGATAGGATGTGCTGTCCGCCCGCGAAACCACCGATTTGTGATGTTTTGCGCGCGCGAGCGCATGTTAGCCTTTGCTTCCGACGGACGCCCGTTCTCCCTTCACCATGACCTCGGCCTCAGCTCGATGCGTTTCCTCGCATGTGTTGCATTGATAGCGCTCATCGCCGCGGGCTCCTGCGCGGCAGCTGCGCCGCCAGGCTCGCCGCAGCAGGTCGAGATTCCCGCGCCTGAGGGCGTGCTGCATGCCGAACTCTACAAGCCTGATGGCGGCGGGCCGTTTCCGACCGTGATCGCGCTGCATGGCTGTGGCGGACTTGGCGGACATTCCGAACCGGTGTTGCCGCGCTATCGCGACTGGGCCGAACGCCTTCTGAAGGGGGGCCACGCGGTGCTGCTGCCGGACAGCTACGGCTCGCGCGGCATCGGCCCGCAATGCCGCGTCAAGGAGCGCAAGGTGCGCGCGCGGCGCGAGCGCGTCGAGGACGTGGTGGCGGCGCGGCAATGGCTGTTGCAGCAGCCATGGGTGGCGCGCGACCGCATTAGCCTGATCGGCTGGGCCAACGGCGCCAGCACGCTGCTATGGGCGGTGCGTCCGCAACTGACGCGCGGCACCGCGCCGGATTTTCGCGCGGCGATCGCGTTCTATCCGGACTGCCGCATCTCGGCAGGCCTCGGCTGGAGCGCGCGGGTGCCGACGCTGCTCATGATCGGGGCCAGGGACGACGTGTCGTCGCCGCCGGCCTGCCGGGCGATGATCGACGGCGCGCGCGGGCGCAGTGCGCTGACGCGGATCGTGGTTTATCCCGGCGCCTATCACGAATTCGACCGCGCCAATCTGCCGGTGCATGCGCTGGCCGGCAGTTCGGATGCGGCGGTGCCCGAGCACGGTCATCTCGGCAGCGATGCGGACGCGCGCGCGGACTCGCAGAAACTGGTCACGGAGTGGCTGGCGCGGTGAAGGGCTAGTGAGCGTTACGTCAAAATGCCAATTCGACGGCACTCGTCTTCAATCGCGTCAACCACGTGGGCGACCTCGCTGCCGATTGCATCGAGAACTCCAGTCGCGCCAATTCCCGCCAAATGTTCTGTATTCGGGATGAAGGGGCAGACCTGTAACTTACCTTGATGCACAAATTCCATCTCGACCGGAACGCGGGCATATTTTATCTCATTCGTTTCTGCGTCCCAAATGGGATCATATAACTGGAAAGGTCCGGTGACAGCGTTGCTCCGAAACTCTCCTCCGACGACCGCTCCGCCGATGAATGCTATCAAGCCATGCTTGCAGTTGTTGGCCAGTTCATTGAGCGTGTAGAGGAGGTCATTGCCTCCTTCGTATGCTTTAAAGGTACGAAGGAGCGCTTGAATTTCCACTGGCAGATCTTTGCTTCTGCCCTTTATGCTGTTGTCGAGATCGGGCTGTTTTTTTCCAAAGGCGAACGCGGCGTAGTTCGAGTTGGTCCGGCCTGTTGCCAAGTAAAAAGCTGCAAAAGTTGCATGATCCAAAGCGGAGCGCAGGTGTTCGACAATTTCGGTCGCGTAAATGCGCCAACTTACCGGAAAGCGCTCTACCAGCGTGATTTTGTGGATGACGTGTTTCCCGTCCGGCTCAGGCTCCGCGACATATCGAAATGGCTTTTGATCGAAGAAACGATCGATATCAGCGACAAGCTGATCGAGCAGTTCGTCCGCCCGACTGATTCTTCAGTTTAGCGCTGTAAAGTGGATCGGTCGGAAGCGCGACCATGGGAGCCTCAAAACAAACTGCCCTGATCGGCCGACTTGACCGCGCGCTTCGGCGTTCGCGGGCGGCGCGGAGCCATGACGGGAGTCTGTTGCGGGCTCAGCACAGGTCGATCGTGGCCTGCGGTCGCCGCGACGCGACCATCCGAAAACTCCAGCTCGAGCCGTGCGCCGGCCGCGACATCGGCCGCCGCGTGCAAGGGATGACCGGCTTCGTTTCGCACCAGGGCAAAGCCGCGCGCCAGCACGCTGCGATAGGACAGCGCGGTGAGCAGTTGCCCACTGTGAAGCATGCGGGCCTCGAGCCGGTCCAGCATGGTCAGCATGGCGCGCTCGGCGCGCGCGGCGAGCCGCTCTGTCCGCTCGAACTCCCGCGCAATCGCATTGCGATGGGCCTGCGCATTGGCGAGTTTGGATGCCTTCAGGCGCGCTTCGAGCACGGCATAACGTTCACGGCGGCTGCGCAGCAGCGCGCGCGTGCAATGGCTTAGCCGTTCGCCGGAAATCGTCAGATGATGCCGCGCCTGCGCGACCTGTCCGCGCAGTACGCGTAACGTCAGCTTCGAGCTCGATGCCGCGAAGCGGCGGAAATGCGCATGGGTGCTCGCCTTGAGCGCGCGGGGCAGGGCGCCCGATGCCGCGTCTAGCCGCTGCCGCGGGATATCGAGCAATTCGCTCGCCCCCGGCAGTGCGCGGCTTGCGGAACGAAATTCGTTGCGGCGGCTCTCCTGGCCGCGCTGCCAGCACACGAAATTGCGTCGCGCCAGACTGTCGACCCGTGCGACCAACTCGCTTCTGACCGGCACCGCCATCTCGGCCGCCGCGGTCGGCGTCGGCGCGCGCTTGTCGGCGGCGAAATCGATCAGGGTGATGTCGGTCTCGTGGCCGACCGCCGAGATCAGCGGGATCATGCTCTCGGCGGCGGCGCGCACCACGATCTCCTCGTTGAACGACCAGAGGTCCTCCAGCGAGCCGCCGCCGCGTGCGACGATCAGCACGTCGGGCCGCGGAATCCTGCCGCCCTCCGGCAGAGCGTTGAAGCCGCGGATTGCAGCCGCGACCTGCTCGGCCGAGCCTTCGCCCTGGACCCGCACCGGCCAGACCAGCACATGGCGCGGAAAGCGGTCTTCAAGGCGATGCAGGATGTCGCGGATCACCGCACCCGTGGGCGAGGTCACCACGCCGATCACCTCGGGCAGCCATGGCAACAGCTGTTTGCGCGCTTCCGCGAACAGGCCTTCGGCCGTGAGCTTCTTCTTGCGCTCTTCGAGCAGCGCCATCAGCGCGCCGATGCCCGCAGGCTCGAGCAATTCGATGACGATCTGATAGGTCGACTTGCCGGGGAAGGTGGTCAGCCGCCCGGTCGCGATCACCTCAAGTCCTTCCTGCGGCTTGAAGCGCATCCGGTAATGCGCGCTCTTCCAGATCACCGCGTCGATCTTGGCGTTCTCGTCCTTGAGCGCGAAATAGCAATGGCCGGAGGAGTGCGGCCCGCGGAAGCCCGAGATCTCGCCGCGCACCCGCACATGGCCATAGGAATCCTCGACTGTCCGCCGCAGCGCGGAGGACAGTTCGGACACCGTGTATTCGGGCGCGTTGATCAGCGGTTCCGCGGCGGGCATTTCGATCAATCGATTCGGGTTTTTCGGACTGGCGCACAAGGTAGGGATTTTGCCGGGACCCGCAAATCGCTACTTGTCGGACAGATAACTCTGTATTATAGAGTTCTCTAAGATTGCCAGCCGTAGCGGTTAGCGCCTCTGCGCTGAGGCCTCGGCTTGCGGCAAACGTGGAGAATCGCGTGAGGAACCTGTTCGAAGCCGGCAAGCTGCTGCTTCTCGACATGGCGGCGACGCTGCTTTTTCTCGCGCTTTATCTGTTGACCCAAAACGTCACCTTGTCGGTGGTGCTCGGTATGGCGCTGGCCATCACCCAGATCGGATGGCAGGCGGCGCGGCGAAAGCCGATCGACACCATGCAGTGGATGAGTCTGTTTCTGGTGCTGGGCGCGGGCGCTGTCACGCTGATGACCCACGATCCGCGCTTCGTGATGGTGAAGCCAAGTGTAATTTATCTCATCGTCGGCGTCGTGATGCTGAGGCGCGGATGGCTCAACCGCTATCTGCCGCCGATCGCGATCGAGCTGATACCCGATATCGCGATCATCTTCGGCTACGCCTGGTCGGCGCTGATGTTTTTCTCCGCTGGCCTCAACCTGATCGTGGCCCTCAATTTCAGTGTGGTGGCGTGGTCGGCGACCATGTCGATCTGGGGCATTGCGAGCAAACTCGTCTTGTTCCTGATCGGATATTTGACCATGCGCACCATGGCCGTTGCGCGCGCCCGGCGTCAAACGCTTCCAGACGGTGCCGGCCATGGCCCGATCGGTGCCGCGCCGGTGCAGCGTTGATGTTTGCGGGAGGAAAGCAGGTCATGTCGAAATTGTTGATCGTCAGGTCGTTCAAAACCATCCAATGGCTGCTGTGTATCGTCGGCGCACTCGCGCTCGTGCTTGCGGCGATGATCGCAACGCCTCTGACGCAGCCCCACGAGCTCGCCTCGATCTCGGCCTCGCGTCCGGGCATCGACGTCTCGACCTTGCCGGCAGTCGAGCGGTTCCAGGCGCGCGACGGCACCATGCTCGGCTTTCGCCGCTATCCGGCGGGCAGTCCCGCGACCGGGCGCGGAGCTATCGTGATTCACGGCTCGTCAGGGTCGAGCGGCAGCTCCATCCACGTGCTGTCCACAGCACTGGCGGCGCACGGCGTGGAGACATGGGCGGTGGATATCCGCGGCCACGGTACGTCCGGCACCCGCGGCGACATCGGTTACGTCGGCCAGCTCGAGGACGACATGGCCGATTTCGTCGCGGTCGTCCGCAAGACCGACCCGACCGTACCGCTGACGCTGATCGGCCACTCCGCCGGCGGCGGCTTCGCATTGCGGGTCGCGGGTTCGCCGAACCGGGATCTATTCGTCCGCACGGTGCTGCTTGCGCCTTATCTCGGCTACGACGCGCCGACCAACCGCCCGAATTCCGGCGGCTGGGCCAGCGCCGACATCCCGCGCATCCTCGGATTGCTGGTACTGCGCAAGATCGGCATCGATTGCTGCGAGGCACTGCCGACGCTCGCCTTCGCGGTGCCGCCGAATTCGGAGAAGCTGCTGGTGCCGGCCTATTCCGACCGGTTGATGCGCAATTTTGCGACCCGGGGCTATCGAAGCGACCTTGCGGCCGCGACCAAACCGTTGACGATCCTCTCGGGCGCCGCCGACGAACTGATGCTGGCGGACAAATATGAGGAAGCCGCGCGCGCCATCAAACCGTCGGTCGACGTCAAACTGATCGACGGCGTCAACCACATCGGCATCGTCAGCAACTCCGCCGCCGTCAACGCCATCGCCGAGGACGTCGCCACCCGCGGCATCGCCGGGAGTTGAGGAGCGAAATATGATCGACAGCCGGGAAGCCCAGGCGGCACTCGCCGACATCAACGATATGGTCGCGCGGGTGCGCCAGTCGCGCATCTATGACATTGCAAGCCAGATCATGATCGTGGCCGGCGTGATGGTGGTGGTCGGCAATATCGCCTCTTACGTGGCGCCGAGCTACAGCACCTATATCTGGATCAGCATCAACGTATCCAACGTTATCGCTGCGGCCGTTATCAGCGTGCTGAGTTATCGCCGCACCGGCGTGCGGGCCTTCGACTACCGCGTGCTGTCGGCATTTCTGCTGTTCTTTGGCTTCGGCATCCTCTGCATCTCCGTTCTCGGCCATTTCGGATGGCGGGAGATGAGTGTGTTCTGGCCGATCTATTTCATGCTGTTCTACTGCATCGCGGGCCTGTGGTTCGGCCACGCCTTCCTCGCCATCGGCCTCTCCATCACGGTGCTCACGCTGATCGGCTATTTCTTCATCGGCGGTGCCTTGTTCCTGCTCTGGATGGCCGCGGTGAACGGCGGCGGCCTGATCCTGAGCGGCTTCTGGATGCGTTGGGGCGAGTAGTGCCGCCGATTTGAAGTTCCTGCAGAGTATGCCGCGAGTCCGACCCAGGAACTTCAAATCGAAAGCGGCACTACAAATCTAAAATTGCTGGTGCCCCTTAGTTTCCGAAGTTCGTGTATGGGGCTCCGCGATGGTTCACGAACTTCGGAAACGGGGCACCAGGTGGCCGAGCTCGACGACGTCATCCACCAGCCGCTGCGGCTGCGCATCATGGCCGCGCTGAACGCGCTGCCCAATTCCGTGGGGCTGGAGTTTTCCAAATTGAAGAAGCTTACCGGCGCCACCGACGGCAATCTCGGCGCGCATATCGAGACGCTGGCCAAGGCCGGCTATGTCCGGGTCGACAAGGCCTTCGTCGGCAAGAAGCCGCAGACCACGGTGACGGCGAGCGCGGCCGGCCGCGGCGCCTTCGCCCGCCATGTCGCGACCTTGCAGGAGATCATCGCAGCATCGGAGACGAGCAAGTCGTAGCGCGCGATTTTCACCTCCCCTTGAAAAGGGGAGGCCGGTTCGTGCGTCAGCACGAACCGGCAGGGGATCAAATCTACCCTGTGCATATGACCCCCTCCCTGACCCTCCCCCTTGCAGGGGGAGGGAAAATCGTGCGACCGACAGGAAATTTTCCTCCTTTGGCTTTCCTCCATGCACATCCTCCTGCTCGGTTCCGGCGGCCGCGAACATGCCCTGGCATGGAAGATCGCCGCCTCGCCATTGGTGACGAAACTGTGGTGCGCGCCGGGCAATGCGGGGATCGCGCGCGAGGCCGAATGCGTCGCGCTCGATATCGCAAACCACGCCGCAGTCATCGAGTTCTGCAAGACCAATGCGATCGAGCTGGTCGTGGTCGGCCCCGAGACGCCGCTCGTTGCCGGAATTGTCGATGATCTCGCCCATGCCGGCATCAAGGCGTTCGGGCCTGACAAGCGAGCTGCGCAGCTCGAAGGCTCCAAGGGTTTCACCAAGGATCTCTGCCGCGATTTCGACATTCCGACCGGTGCGTATCAACGCTTCCACACCGCCGCCGATGCGCTCGCGTACGTGCGCAAGCAGGGCGCGCCGATGGTGATCAAGGCGGATGGCCTTGCCGCCGGCAAGGGCGTGGTGGTCGCCAAGACACTTCCCGAAGCCGAGGCCGCGATCGCCATGATGTTCGAAGGCGGCTTCGGCGCGGCCGGGGCCGAGGTCGTGATCGAGGAATATCTCGCCGGCCGCGAGATCAGCTTCTTCGCGCTGTGCGACGGCGAGACTGCGATCCCGCTGGCGAGCGCGCAGGACCACAAGCGCGTGTTCGATCATGACGAGGGACCGAACACCGGCGGCATGGGCGCCTATTCGCCGACGCCCTTCGTCACGCCCGAAATTCATGACCAGATCATGTCGCGGATTATTTTGCCGACCCTTGCCGGCATGAAGAAGCGCGGCATGCCGTTTCGCGGCGTGCTCTATGCCGGCGTGATGCTGACGGAACAGGGGCCAAAGCTGTTCGAATACAATGTCCGGTTTGGCGATCCCGAGTGCCAGGTGCACATGCTCAGGATGATGTCCGACATCGTGCCGGCGTTGCTGGCTTCCTGCGATGGGCAACTGAAAAACTTCAACCTGCGCTGGTACCCCGAGCCTGCGCTGACCGTGGTGATGGCGGCGAAGGGATATCCCGGCGACTACAAGAAGGGCACGCGCATCGACGGGCTCGACGAGGCCGCGAAAATCGACGGCGTCGAGATTTTCCATGCCGGCACCATTGCGAAAGACGGCGCGATCCTCGCCAATGGCGGGCGTGTGCTCAACGTCTGCGCCACCGGCAAGACGGTCACAGAGGCGCAGGCGCGCGCCTATCAGGCGGTCGACGCGATCCGATGGCCCGACGGTTTCTGCCGCCGCGATATCGCCGGGCAGGCGGTGGAAGCAGAGAAGAAATAATCGCGGTTATTCCGGACGACGCGCGTGAGTACGTCGATCCGGAATCTCGATGTTGTGAATGTGTCTAATTACTATTTCGAGATTCCGGGCTCGCGCTAACGCGCGCCCCGGAATGACGAATGTGGGGCTACAACAAATCCCCACCCGCGGCGAGCGCGGTGGTGCCATGTTCGCGGAACGCCTTGATGACGTTGCGGCCGACCTTCCACTTGTGCACCTCATCGGGACCGTCGACCAACCGCTGCGAGCGCACTTGGGTGTACCACTGCGCCAGCGGCGTATCCTGGGAGAAGCCGAGCGCGCCGTGCAACTGGATCGCGGTGTCGATCACGTGGTGCACCATGTGCGCCAAAAACACCTTCGCGATCGAGTTTTCCTGCCGGAAGTCGAGGCCTTTCTCCGCCTTGTAGGCGATATGCAGCAGCATCAGGCGGCCGATATAGAGCTGGCTTGCGCATTCGGCGAGCATGAACTGCACCGCCTGGCGATCGGCGAGCTGCTGGCCGAAGGTCGAGCGCTTGGTGACGCGGGCGGCCGCCATGTCGAGCGCGCGCTGCGCTTTGGCGATGTTGTGCATGCCGTGGCGCAGCCGGCCGTAGCCGAGGCGATGCTGGCCCATGTTGAAGCCGTTGCCCTCGCCACCGAGCAGGTTCTGCGCCGAGACTTTCAGGTCCTTGATATCGATCTCGGAATGGCCGCCATGGATTTGGTCGTAATAGGGACCTTCGATGGCCATGTTCTTGATGTTGCGCTTGATGTTGTAGCCGGGGTTCGGCAGCTCGACGATGAAGGTCGAGTAGCGCTTGTGGCGCGGCGCGTCGGGATCGGTCATGGCCATCACCAGTGCCATGTTGGCGACGCTCGCGGAGGAGGAGAACCACTTCTCGCCGTTGAGGACGTAATTCTCGTTGCCGTCCTTCACCGCGCGGGTCTGCATGCCCGTGGCGTCGGCGCCGGAGGCCTTCTCCGTCATCGAGAAGCAGATGCGCTTCTCGCCGTTCAACAGCGGCTTGAGGAACTTCTCTTTCTGATAGTCGGTGCCGTGCTCGAGGATCGTGAGCATCGAGGCGTCGTCGGGCCCCTGCGTGTTCATCGACAGCGCACCCAGCATGCTTTCGCCGAGCTCCATCTGCACCAGCGCGTTGGCGAGCGGACCGAGTCCCATGCCGCCATATTGCTTCGGCACGAAGGGGCACCACAGCCCCTTGGCGCGGGCCTTCTTGCGCAGCGCCGCCAGCACCTCGTCGAACGGCTTCGAATCCAGCTCCTTTTCCGCGGGAATGCATTCCTCATGCACCCATTTGCGCACCTTCTCGCGGATCGCCTTGGCTTCCGCCGGGACTTCGAAATCGAGCGACATGGCAACTCCTCTTCTGTTCTTGCTGGATTAGTTTGTCGGATGGCATAACGCTGCCACGGCTGAGCGGCAACGACAAACAAAGTTTGAAGCGATGAGCGACCTCGCAGACCTCTTCCCGGGCTATGAGTCCAAGTGGATCAACACCTCGTCGGGTCGGATTTTCGCCCGTGTCGGCGGCAAGGGCCCGCCGTTGTTGCTGCTGCACGGGTTTTCATCGACCCATGTGATGTGGCACGTGGTGGCGCCTGATCTCGCCGACAAGTTCACGCTGATCATCGCCGACCTGCCGGGCTACGGCTGGTCGGACATGCCCGGCAGCGACGACAACCACACGCCCTACACCAAGCGCGCGATGGCGAAAGCGATGATCGAGGCGATGGAGCAGCTCGGACACGTGCATTTCGCGCTCGCCGGTCACGACCGCGGCGGCCGCGTCTCCTATCGGCTGGCGCTCGACCATCCCGGCCGGCTGTCGCGGCTGGCGGTGCTCGATATCCTGCCGACCTATAATTACTGGGAGCGCATGAACCGGCTCTATGCACTGAAGATCTATCACTGGACGTTCCTGGCGCAGCCGGCTCCGTTTCCGGAGACCTTGATTTCGGGCGCGCCGGATTTCTTCCTGAAGAAGAAGATGGCGAGTCAGACCAAATCGAAGACGCTGAACGAATTCGATCCGCGCGCGTTCGCGCACTACCTCGCGCCGTTCCGCGATCCCGCCCGCGTGCATGCAATGTGCGAGGACTATCGCGCCGGCGCCTACGCCGATTACGAGATCGACAAGGCGGATTTCGAGGCCGGCAAGAAGATCACGATCCCAATGCTGGCGTTGTGGGGCGATGCCGGCATTGCCTCTGCTGCCGCAACGCCGCTCGACACCTGGAAGCAATGGGCGACCAATGTGACGGGTTCGCCGGTGAACTCCGGGCATTTCCTGACGGAGGAGAATCCGGAGGCGACCGCGAGGTTGCTGCGAGAGTTTTTCCTGGCGGGGTAGCTACGTCGTCATTGCGAGGAGCGCAGCGACGAAGCAATCCAGTCCTTGCTCGGCTCTGGATTGCTTCGCTTCGCTCGCAATGACGAGGGACTATCTTCGCTCCCTGAAAAACTCCTTCAACATCACCGCCAACTCGCGCTCGCCGAGACCGGAATAAACTTCGGGAACATGGTGGCAGGTCGGCGAAGCAAAGAAGCGCACGCCGCTCTCGACCGCGCCGCCCTTGGCGTCGGCCGCGCCGTAATACAGCCGGCGGATGCGGGCGAACGAGATCGCGCCGGCGCACATGGCGCAGGGCTCCAGAGTGACATAGAGGTCGCAATCGGTGAGCCGCTCGGTGCCGATCCGCATCGCCGCCTGCCGGATGGCCAGCACCTCCGCATGCGCGGTCGGGTCGCGATCGGTCAGGGTCCGATTGCTCGCGGTCGCGATCACTTCGAAGTTCCTGACGATGACGCAGCCGATCGGCACCTCGCCGGATTTGCCGGCGTTTCTGGCCGTTTTCAGCGCCAAATCCATGAAAGAAGGAGCCTTCATGCCTCGTATTGCCCGGTCAAGTCTGCTAATGCGCGCCGCACGCGCTTTCCCACTTTCAAACGAGCCCTTTCATGCCCCGCGACAACGATAAAGACAACGCTTCCCGCGGGAGGCGCGACCGCCCGTTTGGCGGCAAGGGCCGCTCGGGGAAGCCGCGGGGCCCGGAGAAGAAGTTCGTCAAACGCGGCTTTGGGCCGAAAAAATTCGATGGCGAGGGCGACAAGCCGCCCTTCCGGAAAGACCGCGGCGATCGGCCGTTCCGCGATCGTCCCGCGCGCGACGGCGACGGCGAGAAGCGCGCATTCAAGCCGCGCGGCGATCGGCCGAAATTCGACCGTGACGGCGGCAAGCGTCCGTTCAAGCCGCGGGAAGACCGCGGCGGCGAAAAGCGGCCCTATTCTCCGCGCGGCAGTCGGGACGAGGGCCGTCCGGCCTCGCGTTTTTCCGATCGGAAGTTCGGTGACAAGAAGCCTTACGCTGCGCGGGACCGTGATGGCGACAAGCGCCCTTATACGCCGCGCGGCGAAGGTTTTCGCAAGGACGGCGACCGGCCTCGCGGCGATCGCCCCTATAGCCCGCGCGCCTCACGCGATGGCGACAGGCCCGAGCGGAAGTTTGGCGGCGAGCGCAAATTCTCCCGTGGCGCTCGCGCGATCGCGGAGATCGCGGTCCGCGCAAGGATTTCGGCGATCGGCCGCCGCGCGGCGAATCGAAGCCGTGGCAGAAGCGCGAGGGTGGCGTCCGGCGCGCGGGCGACGTCCGCGTTTCGACAAGCCGCGTTTTGACGGCAGCGCGATGATCGCGGCCGCGGCCCTGGGGATCGCGTGCAGGGCGATCGCGCCTCGCGGCGATCGGCCGTTCCGCGAGCGGCCGAAATTCGATCGTGGCGACCGGCCGAAGTTCGATCGGCCACGGCGGGACGGCGATCGAAAGCGTACGGGGAGCGCAAATTCGACCGGCCGCGCCGCGATCAGGCCCGAAGGCCGCCGGGATTGGCAGGAGCATCCGCGCAGCGACGACCGGCCGCGCCGCGACAATGAGGACGACAGCAAGGTCTTCGCCAAGCGCCCGGCGTTCGGCGGCCGTGGCGAATATCGCGAGCGCAAGCGCGATTTCGACAAGCGCGACGACAAGCGTGCGCCGCGTGAGGAGCCGAAGCCGAAGAAAGCCGGCGAACGCATCGCCAAGGTGCTGGCGCGCGCGGGCCTCGCCTCGCGCCGCGACGCCGAGGAGATGGTCGTGCAGGGCCGCGTCACCGTCAACGGCCGCGTCATCAACTCGCCGGCGCTCGACGTCACCGCCAACGACGTCGTCGCGGTCGACGGCGCGGTGTTGCCGCCGCGCGAGCGCACGCGGCTGTTCCTCTATCACAAGCCGCGGGGGCTGATGACGACGCATGCCGACCCCGAGGGGCGGCCGACCGTGTTCGACCATCTCCCCGAAGGCCTGCCGCGGCTGATCTCGATCGGCCGGCTCGACTTCAACACCGAAGGCCTGCTGCTGCTCACCAACGACGGCGGGCTGGCGCGCGTGCTGGAATTGCCCGACACCGGCTGGCTGCGGCGCTATCGCGTGCGCGCCCATGGCGAGATCAGCCAGGCGCAGCTCGACGAATTGAAGGACGGCATCGAGGTCGACGGCGTCAAATACGGTTCGATCGACGCGACGCTGGAGCGCGACCAGGGCAGCAATGTCTGGCTGGTGTTTGCGATCCGCGAGGGCAAGAACCGCGAGGTGCGCAACGTGATGGCGCATCTCGGGCTCGAGGTGAACCGGCTGATCCGCGTCTCCTACGGGCCGTTCCAGCTCGGCGAAATCGCCGAAGGCCAGGTCGACGAGGTCAAGACGCGCGTGCTGCGCGAGCAGCTCGGCGAAAAGGTGATCGCGCAGGCCGGCGCGGACTTCGCGACGCCAGAGCAGCGCGAGGCGGAGGAGGGTGAGGCGCGCCAGGCCAAGAAGCCGTTCAAGCCTTCCGGCAAGAACGCGCTGGTGTCCGACCGCAAGGGCCGCCGCGTGCTGGTGCAGCGGAGCGGCAGCGAGGAGGCGCGCGCGCGCAACGAGGACGAGGCCGACGGGCTAGGCCCGCCGCGCCGTCCCAAGCGCGGTTATCACGGCAAGCGCGATTTCCGGCCGCGGGATGAGTAGAACAGATGCGCGTGGTCGGCGGACGGCTGAAGGGCCGCAACATTGCCGCGCCCGTCTTCGCGCGACATCCGCCCGACCGCGGACCGCCTGCGCGAGTCCGTGTTCAACATCCTCGTGCATGCCTACGACAATCCGATCGATGGCGCGCGCGTGCTCGATCTCTTCGCCGGCACCGGTGCGCTCGGCATCGAGGCGGTGTCGCGCGGGGCGGCATTCGTGCTGTTCGTCGACAATGGCGCCGAGGCGCGCGCGCTGTTGCGCGACAATGTCGAGTCGCTGGCGCTCGGCGGCGTCGACCAAGGTCTATCGCCGCGACGCCACCGATCTCGGACCGGCGCATCCGATGCAGCCGTTCTGCGCTGGCGTTTCTCGATCCGCCCTATGGCAAGGGCCTGGCGGAGAAAGCGCTCGCTTCGCTGCGCGATGGCGGCTGGCTGGTGCCCGGCGCGCTCGTGGTGGTGGAGGAAGCGAAGGCGGCGGGATTTGCCGCGCCGGAGGGTTTCGAGGAACTGGAGCGGCGCGCGTATGACGACACGGAGTTCGTGTTTTTACGCCGCCAGCGCGAGTCATCGAGGCTGTGTGCGCAACACGAATGATCACGCGTTGAGCGCGACAGCGCGCAACCAGCACTCGGCAGGTAGTCGATCCACGGCAACGCAAGAAGGATGGCGACAGCGGCAAAGGTCCTGTGATCAACGCGAAGCAATGGCGCAGATCGAAGGCGGTGCAGCGCTTCGACCGCCGCCCGAACAGTTTCTCGATATCGGCGAGCTTCAGCTCGACATAGGTCGGACGGCCGTGATTGCACTGGCCGGAATTCGGCGTGTCTTCCATCTCGCGCAGCAGCGCGTTCATCTCCTCCGGTTTGAGGCGGCGGCCGGCGCGCACCGAGCCATGGCAGGCCATGGTGGCCGCGACATGCATCAGCCGCCGCTCCAGCGGCAGCGCCTCGTCCCATTCCTCCATGTGCTCGGCGAGATCGCGCAACAGCGCGGCGGCGTCGGTCTTGCCGAGCAGCGACGGCGTCTCGCGCACGCAGATCGCGCCGGGGCCGAAGGATTCGATCGCGAGCCCGAACGAGGCCAACTCATCGGCGCGCGCCAGCAGCCGCTCGACGGTCGCTTCATCCAGTTCGACGATATCGGGGATCAGCAGGATTTGCCGCTGCACGCCGTTCTTCGCCAGCGACGCCTTTAGTCTCTCATAGACAATGCGCTCATGTGCGGCGTGCTGGTCGACGACAACGAGGCCGTCGCGGGTTTGCGATACGATATAGGTCTCATGGATCTGCGTGCGTGCCGCGCCGAGCGGACGGTCGATCAGCTCGGCCGAAGGCTGGGTCTCGAAGCGGACATCGGCCGAGGGCGTACCGACGTCGAACGCGGCCTGGTCCTGTTCGGCGAGCGCGGTCGCGCCGGCAAAGGAGGGCATCTGGCCGACAGGATACGACGGCGAACGCTGCCAGTCCCAATTGCCGGGCCGGGGCGCGACGACCGGACGGAACGCGGAGATCGCGGCTCCCCCGCTGTTGGCCGCGGTGCGCTTGCCTTCGCGCGCCAGCCCGTCTTTCAGCGCGTGTACGATCAGTGCGCGCACCAGGCCTGCATTGCGGAAGCGCACTTCCGTTTTCGCCGGATGCACGTTGGCGTCGACTTCGCGCGCGTCGCAAGAGACGAACAGCGCCACCACCGGATGACGGTCGCGCGGCAGATAGTCGGCATAGGCCGCGCGCACGGCGCCCAGGATCAGCTTGTCGCGCACCGGGCGGCCATTGACGAAAAGATATTGTCCGAGCGCATTGGCGCGCGTCAGCGCGGGCGAGGCGGCAAAGCCTTCGACCACGACGCCCTCGCGCTCGGCACGGACCTCGATCGCAGAGCTGCGGAAGTCGGCGCCGAGAATGTCGCCGAGCCGCGTCAAGCGTCCCGCCGCGCCGGGCAGCGCCGCGGCCCAGGTCACGGGCGCACGTTCCTCGCCGGCCAGCGTGAACGCGATGTCGGGCCGCGCCATTGCAAGCCGCCGCACCACCTCGCGGATCGCTTCGGCTTCGGTGCGGTCGGTCTTCAAAAATTTCAACCGCGCCGGCGTCGCGTAGAAGAGGTCGGCGACCTCGACGCGGGTGCCGTGCGACAGCGCCCCGGGTGCAACGTTCGATTTCACGCCGCCTTCGACCGCGAGCGACCAGGCATGCGGCTCACCGGCATGACGTGTCGCGATCGACAGCTTCGCCACCGCGCCGATCGAGGGCAGCGCCTCGCCGCGGAAGCCGAGCGTCTTGATCTGCAGCAAATCTTCGTCGTCGAGCTTGGAGGTGGCGTGGCGGTCGACCGCGAGTGCAAGGTCTGCGGCGCTCATGCCGCCGCCGTCATCCGATATGACGATCTTGCGCCGCCCGCCGCCGTCGCTGAACACGTCGATGCGGCTCGCGCCGGCATCGATCGCGTTCTCGACCAGCTCCTTCACGACGCTCGCGGGACGCTCGACCACCTCGCCGGCTGCGATGCGGTTGACGATCTGTTCGGGAAGCTGGCGGACGGGCATGGGCGCAATCTAGTGCAGGGAGCGGCGGATTGCATGCTTCCTGCCGGGATTATCCCCGTTGCAAGGGTGTTCCTAATCCTCGAATCCGCGGGTGCCGCGGTGGGCCTTGATATCGCCGCGGCGTTTCTTGCCTTCGAGCCGGCGCTGTTTCGAGGAGTAGGTCGGCTTGGTCGCGCGCCGCGGAATCGGGCGTTCCATCGCCTTTGTCAGCATCTCCTCGAGCCGCCCGATCGCATCCGCGCGATTCTGCTCCTGGCTGCGGAAACGATAGGCCTGGATCACGATCACGCCGTCCTTGGTCATGCGGCTGCCGGCGAGCCGCGCCAGCCGCATCCTGGCGTCGGCGGGCAGGGTGATCGCGTTGGTGTCGAAGCGAAGCTGCGCCGCGGTCGAGACCTTGTTGACGTTCTGGCCGCCGGGACCCGAGGCGCGGACGAACGAAATTTCGATGTCGTCTTCGTCGATGGAGAGGTCGCGGGAAATCCGCAGCATGGCGTCACCGGAAAGGGAATCGGTGCGCAGGATAGCGGGTTTCACGCGTGAGAGCGTGCCTCAATTCGCCTTCGGCGCGGTCGCGACCGGCGACTTCGCCGCAGCCTGCGGCTCGCGGCCGACCACGACGGTGAGCAGCCCCTCGCCCCACAGCCGCTTCGCCGCAGCCCTGGCGTCATCGAGCGTCACCGCGTCGATGATGCCGTTGCGTTTCTCGAGATAGTCGATCGGCAATTCGTCGAGCTGATATTGCAGCAAGGCCGACGCCAGCTTCGAGGAGGTGTCGAGCTGCAGCATCTGCGAGCCCTTCAGGTAGGATTTCGCTTCGTCGAGCTCCTGCTGGGTCGGTCCCTGGTCGGCCATGCGGTGGATTTCATCCTGGATCGCTTCCAGCAGTCTCGCCGGCGCGATCGAACCGCGTACCGGTGTTGCCGATGAACAGCGCCGAATGATCCATCCAGAGCAGCGACTCGAATACCGAGTAAGCCAGCCCGCGCTTTTCGCGCACTTCGCGATACAATCGCGACGACAGTCCGCCGCCGCCCATGATGTGGTTGACCACATAGGCGGCCATGAAGTTCGGATCATGCCGCGTGACGCCGGGACCGCCGAAGGTGATGACGGTCTGCGGCACGTCGAGCGGTAGATAGGCGCGATGCGGCGGCTTCGCCGCCACGATATCGGGGATGGGTATGAGATCGGCCTTTGCCGGCAGGCTGCCGAAGGTCTGGTCGAGCAGCTTGCCGAGGGTCGCCGGATCGACGTCGCCGACCACGGCGATCTTCAGCGTGTCCCTGGCGATGACGCGGCGGGCATAGTCCTTCATGTCGTCGACGGTGATCTCAGGGACGCTCTCCAGTGTGCCGGAAGCGGTGCGGCTATAGGGATGGTCGCCGAAAGCGATCTCGAGGAATTTGCGGCCGGCAAGCGCGTTCGGGTTGGAGGTGTCGCGGTGCAGCCCGGAGATGATCTGCGAGCGGATGCGCTCGACATCGGCCTTGTCGAAATGCGGCGAGGTCAGCGCCAGATGCAACAGCTCGAAGGCCTCGTCCTTGTTGTCGCGCAGCATGCGCAGCGAGCCGCGGAAATTGTCGCGGGTCGCACTGAAGGAGAGGTCGATGGCGCGGCGGTCGAGGCGTTCGTGATAGCTCCGGGAATCGAGATCGCCGGAGCCCTCGTCGATCAGGCTCGCGACCATGTTGGCGACGCCGGGCTTGTCCTTTGGGTCCTGCGCCGCGCCGCCCGAGAAGGCGTATTCCATCGCGATCAGCGGCACGGTGGCGTCCTGCACGAACCAGGCCTCGATGCCGCCGGGCGAGATCAGGTGCTGGATTTTGGTCGCGGCCTGCGCGGGCGCGAACGCAACGACAAGCAGCAAGGTGAATACGCCGGCCGCGCGGCGCCCGAGAGCGGAATAACGCGCGAGAGCGAAACAAGATGTCACGAACGCTTCTCCTCGCGCTTCTGCGCGGTGTCCTTGATCAGATAGCCCGTCACCGAGCGCTTCTTGTCCAGCCATTTCTGTGCCACCGCGCGTACCTGCTCGGCGGTTACCGCGCGGATGCGATCCGGCCAGCTTCTGATGTCCTCGATGCTCGAGCCGGTGGTGAGCCCGCCGCCATACCAGCGCGCCAGCGTCGCCTGATTGTCCTGGGCGTAGATCGCCTCCGCGATCAATTGCGTCTTGACCCGTTCGAGATCTTCCGCGGCCGGCGGATGCTGTGCGATGTCCGCAATGACCTTGTCAAACACCTGCTCGATCTCGGCGAATTCGACGCCGGCTTTCGGCACGGCCGCGACCACGAACTGCGTCGCGTCCAGCGAGGCGCTCTGATAGGAGGCGCTGGCGCCGACCGCGAGCGGATGATCCACCACCAGCGCGCGATAGAGATAGGAGTTGCTGCTGCCGCCCATCAGCTGCGCCAGCACGTCGAGCGCCGGGCTTTCGCCCGCGGCCGCGGTGGTCGATGACGGCACGAGGTAATAGCGCTTCACCGCCGGCTGCTCCACTCTGGGATCGGCGAGCGTCACGGTGCGAGGCGCGACCGGTTCGGGCTCCTGCGGGCGGATGCGCCGCGCCGGGATCGAAGGCTGCGGCGCCACCTTGCCGAAGGTCGCTTCCGCCATGGGGCGAACGTCGTCAACAGTGACGTCGCCCGCGATCACCAGGATCGCGTTGTTGGGCGCATAGAAGCGCCGGTAGAAGGCGAGCGCGTCCTCGCGGCTCAGCTTCTCGATCTCCTGGTGCCAGCCGATCACCGGCCGGCCGTAGGGATGGTTGAGATAGAGCGCGGCCATGATCTGCTCGTTCAGCCGCGCGTCCGGATTGTTGGCGACGCGCATGTTGTATTCCTCGAGCACGACGTCGCGCTCGGGCAGCACGTTCTCGTCCTTCAACACGAGACCGGTCATGCGGTCGGCTTCGAATTCCATCATCCGGGGAAGCTGGTCGCGCGGCACGCGCTGGAAGTAGCCGGTGTAGTCGACGGAGGTGAACGCGTTCTCGTTGCCGCCGACCTTGAGCACGGTCTGCGAAAACTCGCCGGCCGGATGCTTTGCCGTGCCCTTGAACATCAGATGCTCGAGGAAGTGGGCGAGGCCGGACTTGCCGGGCGTCTCGTCGGCGGACCCGACCTTGTACCAGACCATCTCCGTCACGACAGGCGTGCGATGATCCCCGATTACCAGGACCTGCAGCCCGTTCGGCAGCGTGAACGTCGCCGGCGGCGCTGACGTGACGGTGTTCTGGGCGGAGGCGGGGCTTGCAAGCAGGACAAGCGCAACTGGGAGAGCAGCAAAGCGTGTGATCTGCATCATGACCTGTGTGAAAAGCCGGGCAAAAGCGCCCGGCTGAATGTCGCGACACCGTACATCGCGATGACTTATGCGCGCGTCACGAAGCCGAGAGAACGCGAGAGCGAAAATTACTCGCCGTACTTGCCCTGGGACGGATTGTATTCCTTGTTCAAGGATTCCTTCGGCCCGGTTCCATAGGCGAAGTTCGGCGACGGCGTCTGGTAGCCCTGCGGCGGCATCGTCAGGGTTTCGCGCGTGGGCTCGCCCTTGAACGGAGCGACCTCGGCCTTGTTGCCCTTGAACAGGCCGGACAAGCCGCCATTATAGCCGAGCTGCGACGGACTGAGGATCGCGTTCTTGCCGGGATCGCCGCCGGGCGTGGCGCTGTCCGACACCGCGGTGCCGCCGCTGCTTCCCGCCGTGCGCACGCCATTGAGCTCGCTCGGCGTCAGGATGCGGCTTTGCTCCATCGGATCCTTGTTGGCTTTCTTGCGCGCGGCGATCATCGCCTTGCGGCGCGCTTCGTCGGGATCCTTCGGCCAGTTCGGAACCTTTACTTCCTTGGCCGAGGATGCTGGCGGCGGCAGATCGAGCTTCGGCGGCACCACCAGCGGCGAGCGCTCGCGATAGTCGATGCCGGAATTGTCCATGTTGACACCGCCCAGGCCATGCATGATGCCGGTGATGATCTTTTCCTCGAAGGTGGGTTCGTCCTCGTCGTCGCCGGCCCGGGCCGCGCTCGAGGCGAACAGGAGACCGACGCCGAGCGCGAGCGCGGACAATCGTGCGGCGCGCGTCAGCGTCCCCGGCAGCATCAAGCAAGCGGCTTCTGTCTTGCGCATCGCTTCAACCCGTTCAAAAGACAAGGGTTCTGTTCGGCCGCGATCACGGCGCTTTTGCGGCGCCAACCCCCAAAAATGAATCATACAATAGCGCAAATACCCCGGCAACAATGGCGGTGTCGGCGAGGTTAAAGACATACCAACTATAGGTATTTCCGCCGATATCGAGGTGGAACAGGGCAAAATCGACCACCGCGCCGTAAGCGAGGCGGTCGATGGCGTTCCCGATCGCCCCGCCGATGATCAATCCGAGGGCAACGACGGCAAGCAGGGTGCGCGAGCGGGCCATCCAGATGGCGAGCGCCACCACGGCGAGCGCCTTGACCGCCATCAGGCCGAGCTGGACGAACTGGCTGTCGTTCTGCAGCCAGCCGAAGCTGATGCCGATGTTCCACGCCAGCTCCAAGTCGAAGAACGGCGTGACGCTCACCCGGCACGCGGTCGCCGAGGTGGAACACATAGAGCAGCCAAAGCTTCGAGGCCTGGTCGATCAGCAGGGTTGCGACGGCGGCCAGGATGCCGGGGCGGAGCGTGGAGGTCACACCGTCACTCCGAGCGCCTTCCATTCGCGCAACGCCTTCGCGTCGCGTGGCGAAACGTCGGGATACTCCTTGTCCTCGCCGACCGTGGGCAGAATTTTCCACGAGCGGGCGCATTTGATGCCTTGCGCCTTCTCCACCACCACGGCGACGCCCGGGACGTTATCGAGGCGGAACGCATTGGCCGGACCGTCGCCTTCCTGCACCTCATAGTTCGAGGTGATACAGATTTCGCCGAGATCGACATCGAACAGCGTCGCGAGAAGATTCTTGTCCGACACATAGATCACGGGTGAGGCCTCGAGCGACGAGCCGATGTTTTTCGCCGCGCGCTCCAGCTCCAGCGCGCCGGTGACGACGCGGCGGACGTCGCGGATCGCGTCCCACTTCTTCGCAAGCTGCTCGTCGCAGAATTTCTCGAAGTCCAGCGGGAACAGCGTCAGATGCACCGACGGCTTCTCGTGCGGTTTGTACATGCTCCAGGCTTCGTCGCAGGTGAAGCTCAGCACCGGCGCAAGCCATTTGACGATGGCGTCGCAAAGGATGTCGATCGTGGTCAGCGCTGCCTTGCGCGCCACTGACGACGGCGGATCGCAATAGAGCGTGTCCTTGCGGATGTCGAAATAGAACGCCGACAGCTCGGAGTTCATGAATGCCGCGAGCTCGGCCACCACGGTCTTGTAGTCGAACTCGGCATAGGCCTGGCGAACGGTCTTCGCGCGCCGCGCCAGTTCGTGCAGCATCAGCCGCTCGAGCTCCGGCATATCCTTGTGCGCGACCGCGTCAGCCGGCTTGAAATGATGCAGCGTGCCGAGCATCCAGCGGATGGTGTTGCGGAGCTTGCGATAGGTCTCGACCGTGTTCTTGAGGATTTCCGGGCCGATGCGCTGGTCGTCGCTGTAGTCGCAGGCGGCGACCCACAGCCGCAGAATGTCGGCGCCGGATTCCTTGATCACGGCCTGCGGCTCGATGGTGTTGCCGAGCGACTTCGACATCTTGCGGCCGTCTTCGGCCTGCGTGAACCCATGCGTCAGCACGACGTCATAGGGCGCGCGGCCGCGGGTGCCGCAGCTCTCCAACAGCGATGAATGAAACCAGCCGCGATGCTGGTCCGAGCCTTCGAGATACATCACGGTGTCCGCGCCGCCGTCGACCTTGCGCCTGATGCCGGCGAGCCCCGGGAAATGCACGGGGTCTTCCAGCACGAAGGCATGCGTCGAGCCCGAGTCGAACCAGACGTCGAGGATGTCGTCGACCTTCTGCCAGTCCTCATTGGCCTTGGGCCCGAGGAATCGCTCGCGCGCGCCGTCGCGATACCAGGCATCCGCGCCTTCCTTCTCGAAGGCGTCCGCGATGCGCGTGTTGACGCCGTCGTCCTGCAGGATCTCGGCGGAGCCGTCGCCCTTCTCGCGCACGAACACCGCGATCGGCACGCCCCAGGCGCGTTGCCGCGACAGCACCCAGTCGGGACGGTTCACGATCATGCCGGTGATTCGGTTTTCGCCTTGTGGCGGCACCCACTGAGTTCGCGCGATTTCGCGCAAAACAACTTGCCGCAAGGTGTAGTAGGATTCGCTTGAGCCGGGTTTTAAGAACGTCCCGAACACCCACATTCGAAGACGCCTAATTCTCGCGCGAATCCTTAGCCCCTTCCATCTAGGTCGCCTATTTCCTCGCGGAGACTGATCTGTTGGGATCGGATAGGATCTCCTTCCCTTGGCAAAGGCTGGACCGGAAATTGGTCTGTCCATCGCGATGAACCATTGCGGCGTGTTGCGGAAGATCACGGGCTTCTTCGAACGCCAGGAATGCGGATATTGATGCTTCAGGCGTCCGCGGGCGATCAACATGCCGGCATCGACCAGCGCCTTGATCACGGCCTCGTTGGCGTCGCCCTTCTCGCCCTTGTCGTTGATCACGCGTTTGCCGGTGAAGCCCGGCGCGTGGTCGGTGAAGGCGCCGTTCTCGTCGACGGTGTAGGGGATCGCCGTGTTGATGCCGCGCGATTCCAGCTCGCGCGCGTTCGCCGTCCAGACGTCGAAGTCCTCGCGGCCGTGGCCGGGCGCGGTGTGCACGAAGCCGGTGCCGGTGTCGTCGGTGACGTGATCAGCGGCGAGTAGGGGCACATCGAAGTTGTAACCGCCCGGATTTCTCAGCGGATGTGCGCAAACAATTCTTGAGAGCTCTTCAGCCGAAACATCCCGTTCCGTCCAAAGACTTTCGATTCGCGCGGCCTTCATGAAATCTAATCTCAGCCGTTTGGCTAAGACGAAGCGATCGCCTGGCTTCGCCCAGCTACTTACGCCGGGTTGCGGTTGTGTCACCGAGCAAAGTTCATACTCAATTTTCGGGGAATAGCTGATCGCTCGATTGCCAGGCAGAGTCCAAGGTGTGGTCGTCCAAATTATTACCGAGGCGCCACCCAAGTCGCCAGTTTTGTTGTCAGTTCCCGAAAATGCACTCCTGCCCACTTGTGTCTGAACGGTGGAGTCAAAGCGCACAATCGGGAACTTCACCCACACCGTATCCGAGGTGTAGTCCTCATACTCCACCTCGGCTTCGGCCAGCGCGGTCTTCTCCACCACGCTCCACATCACAGGCTTGGAGCCGCGATAGAGGGTGCCGTTCCTGGCGAATTTCATCAGCTCGCGCGCGATCTGCGCTTCGGCCGGATAGCTCATCGTGGCGTAGGGATGATCCCAGTCGCCGACCACGCCGAGCCGCTTGAACTCCTCGCGCTGCACGTTGAGCCAGTGCGTCGCATAGGCGCGGCACTCCTGGCGGAATTCGACCATCGCCGCGGAGTTGCGGAAGTCGGGCTTCGTCTTGCCCTTGGAGCGGTAGTTCTCCTCTTCGACCTTCCATTCGATCGGCAGGCCGTGGCAGTCCCAGCCCGGCACATAGTTGGAATCGAAGCCCAGCATCTGCTGGCTCTTGGTCACGAGGTCCTTGAGGATCTTGTTGAGGGCGGTGCCGATATGGATGTTGCCGTTGGCATAGGGCGGCCCGTCATGCAGCACGAATTTGGCGCGGCCTTTCGCCTCCTCGCGCAGCTTCGTGTAGAGGCCGATCTCGTTCCAGCGCTTGAGGATTTCCGGCTCACGCTTGGGCAGGCCGGCGCGCATCGGAAAATCGGTCTGCGGCAGGAACAGGGTTTTTGAATAGTCTTTGGCGTCGGACTTTTGCGGCTTTTCGGACATGGAATCTGGCTTGGCGTTGGAAGGCGCTGGAAATCGCGATGGGATCGCGGGCGAACGTGCAGATATCCCGGTCTTGCGCCGAGCCTTGAGCTCAGGCGGAAGCCGGGCCGCTAATGCCTATGATGCGCCGCGCAAACATGGGCTCTCCATAGCAGGGGGACGCCGAATCGCAAAGCCCCGACGGCCGGTCAGGGCGAGCGCGGCCGGGCCGGATTGCCCATAACCGTCGTCCCGGCGCCGACATCCCGCGTCACCACGCTGCCGGCGCCGATCACGGCGCCATCGCCGATGGTGACGCCGGGCAGGATGATGGCGCCGCCGCCGATCCAGACGTCGCTGCCGATCCGCACGGGGCGGCCGAATTCCAGCCCGGCGCGGCGGGTTGCGGCGTCGCGCGGGTGGTCGGCGGCGTAGATCTGCACTGCCGGCCCGATCTGGGTGCGGTCGCCGATGGTCACCTCGACCACGTCGAGGATGACGCAGTTGAAATTGAGGAAGACGCCATCGCCGAGGCGGATGTTGGTGCCGTAATCGCAGAAGAACGGCGGACGGATCACGGCATCCTTGCCGACACGGCCGAGACGCTCGCAGAGCAGCGCGTGTCGCTCGCTGACCGGCAGCGCCAGGCTCGCGTTGTAGCGCACCATCCAGGCTTTGGCGGTAGCCTGTTCTGCGCCAAGCTCGGCGTCGGGCCGATAGAGCTCGCCCGCCAGCATCTTCTCTTTTTCAGTTTTCAACCGATCTCACCCAGCCTGGGAAACGCATCCGGCGCCGCCTTCAGCGCCGCGCGGGCACGGGCGGTATCGTCGTCCATCTGCTTGACCAGCGCCTCCGCGCCGGAGAATTTCAATTCGTCGCGGATGAAGCCAATGAAGGCGACGTCGAGCGAGCGGCCGTAGAGATCGCCCTGGAAATCGAACAGGAAGATTTCCAGCAGAGGCGCGCCGTTGTCGAAGGTCGGGCGGCGGCCGAAGCTTGCGACACCGTCGTAGCGCTCGGCACCGAGCCCGACCCGCACCGCATAGATGCCGTGGCGGAGCGCGCAATTGTTGTCGAGACGGATATTGGCAGTGGGATAGCCGAGCTCGCGGCCGCGTTTTTCGCCATGGACCACCTCGCCGGTGACGAACCAGGGACCGCCGAGCATCGCAGTGGCATCCGCGATCTGGCCCTCGCTCAGCGCATCGCGGATCGCGCTGGAGGACACCGGCCGCTCGTCGATATCGACATGCGGTTGCACGTCGACCTCGATGCCGAGCCGCGGCGCCTCGTTGACCAGGAGGCTCGGCGAGCCGACGCGGCCCTTGCCGAAATGGAAGTCGTAGCCGACCGCGATCCCGGAGATTCCGAGCCGCCTGATCAGATCATGGTGAATGAAGTCTTGCGCCGAGGTGCCGGCGCGCATCTTGTCGAATGTCATGATCACGGCGCCGGCAAGCCCGGTGCCGGCGAGCAGGCGAAGCTTGGCGGTCTCGTCGCTGAGGCGGAATTGCGGGATGGTCGGCGAGAAGAACCGGCGCGGATGCGGCTCGAAGGTAAGCGCCAGCGCGGGGCGGCCATGGATGCGTCCCATCTCCAGCGCGGCTGCGATCACCGCGCGGTGGCCGAGATGGACGCCGTCGAAATTGCCCATCGCCACCACCGCACCCCTTGGGATCGCCTCCGCCGGCGTGGTGTCGCGGATCACGGTGAAAGCGGGCATTTCTGTTTGAATCTTCGGCTTCAATGACGGGCCGGACCGTGACGCGGCGGGTGCGGACAAGTCAAGCCGGCAGGGAATATCCATTTGAAGTTGAGGGGTATAATGGCACGACTCAAGGTCAGTTAACGCCCTGTTTAAGGCCTTTTGTTAGTCGTTGGAGCGGATTGCGGGGCCTGAAGGCCTGCTTCCGCCGGTTTGTTTGTGGCGTGAGGGGAGTCAAGAATGGCTGTTGATTTGTCGATGCCGGTTCTGGTGGTGGACGATTATTCCACCATGATCCGTATCATCCGGAATCTGCTGAAGCAGCTTGGCTTCGAGAACATCGACGACGCCAACGACGGCTCCGCGGCGCTGAACAAGATGCGCGGTAAGAAATACGGGCTCGTGATTTCCGACTGGAACATGGAGCCGATGACCGGCTACGACCTCTTGCGCGAGGTGCGCGCCGATCCCAACCTCGCCACCACGCCCTTCATCATGATCACCGCGGAATCCAAGACCGAGAACGTGATCGCGGCCAAGAAGGCCGGCGTGAACAACTACATCGTCAAGCCGTTCAACGCGGCGACCCTGAAGACCAAGATCGAGGCGGTCTTTCCGGACATGGCGAGCGCGTAAGGCGCCTCTCGTGTCCCGGACGCGGCGCGGCATGCAATGACGCGACGCAGAGCCGGGACCCATCTTTCCCAGAACATGGACCCCGGATCAGCAGCGCACCACTGCGTGGTGCACTGCGTCCGGGGAACGGAGTTTCTACCACCGCAGCTCGCGCATCAGCGCGCGGGGCGGGTGGCCGAACAGCTCCTTGACCGACGCCGGATCGAGCTGGTCGACGCCATCGAACTCCTCCGAATGGATGCCGCGGGTCACGAACAGGCAATCGATGCCGAAACCGTGCGCGCCGGCCAGATCCGTGCGCACGGAATCGCCGATCGCCAGCACGCGGTCGAGCGGCGTGGCGCGGCCGCGGCGCTCCGCGGCAAGCTCGATCGCCCGTTCATAGATCGGCCGGTGCGGCTTGCCGTAGAAGATCACCTCGCCGCCGAACTCGCGATAGAGCTCGGCGATCGCGCCGGCGCAATAGATCAGGCGGTCGCCGCGCTCGACCACGATGTCGGGGTTGGCGCAGATCAGCGGCAGCTTGCGTTTCAGCGCCTGCAGCATCATCGGCCGGTAATCCTCCGCCGATTCGGTCTCGTCATCGAGCAATCCGGTGCAGACGATGTAGTCGGCTTCATCGAGCGGCGACAGCACCGGGTCGAGGCCGCGATAGATCGAGTTGTCGCGCTCGGGGCCGAGCCAGAACACCTTTCGGCCGGGATGACCGGCGACGTAAAGCCGTGTCAGGTCGCCGGAGGAGACGATCGCATCATAGGTGTCGTCGGCGACGCCGAGCTTCTGCAATTGCCGCTGCACCGAATCGGCGGGACGGGGCGCGTTGGTGATCAGGATGACGGTGCCGCCGCGGTTACGATAGCTGTGCAGCGCCGCGCAGGCCTCGGGAAAGGATTCGAGCCCGTTGTGCACCACGCCCCAGATATCCGACAGCACGACGTCGGTATGATCGACGAGGTCGCGCAGCCGCTCGACAAAACGCAGACTAGTGCCCACTTTCCGAAGTTCGTGATCCATTGCTGCAAACACCTTTCACGAACTTCGGAAAGTCATGGGCACTAGCAAATCTATGATTTTAGTGCCGCTTTCGATCTGAAGTCCCTGAATACGATTTTGCCGCGAGTGAGTCAGGGACTTCAGATCGGCGGCACTAGTCATGATGCCGATGACGCCCTAGCCGGGGCCGGCGACGCGGCGCGCCAGCGCGGCACCGCCGGTCGCGCGTATGGTCGGATCGGCGGTCTGCGTCTCTGACGGTTTGGCCGCGCCGGCCTCCCCGCCAGCGACCGGTGCGCCGCCATTGGCGCCCTCGGGCCTTAAGGGGCGTGGAGGCGCAAACAGGAAGCCCTGGCCGAACCGCACGTCATAGTCGAGCAGGTCGACCACGGCGCGCTCGCCCTCGATCTTCTCGGCAATCAGGTCGATGCCGAAACGGCCGAGCAGGTCGGACAGGTCGGAGGGATGGATATCCGACGACGAAGTCTGCTTCGGATCGAGCAGCAGCGAGGCCGGCACCTTGATGAAGCGCACGCCGCGATCGGCAAGCTCGCGCGGGTCGAAACGCAAGTCGGTGACATGGTCGATCGAGAAGCGGTAGCCGCGCTGGGCGAGGCTCGCCAGATGCTCGGTCTCGGTCTGGCCGAGACGGCGGAAGGTCGATTGCTTGAACTCGAGTACGAAGGAGGGGGCGAGCGCGCGGTTGGCCTCGAGGAAATCCAGGCATTGCGAGAAGGTCGTATTGTTGGCGAGCGTGGCGGCCGCGACGTTGCAGAACACGCCGACCTCCTTGTTGCGCACCATCAGCCGCCGCAGCACCTGTATGCAGCGGAGCATCACCATGTGGTCGATGCGCCCGATCATGCCTGAGGATTCGGCGACGCCGATGAAATCCTCGGCCACGAGCACCTGATCCTTGTCGTCGCGCAGCCGCGTGACCGCCTCGTAGAAGCGCACCTTGCGCTGCGGCAGCGTCACCATCGGTTGCAGGTAGATGTCGATGCGGTTCTCGTCGACCGCGCTCCTGATCGCAGCCAGCACTTGGGCATGGCTGCGTGAGGGCTCGGTTCCCGGCGGCGGCGGAGGCGTCAGTATGCGCTTTTCGTCCGCTGCGGATGCCGCCTTCGGTGCATCGGTGTCCGGTTTGGCGGCCTCGGCCGCCGCAACACCGCTGGCGCGGAGCATCGCGATCATGTCGTCATGATTTGCAACCGAGGCCGCGAGTTGCCTCACCAGTCCGCCGAGTTCGCCGATCTCGTTGGCAACGCCCTGGATGCGGTCGGCGCCGGCCGAATTGGCCGAGACCATGCGGCCCTCGACGGCGGCGAGCCTGCGGCCGAATTCGGCGACCTGGCGGGCAAGATCGGCGGTGCCGCGCGACAGGTCGGCGATCTGGTGGCCGACATCGCTGCGGTCGCGCATCCGCATCGACACGGCGTTATAGAGCACCAGGAAGGTCAGCGCGGCCAGCGCCGCGATCGCCGATTCCGAGCCGGAGATGCCGGCAACCGAATACAGGATCAGGCCAAGCGATGCCGCGACCAGCACCATGCAGATGGCGATAAAAATCGTGGAGATACGGATCATCAGTGCGCAATGCCCCCTCAGGCCTGCGCAGTTTAGCACTAATGTTGATTCGAGGGGCTAGTGTTCTTTTGGCAATGCGGGAACTGGTGGACCGAACCAGGGTCCTCGTGTCCCGGGCGCGGTGCAGCGTGAAACGCTGCTCCGCAGAACCGGGACCTATTGTGAGGTGTGCAACCGCGCGCGATAGGTCCCGGATCTGCAGCGCACCGCAAGCGCACTGCGCTGCGTCCGGGACACGAAAGCCTCAAGCCACGGCCTTGATGACCTGGCCGACCTTCTCGATGACCTCGCCGATCTGGTCCTCGCTGATGATCAGCGGCGGGGTCAGCGCCAAGGTGTCGCCGGCGATGCGCAGCATCAGGTCGTTGTCGTGGAAGGCCGAGACCATCGCGTCGTAGCCGCGCTTGCCGGGCGCGTCCGCCTTTGGCGCGAGATCGATGCCGGCGGTGAGCCCAACGGTGCGGATGTCGACTACATTGGGCGCACCCTTCAGCGACATCACGGCTTCGGCAAATTTCGGCTCGATCGCCTTCGCGCGCTCGAACAGCTTCTCGTCGCGGTAGATGTCGAGCGTGGCAAGGCCCGCCGCACAGGCGAGCGGATGGGCCGAATAGGTGTAGCCGTGGGTCAGCTCCACCATATGCTCGGGTCCGTTCATGAAGGCGTCATGGATGGTGTCGCGCACCAGCACGCCGCCCATCGGAGCCGCGCCGTTGGTGATGCCCTTGGCGAAGGTGAGCAGGTCGGGCAGCACGCCATAGCGCTCGGCGGCGAAGGCATGTCCAAGCCGGCCATAGCCGGTGATGACCTCGTCGAAGATCAGGAGGATGCCGTGCTTCTGGGTGATCTCGCGCAGCTTCTTGAGATAGCCCTTCGGCGCAGGAATGACGCCGGTCGAACCCGCCATCGGCTCGACGATCACGGCGGCGATGGTGTTGGCGCCATGCAGGTTGACGAGGTTTTCCAGTTCGTCGGCGAAATGCGCGCCATAGTCCGGCTCGCCCTTGGAGAAAGCCTGCTTCTCACGGTCATAGGTCGCCGGGAGATGATCGACGCCTGCCAGCAGCGAGCCGAAAATCTTGCGGTTGCCGACGATGCCGCCGACCGCGGTGCCCCCGAAGCCGACGCCGTGATAGCCGCGAACGCGGCCGATAAGGCGGGTGCGGGCCCCCTGGCCGTTGAGCTGGTGATAGGCCAGCGCCATCTTCAGCGCGGTGTCGGCCGCTTCCGAGCCCGAGTTGCAGAAGAACACGTGGTCGAGTCCATCGGGCGCCAGATCGGCGATGCGGCTTGCCAGCTCGAAGGACTGCGGGATGCCGAACTGGAACGGCGGCGCGTAATCGAGGGTGGCCGCCATCCTGGCGATGGCTTCCGCAATCTGGGTGCGGCCGTGGCCGGCATTGGTGCACCACATGCCGGAGGCAGCGTCGATGATGTTGCGGCCGTCGACCGTGATGTAATGCATGCCCTTGGCGCCGGCGAGCAGCCGCGGCGCCTTCTTGAACGCACGATTCGCGGTGAACGGCATCCAGTGCGCGGCGAGATCGTTCGGCACATTGACCTTGGGGGCGGCGGGGCTCTTGTCCAGCATAGGGGCCTCTTCGTGAGCTTGGGCGATGGGGGCGGGGGCTTGGGCCGCAAACTATCAGCTTCAACGCGTGAGGTGAACGCTTCGAGCTTGCGTTATTTGCGCCCAATTCGGCCGATTGTTGCGTGGCATCAAGGAAGATCGGAGGCTGCGATCCAGAACACTTCGCCCTCCGAGTCCTCGGTATCGAGCCAGAGCAGCGGCAGTTGCGGATAGGCGGCTTCGAGATTGTCGCGGCCGCGGCCGATTTCGCACAGCAGGCCGCCATTGGGCGTGAGATGTTTGCCGGCCTCATCGAGGATGCGCCTCACGATATCGAGCCCGTCGACGCCGCCGTCTAAGGCAAGCTTCGGCTCGGCGCGGCACTCCCGAGGCAGCAACGCCATGCCTGCTTCATCGACATAGGGTGGATTGGAGATAATGAGGTCGTAACGCTTGTTCCCGAGCGGCCCAAACAAGTCGCCCCGATGAAGTTCGATTTGACCTTCCAGGCCATGATCCCCGACATTGCGCGCCGCGACGGCGAGCGCGTCTTTCGAGATGTCGACGGCGTCGACCTCCGCGTTGGGAAAATGCCGCGCGGCGAGGATCGCAAGGCAGCCGGAGCCGGTACAGAGGTCGAGCACGGTTCCGATTTGCGCGGGATCGTCGATCAGCGCGGCGTCCTCGCCGCCGAAATGCGAATCGAGCAACTCGCCGATGAAGGAGCGCGGCACGATCGCGCGCTCGTCGACATAGAAGGGCAGGCCGCGCATATAGATCTTGTTGACGAGATAGGCGGCGGGTTTGCGCGTGGTCACGCGGCGGCCGATCAGGTCGAGAATGGTCTTGGCCTCAAGCCCGGTGACGCGCGCGTTGGCAAAGGCCTCGAACTGGTCGGGATGCAGGTGCAGCGCCTCGCAGACCAGGAAGGCCGCTTCCGCGACGGGATCGGTGGTGCCGTGGGCGAATTCGAGCTTGGCCTCGATGAAGCGGCTCACGGCATAGCGGACGAAATCGAGCAGGGTAAACAGTTCGGTGGCCAGTTCTTCCGGTTTCAGCGGGATCACCTGATAGGAGCGCTCTTCGCCGCGCCGAACTTTCGCACGGCGTGCTTTGGCCTTTTTCGTGGGCGCCTTGACGCGCTTTGCCATCAGCTCTTGGTCCAGCGCGCGGCGGCGGCATCGTCATGGGCGCGCGCCTCGATCCATTTTGATTCCTTGGCGCCTTCTTCCTGCTTCCAGAACGGCGCCGAGGTCTTGAGATAATCCATCAGGAATTCCGCAGCCTCGAACGCGGCCTGGCGATGCTGCGAGGCGGTCAGCACCAGCACGATGTTCTGGCCGGGCTCGATGCGGCCGAAACGATGGATCACGGTCAGCCCCTGCAGCGGCCAGCGCGCCATCGCTTCCTGGGTACGCCGCTCGATTTCGGCTTCGGCCATCCCGGGGTAATGCTCGAGCCTCAGCGCCGCGATCTCGCCGCCGCCCTCGGTGCCGCGGCAGATGCCGGAGAAGGTCACGACGGCGCCGATATCGGTGCGGCCGCGCGTCAGCAGCGCGATCTCGCGCGCGACGTCGAAATCGGCCTCCTGGATGCGGATGGTGACGGGCGCAGTCATCGGAGGATCAGCCGCCGGTCATCGGCGGGAAGAAGGCGATCTCGCGCGCGCCCGATATCGCGGTATCCGATTTGACATGGGCGTGGTCGATCGCGGCGCGGATCACCCTCGGTTTCTCGAAGGCATACGCGTAACCTTCGTCGCGCGCGGACAGCCATTTGATGAGATCGTCGATGGTGCGCACGCCGGCCGGCGGTTCGATGGTTTCCTCCGCCTTGCCGATCCGCTCACGCACCCAGGCAAAATATTTCACCTTCATCCCTCGTCCTCCTTGATGAGGTGATGGATGCCGGCGCGGAAATAATCGTAGCCGGTGTAGATGGTGAAGATGGCCGACGCCCACAGCAGCAGCAGGCCGATCTGCGTGACGACCGGCACCACCATGTCGCCGGCTTCGCCCGCGAGCAGGAAGCCGATCGCGACCAGCTGGATCGTGGTCTTCCATTTTGCGAGCTTGGTCACGGGCACGCTGACGCGGAGCGCGGCGAGATATTCACGCAGGCCGGACACCAGGATTTCGCGGCAGAGAATCACCATCGCGGCCCATAGCGACCAGCCATGGATGATGCCGTCGGCGGCCAGCATCAGCAGGCAGGAGGCGACGAGCAGCTTGTCGGCGATCGGGTCGAGCATCCGCCCGAACGCCGATTGCTGGTTCCAGATGCGCGCGTAATAGCCGTCGAGATAGTCTGTGACCCCCGCCGCGATGAACACGGCGACCGCGACCCAGCGCAACCAGAGCGGATAATCCAGGATCGATTGGGCGTAGATGCAGCCGACCACCACCGGGATTGCGGCGATCCGGGCATAGGTCAGGATATTGGGCAGCGACAGGCTTTTCGGCTGCGTTCTGGTTGTTGCGACGTCCATCCGTTCTACCAATACCCGTTGAAGTTCGAGGTCAACCGGCACCATCGTCTGCCGGAGACGACACCAACTCCCTGCGACAACTTAGCCCGACTGGGCGTGGAAAAACTCGAAGATCTTGCGCGCGCTCTCGGCACTGACGCCCGGAACCTTGCCGAGATCGGCGATCGACGCCCGCTCGATCTCCTTCAAGGTTCCGAAGTGGTGCAGCAAGGCACGTTTGCGTGACGGGCCGATGCCGGGAATCTCCTGCAGGCCGGCCTCGCGGATGTCCTTCTTGCGCAGCTTGCGGTGCGAGCCGATCACGAAGCGATGCGCCTCATCGCGCAGCCGCTGGATGAAGTAGAGCACGGGGTCGCGCGGCTCGAGCTTGATGGCTTCGCGGTCCGGCATGAACAGGGTCTCGCGGCCGGCATCGCGCTCCGGCCCCTTGGCGACCGCCATCAGCGACACCTGGCCCAGGCCCAGGCTTTCGAAGATCTCCCGCGCCGCGTTGAGCTGGCCGCGTCCGCCGTCGATGATGACGAGGTCCGGCCATTGCGGCGCGGAATCCTCGTCGGCCTTGGCTTTGGCCGCGTCACTCTCGGCAGGTTTCAGGAGCCGCTTGAAGCGCCGCTCCAGCACTTCCTTCATCATGGCGTAGTCGTCGCCGGGCGTGAGCCCCTCCGACCTGATGTTGAACCTGCGATACTGGTTCTTCACGAACCCATCCGGTCCGGCGACGATCATCGCGCCGACCGCGTTGGTGCCCTGGATGTGGCTGTTGTCGTAGACCTCGATCCGTTTCGGCGGATGCGGCAGCTGCAGCGTTGATGCCAATCCTTCCAGCAGCCGGCCCTGGGTTGCGGTGTCCGCAAGCTTGCGGCCGAGCGCCTCGCGGGCATTGGTCAGCGCATGCGCGATCATTTCCTTCTTCTCGCCGCGCTGCGGCACCGACACTTCGACCTTGCGCCCGGCCTTGACCGAGAGCGCATCCGCCAGCAGCGCGCACTCCTCGATCTCGTGCGACAGCAATATGAGTTTCGGAGGCGGCTTGTCGTCGTAGAATTGCGCGAGGAAGGACGACAGCACTTCCTCGGGCGTAAAGGTCTTTTCCGCGCGCGGGAAATAGGCGCGATTGCCCCAATTCTGACCGGTGCGGAAGAAGAACACTTCGACGCAGGAATAGCCGCCTTCCTGGTAGATAGCGAAGACGTCGGCCTCTTCCACCGTGCGCGGATTGATGCCCTGCTGCGACGGAGATCGCCGACAGCGCGGCAAGACGGTCGCGGTAGCGTGCGGCGGTCTCGAATTCGAGCTCGTCCGAGGCCTTCTCCATCTCGCCGGCAAGCAGCTGCTTCACCGCATCGCTGCGGCCTGAGAGGAAGTCGGTCGCCTCGCGTACCAGCTCGGTGTAGCCGGGAAAATCGATCTCGCGGGTGCAGGGGCCGGCGCAGCGGCGGATCTGGTAGAGCAGGCAGGGGCGGGTGCGGCTTTCGAAGAAGCCGTCGGTGCAGGAGCGGATCAGGAACGCGCGCTGCAGCGCCGTGATGGTGCGGTTGACGGCGCCGGCGGAGGCGAACGGGCCGAAATAGCGGCCGGGCCGGCTCTGGGCGCCGCGATGTTTCAGGATTTGCGGCGCCCAATGGTCGCCGGTGATCAGGATATAGGGAAACGACTTGTCGTCGCGCAGCTGCACGTTGAAACGCGGACGCAGCTGCTTGATCAGATTGGCTTCCAGCAGCAGCGCCTCGGTTTCGGTGGTGGTCGAGACGATCTCGACGGTCACGGTCGCCGCGATCATGCGCAGGATACGCGCCGGCAAAGGCGCATTGGCGCGCGCATAGGAGGCGAGGCGCTTGCGGACGCTTTTGGCCTTGCCGACATAGAGCACGTCGCCGGCCGCGTTCAGCATGCGGTAAACGCCGGGCGAGGTTGGCGCCAGCTTGACCGCATTCTCGATCGCGGCATGTCCGACCGCGAGCGGGCCTTCCGCCACCGCCTCGATGGGCTCCTCAGTGAGTTCCGGCAGCCGCGCGTCTTCGTCCTCGTCCGGCGACGAGGTTGCGGGATCGATATCGGGCGTGTCCGGCACGTCCGTGCCGGCGGCAGCCTTGCGCGGAGCCGGCGGAGGAACGGTCTTCTCTGACGTCATGGGCGGAATTTAGTGGCAGGCCGCGCCGATTTGAAGTTCCGGAGCGCGTAACACACAGGGGTTGCTGCCAAAAGCGCGCGATAAGGTTTCATTAAGAACGTTAAGCGCGCGGTAACCCCGCTTAACAAGCCATTAACCCGAAACTCCCGATAAATCTTAGCTGAAAAGGCCGGAGTTCCGTAACCATGAGGTTCGCCAGCGCTGGCAACAGCGCTTGCGAACGATCCGCGGGTCACGGCAGTTGCGTCGGGAGTGGGGAATGCAGCGGGTGGTTTTGGGCGCCATGGGGATGGCGCTTGCGGGCTTTGCGGCGAGCGCCGAGGCCGCCGATCTCTATGCGCCGCGTGCGCCCTATACGGTCAATCAGCCGCTCAATTCCTTTAGCTGGGCCGGGCCCTATATCGGCGGCAATCTCGGCTATGAATGGGGCAGCGTCAGCAACAATCCGACCAAGCCGTCCGGTTTCGCCGGCGGCGTGCAGGCGGGATATAACTGGCAAAGGGGACCCTGGGTGTTCGGTGTCGAGGGCGACATCGAGGCGACTGCCGCGAACGATACTTTCGCGCCCTGGAAATTTTCCAACCCATGGTTCGGCACGCTGCGCGGCCGTGCCGGCTACGCCATCAGCAACGTGCTGTTCTACGGCACCGGCGGCCTCGCCTTCGGCGAGTTGACCGGTCAGACCTTCGGGCTTTCGGAGTCGCACACCACGGCGGGCTGGACTGCGGGCGTCGGCGCCGAGGTCGGGCTTGCACCGCACTGGAGCGCCAAGATCGAATATCTCTATGTCGATCTCTCCAGCACTCAGTTCGTCACCGTCACCGGCACGCAAAACGGCTACCGCTTCGGCACGTTTCGCGCCGGCGTGAACTATCATTTCTGATAGCAACAAGAAGACGAGGGCATGGTCCGGAAAAGCCTGCCCCGCACTTGGATAGCGGGGTGTGAAGCGGTTTTCCGAAAAGACCATGCCCAAACGAGAGGCCAAAGCGCGATCACGATTCGTCATCGCGCTTTTGGCAAATCGTGACTCCCGGCCGCGGCGGCGGCCGGGATTTTTTTATCAGCGCATGATCCGGAAAAAGCCTGCCCCGCACTTGGATAGCGGGGTGTGAAGCGGGTTTCCTCGCGACAAACGCTGCGCGTTTGCGCGGAGATCATGCGCCAAACAAAAAGCTACGATTGAATGACGAGATTGACCGCCTTCGGGCCCTTGCCCTTTTTGTCCGGCTCGACCTCGAACGAGATGCGTTGTCCTTCGGTCAAATCCTTCAATCCCGCCCGCTCGACCGCCGTGATGTGCACGAACACGTCGCGCCCGCCGTCGTCAGGCTTGATGAAGCCATAGCCCCGTTCTCCATTGAAGAACTTGACCGTCCCAGTCATGGCCATCGGGTCTCCTCCCCCGCAATGCTCCGCCGCGATACGCGTGTCAGCGCTGCGCGGCCCGACCGGACATTCACTGCCGGAAAGCTTGGCCACCTTAACGGGCCGGCGCTTGGCCGTCGGTCCGCCTGGATTCTTGAGGCCTTCATCACTCCGCCGCAACCATTCGCGGAAGCGGAACGTAAAGCCAGTCCCAACAGGGCCGAGCATAATACGGTTCCATGCAAAATGAATACGGATTTTGCGCAATCCGGCGGGCTTACGGCTTCGGCGTTTCGAGCCTGAAGCGGCCGGCGCCGCCCTGGCCGAGTGGCTTCTCCAACTCGGGGAGGATGGTCTTTAGCTCGCCCTGCAACGTCCACGGCGGGTTGACGATCAGAAGGCCGGTCGAGGTCAGTGCGGAGCCTGCAGCCTGCGGCGCCACGCTGAATTCGAGCCGCAGCGCTTTGCCCGGCGGTTTCACCGACGCCGCGGTCGCGGCAACGCTGCGCGCCAACTCATCGGTCGCCCGCCGGCTCTTCGCCGGGTACCACAGCACGTAGCTGCCGGTCGGCCATTTGGCGAAGGCGGCCGCGAAGCCTGCCGCGAGGCGCTCGAACTCATCCTTCTGCTCAAAGGGCGAGTCGATCAGGACCAGTCCGCGCCGCTCGTTCGGCGGCACGAAGGCCGGCAGCGCGGTCCAGCCATCGAGGTCGACGACGCGCGCTTGGGCGTCGCGCCGGAGCTGCTCGATCAGCTGCTTGCGCGCGGACGGTTCGACCTCGCAGGCGGTGAGGCGATCCTGCGGCCGCAGCAACGCCCGCGCGATCAGCGGCGATCCCGGATAGGCGGAGAGCGGCGCGGGCGCCGGATTGAAGGCGCGTACGATGTCGAGATAGGGCTGGATCAAGTGTGCGGATTGTTCGGAGAAGCGCGCCTGCATGATCCGCGCAATCCCGGTCAGCCATTCGCCGCTGCGTCTGGCCTCATCGCCGGTGAGATCGTAGCGGCCGGCGCCGGCATGGCTGTCGATGACGCGGAAGGCGGCCGGCTTCTCCTGCAGATAAAGCAGGACGCGCACCAGCACGATGTGCTTGATGACGTCGGCAAAGCCGCCGGCATGAAAGGCGTGACGGTAGTTCATGCCGCCTGCACTACGCCAACGCGCAAGTTTCGGCAAAGCCTGCACTGTGTCCCGGGCGCGATGCAGCGTGAAACGCTGCGTCGCAGACCCGGGACCCATCTTTCATGGGCCCCGGATCAGCAGCGCACTACGCCGCTTTGCATGGCGAGTACCAGGCGAATGCCTAGCGCGGCGTACTGCGCTGCATCCGGGGCACGAGAAGCTACCCCCCGCGCACCGGCGGCATGGTGACTTGATCGAGCGGGCAGGCCTGACGGTCGATCTCCGGGCAGTCGCGGAATTCGAGGTCCTTGCCCATGCAGATGCGCACTTCGCTGAGCCGCTTGCGGTTGCAGGTCACGGCCATGCCCGAGGTCTTCAATCCCGGATTGACCTCGACGAAGGCGGCTTCGATCTCCGACGGCGCGACCGTCTTTTCTTCCGATAGTTGCAGGTAGTCTTCGGGGATCTTCACCGCCGCGCGTGCCTTGCGGATGGTCTCGAAATAGGCGCGGTCGCCCAACCCTGAGCAGGTGCCGTGCTTGTCCCATTCATTGTAGATCAGGCCGGGCGCCGGCATCAGGTCGAGCATTGAACTCATGATGTTGCGCGCGAGCGGAATCCGCCGCTGGCAATATTCGGGATAGCCCTTCTCATATTGCGGCCAAAGCCCGTGCACCACGAAGGAGAACGGCCGGCCGCCGCACTGGGTCTGCTGCGAGCGCCCGCCGCCGCCGCGCTCTTCCGCGCCTTCGCAGTAGGACGGCGACCAGGACAGCGACAGCACATAGAAGTCGAACTCGCCCGGCGTATTCTGGCGCCTGTCCTGCGCCGAGGCCGGACCAAACGATGCGGCCAGCGCCGCGAGCGAAATCAGAAAAAGGGGAACTCGGACAAGCCTGAACATGGACGCCTCCCTCACTGCCACAGCTCGCGAAGCCTAGCAGCAAACGAGAACATTTCAAGAACAAAGTTCAGGGTCGGGGCAAAGCGCCCCCGGAATGCGCGTCCGACCTAGTGACCAAGCTACGGCGCGGCGGTCTTGCAGGCGGGGTTAAAGGCCCAGTTGCGGTCGAGCCCGACCACGCACCATTCGACGCCCTGGCCGAAGCCGGCAAAGCCGCCATCCTCGATGATCGAATAGTTGAGGGCGTGGACCTTGCCGTCGCTCAGCATCACGCTGCCGGTACAATACCGGCGCGGAATATTGTCGGACTGCCAGGGCCGAAAGGCGATCTCATGGATGTCGCCATAGGCTTTGATCGTGAGCCGGGAATTCCAGTACTGGCGCTCCTTTTCCTGGAATTGCGTGGTGATCATGCCGAGCGCCTTCTCGCAGATCTTGACCCGCCCGTCATAGCTCGGGCCAAACAGGCCGAAATTGAGCTCGAAGGGATTGGCGGCGAGCGCCGGTTGGGCGAGTGCCGGGAGCACCAACGCAGCGCCGGCAAGGGCAAGGCGTTTCAACGAGGTAGCGAAGTCGGGCATGTCACATCCGCAATGAGGCAGGAGCGGTCAAAACCATCGGGGACCGTGCCGTGAAGGCCTTTGGGGGTCAAGTGCAAGGGGGCAACACTCGCGGGGAAGTCGACATCGGCAGGCGCCAGCGTTCTTTCCACGGCCTGCCGCGCCCCCTAAGGTGGGATGACGTGACATGGAGTCTCCGATGCGAAGGATGATGGCCGCCTTTCTGACCGTGGCGGGAATGCTGACGGCGCTGCCGGCACACGCCGACTGGGTCGGGCGTTTCAGGGGCAACGATACCGGCGGCATCATCGCCTACGACCTCGCGAGCCAGTATGACGCGCGTCAGGTCGCGGTGAAGCATTGCGCCAAGTACGGCAAGGTGGCGAAATTCCTCGCGGTCGACCCGCAGCAGGGCGGCTACCTCTCGTTCTCCTGCCGCTGGGTGCCCTATGGCAGCCCCGATCGGCCGATAAGCTCCGCTTACTGAGTTTCTCTCGAACGATCATCGGCCGAGGAGCGCGCAACATGATGCGACGGCTTCTTTCATTGGGCTTGGGTGCGGGGCTGCTGGCGCTGTCGTCGGCCGCGCTCGCCGAGGAATTGCCGCTGCGCAAGGCCGGCCTCTGGGAGATGAAAATCACCAAGGTCGGCGGTTCGGTGCCGGAAATGACGATGCAGCATTGCACCGATCCGACCACCGACAAGGAAATGAACAACTCGGTCTCGCCGCTCGCCAAGCAGATCTGCACAAAGCAGGACATCCGGAAGACCGCGACCGGCTATGTCACCGACTCCGTCTGCGCGGTTGCCGGCGTGTCGATGACCACGCATGCGGAGATCGCTGGCGATTTCAATTCCGCCTACGCCGTGACCAGCACGACGCACAGCGACAAGGGGCCGGGCGGCAAGCCGCTCGATGCCACGACCAGGATCCAGGCGAAGTGGCTGGGCGATTGCCAGCCCGGTCAAAAACCCGGCGATATCCTCATGCCCGGCGGCTTCAAGATGAACGTCAAGGACGCCGAGAAGCTGAAGAACCTGGTGCCGTCGCAGAACAAATAGCTGTCTACACCGGCACGCGCACCGTCGCACGCAAGCCGCCCATCGGGCTGTCGCCAAGCGTGATGTCGCCGCCGTGCGAGCGGGCGATGTCGCGCGCGATGGCGAGGCCCAGTCCGGTGCCGCCCTCATCCTGGTTGCGGGCGTCGTCGAGGCGGAGGAACGGCTTGAACACCTCCTCGCGCATGGCGAGCGGAATGCCCGGACCGTCGTCGTCGACGGTCACGGTCAGGTTGCGGTGATCGCGGTGGCCGGTGATGGCGATGGTGTTGGCGTGGCGCGCCGCGTTGGAGACGAGATTGGCGAGGCAGCGCTTGAACGAGGCCGGCTTCACCGTGACCACGGGCAGGCCGTGGAAGGCAACGGTCGCGGTATGGCCGTGGCGCTCGGCGTCGCTGCGCAATTCCTCCAGCGCGAGTGCCATGTCGGTCGGCTGCGCATTCTCGCCGGAATCGCCGCGTGCGAAGGCGAGGTAGTCCTCCAGCATCATCGACATCTCGTCGACGTCCTTGCGCATCGCGTCGACCTCGGGGCTGTCGCCGATCAGCGCCAACTCGAGCTTGAAGCGGGTCAGGATGGTGCGCAGGTCGTGGGACACGCCGGCCAGCATCGCGGTGCGCTGCTCGAGCGTGCGCTCGATGCGCGATTTCATCTCGAGGAACGCCTGCGCGGCGCGGCGCACCTCGCGCGCCCCGCGCGGCCGGAAGTTCGGTGCCTCGCGGCCTTTACCGAAGCTTTCGGCGGCGTCCGCCAGCCGCAGGATCGGCTTGATCTGGTTGCGCAGGAACAGCACCGCGACGATCAGCAGAATCGATGAGGTGCCGACCATCCAGAACAGGAAGATTTCCGAGTTCGAGGCGTAGGCGGCGCTGCGTTGCGCGAACACGCGCATCACGGCGTCATCGAGCTGGATGCGGATCTCGACCAGGTTGGAATTGCCGACGGTGTCGATCCAGAACGGACGGCCGATCTGTCGGCCAAGCTGGCGCGACAGCGTCTGGTCGAGCAGCGAGAAGAACGGCTTTGGTCCGGGCGGCGGCATGTCGCCGACGGGCAGGAAGTCGACCACGAGGCCGAGTCGCTGCTGCGCGATGCGACGAATCTCGGTGCGATCCTTGTCCAGCGGCGCATAGGCTTTGTAGACGTCGATCAGGGCGGCGATGTCCTGCACCACCGCGGCCGACAAATGCCGCGTCACCGTGTTCCAGTGCCGCTCCATGAACACGAAGGCGACGACCGATTGCAGCACCACCATCGGCACGATCATGATCAACAGCGCGCGGGCGTAGAGCCCGGTCGGCATCCAGCTCTTGAAGGCGTTGCCGAGCCTGCCGTTCGCCGCCGAGACGCGGCCCGCCGCGCTGCGGATCAGTGTGAGGCCGGTGTCGAGCGTGCTCATGCGGTCGAGCCGGCCATCGACTGATCCTCCGCGAAGCGGTGGGCGAGCGAAGCATAGGCGACCTTCGGCCGCCGTTCTTGGAAAAGGGCGCCGAGCTTCGGGTTGGCGTGCGCGAGGTCGGAAGCAGGGTGGGGAGCCTTTGTCGCGCGAATACATCGACCCCCTGACGCTCGCTTCGCTCGCGTCGCCTTCGCGCACGAGCGCTGCGGCGCTGCACGTGCGCTGCCGCGCTCTCAGGGGGAGGTGAGGAAGAAACGGCGGCGGTGCAAATGGAAGAGTCCATCACAGCTGTTTGCTCCCGGCCCTACGGCGACGCCACCAGGCGATAGCCGATGCCGCGCACCGCCTGCAGGAACAAGGGATTGGCAGGATCGCGCTCGATCTTGCGCCGCAGCCGGTTGATCTGCACGTCGACCGCGCGCTCGTTGACCGAGCCGTTGCCGGTCAGCGCGCCGCGCGGCACGGTCTCGCCGGGTGCTGCCGCCAGCACGCGCAGCATGTCGCGCTCGCGGTCGGTGAGATGGATCACCTCCTCGCCCTGGCGCAGCTCGCCGCGGTTGAGGTGATAGACGTAAGGCCCGAACGCGATCTGCTCGACCGTCTCGGCGGCCGGCGGCGGTGCGGCACGGCGCAGGATGTTGTTGATGCGCAGCGCCAGCTCGCGCGGCTCGAACGGCTTTGCGACATAATCGTCGGCGCCGATCTGCAGGCCCTCGATGCGCGCCTCCGCCTCATGGCGCGCGGTCAGCATCACGATCGGCACCGACGAGGATCGGCGGATGAAGCGGGCGAGGTCGAAGCCGGTCTCGCCCGGCATCATCACGTCGAGGATCAGCAGATCGAAGTGCAGGCCGGCGAGCTTGGCGCGGGCGTCGCTCGCGCTCATCGCGGTGGTGACGCGATAGCCCTCGGCGGCGAGGAAGCGCGAGAGCAGATCGCGGATGCGGCGGTCGTCGTCGACCAGCAGGATATGCGGTGCGTCGTCGGCCGGCTGTGCCGGACGGCGCTGCGCGGTGGCGGCAAGCGTCACGATCACTCCTTTGCGGGCACGGCGCGGAAGATGGTCTCCAGCACCTTGTCGGGATCGTCGCGGTCGATCATCGCGCGCAGGAAGCGGCGCACGGTCTCGGCGTTCGCCGGCCCGATCTCCTCGAGCGCGCGGTTGATGCGTTTGGTCTGCAGGCTCGCAAGCTTGCCGACCAGCGCCTCGCCCTTGGGCGTGGCATAGAGCAGGCGCTGCCGGCGGTCGTTGTTGCCGGTCTTCTGCAGGATGTAGCCTTCGTCGAGCAGCTGCTTCAGCACGCGCCCGAGCGACTGCTTGGTGATGCGCAGGACGTCGAGCAGGTCGGCGACCTTCAGCCCGGGATAGCGGAAGACGAAATGCATCACGCGGTGATGCGCCCGGCCGAAGCCGAAAGCCTCCAGCTCGTTGTCGGCGTCGCCGACGAAATCGCGGTAGGCGAAGAACAGCAACTCGATGATGTCCCAGCGCAAATCGGCCTCGCGCGGCGAGGGGCTGCGCGACTCGGCGGCACCTGCGGAGGGACTTGAGAAATTTATGTCAGCCATATTGACGTATCTTGGGTTCAATGTTACAAAACGATCGACCACGACGAAATTTTAGATCGTTTCGTACGCGGTGACGTTTCGGAACGGCTTGAGAGGGCCTGACTGCGGCAACAGCCGCGCATCGATTGACCGTGCGATTGTCGAGCGGCACATCGGCAAACATACTGGACTTCCGCATCCGGCAAAAGCATGTCCTGCCGGTCGGGACTGCCTGATAAGGCGGGTGCGGGAGCCGTCCAAAAGGAGTAAACGGCGCCTTTGGCTGTGGCTGGCCAAGGCGCGATAATCCGGGAGAGAGCCATGGCGGTTTCAGACAATGCGGCCCGAAAAATCACTCCGGCGCCGGAGAGCGTGGGAAGCATGACATTCGACATCCGGCCCTCGGCCAGTCCGACCTCGGACAAGGACCGCGCGGCGAAGCTCGTGGACCCCGGCTTCGGGCGGGTCTTCACCGATCACATGGCGATCGTGCGCTACAGCACGGCCAGGGGCTGGCATGACGCGCGGATCGAATCGCGCGCCAATTTCCCGCTCGATCCGGCGCTCGCCGTGCTGCACTACGCGCAGGAGATTTTCGAGGGGCTCAAGGCCTACACGCGCGACGACGGCGGCGTGAACCTGTTCCGTCCCGACGCCAACGCGCGGCGCTTCCACGATTCGGCCGACCGCATGGCGATGGCGAAGCTGCCCGAGGCGGTCTTCATCGAGGCGGTCGAGCAACTCGTCCGCATCGACCGCGCCTGGATCCCCGGCGGCGAGGGCAGTCTCTATCTGCGTCCGTTCATGATCGCGAGCGAGGTGTTCCTCGGCGTGAAGCCGTCGTCGGAATATATCTTCGCGGTGATCGCCTCGCCGGTCGGCTCCTATTTCAAGGGCGGGCCCGCGCCGGTCTCGATCTGGGTGTCGGAGAACTATACGCGCGCCGCGATCGGCGGCACCGGCGCCGTCAAATGCGGCGGCAATTATGCCGCGAGCCTGCGCGCGCAGGCCGAAGCGATCGAGCACGGCTGCGACCAGGTCGTGTTCCTCGACGCGGTCCAGCGCCGCTATGTCGAGGAACTCGGCGGCATGAACATCTTCTTCGCCTTCGACGACGGCTCGCTCTCGACGCCGCCGCTCGGCACCATCCTGCCCGGCATCACCCGCGATTCCATCATCGCGCTGTCGAAGGATGCCGGCAAGCGCGTGCGCGAGGAGCCGTATACGATCGAGCAGTGGCGCGCCGATGCGGCGAGCGGCCGGCTGAAAGAGGCATTCGCCTGCGGCACCGCGGCCGTGATCTCGCCGATCGGCAAGGTGTGCTCGGTGAATGGCGATTTCACCATCAGCGGCGGCGCCGCCGGTCCGGTCGCCATGGGCCTGCGCAAGCAACTGGTCGATATCCAGTACGGCCGCACCAACGATCCGCACAACTGGATCAAGAGGGTGTTTTGAGCGGCGGCTGACGCGCTAACACTCTCTCATTCGTCATGCCCGGGCTTGACCCGGGCATCCACGACTTTTGGTGCGGCGAGTAAAAACGTGGATGGCCGGGTCATAGGCGAGCGGAAGCGACGCCGTTCTTCGAACGGCTATGCCCGGCCATGACGAGCTCAAATGAAGGCGCGGTCGCGCGACAAAAAATTAAGCGTTGTGCTCTAGACAAAAGCGGAATCGCAAATAGCGGTCCCGCTTTTTGATTCGTGGTCGAAGCGCTGTTCGTTCATTCAAATTCTTGAACGTTTCACGTCGCGAAGAACTGACGGTTCAATCACATTCTTGGTGTGAAGACGTTCGAGCGAATCGTCAGCTCGAAAAAGTCGTGGCGTTTCAGATTCGAAGTGGCGACTTCTCATCCGCAATCTCACCCTTGTAGCGCTTGATTTAGGGCAGACGCCGGTTGCCGCCATGCGCCTCGGCTGATACCAACGCGGCCGGAACATTGCGAACCGAAATGGCCGACAAACCCAAAAAACCCCAGAAACTGAAAGCGCGGCTGCCGCGCGGGCTGGAGGATCGCGGTCCCGCCGCGATCAATGCCACGCGGCAGATGGTGGAGAAAATCCGCGCGGTGTACGAGCGCTACGGCTTCGAGCCGGTGGAGACGCCGGCGTTCGAATATACCGACGCGCTGGGCAAATTCCTGCCCGACCAGGACCGGCCGAACGAGGGCGTGTTCTCGTTCCAGGACGACGACGAGCAGTGGATTTCGCTGCGCTACGATCTCACCGCGCCGCTGGCGCGCTACGTCGCCGAGAATTTCGACACGCTGCGCGAAGCCGTATCGCTCGTATCGTTTCGGCTGGGTGTTCCGCAACGAGAAGCCCGGCCCCGGCCGCTTCCGCCAGTTCATGCAGTTCGATGCCGACACGGTCGGCGCGCCGACGCCGGCCGCCGATGCCGAGATGTGCATGATGGCGGCGGACACGATGGAGGCGCTTGGCATTCCCCGCGGCTCCTATGTGGTGAAGGTGAATAATCGAAAGGTGCTTGATGGGGTGATGGAGAGTATCGGGCTAGGTGGCGAGGAGAATGCGGGGCGGCGACTTACGGTGTTGCGGGCGATCGACAAGCTCGATCGTTTGGGCGAGCAGGGCGTGCGCGATGTTATTGAGCGCTGGCCGCAAGGACGAGAGTGGCGATTTCACGAAGGGTGCAGGAATCTCCGCGGCGGATGCCGAGGACCAGTTTTTCACTGACGTTTGATGACACTTTCGAGCGCCGGGTCGAATTACCGATCACGAGATGCTTGCTGTCAAAGGCTGCAGAGAGGATGATCCCGGATGATAAATGCATGGCAAGCGTGATTCGAGTGACGACAATTCGTTCGCAGGCATACTGGAGCATCCTGCGCATTGCAAATTGGGACAAATGATCGTTCAAGCTTGGTTGGAAGGCAATCAGGGAGTCGATGAAATGAATTGATGATGCGAGCGGCTCGGTTATGGCGACGATCGAGTTGAGTATTCGATCCCTCTGTCGTGCGCGGCCTCGAATATTACACCGGCCCCGTCTACGAGGTCGAACTGCTGCTCGACACCAAGGACGAAAAAGGTCGCCCCGTGCGCTTCGGCTCGGTCGGCGGCGGCGGGCGTTATGACGGACTCGTGTCGCGCTTCCGCGGCGAGCCGGTGCCTGCGACCGGATTCTCCATCGGCGTGTCGCGTCTGCAGGCCGCGCTCACCATGCTGGGCAAGCTCGACAGCGGCAAGGAGTTCGGGCCCGTCGTAGTGACTGTGTTCGGTGGCGACATCGCCGACTATCAGAAGATGGTCGCAGCCTTGCGCGCCGCGAACATCCGCGCCGAGCTCTATCTCGGCAATCCCAAGCATAGCCTCGGCCAGCAGATGAAATATGCCGATCGCCGCAACGCGCCTTGCGCGATCGTGCAGGGCTCGGACGAGAAGGCCAGGGGCAAGGTGCAGATCAAGGATCTGATCTCTGGCGCCGGGCTGACCGACATCAAGGATCGCGAGGAATATCTGAAGCGGCAGGCCGAGGCGCAGACCGAGGTCGACCAGAGCCAGCTCGTCGAGGCCGTGCGAAAAATCCTCGCGCGCCATGACGTGAAGTGGGGATAGCCATTCACTCCGGGCGTCATGCCCGGCCTTGTGCCGGGCATCCACGTCTTGTTTGATAGGGAAGGACGTGGATGGCCGGGACAAGCCCGGCCATGACGAACAACAAACAGGGAGAACGCGATGCCTGAGATCACCATAAGCATGGCCGCCGGCCGCACCGAGGAGCAGAAGGCCGGCATGATGCGCGACATCACCAAGGCGCTGGTGACCAACCTCGGCGTCGATGCCGACGCGGTCGTGATCCAGATCAACGAGGCACCGCTCGCCCACAAGATGAAGGGCGGCAAGACCTTCGTCGAGCGCGCGGCCGCGGCGAAGAAGTAGTCCCCACCGTCGTCTCCGCCTAGCGCGCAATTGCGCGCGGAGAGCGGGGACCCGTAACCACAGGCCGATTGTCTCGAAGCTGGGACTCCGGCTTTGCGTGACACCTGCATCGGTGGTCTATGGTTCCCGGATCGCGCTCGCTCCGGACAACGCCTCGCGTTGCCGGGAGTTGGCTTGTCCGGGACGACATTGTACATGGGGCTCAATGCATCGCCGCACTTTCCTTGGCCTCGCCGCTGCGCTTGCCGGCGCCCGCGGCTTCGCGCTGGCTCCCGCCCGCGCGCAATCGCTCGCGGGCAAGCAGATCAAGGTCGTGGTGCCGTTTCCGCCCGGCGGAGCCGACCGACATCGTGGCACGGCCCTTCGCGCAGATGCTGGGCGAGGCGCTGAAGGCGACCGTGCTGGTCGACAATCGCGGCGGCGCCGGTGGCTCGATCGCCGCCGACGCGGTGGCGAAATCCGTAGCCGACGGCCAGACCTTGATGGTCGGCACGGTCGGCACGCACGCGATCAATCCCTCGCTCTACGCCAAGCTGCCTTACGATGCGGTGCAGGATTTCACGCCGCTGGCGCTGATCGCGCAACGGCGCCGGTCGCGATCATCGTGCATCCGGCGCAGCCGGTGAAGACGCTCGCCGATCTCGTCGCGCTCGCCAAGGAAGATGCCGGGCAAGCTCAACTACGGCACCGCCGGCGTCGGCACGCCCGGCCATCTCACCGCCGAGATGTTCCGCGCGGCCGCCGGCATCGACATCCAGCACGTGCCCTACAAAGGCGGCGCGCCGGCGCTCGACCGATCTGATCGGCGGCCAGATCCAGATCATGTTCGATCCCCTGCAATCGGTGCTGTCGAACATCCAGGGCGGCAAGGTGCGCGCGCTCGCGGTCTCGAGCAAGGTCGCGCGCGCCTGTCGTGCCCGACGTGCCGACCATCGCCGAGTCCGGCTATGCCGGCTTCGAGACCACGGCGTGGTGGGGCATTTTCGCGCCGGCGAAATTGCCGGAGGCGCTGACGGCGTCGCTGGTCGCCGAGATCGAGCGCATCGGCGGAAGCGAGGCGTTCCGCTCGAGGCTGGAGCCGCTCGGCGTGACCACGATCGGCAATGTCAGCGGCACGATCTTCGCGGAATTTCAGCGCACCGAAATCGCCAAATGGGGCAAGGCGGTGAAGGACGCGGGAGTGAAGATCGACTGATGAAACTCAACGACGAAGAGCAGGACATCCTCGCCGGCAAGGCCGGCCCGGTGCCGCAGCTTGCGCTGAAACACCAGATCAAGGTCGGCGAGTTCTTCGACGCGGCCGACTTCGTAGCCGTCACGCAGGCCCACATCATGGCCGACACCGAAAGCCTCGGCGAAGCCGGCGTGCGATGGCTGGAGGGCCTCGCCGCCACGGCCGAAGGCCAGCGCAAGGTCCGCGTGCCGACCATCACCGATCCGCGCGGCACCGATTTCGCGCATGCGCACCTGCTTGGGCAAACCTACACGATGCTCGATCTCGAACGGCGCACGATCGCCGCGTTCGAGAAGCTCGGCGTCGCCATGACCAACACCTGCATCAACTACCAGACCATCCAGGCGCCGACCCGCAATGAGCACTGGGCCTTCGGCGACACCGGCGTCGTGATCTATGCCAATTCGGTGTGCGGCGCGCGCTCCAACTTCGAAGGCGGCCCGTCGGCGCTGTCGGCGGGCTTGACCGGGCGCACGCCGCGCTACGGCTTTCATCTGCCGGAGCAGCGCCGCGGCACCTTGCGCATCGAGGTCGATCATACGCCGTCGACATTGAACGGCTGGGGCGCGCTCGGCGGCGTGATCGGCCGTCTCGCCGGCAATTACTGGGCGGTGCCGGTGGTCGAAGGCATCGAGGGCGCGCCGCGCTCCGACCAGCTCAAGCATTTCGGCGCCTCGATGGCGAGCTTCGGCTCGGTCGCGCTGTTTCATATCGTCGGGCTGACGCCGGAGGCGGCGAAGCTGAGCGATGTCGTCGCAAGCGACCTGCCGCTGCATCGCGTCACCAAAGCCGACGTCGAGGCGCTGCAGAAATCCTATCACACCGACAATGAAGTCGACGTGGTCGTGTTCTCCGCGCCGCAGCTCTCGCTCTATGAGCTCGGCGATCTCGCCGCGCTCTGCGATGGCCGCAGATTTTCCGTGCCGCTGCTGGCGGTGACCAGCCCGCAGGTGAAGCCGGATTGCGACCGCATGGGCTACACCGCGCGGATCGAAGGCGCCGGCGGCCATGTGCTGTCCGGGCATGTGCTTCTACCAATCCTATGCCCGCGAGATTTCGGAGGCGCGCGGCTGGAAGCGGCTCGCGACCAACAGCGCCAAGCTGGTCAACATCCTCGGCGGCTACGGCTATCGGCCGATGCTGGCCTCGATGGAAGCCTGCGTCGACGCTGCGGTCAGCGGCAAGATGGTGCGGACATGAGCAGGCTGTTCAAGGCGCGGCACGCGATGGGACCGATCGTGCGCGGGCCGGCGCTGGTCGCCAATGACGGCTTTTCCGCGCGCTACGATCTCGACCGCATCAAGGGCATCTTCAGCCGCCCGGCGCACAAGCTCGCCGGCCAGTCCTATGTCGGCAAGATCCTGGTGCTCGACACCGCCAAGGGCGGCGTCGCGACCGCCTGGATGCTGCATGAGATGAAGTCGCGCGGCATCGTGCCGCTGGCGATCGTGCTCAATACGGTCAATCCGATCCTGGCGCAGGGCGCGGCGCTCGGCGAGGTCGCGATGCTTGCGGGCTTTGACGAGGACATTACCACCGTCGTTCCCAACGGCGCGGAGGTCGAAGTCAATCCGCAAGAGAAGTGGCTGAGGATAGCTTTGAGATGGACGCGCGCGAAATCATCAAGGTCGGCATGAGTGCCGAGCGCACGCTGGTGGTGCCGGTGGAGCGCACGGTCGGGCATCTGTTGCCGGGCATGCCGATGGTGTTCGCGACGCCGATGATGATCCTGGAGATGGAGCTGACCTCGGGCGACGCGATCCGCCATCATTTGCCGGCGGGCTGGATCACGGTCGGCACCGAGGTCGATATCAAGCATCTCGGCGCCTCGGCGATCGGCGCCACGGTGCGCACCACCGCGAAGGTGGTGTCGGTCGAGCGCCGCGTGATCCGCTTCGAGGTCGAATGCTGGGACGGGCAGCGCAAGATCGGCGAGGGCCGTCACGCCCGCGGCCTGGTCAATATCGAGACTTTCAACAAGCGGCTGGGGACGGGGTTGTAACCCTCACGCTCGCCTCATCCTGAGGAGCGATGCGAAGCGAGCGTCTCGAAGGATGGGCCTCGGGCCTCATGATTCGAGACGCGCTTCGCGCTCCTCACGCATGAGGAGCGACAGCTACTTCGCCAGATCCTTCGACCGCGCCGTCGCCGCCGCGATGGCGCGGATCATCAGCTGGTCCAGCCCGTCCTTGCCCATCAGCACCTCGAGCGCGGCGGCCGTGGTGCCGCCGGGCGAGGTGACGTTCTGCCGCAGCGTGGAGGCTGATAGGTCCGAGCGATGCAGCAACTCGCCGGAGCCGGCGACGGTTTCGCGCGCCAGTCTTGTCGCGAGCGCCTCCGGCAGGCCGGCGGCGACACCGGCGCGCGCCAGCTCCTCGGCGAGCAGGAAGATGTAGGCGGGGCCGGAGCCCGACACCGCGGTCACCGCATCCATCAGCGCTTCGTCGTCGACCCATTCGACCGAGCCGATCGCGCGCAGCAGCGCGTCGGCAGTGGCGCGCTGCGCGCGCGCTGACATTTTTCGCGGGCACCGCCACCGTGATGCCGCGGCCGATCGCGGCCGGCGTGTTCGGCATTGCGCGCACCACGGCGCCGCCGATCGTGTCCTGCAGCGCGGCCATGGTGGTGCCGGCCATGATCGACACCACCAGCGTCGACGGCGCCGACCAGCGCTTTCAGTGCGGGCCCGGCCTCGCGGAACGATTGCGGCTTCACCGCGATCACAAGCGTGTCGACGGGGCCGGCGTCCTTCGGATTGAGCCGGATGCCTTTCGCGCGCGAGTGCGCTGATATCGGCTGACGGCAACGGCTCGACGACGACCGTGCGTTTGGGATCGAGCCCTCCGGCCAGCCAGCCGGTCAGCATCGCGCCGCCCATCTTGCCTGCGCCGGCGAGCGCGATGGTGCCTGTGATGTTTTGTAAACCGCTGTTGTCGTTCACGAGCGCTCACCACAATACAACTGTCGTCCCCGCGAAGGCGGGGACCCATAACCACAGGCGGTTCTATGTTATCGGGATATCAGCGACAAGCACCGTGCGACACATCGATATCACGCGGTATGGGTCCCGGGTCTCGCTGCGCTCGCCCGGGACGACAGTGGAGCTACGCTTCCCCCTCGACATCGAACATCGACGGCGCTCATCGCTTCCGCGGCGGTCTTGCCGGCCCACACCACGAACTGGAACGCCGGGAAGTAGCGTTCGCAGGCATGGATGGCGCCGGACAGCATGCTCTCGCATTGCGCGGTGGAGGCGCGCAGATTGCCCGGCAGCACCAGCGCCTGGCGGTGCATGATCATGCCGGTGTGGGTCCAGAGGTCGAAATGCCCGACCCACAATTGCTCGTTGATCGCCGCGATCAGCCGCTGCACCTCGCGCCCGCCGCGCCTGCGGAATCTTCATGTCGAAGGCGCAGGCCAGATGCAGCGCCTCGATCTCCGCCATCCAGGTGAAGGAGAGCTGATAGTCGGTCCACTCGCCCTTGGAGACGATGGTGATCTCGTCGTCGCCGGAGCGCTCGAACGCCCAGTTGTTATCGGCAGCGATGTCCTCGACCGCCGCAAGCGGGTGGCTGTGGGAATCGACGACGCTTTCGAGCATGGACATTCCGTCTCGACCTCTGACGTTTCTCGATCTTTTTGGTACACACGCGGGGTGCCCGGCGCGCGTTCGCCGGGTGCAATCCCGATCGCGGCCGGGCCTTGCCGGGATCAAGTGATGTGATTTGCGGAATCCGCGCAACACCTCCGTAAGTCATTCCATGGGGACACTTTCGCGTCGTCCACAACAGATCGAGGCGGGCCTGTTAACAAACGGAACAAACCGGAATCGGAATGGCTCCGTTAAGAGTTCGTTAACTTTTTCACCGTGGCGATTTGCGCGGATCAGCGCCTGTGGATTGCCGCGATTGCGGCGTTTGTGCATGGGCATAATGCCGGTTCCGGGTGCCAAAGCCGCTTGAACCGCTGTCAGCTGTTCGTCATATTTCGGAACAGGTCGTCCATTCCGGGCGGCCGATGTTCTCAGGGCGGGGTGAAAGTCCCCACCGGCGGTAAGGGCTTCCTTTCAAAAGAAGCCCAAGCCCGCGAGCGCCTTCCTCCCCGAGCGCAAGCTCAGGGAAGAAGGGTCAGCAGAATTCGGTGCGACTCCGAAGCCGACGGTTAAAGTCCGGATGAAAGAGAACGGCCGCGATGCCAGCGCTTCCCGCGAGGGACGCGGGCTGTCTCGTTCCGTGTGCCCTGATTCTGGTCTCGACAAGAGGAAAGCCATGAATCAGATGCTGCAAGACTCCCAAACTTCCGAAACCACGGACCCGCCGGTGCGGTCGCATCCGCGCTTCGCCAAGCCGCAACGGATCGCCTTCGTGCAATCCTGCTGGCATCGCGAGGTGGTGATGGAATGCCAGACCGCGTTCCTCACTGAAGCCGAGGCGCGGCACATCCCGCGCTCCGCGATCGACATCTTCGAGGTGCCGGGCTCGTTCGAAATCCCGCTGCATGCGCAGATCCTCGCCAAGACGCGGCGCTACACCGCGATCGTGGCGGCCGGCCTCGTGGTCGATGGCGGCATCTACCGCCACGAATTCGTGGCCGGCACCGTGATCAAGGCGCTGATGGACGTGCAGTTGCGCACCGAGGTGCCGGTCTTCTCGGCGGTGCTGACGCCGCAGCAATTCCACGAGAGCCAGGCGCATCTCGATTTCTTCAGGAGGCATTTCGCAACCAAGGGCGTCGAAGTCGCGGAAGCCTGCGCCAACACGCTGCTCTCGCTGGAGCGGCTGCGCGGCCAGGTCGCCGCCGGGATCGTGTAGGGCGCGTGAAGCTGAAGTGTAGTTGGATTGAACGCGCGCTTCGCGATGTTCGATGCGAGCGCGCCGCTTGCTCAGTTCACCCTCTCCCCTTGCGAGGGCTTTGCACAATTGCGCATGCATGATTCCCTTGATCAAGGCTGATTTGCGGGGGAGAGCGATGGTCGAGCGCAATGTTGGGCAAATGAGCTTGGCGGATGGCCTGGTTGAGGTGTCCCGGACCATTCTGGATGAGGTTGAAGCAGTTGTGGATTGGACGCCATTGCGAGCTCTACTTGGCAAGCGGGGTGGCGATGGCGCAGGCAACAGCAGTTATCCGGCGGAAGTCCTCCTTCGCTGCTTGCTTGCCGGTATCTGGCACAATCTTTCAGATCCGGCCCTGGAGGCGGCGATTGCCGATCGCTTGTCGTTCCGCCGCTTTGTCGGTCTGAGCCTCCATGACTGCACGCCGGATCACAGCACGCTGTGGCGCTTTCGGCAGGAACTCGCACAAGACGGTCTGGTCGATCAGATTTTCGCTGAGATCGGTCGGCAGTTTGAAGCCAAGAAGCTGGTGCTCAAGCAAGGCACGTTGATCGATGCCTCATTCGTGGGGGCGCGCGGCAAGGCACCTCGCAAGGAACGTGGACAAGCGGAGAAGGCGCCGGCCAAACCCTCTGCCGATCCTGATGCCCGCTGGGGACGCAAGGGCCACAAAAGCGTGTTCGGCTACAAAATCCATATCGGCGTCGATGCCGCTCACACCCTGATCCGCCGCGTCGATCTGACGAATGCCTCGGTCACGGATACCGAACCTGCAGATGGCCTGATCTGCGGCGACGAGAAAGCGGTGTATGGCGATCAGGCCTATTACACGCATGCGCGGCATGATCGCCTGACCAAGGCCCGTATCAAAGATCGCCTGATGCATCGGCCCAACAAACATCATCCCGAACTGCCACCCCGGCAGAAACGACGCAACCAATTGATCGCCCGGGTGCGGGCAGCTGTCGAACGGCCGTTCGCCGTCTTCAAGGAGCAATATGGGCTGCGTCGGATGCGCTTCTATAATCTTGCACGCAACCGCGTGCAGGTCGTGCTGGCCTGTTGTGCCTACAATCTGCGACGGGCCGTAGGCGCGCTGGCTTTGCAACGACAGGAGGCCGCATGCACTTGATCAATGTGCAACAACCAGCACATATGCCGTCCGCAGCGAAAGCGGCTCACTCGCAAAAACGCCGTTTTGCTCAACGAGCCGCTCTCGGCTTATTGTGCAAAGCCCTCCTTGCGGGAGAGGGTGGCGAGCATCGTCAGATGCGAGCCGGGTGAGGGGTTGTTGAAAGAAGAAACCCCTCACCCGGTTTCTCGCTGACGCTCGAAACCACCCTCCCCCTGAAAGGGCCTGTTGCGTTATTTGGCTGGTTTAGGCGGAGCGGGTTGGAAGTGGCCCTGTTGAACGGTGGCGGCCTTGGTTGGCGAGGCTCGTTTTGCCTTTGCAGGTAGAGCTCAAGCGGCGATCGCAGCCCATCGCCGCATGTTGAAGGCGATGGCGGCCAGCAAGACCTGCGCGCTTGCCTTGATCAGACCGACGTAGCGGATGCGTGTGAGCCGCATGCGGCATTTGAGGGTGGCGAAGGTGGTCTCCACGGCGGCACGTCGCCGTGCGATCAGGCGATTGTAGCGTTTGAGCCTGGCCGGTAGATCGGGATGATGCTTGTTGGGTCGACGCATGATGCGCGGCTTCTTGCCTTCGGCCTTCAGCCGAACTCGTCTGACGTGGGTATCATAGGCCGCGTCCGCCCACACCACCGCTTCATCACCGCGGATCAAGTCATCCGCCGGCGTGGTGTCGTTGACGTTGGCGGGCGTGGTCAACACCGCGCGGATCAGGCCCGATCCTTCATCGACCCCGACATGCGCCTTGTAACCGAAGGTGAAGCCACTCTTGCCTTGTCGCGTGACGATGCGGGCATCGGGGTCGTTCGAGAGTTGATCACCCTTCGATGGGGTCGACGTTGCCTGGATCAAGGTTGCGTCGAGCATCGTCCCGCGCTTGAGGATGACGCCGGCTTTCTCGAGTTGACGATCCAGTTCACCAAACAGCTTCTCCAGGAGCTCCTGTTCGATCAAATCATTCCGGAACCGGTTCAGCACCGTGTGGTCGGGCGTCGCATCTTCGAGGCTCAGACCCACGAAGCGTTTGAACGACAGCCGGTCTCCCAGCGCCTCTTCCAGTTCGCGATCGGACAAACCATAGAGCGATTGCAACAGCAGCGCCCGGAACAGCACGATCACCGGATAACCCGGACGTCCGGGCCCTCCTTCATCGCGCAAATGCGCCATCAGCTTCTCGAACCGGTACCATTTGACCAAGCCCGAAAGCCGGTCCAGCGCCGCATTGGCACCGGACCCTTTCGGCATCAGCGCTTCCACAAAACTCGACTGTCCGGTCTGCTTCACGGCCATTGTCATCTCCAAGGCTTTGCCTCAAAGAATCACAATCCCCGAATAACGCAACAGGCCCGCAAGGGGAGAGGGTGCGATCGCGCAAGGGGAGAGGGAAAGAGACAGCGGAATGTCTTTTCGACAGCCGCGAGTGTGGCGAGCGGCCGCCACAATCGATTGATTGTCATTTTTATCGTCCCGCCTATAACATCGGCTGCGGAGGAGGCCGTCCGTGGAGACGGGCGGCCGAGACGATCATGTTCGAAGGACACGATCCCTGGCTCGTCGCGCTCTCGGTGGCGATCGCGATTCTGGGCGGCTACACCGGCTTCTCGCTGGCGGCGCGCGTGCGCGCGGCGCCCGGCGGCAACCGCCGCGTCTTGCTGGCGGGTGCGGCGGCGTTTCTCGCCGTCGGCATCTGGACCATGCATTTCGTCGGCGTGCTGGCGGCGCCGCTTCCGTCCGACGCCGTCTATCTGGTGTTGCCCACCATCATCTCGTTTTTGATCTGCGCGCTGGTGGTCGGCATCTCCCTGTTTTTCGTCAGCGTCGGCGAGCCGACCCTGCCGCGCGTCGCATCTTCCGCGGTGCTGCTCGGGCTCGGCATCGTCAGCATGCACTATGCGGGAATCCATGGCCTCGCCGGGAACTTTACGATCGAACATGATTGGCCGATGGTGCTGCTCTCCGTCGTGGTCGCGATCGGCGCGGCCTACGGCGGCCTGCGCGCCTTCCTCGCGCGGCAGGACGGCATCCGCCTGATCGCAAGCGCGATCGCCTTCGGCATCGCCGTCTCCGGCATGCATTACACCGCGATGCATGGCATGCATTTCATGCCGATGTCCGCGTCAGCGCATCATATGGGCGGCGGACTCGCCGCTTCGCCGCAAATGCTGTCGATCGTCGTGGCGGTGCTGTGCTTCGTGATCGCGGCGGGCTTCCTGCTGTCGCTGGTGCCGGACCCGCGCCGTCAGGCAACGGTCGCGGCTGAAACCGTTGCCGAGACGGCGACCTTCGATGCCGCCCCGGTGTCCATGATTTCGCCGCGGCTGATGCCGGCGCCGCTCGGCGGGCTCGGTCAGCCGCCGCGGCCGCAACCCGCGCCGCGCTTACCGGTCGAGGGCGCCAACGGCACCCACTTCATCGATGCCACCGAGGTGCGCAGCGTCCGCGCCGACGCGCATTATACGAGGGTCCATGATGGCACTCGCGAGCGGATGTGCCCGTGGTCGATCTCGGAGGCCGAGGCGCAGCTCGATCCCGGCCTGTTCGTCCGGGTGCATCGCAGCCACATCGTGGCGATCCCGCATGTCTCCTTCGTGCGCAAGGAGGGCGATGGCGCCGTGATCGAACTCGACGGGCCGACGCCGCATCGCGTCCCCGTCAGCCGCGCCAAGATCGCCGAGGTCAAGGCGCGGCTCGGGCTGGCGCGAAGGCACGCTTAATCTAATGCGCTGTTTCAGCTCTTAATATTGACAATTTACGAAAAAACTGCATAAATTCGACTTGGAAGAGGGCGCGTCCTCTCCCGGGACGTCCGATCGATCGAGACGGGGTCCAAACTTGCCTCGATTCCGGTCGGATTGGAAGAATTTCCAGATGACTCCTCAAGATCTCGTCGCGCTACGCAAATCGATGGACCTTGGACAGGCCTTGATGGCTGAAACCATCGGCATGAGCTTGCGCGCGTACCAAGCCCTTGAGTCCGGCGCTTCTCCAATTCGGCCCCTGCATATTCTTGCGATGGAGCGGGCAGCAGAAAAAATCGCGATCGCGACAAAGAACCCGAAGGTGGCTCCGCTAACAGTGCGCAGGGATGCGCAAGAATTGGTGAAACTGATGATCCACGGCAACGTCGAAACGTCGAACTCCCAATTTAAGCTCGTTGAAATAGAGTTGGACCGCCACGACAACGTTATCTCCCGTAACGTTGCACGGGTACCCTTTTCAACTCGAGCTGAAGCCGAGGCGGCTGCGCAAAGATCAGCGGAGTCTTTGTGGGCCAGCGGCTTCAACGCAGAGCATGGGTATTGGTGGGCGCGGGACATGCGGGGAGTGAACTATAGGTTCCTTGTCGAACCGTACTGATCAAGCGCTATCAAGATTGGTCGCTCTCCCTGACGCAATTGGTGCGCGGCTTTCGGCAACTCGTGCGAATTTCGCCGCTCCGTGAGCCTCCCCAGGTCACCGCCTTGCGCGGGTAAACATCCGGGCGGAGCCTTCCCACAACGTCCGCGTCCTCCGTAAGAGGACGCCAAAGGACGGATGGGAGGAGACGATGATTCCTGGCTCATTCAGCTACCATCGGCCTGCGACCGTGGCCGATGCGGTCAAACTGCTCGCCGATCTCGGCGACGACGCCCGCGCGCTCGCCGGCGGCCACAGCCTGGTCCCGATGATGAAGCTCAGGCTGGCCACCCCCAGCCATCTGGTCGACCTGCACGCGGTCGCGGGCCTGAAAGGCATCCGCCGCGACGGCAACAGGATCGTGATCGGGGCGATGACCACCCAGCACGAGCTGCTGGCGTCCTCCGAGATCGCCAAGTCGCTGCCGATCCTGCACGAGACCGCGCTTCTGATCGCCGATCCGCAGGTGCGCTATCGCGGCACCATCGGCGGCAATGTCGCCAACGGCGATCCCGGCAATGACATGCCGGCGCTGATGATGACCTTGGGCGCAAGCTACCAGCTGCAGGGGCCGAACGGCGCGCGCGACGTGGTGGCAAGCGAGTTTTACCAGGGTGCCTATTTCACCGCGCTCGAGCCCGGAGAGCTCCTGACCTCGGTCACGATCCCGGTGCCGTCAGCCGGTCACGGCTACGCCTACGAGAAACTCAAGCGCAAGGTCGGCGATTACGCCACCGCCGCCGCAGCAGTGGTGCTCACCATGTCCGGCGGCAAGGTCGCGTCCTGCGCGATCGGCCTCACCAACCTGCACGAAACACCGTTGCTCGCGAGCGATGCGGCCAAGGCCGTGATCGGCACCAGCCTCGATGCGGCCTCGTTGAAGAAAGCCGCAGACGCGGCGGTCGCGATCATGTCGCCGGCCGCGGACGCGCGCGGGCCGGTCGAATACCGCAAGCATGTCGGCGGCATCATGGTGACGCGCGCGCTGCAGCGCGCCGCCGGCCGCACGAAGTGAAGGAGGGGACAATGGCAAAAACCCAAAGTTCTAAAATACATGTGACCATGAAGGTCAACGGCGCCGAGGTCGAAGGGCTTGTCGAGCCGAGAACACTGCTCGTGCATTTCATCCGCGAGAATCTGCAGCTGACCGGCACCCATATCGGCTGCGAGACCACCCATTGCGGCGCCTGCACCGTCGATATCGACGGCATGTCGGTGAAGTCCTGCACCATGTTCGCGGTGCAGGCCCAAGGCTCCGACATCATGACCATCGAGGGCGTCGCCAATGCCGACGGCTCGCTGTCGGCGCTGCAGGAAGGCTTCCGCATGATGCACGGCCTGCAATGCGGCTTTTGCACGCCCGGCATGATTCTCCGCGCGCAACGACTGCTGCAGGAGAATCCGTCGCCGACCGAGCAGGAAATCCGGATGGGCATTTCGGGCAATATCTGCCGCTGCACCGGCTACCAGAACATCGTGAAAGCAATCCAGTACGCCGCCGCCAAGATCAACGGCGTTGAATTCAAGGAGGCCGCGGAATGAACGATCTCACTCCCACGCGGGAACAACGCACCGCCGCCCTCGAAGGCATGGGCTGCAAGCGCAAGCGCGTCGAAGACGTCCGCTTCACCCAGGGCAAGGGCAATTACGTCGACGATCTGAAGCTGCCGGGCATGCTGCATGGCGACTTCGTGCGCTCGCCGCATGCGCATGCGCGGGTCAAATCGATCAACAGCGAGGAGGCGCTGAAGGTGCCGGGCGTGCTCGCGGTCATCACCGCCGAGACGCTGAAGACCGTCAACCTCGCCTGGATGCCGACCTTGGCCGGCGACGTGCAGATGGTGCTCGCCGACGGCAAGGTGCTGTTCCAGAACCAGGAGGTCGCCTTCGTGGTCGCGACCGATCGTTATGCCGCCGACGACGGCGTCAACAAGGTGGTGGTCGAATACGAAGCGCTGCCTGTGGTCATCGACCCCTTCAAGGCGATGGCGCCGGATGCGCCTGTCTTGCGCGAGGATCTTGCCGGCAAGACCAGTGGTGCGCACGGCCCGCGCAAGCACCAAAATCACATCTTCGAATGGGCGGTCGGCGACAAGGAGCTGACCGATACCGCCTTCAAGAAGGCGGAGGTGACGATCAAGGAGATGATCAGCTATCACCGCGTTCATCCGTCGCCGCTGGAGACCTGTCAGTGCGTCTGCTCCTTTGACAAGATCAGGGGCGAACTGACGATCTGGGGCACCTTCCAGGCCCCGCATGTCATCCGCACCGTGGTGTCGCTGATCGCCAAACTGCCGGAGCAGAAGATCCATGTGATCTCGCCCGACATCGGCGGCGGCTTCGGCAACAAGGTCGGCGCCTATCCCGGTTACATCTGCGCCGCTGTCGCCTCCATCGTCACCGGCAAGCCGGTGAAATGGGTCGAGGACCGCATCGAGAACCTGACCGCGACCTCGTTCGCGCGCGACTATCACATGACGACCGAGATCGCGGCGACCAGGGACGGCAAGGTCACCGGCCTGCGCGTGCACGTGCTCGCCGATCACGGCGCGTTCGACGCCTGCGCCGACCCGTCGAAATGGCCGGCCGGCTTCTTCAACATCGTCACGGGTTCGTATGATTTCCCGGTGGCGCATCTCGTCGTCGACGGCATCTATTCGAACAAGGCGCCGGGCGGCGTCGCCTACCGTTGCTCGTTCCGCGTCACGGAGGCGGCCTATTGCATCGAGCGCGCGATGGACATCCTCGCGCAGAAGCTCGGCATGGACCCCGCCGAGCTGCGGCTGAAGAACTTCGTCAAGCGTGAGCAATTCCCGTATCACTCGGCGCTCGGCTGGGAGTACGATTCCGGCGACTACCACACCGCCATGAAGAAGATGATGGAGTCCACCGACTACGCCGCGCTTCGCAAGGAACAAACGGACAAGCGTGCCGCCTTCAAGCGCGGCGAGACCCGCGAGATCATGGGGCTTGGCGTCTCCTTCTTCACCGAGATCGTCGGCGCGGGTCCGTCCAAGAACTGCGACATCCTCGGCATTGCCATGTTCGACTCCTGCGAGATCCGCATGCATCCGACCGGGGCGGGCATCGCGCGCGTCGGCTCCAAGAGCCAGGGCCAGGGCCATGAGACCACCTGGGCGCAGATCATCGCCACCGAGATCGGGATTCCCGCCGACAACATCATGGTGGAAGAGGGCAACACCGACACCGCGCCCTACGGGCTCGGCACTTACGGCTCGCGCTCAACCCCGGTCGCGGGCGCCGCGATCGCCATGGCGGCGCGCAAGATCAAGGCCAAGGCGCAGATGATCGCGGCCTACAAGCTCGAAGTCCACGAGGACGACCTCGAGTGGGATATCGACGGCTTCCGCGTCAAAGGACTGCCCGAGAAGTCGATCACGATGAAGGACCTCTGCTGGGCGGCGTATAATTCGGTGCCGCCGGGCATGGAGCCCGGGCTGGAGGCGGTGAGTTATTACGATCCGCCCAACATGACCTATCCGTTCGGCGCCTATCTTTGCGTGATGGACATCGACGTTGACACCGGCGTGTCCAAGGTGCGGCGCTTCTATGCGCTGGATGACTGCGGCACCCGCATCAACCCGATGATCATCGAGGGCCAGGTGCATGGCGGGCTCACCGAAGCCTTCGCCATCGCGATGGGTCAGGAAATCCGCTATGACGAAGCCGGCAATGTCGTGACCGGCTCGTTCATGGATTTCTTCATGCCGACCGCGGTGGAGACGCCGCATTGGGAAACCGACTTCACCGTCACCCCCTCGCCGCATCATCCAATCGGCGCCAAGGGCGTCGGCGAAAGCCCGAATGTCGGCGGCGTGCCGGCGTTCTCCAATGCCGTCAACGACGCGTTCTCGTTCCTCGGCTCGACGCATATCCAGATGCCGCACGACTACTGGCGCAACTGGAAGGCGGCGAAGGATTTGGGAGCGGTGGCTTAGTGTTAGTCGTCGTCATTCCGGGATGGTCCGAAGGACCAGACCCGGAATCTCGGGATTCCGGGTTCGATGCTTCGCATCGCCCCGGAATGACGGAACTTGAGACATGAAAGACCGCAACCAGATCGCAGAAGCCTTCGCCGCATCCGGCTATATCGCCGACGGCGAGCTTGCGACCGCGGTCGCGCTGATGCAGCGGCTGCGGCGGCCGCTGCTCCTGGAAGGCGAGGCGGGCGTCGGCAAGACCGAGGTCGCCAAGGCGCTTGCCTCCGTGCACGCGACTGAGCTGATCCGCCTGCAATGCTATGAGGGGCTGGATCAATCCTCCTCACTCTATGAATGGAATTACCAGCGGCAATTGCTCGCGATCCAGGCCCATCGCGGCGACGCCGGTAGTATCGAAGACCAGATTTTCTCGGAGAAGTATCTCCTGGAGCGGCCGCTGCTCGCGGCCATCCGGCGGGAGGTGCCGCCAGTGCTCCTCATCGACGAGATCGACCGCGCCGACGACGAGTTCGAGGCGTTTCTGCTTGAGCTGCTGAGCGACTTCCAGGTTTCGATCCCCGAACTCGGCACCATCAAGGCCGTCACGATCCCGCATGTGGTGCTGACCTCGAACGGCACCCGCGAACTGTCGGACGCGCTGCGCCGCCGCTGCCTCTATCACTATGTCGATTATCCCGATGTCGAGCGCGAGGCGCGCATCATCATGGCGCGGATCGATGGCGCGTCGGCCTCGCTGTCGCTGCAGATCGCGCGGATGGTCGAGGGTATCCGCAAGGAAGAGCTGCGCAAGGTGCCCGGCGTCGCGGAGACGCTGGACTGGGCCGCGGCGCTGGTCGGCCTCGACGTCCGCGACCTCCATGACGATCCCGAGACCGTGCACGAGACGCTGATGTGCCTCGTCAAGACGCAGGAGGACAAGTCGCGCGTCACGCGTGAAGTCACGACGCGTATCCTGGGGAAGGTGGCATGAGCTGCTGCGGACCAACGCCTTCGCTGGAAGAGATGCACGAGGTCTCGCGCCTGGTCTCCACAAAACTCGCGGCGTTCCTGCGCACCTTGCGCGACAACGGTTTTGCGGTCGGGCTCGCGGAAGGACGCGACGCTGCAACGCTGATGGCTGGCGGCTACGCGGCGAAGCCGGGCTTGTTGCGCTCTGCGCTGAAACATCTGTTCTCGGCGCGCAAATCGGACTGGGACAGGTTCGACGGCATCTTCGACGCATTCTGGCGCGGAAGGCGCGTACGCTCGCGATCGATGGCTGTCGGCGCGTCGAAAGCGGCGAACAATCCCTCGCTGAAGAGCCTGCAAGACACAGGCAGCACGCAGAACGGCAGTCAGTCCGCGACCGATCAAATCCCCTCAGCCGACGATGGTCTGCAATCGCGCAGCGGCGAAGGGCGGATGGAAGGCGCCTCGCGCGCAGAGAATCTTGCGGAAGTCGATTTCCGCAAGCTCGCCGATCCCGAACAGGTCGCGCAGGCCCATGAGGCAGCGGCACGGCTGGCACGGATGATGCGCACCCGGCTGACCCGGCGCGATCTCGCGCGCCGCCGCGGCTACCGGCTCGACCTGCGCCGCACCATCCATCGTAACATCAGCCATGGCGGCGTGCCGATCGCGCTGGTGAGGCGGCAGCGCAAGGACAAGCCGCTGCGGCTGGTGGTGCTGCTCGACGCCTCCGGCTCGATGAGCATGTACACATCCGTGTTCCTGCGCTTCATCCATGGCGTGCTCGACGAATTCCGAGAGGCCGAGGCCTTCCTGTTTCACACGCGGCTTGCGCATGTTTCCGGCGCGATGAAGGAAAAGGACGCCGGCGCGCGCGCTCGATCGCTTGTCGCTGCTGGCGCAGGGCGCGGGCGGCGGCACCAAAATCGGCGAGTCCTTGCAGACCTTCGACCGCTGGCACGCTTCGCGCGTCATCCATTCGCGCACGGTGGTGATGATCGTCTCCGACGGTTACGAGACCGGCGATGCCGCTTTGCTCGGACGTGAAATGGCGGCGTTGGCGAAACGCTGCCGCCGCATCGTCTGGCTCAATCCGATGATGGCCTGGGAGGGCTATTCGCCGGAGGCGAGGGGCATCAAGGCGGCGCTGCCGTTTGTCGACCTCTACGCCCCGGCCAATACGCTGGCGAGCCTGTCCGCGCTCGAACCCTATCTGGCGAGGCTGTGAGATGACCGCGCATGCCGAAGTCATGGACCTGGTGGCGCGGATGAAGGCCGCGGAAGAGGCCTTCGTGCTGGCGACCGTCGTGCGCACGGTGTCGGTGACCGCGGCGAAGGCCGGCGCGAAAGCGATCATCCGTCCCGACGGCAGCATCGTCGCGGGCTGGATCGGCGGCGGCTGCGCCAGGGGCGCGGTGCTGAAGGCCGCGCGCGACGCGCTCGCCGACGGCGAGCCCCGCATGGTCTCGGTGCAACCGGAAAATCTGCTGGCCGAACTCGGCGTCAGGCCGGGCGAGACCCGCGAGGGCGTGCGCTTTGCTTCCAACATGTGCCCGAGCAAGGGCACCATGGACATTTTCGTCGAACCGGTGCTGCCGCATCCCTCGCTGGTGATCCTTGGCGCCAGCCCGGTGGCGCTGTCGCTCGCCGCGCAAGCGCGTCCGCTCGGCTATCATGTGACGCTGGCCGCGCCGGCGTCCGATCTGCTGTCACCGCCGGAAGCCGACCTGCTGATCGACGGTTTTGCGCTGGGTGAGTTGCATGAGGCCAAGCGCTTTGTCGTCGTGTCCACCCAAGGCAAGGGCGACGAGGCGGCGTTGCGTGCGGCGATCGCAACCGAAGCCGCCTGGCATGCCTTCGTCGGCAGCCGCCGCAAGATGGCGGCGCTGCGCGACAAGCTGATCGCCGAAGGCGCGGACGCCGCGGCGATCGATCGCGTCAAGGCGCCGGCCGGGCTCGACCTCGGCGCCATCACGCCGGAGGAGATCGCGATGTCGATCCTCGCCGAGATCACGGTGGAGCGGCGACGAGGGCAGCGTGCCACCAAGCCGGCCTGAATCGCATCACGCACCGGACAACATGCTTCAGCGCAGAATGATTTCCGCCGGAAACGGGCGGGACCGTCGTCCCGTGCAAACATTGTCCCGCGCCTGCACCGCCTCGCGGTGACGCCTTTCGATGTCGTTCATCGTCGAAATGGAGATATCACACGCTTCGCGATTGTCGCCGGCGTATTTGGAAAGGTCGTTCCAGGCGATGGAGAACCGGATGTAGGCCTCGCAGCGATCTCGTCCCGCGAGGCCGGTCGTTTTCATCGCCGCCGCTGCGGCCTCGCTACGTAGCCGCAGCAATTCCGGGCATTGCGTTTGCGCGTTTGCCGGATTGAACAATCCGACGAGCGCGATCAGGGCTGGGCCATAGCTGCGCATCGCTCGGCCTCCTCGCATTGATTGGTAAGCCCGATCATAGGCTGGAACACGGCAAATTCGCGGCGCTGCCACCGCTACTCGCCGCCGAAATACAGCTCCCGCGCCGTCTCGCCGAAAATCTTCGCGCGCGCAGCCGCGTCGGGTACGGCGTCGACCAGCCAGTCGATCGTGGCAGAATAGGCGAACTCGCCCTCGCGGCCGACGAACGGGCAGTCGCTCGCCCACACCAGCCGATCGGCGCCGGCGACGCGCGTCAGCTCGCGCGCATAATCCTTGGCCTGCGGCCCGAGCCGGTAGCCGCCGGACATCTTGACCCAGGTGCGGCCCTTGTCGATCGATTGCAGCAGCCGCCGGAAGCCTTCGCTGTTGATGCCCGTCTTCGGGTCGGGCCGGCCGAGATGATCGACCACGATCTTGACGCCTGACGCTTCCAGGACGGCAAAATCTTCGGCAAATCCTCGCCGTCGACATGCGGATGCACATGCCAATCGAGATCGGCGAGCCGGCGGAACAGCGCGCGATACTCGAAACCCGTGATGTCGGGCAAGTCAGGGAGGCCGATAAAGGGCAGGCGGATGCCGACAAAGCCGTCGCGGCTCATCGCCTCCAGTGCCGAGCGCTCCATCGGACGGTTGAAGATCGCGGTGCCGCGCAGGCGTTTGCAATGCGCGCGCAGCGCCGTCCAGGTATAGTCGTTGTAGTCGCCCCACGGACTTGCCGCCGCAATCACCGCGCGCTCGACGCCGTTGGCATCCAGCGTCGCGATCAGTTGCTCATGGGTGAAGCTGTATGTCGGCGCGTGGCGCGGATTGTCGATCAGCGGCATGTCCGTGGTGAAGACATGCACATGCGCGTCGATCTTGAAGCTGGCGGCGGGGTCTGGCATGCAAGTCGAACCTTCAGCTGCGCGCCGTTACGATAGGCCCAGCAAAGGCTCCAGATACCAGAGTTCGCCCCCACGCGTAAGCGCTGGCGCCACGACGGCCGGCTTGTGCGCGATACCCGAGATAGGCGGCAATGCGGCGCGTGGCGCCGCTGTTTGCCTATGGCGCAAAGCGCGGCTAGCCGCGCGACCACGCGGCGGGGATCGCCGAATTGTCCCGGCGATCGCGCTTCGCCAATACGGCTTTCCATTCTTCCAGAGCCACCGCGAGGCAAACGACGCCCCAGAACACCGGATACTCATAGCCGCCGGTATTCCAGGTCCAGCCGAAGCCTTTGACCATTTGCAGCGAGTAGACCGCGATCGCCAGCACGGTAGCCGCACCGATTGCCGCATAGCGGGTGCAGATTCCCAGAATGAGCGCGATGCCGGCCAGTGTCTCGGCCGTGGCGGCGATGTACACCCACAGCTCCGGCGGGTGGAAGCCGGCCTTGGCGAAGAATCCAACGGTGGCCGCAGACAGACCGCCCGCCGCGAATTTTCCCGCGACATGCGGAAACATGAAGGCGCCGCAGATAATACGCAGGATGTTTGAACCCTTGGTCAGATCGAAATCTTCCGCCTTGATGCGGAAATCGTCCATTGTCGGCAACATCTTTTCCTCCTCTTTGCTCCGGCCGTCCGGGCCAGCTGCATTCTCGCATCGGAGGGCGACGGCCGGGTTGAGGTGGATCAAAATCTGCCAGCTCATTTTCCGCGCGTTCAGACCGAACCGCGCGCGACAAGCACCACCGCGATGGCCGCGGCGAGGCCGAACAGGCCGTAGGCGATCTTGCGCGAGCGCGGGCTGTCGCTCGCGTACCATTGCGCGACCGCCAGCATCAGTATTCCGAGGATCGTGAGCTCGCCCTTCATCTCCGATCAGGCGACCTTCAGGCGCGGCACCAGCCGCAATGCATTGTCGCGATCGACCGCCTTCAGATCGTCGGCCTTGAAGAAGTCGGTCAGCGGCTTGGTGTATTCCGCGGCCCGCCGGTACGGAAAGTCGGTGCCGTAGAGGATTTGCGACACCGGCACCATCTTTGCAAGCGCCGACAGCGTCACGTCGTTCGGAATCGCTGCCGTGTCGTAATAGAACCGGCGAATCTGCGTCTCCACCCGGTCGCGCGTGAACTTGTCCTTGTAGGGCGGGCGCATCAGCGCCTGCACCGTGAACCGCTCGTAGAACGCCGTCATCGAGCCGCCGCCATGCGACCAGATCCAGTTGATGTCGGGATACTTCTCGGCGAAGCCCGAGAAGATCATCGAAAAGATCGAGCGCGTCGTGTCGGTGCCGAACTCGATATAGGCTTCGTCGACGCCGCGGACCAGATTGACGCAGCAATTGGCGCCGGTCGGATGAGTGTAGACGATGGCCTTGCGCCGGTTCAGCTCCTGCCAGACCGGCTCGAACTCCTGATAGCCGAGCCATTTGTCGCCATAGCTCGTCATGATGCCGACGCCGTCGACCTTGAGCGTGTCGAAGGCATATTCGATCGCCTTGAGGCTTTCGTCGACGTGCGGCAGCGGCAGCATCGCCCAGGTGCCGAACCGGCCGGGATGATCGGCCTCCAGCTTCTTGGCGAATTCGTTCGAACTCCCTGGCGACGCGGGCCGCTGTCGGCGCATCCAGTCCCTGAAGCTGCGGGGTCGTCGGCGATGTCATCGCGGTGGCGACGCCGCCTGCGTCCATGTCCTCGATGGTTTTTTGCACCGACCAGTTCGTGATTGGCGGGAAGTCTTTCTTCATGCTCTTGAGCGCATCGACCCAGCTCGGCGGCGAGATATGATGATGCACGTCGATGCGATGCGGCTTGGCTTGCGCGGCCGCTTTCGGCACGAGGCCCGAGGTCGCCGCCGCGCCGAAGGCCAGTGCACCGCCGATCAGAAGATCGCGGCGATTGAGGCGCGGTTCGTGGATGAGGCCGCAATTGCAAAGCGATAACCAGCGGCGTGGGGGCGTGGCGGTCATGGTTTCCTCCGTTTCAGTTCGGTTCGAGGCCGGCCTTCTTGACCACGCCGGCCCACATCTCGACATCGGATTTCAGCCGCGCGTCGAGCTCTTCGGGTGAGCAGGTTGCCGGCTCGCCGCCGAGCTCGATCATGCGCGTCCTGAAATCGGCGTCGTTGATGATGGCGCGCAGCTCGTTGTTGAGGAAGGCGATGATCGCCTTCGGCGTGCCGGATGGAGCGACCAGCGAATTCCAGCCGTCGACGGTGGCGTCGAGGCCGAGCTCGCGCATGGTCGGCACGTCAGGCTGCAAGGCCGAGCGTTTGCTGCCGGAGGAAGCGACGGCGCGAATGCTTTTGGCGTCGATCGCCGACTTCAGCGCGGCATAGGAATCGATACCGATCTGGATGTCGCCGCGCAAGAGCGAGGTCAGCACGTCCGCCGAGGTTCGGTGCGGCACGATGGTCATGGGGATGCCGGTCGCCGAACGCAGCAGCTCGCCGGTGACGTTCTGGGTGCTGCCGGGGTTGATGGTGCCGACGTTGAATTTCTGGGGATCGCGGCGCGCCGCCTCCAGCGCATCCTTCAATGTATGGATCGGCGAGTCGTCCTTGACCAAGAGCAGCAGGTCGAATAGCGCCATGGTCGAGATCGGCGCGAATGCGGTGACCGGGTCGAACGGCATGGACTTGAGCAGCGACTTCGACAGCGCGATGCCGCTGGAGAACACGAACAGCGTGTAGCCGTCCGGCGGCGAGGCGATCACCGAGTTCGCGGCGACGATGCCGCCGGCGCCCGGCCTGTTCTCGATCACCACCTGCGCACCGGTCCGTTCGGTCAGTTTCTGTCCGAGCAGGCGCACCGTGATGTCGGCAAAGCCACCGGGCCCGAACGGCACCACGATGCGAATCGGATGGCTGGGGTAAGGCGCCTGCGCGCGGGCCGGGGGCATCGATGCAAGGCCGATCGCGAATGCCATCGAAAGGCCCGCCAGTTTCTGCAGCAATCGACTCTCCCGGGATTTTCTTCGCTGCTGTTTTCGAAAGCGTGCAGCCCTTGGGTGATGACTATAACAAGGGTGCGGCGGCGGTCCACCATCTCAAGAGCTGTCCTTCATTGCGGCAAATGCGGACCGGATACGCTAAGCCCGCTTTTCGCCGACAAATCGACCGCCGCCGAGGTGCGCATTGTTCACCAGGTCGACAAACCTGACATAGCTCTCATAGAAAGCGTCATGCCCGGCGGGCGTGCCCGCGGCGAGCGTCTCCTCGCGCAGCTTACGATACATCGCCAGCCGCTGCGCCAGGATCGCGCCCCAGTCGCGGGTCAAATCTTCAACCGAGGCAACAACGAAGCCGGCGTCGCGCACGAGGTCGGCATAGGCGGGCAGCGTGTACAGCTCCGTCACCGCCATGCCCTGCCACATCAGTTCCTTGTCGGCCGCGGACAGCGGACGATGCGCCACCCAGTCGGTGAAGGCGATGCGTCCGCCGGGCTTGAGAATGCGGAAGGCTTCGGACAGCGCGCGCCGCTTGTCGGGTACGTGCAGCAGCGCTTCCTGGCTGACCACGGCGTCGATGCTGGCATCGGGTAGCGGCACCTGCATGACATTGCCTTCGATGACGCGCACCCGATCCTGCAGGCGGACGCGCCGCGTCAGCACCTCGGCACCCTTGACCCGCGCTGGCGTCAGCTCGATGCCGGTGACGTCGGCGCCATGGCGATGGGCGAGATAGCGCGCGGGGCCGCCGAGCCCGGCGCAGAAATCGGCGACACGCGTCCCCTTGCCGATGCGCGCACGCTCCGCCAGCGCATCGTTGGCGGCGAGTGCGCCATAATGATCCTGGTCGTGCGGAAACAGGTCTTCCGGTTCGAGATCGTCGAGATGGCCGCGGCTTGCGGTGAGCCTGGCGAGAATGATCTCGCAGGAAATCGGATGCCGCTCGTAGAAGTCGACGGCGGATCGGATGTCCGGGTTCATGGGGAGGTTCTCACGCCCTGCATTGATCAGGTCACGGATACATGCCTAGATCCAAATAGGAATAGCTTTCAGATTGGTCCGTTTCACCAGTGACGACTATTTGGGCTCGCCAGTGGGAGCACTCGGCGGCTCTTTTTCCTTCCGGAAGCTCCATGGTGCAACGACCTGATCTGCCCATGCGCAAACGTCCGTCCCGCAGTATTTCCTTAGAACGCCCGGCTCGGGCCACGTGACTTCCCACATGAAGGTATAGGCTGACGGTTCCTTGCCTCGCTTGTTCAGGAAGCTCCGTACGATCGTCAGCGGTTCGTTGTTCTGAAATTTAAGCACGAGCGCTTGAAGCATCGCACTAAGCTTCTCTTCCGACACTCGGTGCTTGAGGACGTGCTGGTGAAAGCGGCGATAGAAATTGCCTTCGTGATATTCGCGAACGACGATGCAAATCTCTTTGGCCTTGAGGTCCGGGCATAGCTCAAAGTTCTCGCACATTTCACGCTAGGCCTTCGTTTTGTTCCGGCAGGCCGAATGCCCGGATTGTCTTGGTATGCGTGCAAACAGGAACTGCCCGCCTCCACCACCAGGTGGAATTTCCGCTTCGCCAATTGACGTAGAAATTTACTCGCCCAGCCCGCGAAACTTCTCTCGGTACGCCGCCGTCGAATAGCGGTGCGATTATCAGGTGCCTCTCCTCGTTTGGGCGCAGCAGTAATTTGGGGCTATGACCCATCACGCCCCTGATTATGGTCCGCGTATTTAGGTTTTCGGCGAGATGATAAATTGGCGGGTCGACTACCAAATCCAGGACCGCAATATCGTACGCGGTCGTGTTTTTGATGCGGATGCTGATACGCTTGGTACCTTCGTCATCCATCGTGCTCAGGGACGCTATTGGCCGCCCCTTATAGTATCGGTCTAAAAGCACCACAGCGCCGCCGACGAAGCCAACGATTGCCCCAAGCGTTGAAAATTCGATCATGCTCCCGGCTCCCGATTCGCCTCACGCGGAGCGGTTGTATCAGATTCAGCAATCGCCCGTGCACTCTCGAAAGCCGCGGCAGAGCCGAGTTGATCAAGCCCTTTCCGTTTCGATCAAGTCGAGACCGAAGCTTTGCGTCGTCCTGCCGCCTTCGCCTTGCGCGAACCGGTACCACGCGAGCGCGCGGTCGTGGCGCGCCGTGATTTGAGCGCTTCGCCGAGGCCAATACAGAGCTCAATGAAATCGGTGACGATCGGCCGGCTATCGCCGCGCCTGTAGACAAGGGTCAGTGGCGCAATCAGCGACGGCGCGTCCAGGATTGGACAGTAGCCAATGCCGTCCTGCCGTACTTCCCGGAGCGAAGCGGGGACCAGCGAAATGCCGACGCCGGCGGCGACCAGATTGATGCTGATCAGCATCTGCTCGACCTCCGCGATCACAAACGGTTCGAAGCCGGCCTTGTGGCAGGCGTCGATCACATTGGCGTACATGCCCGGAGCGGCATGGCGGCGCACCAGGATCAGCCGCTCGCCTGCGAGCGCGCGAAGCGGCACCGGCGCGTTGTCGCCCGAAGCCGTGCGCTTCACGAGGTGATGGTTCGCCGGCAGCGCGATCAGCATGTCTTCCCGCGTCAACTCGGTGAACACCAGGTCCGCCGGTCTTGCCACGGCGGCGCGGATGATCGCGGCCTGAACGTCTCCGCGGAGCAGTGCTTCGGTTAGCCCGGCCGCGCTGCTTGGCGTGCAGATCGAGCGCGACTGCGGGATGGCTTTCGGCATAGGCACGCAACAGGCGCGTCACTCCCTGATGCAGCGAAGCCGACGTCGTCAGACCGATCGAAATCCGGCCGCGCTGGCCCATGGCCGCCGCGCGAGCCCGCACGATGGCGCGTTCCACGCCGCTCAACAGTGCGCGCGCTTCCTCCAGAAATCCTTCGCCGGCCGGCGTGAGCTCCACGCCGCGCGGCAGCCGCATGAACAGCTTCGTGCCGAGCTCCTTCTCTAAGGCCTGGATTTGCTGACTGAGCGGCGGCTGCTGCAAGCCGAGCCGCGCTGCTGCCCGCGTGATGTGCCGCTCTTCGGCGACAGCGAGGAAATAGCGGAGATGACGCAATTCCATGGGCAAATCCATATGTAATAGATATGGATTATGCAATTACAATATATTTTACAAGCGTGCTCCTGCCTGATTAGAACGCCAATCGGGGTTTGGACACGCTGCCCGGGACGGCAGCGGCGACAGGGCAGGAGGGGACGATGGCGAGCAGCAATGGCGCCGGTGGTGGCGCGCGCCGAGTGAAGTCACGCTGGATGGGTGGCGCATCGCGCGCGTGTTTGCTCGTCCCGGCCACCATCGGCATCACCTTGGCTCTGGCGGCAAGCCCTGCGGCGGCGCAAACCGCCGCCAACCCGATCGAGCTGCTGTTCGTCGGCAACAGTTTCGTACACGGCAAATATCCTCCCGCGCTCAACTACAATGCCGGCACCGCCGCCTCCGTCGGCGATCCCAGCGTCGTTCACGACCTGCTGTGTCCGTCCACGACTGCGACCGGGTCATGCACCTCGGGCGCCGAGGCGGTTCCTCACGTGGTGCCGACATTGGCCAATACGCCAGGCGCCACCCTGCAGGACAAGCTGAACTACCTGCAAGCCAACCCCTCGTCGGCGTACACCGAGGTCGGGCCCTTCTCCGGCGTGGCCGGTGTCTTCCTGCAATTCACCAAGGAAGCCGGTCTGCACTACGACGTCTCGATCGTCGCGGTTTCCAGCGCCACGCTGACGGGATGGCTCAACAATACGGGTAGCGAGGCGGGCGACCTTCCACTGATTGCGAACGCAAAGTGGAACCAGGTCGTCATGGCGGACCAGAGTTTCCGGCCGCTGCCGACCACCGTGACGGTCAACGGCGTGAGCGTGCCGACGCGCGGCAATCCTGCGGGGTTTCAGTCCGGCGCGAACGGCTTGATCAATGCCATCGACGCTGCCGACGCGACGGCCGGCAAGGCCAACGCCGCCATCACCCTTGAACAGACCCACCCGCTGGCCTCCTATGGCTACACCAGCAGCAACCCGAACGCGCCGATCTTCGGCAGCAGCACGGTCGCGCAGAACGGCGGCAACCCGGCCTTTGCGCCCTATGTCGGCGCGCCCAATCCGATTGCCCAGATGGCAGGCGACCTGCACAACGCCTATTCGAACGAAGCCACCTCGTATAATTCCGCGAACCCGACCAAGTCGCATGTCGGCGTTTCGTTCTCCGGCGATTCCTGGGTCAGCGCCATCAATCTCGGCATCGCCGTCCAGAATCCCTTTTTGACGACCAATTCGCCGAAGCTGGTCAATCTCTGGGACAGCGATCCGCTGACGGCGTGCTGCACCACGCCGATCGGCTATCATCCCAGCGCCTACGGCGCCTATCTCGATGCGCTGACGCTGTTCTACAAGATCACCGGTATGGACCCGGTTCTGCTGGCGTCCGAGTTCAATCCGAACGATCCCACGTTCCTGTCGTCGGCGGCGAATGCGCTCGGCATTTCGGCGAACAATGCGCAGTTGCTGGCGATCGCCGCGGCCGACACCGTTCGATCCGGCGGACCGGTCTCCTCGTTCGAGCTGCAAGTCGGCACCATCTGGGCCGCGCTTGGCAGCAGCGCCGGACTGCTCAAGGACGGCCCGGGCCTGGTGACATTGCTGGGCCAGAACACCTACACCGGCGCCACCACCATCACGGGCGGCGTGCTCGCGGTGAACGGCTCGATCGCCTCGTCCAGTCTGACGACGGTAGGCAATGGCGCTGTCCTGACCGGCAACGGCACCGTCGGCAACACGATCGTGAACAGCGGCGCCTTGTTCGCTCCCGGCAACGGAACGGCGGGATCGTCCATGGCGGTGTCCGGTAATCTCGCCTTCCAGTCCGGCGCGGCCTATCTGGTGCAGGTCGGCCCGACGACGGCGTCATCCGCGAATGTCACGGGCACGGCGATTCCAGGCAATGCCACGGTGAATGCGCTCTTCACGCCCGGAAGTAACATCTCCAGCCGATACACCATCCTCACCGCGGCCAACGGCGTCTCCGGGACTTTCGCGCCGACGGTCGTTACCAACCTGCCGGCGACCATTCAGAGCACGCTGGGCTACGACGCCCATGATGCCTTCCTCAACCTGAGCCTGAACTTCGCCGCATCCGGCGCACTCAACGGCAACCAGCAGGCGGTCGGCAACGCACTCAACACTTTCCTCAATAACGGCGGAAGCCTTCCGTTTGTGTTCGCCACGCTGACACCTGGCAACCTGTCGCAAGCCTCCGGCGAGAGCGCGACCGGCTCGCAGCAGACGACTTTCAACGCGATGACTCAATTCCTGGGGATCATCACCGATCCCTTCATCGACGGCCGCGGCCCGTCGAGTCCGGCATCGCCGGCGCCGGGTTTTGCGGACGAAGGTCGGGCCGACGCCTATGCCGCGAACGGCCGGGCGCGCGGCGCGGCCGAGCGCGATGCCTATGCCATGTTCAGCAAGGCGCCGCCGCGCGACGCCTTTGTTCCCCGCTGGAGCGTGTGGGCGGCAGGCTTCGGCGGCTCGCAGACGACCGACGGCAATGTCGGACTCGGATCAAATACCACGACGAGCCGCATCGCCGGCACGGCGGTCGGCGCCGACTATCGCTTCTCGCCGTTCACGGTAGCCGGCTTCGCGCTTGCCGGCGGGGGCACCAATTTCAGCGTCGCAAATGCCGGCACCGGCCGTTCCGACCTGTTCCAGGCCGGCGCCTTCATCCGGCACGATACCGGTCGGGCCTATCTCACGGGCGCGCTGGCCTATGGCTGGCAGGACATCACCACCGACCGCACGCTCACCATCGCCGGGATCGACCATCTGCGCGCCGAGTTCACTCCCAACGCCTGGTCCGGCCGGGTCGAGGGGGGCTACCGTTTCGTCGCGCCATGGATCGGCGGCCTCGGCATCACGCCCTATGCGGCGGCCCAGGTGACCACCTTCGATCTTCCCGGCTATGCCGAGCAGGTCATCTCCGGCACCGGCACCTTCGCGCTTGGCTATGGCCCGCGCGACGCCACCGACAGTCGAACCGAGCTTGGCGTCCGCACCGACAAGTCCTTTGCGATGACAAACTCGGTGCTGACATTGCGCGGCCGCCTTGCCTGGGCGCACGATTACAATCCGGATCGCACGATCGCGGCCACTTTCCAGGCGCTGCCCGGCGCATCCTTTGTTGTCGGCGGCGCGCGGCAGGCCGGCGACACCGCGCTGACCACCGCCTCGGTCGAACGCAAATGGGCCAACGGCTTCTCGCTCGCCGGCGTCTTCGAAGGCGAGTTCTCCAACGTCACTCGCAGCTACGCCGGCAAGGGGGTGGTGCGGTATACGTGGTGAGAAGGGACGGCGCGCGGCCGCGGGGCATGACAGCAGCTGTTTGACATTCGAATCCTCTGTAGGTCTTCTTGGTCACGACAAGAAGAAAAGCCGGAGGACGCCCATGACCGACCAACTTCCATCCGACTGGTTGGGCCTTGCCGGCCGCGTCTGCGTGGTGACGGGCGCGGGCGGCGGCATCGGTCGCTCGGTTGCCGTCAATCTCGCAAAGGCCGGCGCGATGGTCGCAGCGCTGGATCGTGACGAGCAGGGACTTCGAGAAGACGCGCGCGGAGCTCGCGAGCAACCGCCATGTGATCGTGCCCTGCGACGTCACCAGCGCCGAGAGCATCGCGTCCGCAGCTGCGACCATCGAGAAAACGCTTGGCCCGGCGCAGGTGCTGGTCAACGCCGCCGCGATCCTGAGGCCCGGCACGCTCGATACGCTTTCGCTCGCCGAATGGAATCTGGTGCTGTCGATCAACCTCACCGGCTATTTCCTTTGCGCGCAGACTTTCGGCGAACAAATGCGCAAGCAAAAGCGCGGCAGCCTGGTCCATGTCGCGTCGATCGCCGCCAGCAACGCGCAGGGCAAAAGCGGCGCCTACAGCGTCAGCAAGGCCGGCGTGGTCATGCTGTCGCGGCAGCTCGCCGGCGAATGGGGACCGGACGGCATCCGCAGCAATGTCGTGAGCCCCGGCATGGTGATCACGCCGATGAGCCAGGCCTTCTACGACACGCCGGGGGTGACCGAGCGCCGCTCGGCGGTGACGCCGATGCGCCGCATCGCCATGCCGCAGGACATTGCGGACGCCGTGATGTTCCTCGCCAGCGACCGCGCCTCCTACGTCACCGGCGACGAGATCATCGTCGATGGCGGGTTCACGCGCACCATCATGAACCTGGTGCCGCGGCCGGGGCATGATTGAGGGCTTCTTCTCCCTCCCCCCACGAGCGCAGCGAATGGTGGGGAGGGTCGACCTGAGCGCAGCGAAGGTCGGGGAGGGGGGGTGTCTCGACGACTACGGCCCCCCACCCTGGCCTCCGCTTCGCGTCGGCCTTCCCTCCCCACCGCTTCGCGGGGGGAGGGATAAGACCGAACTCAATCGAACAAACTCGACACCGACTCTTCGGCGGCGGTGCGGTTGATCGCTTCCGCGATCAGGCCGGCGATCGACAACGAGCGGATGTTGGTGGCCTTGCGCACCGCTTCGGTCGGCTGGATCGAGTTGGTGATGACGAGCTCTTTCAGTTTCGACGAGGCGATGCGCGTCACCGCGCCGCCCGACAGCACGCCATGGGTGATGTAGGCGTAGACCTCCTTGGCGCCGTGGGCGAGCAGCGCATCCGCCGCATTCACCAGCGTGCCGCCGGAATCCACGATATCGTCGACGAGGATGCAGGTGTAGCCGGCAACCTCGCCGATCACGTTCATCACTTCGGACTCGCCGGCGCGCTCGCGGCGCTTGTCGACAATCGCCAGCGGCGTGTTGATGCGCTTGGCGAGGCCGCGCGCGCGCGCCACGCCGCCGACGTCAGGCGAGATCACCATGACGTTGGAGAGGTCGAGGCGTTCCTTGATGTCGCGCACCATCAGGGGCGAGGCGAACAGATTGTCGGTCGGGATGTCGAAGAAGCCCTGGATCTGGGCGGCGTGCAGGTCGAGCGTCATGACGCGGTCGACGCCGGCCTGCGTGATCAGGTTGGCGACCAGCTTGGCCGAGATCGGGGTGCGCGAGCCGGAGCGGCGGTCCTGCCGCGCATAGCCAAAATAGGGGATCACGGCCGTGATGCGGCGCGCCGAGGAGCGGCGCAGCGCGTCGGTGATGATCAACAGCTCCATCAAATGGTCGTTGGCGGGATAGGAGGTCGACTGCAGGATGTAGGCGTCGGAGCCGCGCACGTTCTCCTGGATCTCGACGAAGATTTCCATGTCGGCGAAGCGCCGGACCACGCCCCTGGTCAGGGAAATCCCGATCCCGTCGGCGACGGCCTGCGCCAGCGCCGGGTTGGAATTGCCGGCGATCAGCTTGATCGAGCCGTTCTTGGCCGACATCGAGGTCTGTTCCCGTTGGTTGCTGGAGACCTTTTTCAGCATAGCGGGTTTTTCCTGCAAACGGCGTGTCTGGACGAGCGAGGGAATATCAGGGAGGGGACGCCAAAGGCAACCCGCGCGGGCCGATTTCCTGGGCAAAAATGGCAGTCGTGGCCGGGATTTGGCTAATGCTCGGTGTAGCCCAAAGCCGCAAAACTACGGCTCGGCGGAGCCGCGGGCTCGTCGGCGCTGGCCACCGCAGGACCGCGTCGGCCGGCGGGCGCAGCCGGCTCCGGCGTGCCATTGATCATGCCGGTCAGGCCGCTCAAGCCAGCTTGCGCGATCTTGCGCAGCACGAGGTCGTCGGCGGCATTCCAGGCGTCGCGGCCGGCCTTGCCGCCGACTTCCTGGCCGGACAGGCGTAGCGCGCGCTGCTGATCGCGGTCATAGACGTCCCACACCCAGGCGATCACGGTCTTGCCGCGGATCACCTGCGCCGAAAGATAGGATCGCACGCGATAGGCGGCCGAGCCTTCGCGCGAGACGATCGAGAGATTGCGCAGCTTGGACTCGCTGTCGAGCACGCTCACCATGCGGTCGAACACGGCCGGCGGCGGACCGTCGATCGACTCGAACGCAACGGTCGGTCCGTCACTCGCCATGGCGAATGAGGCGCCGGGCGCGCCGCCGCTGGCACAGCCGCCGAGCGCGCCCGCGGCCGCAAGCAACAGCGCCGTGCCGCCGGCGCGCAGCAGCGCCCGGCAGTTGCGGAGCGGAGTAAAGGTTGACGCGTCCCTCATTGTTAATCCGGCGTTAACGCCAAAATGGGCGACCGTCTAGGGCTGCGGGGACACAGGCGCGCGGCAAAATCGGGCGAAAATCTGGCTCAACTCGGGGCAGACGAGCGCCTACTCCGGCTGCAGCGCGATCGCATGCACGAGCCGGCCGTAGTCCGTTTCCTTGCGATGCACGGAGCGGCGATAGCTGTAGCAGCGCTCGTCGGAATAGGTGTCGACACCGAGGTCGTCGATCATGAGCACGCCGGCATTTTCCAGCCGTCTGCGGACATAGCCCGCAAGATCGAACATCGCGTGACCGTTGCGCTCGCCGGGCAGGAAGAAGGTTGCGTTCTCCGCGTCGGCGTCGATGAAGCGCTCGACGAACTCGCTGCCGACCTCGTAGCTCGGCTGGCGGATCAGCGGGCCGATCGCGGCGACCATGCCGCCGCGCTCGGCGCCGAGTTTCTCCATGGCGTCCACGGTGGATTCCAGGATGCCGGTCAGCGCGCCCTTCCAGCCGGCATGCGCGGCGCCGATCACGCGCGCCTTGGGATCGACGAATAGAATCGGTGCGCAATCGGCGGTCGTCACGCCGAGCGCGAGTCCCTCGCTTGTCGTGACCATGGCGTCCGCCTTCGGCCGCGCGGGGCCGGGCCATGGCCCGGTCGCGACGATGGCATCCGGCGAGTGGATCTGATGCACGCTTAAAAAATTCTCCGGCGTTACGCCGAGCCGCTCGGCCATGCGGCGGCGGTTTTCCCTGACAGCGGCGGGATCGTCGCGCGAGCCGAGGCCGCCATTGAGCCCGGCATAGACGCCGCCGGACACGCCGCCCTCACGGGTGAAGAAGGCGTGGCGGATGCCGGGGATCGCGGACAGCAGCGAGGACGCAAGCATTACTTGCTCTCCGGCTGCGGCGCGTCGCTCAGGCCCGGCAGTTCGTCGATATGCGGCGCGGACACGCCGAGCACCTTGAACATCGAGCCCATGCCGCCGCGGCCGCCGCCTGTCAGCCGCTTCAGCGCGCCGTCGATCTCCGCGGACACCTCATGCGAGGGCGTCTTCGCCATCAAGGTCGCCGCGCGCTGCTCGATGCCGAGCCGCTTGAGGAAATCGCCCTGCGTCACCGGTCCGTGCACCCTGGCGCCGAGATCTTTCGCCGCACGGCCCAGCGCCTGGAAGTCGACATGCGCGGTGACGTCGGCCTGTCCCGGCGCCTTGAGGGGATCGGTGAAACTGTGGCGTGCGATCGCCTGGAAGGTGTCGCCGGCATCGCTGCGCAGATGGCCGTAATCGATGATCAGCGCAGCACCATCCTGGTCGCGCACGCGCGTCGCGATCTTCATCATCTCGGCATCCGGCCGCCATTCGAACACCGCGCCGATCGGCGCGGCGCGCACCAGCGGCGGCAGCAGCACTTCGAAACGCGGGATCGGCTCGGCCGCGGCGGCGAAGGCCAGCTTGCCTGACGCGTCGATATCGACCACGCGCTCGTGCCAGCCGGTCTGCTGCTTCACCGCCTGGTGGATCGGCAGTACGTCGAAATATTCATTGGCGAGAATGATGGCCGGCCCTTCCGGCACCTCGTCGAGATGGTCGTGCCAGCTGATATTGCGCACGCCCGACAGCGTCGACTTCTGCTTTTCGCGCAATACCGGATTGATCTCGACCAGGTGAACGCTCAGCGTCTGATAGAGCGGCGGCAGCACGCGAAGCGCGCGCAGCGCGTCCGCCATCATGGTGCCGCGGCCGGGCCCGAGCTCGACCAGCCGCAGCTGCGGCGGCGAGCCGATCGAATTCCACACCGCGGCCGCCCACAGCCCGATCAACTCGCCGAACATCTGGCTGACCTCGGGCGAGGTGGTGAAATCGCCTTCGCGGCCGAGCGGATCGCGCGACACGTAATAGCCGTGGTCGGGATGCAGAAGGCACAGCCCCATATAGCGCCAGACCGGCATCGGACCGGACGACTTGATCAGCTTCTTGATTTCCGACTGCAGCGGCGAAAATTCAGTCACGGCCTGCCTTGAGTGAAATTAATGGGGCGCGTCAGCTTTGCGTCGCCAGGCCGTTACAATAATGATCGCGCCCGCAATTACCATCGGGAGCGACAGCAGCATACCCATGGTGAGCCCGCCCCACAAAAAGCCGAGCTGCGGGTCCGGCTCGCGGAAATGCTCGCCGGCGATGCGGGCCAGGCCATACAGCGCGATGAAACTGCCGAGGATCAGGCCCGGCCGCTTCAGCGCGCCGAAGCGGATCATCACCGCGAGCACCGTGAACAGCAGGATACCTTCCATCCCGGCTTCATAAAGCTGGCTCGGATGCCGCGGGAGTTGGAGCTTGTCATTTGGAAAAATCATGGCCCAAGGCAGGCTCGGATCGGCCTCTCGTCCCCACAGCTCGCTGTTGATGAAATTGGCGATGCGCCCGAGGAACAGGCCGATCGGCCCGACCGCGGTGGTGATGTCACCGAGCGAGAGAATGGAAATGCCGTTCCTGCGCGCGAACCACATCACCGCGATCACGCAGCCGATGAAGCCGCCATGGAACGACATGCCGCCCTTCCACAGCTCGAGGATTTCAGCGGGATGCTGGATGAAGAACGGCAGATTGTAGAACAGCACATAACCGGTGCGGCCGCCGAGGATGATGCCGACGGTGACCCACAGGATGAAGTCGTCGAGCTGCGGCAACGTCATCGCCGCCGGGCCGCCCCACAGCCGCTCGTTCTTGACCAGCATGCGCGCGTAGATCCAGCCCAGCACGATGCCGCCTATATAGGCGAGCGCGTACCAGCGGATCACGATCGGCCCGATCGCGATCGCGACCGGGTCGAACACGGGGAAGGCGATCAAGAGCGGCAGCAGCGACAGCATGAAGCCATCAGACAAGATTGCGCTTGTAGAGCGCGAGCAGGCGCTCCCAGTGCCGCTCGGCGGCGTCGCGGTGGTAGACCGGGCGCTTGGGAAAGGCGAAGCCGTGATGCGTGCCGGGATAGACCTCGACCTCGTTCTTCGTGCCTTTCATGCCTGCGGAAACCTTGTCGATCACCTCCTGCGGCGCATAGACGTCGGTCTCGGCGCAGGCGAAATAAAGCTCGGCCTTGGTCTTGGCTGCGGCAAGATGCGGGCTGTCGGGTTGGTCGGTCGCAAGCTGCACGCCATAGACCGAGGCGGCCGCCTTGACCCGATCGGCGAAATGCGTCGCCGCGTTCACGGCGTAACGGCCGCTCATGCAATAGCCGACGGTGCCGACGATCTTCGTGTTGGCCGCTTTCTGCGTCTCGGCATAGGCGAGCAGCGCCTTGGTGTCTTCCATCACGAGCGGAATGGAGAGCGAGTTCATCAGCGAAAACATCTTCTTGCGTTCCGGCGATTCCGGATCGGGGTTGATCGGGCCGAGCTCCATCACGCCGGCGCGGTAATACATGTTCGGCAGCATCACGTAATAGCCCGACGTGCCGAGGCGGCGCGCCATATCACGTAGTTCCTCACGAATTGCCGGCGCATCCATATAGAAGACGACGACCGGAAACGGCCCGCCGCGCTCGGGATGGGTGATGAAGGTGGTGGTCTTGCCGTCCTTGGTCGTAATATCAACCTGGCTGTCGATCATGGGCGTTTCTTCGCTCTCTGATTCTCTGGGTTTTCCCTGGGGTGCCAGTGCCCACTTTCCGAAGTCCGCGCACCATCGCCGCAACACCTTTTCGCGGACTTCGGAAAGTTATGGGCACTAGATACGATTGCAAGGAAAGGGCAGTGTGACAAGGTCGCCCGGCCCTTGAACGCCGCCGGCGCGATCGCCATTGTCTTGTAACAGTTTCGTGCACGGAGACCTCGGATGACCCAGACCAACAACCGGTTTTTCGACGAGATCGGCCGCCTGATGAACGACGCCGCGGGCGCCGCCCAGGGCGTCAAGCGCGAGGTCGATGCGGTCGTGCGCAACCAGGCCGAAAAAATCCTGCGCGATCTCGACATCGTCAAGCGCGAGGAGTTCGAGGCGGTCAAGGACATGGCGCGGCTGGCGCGCGAGGAGAACGAGGCTTTGAAGGCGCGGATCGCGGCGCTGGAGGGCAAGCTGGGTTCGCAGAGCGGCTGAGATTTTCACCTCTCCCCGCACGCGGGGAGAGGTGAACAAAAATCCCCCGATTTCCTTGTCATTCCTGCACTTTGGGGCTACAAGCCCGGCAGTTTCGCGGCCCCCGCACCCCTGGAGGCTTGCCGCGAACCTGAAAACGGGCCGCGTTGCGGCCTTTCTCTTTTGAAAACAAGGACTTGAGACAATGGCGACGACCGTCAAGGAATTGAAGGCGACCGCACGTCCGTCAGTCGGCAAGGGGGCCGCACGGGCAGAGCGTCGCGCCGGGAGAGTTCCCGGAGTGATCTACGGCAACAACCAGCCCCCGCTGCCGATCTCGGTCGATGACCGCGACCTGCGCCAGCGCATCCTGGCAGGCCGCTTCCTCACCACGCTTTACGACATCGAGTTCGAGGGCAAGAAGCACCGCGTGATCCCGCGCGACTTCCATCTCGATCCCATCCGCGATTTCCCGCTGCATGTCGATTTCATGCGGCTCGGCGAAGGCGCGACCATCCGCATCAGCGTGCCCCTGCATGTGCAGAACGCGGAAGCCTCGCCGGGCGTGAAGCGCGGCGGCACGGTCAACATCGTGACCCACACCATCGACATCGAATGCTCGGTCGACAACATCCCGCAATATATCGAGGTCGATGTCAGCTCGCTGGAGATCGGCCACTCGATGCATCTGGACGAGATCACGCTGCCGGCCGGCGCCAAGTCGCTGCGCACGGATCTGACGCTGGTCACCATCGTGCCGCCGTCCGGTTACGCCGAAGAGCAGAAGGCGGCTGCGGCTGCCGCGGCTGCGGCGGCGGAAGGTCTTGCGGCTGGTGTTACGGTCCCCGTGGCTGGTGCGGCGGCTCCCGCAGCACCCGGTGCGGCGGCACCCGCGGCCGGAGCGGCTGCTGCGCCCGCGGCCGGAGCGGCTGCTGCGCCCGCGGCAGGTGCGAAGGCGCCTGCTGCCGGTGGCGGCGACAAGAAGAAGTAGTGGTGTTCTCGCGCGGGATGCCGCGTCATGCTGCTCTTTGTCGGCCTCGGCAATCCCGGCGCGAAGTACGCGCGTAACCGGCACAATATCGGCTTCATGGCCGTCGACGAGATTGCGCGGCGTCATGGTTTCGCACCATGGCGCCGCCGCTTTCAGGGCGAGACCGCCGAAGGCACGCTCGAGCGCGAGCGCGTCATCCTGCTCAAGCCCACGACCTTCATGAACGACTCCGGCCGCGCCGTGCAGGAAGCCGCGAACTTCTTCAAGCTCGGCGCTGGCGAGATCACCGTGTTCCAGGACGAGCTCGAATTGCCGCCGGCGAAAGTGCGGGTCAAGGTCGGCGGCGGCATTGCCGGTCACAACGGCCTGCGCTCGATCACTTCGCACATCGGCAACGACTATCGCCGGGTGCGGCTCGGCATCGGCCATCCCGGCGTCAAGGATTTCGTGCACCACCACGTGCTGTCGGATTTTTCCAGGGATGACGGGGCGTGGGTGACGGCGCTGTGCGAGGCGGTGGCTGACAGCGCGGGCCTGCTCGCCGCGGGCCAGGACGCCTCGTTCCAGAACAAGGTGCATTTGACGCTGCAGGGCAAGGGATTTTTCGACGTCAAGGAAGAGGGCGCGGGGAAGCAGGACTGACTTCTTGCGCTCGCAAACATACACACCGTCGTCATGCCCGGCCTTGTGCCGGGCATCCACGTCTTTCCTTTGCCAGAGAAGACGTGGATGGCCGGGACAAGCCCGGCCATGACGAGGAGGAAATATCGAGGACGTAATGGGATTCAAATGCGGTATCGTCGGATTGCCCAATGTCGGCAAGTCGACGCTGTTCAATGCGCTGACCGAAACCGCGGCGGCGCAGGCGGCGAACTATCCGTTCTGCACCATCGAACCGAATGTCGGCGAGGTGGCGGTGCCCGATCCGCGGCTCGACAAGCTGTCCGAAATCGCGAGATCGGCGCAGATCATTCCGACGCGGCTGACCTTCGTCGATATCGCGGGCCTGGTGCGCGGCGCCTCGAAGGGCGAGGGCCTCGGCAACCAGTTCCTCGCCAATATCCGCGAGGTCGACGCGATCGCGCATGTCGTGCGCTGCTTCGAGGACTGCGACATCACCCATGTCGAGGGCAAGATCGCCCCGCTCGCCGACATCGAGACCATCGAGACCGAGCTGATGCTCGCCGATCTCGAAAGCCTGGAGAAGCGCGTCGACAATCTGTCGAAAAAGGCCAAGGGCAACGACAAGGAGGCGAAGGAGCAGCTCGATCTCGTCAACCGTGCGCTGGTGCTGCTGCGCGAGGGCAGGCCTGCGCGTTTCGTCGAGCGCAAGGTGGAGGAGGAGCGCGCCTTCGGCATGCTCGGGCTGATGACCGCAAAGCCCGTGCTCTATGTCTGCAATGTCGAAGAGGCCTCGGCCAAGGACGGCAACAGTTTCTCGGCTGAAGTGTTCAAGCGCGCCAGGGAAGAGGGCGCGGTCGCGGTCGTGATCTCGGCCAAGATCGAGTCTGAAATCGCGACCCTGTCGCGCGAGGAGCGCAAGGAATTCCTCGATACGCTCGGGCTGGAAGAGGCCGGCCTCGACCGGCTGATCCGCGCCGGCTACCAGCTGCTCGACCTCATCACCTATTTCACCGTGGGTCCGAAGGAGGCGCGCGCCTGGACCGTTCATCGCGGCACGCGGGCGCCGGCCGCGGCCGGCGTGATCCATACCGATTTCGAAAAGGGATTCATCCGCGCCGAGACCATCGCCTACGCCGACTATGTCGCGCTCAACGGCGAGGCCGGCGCGCGCGACGCCGGCAAGCTGCGCCTCGAAGGCAAGGACTATGTCGTCGCCGACGGCGACGTCTTGCATTTCCGGTTTGCGAATTAGGGCGCGATGGAATTAGGTTCGTAGCCCGCATAAGCGCAGCGACACCCGGGAAAGCCCGCATATCGCTGCGCTTATGCGGGCTACTGGGAACTCGTCAGCTGAACGGGTTGGATTGTTCGGCGAACTCGAAGGGATCGGGGTGGTTGGTGCGCGTTTTCACTCGCTGTCCTCGTCATCCTGTTCTTCCGCCGCTTCGGCTACTTGCGTGGCGTCAGCGCGGGACAAGTTCAGTTCAAGCAGCTTCGCCAGCGCGTCCTCCTCGGAAATGTCCGCTGGCCAGCCATAGGCTGCTGCAACGGCGGCATCGAGATCACGATGGGCATCGGACAGCCATTGCGGGCGCTGGTTGTAGAGGTTGGTAAGCGTCCGGGTCTTCAAGGTCACTGCTGCCTGTGTGTCCTTGGGCAGGATACGGTCTGGATAGCCCGGCACGACTTCGGGCTCGGTCTTGATGAGATCGGGCGGATTGAGCCACGCGTCGCGCAACTCATCCAGCCGTTTCGCCGACACCGCTATGGCCTGCGCACGCGGATCGCTCTCGTAATCCTTCGCCGAGATGTTCGGCGCCAGCCCTTCAGGAAAAGGGTACGTCTCGAATGTCGTTGTGGGTGTGTATCGGGGCCGATCTTCGAGGCTTGTACCGAGACGCAGCGACCATGAGCGATGAAATCTCGATTGTAAAACGCCAAAGCTTACATCGTCATCGCGCGCTATTACTGTGACGTTCTTATCAGCACGAATGCGAGTATCCATCCACACAAAAACTCTGTGTTTCGCAACTTCCGCTGTCACGATCGCTCGCCTCAAGTTTCGTACGGCATTCTTCAATTCCGGACGCGGTCGCCAGAGGAGGTACCAAGCTTCCCGGTATGTGAACTTGTCCGCCAGATCATCTCGACCCTTATCTCGAAGCTTCTTTTTTTGCTCTTCGATGTAGCTTCCAACCAGCTCTCTCAACAACTCAAATGGCGCTTCGAACAGACTAGCCTCTTCCTTAGTCATGTCACCGAAATCGATGATCCACTTATCTCGATGACTGCGCAGGATGTCCAAACCATTTATGTATGGTTTGAGAACTACATCATTGGACCTGCCATTTGGATTCTGCGGCAGAATCAGCATTGCTCTGGCAATCGATCCGGCAATGTCATGTGGACCAGATTTCTGCATACCGATAAACGATCGAGCGCTGTTTTCGCTCAGCCTGCGCGCAGATGAAATATTGGATTCATGCGTTAAATCAGGGTTGATCTTTGGAACACTAGAGCGTTAGCCCATCTGACTAAATCGTTGGGATTCACAAATCAGCGGTTTGGTGATTCAAGCTACCCGCCGGGACAGGAGGCCGGCGGGTATGGCGAAACCGCTGTCGATGGACCTTCGTGAACGAGTGCTTGCCACCATTGCGGGCGGCGCGTCCGGCCGGCAGGCTGCCGAGCGGTTTGGAGTAAGCGCGGCGAGCGTCAGCCGGTGGCGGATGCGCGAGCGAGAGCAAGGGGATGCCCAGCCGAGAGGTCAGGGCGGAGATCGCAAGTCCCACCGGATCGATGCCCATCAGGCGAGGATCCTGGCCTTGCTCAAGGCAATCCCTGACATCACCATCGAAGAATTGCGTGACAGCCTGAGCAAAGAAGGTCTTTCCTTCGGCTATGGGACGATCCGTCGCTTCTTCGAGCGCCACAACATCACGCGCAAAAAAAACCGCCCATGCCGCAGAGCAGGATCGCCCGGATGTCTTGACGCGGCGGGAAGCCTGGCGTGAGAGCCAAGGCAAGCTCGATCGGGACCGGCTCGTCTTCATTGATGAGACCTGGGCATCGACCAACATGGCGCGAACACATGGCCGCTGCCAGCGCGGCGAACGTCTGCGAGCCGCCGTTCCGCACGGCCACTGGAAAACAACAACCTGCGTGGCCGCTCTAACCACGCGCGGCATCATCGCGCCCTGGGTGCTCGATGGCCCTATTAACCGTGATGCCTTCGAGACCTATGTGGAAAAGGTGCTCGTCCCCGAACTTCCACAAGATGCGATTGTCATCATGGATAACCTCTCCAGCCACAAAGGGCCGCGCATACGCGAGATGATCGAAGCCGCCGGCGCAACACTCCTCTATCTTCCGCCCTACAGCCCCGACCTCAACCCGATCGAGAATGCCTTCGCCAAGCTCAAAGCAAATTTGCGAAAGGCCGCCGAACGTACGGTCAATGGTCTCTGGGATGCCGTTGGCCGCATCGTCGACACCTACACGCCGACAGAATCCACAAATTACTTCGTGGCCGCAGGGTACTTGCAACCCGATCGGCTAACGCTCTAACACCATTGAGATATATCGGCCTGTTGGATGCTTTGGCTTCGAAGCAAATGATCGAAACGCGAACTGCTGCGCCGTCGACGACCCACGGTTCATCAGCCCAAGCCGTGAAAATTGACAGCTCACGAACAATTTCATCCAACACCAATCTATTTTTCCCGCCGCGAATTGAGTTTGTTGCAACTAATCCCGCGAACTCGAGACTTTCCACTTATTACGTGTGCCTTCGCCTTCTCGAACCACCAGCACACCAGATCAGAGAAGTCGTCGACGCGACCTTCAAAAATCTTACGGATGGTCTGCGTATAACTTGCGCCCAAGCCAGCAATCATTTTCTTGACGCCCAAGAATGGCGGATTGCCGATTATAAATTCAGCAGGCGGCCATTGGGCCTCTGCGAATGATCCATCGGGCTTCTTAGCAATCAGGGCATCACGACATTCGATCGTATCCAGTTTGCGCAGGATCGGCTGTGGGTTGGCGTATATGCCGTTGCGGATGCGCCATTGGATATCACCGATCCAGATCGTGGTGCGGGCAAGCTCAGCGGCCAAGGGATTGATCTCGATGCCATGCACAATCTCGGGACCGATTACTGGAATGCGCGGCGCAAGTCCCATGGCTTCGCATTCGAGGTTCGCTTTCAACTCAATGTCCTTCACTGCCTGCAGTGCGAGGTACAAAAAATTTCCGGAACCGCAGGCAGGGTCTAGGATCGAGACCTTGCGCAATCGTTCGAGAAATATCGCGCGCGGTTCCTCGGCCTTCGTTATTGCATTGTCGAAGGCGCGCCCCCTCTTAAGATGCGCTGCCTCAACGAGCTGCTCCGTCTCGGCCCTTGCTGCCTCCCACTCCGCGCGCAACGGGCGCAGGATCACCGGCTCGACGATCATCATGATCTTGTCGGGATCGGTGTAGTGCGCGCCGATTTGTGCGCGCTTGTCGGGATCGAGGAAGCGTTCGAACAAGGTGCCGAAAATCGTTGGGTCGATCAGGCTCCAGTCGAGACTTGCCGCCGCGATCAACAGGCCGATATCGCCATCGTCGAGCCGAATAGCACGCCGGCCGTCGAACAGGCCGCCATTGAAATGCGCGATATCGGTGAGGTCGAATTCGCCGCCGTGTTCCATCGCCTCGAACAGCGAATTGAAATTGTCCTGCGTCCTGTCCGGCCTCTGCCCTGCGCGTTTGAGGAGCTTCGGGAAGAAACCTTCCGGCAAAAGCTTGACGCTGTTGGCAAAGAAGCAGAACACGAGTTGGTTGACAAAGTGAGCCACCTCCTCCGGCGTGCCACGGCCTTGCAGCCGCAAGGCGATGGTGGAGAACTTGTCGGCCGCTTCCCTTGTGACGCCGGCACGGGTCTCCTTCGGCTTCAGCCGTTCAGGATCATGGAACACTGCCCAGAGAATTTCGCGCTTCTCCGGCAACGCCAGATCGTCGAGCTCGATGTCGTATTGCTTGGGAACGGTGTTGGTCCAGGCCGTCCGAATGATGAAACGATCGGTGTCGCAGACGACCTGAAGCGGTGGGTTTTCCAGCGCCGCCGCATAACGCACAAGCTGGTCAATGGCGGCGTTGAGGTCGCGTTTCTTCTTCTTGTATTCCCAAGCGAAGAAATTCTTCTTCCAGACGTCGGCGAAGCCTTCGCCGCCCCCGGTCTTGGTGGCTCCCTTTTCGAAGGTGAACCATTCGCCGGTCGGGTCGGCCGAAACCGGATCCTCATGCTCGAACAGTCTGCAGAGGTCCAGGAAATGCGTGTGCGCGGCCGATCGTTCGGTGAGAGCGACCGGTTTCCATTTTTTGATGAATTCAGCGGGAGTCATGACTCAGCGAATAGCAGGAATTTGGGGTTGCAAGAATAGGCTTCGGGCGACGACCCAAACCCTTCCACATGCTCCCTTTGGACGATTCACTGCACATCGGTCACGCTCGCGCGGCGAAAAACCCGCCGCCTGTTTTGCCCGACGAGTCAAGCGCATCACCAAAAAATATTCTCCTTTCCGAAAGAAAGAAATTATGATTTATCGAAGCGATCCCGCGCCTCTCAGGAGGGGCGTTTCGCGATCGCCACGACACGCGGCGCGGGTTGCGATGGACGTGTGGTGCCGCAAGACGTGCGGCACGATGCGTACGGTCAAGCCGTGTGGTCCTGTCCCCCCGACGCTGGGGTCAAGTCGATCGAGATACTGATCGGCGACGGTGGCTAAAAAGCCCGGTACACCGGGGAGATCACGGAGTAAGCCGTAAAGCCATTGCGCAGGGAGTGCCGTGCGATTTCGGCCCTACCTGACGACTTGTGGGCATTCTTCCTTTTCAGCCCACGAGGCTTGCGGGTGCGGTTGAGCGCCCGGCACTCCCTGCGCCCTCCGCTTCCCGGAGGGACACCGATCCGCAGAGACTCGGGCGCAAAATTGCGCCGCGGGAACGCGAAGCCATGCGTCCGGGCGAAGCCCAGCCTGCGATTCATTGATCTGGATCAAAGTTGGCTGACCGTCGTCTCCTAAACTGGCGCCAAGGCAGCGGCCCGGATGCCGTCCCCTCTCAACAGCTGAAGAGAGACACGATCATGTCGGTCGCAAACGGCGACGCGAGTGCACGGCCGCGCCGCGGCGCATGGAGATCTTCGCGTTCCTGTTCCTGACCGCCGTCCTGATGCCGGGGCTCGCAGTGGCGACGGTAGGTTCGTACGGACTTCGCGGTCTGGATCTATCAGATGGTGGCGGGCCCGCCCGGTCCGCCGCCGCCGCACTGACAGGGAGAGACGCCATCATGCGCAAAACCGCAATCGATCGCCGGACGCTGATCACCGGCCGCGTACTGACGGCCGATCGCGTCGTGGCGCCGCCCGGCGGCGAAATCGCCAGCATCCTGGTGCAGGCCCGACCCGAGCAGCTCGACGCGGTCGAAGCCGCGCATCCTCGCGCTTCCGGGATGCGAGATTTATCGGCCGCGATCCCAAAGGCAAGCTCATCGTCGTGGTCGATGCGCCCGATGCCGGCGCGCTCGGCGCGACGCTCAACACCATCGCGCTGTTGCCCCACGTTCATTCCGCCTCGCTCGTCTTTCACGCCATCGACGTCGACTGAAGCTGCGCCGGGAGACCAGTCATGACCGAGACCAAGCTCGACCGCCGCCAGATGCTGAAGCTGGAAGCCGCCGCCATCGCCGCCGCCGCCGGCGGAATGCCGGTGCCGGCGCTGGCCGCCAATCTCGTCACCGACCGCGACGCGAGCGAGCTCGAATTGGAACAAGGCGCCCTGCCGCTTCTGCGGCACCGGCTGCAGCGTCATGGTCGCCACCAAGGACAACCGCGTCGTCGCCACCCATGGCGACATCAAGTCCGAGGTCAATCGCGGCCTCAACTGCGTCAAGGGCTATTTCCTGTCCAAGATCATGTACGGCCATGACCGGCTGACGCAGCCGATGCTGCGCAAGACCAACGGCAAGTACGACAAGAACGGCGAGTTCACGCCGGTCTCGTGGGACGAAGCCTTCGACATCATGGCCGAGAAGTTCAAGGCCGCGCTGAAGAAGCGCGGGCCGAGCGGCGTCGGCATGTTCGGCTCCGGCCAATGGACGGTCTGGGAAGGCTACGCCGCCTCCAAGCTGTTCAAGGCCGGCTTCCGCTCCAACAACATCGATCCCAATGCGCGCCACTGCATGGCGTCGGCCGTCGTCGGCATGATGCGCACCTTCGGCATGGACGAGCCGGCGGGCTGCTACGACGACATCGAGGCCACCGACGCCTTCGTGCTGTGGGGCTCCAACATGGCGGAGATGCACCCGATCCTGTGGACGCGGGTGACCGACCGCCGGCTCTCCGCGCCGCATGTGCGGGTCGCCGTGCTCTCGACCTTCGAGCACCGCTCGTTCGATCTCGCCGACATCGGCATGGTGTTCACGCCGCAGACCGATCTCTCCATCCTCAATGCGATCGCCAACCACATCATCAAGACCGGGCGCGTGAACAAGGATTTCGTCGCCGCGCATACCATCTTCAAGCGCGGCCAGACCGACATCGGCTACGGCCTGCGGCCCGATCATCCGCTGCAGAAGAAGGCGACGCGGTGCGGCCAAGGCCAACGACTCGACCGACATGAGCTTCGACGAGTACGCCAAGTTCGTCTCCGACTACACGCTGGAGAAGGCGGCGAAGATGTCGGGCGTGCCGGTCAACCGGCTGGAGGCGCTGGCCGAGCTCTATGCCGATCCGAAGACCAAGGTGGTCAGCTTCTGGACCATGGGCTTCAACCAGCACACCCGCGGCGTCTGGTGCAACAATCTCGTCTACAACATCCATCTCCTGACCGGAAAGATCTCCGAGCCCGGCAACAGCCCGTTCTCGCTGACCGGCCAGCCCTCGGCCTGCGGCACCGCGCGCGAGGTCGGCACCTTCTCGCACCGCCTGCCGGCCGACATGGTGGTGACCAACAAGGCGCATCGCGACAAGGCGGAGCAGATCTGGAAGCTGCCGGAAGGCACCATTCCCGACAAGCCCGGCTATCACGCCGTGCTGCAGAGCCGGATGCTGAAGGACGGCCTGCTCAACGCCTATTGGGTGCAGGTCAACAACAATCTGCAGGCCGGTCCCAACATCAACGAGGAGATCTATCCGGGCTTCCGCAATCCCGACAATTTCATCGTCGTCTCCGACGCCTATCCGACGGTCACGGCGCTCGCCGCCGACCTGATCCTGCCGACCGCGATGTGGGTGGAGAAGGAAGGCGCCTACGGCAATGCCGAGCGGCGCACGCAGTTCTGGCACCAGCTCGTCACCGCGCCCGGCGAGTCGCGCTCCGATCTCTGGCAGCTGATGGAGTTCTCCAAGCGCTTCAAGATCGAGGAGGTCTGGCCGGAGGAGCTGCTGGCCAAGAAGCCGGAGTATCGCGGCAAGACCATGTTCGACGTGCTCTACAAGAACGGCCAGGTCGACAAGTTCCCGCTGTCCGACATCGAGCCGGGCTACGCCAACGACGAATCGAAGGCGTTCGGCTTCTATGTGCAGAAGGGCCTGTTCGAGGAATACGCCACCTTCGGCCGCGGCCACGGCCACGACCTCGCGCCGTTCGACACCTATCACCGGGAGCGCGGACTGCGCTGGCCCGTCGTCAACGGCACAGGAGACCAAGTGGCGTTTTCGCGAAGGCTCGGATCCGTTCGTCAGGCAGGGCACGGGCGTGCAGTTCTACGGCTTTCCGCGACGGCAAGGCGCGCATCTTCGCGCTGCCCTACGAGCCGCCGGCGGAATCGCCCGACAGCGAATATCCGTTCTGGCTCTCGACCGGCCGCGTGCTGGAGCACTGGCATTCCGGCACCATGACGCGCCGCGTGCCCGAGCTCTACCGCGCGTTTCCCGAGGCGGTCTGCTTCATGCATCCGGACGACGCGCAGGAAGCCAAGCTGCGGCGCGGCGACGAGGTCAAGGTGATTTCGCGCCGCGGCTTCATCCGCACGCGGCTCGAGACCCGCGGCCGCGACCGGCCGCCGCGCGGCCTCGTGTTCGTGCCCTGGTTCGACGAATCCAAGCTGATCAACAAGGTGACGCTCGACGCCACCGATCCGATCTCGCTGCAGACCGATTTCAAGAAATGCGCCGTGCGCATCGAGAAGGTGCAGCAGTCATGATCAGGAACCTGCACATCGTCGCTTCTCGTCGCTGGCGATCGCGGCCGGCACCGGCACGCTTGCGGCGCAGACGCTCAATTCCGGCCTGCGCGGCCCGACGCCGCTCAACGACGAGGGCGCCGCGCGCGCCGATGGCGCCGACGCGCAACACCGCGGAGCGCGAAGTGCGCAACTATCCCGAACAGCCGCCGGTGATCCCGCATTCGATCGACGGCTACCAGATCGACCTGAACAGCAACAAATGCCTGTCCTGCCACGCGCGCGCGCGCACCGGCGAGTCGCAGGCGCCGATGGTCTCGATCACCCATTTCATGGACCGCGACGGTCAGTTCCTGGCCTCGATCTCGCCGCGCCGCTTCTTCTGCACCGAATGTCACGTGCCGCAGAGCGTGACCGATCCGCCGGTCAGCAATGATTTCGTCGACATCGACACCATGCTGAGCCGCTGCGGCGCCGGGTGGCCGGCGATGAGCGACGGTCGATCCGCAAAGCCTCGACGACCGGGCTTCCTGCGGCGTGCCTGGAGCCTTCGCTGCTCGAGCTGTGGGACGTGCTGATGCGGCCGAGCACGGTGTTCGGCCTCGGCGTGCTGGTGCTTGGCGGGCTTCGTCGCCGGCGTGATCTTCTGGGGCGGCTTCAACACCGCGCTCGAACTGACCAACACCGAGAAATTCTGCACCAGCTGTCACGAGATGCGCGACAACGTGTTCTGCGGAGCTGAAGTCGACCATCCATTTCACCAACCGCTCCGGCGTGCGCGCCAGCTGCCCGGACTGCCACGTGCCGCACAACTGGACCGACAAGATCGCGCGCAAGATGCAGGCCTCGAAGGAGGTCTGGGGCAATCTGTTCGGCTATCATCGATACCCGCGACAAGTTCGTCGACAAGCGGCTCGAGCTGGCGCTGCATGAATGGGCGCGCTTCAAGGCCAACAATTCGCTGGAATGCCGCAACTGCCACAGCGCGGAGTCGATGGACATCACCAAGCAGTCGCCGCGCGCCTCCGTCGCCCATCAGCGCTTCCTGTTCACCGGCGAGAAGACCTGCATCGACTGCCACAAGGGCATCGCGCATCATCTGCCCGACATGCGCGGGGTTCCGGGCTGGCAGTGAGCGCAGGCGATGCCTTTATCGCATCTCGCCCTGGTCGCGGATCGCGCCAAGGTGCTCGTTGATGCGGAAGGCGATCAGGACGAACTCGGCAATGACGCGCGAGAACATGATTCCGGCGACGACACCGACAATGCTTGCGACCACGACGATGAAGCCGCCGAACGGATTGATGGCCATCGCGGTCAGACCGGAGAAAATGCCTGATAGCCCGACCAGCACGACAAAGCCGATCATCACGCCGAAAAACGGCTTGATCAGCGTCGGCGTGATGAACCGGTCCCATTTGAAGAGGTCGCGGTATTCAAACATCACCGCCCCCTTCGTCCGTTTCCGATATCGTGAAAATCGCGCATCACCTTCCCCCAGCGAATCGGCCACGAGTTTCGTCCAAATCCGCACGCCCGCACAGGCCCTCGGCCCGGAAGCCATGCAGGCGGACGGGTTGAGATTGCCGCAAAGTGCGGCCACAATCTGACTTCCCTGCCGCAATCCCCTGACAGAATGCCCCTCACTTTCGAAGATTTTCCGGTCGGCCGCCTCGGCACCTTCGGTCCGCGCCACGTCTCGCGCGAGGAGATCCTGGAGTTCGCGGCCGAATACGACCCGCAACCGATGCATCTCGACGAGGCGGCCGCCAGCAAGACCATGCTGAAGGGGCTGTCGGGCTCGGGCTGGCATCTCTGCGCGGTCATGATGCGGATGATGTTCGACGGCTTCATCGGCCGCGCCGCCTCGCTCGGTTCGCCCGGCGTCAACGCGTTGCGCTGGGTGGCGCCGTTGCGGCCGGGCGACGACATCACGCTCGACGTCGACGTGACCGAGGCGCGAATTTCGCGCAGCCGCCCCGAGACGGGAATCGTGACCTTCAAGGGCATCGCGCGCAACGCGGCGGGCCAGGTCCTCTGCGAGATGGTCTCGCCGATCATCATCAGCCGCCGGGAGACCATGCGCTGATGTTGTTTTTCGAGGACATCACGATCGGCCGCCGGCGCGAGGTCGGCTCTTTCACCTTCACCGCCGACGAGATCAAGCGCTTCGCGCGCAAATACGATCCGCAGCGCTTTCATCTGTCGGAGGAGGAGGGGCGCAAGTCGCTGTTCGGCGGGCTCGCCGCTTCGGGCTGGCATGTCGCATCCGTCTGCATGAAGCTGATGGTCACGAGCCTTCAGCGGCTTGCGCGCGAAGCTGTCGCGCGGGGCGAGACGGTGGTCGCAGGCGGGCCATCGCCGGGCTTTCGCGACCTGCGCTGGATCAAGCCGGTGATGGCCGGCGACACCATCAGCTTCGTCAGCGAGGTCGAGGGCCTGCGCGCGTCAGCCTCGCGCCCGGAATGGGGCATCGTCGAGATCCGCAACACCGGCACGAACGAGCGCGGGGAAGTCGTGTTCTCTTTTCTTGGGACCGGCTTCGTGCCGCGGCGGAACCCGGGCGCCTGACCCGTCATTGCGAGCGCAGCGAAGCAATCCATAGAGCCGCAAGAAAGGTCTGGATTGCTTCGTCGCTTGCGCTCCTCGCAATGACGAGGTTTCGATCGGTAACTCAATAACAAGGTTACCGCATTGTTGCGCGCCTGCATCGCGTCCGAAGAATCTGCGGAACGAATTTTTTGCTAACGCATTTTGAACTTGTGGTGAGGATAGTGAGCCCGCAATATTCGGCGGGGGACGACGATGGCGGATCGCAGCGGGCTGCAACTGGTGGGTTTGATTTTTGCAACGGTAACCCTTGCGGTGATGCTGACCGCCGCGATGGTGGTGAGGGGCTACGCCGAAGGCTCGTACCGACTCGAGGTCGCCTCGATCGAGCGCTGAGAGCTCGGCATTCGCTAACCATGGCCGCAACCGGTGCGGCCAACTCAGCGCAGATAGACCAGCGCCATCGCCGCGACGGCGAGAAACAGCAATCCGACGAAGCGGATCATGAGGGCGCCGACCCGGTGCGGCGACGCGCGCAGCGGAATCGGATCTGTTGTGTCGGGCCGAATGCTTTCCATGGTCGATTGATCCCCTGCTGCGCCGGAAGCCGGCGCCTGACCTTGGTCGCGGGCGGGGATCGACACGTTCAAACTCATCGCGGGCTTTTTCTTCTGTTCTTGTCTACCGGCCGGAATCGAAACCGCCGCGCTCCGTCAGAGCGGACGCGGCGGCCAAGATTTGTAAAAAGATCAGCCGTTGCGCAGCCCGTCGGCGGCGCGCTTCCACTGCTGTACGTTGTCGGCGATCATCCGCGTCGACTTCATCGCGGCCTGGCTCAGTTGCGCATAGCCCGAAATCTCGCGCTGGACGCGCTGGCCCTCGGCATGCAGCAGGTCGCGCACCGCCTCGAGCTCGGCGATCAGCTTTTCGATTTCCGACACCGAGGTGCCGGCGACGCGGTGGATCAGGGAGTTCACATTGTTCACCGTGGCTTCGGCGCCCGGATCGAGCGTCGCTTCTGGAGCACTGACCGCGACCGGGCGGCGCAGATAGGCGATATCGTTGCGGACGAACTCGCGGATGCCTTCCTCGACGTCCGAGACCGCGGCGAGATTGGCGTCTTCGCCTTCAACCTGTTCGATTTGCTCAGAACGAATGGCGTTATTCATCGGCCTTCCCCTTTTCGCGTTGGCGAGTGTCCCCCGCACGACGAATTTCCGAACGGTAACGGTCCCATCAGGGGGGCCGATTTTGACCTCATCGCGGCCAAGTTGCGGCATCAAAGGTGCATTCAACCGGCTTCGCCGTGGCTAATTCGGCGCATGATCCGGAAAAAGCCTGCCCCGCACTTGATGCGGGGTGGGCACCGGTTTTCCGATAAGATCATGCGCAAACTCAAGGCTAATTCACCAGCTTTTCTTGAAGCCGGCGCTGATGCTCTTGCTGGTGGTGCCCTGTGGCGTCTCACTGACCGAGCCGGAAATGGTGACGCCGTCCAGCACCTTCTGCTCGGCGCCGAACTTGCGCAGCCATTTGTCGTCGGTCGAGGACAGGGTCTGGCCGGCGGTCACGCTGGTGCCGGTGTCGCCGATCGAGATTTTTGCCGATTGATCGGTCTCGTAACTGCGTTGCGGACGAGGGACCAGGCCGGGCACCGGCACCATGCCCTGCTGGGTCATGCTGTAGCCGTTCTGCAAGGTCAGCGACGACTGGCCGCTGATCGGCACCTGCTTGCTCAAGGAAGTGCCGAGCTTGCTCTGCTCGGAGGACGGATCGACGCGGGCCTCGACCGCGGTCTTGTCCCAGACCGACCCCGCGCCCGGCGCCGTCATCGCCGCCCAGGCCGAGCCGCCGGATTGCGGCAGGTTGCCGCCATTGGCGGTCTTCTCGGCAAGCAACTCGGACATCGTGGTGGGTTCTCGCGCGACGGTCATGTCGGCGCCGACGCGGGTATCCCAGAACGGCGCGACCTGCTGCTTGACCGACACCGCGGAGCCGTTCGGCCGGTTGTTGGACGACCATTTCATCTCGCCATCGGCGCCATCCTTCCGTCCGGGCGCCCTCGGTCCGTAGGTGAGGGTGGAGGCGTCGACGTTGAGCTGGCTCCAGTCCAGCGTATTGGCGTCGATCTCGGCGGTATCGGTGGGCTTTTGCTCGGACGCCGTCTCGGCGGGCCTGGTCTCGTCGGTTTTTGTCGCCGCCGAGTCGTCAGCTTCGTCGTCGTCTTGGGCGATCGATTGCGCCTGCGCGAAAGCCGGGTGGGTCGGTGCAAAGACGATAAAGCCAAACGCAACGCCCGCCACCAGCATCAGCGCGGCGGTTCGATCCCGCAATGAATATGAAGTCATGAACCCAGCCCGTCCTCAGACGAGCCCTAACATGGGGCATTTCGGGTGCAAAATTGTGACGGCGGACTCACATCCGCAGTCGGCTGCGGCACTTTTGCGCATGATCTCCGCGCAAACGCGTTCCGCGTTTGTCGCGCGATTTGCGCCAGCAGGGCGGCGCTTGGAGCGCCGCCCGCTGGGCGAAGCGATCCCGACGGGGGCTGGAAGGTCGGATCGCTTCAAACTTTGGCGGGAAACGTCAGGCCGTCATCCGCGGCAGGTGGATCGGGTGTCCGAGCGCCTGCTCGACCAGGTCGAAGCTGTCGATCAGCACGCGGATGTTGCTGAGCCGGCCGCCCCTGAACTGGGCGAAATGCGCGACCCGGAGCGAGATCGGCTTGTTGGACTCCAGCGAGGTCAGCGAGTAGCGCATCATCGATGCGGCCGAATCGACACCGAGCATGATGGCTTCGCGGTCGAAGCGGTGGATGCGGACGTTTTCGGCGATCTGTTTCACCACTTCGATGACCGCTTCCTTGCCGCGGCGCGCGCCGAGAAACGGAAACATGTCGATCGGCCCGTAGATCGCCCAATCGACGTCGTCGTCGAGCGCGGCGGCAAGTTCGTCGAACTGGCGGTCGTTGATCGCACGATGCAGCGCGCGCGAAAAACGCCAGAGGCTGTGCTCTGTCATGTCGCTTGATTCCCGGACTGGCTGTGAGAAGCAGCGAAAGTCCCGCAATGGACAAAACCCGGCCGCGGACGACAATGCGTCCCGCCGGGTTCGCTGCAGTTTTATTTGAAGCTTCAAATAGTACGAATGTGTGGAAACGCAATCGGCGTTTTTGCATTGCACCATTGCGACAGTCCCGTGAATTTACGGGGTTGTTAACGCTCCCTGCGCGGCGCCGGCTGCCAAATTATTTGTCGTCCGGCCTCGTGACGGCGATCGCCGCGGCCAGATCGCGCTCCAGCACCTGCTGCACGAGGTCGAAGGTGTCGATGATCTCGCGGATATGGGTGATGCGGCCGTCGCGCAGCGTGTAGAAGGCGGCGAGGTCGAACTGCACGATGCGGTTGTTGAGGCTCTTCTTGAAGAACAGCCGCAAGTCCACCGCGACCTTGTCGCCTTCGGCGACGATGGCGCGGACCTCGTGGCGCATGTCGTAGTAGCGGGTGTGGACGGTGCGGTACATCTCGCGCAGCTCGGCCTTGCCGCGGTGGTGACCCATATGCGGCAGCAGATCCACCGGCGCGTTGGAGAAGAACTCGATGTCGTCGCTGCAGCGCGACAGCGCACCCTCGACGTCGCCCGAATAAAACACATCGAGGAAGTTCAGCACGCGTTGACGATTCAGACTCTCGACCATTTGTACTCCGTCGGACTCCTGTCGTCCGACTCATCACTTGGGTTCATTCTGCGCGCGCGGTCGAAGCCAGATCAATCCGCAAAGCTACGCATGCGACATCCCGCGCATATGGCACCGCAATACCTAATTCGATCTTAAGGTGTAGACACAGATCGAACACTTCGCGAGAGGCGTAGGCCGGCACAACCGCACAGCCGTGGGTTTATTCCGGGCCGGCGTGTGGCGACGCTGTCTGCCCGGTGGAACAACGGCCGCGTATCCGCCGTTATCGATGCGAGCTTTCATTCCTGGAGACCGCCTCATGAAGACCGCACTCGCTTTCGCCGCCGTCGCCGCTCTGGCGCTGGCGTCCTCACCCGCCGACGCCAAGGGCTGCCTCAAGGGCGCCGCGGTCGGCGGCGTCGCCGGCCACTATGCCGGCCATCACGGCATGCTCGGCGCCGCCGCCGGCTGCCTCTACGGCCGCCACCGCGCCAACGAGCAGGATCGCCAGCAGCAGACGCAGGGCAATCCGCGCGACGCGCAGGGAAAGATGTAGCGCGCGCTGTTCGTTTCGGATTCGATTGTCAAACAGCGACCGTCCCCCTCCAGGGGAGGGTGAAGACAACACACAGCATTCCCGCGGCGCGATTTGCGTCCGAGTCCTGGAATTCGTTCGCCCCTTGAAAAAAGAGGCGCAGGGAATGCCGGGCGCTGGCCGCACCCGCAGGCCTCGTGGGCTGAAAAGGAAGAATGCCCACAAGTCGTCAGGTAGGGCCGATACGCTCCGGCACTCCCTGCGCGATGGTTCTTTTCGGCTGCTCCGCGCTCTCCCTGGTGTACCGGGCTTTTTAGCCACCATCGTCTACCGATCATCTCGGCAAACTTGATTCCAGCGTCGGGGAATCAGGACCACACGGCTTGACCGTACGCGAAGCGCCGCACGTCTTGCGGCGCAACGCGCCCATCGCATCCCGCACCGACGAATCGTGACGACCGCGAAGCGTCCCTCTTGTGGACGGGATTGCTTCGTTAAATCATAAATTCTGTAATTCGCAAAGATAAATATTTTTTCGAAGCAAGCTTGACTCGTCGGGCAAAACAGGCGGCGGTTTTTTCGAACTGCCGGTCGTGCAAAGACCCGCCCGCGTTCAATGATCAGTTTCCCGCGGAACGCCTATGCAGGGTGTCGCGTTGGACTTAGCAAGCAACGGAGACCAGCGATGACAAAGCCGTTGAACAAGACCATCCCACCCGTTCCGGAGGACGCGCAGAGCCACAAGGGTCCCGGCAGCACGCCGTCCGTTCCATTGGACACGACCAAGGGCCATCGCGACGACGAGAAGCACAACATCCGGGAACAGGCCGCGCACGGCAATCTCGTCCAGAACACCAGCCATCGGCGATCGGGGTAGGGCAGCGGCGCAAACAATTCCCATCGTTATTCCGGGACAGCCCGCAGCGCGGGCTGGACCCGGAATCCATAACCACAGGCCAACGTCGTTGACGTGATCGTCGACGATCGCACGCAACACGACCGCCTGTGGTTATGGATTCCGGACTCGCTCGTTTCACTCGCGTCCCGGAATGACGAGCGCGTTACTGAGGCGCCACCTTCCTCGTCGCCGGATCGACCACGATCCTGCCGCGCTTCATCCGATCGTCCGGCCCCCGGGCGTTGTCCGGCACATCCCGGTCACTTCGCGGGCCTTTCAAGCATCACCGGTAAGCCGCTATGATGCACGCTTCCTGGGCCCTGGAGCATGCCATGAGGCGGCGGGACTTCATCTCATTGATCGGCGCGGCGACGGCCGCGGCGGCGTCCATCGTCCGTGCGCAGGTGGTCAGGAAAATGCCGACGGTCGGCTATCTCTGGCACGCCGGCAGCCCGAAGGAAGAGTCGCCTTATTACGAGGCTCTCAACGAAGGCTTTGCCAGGCTGGGCTACGTCGACGGGCAGAACATCAGCATTCTCCATCGTTTTCCCAACGAGATTCCCGAACGCTTCCGCAGCATGGCGGCCGAGCTCGTGTCGCTCAAAGTGGATGTCCTGATGGGCGGCTCGGTCGGTTCTTCGTATCTTCGCGACGTCACGACGACGATTCCCATCGTCTTCATGTTCGTGCCCGATCCCGTCGGGATGAAACTGGCGCAGAGCCTGGCGCATCCGGGCGGCAACATCACGGGGCTGTCCAACTTCGGAGGCGAGATCGCCGGCAAGCGTTTGCAGCTCCTGAAGGAGCTGGTGCCGGGCCTGCAACAGGTCGGGCTCCTGACCAATCCGGACCAGCAGACCAACCGCATCTATGTCGAGGTGATGGGCGAAGCAGCGCGCCGGCTCGGGCTGACGCTCGGGACGTTCGACGCGCGCTCCGTCGCCGAAATGGAGGGCGCATTCGACGCCATGGCGAAAGCCGGCGTCCAGGCCATGACACCTGCCCAGGGCGGCACCGCGTTCCAGGGCCGCGCCGTGATTCCCAGGCTCGCGCTGGAGCGGCGTATCGCGATGTGCGCCTATTCGAAGGAGACGTTCGAATTCGGCGCGCTGGTGTCCTATGGCGCCGACCAGGTCGAGATGTGCCGCCGCTCGGCGGTGTTCGCCGACAAGATCCTCAAAGGCACGAAGCCGGCCGACATTCCGATCGAGCAGCCGTCCAGCTTCGAGTTTCTGATCAATCTCAAGACCGCGAAGGCGCTCGGCCTCGAGGTGCCGCTCAATCAGCAACAGCTTGCGAATGAGGTGGTGGAGTAGAGAGACTGAGGGGAAGAGGGCGGTGGGGTCACGACTCCTCGTACGCGGCCAGAACTCCTCGGCCTTGGCGCGTTGCCCGCGTTCGGGCATCCCTTCGCCCGCGCGCACGTCTTGCCCTCGATGTTGTTGGCGTCGCAGAAGGTGGCGAGTACGGCGCGGTCCGAGGACTGGGCGTGGGCGGAAGGCACAACAATGCATGCGCTGACCAGTAGCGCGAGAGGAATAGAAATGAGCTTTGACATAGTGCAAAGCATCGGTTCCCGCCGGCATCGTGTAGTCGGCACAAACCGAGAAGTCGTTCAAGCGATCTAGAATTTAGGCCGCCGCCCTGAACAGGCTATCGAGCTGCTTAAAGCGTTCCTTGAAGCTCTCTCGCCAATTTGTCCATGAAGCGGTCAACAGCTCCGGTATGATCGGAATGTGACAACTTTGCACGTACAAACGAGTTGCACGCAATCCCTTCCCGAGGTTTCCAAGGTTCATAAAATCCTCCCCGCGCACGACTTACTCAATCGCAAATTGTAAAGAGGCCGTCGATGAAGTCTAGGGCTTACCGCCCCTTCCACCCTTCTTCCGCAGGGCACCACGCGCTAAACGCGGGACGGGCCGAATCTTCGGGCCAGACTACTGCTCGTTGGCAGCCGGCTTATCCGGGTGTCAGCGAGCGACCTTCCCGGTAGCGCGGCTCAATCCCCAACCTCACCTAATCTCCCTCACCTCGCCCGGCTTCAACGCCAGCACGGCGACTTCCTCCGGCGTCAGCTGGTTGGGCAGCAGCGCCGCGGTCCAGCCTTCGGGAATCGCATTCAGGACCTGCGTGACGGCATCGTTGCGCGGTCCGCATGCCGCATAAAGCAGATGCGCGCGGTCGTCGTTGGTCACCCGAACCAGATGGACACTGCCTGCGAGCGCGTTTGCCATGGGCAGTATGCGGCCGGGCTCGCTCCGGCGCCATCCATCCGACCCAATATAATCGGCCGGCGGCGCCGCGGGCCCTTGCTTTTCGCCGCGGCGACCTATAGATGGAGCCCATTCGATTAGCCGCTGTGCCTTTTGAATGTGCCTGCCGGCTCTTTCCCAAAGACATCGACCAGTTGAATGCAAATCGCGTGATCGTCACGCGATGTCTTTTGGAGAAGAAAATGACGACAGGTACTGTCAAGTGGTTCAACGGCCAGAAGGGCTTCGGTTTCATCCAGCCCAACGACGGCGGCACCGATGTGTTCGTGCATATCAGCGCGGTCGAGCGGGCCGGTCTTTCCGGTCTCGCGGAAGGCCAGAAGGTCAACTTCGAGCTCAAGACCGACAAGATGCGCGGCAAGACCAGCGCGGAAAATCTTTCGCTGGCCTGAGCCGACTGAAGCTCGCGCCATTTCACGGATGTACTGAAATGGCTGATCTGCCCGCTCGATCCCGGGATTGAGCGGGCTTTGCTTCGTCAAAATCGGGTGCGCGGATGGTCAGCAAGAAATCGGGACAACCCTCGCCAACGAGCCTCGCACGCGCCGAACGGCAGCGCGTGGCCGCGGAAGAAGGCGCGCGCGCGATGGCGGACGTCGACCGCAACGCCGTGACCGTCCGCACCAACATGCAGCGCCTGCGCGCGCTGAGGCAGGCCAAGGAGGCGGAAGATGCGATCGCGCAAGCCGCGCTGCCGCCGGCTGCGAAGAAGAAGCGAAAAGCATCTGCGAAGCGGAAGCTTTAGCTATTGTTTGCGCATGATCTCCGCGCAAACGCGTTCCGCGTTTGTCGCGAGGGAAAACCGCTTCACACTTTTCCGGATCTGCCGGAAGCGGACTTGGCATTCAGGCGCGACGAGGTCCGCTATGCGTCAACAAGGGTCATCGTCGGCCAAATCAACGAGGTCCGTTAGTGCCAAATGCGGTTCTGTGACCCATCCTCACGAAGCGGACCAATGTCCCTTGTGAATATCGAATTTCACCACGCCATCGCCACGCATCTTCAATAGGAGCGATTGGCAGTCGTCTTGATGCTTTATGTTCACGCGCTTCATGATTTCGAAAGTCTTCAAAGGCTTTTCGCGGAGGGCAATTAGAATCTTTTCTCTATCAGTCATTAGAGTTCCTTTCCGGTTGCATCTGTGACGGTCGCGTTGTGCAAATCGTCGGCAAGGGATCATGCGCCGGTCGGGCTTCGTGATCGGTTTCGATCCTACCGCCGCTTCCAGCCGCCGCGCTTGCCCGGCGCACCGCCGCTCGAGCGCGGCGCGGGGCCGAACTCGGGCCCGGAGTGCTGCGAGCTGGTCGGCTGAATGATGCGGCTGTCGCCGCCGAACGGTTTTTCCGGCAGCGTGCGGGTCGCGCGGTAGGGCAGGGATTCCGGGCCGTGCATCTCGTCGAGATGCGGCTTGTGGACTTTGCTGCGCATCTCTTCGGAAGATGGAAGCAGGGGATCGCGCTCTTTACTTCCGCCGCCACTCTTGGACCCCCCATCCGCCTTCGCCCTTTGGGCTTCGGCGGACGAGCCCCGCGCGCCTTCGGCGCGCGACCCTCCCCGCAAGGGGGAGGGTGAAGAGGCACCGCCGGTGCGGCTTCCACTGCCGCCACCACGCATCGCCTCTTCCCTTCATCGCTGTCGTCGGCAAATTCGCGGCGTCGCCGTATTTCTTCGCGCCCGCATAGGCGCCGGCGCGGTCCTGCACCGCGCGCTGCTTCACGGTGGGATCGTCGACCACCGCCAACTCGGTGGCGCGCAGGCGCTTGACCTCGTCGCGCAGCCGCGCCGCCTCCTCGAAATTCAGATCGGCCGCGGCCTCGCGCATCCGCGTCTCGAGATCGCCGAGCACCGCCTCGAAATTGTGCCCGATCGAGATCACGTCGTCGGCCATGCCGCCGTCGCCGATTTCCACCAGCACATGGTCGCGCTCGTAGACCGAGTTCATGATGTCGTGGATCGAGCGCTTGATGCTCTCCGGCGTGATGTTGTGAGCAGTGTTGTACTCGACCTGCTTTTCCCGGCGGCGGTCGGTCTCGGCGATCGCGCGCTCCATCGAGCCGGTCACGGTGTCGGCATAGAGGATCACCTTGCCGTCGACATTGCGCGCGGCGCGGCCGATGGTCTGGATCAGCGAGGTCTCGCTGCGCAAAAATCCTTCCTTGTCGGCGTCGAGGATCGCGACCAGCGCGCATTCGGGAATGTCGAGGCCCTCGCGCAGCAGGTTGATGCCGACCAGCGCGTCGAACGCGCCGAGCCGCAAATCCCGGATGATCTCGATGCGCTCGATGGTGTCGATATCGCTGTGCATGTAGCGCACGCGAATGCCCTGCTCATGCAGATACTCGGTGAGGTCCTCGGCCATGCGCTTGGTCAGCACAGTGACGAGGCTGCGATAGCCGGCCTGGGCCGTGGCCCGCACCTCGCCGACGAGATCGTCGACCTGGGTGCGCGCGGGCCTGATATCGACGGGCGGATCGATCAAACCGGTCGGCCGGATCACCTGCTCGACGAACACGCCGCCGCTTTCGTTGAGCTCCCAGCCCGACGGCGTCGCCGACACCGCGACCGATTGCGGGCGCATCATGTCCCATTCCTCGAAGCGCAGCGGGCGGTTGTCCATGCAGGACGGCAGGCGGAAGCCGTATTCGGCCAAGGTCGCCTTGCGGCGGAAGTCGCCGCGGAACATGCCGCCGATCTGCGGAATGGTGACGTGGCTTTCGTCGGCGAACACCAGCGCATTGTCCGGCACATATTCGAACAAGGTCGGCGGCGGCTCGCCCGGCCGGCGCCCGGTGAGATAGCGCGAATAGTTCTCGATGCCGGCGCAGCTTCCGGTGGCCTCCATCATCTCGAGATCGAAGGTGGTGCGCTGCTCCAGCCGCTGCGCTTCCAAGAGGCGTCCCTGCGCGTTGAGCTCGTCGAGCCGCAGCTTGAGCTCGCCCTTGATCGCCTTGATCGCCTGCACCAGGGTCGGGCGCGGCGTCACATAGTGCGAGTTGGCGTAGATCTTGATGAATTCGAGATCGTCCTGCTTGTGGCCGGTGAGCGGATCGAACTCCTCGATATTCTCCACGGTGTCGCCGAACAGGTTCACGCGCCAGGCGCGGTCCTCGTAGTGCGCCGGGAAGATGTCGATGACGTCGCCGCGGACGCGGAAGGTGCCGCGGGAAAAATCCGTGGTGCGCTTGTACTGCAGCGCGACGAGGTCGATATCAGCTGGCGCTGGTCGATGCGCTCGCCCTTCTTCAGCGCGAAGGTCATCGCGGTGTAGGTTTCGACCGAGCCGATACCGTAGATGCAGGACACCGAGGCGACGATGATGACGTCGTCGCGCTCCAGCAGCGCGCGCGTCGCCGAGTGCCGCATGCGGTCGATCTGCTCGTTGATCGAGGAATCCTTCTCGATGTAGGTGTCGGTGCGCGGCACATAGGCTTCGGGCTGGTAGTAGTCGTAATAGGAGACGAAGTACTCGACCGCGTTGTCGGGAAAGAAACTCTTGAACTCGCCATAGAGCTGCGCGGCCAGCGTCTTGTTCGGCGCCAGGATCAGGGCAGGGCGTTGGGTCGCCTCGATCACCTTGGCCATGGTGTAGGTCTTGCCGCTTCCGGTGACGCCGAGCAGCACCTGGGTGCGGTCGTTGCGCTGAATGCCTTCCACCAGGTCCTTGATCGCGGTGGGCTGGTCGCCCTTCGGCTCGTACTCGGACTTGATCTCGAAGCGCACGCCGCCTTCGGATTTCTCCGGGCGCGGCGGCCGGTGCGGCGTCCACACTTTCAGGGTGCCGTCGTCCTTCTTGAATTCGGGGCGGCCGTCGCGGATCAGGTTCTCCAGCGCTTCCGCGGTGGCCTTGACGCCGAACGCCTCCATCTTGTTGCGCGGCGGCCGCGCCAGCGCCTCGTCGTCATCCTCGGCGGTCGGCAAGCCGAGTTGCCGCGCCAATTCAGGATCGAGCGTCGGGATGGTGGCCGCGGTGCCGTAATTGGCTTGCGGGGCTTCGTCGAGGCCTTGTCTTTCAAAGTTTTGGGTGTCGCGCTTTGCGACATCATCGCCCTTGTCGCGGGTCGAGGCACGGGCGCGATGCGCTGCGGCCTCGCCGCCGGCGCGGCGATCCCAGGAATTGTCCGGCGGCGGCTGCAGCCCCGTGGACGAGCCGGTGCCGGCGTCGCCGCGATTGATCGCGGGATTCAGCAGTTCCGCCAGCGCCGGCCCGATCGGCTGAACGTCGGGACGGCCTGCTTTGGATTTCGGAGATTTGCCGGGCTTTTTCGGCCGGTCGGGGGTCTTCGCCATGAGGCGAATATGTGACGAGTTCCGCGTGACTTGAAAGGGCCTCTGCTGACAGCATGCTGGCAGCAGCTGTCAGTCGCGGGAACCGTGGTGGTTACGCCCCGATCGGCTCGGCGACGGGCTTGAGAATGTCGAGATGGATGCCGCCGCAACCGACGCATCGCATGGTCCAGTATTCGGAAGCCGCGCGGCCCGGGATGATGCGCAACACCGTCAGGCGGCTGCTGCAATCGGGACATTTGGAGCGCGCCGGCGCGCGCACCTGTCGGACCTCGTCGAGGTCGATAATCGTCACGCTACTTCCTCCCCCCGCCGCCGTCAGGCGGCCCATTTTTGTTTGAAGCGGTCGATGTGCTGCTTGGCGTCCTCGACCGCGGCCTCGGGCGTGTCCCAGGCAAAGCCGACGTGCAGCGTCGGGAACGGATGGCCGTTGATCAGGACGGGACGCGAATCCGCTCGCCGGATCCGCGCATGCCACTGCCCGCGGCCCATCTCGAAGGGTTCGATGTCGTATTCCTCGTAAACCTGTGTCATTTGCCGATCCGTTCTCCCCCCGGGCGCGAGGGGAGCACGGATTGCGCGAGGCCGATGTGAACTGGTTCACAAAGGTGGCAATTTCATACTTCTTGTTTGGGCATGATCCTTTCGGAAAACCGCTTCACACCCCGCATCAAGTGCGGGGCAGGCTTTTTCCGGGATCATGCCTGGTTCCGCGTCGCGATGTGTTCCGCGAGCACGGCGGCATCGTCGCCGACGCCGGACATGAAGGACGACGCCATCCGGCTCATCCATTGCAGGCCGAGGAAATGAAGACCGGGGACGACGGAGATACCGCGGCGCTGAAGCGGGTTGCCGGCGGCGTCGAAGGCCGGAATGTCGATCCAGCCGAAATCGATGCCATAGCCGGTTGCCCAGATCACCGCGTTGATGCCCTCGGCGCGCAGATCGAGGCGATGGATCGGTTCGGTCACGCAATGCGGGTCCGGCAATTGGGCCCGGGCCGCGGGCTCCTGGGGCAAATCGAGGCCGTGCTTGCGCGCATGCTCGTCGGCCATGTCGAGGAAGGCCGCATAATAGAGATCGGCCTCCGCGAGACTCTTGCCGAGGCCGGGACCGATGTCGAGCACGCGGTCGCGGACGGCGGCGACGCGGCCGAGCAGCGTGATGCCCTCGCGCGCGAAGCGGCGGTAGTCGATGGTGTGGCCGCCATAGGCGCCGGATATCGCGGGATAGACGCGAATGGGTCCGCGTTCCTCCGGAGTCCGGTCGAACACGCCAAGCTGCTCGAACCACCAGATCAGGTCGTGTCCGCGATAGCGGCGCGGCAGGCGCACGGTCTGGCCGACGGAGAGAAATATGCGCCGGCCCGCGCGCAACAGCTCTTCGGCGATCTGCGCGCCCGACGCGCCGGCGCCGACCACGAGCACCGCGCCGTCAGGCAGTTGCGCCGGATTGAGATAACGGCTGGCATGGACCTGGAACAGATCCAGCTTCGCCGTGCAACAGGGTCGGCAGGATCGGGCGTTGATAGGGGCCGGTGGCGACGACGACGTTGCTCGCCGCGATCATGCCATCCGATGTCTCGGCAAGGAAGCCCGCGCCATCTTGCGACAGCCGCGTCACGTTCGACGCCGCAGCGGATCGGCGGCGCGACAAAGGCCGCATAGGCGTCGATGAAATCGGCGATCGCCGAGAGATCGGCGAAGCCGTCGGGATCGTCGTGCGGAAGCGGAAAATCCGGCAGCCGCACCGACCAGTTCGGAAACTGGAATTTCAGCCCGTCCCAGCGTTCGCTTCGCCAGCGCTCGCCGATGCGGCCGCGCTCGAGCACGAGATGGGAAAGCCCGCGCCGCTTGAGATGATGGCTCATCGCAAGCCCTGCCTGGCCGCCGCCGATCACGAGTGTTTCGACGAATTCGATCTGCATGTCGCAGGATCGCCGAAATTCACGACGGCGGCCAGAGGAGCCGGCAGGTTTCCGTTGTCAGTTCGCGACCATGTGGTGGTCCTTGAGCCGTACGGTGACCATGTCGTAGCGAGACTGCGCGAGCGAGCCCGCGCCGACCTGATGGAAGCCGATCTTGAGATAGTCCTTGTCGACGTAGACGCGCAGATAGCCGTAATTCTCGTCATCATATTTGGCGAGGATCAGGTGTTTCACCTTCATCTTTTTCGCGCCGCCGTCGAGATAAATGACCTCGGAGCCACTGGTCGGCTCCTGTGCCGGCTGGCCCTTGCGCGGCCGCACCAGCTTGTTGACGTTGTGGCCGCCGTCGCCGCAAACGATGAAGGGCACGTTGATCTCGTCGCCGCCGAACTGCATGATGCGCGTATAGCGCTGATAGTTATGGGCGTGACCGGCCAGGAAGGCGTGCGGGTAGACACCCACGCTGGTACAGATCTCGTCGATTTGCTGCATCATGACGGTGCTGCAGCCGTGGTTGCCGCCGGCGCCGCCATTGTTCGCCGGCGGTGCGTAGCTGAACGCGGGATGATGCGAGGCGAGAATCACCGCACCTGGGTAGTTGGTCGTCTTGATCTTCTTGAGCTGGGCCTCGAGGAAATCGAGCTGCACATTCGATACCGTCGGCCACTTGCCGTCCTTGTTGGAAATGACGCCGGGATCTTCCAGCGCATTGCTGAACAACCCGATGATGCGCACGAAGGGTGCGTCGAGCGCGAAGTAGACGCCGGGCTGCGTCATTGCGGTCCGGTGCAGCGAGCCGGCCTCGGGCGTGATGACGGGCTTGGGCGAACAGAAGTTGCGCTGGAACGTCACCAGCGGGTAATCGGCCGGCGGCGTCTTCGGCACGATGAAGGAATCGTGATTGCCGGGAATGGCGAAGATCGGCGCCGGATAGTTGCGGAAGGGCTCATAGAACTGATCGTAGTAATAGCCCTTTTCGCCGAAATTATAGACGATGTCGCCGAGGTGAAACAGGAAGGCCGGGCGATGCGGCGGAGCCGATGCGGTGCAATCCAGCGTCACCTGATCGGCAACCCGGAGCTCATTTGGATATTTTCCCGCGTTGGACGCGCCGGAATCGCCGAGCGAATGGAAAAGGATGCTTCCTGCCCCCGTGATCGCGCTGGCGACCGCCGCGCCATGCTGACCGTAGGCCTCGGCAAGCGTGTAGAGCGCGTCGTCGGCCGCGCGCGACGGAGGAACCTTGACCACGTCCTTTTTCGCGAGGTCGCCGATCTGCTCGTACAGTTGGGTGTCGCTGCCGTGACGCGTCAGAAAGCCGCTCGGATCGGCGGTCGCCACGTCCTCGCCAAAAATGGGTTCGTGAAAAACCGGTTGCGGAAGCCTCGTGGAAGCGCTTCTTGCCATTGCAATCTCCTGCCGAAATTTGAGGAAGTAACATTGTCTTGGTACAATTTAGGCGAGAATTGAGAAAGTAAATTGTCAGCGACGCGGCGATCAGCTTGCCGCGGGCGCTCTAGTGCCGCCGATCTGAAGTCCCTGACTCACGCGCGGCAAAATCGGGTTCAGGACTTCAGACCGAAAGCGGCACTAGTGGAGCGGATTTGACGTTCGCTACACGACAGGCCACGATTTCGCAAAGCGAACGTCAAATCCAAAGCTCCACTAGAATCAATGTTTTGCTAGTGGTCCTTTGATTCCAACATTCGCAAAAGTGCCCGCTGCAATGGGATGCGAATGTTGGAATCGGACCACTAGAAAATCATGGATTTGCCAGTGCCCATGACTTTCCGAAGTCCGCGAAAAGGTATTGCGGCGATGTCGCGCGGACTTCGGAAAGTGGGCACTAGTGTCCCGAATCCGAAGTTCGCCTCATATTTGCCGCGCCTTCTTAAGCGAACTTCGGATTCGAAGGACACTAGAAATCTATGATTCTAGTGTGGTTTGGTTCGGAAGTTCTCGTGAAGCACGCGCGGCAAAAATGAAGAGAACTTCCGAACCACCACACTAGTCCGGCCGCTTGCTCCTGGCCCGCGCGGCCGGCTCCGCCGCGGCGCGGATGATCCAGCGCCGGAACGCGGCGAAGTCGCGCTGCTCGGTGCGGTAGCTGCGATAGACCAGGTACCAGCGCATGCCCTTGGGCACAGAGGTCGCGAAGGGAGCAACAAGCCGTCCGGCGGCGAGGTCGTCGTCGATATAGGGCCGGATGCCCATGGCGATGCCGAACCCGTCGCTGGCGGCCTGCAGCGCCTGGCCGTAATACTGGAATTCGGTGCCTCGCGCGGAAATGCGCGTGGCGCCCGCCGCCTTCAGCCAGAGCGGCCAATCTTCCGAAGCGTGCGCGACGCGGAGCAGGCTTGGTCCTTTGAGATCGCTCGGGCGCTTCAGCGAAGCCGCAAGTTTTGGCGCGCACACCGGCAATAGATCGGCGGCAAACAGCGGCTCGGCAACAAGCCCGGGCCAGTGACCGTCGCCGAGGGTTACGCCGCAACTCCAGTCGTCGGCAAAGGGCGCGGCCACGCCGCCGGTGGTGATGCGCACCTCGATATTGGGCTCCTGCTTGCGGAAATCGGCGAGGTGCGGGATCAGCCAGCGCATCGCGAAGGTCGGGCCGACGCCGATGGTCAGCACGCGCAAATTCGCCGGCGCCGTGACCTGCGCGGTCAGGCTTGCCAGCGCATCGAAGATCGGCGTCAGCCCGCCCTGATAGGTGCGCCCGGCCTGGGTCAGCGCCAGCTTGTTGGCCTTGCGCTCGAACAGCGCGACGCCGAGCCGCTCTTCGAGCAGATGCACCATGCGGCTGATCGCGGCCGGCGAGACGTTGAGCTCGTGGCCCGCCGCGGCAAAGCTGCCGCTGCGCGCGGCGGCTTCGAAGGCCTTGATGCCGTTGAGGAAGAGCAGGCGTCTCATATCCCAACCATCAGGAAAGCTGATGCTGGGGCAAGATAACTCCGTTTGCGCAGTTCGACACAAGCGAGGCAGAAAAGGACAACGGAGATTCTCGATGGCCCCGCTGATGATCGCAGCGCTCGGCGCCCTGATGGTCGCCACCGCCTTCCTGTCCGGCCTGTTCGGCATGGCCGGCGGGCTGATCCTGATCGGCGTGCTGTTGGCGCTGATGCCGCTGCCGACCGCGATGGTGTTGCATGCCATTACGCAGATGGCCTCGAACGGCTGGCGCGCCTTTCTGTGGCGCGCGCATATCCGCTGGCGGCCGGTCTCGGTCTATCTGATCGGCTGCGCGCTGGCGCTCGGCCTGTGGTCGCTGACCAAATACGTGCCGGCCAAGCCGGTCGCGTTGTTGATCCTCGGCGTGACGCCGTTTCTTGCGCGGCTGCTGCCCAAGGACATCAAGCCCAATCCGGACAGCGTGTGGCAGGGCGCGGTGTACGGCTCGATCTGCATGGGCTTGATGCTGATGACCGGCGTGTCCGGGCCGCTGCTCGACACCTTCTTCCTCGGCGGAAGTCTTCAACGGCGCGAGATCATCGCGACCAAGGCGTGCTGCCAGGTCGCGAGCCACTTCACCAAGCTGATCTATTTCGGCGGCATCATCGACCAGGCCGCAACGCTCGATCCGGTGCTGGCCGCGGTCGCGGTTGCCGCCTCCATGCTCGGCACCACGCTGTCGCGGCGGGTGCTGGAGGCGATGAGCGACCAGCAATTCCGCCGCTGGGCCAACCATCTGATCACGACGGTGGCCAGTTACTATGTCCTCTACGGCGGCTGGTTGTTGATGGCAAAAAGTTCGGCCGCGACTTACTGAGGGACGAGTGCGATGAGCGATGCCGATCCGCTGGTGCTCGATTTCGTCGAATGGATCGCACGCGAGCCGCGGACCTATGCCGAGGTGGTCGGCGCCTGGAAGACGTCGTGTCCGCGGCTGACGATCTGGGAAGACGCCGCCGAGAGCGGCTATGTCGCGCGCGAGAGTGTCGCGGGCCTCGGCCTTGTCATCAAGGTCACCGAGGATGGCAGGAAGGTTTTGCGGGCACACCGGCGTATCAATTAGGCCGCCCATTCACAAGGCGCCAACCAACAGCCAGCACGATGACAGCCGCGCGACGCTCGGGAGCGGACATCGGCAGCGCCGCTAAGGGCAGAAGCGCTCAATTCAGCCATTCATTCGTCTTCGCGATGAACTGGACCGTCGGTAGGCGGCCCACCTCCGATCGATTAAAGATATGATCTCGCTTTTTGGTCGGTGCAACCAGGGATAAGAACGGATTCTGAAAGTTCAATCTGGTCGAGAAACACCGCATACCCCATCTTTTGGTTGCGTTAACTCGAATTCGGTGAGAACCTTTGCCCGCCAGATCGACCTTTGCCTTCCGAACCTGATGACGAGGATTAGCTCAATGTGGAAAACAATCATTTCAATCGCGATCATCTTAGGCACGTCGTCGCTGGCCGGCGCCCAGACAATTACGGACCCCAATGAGATTGCCGCGAAGCTTCACTTTTGGGCAAAGGAAACCGGTGAACCCGTTTACTACGGGGAGGTGAGAGAGGTCAGCGCAAAAACCAAGCAGATAGGTGGACATTACCAATGCCTGGCCCTTGCCTTCATCGACTTCCAGAACGGCGTATTCACGTATGGCCACAAGATGTGGGACAAATCGCCGGATGGCTCCTGCCATTATGAAGACGTCACGTCGAAAAAAGTCGGCAACCATGGGATTTGCGTGAAAGATAGCGAGGCCGGCTTCGGCACCGCTGTCGGCACGGCTCGCATGAGCAAGGACAACATCGATTGGCAGCATAGTATCTTCAGAGCCGTCGATACCAATACCCACCAGGTTGGCGAGACGGCGAAATGCATACCGCCCAGAGGTGGCTTATCCGGTCTTTATTCCATCAGGATTGAGGACGGCCGTTTCAAACTCATAACCACCCGACCTCTGGACTACGAGGTGAATATCGAGCCTCAAGATCCCAAGAATCCGCCGACCAAGCCGGTTTTCTAAGCTGGCAGATTTCCCCTTCTCGATCGCCGTAAGGACTTCACAAGCCCTGCGGATGGGGAAGGGTTGATTATCGGGAAGCCTTTCGCTGACACCCCGGGAGGAGCCATGTCGACAGTTGCCGGCGCAGTTTGCCGCCTTTGGTGGCGACGCTTTCTTGTTCTTCTGGCGATCATCGCGGTCATCGCCGTGATCGCGGTCCTGACCAGCCCTCAGTTTGGCGCTTTCAAGGTGGCCCTGACGCCTCCCCGTCTGCCTGACCCGATCGCCGTGAACGAGCAGGTCTGGCGCGGCGACCAGAGCTGGAGCGACGGCAGGCCGATCAATTCCATTTCGAGAGCCCAGGGTACGCATACGCTGCCAATTCCGTTGTCGTGGTTTCTCGCTCTCGAAGAGCCGCTTAATTCCCCGTTAGCCATCCCATTTGGAAAGCGTGGGCGTTTTGCCGACAACCGGTATCTGTTGCGGTTTGGATTTATTGGCGCCAGAGCCGACGACCTCAATCCGAATACGGTTTGCCGATCGGATTCGCGACGACGCCGTATCAGACCATCGAGGGAATATCGCAAAAGGAAACAGCTGTCGGTCTGACATGCGCTGCCTGCCACACCGGACAACTGGTTTACGCAGGCAAGCGCTACGTCATTGATGGCGGACCGGCAGCAACCGATCTCAGCCAGCTCACAGTCGCGCTTCGTGCCGCGCTCGGTCAGACCGCAATATCGGAAAAGCTGCCGTTTTTAGATGGCCGGTTCAACGGTTCGCGAAGACCGTGTTGGGGAATGAGTACAGCGATCTGACGCGCAACCAGTTGGCAAAGGATCTCGATGCGTGATCAACTTCCTGGCCGCGCAGCCAACCGGCGTCGACGTGACCGAAGGCTTTAGCCGCCTCGATGCCTTGAATCGCATCGGCAACCAGGTGTTCGCACTCGACCCGCATCGCTACGACAACTACGTCAACCTCAATGCCCCGGTGAAATATCCGCATATCTGGACTTCGTCGTGGTTCGACTGGGTGCAGTATGACGGCTCGATCATGGAGCCATTGGTCCGCAATGCCGGCGAGGCGATGGGCGTGACCGCGGAAGTCGATTTCCATGCGCCGCCGAACGCAGGGCCGCTTTGAGACCAGTATCTCCGTTCGGCAACTCTGCACTGGATCGAGCAGCAACTGGCCGGACAGTACGAGCCGCTGGCAGCAAAGGCGTTCACCGGCCTGAACGCGCCCGCCTGGCCGCGACAGCTTCCCGCCGATCGACACGGCCAAGGCGGCCAGAGGGGCCGCGCTCTACGACAAGATTTGCAGCGCATTGCCATCTGCCGGCGCTCACACCCGATATCGCCCACGGCAAAATGCCGAACTCTCCGTTCTGGACGGATTTCGAGCCCATCCGCTGGACCAGAACGGCGGACAGGAGAAGCAGACGAAGAATCGGTGCTGAAAGTCAACATCGTTCCACCAGCCTAGGTCGGCACCGATCCGGCACACGGCTGGGTGCTGCAGACCGCAGGGTCAATACTGCCGGCATGATCTGGGGCAGGCGCGGGACAGGCGAGCCCCGGGCTTGGCATCGACATCCAAGTGTGGACGCCTGACGAAACGCGGCAAGAACGGACTGGAGACTGACGCGTATGGTCGGACGATGCCATGCAGCTCTACGCGCTGGCGCTTGGCGCCGTCGTCCAATTGAACATCGACCAATGGTTGCGGTCGACGAGAATGGAGGACGCGACCGTGCCAAGTTCGAAGGCGATCGGCCGAACTGCCTGCTGGCCGGAGCTTCGGCTACAGGCTCGTCCGCTCAACGGAATGTGGGCGACAGCGCCTTTTCTGCACAACGGCTCGGTGCCGACCTTGTACGATCTGCTCGAGTCCCGTCGATCAGACGGCCGAAAGCATTTCTGCTCGGCAATCCCAGCTTCGATCCGGTGCGCGTCGGCTCGTGACGCGCGGCCGTTGAACCGAACGGCCGCGACTACGACGACAACGGCTACTTCATTCTCGACACTTCGAAGCCCGCCAATCACAATACCGGTCACGAGTTCTCCGACAGTACTCCAAGCATGAGGGTGTGATCGGTCGGGCACTGTCGCCAGATGAGCGCAATGCAATTATCGAATTTCTGAAGTCGATTTAAAGGGGGCGGCCATGGCGGAACGAAAACCCGGGACTGGCCGCAAAATTTCTGAAATGGATGATCGTCAATCATCCGGATCTGCTGTCTCGCGAGTGATTCGCAACACCAGTCCCAATCTGTCGCTGGGCGTGCTGGGCCGGTCTTCGTCACCCGGTTTCCCGACGTGCAGGAAGCGCTGAGCCGGCCCGACATTTTCAACGTGACGTATGCACCGATGATGGACCCGTCGGTCGGCCCTTACATGCTCGGCCGCGATTGCACCGAGATCAATCAGCGCGACAAGGGAATCATGCGCGCCTTCATGCGCATCGAAGATCTGCCGGCGATCCGCCAGACAGTCCGCGACCTCGCCAACAAATCCGTCGAGAAACAGATCTACACCCAGAACCAGATCGACGTGGTCAGTACGCTGTCGCGGCTGGTGCCGATCCAGCTGACCGGCGAATATTTCGGCTTCCCCGGGCCCCGATCTCGCCTCGATGTTCCGCTGGGCGCGCGCCACGCAGTACGACATGTTCCACAATCTGGACAACGACCCGAAGGTGCACCAGGACAACATCGACGCCGGTCAGGAGATGCGCGCCTATCTGACGAAGCTGCTGCCGGAACGGCGCGAGCAATTGAAGAACGGCGCACAGCTCGACGATGTCTTCAGCCGTTTGCTCAAAAGCAATTTCGCGCCCGTCGATCGGCTTCGACGACGAGCGCATCGTCACCAATATGATGGGGACGCTGGTCGGCGGCATCGAGACCACCAACGCCGCCATCGTCCAGCTGCTCGAGCAGCTGTTCAAACGCCAGAAGATCCTGCAAGGAGGCCATCGCGGTCGCCAATAGCGATGACGATCAGCTGATGTATCGTTACTGCTGGGAGGCGCTGCGCTTCAATCCGATCAATCCGTTCGTGGTGCGGCACTGCCGGACCGATTACCGGATCGCCAGCGGCACGCTGCGCGCGGCGACGATCAAGGCCGGAGCCACGGTGCTGGTGTCCGGGCGCTCGGCCATGCGCGACGGCCGGCAGCTTCCGGCCGCGTCCAGCTTCGCGATCGACCGGCCGGAATCCGTCTACATGCATCTGGGATACGGCATGCACACCTGCCTCGGCGACCAGATCAGCCGCATCCAGGTGCCTGAAATCGTCAAGCGCATCCTGCAGATCCCGGGCGTGCGTCCGGTTGGCGGTATCGACTACGGCGTCGGTCCTGGTGGCGTCGGTCCCGGCCCGTTCCCGGAGCGTTATCTCCTCACCTACGACGCGCCGGCTTGAAGGGCGGACTTCCCGGTGCCGCCGATCTGACGTTCGCTTTGCGAGCGCGCGGAGGGGCGACGAACGTCAAATCCGCTTGACCAGCGATTGACTCACGCTTAGCGCGGGCGCAACCTTCATGCATCCGCATCTATCTCGCGATGCGCACCAATCAATGCTCACAGGAAGCGTCCCATGATCGACCTCTATTACTGGTCCACGCCGAACGGCCACAAGATCACGATGTTCCTCGAAGAAACCGGACTGGAATACAAGTTCTTCCCGGTTCAGATCGGCAAGGGCGAGCAGTTCAAGCCGGAGTTTCTGGCGATCGCGCCGAACAATCGGATTCCCGCGATGGTCGATCATGAGCCGAAGGGCGGCGGCAAGCCGATCTCGATCTTCGAGTCCGGCGCGATGCTGCTCTATCTCGCCGAGAAGACCGGCAAGTTCATTACGTCCGATCTCTACGGACGCTACGACGTGATCCAGTGGACGTTCTGGCAGATGGGCGGCCTCGGCCCGATGGCCGGACAGAACCATCACTTCCGCAATTACGCCGTCGACAAGCTGCAATACGCCATCGACCGCTACGTCAATGAGACCAACCGGCTCTATGGCGTGCTCAACAAACGGCTCGCCGACCGCCAGTTCATCGCCGGCGAGTATTCGATCGCCGACATGGCCTGCTACCCCTGGGTCGTGCCGTACAAGAACCAGGGCCAGGACATCGAGCAGTTTCCGCATTTGAAACGCTGGCTCGAGACCATCAAGGCGCGGCCGGCGACCGAGCGCGCCTATGCCAAGGCGAAAGAGGTCAATCCGAATTTCGGCCAGCCGGTGAACCGCACCGAGGAGGAGCGCCGGATTCTGTTCGGGCAGACCGCGGCGGTGGTGCGGTAGCAGAGTTGCGACACGGTCTCGTGTCCCGGCCGCGGCGCAGCGTTCTTCACGGTGCGCCGCAGAGCCGGGACCCATTTTTCAAGGATGGACCCCGGATCAGCAGCGCACCGCTTCGCGCTGCGCAGCATCCGGGGAACGTCGGACGCAACCAAGCAAAGTTACAACGAGCGCGCGGCCGTTTGCATCTCCGCCGCCTTGCGCAGGCAATCGCGGCACAGACAATCCGCGCCCTCGGCCGGCATCGGCAGCCACACGGTTTCCGTGGCACACCAGCATGCTCCGCCGGGATTACAGGCAAATTCTGTCCCGCAGCGGGAACACGCGAGGCGGCGGGGCGATTCTATCCGATTGTTCATGACGGCGGTTTAAGGAAACCCAACCCGATTTTCATGCCGGGTTCATCTCGAACGGCGGTATAGTCCCCCGCCATCCAAGCGCAAGGGAAATCCGGAAACGGCATCATGGCCCGCGATTTGCTCACCGCGCTGGTCGCGCTCAATCGTTTCGGTTTCGGCGCGCGCGGCGGCGCCTCCGGCGATTTCGTCAATGCCGCCTCCGACCCGCGCGGCTTCGTCAAGGCGGAGCTGAGCCGGCCGAACGGCGCGCTCTTGGAGGTGCCGGGGCTGCAGCCGACACCGGTGCTGGCGAAAGCGATCTTCGACTATCAGTTCGAACAACAACAGGCGCGCGCCGCGGCGAAGGCCGGCGCTGCGCCCTCGACAGAGAGTCCGACACAGGCAACTTCGGATACGAAGCAGCCACAGCGGCGCAATCTGTCGCTCTCCGATCTGGCGCAACAGATGGCACCCAAGGAGCCGGCGATGCAAACCGCCGGCAATGCGAGCGCGGCGCCCTCCGCGCCGTCAGAAGCGATGACGCCGAACGCCGCCCCGCCCAAACCCGCGCCGCCGCAGCTCAACGTCATCCAGAAGACGTTTCGCGCCGAAGCACTGGCGCGCATCCAGCGCGCGGCGCTGGCCGAATGCGGCTTTGTCGAGCGGCTCGTGGTGTTCTGGTCCAACCATTTCTGCATCTCCGCGGGCAAGGGCGGGCTGGCGCGGATGTGGGCCGGCTCGTTCGAGCGCGAGGCGATCCGGCCGCACGTGTTCGGCCGCTTCGCCGACATGCTGAAAGCGGTCGAGCAGCATCCGGCGATGCTGTTCTTTCTCGACAACCAGCAATCGCTCGGCCCGGACTCGCGCGCCGGCATCAACCGCAACCGCGGGCTCAACGAAAATCTCGCGCGCGAGATCATGGAGCTGCATACGCTCGGCGTCGGCGGCGGCTACACCCAGGACGACGTCACCTCGCTCGCCCGCGTCATCACCGGCTGGACCTATGCGGGGCGGCAAGGCCAGCTCGGCGCGCCCGGCAGTTTCGTGTTCAACGCCAACGCGCATGAGCCCGGCGCGCAGCGCGTGCTCGGCAAGGTCTACAATGCCGGCGGCGTCGAGCAGGGCGAGGCGGTGCTATCAGACATCGCGCGCCATCCCTCGACCGCAAAATTCATCGCCAGCAAATTCGTCCGTCATTTCGTCGCCGACGATCCGCCGCCGGCGCTGGTAGCGCGGCTGCAGAACGTTTTCACCAGGACCGACGGCGATCTCAGGGCGCTCGCGGTTGCGCTGGTCGATGCGGATGACGCCTGGACCGCGCCGATTACCAAGATGCGCACGCCTTACGAATACCTCGTCGCGACCGCGCGCATCCAGGCACGCGTGCCCGAGGATCCCGGTGGCATGCTGGGCGGTCTCAACGTACTCGGCCAGCCCTTGTGGTCGCCGGCCGGGCCGAACGGTTTTCCCGACAGCAACGCGGCATGGGCCGCCCCCGAAGGCATGAAGTTGCGTCTCGATATCGCCTCGCAGGTGGCCTCGCGCATCAACAACAACATCGACCCGCGCGAACTGCTCGAACTCGCCGCCGCGGACGCGGCATCCGAAGAAACCCGCCGCACCATCGAACGCGCGGAGTCGCGGCAGCAGGCGATGGCGATCCTGCTGATGTCGCCGGAATTCCAGAGGAGATGACGATGGATTGCTGCGAAGGCTATGCATCGCTGGTGACCACGCGGCGCGCGCTGCTGCTCGGCGGCGCCTCCTTTGCCGCTTGGGCTTATTTGCCGAAATTCGCCCGCGCGGCCGACGGCCGCGATCCCCGGCTGATCGTGGTGATCCTGCGCGGCGCGCTTGATGGACTCGCCACCGTCGCGCCGCTCGGCGATCCCGATTATGCCGGCCTGCACGGTGCGATCGCGCTGACCGCGGATGGTCCGCACGCCGCGCCGATGCTCGACTCGTTCTTCGCGTTGCATCCGTCGATGCCGGAATTTGCGCGGATGTATCGCGACAAGCACGCCGCCGTCGTGCACGCGGTGTCGACGCCGTATCGCGACCGCTCGCATTTCGACGGCCAGGACGTACTGGAAAGCGGCTATGCCGGTCCCGGCCGGGTACAGTCCGGCTGGCTGAACCGCGCGCTGGAAAGCTTGCCGAAGGGCGAGCGTGTCGCCAGCGCGCTCGCGGTCGGTCCGACCACGCCGCTGGTGTTGCGTGGCGCGGCGCCGACCGTGGGCTGGGCGCCGGTGGCGCTGCCGCAAGCCGATGACGACACCGCGATGCGGCTGGTCGAGCTCTACCGCCATCGCGATCCCGCGCTGGCGACCGCGCTGTCGCAGGGCCTGCAGCTGGAGAAGGCCGCGCAGGGCGACGGCATGAAGCCGAAGCCCGGCGGCAATGCCATCGCCGCGATGCGGCTGGTCGCGCGCGGCGCCGCCAAGCTGATGGCGGCCGATGACGGTCCGCGCATCGGCGCGCTGGCCTTCGACGGCTGGGATACCCATGCCAATGAAGGCGGTCCGGTCGGCCGGCTGGCGCAACTTTTGTCGGGCCTCGACGGCGCGCTCGCGGAATTCGAGAGTGGGCTCGGACCGCACTGGCGCGACACCGCGGTGGTCGTTGCGACCGAGTTTGGCCGCACCGCGCGCATCAACGGCACCGAGGGAACCGACCACGGCACCGGCACCATCGCGCTGCTCGCCGGCGGCGCGATCAAGGGCGGTCGCGTGATCGCGAACTGGCCGTCGCTGAAGGCGGCGAGCCTCTATCAGGGCCGCGACCTCTTGCCGACCACGGACCTGCACGCGGTGATCAAGGGCGTGCTGGCCGACCATCTGGGATTGAGCGAGCGCGTGCTGTCGGAAACGGTGTTTCCGGACAGTGCGGCGGCGAAGCCGATGAAGGGGTTGATTGGGTAAGTAGGAAGCGCAGCTTGCTCGCTGTTATCCCTCCCCCTTGTGGGGAGGGTCGGCCGAGCGGAGCGAGGCCGGGGTGGGGGTCTTTAGTACCGCGAAGATTGTCTCCATCACGCCTTCCAAATTCTGATCAATGTCAGAATTCCAAAATCGCAAGATCTGAAAGCCTTCCGATCGAAGAAAAGCATCGCGAATACGGTCGCGCTCCACGCCTTCCGGCAGACCATGTTGTCCGCCATCAGCTTCGACAATCAAATTGCTACTGAAGCAAATGAAGTCGACGATGTAAGGTCCAAGCGGTGACTGGCGTCGAAAGTGATAGCCAAGCTGCTTCAACTCACGCAGCTTTACCCACAATTTGACCTCTTGTGGCGTAAGCTGCCTGCGAAGTTGTCGTGCACGTTGGTTAGCCACGGTCGCATTCCAACTGTCACCCCACCCGGCTGGCCTCCGGCCAGCCACCCTCCCCATCAAGGGGAGGGATCGCACCGAATACGCGGTGCTACCCCATCGTAATCCCGTCGATCTCCGCCATGTCCTCCTTCGTCATGTGCCACGCGATCGCCTTGACGTTCTGCTCGAGTTGCTCGACGCGGGTGGCGCCGGCGATGACGCTCGCGACCTGCGGCCGCGCCGCGAGCCAGGAGAACGCCAGCTCCAGCATGGAATGGCCGCGCGCTTTCGCGAAGGCCTGCAGCTTCTCGACGATCTCCTCGTTGCGCGGCGTGAAATAGCGGTCGCGCAGCCGCGCGATCTTGCCGAAGCGGGTGTCCTCGGGCGCGGCCTCGCCCTTCTTGTATTTGCCGGTCAGCAGTCCGCTCGCGAGCGGGAAGAACGGCAGCAGCCCGAGATTGTATTCCTGCGCGGCCGGCAACAGGTCCTTCTCGATGTCGCGCACCACGAGGCTGTATTCGTCCTGGCAGGAGACGAAGCGGGGCACGTTCATGGCGCGCGCGACATGCTCGGCCTCCGCGACGCGCCACGCCGGAAAGTTGGAGTTGCCGATGTAGCGGACCTTGCCCTGGCGCACGAGATCGTCCAGCGCGCGCAAGGTCTCCTCGATCGGCGTCAGCGGATCGTAATCATGCTGCTGGTAAAGATCGATGTAATCGGTCTTGAGCCGCTTCAGGCTCGCTTCGACCGCGTCCATGATGTAGCGGCGCGAGGCGCCCTGCTTGGTGCCGTCGTTCGACATCGGCTTGGAATATTTCGTCGCCAGCACGATGTCCTTGCGGCGGTCGCCGAGGACTTGACCGAGGATGGTCTCGGAGCCGCCCATGTTGGCGTAGATGTCGGCGGTGTCGAACAGGGTGATGCCGAGGTCGATCGCCTTGTGGATCACCTTGCGCGAGGCTTCGAGATCGATGCGCATGCCGAAATTGTTGCAGCCGATGCCGACCGCCGAGACGCGCAGGCCGGAGCCGCCGAGATTGCGAATTTCCATGTGGGATTTCCGTGAGCCAAAATGAGGGGCGAGGGTGGTCATTGTGACGCGCCGGCTCACGGGCCGCAAGGTGCCGCCTTACCATGCGCGATCTACCGGGCCGGCTTGGCGCTGGCCCAGCAGAACGCGGGTCCACAAAAAGATGCGGCCCCGGTCAGACGCGGCGACTGACGGGGACCGCTGGGGCGCATGATCTGTGACGGGGGGCCTGATCAGACGCGAGGCGTAACCTAGGCCCGCTTTGTAACGCGGCGGTGACAGGTTTATTTATCCACAGGCCGCGGAAGCCCGAAAAATAGGGATGTTTTTACGCGGCCTGCGTCACCTAAGCGGCCGCGCGAGATATCCACAGGCGGCGGGGCGCTAAACGTCCCTACGATAGATGATGAAGCCGAGATGGGCTGCGACCTTGTCGTAGAGCATGCGCGCGGTCGCGTTGCTCTCGTGGGTCTGCCAGTAGACGCGCGGGCAGCCGGCGGCCTTGGCTTCGCGATAGACGCGCTCGATCAGTGCGCGGCCGACGCCCTTGCCGCGCGCCGCCTCCGCCGTGAACAGGTCCTGCAGGTAGCAGACCGGCTCGATCAAGGTCGTGCTGCGATGGTAGAGATAATGCGTGAGCCCGAACAGCTCGCCGCCGCTTTCCGCGACCAGGCCATGCACCGGCTCGTAGCCGTCGAAGAAACGCGACCACGTCGTCTCCGTGATTGCGCGCGCGAGCGCGGTTGGGCCCGAGCGACCGTAGAAGGCGTTGTAGCCGTCCCACAGCGGCAGCCATTTGTCGAAATCGTCGCGCCTGACGAAGCGGACGGACAGGTTATCAGACATCTTGTATCTTTCGGGTGCGCGGTCGCCGTCCTCAATAGGGACTCCCCGCATCGCGATCAACGAGATTTCATAAACCGGTCGGGCCTCCATCCTTCGAGACGCTTGCTTCGCAAGCTGCTCAGGATGAGGGGAGAGAGTTGCGAGCGGTGCTTGAGACTCACTCCGCCGCGCGCAAGGAGCGTGCCAGCCCGCGGTCGCCGCCACGCAGCGCGCGATAATAGTCGGCGCTGCCGGGGTCGTCGGAGTGGCGCACCAGCTCGGTGACCGGCGTATAGCTCAGCATGCGTCCGCCGTCGGGCAGCGCAGTGCAGGAGAAGCGCAGCACCTGGCCGTCGGCGAGGTTGATGTTGATCGGCGTAGAGTTGCCCGCGCGCATCATCTCCATGCGGCGCGCGATGAAGGCATTGAGCTCGTCGGCCGGCATCTCGTAGGCGCCGGTGTCGCGGCCGTGATACATCAGCGCGATGAAGGGCAGCCTGGCGTCGGCCTTGTCGTCGGGCAGCGCGAAGTAGTCGCGGAAGGCGCGGTTGATGAACTCGGCGCGGGTGTCGGCATCGAGCAGCACGATGCCGATGTCGACCTCGTTGAGCGCGGCCGACAGGCGGCCCGCGGTGGCGTGATAGGTGCGCTCGAGCGCGAACGCATCGACCATCTGCTGGCGCAACACCCCGGTGATGGCTGCGGTGCCGCCTGCGGTGATCGCAAGCATCGCAAGGCGCACCAGATCGCCGGTGTCGTATCCGGCAACGCCGCGATGATCGAGGAAGAAGGCAGCCGAGCCGATGACCGCGATGGCCGCGCTCACCGCGGCCGAGCGGATTCCGCTGAGCGATCCCGCGAAGGCGACAATGCAGACCAGCAGCGGCGCGGGATTGGGAACGCCGATGCGAAGGCCAAGGCGATCGGCCAGCATCGCCGCCAATGCGGTCGCTGCCGCCAGTCCCGGACCTGCAATGGTGCGCCAGTCGAGCCGCATGCTTGTCCTTTCGCTTGCAAACAATCGGCCCCAAAGGTGACCGATCGTTGCGCAAGCGGAAGAGTTTCCCGTGCAGCGGCTAAGAAGCCGTTGACGCGGAAAGGCGAACTTTCCGATCTGTTGGGTCAAATTGCGCGCGCGGTCGCGGCGCCGCGGACCGCTAGAACGGCATCGCCATGCTGGCTTTCATCGACAATGCAGCAACAACAACCGCAAGGCAGAGCGAAAACGCACCGAAGGCGAGCGATGCGGCAACCGCATCGATCAATCGGGGCGAGGCGACGTTGGCGCTGTGGCCGCTAAAGCCGTGCGCGATGGAAGAGCGTATCATGGCACCAAGATCCCTGGAGGCTGCGGGCGAATTACCCGCCGTGTTGCGGGAACCGTCACTTTTCCGGCCGGCAATATTGCGGCAGTTCCGCGCCGGTTTCGCCGCAGGCGTTAATGATCGTTAACGAATTGGAGCTTGCCAGGCGATCTATCCCCTCATCCAGAGGAGCCGCGAAGCGGCGCCTCGAAGGATGAAGGCCCGACTGGCGCCTCATGGTTCGAGACGCGCGAAGACGCGCTCCTCACCATGAGGATGACTAAGCGCCCGCCGCAATGCTCGCCGGGTCGTCGACCTCTTCCGCTCGCCAGTCCATGGTGACGAAGCCCGGCGACTGCTCGACGCGCCTGAGCCAGGTGCGGATCGCGGGGAAGGTCGAGAGGTCAAAGTCGCAGCGGTCGGCGACATGGGTGTAGCCGTAGAGCGCGATGTCGGCGACGGTGAGCTGGTTGGCGGCGAAATAGTCGTGGGTCTTGAGGTGATTTTCCATCACCTGCAGCGCCGCATAACCGCGCTCCATCCAGTCCTCCAGCGCATGGGTCTGCAGGGTGCGGCCGCCGCGCACCAGCGCAAGCCAAAAATAGGCCGCGCCGATATTCGGCTCCAGTGCGTGCTGTTCGAAGAACATCCATTGCAGGGCTTCGGCGCGCTCGATCCGCGACTCCGGTGACAGCGAGGTGCCGTTGGCGACGTACCAGAGGATGGCGTTGGATTCGGCGAGAAAGCGGCCCTCCTCGACCTCCAGCAGCGGCACATGGCCGCTCGGATTCTTGGCGAGGAAATCGGGCGTGCGACTTTCGCCGTGCAGGATGTCGATCTCCACGACGTCATAGGGCGTGTTCAGGAACGCCAGCGCAAGGCGGACCTTGTAGCTGTTGCCCGACCGCTGCATCGAATAGAGCTTGTACACGTGGTCGATTTCCCCCGAGGAACGTTTCAAAGGCACGTCGTTGAGTCGACAGCTTTTATCGCCCCACAACCCGGCTAAACAATGATGCTGGCCAGCGAGCGCCGCAAGGGCGAGTTTTCGGAAAAAATCTAAAACTTCTACCGCAGTGCAAACATAGGGAAGATCGTTCTCACCAGATCGGAACAATTAACGTCATCACGCCTGCGCGATGCGCGGCGCTGAAACCTTGACGCGTTCGCGATCAAGCAATGCACGCTTCAGGGTGCAGCCGTAAAGCGCGAGCATCACGATCAACCCCAAGGGAATCCCGGTCGCCCCGGCGACGCCGCGCGACAGCAGCGGCACGATCCAGGCGGCTGCGAGCAGGCTGATCTCGTAATCGCGGAAGCCGCGCGCGAAACCGTGGCGGACGAAGAAGGCGATCGCGACCGCTGATACGACGAGGTCGTAATCGAGCACGTAAGGCGTGGCGAGCAGGCTTGCGGTTGCAAGCGCGGAGGCCTTCAGCTCGAACGCGGCCTCGCTGTGCCATAGCCAGGCCAGCGTGGCGGCGAGCGTCACCGCGAGCACGGTCTGGATTGCATAGGCGGTCCTGATGTTGGCGCCCCAGTTGCGCGCGGCGGAGAAGATCGATTGGATCTTCTCCCAGCCGGTACCGCCCTGTTCGAGCACGACCGTTTGCGTGAAGTTCATGGAGTCGATGAAGGCGTGCCAGACACCGCCGCCCAGAGTCGCGAAGCTGATCGCAATCAGCGCGGCGATGGTGGCAATCGCTGCTGCGATGGTGCTCCAGCGCTGGCTCGCAAGCAGTGCGATGGGAATCAGCACACCGAATTGCGGCTTGTAGGCAAGCAGACCGATCAGCATGCCGGCCAACCACGGCTTGCGGTCCAGCGATTGCAGCGCGCCGCCGAGCAGCGCCGCGGTGAGAAATCCGTTCTGGCCGTGGCCGATATTGACGAAGACAGCCGGGAACGCGGATGCGATCAACAGTGTTTCAGGGCGCGGTAGGATCGCGCGGATGGCGGCGAGATAGGCCGCGAGACTTGCCCCGAGCCACAGCGCCAGTCCCCAGGCATAGGGAAGGGCGGCGACGAGGAATGCGATCGCAAAGAAGAACGGCGGATAGTGCCAGCCGAAGAATGGCACGTCGCGCCCGCCGAAGGTCGCCTTCTCCGCCGCATGCTGAAGCGCGGGATTGTAGGCATCCGCCGGCTTGCCCTGCCAGGTCAGTTCGCCCGCGGCATAGACGTTGGAGAAGTCGGTGCCGATGGGCTTGCCGTTGCGGTCGATCAATCCGTCGGAAATGGCAATCCAGCCCGCCATCGCGATGACGGCGATCGCGAGCAGGATCAGGCTGTAGCCGCGCGCGCGCGCGGCCGTCAGCCAGTCGCCGGATCGAACGCTCTGCCAGATATGAGTCATTTCGGCGCGGAATTTGTATGAATGTTGCGCCAAGCTAGACCGCCGCCCTTAAGCCTTCCCTAAACTTTCCGCGGGTTTGCCGAACCTTCTTGCGATGCAGCGGCCCTCGGCTTAGTGTGCATCATTCCCGCAAAAAGAGTCGTGGCCGCCGCCCGGTTCACGACGCCTGCAAGGAGACGATGATGCCGTTCCTGTCCGCCGCGCTCGATCGTGTGAAGCCGTCCGCAACGATTGCGGTGACGGACAAAGCACGCGCGCTGAAAGCGGCGGGACGCAACGTCATCGGCCTTGGCGCCGGCGAACCCGATTTCGACACGCCGGCCAACGTCAAGCTGGCGGCGATCCGCGCCATCGAGGCGGGCAAGACCAAGTACACCGCCGTCGACGGCCTGCCGGAGCTGAAGGACGCCGTGATCGCCAAGTTCCAGCGCGAGAATGGCCTGACCTACAAGCCGAACCAGGTCATCATCGGCACCGGCGGCAAGCAGGTGCTGTACAATGCGCTGATGGCCACCATGAATCCGGGCGACGAGGTGATCATCCCCGCGCCCTATTGGGTGAGTTATCCCGAGATGGTGGCGCTGGCCGGCGGCGAGCCTGTCGCCGTGGTCTGCACGGCCGAGCACGGCTTCAAGCTGCAGCCGGGCGATCTGGAAAAGGCGATCACACCGAAGACCAAGTGGATCATCCTCAACTCGCCGTCGAACCCGACCGGAGCGGCCTACACGCGCGCCGAGCTGAAGGCGATCACCGACGTGCTGGTGAAGCATCCGCATGTCTGGGTCATGACCGACGACATGTACGAGCATCTGGTCTATGACGATTTCGAGTTCGCGACGCCCGCGCAGGTCGAGCCGAAACTCTACGACCGCACCTTGACGGTGAACGGCGTGTCGAAGGCCTATTGCATGACCGGCTGGCGCATCGGCTACGCCGGCGGTCCGGCCGAGCTGATCAAGGCGATGGCGACCATCCAGTCGCAGTCGACGTCGAACCCGTCTTCCATTTCGCAATGGGCGGCGGTCGAGGCACTGAACGGTCCGCAGGACTTCATCCCGGTCAACAACAAGGCGTTCAAGGAGCGGCGCGACCTCGTCGTCTCCATGCTCAACCAGGCCAAGGGCATCCACTGCCCGCGGCCGGATGGCGCGTTCTACGTCTACCCGTCCTGCGCGGGCACGATCGGCAAGAAAGCGCCGTCCGGCAAGATGCTGGCGAACGACGAGGATTTCGTCACCGAGCTTCTGGAGAACGAAGGCGTCGCCGTGGTGCAGGGCTCGGCATTCGGGCTCGGCCCAGCGTTCCGGATTTCCTACGCCACCAAGAACTCGGACCTCGAAGACGCCTGCAAGCGCATCCAGCGCTTCTGCGGCAATTTGAGATAGTCAAATCAAAACCGGCATCGCGCGCCTTAAGTTTTGATGGCTTCTTCAGGAAGCGCCTTGTTTCGGACACGGCGCTTCCTTCCTGTCTCGCCGCCTTTATCAATTTCGCGGAGGCAGACCATGCGACTTTCCATACTCTTCATCGCCGCCGTTGCCCTCGTTGGCACCGTTGCCGGCGCACAGGCGGTTCCGGCCGTGCAGGCGGGCGTTCTCGAATGCCGCGGCGGACAGAATGTCGGCTTCGTCGTGGGTTCCGTCGCTAACCTCGAATGCGTGTTCCAGAGCCCCGGCCGGCGGCCCGAGGCCTATCTCGCAACCGTCCGACGCATCGGCATCGATCTCGGCGTCACCGCGCAAACCCAATTCATCTGGGCCGTTAACGCACCAACCACGCGGCTCGGCTCCGGCGAACTCACCGGCACCTATGGCGGCGTCGGCGCCAATGCGTCGATTGGCATCGGCGGCGGCGGCAACTTCCTGGTCGGCGGTCCGTGCAATGCCTATGCGCTGCAGCCGATCAGCGTGCAGGGCCAGACCGGATTGAATGTCGCGGCGGGCATTGCCGGCATCGAGCTCGAGCCAGTCGGCTTCGGCCACCGTGGCCGCTGGCACCACCGCCGTCACGGATGATGAATGAATTAACTGAATCGATCTGAGGCCTGCGCAAGCGGGCCTCTTTCATTTGCGGCGCCGGCGCGTGTTGTGGCATAGGATGCGAACTCGCATCACGTCTTTTGCTTTGGAGTTTCTCATGCACGGTCGAATTTTTCCTGCACTTGTCCTTGGCCTGATCGCTGCGACCTTTCTGGTATCGTCGGCCGATGCGCAAGCGCCGATAAATCGCGTACGGGTCGGCGTGCTCGAATGCCGCGGCGGCGCCAGCATCGGCTTCGTGGTCGGGTCCGTCACCCATCTCGGCTGCGTGCTGCGCGTCGAGGGCTTCCCCGAGGACCGCTACATCGCCACCATCCGCAAGGTCGGCCTCGATATCGGCATCACCCAGGAGACCGCGCTGGCCTGGGGCGTGTTCGCGCCGGTGGCACAGCTTGCGCCCGGCGATCTCACCGGCACTTATGCCGGTGCCCAAGGCAGCGCCTCGCTCGGTGTCGGCGTCGGCGGCAACGTTCTGGTCGGCGGCTCCAACAACACCATCGCGCTTCAGCCGCTCAGCGTGCAGGGCCAGGTCGGCATCAACGTCGCCGCCGGTCTGGAAAGCCTGGAACTCAGCCCGGGACGTTAACGCGCTGCCATTTGTCTATTGCCGTGAACAGCGGGGAGAGGACTGCGCGCTTGAACTAACGATGCACCGCAGCGACATTTTCCCGCTTGCCAAAATCCGGGAGCAGGCAGAGCATTGATGCTTGCCGACCCAATCAAGGGCCGAGCTCCAGACACAGGAGGCGGCGAATGGGACAAGACGTCAGAAGTCCCCGCGGTCCACGGTGCATCGCACTGGTGGGCCCATTCCAAAGCGGTAAAACCACACTTCTCGAAGCAATATTGGCGCGCACGGGCGCAATCCCCCGCGCCGGCACCGTCGACCACGGAACTTCGGTCGGCGATTCCAGCCCCGAGGCCCGCCATCACAAGATGAGCGTCGCGCTCACGGCGGCCACCACCACCTTCATGGGCGAAACCTACACCTTCATCGACTGTCCGGGCTCGGTGGAGTTCGCCAACGACATGCGCGCGGCGCTTCCGGCTGTCGACGCGGCCGTCGTGGTCTGCGAGGCCGACGAGAAGAAGCTGCCGCAGCTCCAGATCATCCTGCGCGAGCTGGAAGAGCTGAAGGTCCCGCGCTTCCTGTTCCTCAACAAGATCGACCGCGCCAACAAGCGCATCCGCGAGACGCTGGCGACCTTGCAGCCGGCCTCCCGCGTGCCGCTCGTGCTGCGCCAGATTCCGATCTGGAACGGCGAGCTGATCGAGGGTTTCGTCGATCTCGCGCTGGAACGCGCCTTCGTCTATCGCGAGCACAAGGCCTCCGAAGTCATCGATCTCGAAGGCGGCAATCTCGACCGCGAGAAGGAAGCGCGCTTCTCCATGCTGGAGAAGCTCGCCGACCATGACGACGCGCTGATGGAGCAATTGCTGGAAGACATCCAGCCGCCGCGCGATGCGGTGTTCGACGATCTCGCGCGCGAACTGCGCGAAGGGCTGATCTGCCCGGTGCTGCTCGGCTGCGCGAGCCGCGAGAACGGCGTGCTGCGGCTGTTGAAGGCGCTGCGCCACGAGGCGCCCGGTATTGCCGAGACTGCGAAGCGCCTCGGCGTACCCGCGACCAGGGATGCGCTCGGCTATGTCTTGAAGACCGTGCACCTCCAGCACGGCGGCAAGCTGTCGCTGACGCGGTTGCTCTCCGGCCATCTCGACGACGGCGCCACGCTGCAGTCGTCGTCGGGCGGCACGGGGAGGGTGTCCAGTATCCTCGGCGTCAGCGGCGCGCATGACAGCAAGCGTGCGGCGGCGGAAGCCGGCGATACCGTGGCGCTCGCCAAGGTCGACACGATCAAGACCGGCGACACCATCTCGACCGGCAAGGCCGCGCCCGCCGCGCTGGTGAAGGCCGAGACGGCGCCGCCGGTGCTGTCGATATCGGTTGCGGCCGCCGACCGGAAGGACGACGTCAAGCTCGGCCAGGCGCTGTTGCGGCTGAACGAGGAAGACCCGTCGCTGAGTATGGTGCAGAACGCGCAGACCCACGACACCGTGCTGTGGGGACAGGGCGAGATGCATCTGCGGGTGGCGCAGGAGCGCCTGCGCGATCGCTTCGGCGTCAATGTCAAATCGCATCCGCCCGCGATCGGTTATCTCGAAACCATCCGCAAGGCGGTCAACAACCAGCGCGGCCGGCACAAGAAACAGTCCGGCGGTCACGGCCAGTTCGGTGATGTCCTGCTCGACGTCAAGCCGCTGCCTCGCGGCGAAGGCATCAAATTCGACGAGAAGGTGGTCGGCGGCGCGGTGCCGCGCAACTACATCGGCGCGGTGGAAGAGGGCGTCAGGGATGCGATGGCGCGCGGACCGCTCGGCTTCCCCGTCGTCGACGCCCAGGTGACGCTGACCGACGGCTCCTATCACAGCGTCGATTCCTCCGACCTCGCCTTCCGTACCGCGGCGCGGATCGGCGTCAGCGAAGCCTTGCCGAACTGCCATCCGGTGCTGCTCGAGCCGATCCATGTGGTGGAGATCGTCTGCCCGACCGACGCCACCGCCAGGATCAACGCGATCCTGTCGGCGCGGCGCGGTCAGATTCTCGGCTTCGATACCCGCGAGGGTTGGCAGGGCTGGGACTGCGTCCGCGCCATGATGCCGGAAGCGGAGATCGGCGAGTTGATCGTCGAGTTGCGCTCGGCCACCGCCGGCGCCGGCAGCTTCACGCGTCAGTTCGACCACATGGCCGAAGTGACGGGCCGCACCGCCGACCAGATCATCGCCGCGCATCGCGACGCGGCGTGATCACTCTGCAAGCAGGACCCCCGGGGCAGGCCACGATGCCACCCGGGGTGGGGCTCGCACGATTCCGGGTGCCGCTTCAAATTGATGTAAAAAGCTTGCTAACTGATGTTTTATACGTCATTATAGATAGCGGATAACTGCATTTTCTTTGAATCCGGGGTGGCGCCGGGCTCTCATGATCACAGCTGCGCAGCTGCGCGCCGCACGCGCGCTTTTAGGGATAGATCAGCGCGAACTCGCGCAGCGCTGCGGGCTGTCGTTGCCGACGATCCAGCGCATGGAAGCCTCCGAAGGTGTGATCCGCGGCAACGTTGATTCGCTCGTCAAACTGGTCGGCGCATTGGCCGACGCGGGCATCGAGTTGATTGGCGAAGGCGCGACCTCAGGCGGCGGCGGCCGTGGCGTGCGGCTGACGTTGCCAAATGGCGGACGGGCGACGGGACCATGATCACGCACGCGACAACCGACATCGGGAAGCGGCCATGATGCAGGCGGCCCTATGGTTGGTGGCGGTGTTGTTGGCGCTGGCGCCGGGGGGAATAGCGCTGTCGATGCACAAGCGCGGCCCCGCGATCCTGTATTGCGCCTGCGTCGTCGTCACCTCGGGGCTCGTGGCGATCGCGCTCGTCAATCTGCTCGATCCTGCGCATCCAATTCTGAGCGCAACCTTGCCGATTGGGTTGCCCTGGCTCGGCGCACATTTTCGCATCGATCCGCTCGCCGCCTTTTTCCTCGTCGTCGTCAATCTCGGCGGTGCGGCCGCGAGCCTGTTCGCTATCGGCTATGGCCGGCACGAAGATTCGCCAGGCCGCGTGTTGCCGTTCTATCCCGCTTACCTTGCGGGCATGAATATCGTCGTACTGTCTGACGACGCGTTCAGCTTTTTGGTTGCCTGGGAGTTCATGTCGCTGACCTCGTGGGCGCTCGTGGTCTCGCATCATCGCGAGGCGGAAAACGTCCGCGCGGGCTACATCTATCTGCTGATGGCGGGCTTCGGTACGCTGGCGCTGCTGCTCGCCTTCGGCGTGCTCGCCGGCAACGGCCAGTACGATTTTGCCGCAATCCGAGCCGCCCGTCCGTCGGCCGACGTCGCCAGCGCCGTGCTGCTACTGGCGCTGATCGGCGCCGGCTCCAAGGCCGGCCTTGTGCCGTTACATGTCTGGTTGCCGCTCGCCCATCCCGCGGCGCCTAGTCATGTCTCCGGCTTGATGAGCGGCGTAATGACCAAGGTCGCGGTCTACGGCTTCGTGCGCGTCGTCTTCGATCTCCTCGGCCCGCCGGAATGGTGGTGGAGTATGGTCGTGCTCGGCGTCGGCGGTCCCTCGGCGACGCTGGGCGTGCTCTATGCGCTGATGCAGCGCGACATCAAGCGGGTTCTGGCCTATTCGACAATCGAGAATATCGGCATCGTCTTTGTCGGGCTCGGGCTTGCGCTCGCCTTCAAGGCGCAAGCGATGAACTGGGCGGCGGCACTCGCTTTCACAGCTGCATTGCTGCACATTTTCAATCACGCGGCCTTCAAGAGCCTGTTGTTTTTCGGCGCCGGGAGCGTGCTGAATGTGACCGGCGAGCGCAACATGGAGAAACTCGGCGGGCTGATCCACCGCATGCCGAAAACAGCATTTGCGATGCTGATCGGCTGCGTTGCGATCTCGGCGTTGCCGCCCTTCAACGGCTTTGTCTCGGAATGGCTCACGTTCCAGGCGATCCTGCTCAGCCCGCAGCTGCCGTCCTGGGGGCTCAAGCTGATCATACCGGCGGTCGGCGGTCTGCTGGCGCTCGCGGCCGCGCTGGCGGCCGCCTGTTTCGTCAAATTGTTCGGCGTGAGTTTCCTGGGCCGCGCGCGGACGCCGGTCGCGGCAGCAGCGCAGGAGGCCGACCGCTTCTCGCTTGCTGCAATGCTTACGCTGGCGGCGCTTTGTCTCGTTGTGGGCATTTTTCCGGGTCCGTTCATCGATGCGCTGGCTCCGGTCGCCAAGACCATGGTCGGCAACAGCATGCCGCACCAGGCCAGCGTGGAATGGCTGACCATCGTGCCGATTGCAGAGAGCCGCAGCTCCTATAACGGGCTTCTTGTCTTTACCTTCGTCCTGTTGACGGGTTCGATCGCCTCCGTCGCGATCCATCGTCTTGCATCCGATCGGTTGCGTCGCGCGCCGGCCTGGGATTGTGGCTATCCCGACCCGGACCCCGCGCTCCAGTATACGGCCGACAGCTTCTCGCAGCCGCTGCGGCGCGTGTTCGGAACCGTGGTCTTTGCCGCGCGCGAGATCGGCGAGATGCCGCCGCCGGGTTCGGTTGCGCCGGCGCGCCTTACCGTCGAGACGCACGACCTCATCTGGGAGACGCTCTACGCACCAATCGGGCGGGCAGTCGCCTTCGCGACCGAGCGGGCAAACATCCTGCAATTCCTCACCATCCGGCGCTATCTCACTTTGGTGTTCGTGGCGCTGGTGCTCCTGCTGCTGGTGCTCGCGATATGACGCTCGCCCGTGACCTCGTCTCGCAAGGCTTGCAGATGCTGCTGGTGTTGCTGCTCGCCCCGCTGTTGACCGGGTTCATCCGCAAGCTGAAGGCGCAGCTGTTGCGTCGGCAGGGTCCGCCGCTGCTGCAGCCTTATCGCGACCTGATCCGTCTGATGCGGAAGGACGTCGTGCTGGCGGATTCGGCGTCGTGGCTGTTCCGTATTATCCCATACATCATCTTTGCCGGCACCTGGGTGGCGGCATCGCTGGTGCCGACCTTCGGCAGCGGCCTGTTGTTCTCCTGGTCGGCCGACCTGATAGCGATTATCGCTCTGCTCGGCAGCGCGCGCTTCTTCCTGGCGCTTGCAGGGATGGACGTTGGCACCGCCTTCGGCGGCATCGGCTCCAGCCGCGAAGTGATGATCGCCTCGCTCGCCGAGCCCGCAATCCTGATCACTGTGTTCGCCGTGGCGATGATCGCGGGTTCGACCCAGCTCTCGACCATCGCCGAATTCATGGAGTCGGGCGCGGTGGGCCTCCGCGTGTCCCTGGGCCTGGCGCTGGTCGCGCTGATTATCGTCGCCATCGCCGAGAACGGACGAATCCCGGTCGACAATCCGGCCACCCATCTCGAGCTCACTATGGTGCACGAGGCCATGGTGCTGGAATATTCGGGCCGGCATCTGGCACTGATCGATCTGTCCTCGCAGCTCAAGCTGTTGGTGTACGTCTCCCTGATCGCCTGCATGTTCATGCCCTGGGGCGCCGCCGAACCGCGCGCCGGTGACCTCGCGCTTGCGATCGGTGCCCTGACCTACATCGGCAAGCTCATGGCCTGCGGCATTCTTCTCGCCGTGTTCGAGACCTCGATTGCAAAGATGCGCGTCTTCCGGATTCCGGAGTTCCTTGGCGCGGCCTTGATGCTGGCGCTGCTCGCCACGCTTTTACGCTTTGTGTCGGGGAGCCTGTAACATGCACGGTCTCGAATTCGATGTCGCTCATACGCTCGCCGGCTCCCTGGTGCTTGCGAGCTTCATGATGCTCTATCAGGACCGGCTCTACGCGCTGCTCAATGTCTATGCGCTGCACGCCTTCGTGCTGGCGCTGTCAGTGGCGTGGCAGGCCTTCATCCAGCACGCGCCGCATCTTTACGTCACTGCAACGATCGCGCTGATCTTCAAGGCCATCATCATCCCGGTCACGCTGCACCGGATCATCGTGAGATTGGGCATCCATCGGGAAATCGAGACAGCCCTCAGCGTCGGACTGACCATGATCGGCGGCATCGGCCTCGTCGCGTTGTCGATGGTGGTGATGCTGCGGGTCACGCCCGGCGCCGACGCGCTCGCGCGCGAAGATCTGGCGTTTGCGCTCTCGGTCGTGCTGCTTGGTCTCCTGGTCATGGTGACCCGCCGCAATGCGGTGAGCCAGGTCGTCGGCTTCATGTCGCTGGAGAACGGGCTGGTGCTGGCGGCAACCGGCGCCAAGGGCATGCCGCTCGTGGTCGAGATCAGCGTCGCCTTTTCGGTCCTGATCGCGTTCATCGTGATCGGCATCTTCCTGTTCCGCATCCGCGAGCGCTTCGACAGCGTCGACATATCGGCGCTCGACCGATTCCGGGGAGAGCGGCGATGAGCTTCGATGCGCTCGGCGCGCTTCTGCTGATCCCGGCTGTCGCAGCCGGGATCCTCGCGCTGCTGCCGGACTATCGCGTCACGGCGGCGCTCAACGTGCTCGCGGCACTCTTGACTCTGGCAACCGCGACGTCGCTGTTCGTGGTCCAGCCGGTTTCGGGGCAATATCTGCTGGTCGACGACCTAAACAAGGTCTTCATCGTGCTCACGACCTTTGTCGGCTTCACGACAAGCGTGTTCAGTGCCAGCTATATCGGCCACGAGATCGACACCGGCCGGCTGACGCCGACCTTCGTGCGTTTCTATCACGCGATGTACCAGACGCTGATGTTTGCGATGAACCTCGCGCTGCTTGCCAATAATATCGGCCTGATGTGGGTCGCCGTCGAAGTCGCGACGCTCACCACGGTGCTGATGGTCGGTATCTACCGCACCCATGAGGCGCTGGAGGCGGCCTGGAAATATTTCATTCTCGGCAGCGTCGGCATCGCGCTCGCGCTGTTCGGCACCATTCTGGTCTACATGGCGGCGCGGCCGGTGATCGGCGAGGGGACGGATGCCATGGTCTGGACCATCCTGGTCGCGCGTGCCGGGCAGTTCGATCCGGCGTTGCTCGACGTCGCTTTCGTGTTCCTGCTGCTGGGTTATGGCACCAAGGTGGGGCTCGCGCCATTGCACGCCTGGCTACCTGACGCGCATGCGGAGGGCCCGACGCCGATCTCGGCGGTGCTTTCGGGCCTGTTGCTCAACGTCGCGCTCTATGCGCTGTTGCGCTTCAAGATGATCATGGCGGCCTGCGCGGGCGCAATTGCGCCCGGACCGCTGATGGTGGTGATGGGGCTGATCTCGGTGATCTTTGCCGCGCTGATGCTCTATCGCCGGCGCGACATCAAACGCATGTTCGCCTATTCCTCGATTGAGCATATGGGCATCATAGTGTTCGCCTTCGGCATGGGTGGGACGCTCGCGAATTTTGCGGGTCTGCTGCACATGACCATGCATTCCCTCACCAAGTCCGCGATCTTTTTCGCCGTCGGCCACATCGCGCAGGTCAAGGGCACGCAGAAGATCGCCGACATGGGTGGCCTCACCGTGACCAACCCCGTACTGGGCTGGGGGCTCGTGCTCGGCGTAGTCGCCATCGTCGGCTTGCCGCCGCTCGGCATCTTCATGAGCGAGTTTCTGGTCGTGAGTTCGACCTTCGCGCGCCAACCCGTGCTGACGGCGATCCTGGTCCTGGGCATTCTGATCGCGCTTGGCGGGCTCTTCATGCGTCTCAATGTCGTGGTGTTCGGCGAGCCGAAAGGGGTGACCAAACCCGCCGAAGCGTCTTACGTTCCGATGTTCACGCACCTCGCGCTGGTTCTGATGGCCGGCATCTATCTGCCGCCTGCGCTGGTGGTGGGCTTCTCCAACGTTGCAAAGCTGTTGGGGTGAGATGCAATGAGCCTGCTCGATCTCATTCCACATCGGGAGGAAGTCGCAGCCCACCGGCCGTGGCCGCGCGTGACCGTTGGTGAGGAGGGGTGGCTCGATGCGATCGACCTGCTTGCCGCAGGTGATGTCACATTGCTCGGCTTCTGGGGTGAGGTATCGGCCGTGCATCTGGCGCTGATCGGCGGCGCGGACGAGATCGCCATTGTCAGCCTTGAATGTGAATCCGGAAATTTCCCGAGCGTTGCCGCGCGCCACCCGCCGGCACAGCGGCTTGAGCGCACTATCCACGATCTCTTCGGTCTTGACGCCGTCGGCGCGATCGACGAGCGACCCTGGCTCGATCACGGCGTGTGGGGACGCTCCGCGCCGCTCGGCAAATCCGCCGCGGCGCGCGACGGCGGGCCCTACCGGTTCCTGTCGAGCGAAGGCGAAGGACTGCACCAGATCGCGGTTGGTCCGGTGCACGCGGGGATCATCGAACCCGGTCATTTCCGCTTTACCGCCAACGGCGAGCATGTGGTCCGCCTCGAACAACGGCTCGGTTATGTGCACAAGGGCATCGAGTCGTTGATGTCGGAGGCCACGCTCGAGGTCGGCGCAAGACTTGCCGGCCGCACCTGCGGTGACAGCACAGCGGCGTATTCGTTTGGGTTTGCGCGCGCTGCGGAGGAGGCATTACAGGTCGACGTACCGCATCGCGCGACATATTTGCGCGCGTTGATCGCAGAGCTCGAGCGGCTTGCCAATCACTTCGGAGATATCGGCGCAATCTGCAACGATGCCTCTTTCACATTGATGCATGCGCAGACCGCCATCCTGCGCGAGCGCGTCTTGCGCGCGGCCGACGCCTGCTTTGGTCATCGGCTGATGATGGACGTGATCGTTCCCGGCGGCATCGCGCGTGACATCGCGCCCGAAGGACCGGCTGCGATCCGTGCTCTCTCCGCCGAGATCAAGAAGATCTTTCCGCGGCTTGTCGAGCTCTACGACAACACCGCGTCGTTGCAGGATCGTACCGTCGCGACCGGCATCGTGAAGCACGACTATGCGCGCCAGTTCGGCGCCGGCGGTTATGTCGGCCGCGCCGCCGGCCGCGCCTTCGACGCGCGGCGCAATCTTGCCTACGCGCCTTACGATCAGCTGTCGTTCGAAGTGCCGGTGCTCGCAGTCGGCGACGTCAATGCGCGGGTCTGGATTCGTATCCGTGAGGTCGAACAAAGCCTCTCATTGATCGATCAGATCCTCGATCGCCTTCCGGCAGGCGCGATCGCCTCGCCCCTCATACCGGGCGGCGCCGAATGCGAGGGCATGGCGATCATCGAGGCGTTTCGCGGCGATCTGCTGGTCTGGATCAGGCTCGACGGCGAGGGTCGCATCAATCGCTGCCATCTGCGCGACGCATCCTGGTTCCAGTGGCCGCTCTTGGAAGCCGCGGTAGAAGACAACATCGTGGCCGACTTCCCGCTGTGCAACAAATCGTTCAACTGCTCTTATTCCGGCGCGGATCTCTGAGGGCGCGATGCGAAGAACCCTGCTCGAAAGCCTGACCCGCGGTCCCCTCACCGAGCCACCGCCATCGCCGGACGAGGTTGCGCTCTCCGAACTTGCGAAGAATGTCGAGAAGGCGGCGCAGGCGCGGCTCGGCCGCTCACTGTCGATCCGGCAGGTCGATGCCGGTTCCTGCAACGCCTGCGAACTGGAAATCCACGCGCTCGCCAATGCCTTCTACGACCTTGAGCGGTTCGGCCTGCGCTTTGTCGCTTCGCCACGCCATGCCGACGTGTTGATGGTGACGGGACCGGTGACCAGGAACATGCGTGAGGCGCTGCTGCGCACTTACAATGCGACGCCCGATCCGAAATGGGTGGTCGCAGTCGGTGGCTGCGCGGCCGACGGTGGAATTTTCAAAGGCAGCTACGCCTGTGTCGGCGGTGTCCGCAATGTCGTGCCGGTCGATCTCCACATTCCCGGCTGCCCGCCATCGCCGACGGCGATGCTAAGGGGGCTGCTGGCATTGTTGGAGCATGTTGGGGCGAAGCGTCCTGGATAGAGCGCTATTTTGCGACGCTTTCCAACGCCGCCGATTTGATGAAGACTGCCGTTGCCTCACGACGGCTCAGAAGAAATGCTCGATTCCCACCGCAACATCGCACTTGCCTGCGCGCTCAGCGCGCTCGCGGGCTATGTCGACAGCATCGGCTACCTGCATCTCGGCGGCCTGTTCGTCTCCTTCATGAGCGGCAACTCGACGCGCATGGGCGTCAGCCTCGCAGATGGCAACTGGCCGGCGGCCGCCGAGGCGCTGAGCCTGGTTGCGCTGTTCGTGCTCGGCGCTGCCTGGGGCAGCCTGATCGTGCTCGGGCGCGGGCGGCAGTCGCAGAGCCGCCTGCTCTTGATCGAAGCCTTGCTGCTGGCGGCCGCCGCGCTGCTCTATGCTTTCGGCTTCGAGCGCCTCGCCATCGCGGCCATCGTGCTGGCGATGGGACTCGAGAACGCCGTGTTCCAGATCGAGGGTGGCAGCGGTCTCGGACTCACCTATGTCACGGGCGCGCTGGTCAAGGTGGGGCAGCTGATAGCGTCTGCGCTGACCGGCGGCACGCCGTTCGGCTGGCTGCCGAACCTGTTGCTGTGGGCGGCGTTGGTGGCGGGAGGTGTTTTCGGCGCGCTGGCCTATCACCGGATCAACCTCGCCGCGATCTGGTTTGCCGCCGCCTTCGCGCTCGCCCTGAGCTCGCTCGTTGCTGCAACGGCGAAGCGTTAGCAATTCATCATATGCCCCCGCATCGGCATTGACAGTCCTCGCGCCGTGCCTGAAGTGACAGGCATGACCGAGACCCGCCCACCCCTCGCATGCCTGATCGGATGGCCGGCCGCGCATTCGCGCTCGCCGCTGATCCATCGCTACTGGCTGCGCACGCTCGGTATCGAGGGCGGCTACGTGATCGAGGCGGTGCCGCCGGACGATTTCCGCGATTTCGTGCTGCGGCTGTCGCTGCGCGGCTTCGTCGGCGCCAATGTCACCATTCCGCACAAGGAGCGCGCGCTCGCGCTGTCGAAGCCGGATGCGCGGGCGCAGGCGGTGGGCGCCGCCAATACGCTGTGGTTCAAGGACGGCGAGCTGTGCTCGACCAACACCGACGTGGAGGGTTTTGTCGGCAATCTCGACGCCTCCGCACCGGGCTGGGACAAGATCGACGAGGCGCTGGTGCTGGGCGCCGGCGGCGCGTCGCACGCGGTGCTGTTCGGTCTGCTCGATCGCGGCATCAAGCGGGTGCATCTTGCCAATCGCACCCGCGCGCGCGCGGAAGCCTTGGCGAAGCAGTTCGGCGACAAGATTGAGGTCGCGGCCTTGGAGCAGGTCGCGGAGCTGCTGCCGCGCGCGGGGCTCTTGGTCAACACCACATCACTTGGCATGCACGGCCAGCCCGCGCTCGACATCGATGTCGGCAAGCTGTCGGCAAGCGCCGTGGTCGCCGATATCGTCTATGTGCCGCTCGAGACGCCACTGTTGAAGGCAGCGAAAGCGCACGGGTTGAAGACCGCGGACGGCCTCGGGATGCTCCTGCATCAGGCGGTACGCGGATTCGAATTGTGGTTCGGCCAGCGCCCGCAAGTGACGGACGAGTTGCGCGCGCTAGTGGAAGCCGACCTCACGGCGGCCTAGTGCCGAAGTTCGTGCTCCATTGCCGAGCTACCGTTCACGAACTTCGGAAAGTTATGGGCACTCACTAGGCGGTTTGTTCCGCATGCTCGCGCGCATTTGAGGTGGAATATCGCGGAAGTCCTGGGGTCTGGTGCTACATCACGGCCTTCCGGAGATTCCCATGCATCGTCCCTCATTTGCACGTCCGCTGATCGCGCTTGCCATGGTCGCGGCCTCGACCGCGTTCGCGATCGCGCAGAAGGCGCCGGTCCCGACGCGGGTTCGCGGCGCCATCGAAGCCGTCGACGGCGATACGTTGACCGTCAAGTCGCGCGCCGGCGAGGACGTCAAGCTGCATATGATCCCGGACATCCGGATCGTCGGCATCACCAAGATTTCATTGTCCGACATCAAGGTCGGCTCTTTCATCGGCGCCACCACCGTCCCGGGGCCGGACGGCATGCCCACGGCCGTCGAGGTGCATGTGTTTCCCGAGAACATGCGCGGCACCGGCGAGGGCTCGCGGCCCTACGATCTGAAGCCCAACTCGACCATGACCAACGCCACCGTGTCCGAAAGCGTGGTCGGCAATGACGGCCATACGCTGCTGGTCAAGTACAAGGACGGCGAGATGAAGGTGCTGGTGACGCCGGAGACGCCGGTCGTGACCTATGTCCCCGCCGACAAATCCGACCTCAAGGCCGGCGCCAAGGTGATCGCCTTCATGAAGCAGCTTCCCGACGGCTCGTTCGAGACCAATCGCGTCAGCGTCGGCCGTAACGGACTGACCCCGCCGATGTGAACAGGCTGGCGCGGAATACCCTCGTCGTATCGGGGTTGCCCAAGGTTGGTCGCAAGAAACCGAAGGGGAGAGCCATGCCGAAACTGACGTCCTGGATGACCGCCGCGCTCGCGGCCGTATCCGTCCTGACAACCGTTGCCTGGGCACAGCAGGCGCCGCCGGTCCGCATCCGCGGGACCATCGAAGCGGTCGATGGGCCCACATTGAGCATCAAGACCCGCGAGGGCACCGACGTGAAGGTCAAGATGACCGACAACGTCGCGGTGTTCGCCGTGGTCAAGACCGAGCTGTCACAGATCAAGGAAGGGTCCTATATCGGCGTCTCCGCGATGCCCCAGCCCGACGGCACCCAGAAGGCGTTCGCCGTGCACATCTTCCCGGAGAACCAGCGCGGCGCCGCCGAAGGTTTTCGTCCCTGGGACGCGCGGGCCAACTCGACCATGACCAATGCCACCGTCGCCGAAACGGTGAAGGGCACCGACGGCCAGAACATCACGGTCAAGTACAAGGACGGCGAGAAGAAGGTGGTGGTGCCGCCGGACACCCCGATCGTCACCTTCGTCGCCAGCGACAAGTCGGAAGTGAAGCCGGGCGCCAAGCTGATCATCTTCGGCGCGGCCAAGAAGGACGACGGCACGCTGGAGGCCAACCGCGTCAATGTCGGCCGCGACGGAATTACACCGCCGATGTGACGCGAAGCGTCATTGCGAGGAGCGTTAGCGACGAAGCAATCCACAGGGCCACAAGCGGATGGATGGATTGCTTCGCTTCGCTCGCAATGACGAGGCGGATCACACCGCCAGCACGTGATCGTCGATCTCGGCGATGGTGTTGACGCCGCACAGGCCCATGGTGGTGGCGAGTTCCTTCGCCAGCAGGTCGATCGCCTTCGCGACCCCCTGTTGTCCGCCAGCGCCGAGGCCGTAGGCATAGGCGCGGCCGATCATGCAGGACTTTGCGCCGAGCGCCAGCGCGCGCATCACGTCCTTTCCGGTGCGGATGCCGCCGTCGAACATGATCTCCAGCTGCGAGCCCACGGAATCCGCGATTTCCGGCAGCGCCTCGATCGACGATGGCGCGCCGTCGAGCTGACGGCCGCCATGGTTGGAGACGACGATCGCCTGCGCGCCGCTTTTGGCGGCGATCTCGGCGTCCTCGGTATCGAGAATGCCCTTGAGGATCAGCTTGCCCGGCCAGATCGAGCGGATCCAGTCGACGTCCTTCCAGTTCAGCGAGGTGTCGAACTGCGAATTGATCCAGGTCGAGAGCGACGTGATGTCCTCGCTCATCTTCAGATGGCCGGCGAGATTGCCGAAGGTGCGGCGCTTGCCGCGCATGATGCCGGCAACCCAGGCCGGCTTGGTGGCGAAATCGACCAGCTTCGACAGCGACCATTCCGGCGGCACCGTCATGCCGTTCTTGATGTCCTGGTGACGCTGGCCGATCACCTGCAGATCGACGGTCAGCACCAGCGCCGAGCATTTCGCCGCGATCGCGCGTTCGATCAGCGCCTTGATGAAGCCGCGGTCCTTCATGACGTAGAGCTGAAACCAGAACGGCTTGTCGACGGCGGCGGCGATGTCCTCGATCGAGCAGATCGACATCGTGCTTTGCGTAAAGGGAATGCCGGCGGCCTGCGCCGCGCGGCAGGCATGGATCTCGCCGTCGCCATGCTGCATGCCGAGCAGGCCGACCGGCGCGAGGATCAGCGGCATCGAGGCGCGCTCGCCGAGGATCGTCGTCGACAGGTCGCGCTTGGAGACATCGACCAGGACGCGCTGGCGGAACTTGATCTCCTGCAGCTTCTCGCTGTTGGCGCGCAGCGTGTCCTCGGTATAGGAGCCGCGGTCGGCGTAGTCGAAGAACGCCTTCGGCACCCGCTGCTTGTGCAGCAATCGCAGGTCCTCGATGCAGGTGACGTGCTTCATGAACGTTTCCGCCCCTTCTTGTTTTGGCAGTGGAGCGGATTTGACGTTCGCCACCGTGCCCGTCGCGCACTCGAAGGCGAACGTCAAATCCAAAGCTCCACTAGAATTGATATTTGCTAGTGGTCCTTTGATTCCAACATTCGCAAAGTGTCTGCTACAATGGGCTGCGAATGTTGGAATCGGACCACTAGCCTTTGACGTTCATCTAGCACGGTTGGGGGCGCGGCCAAATCACACCGGGAACCAACGGGAGTCATCGATGAGCGGACCCAAAAAGACGCCTGACAAGTCCGACCGCGCCGAAAAGCGTCAGCTCGACGACGCCCTGGAAGAGGGACTGGAGGAGACCTTTCCGGCCTCCGACCCCGTCAACGTCACCCAGCCGGCACCGAGCAAGGGCGATCACCACGTCCGCCGCAAGGATTGAGTGCGCCCGCGATCTGCCCGTAATTCAAACGTTAACAAGAGGTTACCGGCGTGTCGCAGCGCGGTTCCCCGGTAATCATTCATCATATTTTTTGAAGCCATTTTAGGCCCGGAGGCATTATAAGACCCAAGCACGCTGGGGAGGCGTGGTGGTGCTGTTCGCGCTGCAAGCAGGGGCCCGGGTTGGTGCTGGGGGTCATATGAGCCGCAATTATTTCGGTACGGACGGAATCCGTGGCCGTGCCAATGGCCTGATCACGCCGGAGCTCGCGCTCAAGGTCGGACAGGCTGCGGGCCTGGTGTTTCAGCGCGGCGAGCATCGTCATCGCGTCGTGATCGGCAAGGACACGCGGCTGTCCGGCTACATGATCGAATATGCGATGGTGGCGGGCTTCACCTCGGTCGGCATGGACGTGCTGCTGGTCGGCCCGATGCCGACGCCGGCGGTCGCGATGCTGACCAAATCCATGCGCGCCGATCTCGGCGTGATGATCTCCGCCTCGCACAATCTGTTCGAGGACAACGGCATCAAGCTGTTCGGCCCGCAGGGCTTCAAGCTTTCCGACGACGTCGAGAAGCAGATCGAGCAGCTGCTCGACGAATCCCTCGACCGCAAGCTGGCGCAAAGCGCGAGCCTCGGCCGCGCCCGCCGCATCGACGGCGTGCATGACCGCTATATCGAATTCGCCAAGCGCACGCTGCCGCGCGATCTCTCGCTCGACGGCCTGCGCGTCGTGGTCGATTGCGCCAATGGCGCCGCCTACAAGGTGGTGCCGGAAGCGCTGTGGGAATTGGGCGCCGACGTGATCTCGATCGGCGTCGAGCCCGACGGCTTCAACATCAACAAGGAATGCGGCTCGACCGCGCCGGAAGCGCTGTGTCGAAAGGTGCGGGAATTGCGCGCCGACATCGGCATTGCGCTCGACGGCGACGCCGACCGCGTCATCCTGGTCGACGAGCGCGGCCATATCGTCGACGGCGACCAGTTGCTCGCGGTGATCGCGCAGAGCTGGAAGGAAGACGGGCGTCTTTCCAAGCCGGGAATCGTCGCGACCGTGATGTCCAATCTCGGCCTCGAGCGCTTCCTCGGGGGTCTCGGCCTCGAGACGCTGCGCACGCCGGTCGGCGACCGCTACGTGCTCGAGAAGATGCTGAGCGGCGGCTACAATCTCGGCGGCGAGCCGTCGGGCCACATCATTCTGTCCGACTACGCGACCACGGGCGACGGCTTTGTCGCCGCGCTGCAGGTGCTGGCGGTGGTGCAGAAGCTGCGCCGCCCGGTGTCGGAAGTCTGCCACCGCTTCGATCCCTTGCCGCAGATTCTGAAGAACGTGCGCTATCGCAGCGGCAAGCCGCTCGACGATGCCGACGTCAAATCCGCGATCGACGCCGGCGAGAAGCGCCTCAACGGCCACGGCCGCCTGCTGGTGCGCTCCTCCGGCACCGAGCCGGTGATCCGCGTGATGGGCGAGGGCGACGACCGCATCCTGGTCGAGGATGTCGTCGACAACATCGTCGCCGCGCTCGGTCAGGCCGCGGCCTGACGCGAGCTGAATCGGCGTGGCATCGCTCGCTGTGCCCCTCTCCCCAGCGGGGAGAGGTCAAGCGCTTTCACCCCGCTTTGCATCGCAGCTATAAGCTAATGACGGTAGCGGGCAGGGGTGTGCTGTCGTAGGAACGGCGTGTCGCGCGAATCTCCCTGGGGAAAGAGTGCATTGAACAAGTCTGTCGTCGTCTCCGAAGAAGTGTTGACCGAACCGGTCCTCGTTGAAGACGTTACGCCAGGCATGAAAGCGGCGGCCGGGCCGGCCTACGTCGTGCTCGCCGGCATCAGCTTCTCGCACTTCCTCAACGACACCATGCAGTCGTTGATCGCCTCGGTCTATCCGATCCTGAAAGACGCCTATGCGCTGAACTTCGCGCAGATCGGCATGATCACGCTGGCGTTCCAGTTCACCGCCTCGCTGCTGCAGCCGGTGGTCGGTCATGTCACCGACAAGAAGGCGCAGCCGTTCTCGCTCGCGGTCGGCATGGGCTCGACCTTTGTCGGCCTGCTGCTGCTCAGCATCGCCAGCACCTATCCGGCGATCCTGATCGCGGCGGCGCTGGTCGGCCTCGGCTCGGCGGTGTTTCATCCGGAGTCGGCGCGGATCGCGCGGCTTGCCTCGGGCGGCCGCTACGGCTTCGCGCAATCGGTGTTTCAGCTCGGCGGCAGCTTCGGCACCTCGATGGGCCCGGTGCTGGCGGCGCTGATCGTGGTGCCGTTCGGCCAGCCCTCGATCGCCTGGTTCTCGTCGATCGCGTTCGTGGCGATCATCATCCTGTGGCGCATCGGGCTGTGGTACCGGCCGCAGATCGCGACCAGGAAGGCCACAACCATCGCGGCGCATCCGGATGCGCCGGGCTCGCGCCGCGTCGCGGTCGCGCTCGCGGTGCTGGTCGCGCTGCTGTTCTCCAAGCAGCTCTACGTGTCGAGCCTGTCGAGCTATTACATCTTCTACCTGATCGACAAATTCCACGTCTCGACCCAGACCGCACAGCTCTATCTCTTCATCTTCCTGGCCGCGAACGCGGTCGGCGCCTTCCTCGGCGGTCCGCTCGGCGACCGCTTCGGCCGCAAGATCGTGATCTGGATTTCCGTGCTCGGCGCGCTGCCGTTCACGCTGGCGCTGCCCTATGTCGGCCTGTATGTCGGCGCGGTGCTGACCATCTGCATCGGCCTCGTGCTGTCCTCGACGACGTCCTCGATCATCGTGTTCGCGCAGGAGCTGGTGCCGCATCGCTTCGGCATGATCTCCGGCATGTTCTTCGGCGTCGCCTTCGGCATCGGCGGCCTCGGCGCGGCGGCGCTCGGCAAGCTCGCCGACTTCACCAGCATCGGCTTCGTCTATCAGGTCTGCGCGTTCCTGCCGGCGATCGGACTGCTGGCGGCGTTTCTGCCGAATATGAAGGCGAGTAGGGAGTAGTGAATAGCGAATAGGGAAGGCCAAGAGTTTCGCTCCACTTCCTACTCGCCATTCGCATTCGCAATTTCGTCAACGCATTGTTAGGATTTGCGGCGAGCGCGCCACATTGTGCGCCCGATCGTCGCGCGGTGAGAAAATATCAACCTTAATAATTAGGGTTAAGTGCTGCTTAAGGTTTTGCTGGCATCGTCCGCACGTGGATTTTTGATGTGAGGCTTTCGTGTTGCCTCACCGGCCAAGAGGACGAAGCCAATGCGTAGCGTTAAGTTTCTGATTGCCGCCGGAGCGGTGACCCTGTCGACGGCGGCGTTTGCCGCGGATCTTCCGATCGCGGCGCCCCCGATGTACGCGCCGCCTCCGCCGGCTGATTTCGGCGGCTGGTATCTGCGCGGCGACATCGGCATGACCAATCAGCGGATGAAGTCGCTCGACAATCCCGATCCGAATGCCGCGCTGTTCACCTCGGTCGGCATGGGCTTCGACGCCTCGATGCTGTGGGATGTCGGCGTCGGTTACCAGGTCAACAACTGGTTCCGCGGCGACGTGACCGCGCAGTGGCGCGGCAGGTCGAACTTCCACGGCTCGCAATTCACCACGGCCTTCGCCGGCTCGGCGCTGGTCGACAACTACTCCGCCTCCAAGTCCGAGCTGGTGTTCATGGCCAACGGCTATGTCGACCTCGGCACCTGGTGGTGCGTGACGCCGTTCATCGGCGCCGGCATCGGCACCTCCTTCAACCAGATCTCCAGCTTCCGCGATGACGGTATCGGCAGCACCTTCGGCGTCGCCCGTCCGCCGAGCGTCGTGTACGCGGCCGACAACGGCAAATGGAATTTCGCCTGGGCGCTCCATGCCGGTCTCGCCTACAAGGTCACCCCGAACGTCACGGTCGAACTGGCCTACAGCTACATGAACCTCGGCGATGCCGTCACCGGTGCCAACTCCAACTTCGCCGGCACCGCGACTCCGCAGTTCCCCTGGACCATGAAGGACATCACCTCGAACGACCTGAAGCTCGGCGTTCGCTGGAACTTCGACACGCCGCAGCCGGTCATGCCGCTCATTCGCAAGGGCTGATCGAGCGCACTTGTTAAGCTTTCGGAACGGCGCGGTTAACACCGCGCCGTTTTGTTTTGCGTTTTTGCCGCCGATGGAAGCCTCCCGACAACGATTGATTAAGGTTAACGAGCGATGATCGTGACGCGTTTGAAGTCCCATTTGGAGCGTTGCGATGCGTAGGTTCTTGCTGGCGGCGGTGATGTGCGTGGCGGCGATGTCGGGCTCGCGCGCGGCCGACCTGTCCGATCTCCCGTTCCTGCGCGGGCCCGTGGGCCTTTTGTCGACCCGCGTCAACTGGCAGGGCTTCTACGCCGGCGGGCAGGGCGGCTTTGGCACGACCGACATGGATTTTACCGGCGCGACGCAGAGCGTCGCGGCGAAGCTCCTGGCCGTTACCGCACTCGACAACAGCGGCGGCGTTTCGAGCTGGCCGGTTGGCAGCCCGGCGTCCGTTCACGGCAACGGCTGGGGCGCGTTTGTCGGCTACAACAGTCAGTGGGACGATGTCGTCGTCGGCGTCGAACTCAACTACATGCACGGCAAGTTTGGCGGTTCGCAAATCGACAGCATGAGCCGAAGCTTCTTCGACAGTAGCGGCGCGCAGGACTTCGTCACGTATCAGTCGATCGCTGCGGTCAACGTGCACGACATGGCCTCGTTCCGTGCGCGCGCGGGTTATGCCTGGGGCGTGTTCCTGCCTTATCTCTTTGGCGGCTTTGCGTTCGGCCAGGCCGACATTATACGGACTGCGAATATTTTTGGCGTTCAGGTCGATCCCACGACCGGCGCGCAGTTCCCGTTCTTCCTGAGCGCCTCCGATAATCAGAACGCGCGCCTCATCCACGGTTGGAGTGCCGGCGCCGGCGTCGATATGATGTTGTACTCCTGCCTGTTCCTGCGCGCAGAATGGGAGTTCACCCAGTATACTACGGTGATCGACACCAGCGCCAACACCTTCCGTCTCGGCCTCGGCTACAAGTTCTGACCTGACTTGAAGCATCGCGGCATGCCGTGCCGTTGACAGGCGCGGTCGCGCCTGCTGCTCTGGCGCCATGAAGATCTACGGCGACAGCATTTCCGGCAATTGCCTCAAGGTGAAGTGGGTCTGTGACCGTCTCGCGCTGCCCTATGCGTGGATCGCCGTCGACGTCGTGAAGGCCGAGACGCGCACCCCGCAATTCCTGGCGCTCAACAGTGCAGGGCAGGTGCCGGTGGTCGAGCTCGACGACGGCCGCACGCTGGCGCAATCCAACGCCATTATCCGTTATCTGGCGCGCGGCAGCACGCTGATCCCCGCGGACGCCTTTGCCGCGGCAAAGATGGACGAATGGCTGTTCTGGGAGCAGTACAGCCACGAGCCCTATATCGCGGTGTGCCGCTTCCACATGCGCTATCTTGGCAAGGCAGCTTCGGAGCTCGACCCCGACAGGGTGCAGCGCGGCTATGCGGCGCTTGACCGGATGGAGCAGCATCTTGCCGGCTCGCATTTCCTGGTCGGCGAATCCCTCTCGCTCGCCGATGTCGCCTTGCTCGCCTATACCCGGCTCGCGCATGAAGGCGGCTTCGATCTGGCGCGTTACCCTTCGATCCGGCGCTGGATCAAGGAAGGCGAGACCGCGCTCGGGCTGCCTCCGGCACATTGACGAGGGGTTCCTTTTGACTGCGACGCCTTCCATCACCATCCGCCGCACGCGCCGCGATGACGTCCCGGCAATCGTTGCGATGCTGGCCGACGATCATCTCGGCCGCGCGCGGGAGCGGCTCGAGGATCCATTGCCGGCGTCCTACTTATGCCACCTTCGCGCGGGTCGATCGCGATCCGCTGGTCAGGCTCGTCGTCGCCGAACAGGGCGGCCGGGTCGTCGGCTCGCTCCAGGTTTGCATGTTGCCGGGCCTGAGCTCGCAAGGCGCCTCCCGCGGCCTGATCGAGGACGTGCGCGGGGCCTCCGACTGCCGCAGCCGCGGCATCGGCGAGCAGCTGGTACAATGGGCGGTCGCCGAGGCGCGCAGCAATGGCCGCAAGCTGGTCGAGCTGCTCACTCATCACACCCGCGTCGATGCGCGGCGCTTCTACGAGCGGCTGGGATTTGCCCGCAGCCATCTCGGCATGACGATCCGGTTCTAGCGCATGATCCGGAAAAGTGTGGGGCGGTTTTCCGAAAAGATCATGCGCCAAATAATCAGTGTTTGACCTGGCCAAACTGGATGATCGTGCCGGTCATCTCGGGCGCATGCGGCATCAGGCTGGTCAGGGTTGGATCCGACCAATCGGCAAGGCTCACGACCTCGCCGGCCGGGATTTCCGTCGCGACGGCGGTCGCCACATCGGTCGGCTCGAGCACCTTGAGCCCGCTCTGGTCGAGAAAGAAGGTGTGGTCGCCGAACATATCGCTCAACTGCGCGGCCACCGGATGAGAGTCGGGCAGGACCTGCGCATCGATCTGGCTCAGCGTCTGCTTCACTTGTGTCGCGTTCAATCTCATGAGCTGCTCCTTTGAGTTGCGACCGGTTGTTCCGGACGGAGCGGTTGCGTATCGACACGAACGAATGCGATGGACAAGCGTTCCAGCGCCCCACGCAAACTCTGTCGCGGCGACACCTTCCGACACATGTTATGAATGGAACTTCCGGGGTAGGGAGAAGCAAACGATGTCCGCCATCAATCCATTGACCGCGATCGCGGTGGTGCTCGCGACCGCCGCGACCGACGCCGTCTATGTCATGTTCACGTCGGCGGTGGTGGCGCGCAAACGCGTGCCGGCGGCGACCTGGAGCAGCGTGTGGTATCTGCTCTCCTCCTTTGCGGTGATCAGCTATACCGACAATTGGGTTTATGTGGCCTTTGCCGCGATCGGCTCCTGGATCGGCGCCTATGCGTCGATCACGTATCTCCACCGTCCACCGGGTGGCTCACCGGTCGGGGCGTCGCCCGAGTAGCCTAGTGGAGCGGATTTGACGTTCGCTAACCCACCTGCCGAGCACCCGTAAGCGAACGTCAAATCCAAAGCTCCACTAGAATCAATATTTTCTAATGGTCCTTTGATTCCAACATTCGCAAAAGTGCCGGCTGCAATGGGGTGCGAATGTTGGAATCGGACCACTCGCGCAAGTTTATTCCTCGCGCGCGACGAATTGCGAAAGAACCTGCTCGTGGTCGTTCAACGGCCTGTGAGTTCGGCGAAGTTCCTTGACGGAAACGGGCGATTCCCATATTGGCAGCGGCGGGACACCTCCCCCCAACGGGAGGCTTGCTATCTGGAAGGGTAGATCATGACTGCAGCGAAGCCCGCTCAGCGGCCGACCGTGCCGCATTTTTCGTCCGGCCCATGCGCCAAGCGCCCCGGCTGGAATCCCCAAAATCTCAAGGACGCAGCGCTCGGCCGCTCGCATCGCGCCAAGCTCGGCAAGGCCAAGCTGAAGCAGGCGATCGAGTTGACGCGCGAGGTGCTGGAAGTGCCCGCCAATTACAAGATCGGCATCGTGCCGGCGTCCGACACCGGCGCGGTCGAGATGGCGCTGTGGTCACTGCTCGGCGCGCGCCCGGTCACCACCATCGCCTGGGAATCCTTCGGCGAGGGCTGGGTCTCTGACATCCTCAAGGAACTGAAGCTGAAGGACGTCACCCAGCTTCACGCCGGCTATGGCGATCTTCCCGATCTCTCCAAGGCCGATTGCGACACCGACATCATCTTCACCTGGAACGGCACGACATCAGGCGTGCGCGTGCCCAATGCCGACTGGATCAAGGCCGACCGCAAGGGTCTGACCATTTGCGACGCGACCTCGGCCGCATTCGCGCAGCCGCTCGACTGGAACAAGCTCGACGTCGTCACCTTCTCCTGGCAGAAGGCGCTGGGCGGCGAGGCCGCGCATGGCATGCTGGTGCTGTCGCCCCGCGCCGTCGAACGGCTCGAGACCTACAAGCCGGCCTGGCCGCTGCCGAAGATTTTCCGCATGACCAAGGGCGGCAAGCTCAATGCCGGCATTTTCGAAGGCGAGACCATCAACACGCCGTCGATGCTCTGCGTCGAGGACTATCTGGACGCTTTGGCCTGGGGCAAGTCGATCGGCGGCCTGAAGGCGCTGATGGCGCGCGCCGACGCCAACACCAAAGTGCTGGCCGACTGGAAGGCGCGCACGCCGTGGATCGATTTCCTCGCAAAGGATCCCGCGACGCTGTCCAACACCTCGGTGTGCCTGAAGGTCACCGATCCCGCCATCACCTCGCTGTCGGCGGACGCGCAATCCGACTTCGCCAAGAAGCTGGTTGCGCTGGTCGAGAAGGAAAATGCCGGTTTCGACTTCGCGCATTATCGCGATGCGCCGGCAGGCCTGCGCATCTGGTGCGGCGCGACCGTGGAGGCCAGGGACGTCGAGTTGCTGACGCGGTGGATCGACTGGGCCTTCGCCGAGACCAAGGCTGCCTTGCCCAAGGCAGCGTGAAAGGCAGTGCGAGTTGACTCCGCGCGGAATTTTCCGCGCGGGAAACCAGGGCCATCTCCAATGTTCGAACCTGAAAACGAAATCGAGCGCCTGTTGGTGCGCGCTGCCTCGGACCCGCTTGCACGGGCAGCCTTCACCCGCGCGCTGATGGATGCGCAAATTTTCCTGGTGCTGGTGCCGGACGGTCCGGTCGAGCAGCAAGCCGACGGCAGCGTCAAGGTTCCGGAGGGCACCAAACTGGCGCTGCCCAGCGCCTCGCGCGGTGAGGTCAAGCTGTTGCCGTTCTTCACCTCGCCGTTGCGGGCGCGCACCTGGTTCAAGGGCGAGTATATCGTGGTGCCCGACAAAACGCGCGACCTGTTCATCCGATACAGCAGCGCGTTGTTCGTGCTCAACCCCGCCTCGGACTACGGCAAGGAGTTCACGCCGGACGAGGTGAAACGGCTGCTGTCCGGCCATTTCGACGATGGTGCGGCGACTGAGGTGATGCAGAAGGCGGAGCAGGTGCTGCTGTCGCATCCCGATGACATCCCAAAAAAGCTGATTGCGGCGCTCGGGCGCGAGCTCGGTGCGCTCAAATCCGTCCGCGGCGCCTGGTTGATGCAGGCGATGCGCGCCAATCAGAGCGAGCCGAGCTGGATGCTCGGCGTCGACAATATGGGCAGCTGGCAGGACGTGCAGGCCGCGATCGGCCGTGCGCTCGCGGGCGGTCAGTTGCTCGACCGCGAGTTGGACGCGATGCCGCTCGATCACAGTCCGATCTCGATCAACCTTCGTGCCGGGATTCCCGTCGTCGCCGCCAAGAGCGGCATCCTCAATTAATTTCGAGGCCAGACCGTCATGTCCAAAAAACCCAAGGTTCTCATTTCCGACGCGCTGTCGCCCGCCGCCGTGCAAATCTTCAAGGATCGCGGCGTCGAGGTCGACTTCCAGCCCAATCTCGGCAAGGACAAGGACAAGCTTGCCGAGATCATCGGCAATTACGACGGGCTCGCGATCCGCTCGGCGACCAAGGCGACCGCCAAGATCATCGAGAAGGCCACCAGGCTGAAGGTGATCGGCCGCGCCGGCATCGGCGTCGACAATGTCGAGATCCCCGCGGCCACGGCCAAGGGAATCATCGTGATGAACACGCCGTTCGGCAATTCGATCACGACCGCCGAGCACGCTATCACCCTGATGCTGGCGCTGGCGCGCGAAATCCCGCAGGCCGACGCCTCGACCCAGGCCGGCAAATGGGAAAAGAACCGCTTCATGGGCGTCGAGATCACCGGCAAGGTGCTCGGCGTGATCGGCTGCGGCAATATCGGCTCGATCGTCGCTGACCGGGCGCTCGGCCTGCGCATGCGCGTGATCGCATTCGATCCGTTCCTGTCGCCGGAGCGGGCCAAGGACATCGGCGTGGAGAAAGTAGATCTCGACGAACTGCTCAAGCGCGCCGACTTCATCACCCTGCATACGCCGCTGACCGAGAAAACCAGGAACATCATCGATGCCGCGGCGATCGCAAAAATGAAGAAGGGCGTGCGCATCATCAATTGCGCGCGCGGCGGCCTGGTCGACGAGCAGGCGCTGGTCGATGCGCTCAATTCCAGGCATGTCGCGGGCGCGGCCTTCGACGTCTTCACCGAGGAGCCGGCCACCTCGAACGTGCTGTTCGGCCATCCCAACGTGATCTGCACCCCGCATCTCGGAGCGGCCACCACCGAAGCGCAGGAGAACGTGGCGCTGCAGGTCGCCGAGCAGATGTCGGACTATCTGCTCTCGGGCGCGATCTCCAACGCCGTCAACTTCCCCTCGATCACCGCGGAAGAAGCGCCGAAGCTGCGTCCGTTCATCGAGCTCGGCGAGAAGCTCGGCTCGTTCGCGGGCCAGCTCACCGAGACCGGCATCCTCAAGGTGCAGATCACCTATGAGGGCCACGTCGCCGAGATGAAGATCAAGGCGTTGACCTCGGCGGTGCTGTCGGGCCTGTTGCGGCCGATGCTCGGCGACGTCAATGTCGTCTCCGCGCCGGTGGTCGCCAAGGAGCGCGGCATGATCGTCGACGAGGTCGTCCGCGCCGCGCAGAGCGACTATGAAAGCCTGATTACGGTGACCGTCACCACCGAGCGGCAGGAGCGTTCGGTGTCCGGCACGGTGTATGCCGACGGCAAGCCGCGGCTGGTCGACATCAAGGGCATCCGCGTCGACGCCGAATTCGGCAAGTCGATGATCTACGTGACCAACGAGGACAAGCCGGGTTTCATCGGTAGCTTCGCGGGCCTACTGGGCGATGCCAAAATCAATATCGCGACGTTCCATCTCGGCCGGGTCAAGCAGGGCGGCGACGCCATCGCACTGGTCGAGATCGACGGCGCGGTATCGCCGGAGGTGATCGCCAAGGTGCAGGCGCTGCCGCAGGTCAAGCAGGCCAAGGCGCTGGTGTTCTGAGGCGACGCTCCTGGGGCACTGTCTTTCTTCCCTCGTCGGAGGGGAGGACGAGCAAAGCGCAGTCACCCAATTCCTGCGCTCAATCTTTTGGTGAGATCGCACCCTCTCCCGTTATGGCGCGGTCCAAGGCGTCGATTAGCGCCTGAATCTCGGTGAACTTGCTGCGTGCTCGCTCGGCCTTGTCCCGGTCAAAGGGAGCGGCGAGTACCTTCGCATGCGCGTCCCTGTCTTCGATCATGCGCTCACGAGCTTTTTTCAATGTTTCGAGTTGTTCATTCATTTCGGCACCCTGGCTCATGTAGCCGCTGCGAGGGTCAAATGGTCTCAGTCGAAGCCGGAAGGAACCTGGCCTTGACGGAAGATGACCGTCGGCTCGTCGTCATAGTCACCCATTTCCGGATCGCCGGTGGAGGAGAAGGCAACGACGCCGAGCTTGTTCGGTGCCAGTCTCTCCGCTGTTCGAAGCGCGCTGGTCTGCGTCTTGCAGGCGATCGGAGCGTCGCCTTTCAGGTTTCCTCCCCGGCCGGCATTGAATGCCTGAACGAAGTAGATGGTTTCGCGGGCCATGGGACACTCCTTTGGACAGACACGTCGCTAGAAGCGACGTCCGTTTCATGCCATCGCTTGCAGCAGCGCTGATATCTTGATGGTCGCAAAGTTGGAGAAGGTGTCCGATACGGCGTATGGCAGGATGATCTGGTCATTGTGCCGCATGGCTCCGCAGGTATAGACCACGTTGGGAACGTATCCCTCGCGCTCGGACGGCTCGGGCCGCAACAGCGGTTCGCGGGATCGCGCCAGTACCTTGGACGGGTCGCGCTTGTCGAGCAGTGCGGCGCCGATCGAATATTTTCGCACCGGGCCGACGCCGTGCGTGAGCAGCAGCCAGCCTTCGTCCAGTTCGATCGGCGATCCGCAGTTGCCGATCTGGACGAATTCCCAGGGAAATTGCGGCTTCAGGATCGCCTGACCGCCTTCCCATCTGTGCAGGTCGCCTGAATAGACCAGATAGAGATTCTCGTTATCCTGTCGCGCGATCATGGCGTACTTGTCGTCGAGCCTGCGCGGAAACAGCGCCATGCCCTTGTTGCGCGCGGCAGCACCCTGCATGGGCGACATCCGAAACGACAGGAAATCGCGGGTCTCGATCAATTCCGATCGGATCCCCGTGCCGTTGTAGGCGGTATAGGTTGCGTAGTAGGTCTTGCGGCCGCCGTCGATAAATTCGACGAAGCGGGCGTCCTCGATGCCGTGCGACTGCGAGGCCGTTATCGGAAAGATGACCCGTTCGCTGATGTCTTGGTCCGCCTCGAAGACCACTTCAACTTCATCGCCGATGGGTCCCGGTATCAAATACCCGATGCGCGGACTTGAAGCGAGCCGGGCCGTGGGATCGACCGCAATGCTGCCATCGGCCGCGATGGTGCCGGCGCGAAAGGTCAGCGACGATACGTGTCCCTCGCCGACGGCACGCAAGCTGAGAATGAAGCGCAGGCTGCCGGCCAGAATTCCCGACTGATCGGGATGCGGCACGATGCTGGGATTGAACAATGCCGACGCCTCGAACGAATACTCGTTCAGGAAATAGGCGCCGATGAGCTGGCGCTGGACCTCCGAAAAGCTGCAGTGCGTCGCGAGCGCCTGCTCCATTTCGTCGGCGCGGACCTCGAACGTTTCCAGCAGGTTGCGGTGACGACCTTTGAAGTTCTCCAGCACGTCCGCCAGCTGGCTGGCCGCGGCTTCCGAATCGAGATCCAGAACGCGCTCGACGATATGGTTGGCGCGCGTCTTGTCGGTCGGGTTGAGATCGCGCGGCTCCGTTGCCGGCTTGAACGGGCGCACGATAACTCGCGCGGGGTCGGGACGCAGATAGAGCGCCTGCCGATTGAGAAAAGTGGCTTGCGACAACGTGTCCTCGGAGGGCCGGAGTTGAGCGTTAGATCAGGCGCCGACGGCGCGAAGTGCCACGGGGTTTGTCGGACTGATACTAACGCGGGCCAACTGCCGAATCTCAGCCAGCCCCAGAAGATAGCACACCGCCGACTCGCCCCCGCGATTTTCATTGGCGCGGTCTGGATGCAATCCATCGCGGCAGGCGCCGGTCTCGGGATCGACGAGCGCAACCGACAGGTCGTTGTTGCCGAGAAACCAGGAAAAAACCTTGGTTGCCATGGTTTTCCATTCGGCATCGTCGTCCGCGCGCCACGCGCTGAGACAGGCGGCAATTGTCGCCGTCGCTTCGACCGGCTGCTGGTCGAACGCGCGAGGAGGCGTTCGAAGTTCGCCGAAACCGGCCGTGCCCACGGGGCAGAAATGACCCGTCGATGTCATTTGCAGTGTCATCAACCAACGCAGGGATCTTAGCCCGGCTTCGACATAGCCGGGCGCTCGCGTCGCCATGCCCGTGACGATCAAGGCCTGCGGCAGGCGCGCATTGTCGTAGGCGAGGCCTTCCTCGAACCACTGCCAGTCCGGCGTCTCCACCTGTTCCAGGCCGGACATCAGCCCGTCGGCGAGGATGCGGCGGATTTCCCCGGCGTGGCGATCGTCGAGAACAACGGCGCAATAAGCATTCAGACCCAGCAGAGTGAAAGCCGCGGCGCGGGGCGAACGAAAGGCCTTTGCGGCCGGCAGCGCCTGAGCGAAAAGGCCGGCTGCCCATCGACGCCGGGGCTGGCTGGCATCTTTGCGCGCGCACTCACCCAACGCCCATAGGGTCCGTCCATGACTGTCCTCGGAGCCCTGATCTTCAAGCCAGGTCCGGTTGAAGCCCATGAAGTTGCGAAATCGTCCGGTGTCGGGATTCCAGGCATGCTGCACAAAAGCGGCAAAGCGCGCCGTCAACACCTCCGCAAGCGGCTGCTCGCCCGGTTCATTGAGGGCGCAGGCCAGCAACAGCGCGCGGGCATTGTCATCGACGCAATAGCCATGCGAGCGATCCGGCACCGAATGCACGGCGTGCTGGAACAAGCCGGTATCGTCGCACATCGACAGAAAATGACCCGTTTGCATCGCTGGGGCCGCGGCGACTTTGGGCGCGACCTGATCCGGCCTGCTGCGTTTGATCACCTTGAGCCAGTGTCCTTGCCGCGCGCTCTCGAAAACGGTCATGTAGTGTTCGGCGGTCCGATCCCACGTCATCGATCGGCTGGTCGCGTAAGCCCGCTCACGCATCGCCTGCCGGCGAGGGGCGTCGGTAAGCAAGTCCGCGATCGCGGCGCCGATCGCCCCGGCATCGCCAAAAGGAACCAGAACGCCGCGGCCGTCGGCAAGCAATTCGCTGGCGTGCCAATACGGCGTCGAGACGACCGGCTTCCCGAGGCCGAAGCTGTAGGCCAGCGTACCGGACGTCATCTGTGCTTCGTTGAGATAGGGCGTGACATAGACGTCGCTCATCGAAATGAATTCGAGCAACGTGGCCTGGTCAACGAACTGGTCGAGAAACACGACGTTGTCTTCGACGCCAAGTTCCTGCACGCGTGTCATCAGGCTCTGGCGGTATGCCTCACCCTGGTCCCGGACCAGATTGGGATGGGTCGCACCGAGTACCACGTAGACCGCGTCCGGGCGTCGCTGCAGGATCGAGGGCATGGCGTCGATCATGACCTCGATGCCCTTGCTGGGCGACAGCAGGCCGAACGTGAGAATGACCGAGCGGTCGCCGAAACCCAGCCTGGCCTTCGCTGCGTCGGGCTCAACAAACGGAAAGTCGGGTATGCCGTGGGCGATGACTTCGATTTTTTCGTCCGGCACGCGATAAACGCCGCGCAGCAGCTCGCGTCCCTTCTCCGCCATCACGATGATCCTTGAAGACAGCTCGACGATGCGGTCCGTCACCGCGCGTTGGGCCACGGTTGGCTTGGCCAGCACCGTATGCAGCGTCGTCACGATCGGCATGGTGAGGCGAGACAGCAGCTCGATGATGTGGGCGCCGGCTTCGCCGCCGAAAATTCCGAACTCGTGCTGCAGACAGACGACGTCGAACCGGCCGGCGTTCAGAAATGCTGCGGCGCGCACATACTCTTCGATGCGGTCGTCCTTGATCTGAAGGGCGACCGAAACGGGATAGTCATAGGTCTGATCGCGGTCGGTCATGGCCACGATAGAGCTCTGCAGGCGTTGTCGTGAATTTGAAATTGCGCTTTGCAGGTCGGTTGTGAACGTCGCGATTCCACAGCGGCGCGGCAGCGAGTTGCCGATCAGTGCGATCCTGCGCAGCGGCGTCACGTCCGGGCCTCGGACCCGTCTGCCAATTGCGATGCAACAATAGCGGTTTGCGGAACAGGATCACTCGAAGGTTTACCGAGCCGATGTAACAGGGAACTGACCGGGGCAGTTGCCGGGTAAGCGACCAGGGCAGTCATCCCGTTGGCGCCGACTTCGATGCTGCTGCGACCTCCGGCAACGAATATCGTTTGCCCGGCAGATACCGCGGCCAATCCGATCGCCGCATGGCCGTCGAGAACGAGGATCCATGTCTCCGGTTCAGCCAGCAGCGCCCAGCTTGAACCCTCCGGCAGGTCAAGGCGCTCCAGAACGAAATGCCGGCTGGCGACAAGCAGCGTCCGTTCATCCGAAAGGCGGGTCGGATCGGGTGAAGGTCGAAGTGGCCACGCATTGGCAACTGCGACGCCGTTGTCTTCGTGCAACTCGCGCTGCCTGCCGTAATCGAACAATCGGAATGTCGTGTCGCTGCGCTGCTGAATTTCGGCAAGCACGATGCCCGCGCCGATGGCGTGGATGGTACCAGCCGGGATGTAGATGACGTCGCCCTTCGCGACCGGACGCCATTGGACCAGCTCGACGATCGAACCGTCCCTGATCGACGTCCGTAATTCTTGCGGCGTTATCCGGCGCTTTAACCCGACGCCGATCTGCGCGCCCGGTTCTGCCGAGACGATGTACCAGGCCTCGCTCTTGCCGTTCGGCATTCCCATCGCGCGTGCGTAAGTGTCGTCCGGATGGACCTGGATCGACAATGGCTCGCTGGTGAACAGCAGCTTGAGCAGCAAGGCAGGGATCGGAGCATTGTTGTCGGCCCGTTCGAACCACAGCTCCCCCACGGCATCGCCGCTGCCATCGATGTCGCTCCATGGCTGGAGATCGCTCGCTCCCCACGGTTTGTGAATGACCCGCACGGAAGCTCGTTCGATGGGCATATGTTTCCTGACCCGAACGTGCGCACGTCGAAGCGACGTGACGTTCGGTCGATTCACTCATGGGATTTGGGCATCTAAGGCGTCGCGTTCCGGGACACGCCTTATGCGAAGAGCCGATTTTATACTCATGGCACATATGGATGCTCCACCACCCGATATCAACGTTCACAGTCGATATTTCCCGCTCGGACCTGTCATGAGAGGTGACCTACCGCTTTCTCGAGCGGCGTCGACGCAAACTTCAGGCATGTCGACGATTTCTTCGAGATTTCCCTCGACATTGTGACGGAAAGAGCCTCTGCTGCGCTCAACACCGTCTGTATGTGGCCGCAATCGGTGACGGAGAGTTCTTGAGCTCTCGCCACAAAACGGGGCGGTCGTGATGTCCGGCATCCAGAAATTCGACCTTCGCGAGTGGCTGGTACCTCCGATATTGGTGCCGCTCTTCCTGGGTCTGATCGTTGCCGGCGCGGTGATCGTGCGCTGGTAAACGCCGCCTTCGATTTTCGGAATGCGCCGGTGCGACAATCGAAGCCTTTGCGAAAGATTGCGCTGCGAACAAGCGCCGACGACAGGAGAGCACTCCCAATGTCGCTTACACAATTCAGCGTCGATGACGGACCGCACAGCATGGACGGGCTGCGACTATTGGCTCGGGATGGCTCCGAACCGATCGAGGCGTTCATAGGCCGCAAGGTAATGGACGTCTGGACCGCCTCCATCGAGCACCGCGGAGCACGCCAAAGCCTGTTCCGCGGTCAATACAATGCGCTTGGCAAACTGAACCTCGCGGCGATCGAGCGGATTGTAAGCGCGAAATATCAGCGAGGCGCCGCGTCCAACCGCCAGCATCCGTTTGTCGAGGTCCTGTTCTCGGACATCACCGAAAGCGGCGAAGTTCTGGATCTGCGTGGACTCGTGCGCGAGACCTTGCCGCCGGCGTTTCACAGGGTGAGTTGAACCTGGGTAACCGACGCGGCATCCTGGAAGGATCAAAAAAATGAAAAAACCTGTTCTCTCACTTGAAGAGCCGGAGCCGAAGAAAATAACACGAGCCGACCGGCCGCCTGCCGAAGGGTTCGCGATTGTCGTCGACGGTCATTTCAAGACGGAATTTGACACGGTCGATGCCGCGGAGGCATCGGGTCGAAAGCTGAAATCGGCTTATCCTATGCTTCAGATCGAAATCTATGATGCCGCAAAGAAGACCCGTGCCTTGCTGAGCTGACGAACCCGGTAAATCGCGCGGTCGGTGCGCAAAGCTCCGAAAAATCGGACTCCACCCCAAGCCTCCCCGAGTATAGGGGGAGGGCGCACTGCCACGGCTGCTGCAGCTCGCAACAATTTCGCAAGACGCTGGTATTTTAGGAGACGGAAAATTAGGACCGATGCAGGCCCCGTTTCTGTTGCTTTCGGCGAAATATCTGTGCTGTAACGGTTTCACGAACCAAAAGCGGCTCTCAACAGGGAGGCAGAAATGCGTGAGGCTGTAATCGTTTCCTATGCGCGCACCGGGCTGGCAAAATCCGGCCGTGGCGGATTCAACATCACCGCGCCTATGACCATCGCGGCGCATGCCATCAAGCATGCGGTCGAGCGCTCCGGCGTCGACAAGGACTATGTCGAGGATTGCTATCTCGGCAACTGCGCCCACGGCGCCCGCAACATCGGCCGCGAGGCGGCGCTGCTCGCCGGCATGCCGAAGACCACGGCCGGCGTCTCCGTCAACCGCTTCTGCTCGTCGGGCCTGCAGACCATTGCGATGGCCGCCAACTCGATCCGCGCCGACGGCGCCGAGTGCATCGTGGCCGGCGGCGTCGAGAGCATTTCCGCGCCGGTCGGCGGCATTCCAAAGGAAGCCCAGGACCCCGAGCTCCTTAAATACGCGCCCGACATCTACATGGCGATGATCGACACCGCCGACATCGTTGCCGAGCGCTACAAGGTCAGCCGTGAGTATCAGGACGAGTATTCGCTGGAGTCGCAGCGCCGCATGGCCGCGGCCCAGCAGGCCAACAAGTTCAAGGACGAGATCGTCCCGATGAAGACCAAAATGAAAGTAGTCGACAAGGCGACCAAGGCCGAGAGCATTGTCGACTACGTCGTGACCCGCGACGAGTGCAACCGCCCCGACACGACCATGGAAGGCCTTGCCAAGCTCGAGCCGGTCAAGGGTCCCGGCAAGTACATCACCGCCGGCAACGCCAGCCAGCTCTCCGACGGCGCCGCCGCGGTCGTGCTGATGGAAGCCAAGGACGCCGAGAAGCGCGGCCTCACGCCGATGGGCCGTTTCGTCGCCTGGGCGACCGCCGGCTGCGAGCCCGACGAGATGGGCATCGGACCGGTGTTCGCCGTGCCGAAGCTGCTCAAGCGCCATGGGCTCAAGATCGACGACATCGACATCTGGGAGCTCAACGAGGCCTTTGCCAGCCAGTGCCTGTATTCGCGCGACCGGCTCGGCATCGATCCGGAGAAATACAACGTCAATGGCGGCTCGATCGCGATCGGCCATCCCTTCGGCATGACCGGCGCGCGGCTCACCGGCCACATCCTGCAGGAAGGCCATCGCCGCAAGGCCAAGTGGGGCGTGGTGACCATGTGCATCGGCGGCGGCCAGGGCGGCGCCGGCCTGTTCGAGATCTACTGAGCCGCATCGGCTCAGCCTGTACGTCATTGACAGCGCGGCGAGTCCATCGCCGCGCTGTTTCTTTTTCACGTATTCCTACGGAGTTCGAATTTAACCGAACGTTGCCGGCAACCGGCCTAACAATCCGCGCATACTGTCTCACTTTTCGGCCCGGAGATGACGATGCGCGGCCTCTCACTTCGCTTGACTCAAAAGATCCTCGCCATCGGCGTGGTCGGTCTGCTCGGCGTCATCTTCGTCGGCGGCATTCACTTCTACGGCGAGAATGCCGTCGCGGCCTATCGCCTGGCCGCCGACAGGGCGCGGGCGATTTCGGAACTGAACGGCAAGGTCGAGGTCGAACTGCTGGAAAGCCGCCGTGCCGAGAAGGACTTCCTGCTTCGCAATGATCCGAAGAAAGCCGACAGACAGGTTGAGATCGGCAAGGCCGTCTCCACGGATATCGCTGCGCTGCATGAGCGGGTTGCCGCCATCGGAAAGGCCGATCTGGCTGCGCGGATCGACGCCATGCGTGCCTCGCTGGGACAATATCAGGAACATTTCGAGGCGGTCGTCGCGCTGAAGCAGAAGCTCGGGCTCAACGAGGAAGCAGGGCTGGAAGGCCGGCTGCGCGGCTCAGTCCACGCGATCGAAGCGAAGGTCGATCAATTGCATGGGCCGGCGCTACTGGCGACCATGTTGATGATGCGCCGGCATGAGAAGGACTTCATGCTCCGGCGCGATGCAAAATATGGCGCCGAGATGAAGAAACGCGCCGCCGAGTTCACGGCGGGTGCCGAGGGCGCCGATATTCCCACGGCCGCAAAAGCCGAGCTCAACAGGCTGCTGGCGGACTATCAGCGCGATTTTCAGGCGTGGATGGACACCGCCCTCAATCTCGCGACCGAACTGAAGGCGACCTCGGACTCTTTCTCCGCGGTCGAGCCGGTGATCGATGCCGTTTCTAAATCGGTCAGCGACATCCGCGCGGAGGCCGAGCGGCAAAATGCAATCGAGCGCGATCGGATCCAATGGCAAATGGAAATCGCCATGCTCCTGATCGCTTCGCTCGTGCTCGGCGCCGGCTTGGTCATCGGGCGGTCGGTCTCCAAACCGCTAAAGGCGATGACATCGGCCATGATCGAGCTTGCCAACGGCAACTTTGCCATCGTGCTGCCCGGTCTCGGCCGACAGGACGAAATCGGGGAGATCGCGCAGGCCGTCGAAACCTTCAAGGTCAACGCCGAGCGCAAGGCGCGCGAGGAGGCGGAAGCGAAGGCGGCGCAGGATCGGCTCGCCGCAGCTCAGCGCAAGGCCGACATGATGCGAATGGCGGACGCCTTTGAAGGCGCCGTCGGCGAGATCGTCAAGACCGTCTCGTCGGCATCGACCGAACTGGAGGCCTCGGCCACGGCATTGACCTCCACCGCTGCGCGCTCGCAGGAACTCAGCACCATGGTCGCCTCTGCGGCCGAAGAGGCGTCCACCAATGTGCAATCGGTGGCTTCCGCCACCGAGGAGTTGTCGTCTTCGGTGAACGAAATCAGCCGCCAGGTTCAGGCTTCGGCCCGCATGGCCAATGAGGCGGTCGAACAGGCCCGTCAGACCAACGATCGCGTCAGCGAGTTGTCGAAGGCCGCGGCACGGATCGGCGACGTCGTCGAACTGATCAATGCCATCGCCGGTCAGACCAATCTTCTGGCGTTGAACGCCACCATCGAGGCCGCGCGCGCCGGCGAAGCCGGCCGCGGCTTCGCCGTTGTCGCCTCCGAGGTCAAGGCGCTGGCCGAGCAGACCTCGAAAGCGACCGGCGAGATTGGTCAGCAGGTCACGGGAATCCAGGCGGCGACGCAGGAATCGGTCGGCGCGATCCGGGACATCAGCGGGACGATCCAGAAGCTTTCCGAGGTCGCTTCCACCATCGCGGCAGCCGTCGAAGAGCAGGGCGCCGCGACGCAGGAGATTTCACGCAACGTGCAGCAGGCCGCGGAGGGCACCACGCAGGTCAGCTCGCACATCGCCGACGTGCGGCAAGGCGCGACCGAGACCGGATCGTCCTCGACGCAGGTGCTGTCGGCGGCGCAATTGCTGTCCACCGACAGCAATCGCCTCAAGCTCGAAGTCGGCAAGTTCCTGGATTCCGTGCGCGCGGCCTGACATCGGATGACGCTCACCAGCGGCCGGCCGCGATCCGCATCCGCTCGCGCGGATCGTTGCGCCATTCGGTGATGCTGCAGCCGAAGCGTTCGCGGAACCAGCGCGCCATGGCGCTCTGCGCGGAGAATCCGATCATCACGGAAATCTCGGCGAGCGGACGCGAGCGGTCCTTGACCAGGTGCATGACGAGATCGGCGCGTTGCGTGTCGAGCACGTCCGAAAACGTCGTTCCGCAATCCGCAAGACGCCGATGGATGGTGCGGCGGTCGCACCCCAGATGGTCGGCCACGCGCTCGATCGAGCAGTCGCCTACCGGAAGCAACATGCGGATCAATTGGCCGATTTTGCCGTCCCACCCATTGTGTTGCGCGTCGAACTCGTCGACCCGGCTTTCGACGTAGCGCGCGATCAGCGGGTGAGCCGTCGGTATCTTCCTGTCCAGGTCGCGCGCGGGCAGCAGGATCGCATCGAACTCCGAATTGAAGGCGACGTCACACCTGAAGAACTTTCGATAATAGGCGCGGTTGCGCGGCGGCGGATTCATCAGATGAACTTCCAGCGGCCGCCATTCGCCGCCGAACAACGACTGGATGACACGGTAGACGGTGCCGAGCGCCATCTCGACCGATTGGCGCGGCACCCTTGGCGGTCCGCCGCGCAGGAACAGAACGATGATGACGATGTCGCCATCGGGTTCGATCGCGAGCCGCATGCCTTCGTGATGGATGTGGATATAGCGCGACAGCGATTCGAGCGCGGAGCCGACCGTGGGCTGGTCGCGAATGATGAGCGCCACGGGTCCCAGATTGGACAGGCCACCCCGTTCGGCCATGCGCAGCCCGAACTCGTCGACACCGGCCGCTATCGCAGAGACCTCGAGCAGGCGGCGGACTTTGGCCACGGCGATGCGCATGTTCTGATGCGCGAGGCAGCCGGGCGGCAGGCGCACCTGGCGCAGCATCGCCAGCGGATCGAGTCCGATCGAGCGCGCCAGCTCGGGGTAGTGCGTCAGGCAGGCGCTGCGAATCAGGTCGGTCATGCCGTGTTTCCGCCGGTGTCCCGAAATGTAAAATAACTGTCCCCTACGGTCAAATGCCCGAGTTGGTTCCCGTATAGATACGGCCTCGAACTGCCGGCGCGGCGATTGCGATAACGCCCGGCTCACATCGAAAGCACTGATATCGGCAGGGTTTTCAACTGCCGGCGCGCGCCGATTGCCGTCGGCGGCCGCCGGCTTTTTGTTGGCTCTGTTTCGGGGGTTGCAATGCAGGCTAATCCTGATTCCAGAGGCGAAATCTTCGTGATCGACGACGACGCGGCCGCGCGCGCGACCCTGGCGGGCGCGCTGACGCTGGCGGGCTACGAGGTGATCTGCTTTGCGGACAGCGCGGGACTGCTGGCCCGTGCGAGAACTCCGTATCCCGCTCTGCGTGTTTCTCGACGTCGGCATTCGCGACAAATGCCGCTTCGAGCTGCTGGACCGCATCTGCGCGGAGCACTGGCGCGCGCCGGTGTTCGCCAGTTCGGCGGAGGCGAGCATTCCGCTTGCCGTCGATGCCGTGCGGCGGGGCGCCTTCGATTTCGTCGCAAAGCCGTTCGACGGCCGCGATGTCGTCGCGCGGGTCCACGCTGCGCTGGGCGAAATATCGCGCGACCGCACCGGAATCCCCACCGATCTCTGCGACCAGATGCATCTCAGCGGCCGCGAATGGGAGGTGCTGGAAAGGATCGCGCTCGGCGAGAGCGCCAAGGAAATCGCGCTAGCGCTCGGACTGAGCTCACGTACCGTCGAAGGATACCGCGCCAACATCCTGCGCAAGGCCGGTGTCAGGAGCACCACCGAACTGGTGCGCCGCATGTTCGGTCAGCACGGCCGGCCCTGAAAGGTGGCCCGGCGCGCCGGGCAGCGCCTGCACCCATGACATCGCCGTCAATCTCGGGCATGAACGGCGCATGATCCGGAAAAGCGTGAAGCGGTTTTCCGATAAGATCATGCGCCAATAAAAGCCTTAAAGCGCCACGCGCCCGAGGGAGGAACCGATGTCATACCAGCATATTCTCGTCGACGATCCCCGGCCGCGGGTGCGGCGCATCACCCTGAATCGCCCCGAGAAGCGCAACGCGCTGAACAATCGCCTGCGCAACGAAATCTTCGAGGTGCTGGAAGCCGCCGACCGCGACGGCGACGTGTCGATCACCATCCTGCGCGGCGCCGGTCCCTGCTTCTCGGCGGGCTATGATCTCTCTTCAAACAATTCAGTCGACCAGCCCTGGCATTCGGCCGCGGGGCCGGGGCAGTGGTCGCGCCATGTGGTCGAGGGCTGGTTCTCGATCTGGGATCTCGCCAAGCCCGTGATTGCGCAGGTGCACGGCTATTGCCTTGCCGGCGGCACCGAGCTCGCCACCGCCTGCGACGTGATCTATGTCGCCGACGACGCCCAGATCGGTTATCCGCCGGTGCGGCTGATGAGCCCGCCCGACATGCAATATCACCCTTGGCTGGTCGGCATGCGCCGCGCCATGGAGCTGATGCTGACCGGCGACGCCATGACCGGCCGCGAGGCCGCCGAATGGGGCTTTGCGACGCGCTCGTTTCCGCTTGCCGAACTCGAGCAGCACACGCTCGATTTCGCCGAGCGCGCGGCGAAAGTGCCGGTCGAGTTGCAGCAGCTCAACAAGCGCTCGGTGCATCGCGCCATGGAGATCATGGGGGCGCGCGCCGCGATTCGGGCAGGCACCGAAATCCAGGCGCTGGCGTTCACGACAGAGGCAAGCCGCGCCTATATGTCGACCTTCCGCCGCGACGGCGGCACCGTGAAGGCGCAGCTCGACCAGCGCGATACCACCTTCGGCGATTACCGGACAAAGAAGCCGTAAGATGCGGCAAACGCCTCCCGAATTCACGCTTCCGCGGCAAGGAATGAACCAGGCAGTCCCGGATGCGACAACCGAAACCGGCAAAACCCCCGCTAGTGCCGCCGATTTGAGGTCCCTGCACGGATTGCGGCAAATGCGATCAGGGACTTCAAATCGAAAGCGGCACCAGAATATTAGAATTGCTCGAGGTCCTTTGATCCTAACATTCGCCAAGCGCGCCAGCTGCAAAGGGATGCGAATGTTAGGATCTGACCACTAGTGTGATATGGATCACGCTATCCTCGTGCAGGCAGCGCTAGCTGTTGGACGAGAGAACGCCGCGCTATCTACAGCGCTACGATTGCTTCATCGAGGTTTGCCATGAGACGCCTGTTTGCCGCAACCGCCGTCCTTTCCTTCGCTTTGACTGGCATCACCCGCGCCGAGCCGCCGGTCGCGGTGGTCGAGGACGTGCAGGGCAAGGTCACCGGCGCTGAGTTCATGGACTATGTCGTGCCCGGCCAGGTCATCAAGCTCGGCCCAGGCGGCAAGGTCGTGCTCGGCTACATGAAGTCGTGCTGGCGCGAGACCATTTCCGGCATCGGCACGGTCATCGTCGGCAGCGAGCAGAGCGCGGTGCATCTCGCCGACTTCAAGACCGAGAAGGTTGCCTGCGACCCGACCCAGGCACAGCGCATCGGCAAGGAGCTCGGCGAGAGCGCCGCCACCGTGGTGCGCAGCCTGAAGGACGATCTGAAGAAGGGGCCGCCGCCACTGGTGCTGCACGGCCAGTCGCCGATCGTCTCGACCTCCGAGCGCGGCAAGCTCGTGGTCGAGCGCCTCGACGTCAAGGGCGAGCGCTATGAAGTCGACCTCACCGGCGTGCGGCCGGCGCATGGCCGGTTCTACGATCTGAGCAAGAGCAACGTCTCGCTGACGCCCGGCGGCGCCTATTCGATCACGGTAAAATCGAAATTCGCAGCCTTCGTGGTCGATCCCAACGCCACGCCCGGCGCCGGTCCGGTGATCGGCCGGTTGGTGACACTGCAATAAAGGCAAGGGCAGGCGGCGGATGAGTTTCAGGCGGGACGCCGTCGCAATCCCTGTCATCGCTGTGGCTTGCGGATTCCTGTCCGTGCTGCCGCCGTTCAGCGTGGCCCATGGCTGGTCGATCGATGCTCTCACCGCCCTGCGCTGGCAATTGCTCGGCCCGCACCGCGACGCCGCATCCGCACCGGTTGCCGTGATCGCAATCGACGAAGAGACCTATGAGACGCCGCCCTTCAAGGGTTCGCCGACTCCGATCTGGACCACCGAGATCGGCCGTGTGCTGACGGCCGTGCTCGATGGCGGCGCCAGGGTCGCGGGCTTCGACATCGTGTTCGCCAACTCGATCGAGCAATCGGAATTGCCGTTCGGCGACGACGCGGTCGGCGCAAAGCTGCGCGGCTTCGACCGGCCTTTCCTGCGTGCGCTGGCTGCCGGTGCTGCCGCCGGCAAGGTCGTGCTCGGCGAAGCGCTGCGCACCGATGGCGCCAACCGGCCCTCGGACGGACAGCGCATCGCAGTTCGCGGCCCGCAGAACATCCGTCCGCTCAATATCCTTTCAGATCCCGATGACGTGGTCCGGCGCGTGCCGCTGACCCTAGCCGGCAAGGACAAGCCAATCCCGTCGATGGCGCTGGAACTGGCATCGCGCGCGCTCGCAGCTGAGCCCATAATCGGCGCCGACGGCAGCGTGACGCTGGCGGGTTATCGTGTGCCCGGCACCGGCACGCTGACGCTGAATTTCGATGGCGGCGCGGCCGACGTGCGGACCTATTCGCTGGCGGATCTGCGCGCCTGCGTCGAGAAGGGGGATACGGAATTCTTCCGCCAGTTCGCCGACAAGATCGTTATCTTCGGCACGCTGCTTGATGCCGAAGACCGCAAGCTCACGTCCAAGCGCTTCGCCACCGGCATCGAGCAATCGGCCGCGCCGCGTTGCGTCCTGCCACTGGTGAAAGTTGGAGCGCGCTACAACCGCAGCACCATCGCCGGCGTGTATATCCATGCGACCGCGGTCAACAATCTGATCGCCCGCGACGCATTGAGAGAGCTCAAGCGGAATCCGACGATTGCGATCGCGATCGGCTTTGCGCTGCTGACGGCGCTGGCGACATGGATGCTGGCGCCGGCCGTGGCTGCAGCCACTTATCTCGGCCTCGTCACGCTGAGCGCGCTCGGCGCCACCTATGCTTTCTCCAAAGCCTGGGTGATCCCGCTCAGCGAGCCCTTTATCGCAGGACTTCTTGCGTTGCTCCTGATGATCGCCTGGCGGCTGGTCGTAACCGATCGCGGCCAGCGGCTGCTGCGCAGGAGTTTTGCGCTCTATCTGGCGCCGCAGGTGATCGACCGCATGCTCGCCTCCAACAAGCTGCCGGATCTCGGCGGCGAGACGCGCGACGTCACCGTGTTCTTTTCCGATCTTGAGGGTTTTTCGTCCATCTCCGAGAAGATGACTCCCGCGGAGTTGGTCGCCTTCATCAATGAATATCTGTCAGCGATGACCGACATCATCGAGAGCAAGGGCGGCTATGTCGACAAATACATCGGCGATTCCATCGTCGCGGTGTTCGGCGCGCCGGTCGATGATGCCGATCACGCGCGGCATGCCGCGGAGGCTGCGCTGCTCTGCCGCGCGAAACTGGATGAATTGAACAAGACTTCAGCGGCCTTCCGCGGCCTCGCGGTGGCGCATCGCATGGGTCTCAATTCCGGCGAGGCGCTGGTCGGCAATATCGGCTCACGGCGCCGCTTCAACTATTCCGTCATGAGCGATGCCGTGAATGTCGCTTCACGCCTCGAAGGCGCCAACAAATTCTATGGCACCACCATCATCGCCTCCGAAACCACGGTGGCGCAGACGGGATCGACATTCACCTGGCGCGAGCTTGACGCCGTGCGGGTGCAGGGCCGCGAGACGCCGGTGAAAATCTACGAGCTGATGGCGCTGGCCGGCGAGGAAACGCCGCAGCAGCGCGTGGCAGCCGAGGCCTATGCGGAAGGCCTGCTACACTGGCGCAAGCGCGAGTTCGCTGCCACCGTGGCGTGCTTTGCCCGCACTGCCGGCACCGACAAGCCGTCGGCGTTGTTCCTCAAACGTGCCAGCGAGTTCGCCAAGCGTCCGGCGGGGCTCGGCTGGGAGCCCGTCAACTCGCTGGAAAGCAAGTAGCTGTTTTCCGATGGACGTTTCCTAATCCCCCGCCTTTGCGTCAACGCATCAGCTGTTCGGTCCGCGATCCATGCCGACCGGCTGCCAGCGCCGGAGCTTGGTGGTCTGCAGCACCGACGGGTTGACGCAGCTCACCGGCCACATGCCTTGCAGCACCAGTGACAATTCGTAGCCGACGCGGCGCTTGCGGGCCTCGTCGAAACGTGCCGAGGCTGACGCGACATGCGCGGTCAGCGTCACGTTCTCCATTCGCAGCATCGGATTGTTGTGCGAAGGCGGCTCTGTCTCCAGCACGTCGAGCGCGGCGTGCGCGATCCAGCCTTCCTGCAGCGCCTTGACCAGTCCTTCCTCTTGAACGGTGGCGCCGCGGCCGGTGTTGATGAAGACCGCGCTCTTCTTCATCTGCTTGAAATGCGTCTCGCCGAGCATGTGATGCACCTCGGGGCGGGCCGGCGCGTGCATCGATACGAAGTCGGATTGCGACAGCACTTCCGACAGCGTCGCCGGCATCACGCCGTGATCGTACATCAGCGTTTCCTGGATGAAGGGATCGTGGGCCATCATCCGCAAGCCGAACGGCGCGGCGCGCTTCGCTACCGCACGCGCGACGCGGCCGAACGAGACGAAGCCGAGCGTTTGCCCCATCAGACGCGGAATCTTCAACAGCGCCGGCCGCCCCTCTCTCCAGCGGCCCTCGCGCACCAACTTGTCCTGCTCGATCAGGCGGCGGAAGCCCGCAAGCAGCAAGGTCATGGCGTGGTCGGCGACTTCCTCGATGAAGGTGTCGGGAACGTTGGTGACGGGAATGCCGCGCGCGGTCGCGGCCTTGACGTCGACCGAGTTGACGCCGACGCTGCCGAGCGTGATCACCTTGCAGTTCTCCAGCGCATCGATGACCGCCTTGGTGATCGGCATGCCCTTGGCGTAGATCGCATCCGCCGTCTTCGCCGCGGCAATGAACTCGGCCTCGTTGGCCGGCGCCTCGATGATCTCGGCTCCGATCGGGTCCAGCGCCTCCTTCTCATAGTCATAGCCGCCGCCGGCCGTGGTGAAACTCGCGCCCTTCGGCGTCACAACCCTGAACCTGGACATCGGATCTCCCTGTATTCGGCCTCGCCGGCCTTGTTTGCGCGGCGCATAAAAGCATGGCCGGGCGCGGCTTAGCTAGTGCCGCTGATTTGAAGTCCCTGCATAGCAGCAAGGCAAGACCTCAGCTCCTTGTTCAGGAAAACGCTGTGTCCGGCATCGGCCGGCCGTCCGCAGAAAGGCGTACGGCCAATCGGATTGACCCGCCCCGGCCTTGGCATCATGATGATGCCGTCACGCACACGACCCGGTCATGCAGACTCGAAACTGAGCGCATTGGCGGGAGCATACCCGCGCGGATTGCCACAAGCTGCAATGCCGCCCAACGAGGTTGTCGCGCGACGAAAAGCCGTGAACATGGAGGAGGATGCCTATGAGGTTGCAGCACCTTCTGTTGGCAATCGTTGCTGCTATTGCCGCAAGTCACGTACCGGCGGCGGCATCGCCGCCGATACGATCAAGATCGGCTATCCGATGCCGCTGTCCGGTCCCGCTTCGGTTTATGGCGTGCCGATCGTCAAGGGCGCCGAAATGGCCGTGCAGGAAATCAATGCGAGCGGCGGCGTCCTCGGCCGCAAGGTCGAGCTGCTGACACGCGACAGCAAGGCGAGCGCCGACGAGGCGGTGCGGCTCGCGCGCGAACTGATCATCAAGGACAATGTCGACTTCCTGTCGGGGACGCTGACCTCGGCGGAGGCGCCGGCGGTGTCGACCATCGCCAAGGAAAACAAGATCGTCTTCGTCGCGCCGACGTCGAAGACCATCCAGCTCACCTCGCCGGCCAACCTGCATCCCTACATCTTCCGTCTCGCTTCCAACACCGACATCGACGGCCGCACCGGCGCGTCGATCATCGCCGAGCTGGAAGGAGGTGAAGCGGGTCGCGACCATCGCGCCCGACTATGCCTACGGCCGCGACGCGGTCGCCGCCTTTGTCGACTACATCAAGAAGGCGCGGCCCGACATCGAGATCGTCGACCAGCAATGGCCGAAGCTCGGCCAGAGCGACTTCACGCCGTTCATCACCGCGCAGATGGCCAAGAAGCCGGATGCGGTGTTCTGCGATGTGTTCGGCGGCGACTTCGTCACCTTCGCCAAGCAGGCGGCCCCGCTCGGCTATTTCAAGGCGATCAACAACCGCCTGGCCGACGCCGGCGAGGTCGGAACCACGGACGCGGCAAAGGCGCTGGGCAACGACTATCCCTACGGCATCTGGTCCGACGCCTATGATCCGGTGATCTGGCCGGAGAACGAACCCGCCGGCGCACAAGGCCTTCATCGAGCACCTCAAGACGTTCACCAAGGAGGAATACGCCTCCGGCTGGGCAATCATGGGCTACGCGTCCATCTTCGCGCTGGTGGAGGGAATCAAGAAGGCCGGCAGCACGAATTCGGACAAGGTGGCAAAGGCGATGCTCGGGCTCAGCTTCGACACGCCGATCGGCAAGCTCACCTTCAACGAAAAGACCCATGAGACCGACATGGGCGAGTTCTGGGGCCAGATGGTCAAGGACGACCGCTATCCCTTCGCCGTCATGAAGGACCCCAAATATCTCTCGCAGGGGCCGTACACGAACTGACGGCGCTCATCGAGCTGCTTCCGCGTGAGGCATGCGGACACGCCTGCTGCCCCCTCCTCGCGGGAGGGGGCGTTCGACGAAAATGTCGTACTTCCACCTCATCCTCGCCGCGGCGGCAGACGAAACGCGCGCGCGCGGCACCCGATGGGCTAGGGCTCAGGTGATGTCGACGTGTCGTTGCTGTTCGGGCAGTTTCTCGGCGGCCTCACCACCGCGATGTTCCTGTTCCTGATCGCATCGGGGCTGTCGCTGGTGTTCGGCGTCATGCGCGTGCTCAACTTCGCGCACGGCTCCTTCTACATGGTGGGCGCCTATCTCGCCTGGCAGGCCGTGCAATGGCTCGCGCCCGATGCTGCACAGCTTCTGGCTCGCGGCGCTTGCCGCGGCGCTGGGCGTCGCCCTGCTCGGCGGGCTCATCGAACGCCTGCTGTTGCGCCACATCTACGGACGCGAGGAGCTCTACCAGCTGCTTCTCACCTATGCGCTGGTCCTGATCCTTGGCGATGCCGCCAAGGCGCTCTGGGGCACGCAGCAGCTCTCGGTGTCGCGCCCGCCGAGCCTCGCCGGCGGCATCGAGATGCTCGGCACCACGCTGCCGGTCTACAATCTGTTCATCATGCTGACCGGCGTTGCGATCGCCGTTGCCGGCTGGCTCGTGCTGACGCGCAGCCCCGCCGGGCGGATGGTGCGCGCTGCGGCGCTCGATCGCGAGATGCTGGGCGCGCTCGGCGCCAATGTCGGCGCGCTCTACACCGGCATGTTCGTCGTCAGCTCCTTCCTCGCGGGCCTGTCCGGCGCGCTGGTCACGCCGATCCAGAGCATCGTGCCGGGAATGGACGTCGAGATCATCGTCGAGGCGTTCATCGTCGTGGTGATCGGCGGTCTCGGCTCGTTCTGGGGCACGTTCTGGGGCTCGATCATCTACGGCCAGGTGCTCTCGTTCGGCATCCTGATCCTGCCGAGCTTCTCGCTGTTCTCGGTGTTCGCACTGATGGCGGTGATCCTGATCGTCCGCCCCTGGGGCCTGTTCGGGCGGCCGCTCTGATGAAGACCGCTCCGCCACCAGCCTCGCCCAGCGCATCCCGTGGACGCTCGTCGTCTTCGTCGTCGGCGCTGACCATCCCGTGGCTCGGCTCGCGCTACGATACCTTCCTCGCGACACAGATCGCGATCAGCGCGCTGTTCGCGGTGAGCCTCAACCTGCTGCTCGGCACCACCGGCCTCGTCTCGTTCGGTCACGTCGCCTATTTCGGCATCGGCTCCTACGTCTGCGGCATCCTGATGAAGACCTATGCGATGCCGTTCTCGATCGCGCTGCCGGCCGCGGCGCTCGGCGCGGCCTTCGGCGCGCTGGTGTTCGGCTTCTTCTGCGTGCGTCTCACCAAGATCTACTTCGCCATGCTGACGCTCGCCTTCTCGCAGATCATCTGGGCGATCTGCTTCAAATGGAACGACGTCACCGGCGGCGACCAGGGGCTTCCCGACGTGCCCTATCCCGATCTCGACTGGATGTCGTCGATCCCGTTGCTCGACGACCTGCGCATCGCCGATCAGTTCTACGTGCTGACGCTGATCGTCGTCATGCTGTCGCTGGCGGCGATGCAGCGGATCATCAACTCGCCGTTCGGCCTCATGCTGACGACGATCCGGGAAAATCCGGAGCGCGCCGCCTCGATCGGCCTCAACGTGCGCGGCTACGAGCTCGCCGCCTTCGTGATCGCCGGCGGCTTCGCCGGCATCGCCGGCGCCCTGTTCGGCATCTTCAACCGCGGCGTCTTCGCCGACTACGTCTACTGGCCGAAATCGGCCGAGGTGATGATCATGACCATCCTCGGCGGCATCGATCATTTCTGGGGACCGGTGGTCGGCGCGGCGACGCTCGTGCTGCTCAACCAGGAGATCACGTCCTACACCGAGTACTGGCCGTTCGTGCTCGGGACCATCCTGCTCGTGCTGCTGTTCGTCTTCCCCGGCGGCATCGTCGGCGGCCTGACGACCGGCGATGGCATGGCTTCGCCGCAAGCGAGGAGGGCGCGCCGATGCTTGAAGTGCGCGGCCTCTCCAAGTCCTTCGCCGGTTTCCGCGCCGTGACCGACGTCGACCTCGCGGTGGCCGAGGGCGAGATCGCCGCGGTGATCGGACCCAACGGCGCCGGCAAATCGACGCTGTTCAACCTGATCACGGGCCATCTGCGGCCGACCGCCGGCCAGGTGTTCGTCGACGGACGCGACGTCACCGGCGTGGCGCCCTACAAGATCTGCGGCATGGGAATCGGGCGCTCGTTCCAGCGCACCAATATCTTTCCGAAGCTCACGCGTGCTCGAGAACGTGCAGGCCGCGCTGCTTGCCCATCGCGGCCAGGGACCGAACTTCTGGTCCCGCGCGAACCTGCTCTGTCGCGACGAAGCCGAGACGCTGCTCGCCTCGATCGGTCTCGCCGGACAGGCGCGCGACCACCGCCGGCACGCTGTCCTACGGCAACCAGAAGCAGCTCGAGCTCGGCATCGCGCTGGCGAGCGATCCCAAGATCCTGCTGCTCGACGAGCCGACCGCCGGCATGTCGGCCAGCGAAACGCACGAGACGATCGCGCTGATCGAGCGCATCGCGCGCGAGCGCCGGCTGACGCTGCTGTTCACCGAGCACGACATGGCCGTGGTGTTCTCGATCGCGCAAAGGATCGCGGTGATGCACCAGGGACGCGTCATCGCGCACGGCGACCCGGACGCGGTGCGCGCGGATGCGCGAGGTCCGTCGCGTCTATCTCGGCGACCAGCCGATGGGTCCGCGATCATGAGCGCGCTGCTGGAGCTCGAGGACGTGCATGCGGCCTACGGGCTGAGCCGCGTGCTGTTCGGCATTTCGCTCGAGGTCAACGAGGGCGAATGCGTCTGCCTGCTCGGCCGCAACGGCGTCGGCAAGACCACGACCATGCGTTCGGTCATGGGGCTGACGCCGCCCAGCGCCGGCCATGTCCGCTTCAAGTCGCGCGACATCACCGGCTGGTCGCCGTACCGCGTCGCCCGCGCCGGCATCGGCTTCGTGCCGGAGGACCGCCGCATCTTCGCCGAGCTGTCGGTGTGGGAGAACCTCGACGTCGCCCGGCGCGCCGCGGCGCGGCCCGGGCGCTGGACGATCGAGGCGGTCATCGAGCTGTTTCCCGTGCTCGGCAAGCTGCGCGACCGGCAAGGCGGCTTTCTTTCGGGAGGCGAACAGCAGATGCTGACCATCGCCCGCACGCTGATGGGCAATCCCGAGCTGCTGCTGCTGGACGAGCCGTCGGAGGGGCTCGCGCCGCTCGTGGTCGAGGCGCTGCTCGCCAAGGTCGGCGAACTGAAGGCGCAGGGCCTGACCATCCTGCTGGCCGAGCAGGGCATCGAGTTCTCGCTCGCGCTGGCCGACCGCGTCTACGTGCTGGAGAAGGGCGCCGTTCGCTTTTCCGGCTCCGCCGCCGCATTGAGGTCCGACCGCAGCGCGCTCGATCAGATGCTGGCGCTGTGAACGTCAGGCTTTTGCCGAGCCCTGCCGCGAGGCGATGATCACGCCCAGAACAGCGAGGTCAGGCTGAGCAGCAGATAGGGCTGGTCGACGATCCAGCGCAGCGGCGAGTGTTTCGGACAAGTCGCGTCGGTTTGTGATGTGGCCGTCCGTTGTGCCCGAAACTTTCGTCGCGACAAGACCGGCTTCCGCAATGCTACAATGCGCAAATCCTGTTTGTGAATGGAGCCGGCGATGGGCGTGGAGTTGCTGAATGTCAGGGGGCTGGACGCGCTGGAACGCGACAAGCCTGTCGTGATGGTCAACCTGATGCGGTTTCACGAGCGCTCGCTCGACGGCAACGGATCGGGCTGGGAGGCCTATCTGCGCTACAGCGCGCTGACGGTGCCGATGATCAAGGCGCGTGGCGGCACGTTGTTGTGGACCGGAGATGCCAAGGCGGTGGCGCTCGGTGTCGAGGACGGCAACCAGTGGGACTATGTGGCGCTGGTCTACTATCCCTCGGTCGCGGCTTTCATCGACATGATGACGTCGCCAGATTACGAGACGAAATCCGATCCGCATCGCCGCAACGGCTGCGCCGCGCACGTCATCATCGCGACGTCGGAGAGCTACAGCAAGTTTGCGGTCGGGAAACCGTAGTTGATCGTCATTGCGAGGAGCGCAGCGACGAAGCAATCTAGAATGTTTCCGGTTGAGAGACTCTGGATTGCTTCGCTTCGCTCGCAATGACGGCGGTGTGAGATTTCGCTCAGGTTACCGCTGCCTGCGCGAGGCGATGTAGACACCGGTGAGCACCAGCGCGAAGCCGATGAAGTGGAACGCCTGCGGCATTTCGCCGAGGAAGACCATCGCCATGACAGCGCCGAACACCGGCACGACATGGAAGAACGGCGCGGCGCGGTTGGCGCCGATCAGCTGCACGCCGCGATTGAAGCAGAGATAGGCGACGATCGAGGGAAACACCGCGACATAGAACAGCGTCAGCAGGTTGTGCGCGTCGAACGTCATCGCCGGGCGCGTGAAGAACTCGTAGATCAAGAGCGGGATCAGCGCGGCCGCGCCCGCGCCGAAGGTGAAGGCGGCGAACGACAGGGCATGGATCGGCGGCCGCTTCAAGGTCAGCACCGAATAGAGTCCGAAGCTCGTCAGCGCGACCAGGAAGATCAGGTCGCCCTTGTTGAACTGGATATTGGTCAGCGTGGTCACGTCGCCTTGCGTGAGGATGATCAGCACGCCGACCAGCGACAGCAACACGCCGATCGCCTGTGCGAGCGTCAGGCGCACGCCGAGGAGGGCCAGCGACCATACGGCGACGATCAGCGGCCCGGCCGATTGCAGCAGCAGCGTGTTCAACGCCGTGGTGTACTCCAGCGACCAGTATTGCAGCGTGTTGAAGACGCCGATCCCGGTGATCGAGACCATGATCATGACGCCGAGCTTGCCGCGGATCGCGGCCCAGTCGCGCTTCAGGTGCTTCCATGCGAACGGCAGGATGATCAGGAACGCCAGCGACCAGCGCAGGAACGACAGCGTCACCGGCGGGATGTGGCCGGCGGCCAGCCGGCCGACGATCGCGTTGCCGGCCCAGCAGGCTGCGGTGATACAGAGCAGGAGATAGGGCTGGTTGGCGATCCAGAGCCCTGACGATGCGGTCTGCGATGATGTGGTGTGGTCGGACGCGGACATCAGCGGATACGGTCAATCTCGATGCGCCGCGACGCGGCCCGGTGCTGGTTCCGGGCCGGTTCTGCCCGGCCGCACCACAGACACGGATTCCCGGCCGGCATCAACCGCGCGGTGCGCATCGCGACCATGCGCACGAAAGCGCGCAGCGGGCTTGCGCGGCCGGTTTCGGCAGAGGATACGGATTTTCCGGGGATATCAAGGGCTTGCCGACGAATTCGGCAGCCGTAAAGGACCCTTCTTGCTTGCCTCTATCTCCCGCTTCCGTTATCCGGATACACGCCTCGCATGCGAGCGGCCCCGGCCGTGATTTAGGCTGGGCGCATGAGCCGGAAGTAGGGGACCATTTTCCGGACCAATCATGCTCGTAAGGATCAGGTTGCAGAGGGACGAGTCCGCGAATGGCTAACGTCGTCGTCGTCGGCGCCCAGTGGGGCGACGAAGGGAAGGGCAAGATTGTCGACTGGTTGTCGGAGCAGGCCGACGTCGTCGTGCGCTTTCAGGGCGGCCACAATGCCGGCCACACCCTCGTCATCAACGGCCAGACCTACAAGCTCGCGCTGTTGCCGTCCGGCGTGCTGCGCCCCGCCAAGCTCGCGGTGATCGGCAACGGCGTGGTGTTCGATCCGCAGGCCTTCCTCGACGAAGTGGCGAAGCTGAAGTCGCAGGGCGTCGCCGTCAGTCCTGAAAATCTGCGGGTCGCCGAGAACGTCACGCTGATCCTGCCCTTGCATCGCGAACTCGACGCCTTGCGCGAGTCCGGCAACAAGTTGACCGCGATCGGCACCACGCAGCGCGGCATCGGGCCTGCCTATGAGGACAAGGTCGGCCGCCGCGCCATCCGCCTGATGGACCTCGCCGATCTCGACACGCTGCCGCACAAGATCGATCGGCTGCTGGCTCACCACAATGCATTACGGCGCGGCTTCAACCTCGATGAAATCGACGGCAAGGGCATCGTGCGCGACCTCACCGAGATGGCGCCAAAGCTGTTGCCCTATGCCGAGACGGTATGGCGGCTGCTCGATGCGAAGCGGCGCGAGGGCAAGCGCATCCTGTTCGAGGGCGCGCAGGGCGCGCTGCTCGACGTCGACCACGGCACCTACCCCTACGTGACCTCGTCCAACACGGTGGCGGCACAGGCGGCGACCGGTACCGGCATCGGGCCGGGCGCGGTCGGTTATGTCCTCGGCATCTGCAAGGCCTATACGACGCGCGTCGGGCTGGGGCCGTTTCCGACCGAACTGGACAACGCGATCGGCGAGGAGATCGGCCGCAGGGGCAAGGAATTCGGCGTCAACACCGGGCGCAAGCGCCGCTGCGGCTGGTTCGATGCGGTGCTGGTGCGGCAAACGGTGCGCACCTGCGGCATCAACGGTCTGGCGCTGACCAAGCTCGACATCCTCGACGGCTTCGACAGCATCGAGGTCTGCACAGGTTATGAGCTGGACGGCAAGGAGATCGACCATCTTCCGGCTGGCGAAGGCGCGCAAGCCCGGGTAGTGCCGATCTACGAGACCATCGAAGGCTGGCAAGAGCCGACCGCCAAGGCCCGATCCTGGGCCGATCTGCCGGCCCAGGCCATCAAATATGTCCGCCGTGTCGAAGAATTGGTGGGTTGTCCGATCGCCTTGCTTTCCACGAGCCCCGAACGCGAGGATACTATCCTGGTGCAGAACCCCTTTGAGGCTTAACGAGATATTACTTGAGAGCGCGCACAGTTGAGTTGATATGGCCGATTACTACCCGCTGATCGCTCGTGCCGTTGCCGGATTGGACCCCGCGGCTCCCGGCGAGGCCCGCCGCGCGCTCTATGAGCGCGCGCGTGCCGCGCTGATCGCGCAGCTCCGCGGCGTGCAGCCGCCGTTGTCGGAATCCGAGATCACCCGCGAGCGGCTGTCGCTGGAAGAAGCCGTGCGCAAGGTGGAATCCGAGGCGGCGCAACGCGCCCGCGAAGCGCGTGGCGGCGGTTCGCGCCCGGGCGATGCGCTCCGCCGCAACCGCCCCGGCGAGGCGCCCGCGGCCGGCGGCTCGGCAGGCTCGACGGTGCGTCCGCGCGCGCCGGCGCCACCATCGCCACCGCCTTCGCGCAACGACCGTCCGCCGCTCGGGCAAGAGGGCCAGCCGCGCCCGCCCCGCGACTTGCGCGGCGAGGCGCCTCCGTCACGTCCGCAGCCGCCGCCGATCGATATGCCGGATCCGCCGCTGCCGCCCGCCAATCGGGCTGGCACGCCGCGCCGCGGTGCCGACGACCAGGCTCCGGGCGTACGCGGCTTCCGTGACATTGCGGCCGACACCGAGGATCTCGGCCGTGCGGCGGCGCAGGCCAATCGCGCCGCGCGGCGCACCTACGCCAACGTGCCTTCGCCGTCGCCGGAGTTCGACCGGCTCGAGCCGAGCCTGGAGGATCGCGGCGCCGAACAGGACATGCCCTATTCCTGGGACGACACGGTCGAGGAGACCGAGCGCCAGACGCCGGCCTCGCCGCCGCCGCCCGTGCCGCGCGCGCGCATCGGCGTCGACCGCGATCGCCAGCCGAAGCGTGCACGCGCTGGCGCGGTGTTTCCGTTCAAGAGCGCGATCGCCGTCGGCGTCGTGCTGATCCTGGTCGGCGCCGGCATCCTGTGGGGCAAGTCGCTGGTCTCCGGCATCGGCGGGCTGTTCAAGTCGCAGCCCGTGGTGGAAGCGCCCAAAGACAATTCCGCGCCGGCGACGCGGCCGAAGATTCCCGATCGCGTCGGCCAGCCGTCGGCGTCCGATCAGCCGGTCGCGCCGGTGGCGCAGCGCGTCGTGCTCTATGACGAGGATCCGTCCGATCCCAAGGGCAAGCAATATGTCGGCTCCGTGGTGTGGCGCACCGAGCCGATCAAGGCCACCGGCAACCAGAAGGCCGACATCGCCGTGCGCGCCGACATCGACATTCCCGATCGCAAGTTCAAGATGACGATGTCGTTCCGCCGCAACACCGACTCGTCGCTGCCGGCGAGCCACACCGCGGAATTGACCTTCATCCTGCCGCAGGACTTTGCCGGCGGCGGCGTCTCCAACGTGCCGGGCATCCTGATGAAGTCGAACGAGCAGGCGCGCGGCACGCCGCTCGCGGGTCTGGCGGTCAAGGTCACCGACGGCTTCTTCCTGGTCGGCCTCTCCAATGTCGATGCCGACCGGCAGCGCAACATCCAGCTGTTGAAGGAGCGCTCCTGGTTCGACGTGCCGCTGGTCTACACCAACCAGCGCCGCGCCATCATCGCGATCGAGAAGGGCGCGCCGGGCGAGCGCGCCTTCAACGACGCCTTCGCGGCCTGGGGCGAGTAGGGCGTTCGACCATCGTCGCGATTGCGCCCCGTCAATATTTTGTCCCGCCTTCATACGCCGCTGCTATAAGTCGATGGGCACGCGAGAGGCTGGCATGAAGCGTTATCTGATCTATGTCGCATTGGGTCCGCTGCTCGGCGGATTCTGGCAGTTGATGACCACGACGATTTTGTCGGGTTACTGGAGCGACGCGCTGACTGTCGGCGGGGTTGCCAAGTTTTTGAAGTTCTTTTTCATCTACCTGCAATACAGCTATCTGTTCGGCTTCTTGCCGGCGTTGATGATCGGTGCGATCGACGACATCCTCTCCCACGTCAGGCATATCGCGCCGATCGTACGCATGCTGCTGGTCGGCGCCATCGCTTTCTTCGCCGCAGGCTTCTTCTATGGCGGACGCGGACCGGATTCCGGACCTTTCCAGTTCGTCATGTATGGCCTGGTCGGCTTCATCCCCGGCGCCGTCAGTTCCTGGCTGGTGCACAAATTCGTCGGCGAATTGCCGGATGCGCCGGCGCAACCGCCCGCGGAGAAGGCCGCGGGCGCTTGATGCGGCACGGGGTCGTGTCGGTATGACGCAACTTGCGCACTTCTCGCGCGTTCCCATCTGATGGCCATGCCCGACAGCAACACCAGATTCCGACCCAGCCGTACCTCTCGCGCTAATTTCGGCGCGGCGGAGGCGCGTGGGCCGGTGATAGACCAGGAGGGGCGCGAGATTCCGCCGGAATCGCTGCAGGAGGGGTTCCGCGAATTCCGTTTCGATTTCGGGGCGGCCAATCCATTCGGCAATCTCACCCGCGAGCAGCGCCTGCAGCGGCTGGAAGCGATGGCAAAGCTGCTCGACGTCGCGTTCATCCTGCCCGGCACCAATATCCGCTACGGCATCGATGGGATCATCGGGCTGATCCCCGTGGTCGGCGACATCATCGCAACCGCGCTGTCGCTGTGGCTGGTGCGCGAGGCCCGCGCGTTAGGGGCGCCCTGGTATGTCACCGCGCGCATGCTCGGCAATGTCGCCTTCCAGGGCGTGGTCGGCGCCGTGCCGGTCGCGGGCGATGCCATCGACGTGCTGTTCCGCGCCAACATGCGCAATGCGCGGCTGCTGCGGCGCTGGCTCGAGACGCAGCCGCGCATACTGAAGCGTCTGCGCGGAGATCATGCGCCAAACGAGAAAACGCCCCCGGACATCGTCCGAGGGCGCTTCACGCGAGCAGCGAAAAAACTTACGCAGCGTCCTTGTTGCCGGTGGCGGCCGCAGGCTCGGCCTTGCGCGGCCGGCGCGGCAGCGGGAACGCCTCGCTCTCATAGAGCGAGCGGATGCCGCTCTGGTCGAAGCGAGCTTCCTCGACCTGCAGATAAGCGCCGTTCAGCGAATCCGCCGGCAACTCCTCGATCGCGAAGCGAACCGCTTCGGCCGCGGTGCCAAAACGCCGATAGGCGAAACCCGCACGCTTCTTCTTGCGGATCGCGGCGGGGAAAAGCTCGGCGGAGGTGTTGAAGTTGAACGGACGCATCAGACGCATGATCGCGGACCTCTTATCTTATTGGCGCTTGGCGTAGCGAGTTGGGGATTTTGGGTGACAGTCAAGCCGCGAGTGGCGGCATGCGTCACGTCGTTTCCTCTCCTAATATAGGCCTGTTTGACAAAATTGCGAACCCCGTCGGATCAAATCGTGAACCTCCATGCGGTCAGCGCATGCATAGTTAACGCTGTTATATCAATTAGTTAGACGGTCAGATTTTGTGGAGCAGCAGCAGGACGAGCAATACGACCAAAATCACTCCACCCGAGCCCCATGCCGGAATGGCCCATGCCGTAGCCATAGCCGCCGAACCGGCCGGACAAGCCGCCCAGCAGGTAAATGATCACGAGAATGATCAGGATCAGCCCAAGCGACATGATGCTCTCCTCGACTGCAAGCGGCGCACGTTCGCGCGCCGTCCAACCTCCAAGCAAAGCACATTCGATGCCACCGTTCCAAGCGGTAGCCCGCGGAGTTCAGCGCGCCTTCAGCTTCAGCGCCGCCGAGTTGATGCAGTAGCGCAGGCCGGTCGGCCCCGGTCCGTCGGGAAAGACGTGGCCGAGATGGCCGGAGCATTTCGAGCACAGCACCTCGGTGCGGATCATGCCGTGGGTGGCGTCCTGCTCCTCGTCGACATGGCTGTCCACGGCAGGCGCGGTGAAGCTCGGCCAGCCGCAGCCGGAATTGAACTTGGCGTCGGACTCGAACAATGTCTGGCCGCAGCCGGCGCAGACATAGGTGCCGGGCCGCGTCTCGTATTCGTACTCGCCGGAGAACGGCCGCTCGGTCGCTTTCTCGCGCAGCACCGCGTACTGCATCGGCGTCAGCTCCTTGCGCCACTCTGCTTCGCTTTTGGTGACTTTGTCTGATGTCTTGGTGTCAGCCATTAATCCTCCAACTCAATTCGTCACAGCGCGGACCAGCGTCGGCTTCTCGATATAGTTGTCCGCGAACAGTTTCTTCAGGTTCTCGACCTTCGGCAGGTCGTTATAGGCAATATAGGGCTGGTGCGGGTGCAGCGTCAGATAGTCCTGGTGATAGGCCTCTGCCGGGAAGAAGCCCTGCAGCGGGCCGACCTTGGTGACGATCGGCTTGCCATAGACCTTGGCTGAGTTGAGTTGGGCGATATAGGCGTCCGCCACCTTCTTCTGTTCGTCGGAGGTGGTGAAGATCGCCGAGCGATATTGCGTGCCCGAGTCCGGGCCCTGGCGGTTGAGCTGCGTCGGGTCGTGCACGACCGAGAAGAAGATCTGCAGGATCTTGCCGTAGGAGATCTGCTTCGGATCGTATTTGACCTGCACGGATTCGGCGTGGCCGGTGGTGCCGCTCGAGACCTGATCATAGGTCGCGGTCATCTGGCTGCCGCCGGCATAGCCGGACACGGCGCTGGTGACGCCCGCGGTGTGCTGGAACACGCCCTGCACGCCCCAGAAGCAGCCGCCGGACAGCACCGCGGTCTGGATGCCGTCGCCAACTTGCGCATCCGCCGCGGGCGGCGGGATTTTCACCGCGTCCTCGGCGGCACGCGACGGCATGGCGACGAAGGCGGCGATCACAAGCGCGCCGATGGCGGCGGCGCCGAGGGCAAAGCGGCTGAACGGGTTACGGCGCATGGAAGGTCCTCGCGTCTGTCTGGAATTGGCTGCAGTTTAGGGCGCACGACGGCGGCTTCACAATCGCTTTTGCCCCTGCGAATGTCCCGAGATACGGCCTCCGTGACGAATTGTTACGGTGACGCGGACACGACTGCGTGAATAAGTCGCGCCCGGCCAGGACGTTAGGTCCGCGATTGGCGGAATCGCGGAAACCGGCTTGAATGAACCGGCGTGATCGTGGACCGACAAATCGTCGTTGTCCGGAGCAATTCGCAGATGTGGCGCTCCCTTGGTTTTTCGCTCCTTGCCCTGGGCTGCCTTGCGGTTCCTGTCTTCGCCGACCCGGCGCCGGGAGACGACGTCGCTGTTTGCCGCGCGCGGGATGGCGAAGCCCAGGCGCGCCAGGACGCCTGCGAGCGCCTGATTGCCGACGGCAAGGCACCGGCCAAGGATGTGGCCGTAGCCTACGCCGTGCGGGGCGACGCGTTCTTCAAAAAGCGCAACCTCGACAAGGCGATCGAAGCCTACAGCAAGGGCATCGAGCTCGATCCGGACCACGTCGGCCTGCTCAACGGACGGGGCTGGGCCCATGAGAGCAAGGGAGAGGACGACCTCGCGCTTGCCGATTACAATCTGGCCTTGCGCAAGCGGCCGAATTTCCCGATGGCCTACAACAATCGCGGGACGCTTCATCTTCGGCAGGGCGCGCTGCAGAGCGCGCTGGACGACTTCGATGCGGCGCTGAAAATCAAGAGCGACCTGTACCACCCTCATCTCAACCGCGGCCGCGTGTTGCTCTTGAACCGGGACTTTGACGGCGCGCTGGCCGAATTCGCGGCGGCCGAGGCGACCGATCCGAAGCCGGGGCAGCCGGGTGCTTTTCGCTGCAACGTCTACACCGAACAAGGCAAGTTCGACGACGCGATCAGTGAATGCAGCAAGGTGATCGCGAGGTACCCGAATTACCAGTATGCCATCACCAGCCGCGCCGAGGCTTACATCCGCAAGGGCAATCTCGACGCTGCGCTGAAGGATCTCAACGGGGTCCTCGCCCTCAATCCGAACAACATCCACGCGCACCTGGAGCGCGGAGAGATTTTCGAGAGGCGGCGCGATCTGGCGCAGGCGCGCACCGATTATCGTTCCGCCGCTGTGGCGCTGACGAAATTCGACGAGCTCGATATCGCGATGGCGCGCAAGAAGGCGCAGGAACGGCTCGCGGCCCTGACGGACCAGGGGCCGGCCGGGAGCGTGGGGCGTCGCATCGCACTTGTGATCGGCAACGGCGCCTACAAGACCGTGCCCGCACTGGAAAATCCGCCGCGCGACGCCAGGCTGATCGCGGACACGCTGAAGGCGATAGGCTTCCAGACCGTGACGCTGGCCAACGATCTCACCCGCGACAAGTTCTTCGAGACGCTGAAGGGCTTTGCGGCCGAGGCCGAGAAGGCCGACTGGGCGGTGGTGTATTACGCCGGCCATGGCTTCGAGATCGGCGGCGTCAATTACCTCGTGCCTGTCGATGCCAGGCTCAAGGTCGACAAGGACGCCGAGACCGAGGCGGTGGCGCTGGAACAGGTGATCGCCGCGATCGGTGGGGCACGCAGCTTGCGGCTGTTGATGCTCGATGCCTGCCGCGACAATCCGTTCGCCCCCGCCATGCAGCACACCATCGCGCTGAAACTGGTCGACAAGGGCTTTTCCAACATCGAGCCGTCGGCCGGCTTCATGGTGGTGTATGCCGCCAAGCACGGCGAGACCGCGCTCGACGGCGAGGGCGGTGACAGCCCGTTTGCGACCGCGCTCGCACGCGACGTCAAGGAGCATGTCGAGGTTCGCAAGCTGTTCGACATCGTGCGCGACGACGTCTGGACCGCGACCAAGCACGTGCAGCAGCCGTTCACCTACGGCTCGCCGCCGGGCCGGGAGGATTTCTATTTCGCGACGGCCGCGGTGAATGCAGCGCCCGCACCGACGCCTGCCCCGCAGGGCCCGCCGGCGAAAAAGAAATAGTGGCGCAGTTTCGCGTTGCTGCGGCATGAACGAGCGCGGCCTGGGATGGATTAACGGGCAGATTTCGTCATCCGGTAGCGTCGCTCGCCCCGAGCGGTGCGCTGAATCAACTCTACTGGCCGCGCACAATCGCCCGATACGTCCTCTCGATCAGCTCATCCGCCAGCGGCGGCGGCGCTTCGCGGCGTTCGAGATAGCCCTTCACCGCGGCGATCGGCACTTCCGCGAGCACGAAGGTGGCGCGCTTGAGCTGCGAAGGTCCGGCGCGGCCGAAGGCGTCGCGGGCGAAACGCGCCAGGCACGCTTCGAAGCGCTCGGCCTGTTCGCGCACGCCGCGTTTCAGCGGCGCGGGGAAATCGCCCTGCACGAAGTCGTGGCGGCTGTAGAGCAATAGCAGCCGCGCGTCGTCGGGATGCGCGCGCGACCAGCGAGGGGTGTGCAGCGCCGCGGCTAACCCGTCGCCGGCCTCGATCGCCGCGACGAATCCCTCCTGATAGGCCAGCACCGTCGTCAGCCAGAGCTCGCCGAGCAGCGCGTCGCGCGAAGCGAAGCGGTGATAGAACGATCCCTTGGGCGCCTTCAGATATTGCGCGACCGAATCCACCGTCACCGCGGCCGGGCCGTGCGCATCAGCCAGCGCGCGGGCGGCCCGGATAAAACCCGCGTGATCGAATATCGGTTTCCCCATAGATGTAGACTAAACGGTCTAGACCATATCGTCAATATCTGCTAGCTCGGAACCAGTGGTTCTGTTATGGGAGTAAGCCGATGCTTGACGTGATCGATCAAACCAACGCCGAGGTAAGTGCGCTGCTGGCTGGCGCCGCGAAGACAATTCAAGTCGTGCGCTATTGCTGGCTGGTGACGATGGCCGCTGATGGCTTTAACGCGCGGCCGATGGGACGCGTGCTGGCTGACAAGAGCGAGGGCGGCTGGACCATCCGCTTTGTCACCGACGGCCGCTCGCGCAAGGCGCATGAATTGTGCGGCGAGCGGCAGGTCGGGCTGATCTTCCAGTCCGATCCCGATGAGGCCTATGCCGCGCTGTTCGGCAAGGCGCGGCTGCTCGAGCGTGCCGAGGATGTCGACCGCCTTTGGAAGAAGCATTACGAGGTCTATTTCCCGACGCCGGCCGACCGCGCCGCCGCCGCCTTCATCGAAGTCGACGTCACCAGGATGGAACTCTGGATCCGCGGCGTCACGCCGGAGCCGTTTGGACTCCACGCAACCAAGCTCGCGCGCGACGAAGGTGTGTGGCGGCTCTTGTCATGAACATGCGTTCATGACCGTGGCCAAATGGTCACCGAAGTTTCATTGAATGGCCATTTGGAACCGCATAGCTGCCTCTTCAGGAGGTATTTGCCATGAAGCAATCCCAGCAATTCCTGGAGAATGCGGTGACCTGCGCGCGGCTTGCCGAACGGGCCACCGACCCGGCAACGCAGGACCATTTCAAGCGCGCCGAACTCGCCTGGCGCGCATTGGCAAACGAGCAGGATTGGCTGGACGGCGAGGCGCCGCCGGTCAGGCTGGTGGCCTAGACTAGCGCATGATCACAGCGCGCCGGAACCGCCCGACACGATCTTCTCGTTCAGCTTCTGGTCGACGATGTCGACCGTGCGGTCGATCTCGGTGTTGGGACTGCCGAGCTGATGCGAGATCAGCTTCACCAGCAAATCGACCCGCTCGATGAAGGGCGCGCCGCTGGCGACCGCCCGCGCGGCCGACGACGGCTTGAGCAGGCTTTCCGCGGCCTTGGCGTATTTCTCGAACGGTACCTGATCGGCGGGATCGGCGCCCAGACGCCGCGCGATGCCGTCGACATGTTCATAGATCGATTTCGATAGTTTCAGATCCTCGTGCACGGCGTCGCGGATCGATTGCGGCTCGTGCTGCGTGATGCAGCGATAATTTCCGGTCAACAGCATCGACCATTTGGCGAGCGGCACAAACAGCGAGTCGAATACCTTCAGCTTCACCGGCACGTCGTGGCCGTCGAGCCGCACCGCGTCGATGTCGGCTTCGAGCTCGCGCATCAGCTTGTTGTGCGCCTCATCGGCGAAGGCCGCCGCCTTGAAGTTGGTGGGCAGACCGACATGCAGCACATTCGGCGCCTCTTCCGGCGGCCGGAAGGCCTGCGGGTCGGGCGAGCATAGTGTTACCAGTCCCGGCTTGAAACGCTCCCAGACATTGGCGTTGGTGTAGGCTTCCTCGAGATCCATGCCCTCGAGCGAGGCGATCCGCTTCAGATAGGGCAACGGCGGCATGTTCATGATCGAGAGACATGGCAGCTTTGCCTCGGCAATCTTGATCATGAGTACGCGGATGGTGTGGTTGGCGTATTGCGGCTCCTGCATTGCGAGCCCAACCAGGTCGTAGCGGGAGACGTTCACCTCGCCGGGCGTGGTTGCGTCGAGCTTGCCGGGCAAATCCCGCGAGAAGATCGCGCGATGCATCGCTTCGTCGCGCAGCTTGATGCGCACTTCAGTGCCGTCGCGATTGATCAGGTCGGCGGTCTTCCTGCGGCACACCAGGGTCACGTTGTGACCGGCCATCAACAGCTTGGTCGCCAAAAGCGAGCCGTACGAGGCCCCAAGGATCAGAATGTTACGCGCCATGTCCCCTCCACACACAACAGTTCTCAGCGCGCGGTCCTCCGCGACCTCTGCAGATTGACGCTGAATAGTTTGGTAGCGGGGGAGGGACTCGAACCCCCGACCCCAGGATTATGATTCCCGTGCTCTAACCAGCTGAGCTACCCCGCCACGGGTCCGCGCGGGTCTCGAGACCGCAGGCGCGAACGCGCGGCATATAAAGAGCCACCTCTGAGCCTGTCAAGCAAAGCGGGCGGCTCAGAAGTCGGAATACGTGCTTTCGGGCCTATTTCGGCCGCACCGTCGGATCGCCGCCTGGGCTGCCGGGCGGCGGGATCACCGGCATCTTGCCGGTCTCGGGCGCGGGCGCGCGCATCGCCGGGTCGATGTTGGACGGCGGGCACAGCACGCCGTCGGACCGGGCGAGTTTGTCGCCGAGCTGCTCGCCACCCGCGCGGCCGACCGTCGAATGTTCGGTACTGTTCGTCCCATCCGGCGACATCGGCGCGCAATCGGCCGAGTTGTGCGGCGGGGGAGGCGCAGTCTGCTGCGCCGGCGTCGCCCTGGTCGGGGGCGCCTGCGCAAATGCCACGGCCGGGCTCAGCAGCAGCACGCAGGAAAGAAGAATGGCGGGTTTTATCCTCATGCAGCGAAAACGCGCGAAGAGCCCGACGGTTCCGGGCCCGCGTCACGATTTGCGATAACGGATCAGCGAGAAATGCCCCATCGGCGGCATCGGCCGCCGTTCCGCCAGCGTGATGCCGCCATGTTTTGCCGCCCAGTCGACCAGCCGGGCCCAGGGAAATTCCGGACGCCAGCCGAGCCGGCGCGCCAGAGGCGCAAAGGCGAGCTCGAAGGCGCGGCGCGGGCCGTTCTCGGCGCCGATGTGGTTGACCAGGATCAGCTCGCCGCCGGGTTTGAGCACGCGGACGAAATCGTCGAGCGTGCCTTCGGGATCCGGCACCGCGGTGATGACATATTGCGCCACCACCGCATCGAAGGACGCATCCTTGAATGCGAGGTTCTTGGCGTCCATCACCGCCAGCGTCTCGACATTGGCCAGCTTTTGCGCGCGCACGCGTTGCTGCGCCTTGCGCAGCATCGGCTCGGAAATATCGACGCCGCAGATTTGCGTCGAACGCGAATAGTCCGACAGCGACAGGCCGGTGCCGACACCGACGTCGAGGATGCGCCCGCCGATGCGGTCGGCTTCCGCAATGGTCGATTGCCGGCCGGCGTCGAACACCTTGCCGAACACGAGGTCGTAGACCGGCGCCCAGCGCCCATACGCCTTTTCGACCCCTTCGCGGTCGATGTCCCCCATGCCCCCGCCTGAACTCTTTACCTAGTGCCCACTTTCCGAAGTCCGCGCTCCATCGCCGCAATACCTTTTCGCGGACTTCGGAAAGTCATGGGCACTAGCAACCTATGATTCTAGTGCCGCTTTCGATCTGAAGTCCCCGAACCCGATCTTGCCGCGAGTGAGTTTGGGACTTCAGATCGGCGGCACTAGCCGCTTCGGCCAGCGGCCGCATCGCGCCCTTGTGTCGTGCCGCCGCACTCCGGATGAAGCCGCCGCCGAGCACGCGCGCTTGCCCCGAGGCCGCATCATAGAACACGCAGGCCTGTCCGGGCGATACGCCTTCTTCGCCGGCGACGAGTTCGACTTCGTAATGACCGTCGGCGCCGCGCAACCAGGCCGGCTGCGGCGCGCGGGTCGAGCGCACCCGCACGAACAGCTCGAGGCCATTGCCGACGACGGAATCGATCGCGCCGTCGCCGATCCAGTTGACGTCGCGCAGCGTGATGCGGTCCGTCCGCAGCGCCTCGCGCGGACCGACCACGACGCGGCGCGTCGCTGCGTCGAGCCGAACCACATAAAGCGGGTGACCGAGCGCAATGCCGATCCCCCTACGCTGGCCGACGGTGAAATGCGCGATGCCCTGGTGCTGGCCCAGCACGTTTTCGTCGAGGTCGACGATCTCGCCGGGCGCAATCGCGTTCGGCTTCAATCGGCTGATGATGTCGGTGTAACGGCCGGTCGGCACGAAGCAGATGTCCTGGCTGTCATGCTTGTCGGCGACGGCAAGGCCGAAGCGCCGCGCCAGTTCGCGCACCTCCGGCTTGGTCATGTCGCCGAGCGGAAAGCGGATGAAGTCGAGCTGCTCGCGCGTGGTCGCAAACAGGAAATAGCTCTGGTCGCGGTCGGCATCGGCCGCGCAATGCAGCGCGCGCGATCCCTCGGAGAGAGGACGCGACGACACATAATGGCCGGTCGCCAGCGCCTGCGCACCGAGCTCGCGCGCGGTCGACAGCAGATCGCGGAACTTGACCGAGCGGTTGCACTCGATGCACGGCACCGGCGTCTCGCCCGCGGCATAGCTCTCGGCAAAGGAGTTGATCACCGACTCCTTGAAGCGCTCCTCGTAGTCGAGCACGTAGTGCGGGATGCCGATGCGCTCAGCGACGTTGCGCGCATCGTGAATGTCCTGGCCTGCGCAGCAGGCGCCCTTGCGGTGGGTCGCCGCGCCATGATCGTAAAGCTGCAGGGTAATGCCGACGACGTCGTAGCCCTGCGACTTCAAAAGCGCAGCCGTGGTCGAGGAGTCGACACCGCCCGACATGGCGACGACGACCCTGGTATCCTCCGGCCGGCCTTCGAGATCGAGACTGTTGCGCATGGTTTAAGCGTCGGTGCGGGCGGGTGCTTCTCGAAGCGGAAGAGATTGTTGGCCCGTGGGTGTCAGGAGCCTCATCCAGTTCCGGCGCAGGCCGGGCTGAGAAGCCGCTCTTTAATATAGGCGGCCCTCCCGACAGGCAATCAGGCCTCGGCGGTTGGCCACCATGCAAACGGCAAAACTTGCCGGGGAGGCAGAAAGGGGCGTCCCGGCGGCGCCCGGAAGTTCCATGGCCTCCCCTGCAAGATGCTGTAATTGTTTGATTTTTATCGAGGCACTGGCTGGCCCGCTCCTTGCTAACTCCCTGATGGTTCATCGCGAGAGGCCGGCCTGTGTTCAGCGTCACGTCAGAAGTTGCAGCAAGCGCATCCCTGCAGGTTGCGCCACCCAAGCCCGCGCTCCCCGATCCCTCGGCGCAGGCGAGCGATGATTTTGGTGCGCTGGTCGACAGCAATCTGCCGGCCGCCCCCCCCGCCGCGGTCCGCAGCGAGCGACAGTTCGCCACCGGCCGGCAATCCGCCGCCGCGCGACACCGCGTCCGGCGACAAGCAGCCGGCCAACAATGACAATGATCCATCCGCGCGCACGCAAGCCAACGATACGAGCACGGCCGGTCCCGCCGATGGCTCGGCGAAGAGCGGCGCGAAGTCCAAGACCGGCGACAGCAAGTCAGCATCGGACAACGCCGCAACGACCGATCAGAAGGCCGCAAAGGGCGACGATGCCTCGGCGGTTGCGTCGCAAACGGCAACCCAGGACGGCACGCCCGTCACCACCGTGATCGCCGCCGCGACTGCGGCGATCGTCATCAATCCGACGGCGGTGACCGCCGACGCGCCCGCACCCGCTTCGACCAATACGACCGCACCGCTCGCAATCGCCGCGGCCGGTATCGCCGCGAGCACCTCGACGGCGGCTGTCATCGCGGCGCAGGCCGCGCAGGCGCAAGAGGCCGCCGCGGCGCCGGCAGGTGCACCGACCGGCGAAACCACAGCCGCGGCTCCCGCCACCTCGAAGGCGTCGACGCCAACGCCAACTGCGCCGACGACGCCGGTTACGGCTCCGCAACTGTCTCCGCCGCTCGTCTCCGCGCAGGCAGAGGCGACATTGGCGGCTGCCGCCGTTTCCGTGCCGGGCACGCCACCGGCGGAAAAGCCTACCACCGGCTTCAAGACGCAAGTGTCCGCGCAGGCCAAGTCCGCCGCTAGCGCGACCGTCGCAACCACTTTCGGTTCGAGGGATGCTGCGGCGCAGGCAACGACAACCACGCCACAGGCCGCCGCGAATGCGGCGCCGCAGCCGCAGCCGGTGTCCAACGGCAAGCCCGACAATGACAATGCGCCGGCCCCGTCCGCGAAGGCGGATATTGCGGTGAGCGCTGTGCCCGCGCCATCAGCGCCCGCGTTGCACGACCACGCCGCCGTCGGTGCCAGCGCACAAGCAACGATCGCACCCGATCCGAGCGCGCAAGCGGCCGCGCTCGCAGCACCCTTACAGAATTCGGCGCCAGCGCCGATCACCACGGCCTCGCTGACCGCCGCACCCGCAACCGGCGCGCCGGTGCCGGTGAGCGGCCTTGCGGTCGAGATCGCCGCCACCGTGCAGAGCGGCAGGACGCGATTCGAGCTGCGGCTCGATCCCGCCGACCTCGGCCGCATCGATGTCCGCATCGACGTCGATCGCAGCGGCCAGATCACCTCGCATCTGACGGTGGAAAAGCCGGAAACGCTGTCGATGCTGCGCCAGGACGCGCCGCAGCTACAGCAGGCGCTCAACGACGCCGGCCTGAAGACCGCGAGCGGCGGCCTGCAGTTCTCGCTGCGCGATCAGTCCGCATCAGGCCAGCAAAACTGGCAAAACAACAACCAGTCGAGCAACGCGCAGCGGCTGGTGGTGAGCGAGGACAGCAACGTCTCCGCATCGCTCGCGGGACAATCCTACGGCCGCATGCCGGGCGCGAGCGGCGGCGTCGACATCAGGGTGTGAGGAGAGCATCATGGCCACCACTTCGGCAACCGCGCCTTCGGTCGTATCGGGAACCACGCCGCTTCCGGCCGGCTCCTCTACGTCGAGCGGCACCAACGGGCTGGCCTCGCAGCAGATCGCCGGCAATTTCCAGACTTTCCTGCAGCTCCTGACCACGCAGCTGCAGAACCAGAATCCTCTTGATCCTCTCGACACCAATCAGTTCACCCAGCAGCTGGTGGAGTTCGCCGGCGTCGAGCAGCAGCTCAATGCCAACTCGTCGCTGCAGACCCTGGTGTCGTTGCAACAGACCGCGCAATCGACCCAGGCGCTGCAGTTCGTCGGCAAGACCGCCGTCGTCAACGGCAGCACCAATTCCCTGACCAATTCGACGGCGACCTGGGATCTGAACGTCCCGTCGAATTCCAATGTCACGATCTCGATCGCCAACAGCGCCGGCCAGACCGTGTTCACCGGAAACTACTCGGCCAATGCCGGCAACAACCAGCCCTTCACCTGGAACGGCAAGGGTAGCGACGGCACGCAATGGCCTGATGGCCAATACACCATGACTGCGACCGCGGTCGACGCCAGCGGCAACTCGGTCGGCGTCACGAGCCAGATTCAGGGCGTGGTCTCCTCCGTCGACCTGACCCAATCGCCGCCGCTGCTGACCATCGCCGGCCAGACCTTCACGGTGAACCAGATCCAGAGGATCGCGAATTAGCGGGGCATGATCCGGAAAAGTGTGAAGCGGTTTTCCGACAAGGTCATGCCCGAGACAAAGGCATGATCCGGAAAAGTGTGAAGCGGTTTTCCGATAGGATCATGCCCGAGACAAAGGCCTCGACCCTCGCCGATTTTAACAATCTGTTTACGCATTTCGCGCCTCCCGGGGCCGGTAACGACATCCAGTGCGAGGCGCTGCCGGCATTTCCAAGGAGAATCGTATTGGAGGCGTGGGTTTAGGTAAATTTTAAGCCGCTCGGCGTACGGTTGGTCCGTGAGTTCAGTGGTTAAGAGTTTGTGAGTACACCATGACAGAACCCCATCGCCCGAGGGTCAAGTATGTCATCGGGCCCGACGGCAGCCCGCTGACGATTGCGGATTTGCCCGCGCCCGGCACCAAACGGTGGGTTATTCGCCGTAAGGCCGAGGTCGTCGCCGCCGTTCGCGGTGGATTGCTTTCGCTGGAAGAAGCCTGCAGCCGTTACACGCTGACGGTGGACGAGTTCCTGTCCTGGCAGTTCTCGATCGATCAGCACGGCCTTGCCGGCCTGCGCACCACCCGCATCCAGCAGTATCGCCAGTAGGCGCCAACGCGCGGCAGCGTTTGAATCGAATTGGCCTCGCTTTGCGAGGCCGATTTTTTTCATGCCCACTGATATTGCTGCGCTCTTAACCGTCATTAACCATATCGAAACCATACCCTAGGCAATATTTGCCCACTCGGCGCTTGGGGTGCCGAATCTGGGGCAGTTAAGTTGCAGGGTCTGTTCGACTTTCTGAAAGGCCTGGGGGCTGCGCGGATGGCCGCGATGGTCGCGGTCACGGCCGCGCTGATCGGCTTCTTCGCGTTCGTCATCATGCGCGTCACCACGCCGCAGATGACCACGCTGTTCACCGACCTCTCGATGGAAAACTCCTCGGGCATCATCAAGGACCTCGAGCGCCAGGGCATTCCCTACGAAATCCGCAGCGAGGGCAGCATCATCATGGTGCCCAAGGACAAGGTCACGCGGCTGCGCATGAAGCTCGCCGAGGGTGGCCTTCCGAAGGGCGGCGGCGTCGGCTACGAGATTTTCGACGATCCTGGCGATTCGAGTACCGGTCACCGGGAAGAAAGCCGTCCTGAGCCTGCCAGCCGGGACCCTGGCGGAGGCTCGGGTCATCGCCAAGTCGCACCGGGCTCTAGTCGCCTTGGGTCGCGATCCTGCTCTCGAAGCCGAGGCGGACCTCGAAGCCCGGCGCGAGGCGCACGCAAAAGCCGTGAATGTCGCGGCCGTCCTCGACGACTACGAACGGAACGTCATGGCGTCCTCGTCCAAACAGGACTCGCGGCGCAATCGGGTGCGCGTGCTGAGGCGGGCTTTCGCGGGCTTCGAGGGGCGCGCCGTCGCGTTGCTGACCCGTAGCGACTTCGTCAAGAGGCTGGACCAGATCCAAGCCGATGCGGGCGACGTTTCACGCAACCGCGCCCAATCCGAATTGCGGCACTTCCTCGGCTGGTGCCGTGACCGCGAAGTCATCCAGACGATCGCGCTCGATCGCGTGCGCCGGGGCGTGCGCGAGACGCCGCGCGACCGCGCGCTCACCGACGAGGAATTAAGGGCGCTTATCGGAGCGATCGGCGACGGCTCGGCCTACTCGGATCTGATGCGCGTGCTGCTGCACACCGCAATGAGAAGGAACGAGGCCGCGTCGTTGCAGGCGCGAGACTTGGACTTCGATGCGAGGACGATCACGATCAGGGCCGAGGTCAGCAAGACTTGCCAGGGACGAACGGTCCCCATGAACGATGCGCTCGTCGACATGCTGCGGGAGCGCCTCGCCGTCTTGGCCGAAGGCTGACCTCCTCGACCAGCTCGGCGGCGTCGGGTGGGTCGCGGAGTTCACGCTCGGGGCTCGATACAGGGCGGATGGAACCTGGCGGCTGCCCTCCCTCGCGGCGGGACTCGAAGGCCCGCGTCCGCTCGAACTGCACCGGTCAGGATCTGCTCGGCATCTGACAGCGTCGCGGCAAGCGTCGCCGCGTCTAGCACCGCGGCGCCGACGCTGCGATCCAGCGTCGTCGCCGCTCGGGCTGGGAGCGCGACGCTTGCTGCGTTCGAGATGCCAGAGCCGATCCTGACCGGCGCAGTTCGGGCGACGCCGCTGGGCCTTCGGGTCGCGCCGCGGGAAGAGGCAGCGCCATGTTCCATCGCTCTGTTCGGCCCCGCAGCGTGAACTCGCGCGACCTCGGCAGCCTGGACGCCGCTGAGCTGGTCGAGGAGGCTCGAGCCTCGGCCAAGACGGCATGCGTACGGTTGCGCGTTCAAATCTGTCTGCTTTTCAAGAGCCTCAACCTGCTGCCGATCCTCTTGGCGCTTATTGGCGCGCGGCCGAAGAACTCGAGCGCATTGGGACATACCCTTGGCCATGCGAGGCCGAATGATTTGAGCGGGAGATGACGTGCGACGCGGCCGGGGCCAGCTCTTGGATGAGAGGCCATCTGACAGATCAGACAGTGTACTTGCCTGTTCACGAGTATTTGCCGCACTTCTTGCAGACAGATGCGGACGCGGTCGAAGCAGTTATAACGACACTCTTAAGTGGAAGGCGTTCGTCAATCCCTACCCGGATCGCAAGCTCACGGGCAGGTGCCGCTCCCGATCCTTAGGATTGAGGACTTATGCTGACGAACGAGAGTTGCAGCGTCACATTCTCCAGACGATTCGTCACCTGCCGTCGCGCCCGCGCCATTACTTCGGCTTCCATTCGCTCGCCAGCCGCTGCGCCTCGGCGATCTGATCAGGCGTCATCTTGGCGGCCATTTCATCGCGGCTCTTGGCCGCTTGATCACGCAATCCGGTATTCGCTGCCCGTAGCGCCGCCAAGCTGTACCACATGTAGGCTCTGACATAGTCCTTCGGCACGCCCCGACCGTTCTCGTACATGTCGCCGAGGTTGTTCTGCCCGATGGCCTCTCCTTGGTCGGCGGCCTTGCGAAACCAGATCAAGGACTGCTCGAAGTCCACCGGCGCGCCTCGACCAGTTACATACATTACGCCGAGGTTGGACTGCGCGAGGGCGTAACCCTGATCGGCAGCTTTCCGATACCAGACGAAGGCCTCGGCGTCGCTTTGCGGCACGCCACGAGCTTGCTCGTACATCAAACCGATCTTGAACTCCGCGACGGCGTAGCTCTGGTCCGCCGCCTTGCGATACCAGATCATAGCTTGCGTATAGTCCTGCGGCACGCCTTGGCCACGCTCGTACATCGAGCCCAAGTTGAACTGGGCAGGCGCGTTCCCTTGCTCGGCTGTTGATTTCCACTGAGAGCTGACCCGGGCGCTACGGGTTTTTCCACCGAGAACTGACCCATGTTCGAACCTTTCCCCCTTGGCCTGTCCGGGGGACGACGGAGTGATCGACATGGAGTTATTGAGCGTCATCCGACGCTGGCATTATCGAGATCATTTCTCGATCCGAGAGATATCGCGGCGCACGGGGCTGTCGAGGAACACAGTCCGCAAATACCTGCGCTCGGACACCGTTGAACCGAAGTTCAACATCCCTGACCGCCCGAGCAAGCTGGACCCTTACGCCGACAAGCTATCGCAGATGCTGCGGCAGGAGGCCGGGAAGTCGCGCAAGCAGAAGCGGACGACCAAGCAATTGCACGCCGATCTGGCCGCCCTCGGCTACGACGGCTCCTACAATCGCGTGGCGGCCTTCGCTCGCGACTGGAAGGCCGCTCGGCAACAGGAACAGAAGACGTGCGGCCGCGGCGTGTTCGTTCCGCTGGCGTTTTTGGCGGGCGAAGCGTTCCAGTTCGACTGGTCGGAAGACTGGGCGGTCATCGGCGGAGAGCGGACCAAATTGCAGGTCGCTCACTTCAAGCTCTCCTACAGCCGCGCCTTCATTCTCCGGGCCTATCCGCAGCAGACCCATGAGATGCTGTTCGACGCCCATAACCACGCTTTCCGCGTCTTGGGCGGCGTGCCGCGGCGGGGCATTTACGACAATATGCGAACGGCCGTCGACAAGATCGGCCGCGGAAAGGAGCGCCAGGTCAACGCCCGCTTCTCGGCGATGGTCAGCCATTTCCTATTCGAGGCCGAGTTCTGCAATCCAGCCTCCGGGTGGGAGAAGGGGCAGATCGAGAAAAACGTCCAGGACGCCCGCCATCGGCTCTGGCAGCCGATGCCCGACTTCCCCTCCCTGGCGGCGCTGAACGACTGGCTGGAGACGCGCTGCCGGGAACTGTGGGCCCAGACGCTGCACGGCTCCCAACCCGGCGCGATCGTCGACGTATGGGCAGAAGAAGTCGGGCGCCTGATGCAGCTTTCGCGCCCGTTCGACGGCTTCGTCGAACACGCCAAGCGCGTGTCGCCGACGTGCCTGGTCCATTTGGACCGCAATCGCTACAGCGTGCCGGCGTCGTTCGCCAATCGTCCGGTCAGCCTGCGGGTGTATCCCGAGCGCATCGTCGTCGTCGCCGAAGGGCAGATCATCTGCGAACATCGCCGCGTTTTTGCCCGCTCTCACCAACGAAAGAGTACGACGACCGTTTTCGATTGGCGGCACTATCTGGCGGTCATTCAACGCAAACCGGGCGCACTGCGCAACGGCGCGCCGTTCGCCGAACTCCCGCCTGCCTTCCGGGCTCTGCAACAGCGCATGCTCAAGACGCCGGGCGGCGACCGCGAGATGGTCGAGATTCTGGCTCTGGTTCTCCATCATGACGAACAGGCCGTGCTCACTGCCGTCGAACTGGCGCTGGAGGCTGGCGCGCCGACGAAGACGCATATCCTGAATCTGCTGCACCGCTTGGTCGACGGCAAGCCGATCGACCCACCAGCCGTGAAGCCGCCCAACGCCCTGACGCTCACCACCGAACCGCAGGCCAACGTCGAGCGCTACGACGCGCTGCGCAAAGCCCCCGAGGCGCGCCATGCGTCATGATCCGGCCGCCGGCGCGATCATCATCATGCTGCGCAGTCTCAAAATGCACGGCATGGCTCAGGCGGTCGGCGAGCTGACCGAACAAGGCTCCCCGGCCTTCGAAGCCGCCGTGCCAATCCTGTCGCAGCTCCTGAAGGCCGAGACGGCCGACAGAGAGGTCAGATCGACGGCCTATCAGCTCAAGGCCGCCCGCTTCCCGAACTATCGCGATCTCGCCGGCTTCAGGCGATTCGTCG
>CAWGFY010000010.1:0-942643 GCA_963821965.1 uncultured Alphaproteobacteria bacterium
GAAATCGCGCCGCGGGAATGCCATTTCATGTCTTCTCCGCTGTCGTCGTCCGGCTTGACCGGACGACCCAGGCGGATTCAACCGATTGTTGCAACACTTCAGCAAAGGGGGTTGCGATGAAGAGATGCAATCGGCGTTCGGATCGAGGTGTGCGAGCAATCCAGCGATCGGCAAGTCGGCCTCGAGAGACCCTGCGAGAGAATTGTAGACTATTCTGGATCGCGATTGCCTTGGGTCACTCAAGCGAAGAAGCTGCGGTTGACGCCGGTGTATCGCCGGCTGTCGGAGTGCGGTGGTTCCGGAGGGCCGGCGGCATGCCGCCAACACATTTGGCGCCGTCATCAAAACTTCCCTCCGGGCGCTACCTTTCGTTCGCCGAACGTGAGGAGATCGCCATCTTGCGCGCGCAGGGTCAGGGGGTGCGAGCCATCGCTCGTCATCTCGATCGCCCTCCATGTACGATCTCTCGTGAACTCCGGCGCAATTTGGCGCGCCGCAACGGCGCTCCAGAATACCGAGCGACCACCGCACAATGGCACGCCGATCGGTCCGCCCGACGGCCAAAGCCGGCGAAGTTGGCGGTTAATCCGGTCCTGCAAAATTACGTGCAAGACAGGCTCGCCGGTATGATCGCCAGGCCAGACGGGGTGTCCATCGTCGGCCCGAAGGTGCTGTGGAAGGGGCGCCGGGCCGTGCATCGACAGCACCGACGCTGGGCGACGGCGTGGAGCCCGGAACAGATTTCTCGCCGCCTTCGGCTCGACTTTCCCGAGGATGAGACGATGCGCATCAGTCACGAGGCGATCTATCAGGCACTTTATGTGCAAGGTCGAGGAGCGTTGCGCCGCGAACTGACGGCCTGCTTGCGCACCGGGCGGGCGTTGCGGATGCCGAGAGTGCGCAGGCGCAAGCAAGGCAGAGCCTTCGTTTCTCCCGAGATCATGATCAGTCAACGACCGGCGGAAGCAGCCGATCGAGCTGTACCGGGCCACTGGGAAGGTGACCTCATCTTGGGTCTTGGAAGTTCCGCAATCGGCACCCTGGTGGAGCGCACGACACGCTTTACCATCCTGCTGCACCTGCCGCGCATGACAGGCCATGAACAGGAAGTTCGCGTGAAGAAAGGATCTTCTGCACTCGCCGGACATGGCGCCGAGGCCGTGCGCGACGCCATCACCCGCGCGATCTTCATTTTGCCCGAGCAATTGCGCCGGTCGCTGACTTGGGATCAAGGAGCTGAGCTGGCTCAGCACGCACGTGTGAAGATCGACGCTGGCGTGCAGGTCTACTTTTGCGATCCTCACAGCCCTTGGCAGCGCGGCACCAACGAGAACACCAACGGATTGCTGCGCCAGTACTTTCCAAAGGGCACCGATCTCAATGCACACAACGCCGATGACCTTGAGGCCGTGGCTCTTGCACTCAACACCAGGCCCCGGAAAACCCTCGGCTGGAAAACACCGGCGGAAACTCTCGACGAATTGCTACGACTGAGCCATACACAAAGTGTTGCAACAATCGGTTGAATCCGCCCTGGATGCCCCGCTTAAAGCGGGGCATGACAGCGTGGATAGACGAGCCGTAAATAATCTATAATTTGTCTCTCACGCGGCCCGCAGAAGGCGCGCGAGACATGTCGCGGGAGGTACCAGGAAATGCCGGGCGTTCATCTGCTCGATCGTGTCATCGGCAGCGAGTATCCGAGCTTCGCAACTGATGCGGAGGTTCGCGCGTTCGAACAGACTCCCTATGCGGACCGCATCGCCGCGCAGAGCACCTATGACGCCTTGAAGCTCGGCGCGGCGCATAATCCCGACGCGCCGGCGCTGCAATTCCTCGCCAACGCCGATCCGGCCGATCAGCCCGTCGTCATCAGCTATCGCGACTTCCTCGCGCGGGTGACGCAGGCCGCCAACATGTTCGGCGCGCTCGGCGTCGGCAAGAACGATGTGGTGAGCTTCCTGCTGCCGCTGGTGCCCGACGCCTTCGTGACGCTGTTCGCGGCCGAGGCCGCCGGGATCGCCAACCCGGTCAATCCGTTGCTGGAGCCGCACCAGATCGCGGAAATCCTCGAAGCCGCGAACACAAAGGTTCTGGTCGCGCTCGGACCTATGCCCGGCACCGACATCTGGCAGAAGATCGAGCAGGTCCGCGGCAAGCTGAAGAATTTGAAGGCGATCGTGCAGGTGCATGGCGCCGGCGATGCCGCGAACGGCATCCATTCCTTCAACGAGTTGATCAAGCCGCAGCCGTCGGACCGGCTCGTCAGCGGCCGCACATTTTCAGGCAGCGACGTCGCCGCCTATTTCCACACCGGCGGCACCACCGGCACGCCGAAGCTGGTGCGTCACACCCACACCAATCAGGTCTATCAGGCCTGGGCCGTGAACCTGCTGTTCAAATCGCAGCCGGGCGCGCAATTCCTGTTCGGCATGCCGCTCTATCATGTCGGCGGCTCGCTGTCGCAAGTGCTGGTGACACTGTCGGCCGGAGGCTGCCTGGTGGTGCTGTCGCCGTCGGGCTGGCGCAATCCCAACTCGGTGAAGAACATCTGGGCGCTGATCGATCGCTTCAAGCCGGAAGCGTTCTCGAGCGTGCCGACGGTGCTGGCGGCGGCGCTCACGAATTCCGCCCGGCAATGCCGACATATCGAGCCTGCGATTTGCCGCCGCCGGCGGCTCGGCGATTCCCGTCGCGGTCGGCCAGGCGATCCAGGACAAGCTCAGGCTGCCGGTGCTCGAAGTCTATGGCATGACCGAGACGTCGAGCGTGCACACCACGGCCTATCCCGAGCGTCCGATCCGGCTCGGCTCGGCCGGCCTGCCCATGCCCTATAGCCGCGTGCGCATCGTCAAGCTGGATGCCGACGGCAGATATCGAGCGCGACTGCGCGGCGGACGAGATCGGCGTCGTCACCATGGCCGGGCCCGGCGTGTTCGGCGGCTATCTCAACGACGCGCACAACGAGGGCGCGTTCGTCGATGGCGACTGGGTCAATTCCGGCGATCTCGGCCGGCTCGATTCCGACGGCTATCTCTGGATCACCGGCCGCGCCAAGGATCTGGTGATCCGCGGCGGCCACAACATCGATCCGCAGCCGATCGAGGAGATCATGTTCCAGCATCCGGCGGTGGCGCTCGCCGCCATGGTCGGCCAGCCCGACGCCTATGCCGGCGAGCTACCGGTCGGTTACGTCCAGCTCAAGCCCGGCGCGAGCGTGCAGGCCGGCGAGCTGGAAGCCTGGGTGCGCGAGCGCACGCCGGAGCGCGCCGCAGTGCCCGTGCAGGTGATCGCGATCGATCCGATGCCGCTCACCGGCGTCGGCAAGGTGTTCAAGCCGCAGCTGCGCTGGGATGCAGCGAGCCGCGTGTTCGACAAGGTGCTCTCGCCGCTGCGCGAGCGCGGCATCGACTGCAAGGTCAGGGTCGGCGCGCATGGCAGCCACGGCAGCATCGCGACCGTGACGCTGACGGGCGTGCCGCATGACAAGCGCGAAGCCGTCGCGGGCGAAGTGCACGCGCTGCTCGCGCCGTTCGTGATGCGTCATGAGGTGAAGCACGTTTAGGCCCTCTCTTTACCTCTCTCCCTGCGGAGGGCTTTGCACAATAAGCCGAGAGCGGCTCGTTGAGCAAAACGGCGTTTTTGCGAGTGAGCCGCTTTCGCTGCGGACGGCATATGTGCTGGTTGTTGCACATTGATCAAGTGCATGCGGCCTCCTGTCGTTGCAAAGCCAGCGCGCCTACGGCCCGTCGCAGATTGTAGGCACAACAGGCCAGCACGACCTGCACGCGGTTGCGTGCAAGATTATAGAAGCGCATCCGACGCAGCCCATCTTGCTCCTTGAAGACGGCGAACGGCCGTTCGACAGCTGCCCGCACCCGGGCGATCAATTGGTTGCGTCGTTTCTGCCGGGGTGGCAGTTCGGGATGATGTTTGTTGGGCCGATGCATCAGGCGATCTTTGATACGGGCCTTGGTCAGGCGATCATGCCGCGCATGCGTGTAATAGGCCTGATCGCCATACACCGCTTTCTCGTCGCCGCAGATCAGGCCATCTGCAGGTTCGGTATCCGTGACCGAGGCATTCGTCAGATCGACGCGGCGGATCAGGGTGTGAGCGGCATCGACGCCGATATGGATTTTGTAGCCGAACACGCTTTTGTGGCCCTTGCGTCCCCAGCGGGCATCAGGATCGGCAGAGGGTTTGGCCGGCGCCTTCTCCGCTTGTCCACGTTCCTTGCGAGGTGCCTTGCCGCGCGCCCCCACGAATGAGGCATCGATCAACGTGCCTTGCTTGAGCACCAGCTTCTTGGCTTCAAACTGCCGACCGATCTCAGCGAAAATCTGATCGACCAGACCGTCTTGTGCGAGTTCCTGCCGAAAGCGCCACAGCGTGCTGTGATCCGGCGTGCAGTCATGGAGGCTCAGACCGACAAAGCGGCGGAACGACAAGCGATCGGCAATCGCCGCCTCCAGGGCCGGATCTGAAAGATTGTGCCAGATACCGGCAAGCAAGCAGCGAAGGAGGACTTCCGCCGGATAACTGCTGTTGCCTGCGCCATCGCCACCCCGCTTGCCAAGTAGAGCTCGCAATGGCGTCCAATCCACAACTGCTTCAACCTCATCCAGAATGGTCCGGGACACCTCAACCAGGCCATCCGCCAAGCTCATTTGCCCAACATTGCGCTCGACCATCGCTCTCCCCCGCAGAATCAGCCTTGATCAAGGGAATCATGCATGCGCAATTGTGCAAAGCCCTCCTGCGGGGAGAGGTGAACCTTGGGGCCCGCTCCATCTCAAGCACTGCCGGCAGAGAGCGGCTCATGCCGCTCCCCCTCGCCGGCTGCGACGCACGGCAGCCTGCTGCTGCGCGCGCAGTTTGGCGGCTTCCGCAAGGCCGCATTCCAGCGTGCCGCGATCGAGTCCGATGTCGCGAAGTTGGCGGTCGTCGAAACTGCGGAGCAATACGAGGCTGGCCTGGCGGGCGCGCTGCTCGATCAGGGCCGCGACGAAGCGATTGATGAGGCGGCCGGCGCGCGCGAGGAGATAGGCTGCTGTCCTCCGGATCGTGCCCGAGGCGGGAGTATAGCCAGTGGTATGATTCAACAATGTCATGGTGGTCATCCTTGAGAGGCGGAGTTATGTCCCCCTTCCCCGCCTGCACCATGCATGCGTTGTCCGTCCAAGGCTTTCAGGAAACGATGATTTTTCATCCAGAGCGGCTTGAGATTATCTGACCGCCGTGGCCTGCTTGATTTGACGCCGAGAGCGGCGGCAATATCGCTGCGCCGGGAGGGGATTTGAGGGAATGGAATTACGACGGCGCGACATTTTTGCGGGGTTGTTATGCGCGGCTGCATGGCCGCTTGCGGCACGCGCGCAATCGCCTGTCAGGACCATCGCCATGCTCGGCGCGGCCTCTCCGGCGGCGTGGGGCCCGATGGTGGCGAGCTTCGAGGAGCGCTTGCGCGAGCTTGGCTGGATCGACGGACGCACCGCGACCCTCGTCTATCGCTGGGCGGAGGGCGACTCGAGCCGCTATGCCCCGATTGCCGACGAACTCGTCGCGATGAAGGCCGACGTGATCGTGACCGTCGGAAGCGCGGCCGCGACCGTGATGCGCGCGACCAGCACGATCCCGATCGTGCTGGCGGCGGCGGTCGATCCGGTGACGAGCGGCTTCGTCCAGAGCCTCGCGCATCCCGGCGGCAACGTCACCGGACTGTCGCTGCAGTCGAGCGAGATCGGCACCAAGCGGCTCGAAATCCTGCGCGAGGCGATCCCCGGCCTCAAGCACCTCGCGGTGATGGCCAACGCCAACTATCTGGGCTCGGCGCGGAAATCGGCGGCGGTCCAGCAGGCCGCGCGCAAGCTCGGACTGGCTGTTGACGCGCTCGACATCCATCGGCCTGAGGATATCGCGCCTGCCATCGCGTCACTGAAAGCTAGCGCCAGCGCACTCTATCTCTGCACGGATTCGCTGGTCGTCACCAATTCATCGCGTATCAACGCGGCGGCGCGCGAGGCGAATTTGGCCACCATGTGGGGCGCCCGCGAATGGATCCGCGCCGAGGGCGGCTTCATGTCCTACGGGCCGAATGAGAGCAGCCAGTTCCGGCAGGCCGCCGATTATGTCGACAGGATTCTCAAGGGCGCCAACCCCGCCGACCTGCCGGTGGCGCAGCCGACCAAGATCGATCTGGCAGTCAACCTGAAAACCGCAAAGGCGCTCGGGCTTTCGATCCCCGAGACGTTCCTGCTGCGCGCCGATGAAGTGATCGAGTAGCGGGCGTGAACATTGGATTCCCCCTTAAGTCGTGCGGAGACGACGAGTGAATGATGTTAGCGCTAACTGTTTGAGCAGAGCCGCCGGCCCGAGAATGAAGACTTGGCAGATTTCATGTGTGGGGAAAGCCGGACGGTCAGCGGATCGGTGGTGGTGCCGAAAGCTGCTGATTGCCGTTTTGTTTTCGAGCCTTGCACCAGCCGTTTGTTTCGCGGCTCTGACCAGCTCTCAAAGGCAGATTGAGCTGGTGAACATGCTCTCGGAAATAATGACCTCAGCAACTCCTGACGTTGCCGAACAGAAACGACGTGACATCATTTCCCAATATCTCGAGGGCAAGCTTCACAGGGCCATGGCCGTGCAGGATTCGTATCGTCACTATTTCATCTCCGAAGGACATGACGATGTTGGCTCGGCGGCGGAGAGAACTCTGGAGGGTTGCCAACTTCGGTTTGCAAAAGCGTGTGCGATCGTTGCCGTCGATGACAATCCGTCGTCAGACATCCTGGTTTTCAAGGACATGCCGCATCTGAGCTATTCCGGCGAATTTGACCTCTCCAGGATACCGGCAATCTCTGCGAAACTTCGATCTCGCAAGGACATTCAAAACTACTTTGCGGCACCTGCTCCGAAGGCAATGGTCATCCACCCGCTGGGCTTTGTCTTCACCTCTTTTGGCGAGCGATCGCCCAAAGACGCACAATCGGACGCTCTGAGGCGATGCAACAGCGACACCCTCCGAGCTGGAGCAGAGGGACCGTGCTTCGTTTATGCAGTCGGCAACACCGTTGTGCTGCCGGAAAGATTGAAGGTGCCGAAGTAAAAAAGCACAGAGCTGTGGCCGCCCAAGAGGCGTCGAGGGCCCGGCGCTTCCGCCTTCGCTCTTCGAGCTTCGACGGACAAGTCGCGGCTGCCCCCTGCGAATCATCCATCAGATGACAAAGAACCCGTGGGTGCCGTCGCGCGCGAGCTGCTCGACCAGGCCATATTCCCAATCGAAATAAGCCTGCATTTTTTCTGTCGACGCATCCGTGCCCTCATACGGCCGGCGATAACGATGCGCGGGGTCGGGCTTCAGCAGCAGTTGCGGCGGGCCGGCTTCGAGCGGGCCGTCATAGCCGCCGTCGAGTACGAAAGTGTCCCATCCCATCTGCGCCAGCCATGACGCGGTCATGTCCGCGCGGATGCTCATGTTATCCGTGAGCACGATCCGCGCGCCGCGCACAGGTGCTGCCATGTCGATCTCCTGCACCAGCTGCCCGCCCGGATAAAGGCGGAAGCCCTCGAGGTGGCCGGTGGCGTATTCCCCGGCGTCGCGGACGTCGAAGCGATAGAGCGTGCGCGACGCCTGCGCCTGCAACGCGGCGAGATCGTCCATGCCGATCCGGCGTACGCCGGCGCGATAGGCGACCTCGCGCGCATTGGCGCTGGCCTGTTTAAAGGGCCCGATCGCGCCGCGTCTGCCGGCGCCATGCTCCAGCGCGTGGCTCGCCAGGGTCCAGCCCATGGTGCCGTTGCGCAGCGCCACGACTTTGTTGGGCACGCCGGCATTGATCAGTGACTGCGTGCCGATGATGGAGCGGGTGCGGCCGGCGCAATTGACCACGATGGTGGTTGCGGGGTCGGGCGCGGCAGTCCCTGCGCGCAGCACCAGCTCGGCGCCGGGCACGCTGACCGATCCCGGGATGTTCATGGTCGCGTATTCGTCGAAACGGCGGACGTCGAGGATTTTGATGTTGGCGCCGCTCGCAATCAGCGCGGCGACGTCGTCGGCCGGCAGCGACGGCGTATGACGGCGCAACTCGACGAGCTCGCCGAACGCCTTGGCGTAGGAATTGACGTCCTGGAACAGCTCATAGCCGGCGTCGCGCCAGGCTTGCAGCCCGCCCGCGAGCGCGCGGATATTGGTGTAGCCGAGTTTTGCGAACGCCTCGGCAGCTGCGGACACGAGGCCATCGCCGTTGTCGTATAAAACAATCGGCACGTCCTTGCGCGGCAGCCGCAACCCCGCTTCGAGCGCAATCCGGTCGTAAGCCATGTTAGCCGCAAATAGCGGATGGGCGGTGGCGAACTGCGCCTCATGCCTGACGTCGAGCAGCGCGATCTCGTCGCGCGCGAGCAATGTGGCGCGGATTTGCTGTGGGGTGACGGTTAGGAGGGTCATCGGCGAAAACATACTGCCGCTAGAGCCGCATGCCAAATGTTGCTCTAGCGGCCGCCTCTACGGACATAGGCTTCCGCGCGATCGACCAGGCGATCGACCGTATCCGCGGCCGTATCGAGAACGAGGTGGTCGCGATCCCACGGCTCGTAGTCACGCTTCACGACCTCATCCCAGGTCGGCTGTTTGTGACGGCCGATGTCGACCGTACGGCTTTCGACGCGGCGCCGATGCTCTGCGGCATCGCTGCAGATCAGCTCGATCTCGGCTAGGCGCGCCGCGCATCGGTCGGCGGTGTCGCGCCAGCCATCGCGGCTTGCCGCGACCGGGTTGACGCAATCGGCGATCACGGTCCGGCCGATCAGGAGGTTTTCCGCGGCGAGCGCGTGGGCGATCACATAACCGGTCGCGCCCACCACGATGAGGCCCGCCTCGCGCAGCCGCTGCTCGATCGTGTCAATACGAAGGTAGCTTGCCTCGAACCGCCGTGTCAGCTCGCGCGCGATGGTGGTCTTGCCGGTGCCCGGCAGGCCGGCAAAGACGATCAGCAGGGGCGGCGCTAGTGCGGTGGATTTGACATTCGCTTCAGTATGTCCGCGAGTGGTCATAGCGAATGTCAAATCCAAACCCGCACTAGAATCAATATTTTCTAGAGCCAGTTGCGATCAAAGCGGATTGTATCCGCAATGACGGACGTAGTTGGCGCATTCTTCAGGAGTGAACAGGTTTAGGGTGCGTCCGATGAGATCCCAGAGGGCGTCGACGGTTCTGGCTTGGGCTTGCCGCAACAGTTCTTTGAGTTTGGCGAATGCCATCTCGATCGGATTGAGATCGAGGCTGTAGGGCGGCAGGAATAGTAGGCGGGCGCCGGCGCCTGCGATGAGGCGGGCGGCCTCTTCGTTCTTGTGGCTCGATAGATTGTCGAGGATCACCGTGTCGCCCTGGCGCAGCACGGGGACGAGGATTTGCTCGACATAGGCCAGGAAACACTCGGCGTTGATCGGCCCGTCGAGCACAAAAGGTGCAATCAGCCCCTCGCAGGTGAGGCCCGCAAGAAACGTCGTCGTCTTCCAATGGCCGTTCGGCGCATCGGCGATGGCGCGTGCGCCGACATCGGCCCAGGCGTAACGACGCGTCATCGCGGTCGTCGTCCAAGTCTCATCGAGGAAAATCAACCGGCCACCAAGGTCCTTCTGCGCACGCCGCCACGCTTCCCGGCGCTCAGCGACGTCGGGACGATCCTGTTCGCTGGCGCGTACGGTTTTTTTTGAAGCTGATCCCCTCGGCGGCGAAAAAGCGCGACAGCATCGACTTGTCGGCTTCCACGCCGTGTATGCGAAGCAGACGCTCGGCGATCGCATCGAGCGTCAGATCGTTCTCCCTACGCCGCAGTTCCAGGAGCCAATCCCGGTGCGGCTTCAGCACGGAACGTCGGTCCCCGCCGGTGGGCAAAGCCGCCGCGCGGCGCGTCTCCTCGAACGCTTTCACCCAACGGATCGCGCTCGCGATCCCGACCCGGAAAATCCGCGCCGCCTCGTTACGCGAAAGACCGTCCTCAACCACGGCCTTGATCACCCGAATCCGAAGAGCTTCCCCATGCGCCATCCCCGCCAGCCTCCTCCCGGCCTTGAGGATGAATTACAGTTCGCCTGATTTGGGAATCCCTTGCGATTCAATTCGACCCCAACCCGCTCTAGTGGCGCTTTGGTTCTAACATTCGCAAACGAGCCAGCCTCAAGGTGGTGCGAATGTTAGAACCGGGACACTAGCTCAGGCGTTCCGCCCATGACAGTGCTTGAACTTCTTGCCCGAGCCGCAGGGGCAATCCTCGTTGCGGCCGACCTTGCCCCAGGTCGAAGGGTTCTTCGGATCGCGGGCCACATCGCCGCCATTGGCCGGCACCAGCGACGCGGTCGCGAACGCCATCTCGTCCTCGCCGGTATCCGGATTGAGCTTGTGCGCTTCCATCGCCGGCAGCACCGGCGCCTGCTCTTCCGGCGGCACGATCTCGACCCGCATCAGCTGCGCGGTCACCGCCTCGCGCAGATGCGCGATCATGGCTTCGAACAGCGAGAACGCTTCCGATTTGTATTCCTGCAAGGGATCGCGCTGGCCATAGCCGCGCAAGCCGATCACCTGGCGCAGATGGTCGAGCATGATCAGGTGCTCGCGCCAGAGATGGTCGAGCGTCTGCAACAGGATGGTCTTCTCGACGTAACGCATCACGTCGGGGCCCCATTGCGCGACCTTGGCCGCCATGTGCTCGTCGACCTTCTGCTCGATGCGCGACAGCAATTCCTCGTCGGCGATGCCCTCTTCCTTGGCCCAGGCGTCGACCGGCAGCTCGATGCCGAGCACGCGGTTCAGCTCCTCCTTGAGGCCGGCGACGTCCCACTGCTCGGCGTAGGCATGCTCGGGCACGTGCTTGAGGACGACGTCATCGACATAGGCGTGGCGCATGTCGGCGATGGTCTCGGCGACGCTCTCGTCCTTCATCAGGTCGACGCGCTGGTCGAAGATCACCTTGCGCTGGTCGTTCTGGACGTTGTCGAACTTGAGCAGGTTCTTGCGGATGTCGAAGTTGCGCGCCTCGACCTTCTGCTGCGCCTTTTCCAGCGCCTTGTTGATCCAGGGATGGATGATCGCCTCGCCTTCCTTCAGGCCAAGCCGCTGCAGCATGCTGTCGAGCCGGTCGGAGCCGAAGATGCGCATCAGATCGTCTTCCAGCGACAGGAAGAACTTCGATCGCCCGGGATCGCCCTGACGGCCGGAACGGCCGCGCAGCTGGTTGTCGATGCGGCGGGATTCATGCCGCTCGGAGCCGATGATGTAGAGCCCGCCGGGCTTCTGCACCGTCCGCGCAGGCTTGGAGCCCTTGGCCGGTTCGATCTCCACAGTCTCTTCCGCCTTCAGCACGAGTTCGCGAAAACGCTCGACGTCGGCCTTGATCCGCTCGATCCTGGCGGCTTTCTCGGCCTCGTCGGTGATGGCGGCCGTCTCCTGCGCGATGCGCATGTCGAGCGAGCCGCCGAGCTTGATGTCGGTGCCGCGGCCGGCCATGTTGGTGGCTATCGTGATCGCGCCGGGCACGCCGGCCTCAGCGACGATATAGGCTTCCTGCTCGTGGAAGCGCGCGTTCAAGACGGCGAAGAGTTTCGCGGGCTTGCCGGCGCGGGCGGCGGCATACAGCTTTTCCATCGCGTTTTCGTTGCCGAACTCGATCTGCTTGTAGCCGTTCTTCTTCAGATACTCCGCCAGCACCTCGGACTTCTCGATCGAGGCGGTGCCGACCAGCACCGGCTGCAGCCGAGAATTGGCGCGCTCGATCTCGGCCAGGATCGCGGCATATTTCTCGCCCTGGGTGCGGTAGACCTCGTCGTCCTCGTCGAGGCGCGCGACCATGACGTTGGTCGGGATTTCCACGACCTCGAGCTTGTAGATGTCGAACAACTCGTCGGCTTCGGTCGCCGCCGTGCCGGTCATGCCGGCGAGCTTCTGGTACATGCGGAAATAGTTCTGGAAGGTGATCGAGGCGAGCGTCTGGTTCTCCGGCTGCACCGGCTGATGCTCCTTGGCTTCCAGCGCCTGATGCAGGCCTTCGGAGTAACGGCGGCCGGGCATCATGCGTCCCGTGAACTCGTCGATGATCACCACCTCGCCGTCACGGACGATGTAGTCCTTGTCGCGGGTGAACAGCGTGTGTGCGCGCAGTGCCTGGTTGACGTGATGCACGACGGAGACGTTCTCGACGTCGTAGAGCGACTCGCCCTTGAGCTGGCCGGCATCGCGCAGCAGGTTTTCGAGCTTCTCCATGCCGGCTTCTGTCAGCGTCACCGTGCGCTGCTTCTCGTCGACGTCGTAATCGCTCTTGTCGAGCTGGGGGAAGAACGTGTCGATGGTGTTGTAGAAATCGGAGCGATCGTCGAGCGGACCGGAGATGATCAGCGGCGTGCGGGCCTCGTCGATCAGGATCGAGTCCACTTCGTCGACGATCGCATAGAAGTGGCCGCGCTGGACCATGTCCTCCAGCCGGTACTTCATGTTGTCGCGCAGATAGTCGAAGCCGTATTCGTTGTTGGTGCCGTAGGTGATGTCGCAGGCATAGGCGAGCTTGCGCTCGGAATCGTCGAGGCCGTGCACGATCACGCCGACGGAGAGGCCGAGGAAGTTGTAGATCTCGCCCATCCAGGCAGAGTCGCGGCGGGCGAGATAGTCGTTGACGGTGACGACATGCACGCCTTTGCCGGCGAGCGCGTTCAAGTAGACCGCAAGCGTCGCCACCAGCGTCTTGCCTTCGCCGGTCTTCATCTCGGCGATGTCGCCCTCGTGCAGCACCATGCCGCCGATCAGCTGCACGTCGAAATGGCGCTGACCGAGCGTGCGCTTGGCGGCCTCGCGCACGGTGGCGAAGGCCGGAACCAGGATGTCGTCGAGCGTCTTGCCGTCCGCGAGTTCTTTGCGGAATTCGTCGGTGCGGGCCTTGAGCTGTTCGTCGGTGAGCTTCTCGAGCTCGCCCTCCAGCGCGTTGATGGCGGCGACGCGGGGCTGATAGCCCTTGACCCGGCGGTCGTTGGGAGTGCCGAAGAGCTTGCGGGCGAGCGCGCCGATCATGCCGAATTCCTGTTGTCCGGAGCTTTGCTATAAAGCCCTAAATCCATCTGCCAAATCGCTTGCATCAACTCACCGTGACGCGCCGGGTGCCGTCGGAGCCCCAGTGTAATCGTCAATGAGTGGGAAATAAGCAATTCCGGGTTCAACGGCCAAAAACGATAGACAAAATAAGCGCTTCCGCCACCGAGCCGACGCCGCAGAGATATGGCCGGGTCAGAGCCTTGTCAACGGCGGTTGCCGGGCACTCGCACGACGCGAAGCTGTCAGCGAATTCATCATTTTGCCAGAGTTTCGCGTTGCCAAGGCCAGGCGATTGGGCGAGTGTCCGCCCGCCCAAACAGCCCTTCCCGAACATAAGGATTTTCCATGACGACCTCGTTCCCGGTGACGAAAACCGGCCTTGGCCTTGCCGCCGCGAGCTTCTTTGCGATCGCGCTGCTGGCGACCCCCGTCCGGGCTGACGACAAGGTGCTGGCAAAGGTTAACGGCGCCGAAATCAAGCAGAGCGACGTGACGATGGCCGAGGAGGAGCTGGCGCCGAGCCTGGCGCAGATGGACCCCGCGACCAAGGACGAGAACGTGCTGGCGTTCCTGATCGACATGAAGATCGTGGCCAAGGCCGCCGAGGACAAGAAGGTCGCCGATTCCGATGAGTTCAAGAAGCGCCTCAACTTCACCCGCAACCGCCTTTTGATGGACAGCCTGCTCGCCTCCGAAGGCAAGGCCGCGACCACCGATGCGGCCATGAAGCAGGTCTATGAGGACGCTTCCAAGCAAATCACCGGCGAGCAGGAAGTGCACGCCCGCCACATCCTGGTCGAGACCGAGGATGAGGCCAAGGCGGTCAAGGCCGAACTCGACAAGGGCGCCGACTTCGCCGATCTCGCCAAGAAGAAGTCCAAGGATCCCGGCGCCTCCGACGGAGGCGACCTCGGCTTCTTCACCAAGGAGCAGATGGTGCCGGAATTCTCGGCGGTCGCCTTCGCGCTCGAGCCGGGCAAGATTTCCGACCCCGTGAAGTCGCAGTTCGGCTGGCACATCATCAAGGTCGAGGAAAAGCGCAACCGCAAGCCGCCGGAGTTCGATCAGGTCAAGGCGCAGATCGAGACCTACGTGGCCCGCAAGGCGCAGGCCGACTATGTCGGCAAGCTGCGCGAGGCGGCGAAGATCGAGCGAATGGACAAGCCGGCGGAGACCGCGAAGTCCGACGCCAAGCCGGCCGATCCCGCCAAGCCCGCCAAGCCCGCCGACGGCAAGATGGCGCCTCCGGCGAAGAAGTAAATCGACTTCGCGCCCAGAGTTGAGTATTCAGGCGTGCATGCCCGGGCCAAAAGCCCGGGCATCCATGTCTTGAGCCCTCGTCTCGATAAGGCGCCTCCCATGTCCACCTCCGTCTCCCCGCTCGCACCGACCGATGTCCCCGCCATGCCCGAAATCGCGGGCGTGAAGCTCGCGACCGCAGCCGCGGGCATCCGTTACAAGGACCGCACCGACGTGCTGCTGGCGGTGCTGGACGAGGGCACCGCGGTCGCCGGCGTCTTCACCAAGTCGAAATGCCCGTCGGCGCCGGTGGAATGGTGCCGCGCCAAGCTCGGACGCGGCAAGGCGCGCGCGCTGGTGGTCAATTCCGGCAACGCCAACGCCTTTACCGGCAAGACCGGAAAGCAGTCGACTGCGCTGACCGCGCAGATCGCGGCGAAAGCCGTGGATTGCAGTCCGAACGAAGTGTTTCTGGCCTCGACCGGCGTGATCGGCGAGCCGCTGGATGCGCAGAAATTCGACGGCGTGCTCGGCAATCTCGCGACGACCGCCGCACCCGGCGACTGGATGTCCGCCGCTCGCGCGATCATGACCACCGACACTTTTCCGAAGGTTGCGACCGCGACGGTCAAGCTCGGCAAGGCCAACGTCAGCATCAACGGCATGGCCAAGGGCGCCGGCATGATCATGCCCGACATGGCGACCATGCTGTCGTTTGTCTTCACCGATGCGCCGATCGGCGCGAGCGCGCTGCAGTCGCTGCTCAGGAGCGGCGTCGAGGATACCTTCAACGCGGTCACCATCGACGGCGACACCTCGACCTCGGATACGCTGCTGGCGTTCGCCACCGGCGCCGCGGCAGCGCACGGCGCCCCGAAGATCAGTCGCGCTGGCGATCCCCGCCTGAAGGCGTTCACCAAGGCGCTGCATCAGGTGCTCGCCGATCTCTCGGAACAGGTGGCGCGCGACGGCGAAGGCGCGCGCAAGCTGGTCGAGATCATCGTCGAGGGCGCGACCACGAAAGCATCGGCGCGCAAGATCGCGATGTCGATCGCGAACTCGCCGCTGGTGAAGACCGCGATCGCCGGCGAGGATGCCAATTGGGGCCGTGTGGTGATGGCGGTCGGCAAGGCAGGCCAACCCGCCAACCGCGACAAGCTCGCGATCTCCTTCAACGGCGTCCGCGTCGCCCATAAGGGCGCGCGCGATCCGTCCTACAACGAGACCGAGGTCTCGGAGGCGATGAAGGCGCCGAAGATCCAGATCAAGGTCGCGCTCGGGCTCGGCAAGGGCCGCGACCGCGTGCTGACCTGCGACCTCACCAAGGAATATGTCGCCATCAACGGCGATTACCGCTCCTAGAGCTGATGGCCGAACTGAAGCTCACCCTCGTCGTCGCCTGCGCGCTCATCGACGCCGACAGACGCGTGCTGATCGCGCAGCGGCCCGAGGGCAAGACGCTTGCGGGCTTATGGGAATTTCCCGGCGGCAAGGTCGAGGTAGGCGAGCGGCCGGAGATGACGCTGATCCGCGAATTGCAGGAAGAACTCGGCATCACCGTCGAGGAGCCGTGTCTTGCGCCGCTGACCTTCGCCAGCCACGCCTATGAGAGCTTTCATCTGCTGATGCCGCTCTATGTCTGCCGGCGCTGGGAAGGCCAGGTGATCGCACGCGAAGGCCAGCAACTCGCCTGGGTGCGCGTGAACAAGTTGCGCGACTATCCGATGCCGCCGGCGGATTTGCCGCTGATCCCGCATCTGGAGGATTTGTTGTTGTAGGAGCGCAAGCGCGCCACACATTCACTCGTCATGGCCGCGCTTGACGCGGGCATCCACGTCTTCCTTTGTTTGGCCAAGACGTGGATCGCCGGGTCAAGCCCGGCGATGACGAGTTGGGTTAGCGCTTCTTCCCCCGCTTCACCGCCTCCTCCAGGCTCGCCGTCGCCGAGCCCGGCCGCAGCGACTTGGGCTGGCTTTCATGCGGCGCCCAGGCCGACAGCCAGACGATGTCGAAGGTGGCGCGGATGCGGCCGTCGGGATCGGCGAAGCGCCCGGCATAAATTTTCACCATCCGCATCATGGTAGCGACGCGGGTCGGCGCATGCCGGCGCTCCAACAGGATGTTTGTCGCGCCCATCCGCCTGAGATCGTTCATCAGCGCGAACGCATTGTCGTAGCGCACCACGACGCGGTCGACGTCGGTGACAGGCAGCGCGAGACCCGCGCGCTGCAGCAGCGCGCCGATATCGCGCAGGTCGGCAAAGGGCGCCACGCGCGGCGACACCCCGCCCTCGCATTCGGCTTCGGCGGCAGCGAAGCTCTGCCGAAGCTCCGTCAGAGAATCGCCGCCGATCAAAGCCGCAAGCAGCAAGCCATCGGGCTTCAATGCGCGGCGGATTTGCGCGAGTACACCGGGCAGATCGTTGACGAACTGAAACGCCAGCACAGAGACCGCGAGATCGAGCGATGCGGGCGGCAATGGCAGGGTCTCATCACCGGAGCCGATATCGACATGCCGGACATTGAGCCCGGGTAGCGACAGTCCCTCGCCCGGCGTCCAGATGTCGGCGACCGCGGCGAATTCGCGGTTCACCGCCGCAAGGCGCTCCGTCATGTCCTCGTTCACGCGATCGAGCAGGAAGGTCGCCGGTCCGAGCTTTCCTGCTCGTGCAAGCCGCCGCGCCAAAAGGGCGCGGTCGAACAGGACGGGCGCGGCGGGCGGACTGGAGACCATCGCCGGTAGGTACGCTGCGAACAAGAGGCTGGCAATTACTCTCGTGTCCCGGCGCGATGCGGCGCGACAAAAGCGCGTTCACGCGCGTCTTCGACGCGCTATGGCTTCGCAGACCCGGGACCTACAATCACAATGGGCCCCGGATCAGCAGCGCACCGTGAAGAACGCTGCGCTGCATCCGGGGCACGAACGTGTTGAGCCAAAGGCAATCGCGCGCTAGCCTCGAATTGATGGAGGCAGGCACCACGCCCATTTCCGCTCCCGCACGCTGGCGCCGCGCGCTCGGCGCACTCGGCGGCGCGTGGGGTCATGCGGCAAAACTCGCGCTCGACATCGCTCTGCCGACCCTGTGCGTATCCTGCCGCGAGCCGGTCGAGGGCGACGGCGTCTGCGCCGAATGCTGGGCGAAACTCTCCTTCATCGAACCGCCCTACTGCCCGCGGCTCGGCATTCCCTTTGTCTACGATCCCGGCCCCGACATGCTGTCGATGGAGGCGATCGCCAATCCGCCGGCCTATGCGCGGGCGCGCGCGGCGGTGCGCTATGACGAGGCCGCCCGCACGCTGGTGCATGCGCTGAAATACAACGACCGCACCGACCTGGCGCCTGCGATGGGCCGCTGGATGGCGCGCGCCGGCCGCGAACTGCTGCTCGACGGCGCCGACATGCTGATCCCGGTGCCGCTGCACTGGCGCCGTGCCTGGGGCCGCCGCTTCAACCAGTCCGGCGCATTGGCCCGCGCCATCGAGCGCCAGAGCGGAATCAGGCTGCGCGGTGACCTGTTGCAGCGGGTGCGCGCCACCGAGCAGCAGGTCGGCCTGTCGCGCGCGCAGCGGGCCAGCAATGTGCAGGGCGCATTCCAGCTCTCGGCCGAGGCGAAATCGATAGTTCAGGGCCGCCGTCTGGTGCTGATCGACGACGTCCTGACCACGGGCGCGACGCTGGACGCCTGCGCCCGGGCGCTCTTGCGGGCAAAAGCATCACAGGTCGACGTGCTGGTCTTCGCCCGGGTTGTGGATACCCCCAAAGCTCCCATATAATCCGCGCTTATTCGGGAAAGACCAAGCGCGAGATGTCTGCCGCCATCGAAATCTACACACGTCCGGGCTGCGGCTATTGCAGCGCCGCCAAATCGCTGCTGACTCGCAAAAAGGCCGCTTTCACCGAATACGACAACGGCAAGGACCCGACGGTGCGTCAACAGATGTACGACCGCGCCGGAGAAGGCGTCACATTCCCGCAGATCTATATCGGCGGAGTCCTGATCGGCGGCTGCGACGAACTTTATGCGCTGGACCGCGAAGGCAAGCTCGACGGCATGCTGTCGGGAGAAAAGGCCGCTTCATGAGCGACGGCAACATTTTCACCGCGGCGATGGTGCAGATGCGCACCGGACTGCTGCCGGGGCTGAGCCTCGAGCAGGGCACGACGCTGATCCGCGAGGCTGCCAAGCAGGGCGCCGACTATGTGCAGACGCCCGAGGTCAGCAACATGATGCAGCTGAACCGCAAGGCGCTGTTCGAGCATTTGGCACCTGAGGAAGACGACGTCTCGCTGAAAGCCTATCGTGCGCTGGCGAAGGAATTGAAGATCCATCTGCACATCGGATCGCTGGCGCTGCGCTTCTCGCCGGAGAAAGCGGTCAACCGCGGCTTCCTGATCGGACCCGACGGCAACATCCTCGCCTGCTACGACAAAATCCACATGTTCGACATCGATCTGCCCGGCGGCGAGAGCTATCGCGAATCCGCCAACTACCAGCCGGGCGAGAGTGCGGTGATCTCCGACCTGCCGTGGGGCCGGATCGGACTCGACGATCTGCTACGACCTACGCTTCCCGGCGCTGTATCGCGCGCTTGCGGAAAGCGGCGCGTCATTCCTGTCCGTGCCGTCCGCCTTCACTCGCAAGACCGGCGAGGCGCATTGGCATGTGCTGCTGCGCGCGCGCGCCATTGAAACCGGCTGCTTCGTGTTCGCGGCGGCGCAGGCCGGATTGCATGAGAACAAGCGCGAGACCTATGGTCATTCGCTGATCGTTGCGCCCTGGGGCGAGATCCTCGCCGAGGGCGGCGTGGAGCCCGGCGTGTTCCTGGCCCAGATCGATCCGTCGAAAGTCGACGCGGCGCGCAAGTCGGTGCCGTCGCTGCAGCATGGACGGCGTTTCTCGGTCGCCGATCCCAAGGCCGGCCCCGAGCATCTGCACCTGGTGCGGGGATCGGCATGATCCGATACTCGCTCCGCTGCGAACGCGAGCACGCGTTCGAAAGCTGGTTCCAGGATTCCGCTGCCTACGACTCGCAGGTCAAGCGCAAGCTCGTCAGTTGCCCGGTCTGCGAGTTCGTCAAGGTCGAGAAGGCGATCATGGCGCCGCGGATCGTCGGCAAGAAGGGCCGCGAGCGCGCCGAGCCTGTGGCCGCGCCTTCGACTCCCGCCGAGACGCCTGCGGCTGCGGGATCGACGCCGCTGTTGATGGCGCAGGAGCGCGAGCTGCGCGCGAAAATCAAGGAATTGCGAGATCACATCGTCAAGAATGCCGACAATGTCGGGGAGAAATTCCCCAACGAAGCGCGCAAGATGCATTACGGCGACATCGAGCACAGGCCGATCTATGGCGAGGCCTCGCCCGAAGAGGCCAAGTCCCTGATCGAGGAAGGCGTCGAGGTCTCGCCGCTGCCGGTGCTGCCCGACGACCGCAATTGACGCCTCCCGCTAGACGTGGATGCCCGGCCTACGCCAAGGCTTCGGCGGATTCGGTGCCAGTCCGCCGTAGCTTTAACGAAGGCGGGCACAAGGCCGGGCATGACGACGGTTAGATGACGGCGGGCTAGACCGCCACCAACAGCGCGACACCGACCACGATCAGCGCAATGCCTGACAGCTCGCGCGTCGACAGCGGCTGCTTGAACGAGTAGTACGCGACGCCCTGCGCGAACAGCACCTCGACCAGCGCCAAGGTGCGCACATTGGCGGCCGCCGTGAGCGCGAACGCCAGGAACCAGAACTGCGAGGCGAACGCGCCCATGAAGCCCGCCAGCATCGAGGGTTTCCACAGGCCGAGAATTTTCTTGAGGATGTCCGGCGCGCGCCACAGCAGATAGATCGTCAGGACCACGGTTTGCACGAACAGTCCCCACACCAGCGTGTAGGACGCCGCGGTGACGAAGGTCACGCCCGGCACGGTGATGATGGCGCCGCGATAGCCGATCGCCGACAGCGCAAACGCCGCCGCCGAAACCAGGCCGATGATGGTCGGCCGCACTTGGGCAAAGCTCTTCTCGGCACCAGGCCGCAGCGCGGTGATGACGACGCCGACGGTGGCGATCAGGATCGCGATCACTTTCAGCCAGGTGAGATGATCGCCGAGGAAGACGAAGCCGAAGATCGCGGTCTGGATCGCTTCGGTCTTGAGATACGCGGTGGTCACCACGAAGGAGCGGTCGTTCATGGCGACCAGCATCAGGCCCGTGGCGATGATCTGGCTCAGCGCGCCGAGCAATAGCCACGGCCAGAACGCGGGCGTCGGCCACGGCACATGATCGCCGGAGGCGAGCCACACCACGACGAAGAAGATCACCGAAAACGGAAAGCCGAACAGGAAGCGGATATTGGTCGCGCCCCAGGTGCCGAGCGGACCCGTGAGCGAACGCTGCATGGCGTTGCGCGCGACCTGGCCGAGCGCGGCGACGATGGTGAAGGGAATCCAGAGTGAGGCGACGGAGAACATGAAGGCTTCTGTTCACCCTCCCCTGGAGGGGGAGGGTCGGCTCACATTGAGCGTAGCGAAATGTGAGACGGGGTGGGGTGACTTCTCCACTTCAACCACAAAGCGGGTGCTCGGCGATACGCGGCGACACGCATGCACGCGTCACGATCATGCATAGCGGACATATCACCCCACCCCGCCGCTGCGCGGCGACCCTCCCCCTCCAGGGGAGGGTGAAGAAGAACTCACACCATCTCCTCGGCGATCACCATGTAGTTCACGTCGACATCCGACGACAAACTCCATCGGTCGGCGAACGGGCTGTAGACCACCCCGGTCTGCTCGGTGATGGTCAGGCGATTGTCCAGCAGAACTCGCGCGAGCTCGTCGGGGGTGACGAATTTGTCCCATTGATGGGTGCCGCGCGGCAGCCAGCGCAGAACATACTCCGCGCCGACGATGGCAAGCGCAAAGCTCTTCCAGTTGCGATTGAGCGTCGAGACCACCATCAGGCCGCCGGGTTTCAGCATCGCCGCGCAGCGGCCGATGAAGGCGCCGACATCGGTGACGTGCTCGATCACCTCCATCGCCAGCACGATGTCGAAGCGCTCGCGCACGTCCATCTCCTCCACGGTGGTGCAGCGATAGTCGATCGACAGATGCCCCTTCTCGGCATGCAGCTTGGCCGCGGCGATGTTGGAGGCCGAAGGATCGACGCCGATTACCTGCGCGCCCAACCGCGTCAGCGGCTCGCACAACAAACCGGCCCCGCAGCCGATATCGAGGATGCGCAACCCCGACAGGCAGTTCAGGCTTTTGACGTTGCGGTCGAATTTGCGGGCGGCCGCATCGCGAATGTAGGTGAGCCGCAACGGATTGATCTTGTGCAGCGGCGCCATCTTGCCTGATGGGTCCCACCATTCCTGCGACAGTTTCGAGAATTTTGCGATCTCGGCGGGATCGACGGTCGAGGCGGCGCGCGGAGTCGTGGCCATGGCAATCATCGCACGGTGATGTGGCTGCGGAATTCGAGCGGCGAGGCGATCGTGGTGATCGTCTCGGTACCCTCGCCCACCCCGTTTATCGTGACATTACCGTAGTTGAGAAGCCGCCCCAGGATGCTCTGGTTGACGTCGACGCTCTCGACCTTGTCCAGCGCCATCTCGAAGGTGCGCCGCTTGATGAAGCCGGTCTTGTGCACGACCCGCATGTTGGTGACGTCAGTCTCGGTGGTCCAGCGGTGGAACCAGGCTTTTAGCGTCAGATAGAGCGCCACGATGGCGGCTACCGCGGCACAGGCCCAGCAGAACAGCATGAGAGCCGGGACCATCACCAGACCCGATGCCACCAGCAGGATCGCCACCAGGATCCAGACCCCGATCGCTGGTAGGTAGAACATCCAGTGTGCGTTGGTGGAATACAGCACCTTCTCGCCGGGCTGCAGAATCTCGTCGATGTAACGCCCCATACGCTCGCCTCACCTCGTGACACTACCCGCAACAGCCTTAACGCGGCCGGAACCCGCTTGCTCCCGGCCGCATCGCTATGTATACGCGCGTTTCGGCCCGGACGCCCCAGCTTTCGCGCCGGGTTCAAGAACTTATCCTCGTTTGAAGGGCTTTTGCGCGTCGTCATGGGCCGCCTCGTGATGAAATTCGGCGGAACATCCGTCGCCAATATCGACCGAATCCGCAACGTCGCGCGCCATGTGAAGCGCGAGGTCGACGCCGGACACGACGTCGCGGTTGTGGTGTCGGCGATGGCCGGCAAGACCAACGAACTGGTGGCCTGGTGCAGCGAAGCCTCCGCGATGCATGACGCGCGCGAATATGACGCGGTGGTCGCCTCCGGCGAGCAGGTCACATCCGGGCTGCTCGCGATCGTGTTGCAGGGCATGGGTATTCAGGCGCGATCCTGGCAGGGCTGGCAGATTCCGATCAAGACCAGCGACGCCCATGCTTCCGCGCGCATCCTCGAGATCGACGGCGCCGAGCTGATCCACCGCTTCAAGGACCGCAAGGAGGTCGCCGTCATCGCCGGCTTCCAGGGCATCAATCCGCAGACCGGGCGCATCACCACGCTCGGCCGTGGCGGCTCCGACACCTCGGCGGTGGCGATCGCGGCCGCGATCCATGCCGACCGCTGTGATATCTATACCGACGTCGATGGCGTCTATACGACGGACCCGCGCGTAGTGCCGAAGGCGCACCGGCTGGACAAGATCGCATTCGAGGACATGCTGGAATTGGCCTCGCAGGGCGCCAAGGTGCTGCAGGTCCGCTCGGTGGAACTCGGCATGACCCAGGGCATGCCGATCTTCGTCCGCTCCAGCTTCGACAAGCCTGAGGATATCGACCCGCATGCCAACCAGCCGCCGGGCACGCTGATCTGCAGCGAGGAGGAAATCATGGAAAGCCACGTCGTCACCGGCATCGCCTTCTCCAAGGACGAGGCGCAGATTTCCGTGCGCCAGATCGAGGACAAGCCGGGGGTCGCCGCCGCGATCTTCGGGCCGCTCGCGAACGCCAACATCAATGTCGACATGATCGTGCAGAACGTCTCCGAGGACGGCAAGACCACCGACCTCACCTTCACGGTGCCGGCCGCCGACTACAAGCGCGCCCACGACACCATCACCTCGTCGAAGGCGAAGATCGGTTACGCGCGGATCGACAGCGCGACCGACGTCGCCAAGGTCAGCGTGATCGGCAGCGGCATGCGCAGCCATGCCGGCGTTGCCGCCAAGGCGTTTTCGGCGCTGGCGGCGCGCAACATCAACATCCGCGCCATCACCACCTCCGAGATCAAGTTCTCGGTCTTGATCGACGCGGCCTACACGGAACTGGCCGTGCGCACGCTGCACACGCTCTACGGGCTCGACCAGGCGTAGAAAAAGCTTCTCTTAGCTGTCGCAGCATCACAACTTGGCGGAGAGCGTCAGGCTGGCAGGCCTTTTGCTTGGCAAAACAAGCCTCAATTCGCTATAGGGCAAGCAAGAGTCCGCATGGCGGCGCCGAATGACTAAAATTGTTGTTTTTTCGGAGTTTGGCGCCATCTCGCGGCAAGGCGCCGGCTCGGCTTTTGGGAGGGGGATTTTCGGTAATGCGAAGCGCGTCGGGCGGCCCCCGCGTCCTGTTGAGACGGCTTCGCGAAACCATGGCGGAGCAGGTCTCGGCCCAGGAGCGGCTGGACAAGATCGTGGTGCTGATCGCGGCCAATATGGTGGCCGAGGTTTGCTCGGTCTATGTGCTGCGCGTCGATAACACCCTTGAGCTCTACGCCACCGAAGGCCTCAACCGCGACGCCGTGCACCGCACCGTGCTGAGCGCGCATGAGGGCCTGGTCGGCCTCGTCTCCAGCGAGGCCTCGGCGCTCAATCTGAACGACGCGCAAAGCCACCCGGCCTTCTCCTACCGCCCGGAGACCGGAGAAGAAATCTACCATTCCTTCCTCGGCGTGCCGATCCTGCGCGCCGGCAATACGCTCGGCGTGCTCGTGGTGCAGAACCGCGCCAAGCGCACTTATGTCGAGGAAGAGGTCGAGGCGCTGCAGACCACTGCGATGGTGCTCGCCGAGATGATCGCCTCGGGCGAACTCTCCGCGCTGGCGCAGCCGGGGCTCGAGCCTGCCGCGCGCCACTCCGTGCAGAAGACCGGCGCGGTCCTGTCCGACGGCATCGCGCTCGGCCATGTCGTGCTGCACGAGCCGCGCGTCGTCATCAAGGACTACATCGCCGAGGACCTGCCCAAGGAGGTCAAGCGGCTGGATCTGGCATTGACCAAGCTGCGTGCCGACCTCGACCGCATGCTGGAGCGCGGCGACGTCGCCGACGGGGGCGAGCATCGCGACGTGCTGGAAGCCTATCGCATGTTCGCCAACGACCAGGGCTGGTCGCACAAGCTGCATGAAGCCGTCGCCACGGGTCTCACCGCGGAAGCCGCTGTCGAGCGCGTGCAGTCCGACACCCGCGCACGCATGTTGCGTTCGACCGATCCATACCTGCGCGATCGCCTGCACGATCTCGAAGACCTCGGTTTCCGATTGATGCGCCAACTGGTCGGTCAGGACCACGCGCCGTCGCGCGAGCATCTGCCCGACAATGCCATCCTGATCGCGCGCGCGATGGGCCCGGCGGCGCTGCTCGACTACGACCGCAAGCGCCTGCGCGGCCTCGTGCTGGAGGAAGGCACCGCCAACTCCCACGTCTCGATCGTGGCGCGCGCGCTCGGCATTCCCGCGGTCGGCGAAATCCCGAACGCGCCCGGCATCGCCGATCCAGGCGACCCCATCATCGTCGACGGCACCACGGGCGACATCTATGTGCGTCCGTCGCAGGAGATCGAATCGGCTTTTGCCGAGCGCGTGCGATTCCGCGCGCGGCGGCAGGCGCAGTACCAGGCATTGCGCGAAAAACCCTGCGTCACCAAGGACGGCCAGAAGGTCGAGCTGATGATCAATGCGGGGCTCGCCATCGACCTGCCGCACATCGACGAGACCGGCAGCGCGGGCATCGGTCTATTCCGCACCGAATTGCAGTTCATGGTCTCGCCAAGCCTGCCGCGTTCGAGCGACCAGCTCGCGCTCTATCGCACCGTGCTCGATGCCGCCGGTCAGAAGCCCGTCACTTTCCGTACGCTGGATATCGGCGGCGACAAGGCACTGCCTTATCTGGAGACGGTGATCGAGGAAAACCCGGCGCTCGGCTGGCGCGCGATCCGGCTCGGGCTCGACCGGCCGGGCCTGCTGCGCGGCCAGATCCGCGCGCTGCTGCGTGCCGGCGGCGGCCGGGCGCTACGCATCATGTTCCCGATGATCTCGGATATCGCCGAGTTCGACGCCGCAAAAGCCATCGTCGAGCGCGAGCTGACATACTTGCGCCAGCACGGCCACGCGTTGCCGGAGCGCATCGACATCGGCACCATGGTCGAGGTGCCGGCGCTGCTCTATCAGATGGACGAGCTCTTGAAGAAGGTCGACTTCGTCTCGGTCGGCTCCAACGATCTGTTCCAGTTCCTGTTCGCGGTCGACCGCGGCAATGCCAAAGTCTCCGAGCGCTTCGACACGCTGTCGGCGCCGATCCTGCGCGCGCTGCGCGACATCGTGCGCAAGGCGCAGGCGGCGAAGAAATCCGCCTCGCTCTGCGGTGAGATGGCGTCGAAACCGATCGGCGCGCTGGCGCTGATCGCGATGGGCTATCGTTCTCTCTCTTTGTCGGCGACGGCGCACGGTCCGGTCAAGGCGTTGATTCTCGACCTCGACGCCAAAAAGGCGGAAGCGATGATCAATCCGCTGCTGGATGCGCCGGCCGGCAGCGTGTCGATCCGCGAGAAGCTGACGAAATTCGCGGAAGCCGAGGGACTGACGTTGTAGCTAGGCTGTTACACGGCCTGCTCCACTCCCCATTTCTTCTTGAGATTTCAACCGATGTCCGCCCTCCCCGAAGCCAAACTCGATGTTCTGCTGGCACACCACGCTTCCCTGGAAGCGCAGGTGCTGGGTCAGCTGTCGTCCGAGAAATACGTGCAGATCACGCGCGAACTGTCCGAACTCAATCCGCTCATCGAGGCGGTGAAGGCCTATCGTGCGGCGGTGAAAGAGCTTTCGGACACGGAAGCGTTGATCGCCGATCCCGCGACCGACGCGGAGATGCGCGCCATGGCCATGGCCGAACGCGAGACGCTCGCGGCCGAGCGCGAAGAGCTGACGCAGAAGATCCGCGTGGCGCTGTTGCCCAAGGACGCCATGGACGACCGCAACGTCGTGCTGGAAATCCGTGCCGGCACCGGCGGCGACGAGGCGTCGCTGTTCGCCGGCGATCTGTTCCGGATGTATGAGCGCTTCGCGAGTCTGCAGGGCTGGAAGGTCGAGGTGATCTCGGCGAGCGAGGGCACCGTCGGCGGCTACAAGGAAATTATCGCCGAGGTGAAGGGCCGTGGCGCGTTTGCGAAATTGAAATTCGAATCCGGCGTGCATCGGGTGCAGCGCGTGCCCGACACCGAGACGCAGGGCCGCATCCACACCTCGGCCGCCACCGTCGCGGTGCTGCCGGAGGTCGAGGAGGTCGACGTCGAGATCAAAAACGACGATCTGCGGATCGAGACCATGCGCGCGCAAGGCGCGGGTGGCCAGCACGTCAACAAGACGGAATCGGCGATCCGCATCACCCATATCCCGACCGGCATCGTGGTGATGATGCAGGACAGCCGCTCGCAGCACAAGAATCGCGCTTCCGCCATGAATATCCTGCGCTCGCGCATCTATGACGCCGAGCGCCAGCGCCTCGCCGCGGCGCGCTCGGCCGACCGCAAGGAAAAGGTCGGCTCCGGCGATCGCTCCGAGCGCATCCGCACCTATAACTTCCCGCAGGGCCGCGTCACCGATCACCGCATCAATCTGACGCTCTATAAGCTGCCGCAGGTGATTTCGGGCGAAGTCACTGGACGAATTGATCGACGCGCTGACCACGGAGCATCAGGCCGCGCAGCTCGCTGCCCAAGGTGCCGCGGCGTGACCCCATCAATGTCGTCCCGGGCAAGCAACAGGTGAGTTCTCTTTCCCGCCAAACCATCGACGCCGCGCGGCGCGGGCTCACCGCGCGCTTCAAAGCCGCAGGCATCGAATCTCACCGAACTCGATGCACGCGCGCTGGTCGGCGCTGCGTTGAGCCTCGATCTCACCGGCCTGATCGCCTCAGGCGCCCGAACGCTCACCGCGAGCGAGGCCGCGCGCCTGGAGGAATACGCGCAGCGCCGTCTCGCCGGCGAGCCGGTCGCGCGCATCGTCGGGACCAAGGAGTTCTGGGGCCTGCCCCTAACACTTTCCGCCGCCACGCTGGTGCCGCGGCCCGACACCGAGACCGTGGTCGAGAGCGCGCTGGACATCCTGCGCGCCGACGGTGCACAGAGCCGCACGCTCCGCATCGCCGATCTCGGCACCGGCTCGGGCGCGATCCTGCTGGCGCTATTGTCGGAATTGCCGCATGCGCAGGGCGTCGGCACCGACATCAGTGCGGACGCGCTCGACACCGCAGCATCCAACGCGGCAAAGCTCAACCTTGCGGACCGCGCGAGTTTCATCCGCTGCGACTACGCCACCGGCCTGTCAGGCCGCTTCGATCTCATCGTGTCCAATCCGCCCTATATCCGCTCTGCGGATATCGCCGGTCTCGCCACCGAAGTGCGCGACCATGATCCGCTTCTCGCGCTCGATGGGGGGCCGGACGGATTATTCGCCTATCGCGCGCTGATCCCGCAAAGCGCCGCCCTGCTCGCTCCGGGCGGCGCACTGATCGTGGAGGCCGGGCAGGGTCAGAGCGGGGCAATTGAAACTTTGATGACGGGTGCGGGGTTAACGGTGGACAGCGGGCCGAAAATCGACCTGGCGGGCATTTTCCGGGCGATTACGGGCCGAAAAATGCCCTCCTAAAGCCCGATTGGAACGCAAAAACCTCTTGGAATAATCGCCGGGAGCGACTACGTTCCGCTCACAACACCGGTGCAGGACCCCGGCATAAAGTGGGTCGGAACAGCGGTTCTCGAGAGCGAGAGCCACACCGGTTGAAAGGTTCCAAAACGCTGGTCGAATTGAGCGCGATGGCTGATTGAGCTGCGCTGCTCGTGACCGCAAAGCGAACGAAAGCCTGATTTGCGCTTGAAGACTTACGCAAGAAAACTGGGCTGAATTGAACAGGATTCGCCGGCACGTGCTGGCGGGTGGGGAACGCGTTTTTGTTGAGCGCGACGGTCGACGACATCGGTCATTGCTGCGACGGCACCGAAATCGGTGCACGTGAGCGTTTGGACTCCTCGTTCCCGACAGAGTTTCATTTTGGTGCGTCTAACTTCAGGGCTGGAATAAAAGGCAGGACATGAGAAACGGTCAGAACAACAAGCGGATGCGTAACCGGAACAATAACAACCATAATAATAACCGGCGCGGCCAGAACCCGATGACCCGGGTGTTCGAATCGAACGGCCCCGACATCAAGATCCGCGGCACCGCATCCCACATCGCGGAAAAATATCTGCAACTGGCGCGCGATGCCCGTTCCTCCGGCGACCCGGTCGCCGCCGAGAACTACTATCAGCACGCCGAGCACTATTTCCGCCTGATCGCGGCGGCCCAGGAACAGTTCCGCCAGAGCCAGCCGCAACATCTGCAGCAGCCGCCGCGCCCCGACGAAGTCATGGGCGAGGATGGCGAGGACGAGGGCGAGAATTTCTCGAGCTTCGGACAGGAGCCCGGCTTCGTGCCGCAGCAGCCGCAGCCCTTTATGCGCGACACCGGCCAGCAGCCGCGCGAAGGCCAGCCTTTCATGCGGGATCAGCAGCAACAGCCGCGCGAACACCGCGAGCATCGTCAGCAGCCGCAGTATCAACCGCAACCGCAGCCCGCGGTCGCGGATCGCGTGGATAATGCCAGTGTCGATCGCCTGCCCTCCTTCATCACCGGCCCGCAGCCGCAGATCAACGGCGGCGCAGGCGGCTATGAAGGCAATAGCGGCGGCGATCGTTTCCCGCGCCGCCGGCGCCGGCCGCATGGCGGCCCGCGTCCCGAAGGCACGCCGCCCACACCGCAGGGCGACGATTTCAATCCCGGGAACGAGTAAGAACCCAGGTTCTCCTCATGGTGAGGAGGCGCCAACGGGTCCGCGCGAAGCGCGGCCCGATAATAAACTCCGCGCCGTCTCGAAACCATGAGGCCCGCCATGGACCTCATCCTTCGAGACGCGGCTGCGCCGCTCCTCAGGCTGAGGGAATAAAGCGCGCTTTGAAGCAGCAAGATTAGCCTCTTGTCGCCGTCGAGGACGGCACCAGCACCGGCTCCAGCGTCGGTATGAGGCGCGTGCGCTCCCGCTTGGCCGGGATCGCGCGATAGACCTGCTTGGTCGCTTCCACGATATGCACGCCGGCGAACGGCAGCGACAGCGCCGCGCCCATGCGCTCCCATGCCAGCGCCGAGCGCAGGAACCAGCCGCCGGCGAACGGCGGCATGAACAGCGCCTCGCCCCATGACGCCGGCGTGAACCAGGTCTGCCGCAGCAGTTGCGTGATCTGCGAGCGCGAATAGGGCCGGCCGTGGCCGAACGGCGTGGTGTCGGTGCGGGTCCACACGCCGCGCCGGTTCGGGATCACGGCGATCACCCGTCCCGACGGCGCCAGCACCCGCCACACCTCGCGCAACAACCCTTCCGGATCGTCGGACATTTCCAGCGCATGGATCAGCAGCACGCGGTCCACGGCTGAATCCGGCAGCGGCATGGAGAACTCGTCGACCAGGGTTGCCAGTGTCGGCCGCGCGGTCGGCCATTTCAGCACGCCCTGGGCTGCCGGCATGAAGGCAATGCAGCGCTCAGAATCTTCACGAAAAAGTCCGAGATAGGGCGTCGGATAGCCGACGCCGAGGACGCGCTGGCCCTGCGCATTGGGCCAGCGCTGCCTGATGCCGCGATTGATCAATTGCCGCGCCACGATGCCGAGGCGCTGCGAATAGAAATCACGGAGATCGATGACGTCGATGCTCATGACAGTAATCTAACACGCTCAACCCTTTACCGGCGTGCGGATTATTGCATTGCCCGATCAGCGTTAACGCCATATCTGTAGCCGCATTGCGTCCGAAAAGCCGAAATCAATGGAGACGTCATGGCCGCCGATATCAGAACCTTCACCTGTCTGAGCGACAATTTCGGCTATCTGATCCACGACCCGGCCACCGGCGCGACCGCCTCGATCGACGCGCCGGAAGCCGGCCCCATCGTCAAGGCGCTGGAGCAAGAGGGCTGGAAGCTCACCGACATCCTGGTCACCCATCATCACGGCGACCATGTCGGCGGCGTCGCCGAGCTGAAGCAGAAGTACGGCTGCCGCGTCGTCGCCCCGCACGACAAGAAGGCGAAGATCGCCAATGTCGACGCGCGCGTCGGCAATGGCGACGTGGTCAAGGTCGGCAGTCTCCTGGCGCGGGTGCTGGAGACGCCCGGTCACACGCTCGACCATATCTCCTATGTGTTCGATACCGAGAAGGTGCTGTTTGCCGCCGACACCCTGTTCTCGATCGGCTGCGGGCGCGTGTTCGAGGGCGACTATCCCATGATGTGGGACTCGCTGTTGAAGCTGCGCGCGCTGCCCGATGACTTCAAACTTTATTGCGGCCACGAGTACACCGCCTCGAACGTGAAATTCGCGCTGACCGTCGATGGCGACAATCCCGCACTGAAGGCGCGCGCCGAGGAGGTGACGCGGCTGCGGGCTGAGAACAAGCCGACCGTCCCCACGCTGCTTGGCGAGGAGAAGAAGGCCAACGTGTTCCTGCGCGCCGACGATCCCGCCGTCGCGCAGAAGCTGCACATGAAGGGCGCAGGCGCCGCCGAAGTGTTCGGCGAGCTGCGCGAACGCAAGAACAAGTCCTGATGCTATCAGCCACCGAGGTCATCGCGCGTCTCGAGCTCCGCCCCCATCCGGAGGGCGGCTATTATCGCGAGACGTTTCGCGACAAGCGTGTCGACGGCCAGGGGCGCGCGCATTCGACCGCGATCTATTACCTCTTGGCGCGCGGCGACCGCTCGCACTGGCATCGCGTCGATGCGGTCGAGGTCTGGCACTATTATGCCGGCGCGCCGCTGACGCTGCAGATCGCGCATGAAGGCTGCAAGCCGCACACGGTGACGCTCGGAGCCGATCTCGCCGCGGGCGAACGGCCGCAGGGAATTGTGCCGGCGGGCGCCTGGCAATGCGCCGAGAGCACCGGCGACTGGACCCTGGTCGGCTGCACAGTCGCGCCGGGATTCGAATTCGCAGGCTTCGAGATGGCAGCTGCGGATTTCGTGCCGGCCAGCTAACGCTTCCGTAAAATCATGTCTTTCGCTGCAATCAACCCGCCGCCGGCGATCAGCACCGCGGCAAGCGCGATGTTGGCGCTGGCTTTGGCGAAGCCGGCAAGGATGAGGAACGCCGTCGAGAGCAGCGGCGTGGCGTAGGAAGCCGCGCCCAGCACACGAATGTCGCCGCGTTTCATGCCGATATCCCAGGCATAGAATGCCGCACCCACCGGGCCGACGCCGAGCGCTGCGATGGCAGCCCATTGCAGCGCCGTCTCCGGCCAGACCGTGGTTTCGACCAGCGCATGCACGAGTGCGGCGAGCAGCGCGGTCGCCGCGCAGAAGCCCGCGACCGCATCGGTCGGCACCGATTTCAACCGGCGCGACAGCACCGAATAGGTCGCCCAGACAAAGGCCGCGACAAAAGCAGCGATCAGGCCGGGTACCTGCCCTGCCGAGAAGCTGGCATTGCCGGCGAACAGCAGCACCGTGCCGGCCAGCCCGAGCACCGCGCCGACGATGTGATGCGTCGCAAGCCGCTCGCCCGGCAACAGCGAGGAGAACAGCACGATCAGCAGCGGCCAGAGATAATTCAGCAATCCCGCTTCGGCCGGCGGGGCAAAGCGCAGCGCCAGGAAATACAGCGCGTGATAGCCGAACAGTCCGCCGACCCCGACGGTCCAAGCGATGAGCGGTTGCCGCAGCGCCTTGAATGCGTCGGCGCGGCCGATCCAGGTCAGCGCGCATGTCACAGCCCCGATCGCAAAGGTCATCGCCGCAAGCTGAAAGGCCGGGATTTTTCCGGTCGCGATCGTCATGACCGCAAGCAGCGACCACATCAGGATCGCGGTCAGTCCGATCAAGGTCGCGGCGCGGGGAGTCGTCGTCATTGCGAGCCAACGGGTCGCACGAATATGCGCCCGATGACAAGCTCCGCGCAGCAATCCAGCCTTCGCAAATCAAGTACTGGATTGCGTCGTCGCGATCGCTCCTCGTAATGACGAAGCCGTCTCAGACCATGTACTGGCCGCCATTGATCGAGAATGTCGAGCCGGTGATTGCCCCGGCCTCGTCGGCCGCGAGGAACACGACCGTGCGCGCAATCTCCTCCGGTTCGCCAAGCCGATTGATTGGGATCTGCGGCAAAATATTCTTCTCCAGCACGTCCTTCGGCACCGCCTGCACCATCTCGGTGTTGATGTAGCCGGGGCAGATCACGTTGACGGTGATGCCACCCCTGGCGTTCTCTAGCGCTAGCGCCTTGGTGAAGCCGATGTCGCCGGCCTTGGCCGCGGAATAGTTGACCTGACCAAATTGGCCCTTCTGGCCGTTGATCGAGGAAATGTTGATGATGCGCCCGAACTTGCGGGCGCGCATGCCCTCGATGATCGGCCGCGTCATATTGAACAGCGAGCCGAGATTGGTGTTGATGACCGCACTCCACTGCTCCAGCGTCATCTTGTGAAAAGCGCCGTCCTTTGTGATGCCGGCATTGTTGACGAGCACCTCGACCGGTCCGAGGTCGGCCTCGACCTTCTTGATTCCGGCAGCGCAGGCGTCGAACGAGGAGACATCCCATTTGTAGACGGGGATGCCGGTCTCGGCCTTGAACTTCTCCGCCGCGGCATCATTGCCCGCATAGCTTGCGGCGACCTTGTAACCCGCCGCTTTCAGTGCCTTGCTGATCGCAGCGCCAATGCCGCGCGTACCGCCCGTCACCAATGCAACACGTGCCATCTGTCTCCTCCTTGGTCGTCTTAAGCCGGAATTTCTCCGGTCTTTTTCGCCGGCCGAAACCGGCGTCTCCGTCAATCAACCATTAGATAAAAATGCCCGGCGCGAGACCGGGCATTTTCTTTCTACCAGCTTGAAGCGTGACCGACAGATGAAGTTTTCATCACTCAACGCGCCTTGCTGACAATTCTCAGTCGCGTGCGATGCACATCGCAATACCCATGCCACCGCCGATGCAGAGCGTGGCAAGTCCCTTCTTGGAATCGCGCTTCTGCATCTCGTGCAAGAGCGTCACCAGCACGCGCGCGCCGGAGGCGCCGACCGGATGGCCGATCGCGATCGCGCCGCCATTGACGTTGACCTTGGAGGTGTCCCAGCCGAGGTCCTTGTTCACCGCGCAAGCCTGCGCCGCGAAGGCTTCGTTGGCTTCGATCAGATCGAGGTCGCCGACATTCCAGCCGGCCTTCTTCAAGGCCGCGCGCGAGGCCGGGATCGGCCCGGTGCCCATGATCTTGGGATCGACACCGGCCTGGCCCCACGAGACGATGCGGCCAAGCACCTTCTTGCCTTCCTTGGCGGCCTGCTTGGCGGTCATCAGCACCACGACGGCGGCGCCGTCGTTGATGCCGGAGGCGCTGCCGGCGGTGACCGTGCCGTCCTTTTCGAACGCCGGACGCAGCTTGGCCATCGCGTCGAGCGTTGCGCCATGGCGCGGATACTCGTCGTCGGCAACGACAATGTCGCCCTTGCGGGTCTTGATGGTGACCGGGACGATCTCGTCCTTGAACTTGCCGGCCTTCTGCGCGGCCTCGGCCTTGTTCTGCGAGGCAACCGCGAACTCGTCCTGCTGCGAACGGGTGATCTGGTACTGCCGGGCGACGTTCTCCGCGGTATTGCCCATGTGGTAGCCGTTGAAGGCGTCCCACAGGCCGTCCTTGATCATGGTGTCGACGAATTCGATCGGGCCCATTTTGGTGCCGCCGCGCAGATATTGCGCGTGCGGGGCCATGCTCATGGATTCCTGGCCGCCGGCCACGACGATTTCGGAATCGCCGTTGAGCAGCGCCTGGTAGCCCAGCGCGACGGTACGCAGGCCAGAGCCGCAGAGTTGGTTGACGCCCCAGGCCGGGCTCTCGACGGGGATGCCGGCAGCGATCGACGCCTGCCGTGCCGGGTTCTGGCCCTGCGCCGCCGTCAGGATCTGGCCCATGATGACTTCGGAGACGCGGCCCGGCTCGATACCGGCGCGCTTGAGCGCTTCCTTGATGGCGACGGCGCCGAGATCGTGCGCGGGCATGGTGGCAAAGGCACCGTTGAAACTTCCGACCGGGGTGCGGGCGGCGGCGACGATGACGACATCGTCTGACATAGGCATCTCCTGGGGCTTGAGGGGTCTTTTTGAAATGGCGGGCGCCGGATGGCTGGCCACTCTCAAGAGCCATCCTGTTGAGGCGATTGAGGCATGTCAACGGTTGCACAATCGATTTGCTCCCCGTCGTCTTCAAATCGACGCGCTTGAATTAGTCAGCCCGTTCCGGAGGTTGCTATGTACCCTCGCATGCTCGCATCAACATGGTGCGGGGCCCTCTTTTCTTCGATCCTGCGCTGCCCCTTCGCAAAAATTGCTGCGCAATAAAAAATGCCGCGGATTTAGCCGTGGTGCACAAAACGGTAGCCGAACCCCTTTGAAAATGCTTAGTTTGTTGCAATGCGCCTCGCATTGCCCTGCGGCAAAAGCCGTGGGGTTCCTCATCCCCCGGTTTGCACGAAGTGAGCCCATGGCGAAACAAGACACTCCCACCACCATCAAGAAGTATGCGAACCGGCGGCTCTATAATACCGGTACGAGCACCTATGTAACGCTTGAAGACCTCGCGGCGATGGTGAAGGCGGGCGAGGATTTCCTGGTCTATGACGCCAAGACCAGCGAGGACATCACCCGCTCGGTGCTGGCGCAAATCATCTTCGAGCAGGAGAACAAGGCGGGCCAAAATTTGCTGCCGACCACGTTCCTGCGGCAGCTGATCCGCTTCTACGGCGACAGCATGCAGATGGTGGTGCCGAAATATCTGGAGCAGTCGATCGATACCCTGACGCGCGAGCAGGAGAAATTCCGCAAGCAATTGACCGACACGTTCAGCGGCACGCCGTTCGCGCCGCTGGAAGAGCACGTCCGCCGCAACATGGAATTGTTCCAGCAGACCTTCTCGATGTTCAAGCCGTTCGCGCCGTCGCGCAGCGGTGACGCGGCGAAGCCTTCCGAGCCTCCGGCTGATGACGGCAACATCGACGATCTGCGCAAGCAGATGAAGGAGATGCAGGAGCGGCTCGAGCGCATGTCGAAAGAGCCGAAGAAGGAAGAGTGATTTGTGTTCCCCGGATGCTGCGCAGCGCCATAAGCGCGTTTACGCGCGTCTGCGACGCGCTATGGCGGTGCGCTGCTGATCCAGGGTCTACGAAGTCATCGATGACGGGAATGGGTCCCGCATCTGCGGTGCACCGCTAAGTAGCGCTGCATCGCACGCGGAACACGAAAACTACCCCACCTTCGGCAGCGTCTGCGCCACCGCCCACGGCCGCTCCGACGACGCCAAGCCGATCAGCCGGCCCTGGATGTAATCGCAACCCCAGTCGCGCAGCAGCTGGGCTGCCTCCTCGTCCTGCACCCATTCGGCGACCGTCTTGAGCTCGAGCCGGCGCGCCAGATCGATCAGCGTCTGCACGAAGGCACGATCGTCCGCCGAGCGCACGATGTTCTGCACGAAGGCGCCGTCGATCTTGACGATGTCCACGCCGAGCTTGCGCAGGTTTCGGAACGAGGTGTAGCCCGCGCCGAAATCGTCGATCGCAATCCGGCTGCCGAAATTCTTCAATCGCGTGACGAAGCTGCGCAAATCGTCGACGTCCTGGATCGCGACCGTCTCGGTGATCTCGACGATCAGCCGCTCGCCGATGCCGGGATGGGCGCGCATCACGGACTCGATGGTGGCCCACCAGTCCGGATCCATGGTGGTCTCGGGCGAGATGTTGAGGCTGAGCACGACATCGGGCGAGGCGGCGAGTTCGGCGATCACGAGCTCGAGCACGCGATGGTCGACGAGCCGGATCAGGCCGAGCCGCTCGGCGACCGGCACGATATCGGGCGCGAGCAGCACCCGGCCGTCGTCCTGCTCCATCCGCACCAGGCATTCGTAGAACGCGCTCTCGCGCGCGCTGGCCGTCACCACCGGCTCATAGGCCATGACGATGCGCCGCTCGTTGAGCGCGGTGACGATCTCGTCGGTGACGCGGATGTTGACGCGGCGCTGGGCATCGCGCTCGACATTCGGGCGCCAGGCGAGGTAGGAGCCGGCGCGGCGGCGCTTGGCGCTGTCGAGCGTTTCATGGGCGCGGTTGATCGCCTCGTCGGCGGAGCGGGCATAACGCGGCAGGCTCACCGCACCGACCGAGGCGGTGACCGAGACCGGGCCCGACCTGGTCGGCACCACGTCGTCACGGACGGCGGCGAGGAAGCGCTCAGCCGCGGTGTTCATGTCGTCGACGGTGCAGTTCTTCAGGATCAGCCCGAACTTGTTGCCGGAGAAGCGGCCGAGCACGTCGCCGCCACGGAGCCGCGCGCGGATGCGCCTGGCGACATCGGAGATCACGGCATCCGCCACGTCGAAGCCGAAGGCGTCGTTGACCCGCGCCAGATGGTCGATGCCGATCAGCATGAAAGCGCAGGAGGAGCGGTAGCGCTGCGCCTCTTCGATCGTCTCCGCAAGCGAAGCGATCAGATGCGTGCGGTTGAGCTCGCCGGTCAAGGGATCATGCTGCGACAGCCTGAGTAGCTGCTCGTCACGGGCGTGACGCTCGTTGTTGATGCGGACGACGCCCTGCGCGCGGGCCGGCTTGCCGTCGGGACCGGCAAACCAGCAGCCGGTCTCCTCGATCCAGAGCAGCGGCGCGGAGGTCGCGGCGCGCACGCCATATTCGATACGGTAGGGCACGCCCTCTCCACCGTGAACCGGCGGCGTCAGCGTCAGCACCTCGCTGCGGACGGAGCGCTTCGGCTCGATCAACTTGGCAAACCCCGCGCCACTCGCCAGCGCCTCGGGTGGGATGTCGGTGAAGACAGCGCCGGCGTGGTCGCTCCAGGCCATCGTGTCGGTCGCGATATCCCAGACGAAGGCGGCCTGGCCGAGACAGGCCAGGATGGTCGAGGTTTGCGGCAGGACGGCGGTCACGTTCGCCTCGTTTCGGGACAGGCTCAGGTGATTCCCTGAACCTCAGGATAGAGCTTGTTCAGTCCAAATCCCTAAACGAAGTTCATAAACATTCCGGAAACCACGATTCACAATCCCGCTGAACTCTGGGCGGGCTCGCGGCATACTACTTGCGGAAGTCAAACCGTGGCGGGGCTGGGTGTCCCAGATTGTGGCGGTTTGCGATGTCCAGCGTTAACGAACAGGAAATAGAAGACGGCGTCTTCGAGGACGTGGAGCCGCCCTGCGTCGCGCTGGTCCCGCTTGCCCAGGAGGTGCACTGGGTCCGCAAGTTGCCGCTGCCCCGCCCCGACCCGAGCTTCGTCACGCAGCTGATCGCCACCGCCGAGCAGGTGCCGCAAACCCGCATCCTGCGCCGCGCGGCGCCGGCGGACGCAACATCGGCCTATACCACGCGCCAGCCTGTCGTCCGCGAGGCCGGCCTTCGCACGCGTCAGGTGATCTAGAAATCAGGGCTTGTCGGGCGCCGGCGACGAGCCGGAGTTCGGCTGCAGGTCGGGCGAGGTGATCGTCGGGCTCGGCTCACCGGTCGGCTTCGTTTCGGGATGATCGACCGAAACAGCCGGCGGCATGGAAGCGGGTACCGGGTCCGCGACAGCAGGCGCGACCTGCCGTTCAACGCGCCCGCGGCGGGTATGTAGCGAGACGCCGGACAGAAATTCGGCCAGCGCCAGCAACGTCAGCAGGAAGAAGATCGAGCTTCCGAATTTCGGCCAAAGCAGGAATTCGGCCGCGGCCGCGCCGAACACCACGAGCGACAGCAGATGATCGGTGAGATATTTGGCGCCCGGACGCGCGCCCTTCATCACCTCGAACAGGAGCAGCACGACGCTGAGTGCGAGCAGGATATCTCCGAGCGTGATCGGCCACACCGCGCCCGAGACCAGCGTCAGCTTCGCGAGCGGATCGGCAAAGGAAACGTCCGGCATCAGCCAGACGATGATATTGTAGATCGCGAGCGGAATCAGAAGCAGCGGAAATCTGACCATCGCGCGTGCCCTTCTCGAGGAGAGGAATTAGCGCACGCCAGGCTGTGCGAGCGCAATTCACTTCGCTGCGACAAGCCGTGCTGCCCCCCTGCCTGTCGCCTCAACCGGCGGGCACCAGCCCGCCGCAAAGCCTCAGGCTTCCTTCTTGGGCTTCAGCACCTGCCGGCCCTTGTACATGCCGGTCTTGAGGTCGAGGTGGTGCGGGCGGCGGAGCTCGCCGGAATCCTTGTCCTCGACATAGGTGGGCTTTGCGATCGCGTCCGCCGAGCGGCGCATGCCACGCCGCGAGGGCGAAGTTTTTCGTCTGGGAACGGCCATGTCGGTATCCTCTAGGGTATTTTCGAGGCATCGCCGCGGAACGCGGACAGCTCTGGGCGCAGGCGCCAAGCCGGATGCCGGTCAGGGCCGCGCTTATAGAGGATGGGGTCCGGCAATGCTAGGCCCGGTTGCTCGAAAAATGGCCGAAAATCGCATCAAAAGCCGCGTTTTTCGCCCCAGCAAGTCGCCACGACATTGGCCCGCGCGGTGTAGACCCCTGCCAGCCGCGACACGCCCGGCTTGGGGTTGCGGGCGCTGCGTTTGACCGGATTGGGCAGGATCGAGGCCAGCGTTGCCGCCTCCCGCGGCGACAGCGTTGCCGCCGAGTGGCCGAAGGCATAGGCCGAGCCGGCCTCCGCCCCGAACTGGCCGGAAGGCCCCATCTCGGCGATGTTCAGGTAAATCTCCAGGATGCGCTGCTTCGGCAGCACGAGGTCGATCCATATCGCCAGCGGAAATTCGAACAGCTTGCGGATCGGGTCCAGCACCCGGTGCAGAGCGCCCGGCGCCTGCCACAGGAACAGGTTCTTCGCCACCTGCTGGGTGATGGTGGAGGCGCCACGCAGCGCTTCGCCTTCTTGCGCGTCCTGCATCGCCTCGCGCAGCGCGCCAAAATCGATGCCGTGATGCTTGCAGAAATGCGCATCCTCGGAGGCGACCACCGAGCGCGGCAGATAGGGCGACATGACGGCAAGATCGATCCATTGCCGCGACATCGGCGCGCCCGTCAGCTTGCGCCAGGCCATCAGGGTCGAGACCGGATGGCCGGTGCGATATAACGGCGTGATGACATAGGGCACGAGCAGCGCGACCAGGAGGACCAGCAGCAGGATTCGGATCAGGCGCAAATCGTTTGTTTCTGCGTTCGGGGGCGATGCAGGAGGTGGGAAACGGTCGGGACCAATCACCAAGTCACAACGGTTCCAGCGCTTTTCAAGCCCTTTTAAGGCCATCTGCCCCGATTGAGCGCAATTGACGCGGACCGTGGCATCAACGATTGTCCGGCCGATTTTTGGCTTGGAGCCCTGTTTTCGGAGCCCCTTTGATGACCGGCACTACCCCCGATTTTGCCAAGCGCCTGGACCAGACTGCGGAGGATACCGAAGCGCTGCTGGCGAAGCTGTTGTCGGATGCGCCGTTGCCCGACGAGATCGCGCGGCCGAAACGGCTGATGGACGCCATGCGCTATTCCAGCCTCGGCGGCGGCAAGCGCCTGCGGCCGTTCCTGGTGGTCGAGAGTTCAGCGGTGTTCGGCGTCGACCGCAACGCCGCCCTGCTCGCGGGCGCGGCGCTGGAATGCATCCACTGCTACTCGCTGATCCATGACGACCTGCCGGCGATGGACAACAGCGATCTGCGCCGCGGGCGCCCGACCCTGCACAAGAAGACCGACGATGCGACCGCGATCCTGGCCGGCGACGGCCTGCTGACGCTCGCCTTCGACATCGTGACCCGTGACGAAATCCATCGCGATCCAACGGTGCGGTTGTTGCTCACGCGAGCGCTGGCGCGCGCCGCCGGAATCGGCGGCATGGTCGGCGGCCAGATGCTCGACCTCGCGGGAGAGGGCCGCTTCGGCGATCGCGAGCCGGTCGATGTCGCGCGGCTGCAGCAGATGAAGACCGGCGCGCTGCTCCGCTTCGGCTGCATCGCGGGCGCGCTGCTCGGACAAGCCTCGCAGGCCGAGTACCAGGCGCTCGACGATTACGGCAAGGCGCTCGGCGAAGCCTTTCAGATCGCCGACGATCTGCTCGACGTCGAGGGCGACGCTGCAGCGCTCGGCAAGCAGACCGGCCAGGACGCGGCGCTCGGCAAGACCACTTTCGTCACCCAGCTCGGCATCGACGGCGCCAAGCGGCGCGTGCGCGATCTGCTCGCGCGCGGCGACAACGCGCTGTCGGTCTTCGGCAACCGGGCCGGCGTGCTGCGCGAGGCATCCCGCTTCGTCGCCGAGCGCAAGAACTAGCGGACGGCACATGGCCAAGGGCCCGAAAGGCGGCGACGAATTCGAGAAGCTGCTCTCGCGCTTCCGGAAGTTGCCGCGGCCCGTGCGCGTCATCTATTCGCGACCGCGCACCTTCATCGCGGTCGCCGTCGGGGTCGTCGCATTCCTGTGCCTTTACCTGACCAGGCTCGAACTGGTGACGCGGGCCTTGATCGGCTGGGACGCGTTCGCCGCGCTTTATCTCGTGCTGGTCTACACCATGATGCTGCAGAGCGAGCACCACAGCATCCGCAAACACGCGGTGTTGCAGGATGACGGGCGTTTCCTGATCCTGCTCCTGACCGGGCTCGGCGCTTTCGCCAGCATCGCCGCCATTCTGTTTGAACTCGGCGCGCGCCACGGGGTCGCCGCGCTGGGGCTTGCGATGCTGACCATCGCGCTGTCATGGGCGACCGTACACACCGCCTTCGCCCTGCACTACGCGCACGACTATTATGGCGACGACACACCGGGCGGCCTGCAATTTCCGAGCGGGGACAAGACCGGCCACGCCGACTACTGGGACTTCGTCTACTTCTCTTTCGTGATCGGCATGACCGCGCAGGTCTCCGACGTCGGCATCACCGACAAGATCATTCGCCGCACCGCGACCGTGCACGGCATCATCTCGTTCGTGTTCAACACGGCGTTGCTGGCGCTGACGGTCAATATCGCGGCGAGCGCGATCTCGAGCTGATTGGCAATGACGAAGCCGCCTACGGGCACACGCCCGACATGATGGCCTGATACCCGTTGCAACCCTGCTCGCGCTCGCGCCCGGTGAGCGGTTGGCCGTGTGATCCCATCCCGGGGCCGCCCGGCGCCGGTGAACGCCTGGCCGTGCTTTGGTATCCGCCCGGGGCCTGCCTCGCATCCGGAACGTACCTTGCTTGCGGGGCCGGCTTTGAGTCCGGCCTGTCGCGCTTGGCAACCGGCCTCTTGTCACGGCGCTTCTCGCACTCATTGTCGTCGTTGAGGACCGAGCCTTCGGCGCAGACGATCTTCACGCATTGGTCGCCGTCGGCCTTGAACCCGTGCTCGCACACCAGCGGGCAGACCCGTGACGGCTTCTGCTTGATCGCGTCCAGCGTGTCGGCACTGACCGTCTTGACGTCGAGCCTGGTGCCGGCATTGCGGTTGAAGGCCGATAGCGAGCGCTGCGAGGTGGTGTTCCAGTCGCCATTGGCATCGCCGGTGAGGCACCCGACGCGGCGCAACTCCGATTGCACCGACTTGGTGATGTCGGCCTGCGCCGGCGCGGTCGGGTTCAGCGCGGCAATCTTTTCAGGCGCGGCGGGCGCAGGCGCCGCGGCAGCCGTCTCGGCACGCTTGCGTTCGGCGTCGGCGGCCTGATCCTGCGCGACCTGCTTGGCCTTCTCGGCGGCAAGCTGGGCCTGCTCGGCGGCTTTGGCATCGGCGTCGGCCTTGGCCTGGGTATCCTTCTGCGCGCCCGCCGCCGCAAGCCGGGCACGCTGTTCCTCGGCCTCTTTCGCTTTCGCAGTCGCCATCGCATGCGCGTCCTCGGCGGCGAGCTTTTCGAGCTGCAGCCTGGCGAGGCTGGCATAGAAGCCGTCGGGATGCTGCGCAAGGAAGGCGCTGAACGCGGACTTGTTGCCGACCTGCAGCGCGAGCTCATAGTCGCGGCGCATATCGGCCTGCGGGTTGGCGGTAGAAGCGGCCGGCGCGGCAACGGCCGGCGCCGGCACCAGTGGCACGTCGTCGCCGCCGAGCGAGCCATAGACGAACGGCTCCTGCCGGCTGGCGGTCGACTTGATCACGTCGTCGCGCACGAAGCCGAACGCCTTGCGCACGTCGAGCCCCGGCGTGGTCAGATGCTGCGACAGCGCCACCGTGAACGGGCTGTCCTTGCCGTCGCCGTCCTGCGCGGTCGATCCTGCCTTGGCGGAATAGGCGATCAGCGTGTTGGGATTGTTCGGCTCGATCTTGGCAAGCCCACGCCCGATCGCGCGCAGCGCCACCGTGCGCCGCATCGTCTTGGAGAACGGATTGTCGCGGCAGGCATCGAGGATCACCAGCCGCAGCTTCTTCGCGGGCTCGACCGCAAGCAGGACGCGATCCAGCGAAAACGCCTCGTCGAACACGTCGTTGTCGCGCTCGAGCCTGGCGTCCACCGGGATCAGATAATTGACGCCGTCGACCTCGATGCCGTGACCGGCATAGTAGATCACCGCGATATCGGCGTCGGCCGCGCTGTCGGCGAAATCGCGCAACACCCGCCGCGTCTCCAGCGCGCCGAGATCCTGCCGCGACACCACCACGTCGAAGCCGGCCTTCTTGAAGGTATCGGCCATCAGGGCCGCGTCGTTCACGGGATTGGTGAGCCGCGGCACGTTTTGATAGGCGGCGTTGCCGAGCACCAGCGCCACGCGTTTGCCGGCAAAGGCCGGTCCGCAGGCGAACAGCAGCAGGGTGGCGAGGAGGATTTTGCAAAATCCGCGCAAACTCATGATGGCGTCTCCAAACCGACGGCCCTACCCCCTCGGGAATTGCCTTAGCAGAGCTTCCTCCGGATGCGTTGTGAGGCAGATCACCAAGGAACCGCCGCAGCTGCAGCCGAAGGAGGATTCCCGAGGTCTCCCCTGACGTTAAGTCTCGCCAACAGGCCAATTGGTTCGGCCTTTGCGTAATTGGCGGTTTCCGTTCAAGATCGCGCCAAGGACGATGCCAATTTGTCGCAGGGAGGATGTCGTGAGCAAGAACCATTCCACCGTGGAAGCTGTGGTGAAGACCTATTTCGACGGCCTCTACGAGGGCGATGCCGACAAGCTCGGCGATGCGTTCCACCCTTCCGCCGACCTGCGCTGGGTCGAGAAGGGTGAGCTGAAAATCCTCACCGTGCCGGACTGGCTGGCCTGGGTGCGCAAGCGGCCCTCCGCCAAGGCCGAGGGTAAACCGCGCGAAGATGTCATCGTCACCATCGATCGCTCGGACGAGCAGACTGCCTTCATCAAGGTGCGCTGCCAGCTGCCACCGCGTTATTTCACCGACTACCTGGTGGCGATGAAGCTCGGCGACGGCTGGCGCATCGTGTCGAAGTCGTATCGCTACGATATGCGGGAGTGAGACTGCACGCATTGATGCGACCAGTACATCGTCATTGCGAGGAGCGAAGCGACGAAACAATCCAGACTGCATCGGCGAAGATAGTCTGGATTGCTTCGCTTCGCTCGCAATGACGAAAACATGGCTCCGCGTTCTCGCGGCGGGGATTCGCCCGAGTTCTGCAACTTGTCCCGCCGAAGCTCGAAGAGCGAAGGCGGAATCATGCCCTCCTGAAAGGCAGAGGGCGCAGGGAATGCCGGGTGCTCAACCGCACCCGCTAGCCTCGTGGGCTGAAAAGGAAAAACGCCCACAAGATTGACAGGCAGGCCGAAAAACATCCGGCACTCCCTGCGCAATGGCTTTACGGCTTACTCCGAGCTCTCCCCGGGGTACCGGGCTTGCTAGCCCCCGTCGCCTCGTCGACTCCAGCGTTTCGGCCGCAAGGCCGAAATCGCGTGATCGACAAGACTTGATCCCAGCGTCGGGGGATCAGGACCACACGGCTTGACCGTACGCGCATCCACCGCCCGCTTTGCGGCAGATGCGCGTCCATCGCATCCCGCGCCACGTGTCGTAGCGATCGCGAAACGCCCTCCGTAGCGAGCGCGGGACAGGGCGGAACATAGGGTAGCTTCCGATTTTCGTAAAGAAGTTTATTTTTGCGCAAAGGGATTGACACGTTTCTGTAAAACAGCAGGTGTTTTGCCCGTCGTGTCGTGGCGGCAACACAGGCGGGTTTTTTTGGTGCGGAGCGGCGGGAGAACTTTTGCATCTCCCCAGATCATCCGCGTTGCCGCGGCTTGTACGGTTGCCTCCAGCTTCGACCTGCCATCACCTTGATTCCATCTGGATGATAGCCGTATGAGCAGCTCGAGGATCTCGGGGTGAATTTCGACCTTCACGTCTGCCAACGCTCGCTCGGAAGCCATCGGTTCTGTGTCCGTATCTGATGCAAGGCTAATCGCTGGTTCAAAATAATAACGCCACTCGGCCCGCGGTTCAGGACCGGGCTTCTCAAGCAGGAACAGCGCCCGCGCATTTATGCCGCCGTCGCACGGATCAAAATCAGGAACTTCCCACTCTGAATCTGGTGCCTTCCAGAGCGCCCGTGTTTCTCTGAGCAGGGTTTCTACGCCCTAATGCAGCCGCGTCTGATGCATCGCTGCAGTGATATCAGTCCGAGCAATCCTGTGAAAGAGGATGTATTTCTTCTCCTCTCCGGTCGGTTGTGCTTTTATAAGACCACATCCGGGGGAATCAGATGGCTGAGGACGTAAGCGCAAACGCAAAAGTGGAGAAGGTTGAGGCCAACGAGGAAGGTTGGCCGATCTTCGAGCTGTGGGATAAGTACGAAACGATCGCAATGCATTTCAATGATTTGCTGATCAAGCTTCGTACCCAGGCTTTAGCCGCGGTCGCGGCCCTGAGCACCATCATAGGCATTTTTTCGAAGTCTGGAGGTGAAACTCAATCGACATGGCAGGTGGTCGCGTTTGCCTTTAGCATTCTGCTGATATTTTGGATTGCTATTTGGGTTTTAGACTTCTGCTACTACAATCCTCTCTTGATGGGATCAGTCGTGGCCCTGACCCAACTCGAACAATTAAGTCAGACTACGATGCGCGTACGCGCCATCGACATAAGTACGACTATCGAGCGTTCCGTCGCGAAGGACTTACCGTCCGGCTCGTGGGGCTGGAAAACTCGGTGGAGGCTGGTGCGCGGGAGATTAGTATTCTACAGCTTGGTTAGCCTCGCACTGGCGTTCGGTCTTGGATTTTCGTTGTATCAGTCGAGAACTCACAAGCCGGAGGTTACGGCAATCCGGTTCTTAGACCTACAAAACCTTCCGCCCGGTGGAACTGTGACGGTCACACCCCGCGCTCCGGGAGTTAAGTGATAAGCGGATCACTTGCTAGGCTCACAACCCTTCTTAGCGGAAGCCAAAGTTTACATAGGAACAAAAAGAAAGCCGGAGGCGCGCACTCGGTGCGGCCGAAGGACGTCGACTTGCGTACCGTCTGAATTTAAGGGCGAGCATGAAGATCCCATCTTGGACCACAGCACAGACTAAGATGAGCGTGAATGTCAATGGGACCTATATTCCGTTCTAGACAGCGCCGGACGTGATGCAACGGTTCGTTCGACCCGCCCTGTTCTCCACGGGAGACGCGGTGTTCGAGCTTCAGGTCTTTGGTACAGCATTCATGGCGAAGTACCGTGGCTGGGATTTTGCTCTCGCAACAGCCCATCAGGTCGACACGACCCGTGGAGCTCCTTCCGCCACTCATTTCGTCGTGGTGATCGAGCGCGACGGTAAGCGGCTCGCGGTCCCGCCCTCGTCCGTCCATCTGCCGAGAGTTCGACGGAGAGGAGTTTCGTTCGCTTGGCGATTTGGTCTTCTTCGACTTCGCCAAGGTGAATGATGACCATAAATCCTTCCATTTGAATATCACCGATCTCTATTGGTCGGACGCGAATGAGTTACCGACTATTCGTTCTTTATCGGGTAGGCCGCGAACATCTGCTCGTCGTCCGGCGCATGATCGCCGAAATAGCCGCCGATCGACACGATCCAGCGATCTTCGGTCTGGTACAAGAGCGCGCCGTTGCGCCAGTTCGGCCCCGAACCGGCAATGACCAGCGCGGTCTTGCCGCCGAGATCGTCGGGACGGCGGCGATAGACCCGTGTGGTGTAGCCGATGCCGATCTCGACCCGCTCCTCCTCGGGCCGCGCATAGCCCAGAACTCTCCAGCCAGGCCGGACTCGACGAGCCGCGGCCGGAAGCATCGACCACGAGGTCCGCCGATAGGTCATGCTTCTTACTGTTGCCGACCTTGACCCGCACGCCCCTGATCGCGGAAGTGTCGTCCGCCGCAACGAGGCCCTGCACCGCGCAATCCTCGATGGCGCGCACATTGGGGAGCGCCAGCAGCCGGCGGCGGACATGGCCTTCCAGCACCGGACGCGAGGCCAGCAGCCCGATCATGTCGCTCGGCACCGATTTCAGCGTCACGCCATGCCCGATCCAACCGACATCGCTGACGATATCGCCGCGTCTGCCGCCGGCAGCGACCACCTCGTCGGTCCAGCCGGGAAAGAAGTCCTCGATCACTTCGCCACCGCGTGCCAGAAGTCCGTGAGCGTGGCACCCCTGCGGCACGCCCTTGCGCGGGATGTCGGCGATCGGGAAATGATCCCGCTCCAGCACCGTGACCTGATCGTAGAAGTCCGACAGCGCCCGCGCGGCCAACAAGCCGCCCATGCTGGCGCCGATGACGATGGCGTGCTGGCCGATCCGTGTCATGTGATGCTCCCGCCCTTGGGTCTATCTCGGATTGGTACGATTTGGGGTCGACAGCGGTTGTACGGCTCTTGGGCGCCAGCCTTCACAAATGCGTCAATGGACGCCGTACAAGGGATTGCCGGCGCTCCCCGCGGCGACGCCGCCCGCATTGACGCGAGCCGCCGATCCCTGCCAAAGCTGACTAGTGCGGCGACTTTCAAGTTTCGATCAGTTCATTCGGCGCATTCTCCATCGGAACTTCAAAGTCAAAGCCGCACTAGAATCAAAGATTCGCTAGTGCTCCTTTGATTCCGAAGTTCGCAAACAAGGGCGCGGCGATATAATGCGAACTTCGGAATCGGAGCACTAGGTGGAAGGCTATTTCCAGATCTTTCTGATCCTGCTCGCAGTGCTCGCAGGCACCGCCTATCTGGCGCGGCGGGTCGACATCGCACCCGCGATCCTGCTGCTGCTCGCCGGCATCGCGCTCGCCTTCGTGCCGGGCATGCCGGTGGTGCAGCTGCCGCCCGAGGTCGTGCTGCTGCTGGTGCTGCCGCCGCTGATCTATTCGGCCTCGGTCGCCATGAGCTGGCGCGAGTTCAAGTATAATTTGCGGGCCATCACCCTGCTTGCGGTCGGCTGCGTGATCTTCAGCGCGGCCGCGGTCGCAACCGCAACGCACTACCTGATCGGGCTGCGCTGGGATGTCGGCTTCCTGCTTGGCGCGATCGTTTCTCCGCCCGATGCCGTGGCGCCGCTGGCGATCGCGCGCCGGCTCGACATTCCCCGCCGCATCCTGGTCGTGCTCGAAGGCGAAGGACTTGCCAATGACGCGACCGCGCTGATCCTCTACCGCTTCGCGGTGGTCGCCATCACGATGGGCGCGTTCTCGCTGTCGAAGGCGACCGGCATGTTCCTCGGCGTCGTGATTGGCGAGCTGCTGTTCGGTATCGCGGTCGGCTGGCTGACCTTGCGCGCCCGCCATTATGCCAAAGATCCGCGAAGTCGAGATCACGCTGTCGCTGATCACGCCCTACATCGCCTATTGGGTGCCCGAGCATCTCGGCGGCTCCGGCGTGATCGCAACGGTGGCCTGCGGACTCTATGTCAGCTGGAACGGCCCGCTGTGGATCTCGTCCGCGACGCGGCTGCAGGGCATCTTCTTCTGGAACTTGATGATCTACCTGATCGAGGGCCTGCTGTTCCTGCTCACGGGATTCCAGATGCGGCTGCTCTACGAGAAGTCGAAGGCGTTTCCGCTCGACGATATCCTGTTTGCGACCGCGCTGGTCGCGGCGATCGTCATCGTCGCGCGCTTCGTCTGGGTCTATCCGGCGACCTATCTGCCGCGGATGATGAGCAAACGCTTGCGCGCGCGCGATCCGTCGCCGCCCTGGCAATGGATCTTCATTCTGTCGTTCGCCGGCGTGCGCGGCGCGGTGTCGCTGGCCGCCGCGCTGGCGTTGCCGCTCGCGCTCGACAGCGGAGCGCCGTTTCCCAACCGCGACCTGATCCAGTTCGTCGCCTTCGGCGTCATCTTCATCACGCTGGTCGGCCTCGGCCTGTTCCTGCCGATGGTGGTGCGTTGGCTCGGCGTTGCCGACGCCGGCCGCAGCGAAATCGTCCGGGAGCACGAGCGGGAAATCGCGGCGCGCCGCGAGGCGCTGGATGTGGCGCTGAAATCGCTCGATGCCATCGTCGAGAAGCGCGACCTCTCCGACCAGGTGGTCGGCCTGTTGCGCGCGCGGCACGAGGTTCGCGCCAGCCAGCTGCCGGAATCGCTCGATCCCGACAAGCACGATGTCTCGGCCACCGGCACCGGCCTGACGCGCGAACTGATCGCGGCCGAACGCAAGTACATCCACACGCTGCTGCGCGACGGCAAGATCACCGACGAGACCCGGCGGCGGATCGAGCGCGACCTCGATCTGGAGGAAGCGAGCCTCGCCAACCGCGAGTATCGCGGCACGCCGCTGTGAGAGGGGCTCGTCATGGCCGGGCTTGTCCCGGCCATCCACGTCTTTTCCAAAACGCGGAACTAAAGACGTGGATGCCCGGCTCAAGGCCGGGCATGACGAAGTCGTGAGAGTGCGCGTCAGTTCTTCTTCTCGCTCGCGACGGTCTCGGGCTCGACGCCGCAGAACTTCCTGAATGCGGTCGCCACCGACGTCGTGATCATGTCCTGCCGCTCGGGTAAGGCCATCTGCACCTCCTCGTCGCGGTTGATGATCGAGCCGGCCTCGAGCAGCACCGCCGGCATGTGGGTCGTCATCAGCACGACCAGATGGTCGTAGCGATAGACGCCGACGTCCTTGTCGAGCAGGTCATGCCGGTACTTGCCCATGATCGGCAGCGCATATTGATCGGCGATATTTGAGGTCCTTGCGCCTTCAACTCGCTGGCCGATCAGCCTGGCGAGCTGGAAGCTGGTCTCGAAGTACGGATTTTCCTTCGAGACGAACAGCGAGTAACCGCTGAAGCGGTCGCTGTATTCGATCTTCTTGCCCTCGAACTCCCATTTCTCCTTGAACTTGTCCGGCACCGAATCGTGGTGGATCGACAGGAACAGGTCGGCCTTCATGCCGTTGGCGGAGGCGACGCGCCGGATCAGGCTCGGCCGCGCCTTGCCTTCGGTGATCAGCAGCTGCGTCTCGGCAAAACCTTCCGCCTTCAGTTTCTCGACGACCCGCGTTGCGAGGTTCAGATTGAAATTGTATTCGGGAACGTCGCGGGCGCTCATCGCGCCGTCGGACTGCCTGGTGTGGCCGACATCGACGACGATGCGCAATTTCGCCGGATCGCATTTCGCGGCTGACGGGTGGCGCCGGCTTTTCCGCGGCCGGCTTCTCGGCGGCCGGCTTTTCCGTGACGTGCGGCTTCGACGGTACCTGCTTTTGCGCGCTGTCCTGCTTCGACGTCCTTGCCCTTGAAGAGATTCGAACAACCAGCCGGCTTCGCTTACGCCGGCCGGCAACAGCGCGAATGCGACCAGCGCGGCGATGAGCGTGCGGCGCGCGGCCAGGAGCTCGAGCCAGGCACATGCGCATATTCCCGTGAGCAATGGCAACATCCTACTCCGCCGCCGCGATCCGCGGCCGGCCGACAAAGCCCGCGGCATCGCCGAAGCGCTCGACCATCACGGCCGGCAGATCCTTGGCCTTGTTGGTGACGCAGGCGCCGGAGCGCACGGCATAGCGATCCTGGTGCGCAACATGCGGCGGCGCCGTCGCCCTGCTGCAAGCGCGCGCGCAGCCTCCATCACCAGCTTGCGGAAATGCATGATGCCGAGATCGGTCGGGCCGAGATGCTCGCGGGTGCGGTCGGCGATCGGGCCCTGGCTGTCCTGCACCGCGGCGTCCTGCTCGGACACGCCCTTGATGCCGGTGTAGCTTCTGGTCTTCTGCAGCTTGCGATCGATCAGATAGTCGTTGCCCTTGTGGCGCAGCGGTACGTAGTTCTCGTCGACCACCGACATCACGCCGTTGCCGCGGTCGTAGCCGTCGCGCTCGGCTTGCGTCAGCGGACGCTCCGGATTCCAGGCATAGGTGTAGATCCAGCAATTGGTGTCGGTGACCGGCACGAAGGTCTGGCCGAAAATGTTCTCGCCGGGCATCGAACTCGGCGCATAGGAGTGGAACGGCATCAGAAACTGGGCGATGCGCCAGTAGATATTGTCGGTGCCGGTCAGCCGTCCGCCGGCGACCGTCAGGCCGGCCTCGTGCGGAGCGATCTTGATCACCGGGCGCGGGTCTTCGGCGATCCAGCGCATGTGATCGGTCGCGACCCGCGTCAGCGGATTCACAAAGTGCTTCTTGATGTCGAGGATTTCGTTCTCCTCCTTGTCGAAGGAGAGATGCGCGAAGGTGAAATGCGCGGTGTCGATCGAGCCTTCCAGCGCCTGCACCCAGTTGCAGTCCTGCCATTTCTTGGTGACGTAGCGGTGCGAGGCCGGCACCAGCGCCATTTCGAGATCGGGCAGATCCGGCATCGCGTCCGCCGGGCCCATATAGGCCCAGATCATGTCGCCCCATTCGCGCACCGGATAGGACTTGATGCGGATCTTGTCCCTGGCGTTGAGGTCGGGATAGGAGGTCGGCATGTCGACGCAAGCGCCCGTCGGTGTCGAACTTCCAGCCGTGATAGACGCAGCGGATGCCGCATTCCTCGTTGCGGCCGAGCCAGAGATTGGCGCCGCGATGCGGGCAATACTGGTCGATGACGCCGACCACGCCGCGCGAATCGCGGAAGGCGAGCAGCTCCTCGCCCATCACCACGATCTTCTTCGGCTCGCCGTCGGCTTCCGGTAATTCTTCGGAGAGCAGCACGGGAATCCAGAACCGGCGCAGCAATTCGCCCATTGGCGTTCCCGGACCGCTTTCGGTCAGGAATTTGTTGTCCTCGGCGCGGAGCATGGCGGACCTCCGGGATTCGTTCGGCTGCGCAAGCTTCGCGCGGGGAACGCGAACCGTCAACGCCTACTCGACTTACACCGGCCGCTCGCCCTTCACCGTGACGCGGGTGCCGGCGCGGGTGTGCGGCCAGTAGTCCCACATCGCGCGATGCTGGGCGCAGCGGTTGTCCCAGAACGCGATCGCGTTCTCGCTCCAGCGGAAGCGGCACTGGAACAGCGGGTTCTCCACGTGCTGGTAGAGATAGGCGAGCATGGCGTCGCTCTCGTCGCGCGGGATGCCGATGATGAAGCGGGTGAAGCCGCGGTTGACATAGAGCGCCTTCTTGCCCGTCACCGGATGGGTGCGCACCACCGGATGCTCGGCGCGCGGATAGGTCTGCTTGTCGGCGACGCCGTAATTGGCGTAGAGACCGCGATAAGCCTGCTCGCCGTCATGCAGCGCGGTCAGCCCGTCGAGATAGGCCTTCATGCGGTCCGACAGCGCCTCATAGGCGGCGTACATGTTGGCGAACAGCGTGTCGCCGCCGCGCGGCGGGCACTGCTTGATGTAGAGGATCGAGCCCATCGGCGGCTCGAGGTCGCAGGACACGTCGGTGTGCCAGCCCTCGCCATTGGCGCGCGGGCTGAATCCTTGTCGGCGTAGATCTTCATCAGCGCCGGGATCGCCCTCGTTGGGCGCGGCGGGATGCACATGCAGGTCGCCGAACTTGCGGCCGAAGGCGAGATGCTGCTGCGGCGTGATGTGCTGGTCGCGGAAGAAGATCACGAGGTTCTCGGCGAGCGCGCGATGGATCTCGTCCATCTGGCGGTTGGAACGCGTGTCGCCGTCGACGAGCTTGCCGATATCGACGCCGGAAATCTCCGCGCCGATGATCGGCGTGAGCTTCTCGACGGCGATGGTCTCGTAGGGCTCGGACTCGCCGGCGACGTGCCGATAGCGCGGTCCCTGCTTGCCTGACAGCGAGCTCATGGACGTTCCTCCGGACGTTTCTCGATTAGCGGCATGGTAGCCAGATGAAACGAAGCGCAATATTCGATATTGTGCTCGGGACACCTGCACCAAGCGCTATTCAACATGGTCAAGAAGAGTCGTCGAGGCAAACTTTCGCCTTCATCCGCTCGCCAACGCGGCCGTCATCCGCTGTTCGGTGCGTTGAAAGGTACAATCACCATTGCGCCGGGCGTCGATCTCACGGAGCCGGCCGATCCCGAATGGGGCAAGGTCTACGACGACGTAGGCCCGGCTAGCGAAGGGCGGGTTGGCGAAGCGCAACCCGCCGCCTCCCGCGCAAAAAATAAGGCGGATTACGCTAGCGCTAATCCGCCCTACGAATGCCTTCGTCATTGCGAGGAGCGAAGCGACGAAGCAATCCATAGCCCGCAAGCGGTCATGGATTGCTTCGCTTCGCTCGCAATGACGAATGGGACTACTCCGCCGCGCTCGTCTCCGGCGCCTTGGCGCCCGCGCCGTAGCGCTGGTCGATGTAGTCGATCACCAGCGCCTTGAAGTCGGCGGCAATCGTCGGGCCGCGCAGGGTGCGGAACTTCTTGCCGTCGACGAACACGGGCGCGGCCGGCGCTTCGCCGGTGCCGGGCAGCGAGATGCCGATATTGGCATGCTTGGATTCGCCGGGGCCGTTGACGATGCAGCCCATCACGGCGACGTTGAGCTCCTCGACACCCGGATATTTCGTCTTCCAGCCCGGCATCTCGTCGCGGATGAAATCCTGGATCGAGCGCGCCAGCTCCTGGAACGTGGTCGAGGTGGTGCGGCCGCAGCCGGGGCAGGCCGCAACCAGCGGCACGAAGGTGCGGAAGCCCATGGTCTGCAGCAGTTCCTGCGCGACCTGCACTTCACGCGTGCGGTCGCCGCCGGGCTCCGGCGTCAGCGAGATGCGGATGGTGTCGCCGATGCCCTCCTGCAGCAGGATGCCGAGCGCGGCGGACGAGGCGACGATGCCCTTCGAGCCCATGCCGGCCTCGGTGAGGCCGAGATGGATGGCGTAGTCCGAGCGGCGCGCCAGCTCCTGATAGACCGCGATCAGATCCTGCACGGCCGAGACCTTCGCCGACAGGATGATCCTGTTCTTGGGCATGCCGAGCTCTTGCGCGCGCGCCGCCGACAGCAGCGCCGACTGCACCATGGCCTCGCGCGTCACCGCGCGCGCATCGCGCGGATTGGGCGAGGCCGTGTTCTCGTCCATCAGCTTGGTGAGCAGCTCCTGGTCGAGCGAACCCCAGTTGGCGCCGATGCGCACCGGCTTGTCGTTCTTGTTGGCGATCTCGATGATGTCGGCGAACTGCGTGTCGCGCTTGTTCTTGAAGCCGACATTGCCGGGATTGATGCGGTACTTGTCGAGCGCTTCGGCGCAGGCCGGATATTCGGCGAGCAGCTTGTGGCCGATGTAATGGAAGTCGCCGATCAGGGGCGTGGTGATGCCGCGCTTGCGCAGGCCGTCGCGGATATGCGGCACGGCGGCGGCGGCCTCCTCGCGGTCGACGGTGATGCGCACCATTTCGGAGCCGGCGCGCGACAGCGCTGCGACCTGGGCGATCGGTGCCGTCGACATCGGCGGTGTCGGTGTTGGTCATCGACTGCACCACGATCGGCGCGCCGCCGCCGACGGCGACATTGCCGACCATGACCTGCGTGGTCCTGTGCCGGGCGCTGGGGCCGGCGATGTCGGTCTCGAGATTTTTTCGGGCTTGTTCATGGGGCAACCGAATATCAGGTTTTGGTGACATTCACCAAGGGGGCGCTGGCGCGCCGTGCGGGCGACGGGTTCGGATATTTTCCGATCGTTAATTCAATTGGTTAACGCCTGCGACTCGGCAGGCGCCAGAGGCAGTTTGCATGACCGCTATATTGGACCGGATCCCGCAGGAATCAAAGGGCAAATCGTCAGCCTTTTCATGTGATCGACGCGCACCCTAGCATGGTCTCAAAAGATGCACCGGGAGGCGAGCCATGGCGGCGACAGCGAGCTGATCTCACGGCGGAACTCGCCGAGATCCTCGAGCCAACCGAACCTGCGCATCTTCGATTGCACCACCACGCTCGACTATCAGCCGCCCGGCAGCGACGTTCCCTATATCGTCGTGCCCGGCCGCGACAGTTCGAGGCCGGCCATATTCCCGGCGCCGATTTCCTCGATCTGCAGGGCGAGTTCTCCGACCAGAGCACCAAGCTCCGCTTCATGATGCCTGATACCGCGCAGCTCGAGGCCGCGTTCGGCCGCCACGGCGTCGGCAATGACAGTTTCGTGGTGCTGTATTCCATCGGCACCGCGATGTGGGCGACGCGGTTCTGGTGGATGCTGAAATCGCTCGGCTTCGACAATGTCGCCGTGCTCGACGGCGGTCTCGACAAGTGGAAGGCGGAAGGCCGCGCGCTCGAGAGCGGCCCGGCGAAGGGTTATCCGCCGGCGACATTCACCGCGAAACCGCGCGCCGGCTATTTCGTCGACAAGAACGACGTGCTGGCCGCGAGCGGCGAGCGCGACACCGTCGTCGTCAATGCGCTCAACGAGCAACTGCACAGGGGACTGGAGCCGAGCCGCTACGGACGGCCCGGCCACATTCCCGGCAGCTGCAACGTCTCGGCGGCGACGCTGGTCGATCCCGCGACCAAGGCCTTCGTGCCGCTGGCGGACGCCGAGAAGAAATTCGCCGCGCAGGGCTTTTCCCGCGACAAGCGCGTGGTCGCCTATTGCGGCGGCGGCATCTCGGCGACCATCGACCTCTTCATGCTGCACCGGCTCGGCTACGACAAGCTCACGCTCTATGACGGCTCGATGGGCGAATGGGCAACGGACGAAAAGCTGCCGATCGAGACGGGCTGAACGATCAGTCGCAGCGGCTCGGATGCCGGCGACGCTTACACAATTGGGATCGGGCGCACATTCGGTCGCTTCCGCGCGGTCTCCGGCCGGTTGACCAGATAAAGCCCGGCGATGACCAGCAGCGCCGCGACGCCGAACGCCAGCGTCAGCTTGTCGTGCAGGATGAAGTAGCTCGCGACCACGCCGAACAGCGGCGTGATGAAGGTGAAGGCCGAGAGCTTGCTCGCGGAATAGCTCTGCACCAGCGCGAACCACATCGTGAAGGTCAGGCCGACCACCCAGATCGCCTGATAGGTGATGACCGACGATCGCGAGCGGTCCGGGCACATGCGTCAGCGTCTCGCCCGAACAACCAGGCGGCCGCGCGCGAGGATCGGGATCGAGATCGCGACCTGATAGCCCAGCGCTTTCTCCGGCGCGGCGAGCCGCAGCTTCGTGCCCTTGGCGATCAGCGTGGTCGCGCCCCACATCGCGCCGCCGCCGACGATCAGGAGATCGCCGAGCAGCACGCTCGCATCGACATTGGCCTGCGGCACGCCGATCGCGAGCGCGACGCCGGCGAAGCTCAGGGCGAGCCCGGCCCATTGCGAGGCGCGCAGCCGCTCGCCGAGCAGCTGATAGGAGCCGAGCGCGACGAAGAACGGCGCGGTGTAGAGAAACACCACCGCGCGCGACGCCGTGGTGAGGCGCAGGCCCTGATAGATCAGCACGAACTCGATGCCGAAGAGGATGCCGGCGATGAGACCGGGCCCGAGCGTGCCGTCGCGCAGCGAGAAATCCGCCTTGCGCAGCCAGCCGACGATCAACAGCACCGGCAGCGCGCCGATCGAGCGGAACATCGCCTGCATCATCGGCGGAATGTCCGGCAGCGCGAGCTTCACCGCGATCTGGTTGAAGCCCCAGGACAGGCACAGCATCAGCATCAGCGCGACGGCGCCCGGGCTGAGCGGCCGCCCGGCGGAGGTTTCCGATTCATTGGAAGACATCGTTCCTCGTGGCCGGCTTGCGCCGTGTTGCTTGTTGTAAGGTTTTACGCCGCCTTCTGGCAGTGCGCGCAGGTGCCGGTGATTTCGACGACGGAGAGCTTTGGCGCAAAGCCGGAGGCGCGCGCCGCGGCGCCGAGAGGCTCTGCGCCACGGGCGCGGCCGGAATTTCGCCGACCGAGCCGCAGCGCTCGCAGATCAGGAACGCCACCATCGCCGCCGCGTCATGGTCGTGCGCGCAGGCGAGATAGGCGTTGCGGCTTTCGATGCGGTGCACCAGGCCGTTCGCCATCAGGAAATCGAGCGCGCGGTAGACCGTGATCGGCGCCGGCCGCGGCATCGATTTGGCGAGCTCGTCGATCACCTCATAGGCGCCGAGCGGCCGGTGGCTGGACAGCAGCGCCTGCAGCACCTGGCGGCGGATCGGGGTGAATTTCTGCGCCCGCTCCCGGCAGACCCGCTCGGCATGGCGTGATCGCGTCCGCCGTGCAGCGGTCGTGATCGTGGTCGGGCGCGGGAAAGGCCGGCTTTGTCGAGGTCATTGCCGCGATTTCTAGCATTTTGGCCCCCGATCCCAAAGCCCGGAGGCCTAGGGCGCCGTCAGCCATGTCCTGCGGCGCGGGGCAGGCTTCGCGTTAACCCGCCATGAAAAATTCATAAGCTAGCTTATTATATCCAAAGCTTATTGAGCAAAGGCCTACAAGATGGGGACATCGATGCGCGGTTCCGTGGATATGAACTTCCTGTTCACGCTCGGCGAGGTGCAGCGCCTGGTGCGCGCCTATGCCGACAAGGAGGCCGCGCGCTTCGGCATCACCCGCGCGCAATGGGCGGTGCTGGCCAAGGTCGAGCGCAACGAGGGCATGAAGCAGACGGAACTCGCCGAGCAGATGGAGATGCAGCCGATCACGCTGACGCGGCTGATCGACAAGCTCTGCGACAGCGACTGGATCGAGCGCCGCGGCGACGACAACGACCGCCGCGTCAACCGCCTCTATCTGCAGAAGGCCGGCCGGCCGCTGCTCGGCAAGCTCGCCGGCCTGCGCTCGGAACTCACCGCGACCGCGCTCGAGGGCATCAATCCGGCCGACGCCCACCGGCTGCTCACGCAACTCGAAGCACCATCAAGGAAAACGTGCGTAACGCCATCCAGAACGCCGCAGCCGAACGCCGAAGAAGGAGCAGCGCTATGGCTGATCCCGTCCTGAAATTCCCGCCCGAACAGAAGGGCGCGCCGCCGGCCAAGCCGACCATGAAGCTCGCCGCGGAGCCGCGCCGCCGGCTGATGGCCGGCATGCGGCGCTATCGCCGCTTCCTGCTGCTGGTCGTGCTGCCGCTCGCCGTCGCGATCGGCGGGCTTCGTGTTCTATCTCAATGGCGGCCGCTACGTGACCACCGACGACGCCTATGTCGGCGCGCAGAAGGTGCTGATCACGCCCGACATCTCCGGCAAGATCATCAAGGTCGTGGTGAAGGAAGGCCAGAACGTCAAGGAGGGCGACGAGCTGTTCGAGATCGATCCCGAGCCGTTCCAGCTCGCGCTCAACCAGGCCAAGGCGCAGCTCGAGCAGGCCAAGACCACCTATGACAATCTGGTCGCCAACGTCAAAATCTACGGCCAGATGCTCGACCTCGCCCAGCAGGGCGTCGACCTGAAGCAGCGCGACGTCGACCGCAAGCAGGCGCTGGTCAACCAGAAGGTCGGCTCGCAGCTCGACCTCGACAATTCCGCGACCGGCCTCGTCACCGCGGGCGCGCAGGCGCAATTCGTCAAGCAGCAGCTCTCCAACGCCAAGGCGCAGTTGCTCGGCAATCCCGAGCTGCCGATGGCGGAGTTTCCGCCCTATGCGCAGGCCAAGGCCGCAGCTCGACATGGCGCAGCGCAATCTCGACCACACCGTGCTGCGCGCGCCGATGGCGGGCGTCGCCACGCAGGTCGAGCAGATCCAGCTCGGCCGCTTCGTCACCGCCGGCACGCCGGTGTTCTCGGTCATCGACGTCGCCAATCCCTGGGTCGACGCCAATCCGAAGGAATCGGACTTCACCTATGTCGTCGAAGGCCAGCCGGTCACGCTCGATGTCGACGCGTTCCCGAACCATGTGTTCAAGGGCTATGTCGGCTCGCTCTCGCCCGGCACCGGCGCGCAATTCGCGATCCTGCCGCCGCAGAACGCCACCGGCAATTTCGTCAAGGTGGTGCAGCGCGTGCCGGTGCGGATCTATTTCGACAAGGACGATCCGTTCGTGCAGAAGCTGAAGGCCGGCATGAGCGTCTATGCCACCATCGACACCGGCCACAAGCGCTCGCTCGCCGGCCTGCTCGGCTTCTCGTCGGCGGCTGCCACCCAGGAATAACGGCGATGTCGCCGACCACGCTGCACTCGCGGCAGTGCCCACTTTCCGAAGTTCGCGTACCGTCGCGGCACCCATCTTTCGCGAACTTCGGAAAGTCATCGGCACTAGCAAACTAATATTTTCTGGTGGAGCTTTCGATTTGACGTTCGCATGGGAATTCGCGGCGAATGGATAGCGAACGTCAATCGGCTCCACCAGTGGCTCCGGGCCTGCGCCGGAACATGGTGACGATCTGCGCCATGACGGCGACCATCATGCAGGCGCTGGACACCACGATCGCCAATGTGGCGCTGCCCTACATGCAGGGCACGCTGTCGGCGTCGCAGGACCAGATCAACTGGGTGCTGACGTCCTACATCGTCGCGGCCGCGATCATGACCGCGCCGGTCGGCTGGGTCGCCAACCGGTTCGGACGCAAGCGCATCTTCATCATCTGCTCGGCCGGCTTCACCGTCGCTTCCGTGCTGTGCGGGCTCGCGCAGGACATCAACCAGATGGTGCTGTTCCGCCTGCTGCAGGGCGTGTTCGGCGCGGCACTGGTGCCGCTGTCGCAGGCGGTCATGCTCGACTCCTACACGCTGCAGGAACGCGCCAAGGCGATGTCGATCTGGGGCATGGGCGTGATGATGGGCCCGATCATGGGACCCTCGCTCGGCGCCTGGCTGACCGAGACCTATTCCTGGCACTGGGTGTTCTTCGTCAACCTGCCGTTCGGCTTCTTCACCGTGCTCGGCCTCATGGTCTTCATGGACGAGACGAAGAAGGACCTGAACCTGCGCTTCGACTGGTTCGGCTTCACGGCGCTGGCGGTCGGCATCGGCTCGCTGCAGCTCGCGCTCGACCGCGGCGAGCAGCTCGGCTGGCTGGAATCGAACGAGATCATCGCCGAGTTCATCGTCTCGGCGGTCGGCTTCTATTATTTCTTCGCGCATTCGCTGACGACGTCGCGGCCGTTCATCCAGTTCTCGCTGTTCAAGGACCGCAACTTCCTCACCGGCTGCGTGTTCATGGCCGTGATGGGCCTCGTGCTGTATTCGACCATGGCGCTGGCCTCGCCCTACCTGCAGAACGTGATCGGCTATCCCATCATCACCGCGGGCGTGCTGCTCGCAAGCCGCGGCTGCGGCACCTTCGTCGCCATGATGCTGGTCGGCCGCATGATGCGCTACATCGAGGCGCGCACGCTGATCATCTCGGGCCTCGGCATCACCGCGGTGTCGCTGTACTACATGACCGCCTGGACCGACCAGACCGGCGTGCCCGAGATCGTCACGATCAGCATCATCCAGGGCTTCGGCTTCGGCCTCGTGTTCGTGCCGCTCTCGACGGTGGCGTTCATGACGCTGCCCAATCATCTGCGCACCGACGGCACCTCGATGCTGACCCTGATGCGCAACGTCGCGAGCTCGATCGGCATCTCCATCGTGATCGCGCAGCTCACGGAGGGATCGCGGCGCATCTACGCGATCCTCAACAACCACGTGAATCCGTTCAATCACGCGATGCAGATGCCTGACGTAGCGGCATGATCAACATGGGCACCGACAAGGGCCGCGCCATGGCGGACGTGATGATCAACCTGCAGGCGCAGATCATCGCGTTCTCGCAGGACTACCAGCTGGTGATGCTCTTCATCCTGTGCTCGATCCCGCTCGCGATCATGATCGGCTCGACCAAGGCCGCGCTGCGCAAGCAGACGGCCGGGCCGGAACATGCGGTGATGGAGTAGATCTCGTCTCTTTCACCTCTCCCCGTTCTTTACGGGGAGAGCGTAGGCCGCCTACCGGCGGCCGTTCTTACGAACGCCGAGGCGAAGCCTCGGCGATGGCCGAGCGTAGCGAAGGCTTCGGGTGAGGGGCAAGGCACGCTGGCGCCGCAATCGCAAACATATCCGACTCGCGTGCAACGTCTCTTCGATTTGGAACCAGCCTTGTCTGGTCTGCGAGTGTGCCCGGCCCCTCACCCGCGCCTTCGGCGCGACCTCTCCCCGCAGAGCGGGGAGAGGTGAAGGCAGTCACACGTCGAAAAACACCGTCTCCTCGCCGCCCTGCAGGCGCAGGTCGAGCGTGTAGACGGCACTGCCGGCCTGGCGTTGCGCGATCAGCGTGGCGCGGCGGTCGGCCGGCACCAGCGCCAGCACGGGATCGCCGGCATTGCCCTTCTCGTCGTCGAAATAGATCCGCGTATAGAGATGACGCAGCATGCCGCGCGCGAACACGGCGAGCAGAAGATGCGGCGCCTGCGGCTTGCCGTCGGGATCGGGCACCGAGCCCGGCTTGATGGTGTCGAAGACATAGCGGCCCTCGCCGTCGGTGCCGCAGCGGCCGAAGCCGCGAAATTTGGTGTTCGGCAGCGCGCGCTTGTCCTGCGGATCGGCAAAGCGTCCCTGCGCATCGGCCTGCCACACTTCCAGCATGCAGTCCGGCACGATCGCGCCGTCGCCGTCGTACACCGTGCCCTCGACGCGGATGCGCTCGCCGGAGGCGTCCGGCGTCACGAGATTGCCGGTGAAGGCGTCGTTCCAGGCGTATTGGCGGTTCGGCGTCAGGCCGTATTTGAAGAACGGACCGACGGTCTGCGATGGCGTGATGCCCGTCACTGTCTTGTTCTCCATGGGCGTGGCGTTCTTGCCGCGCAGCACGATGTTGAAACGGTAGCACAGCGCCCATTCCGGCTGGGTGTTGTCGAGATCGAAGCTCGAGACCATCCGCATCCGCGCATTCGCGTCCGGCACCGAATTGAAGATCGGATCGAATTCGAACAGCGGATCGCCCGGAAAATACATCTGCGTCACGAGCCGCGAGACGAAGGAGTGGCCGAACACCGAGAAATGGATGTGCGCCGGCCGCCAGGCGTTGTGGTGATTGCCCCAGGGATAGGCGCCGGGCTTGATGGTGACGAACTTGTAGTAGCCGGAGGCGTCCGATTGCGCGCGGCCCGCGCCGGTGAAATTCGGATCGAGCGGCGCCGGATGCTGGTCGCGGACATGGATGTAGCGGCCGCAGGCATTGGCCTGCCAGATCTCGACCAGCGTGTTCGGCACGCCGCGGCCGTCCTCGTCGAGCACATGGCCGTGCACGATGATGCGTTCGCCGAGCGGCTCGCCCGAATGTTGTCGCGTGAGATCGTTGTCGTGCTCGCGCACGGTCTCGTGGCCGTAGACCGGACCGGTCAATTCCGAGAGCGTGTGGCGCATCGGGATCAGCGGCTTTTGCGGCGCGCGCTTGATCGAGCTCTTGTAGCCCGGCGACAGCGGCAAGGGATGGGCTTTGTTGCTATCGACGGGATAGGTAAGTGTCATACGTTTGATTCTCCGGACTCACCGTCATTGCGAGGAGCGAAGCGACGAAGCAATCCAGTCTTTTCCGGACTCTGGATTGCTTCGCTACGCTCGCAATGACGAACTAATTCAGTTTCTCGATCGCGACCGCGACGCCCTGGCCGACGCCGACGCACATGGTGGCGAGCGCGCGTTTTCCGCCGCGCTTCTCCATGCCGTGCACCGCGGTCATCGCCAGCCGCGCGCCGCTCATGCCGAGGGGATGGCCGAGCGCGATCGCGCCGCCATGCGGATTGACGAAATCGGCATCGTCCTTGACGCCGAGCTGGCGCAGACAAGCGATACCCTGCGAGGCGAAGGCTTCATTGAGCTCGATCAAATCGAAATCGCTGATCTTCAGGCCCAGCCGCTCCATCAGCTTGCGGGTGGCCGGCACCGGGCCGATGCCCATGATGCGCGGCGGCACCGCGGCCGACGCAAGCCCGAGGATTTTCGCACGCGGTGTCAGACCGTGCTTCTTCACCGCGGCTTCGGAGGCGAGGATCATCGCGGCCGCGCCGTCATTGACGCCGGACGCGTTGCCGGCGGTGACCGTGCCGGGATTGCGCACGATCGGCTTCAGCTTGGCGAGCCCTTCCAGCGTGGTGTCCGGGCCGCGGATGCTCGTCCTTGTCGACGGTGATGGGGCCGGCCTTGCCGCCGGGGATCGTGATCGGCGTGATCTCCTCCGCGAAATAACCCGACGCGATCGCCTTGCCGGCGCGCTGCTGCGAGCGGATCGCGAACGCGTCCTGGTCGGCGCGCGACACCTGGAATTCCTCGGCGACGTTCTCGCCGGTCTCCGGCATGGCGTCGACGCCATACTGCGCCTTCATCAGCGGATTGATGAAACGCCAGCCGATGGTGGTGTCGAAAATATCGGCGGAGCGCGAGAACGCTTCCGGCGCCTTGCCCATCACGAACGGCGCCCGCGTCATCGACTCGACGCCGCCGGCAATCGCCAAATCGATCTCGCCGGCGCGGATGGCGCGGCCGGCCGCACCGACCGCATCGAGCCCGGAGGCGCAAAGGCGGTTGAGGGTCTGGCCGGGAACCTGTTCCGGCAGGCCCGCAAGCAACAGCGCCATGCGCGCGACATTGCGGTTGTCCTCGCCGGCCTGGTTGGCGCAGCCGAAAAACACCTCGTCGACCTCTGACCAGTCGAGCTTGGGATGTTTCGCCATCAAGGCCTTGATCGGGGCGGCTGCCAGATCGTCGGCGCGGACCTTGGCCAGCGATCCGCCGAAGCGGCCGATCGGAGTTCGTACCGCGTCGCAAATGAACACATCTCCCATCGGCGTTCTCCCTGAAGGCGGCTCTATTTTGATGGCGAGTTGTAGGAGGGGCCTTTGGGCGCGTCAATTGACGGTTTCGCCGTGCAGTGCTGCTTTAGCGGCGTGGAAAACCGCCTTCCTCGCGGCAAACCGATAGGAGCGGACCGTGAAATTTTGTAGTTTCCGCCCCCTCATGACGATCCAGCAGCCCATGTCCGTTCCGACCGTCCCGCCCGCCGATGCGACGCCTCCGGAGGCGAATGCACGCGTCACGCCGATGATGGAACAGTACCTCGAGATCAAGGCGGCCCATCCCGGCCTGCTGCTGTTCTACCGGATGGGCGATTTCTACGAGCTGTTCTTCGACGACGCCGAGATCGCCTCGAAGGCGCTCGGTATCGTGCTGACCAAGCGCGGCAAGCACCACGGCGCGGATATCCCGATGTGCGGCGTGCCGGTCGAACGCGCCGAGGACTATCTGCATCGGTTGATCGGCGCCGGTCATCGCGTCGCGGTGTGCGAGCAGACCGAGGACCCGGCCGCCGCGAAGGCGCGTGGCAACAAGAGCGTGGTCAGGCGCGCCGTGATCCGGCTGGTGACGCCGGGCACGCTGACCGAGGACACGCTGCTCGATGCCCGCGCCAACAATTATCTGCTGGCGATTGCGCGCACCCGCTCCTCCGGAGGCGGCGACCGTTTCGGCCTCGCCTGGATCGATATCTCGACCGCCGAATTCGTGGTGACGGAATGCGGCGGCGGCGAGCTGCAGGCGACGCTCGCGCGCATCAATCCGAACGAGGCGGTCGTCGCCGACGCACTCTATGGCGACAGCGAGCTCGCACCACTGCTCAACGAATTGCCGGCGGTAACGCCGCTGACCCGCGACGTCTTCGATAGCTCCACCGCCGAGCGGCGGCTGTGCGACTATTTCGCAGTCGCGACCATGGACGGCCTCGCCGCCATGTCACGGCTGGAGGCGACCGCGGCGGCCGCGGCCGTCACCTATATCGACCGCACCCAGGTCGGCAAGCGCCCGCCGCTGTCGCCGCCCGCGCGCGAGGCGAGCGGCTCGACCATGGCGATCGACCCGGCCACCCGCGCCAATCTCGAATTGACCCGCACGCTTGCGGGCGAGCGGCGCGGCTCGCTGCTCGATGCCATCGACTGCACCGTGACCTCGGCGGGCTCACGGCTTCTTGCTCAACGGCTTGCTGCGCCGCTCACCGACAGCGGCCAGATCGCCCATCGTCTCGATGCCGTCGCGACCTTCGTCGCCGACAGCGCGACGCGCGAGGACATCCGCTCGATCCTGCGCGGCGCACCCGACATGTCGCGCGCACTGGCGCGGCTGTCGGTCGGACGCGGCGGTCCGCGCGACCTGGCGGGCTTGCGCGATGGCATCCTTGCGGCCGACCAGGCGCTGGCACGGCTGGAGGAGCTGGAGCAGCCGCCGCAGGAAATTGCGTCCGTAATCGCATCGCTGCGCCGGCCGTCGCGCGAGCTGGCGAGCGAATACGAGCGCGCGCTGTCCGAGCAACTGCCGCTGATCAAACGCGACGGCGGCTTCGTGCGCGAAGGCTATGAGCCGGCGCTGGATGAGGCGCGCAGCCTGCGCGATGCCTCGCGGCTGGTGGTCGCCGCGATGCAGGCGCGCTATGCCGATGATTGCGGCATCAAGGGCCTGAAGATCCGCCACAACAATGTGCTCGGCTATTTCGTCGAGGTCACGGCGCAGCACGGCGACAAATTGATGTCGCCGCCGCTGAACGCGACCTTCATCCATCGCCAGACCCTGGCGGGACAGGTGCGCTTCACCACCGCCGAGCTCGGCGAGATCGAAGCCAAGATTGCCAACGCCGGCGACCGCGCGCTCAATCTCGAACTCGAGATCTTCGAACGCCTCTGCTGCGAAGGCGCTCGCCGCGAGCGAGGACTTACGCGCCGCTGCGCATGCCTTTGCGCTGCTCGATGTCGCCACCGCGCTCGCCAGGCTCGCCGTCGACGACAATTACGTGCGGCCGGAGGTCGACGGCTCGCTCGGCTTTGCCATCGAAGCCGGCCGGCACCCCGTGGTCGAGCAGGCCCTGAAACGTGAGGGCCAGCCGTTCATCGCCAACACCTGCGATCTTTCGCCCGCGCCAAGCCAGACGTCCGGCCAGCTCTGGCTGCTCACCGGCCCGAACATGGCCGGCAAATCGACCTTCCTGCGCCAGAATGCGCTCATTGCTCTCCTCGCACAAATCGGCTCCTTCGTGCCGGCGGCGCGCGCGCGGATCGGCATCGTCGACCGGTTGTTTTCGCGCGTCGGCGCGGCCGACGATCTCGCCCGCGGCCGCTCCACCTTCATGGTCGAGATGGTCGAGACCGCTGTCATCCTCAATCAGGCGAGCGAGCGTTCGCTTGTCATTCTGGACGAGATCGGGCGGGGCACCGCGACCTTCGACGGGCTTTCGATCGCATGGGCCGCGATCGAGCATCTGCATGAGGCGAACCGCTGCCGCACGCTGTTTGCCACGCATTATCACGAGCTGACGGCGCTCTCAGCCAAATTGCCGCGGCTGTTCAACGCCACGGTGCGGGTCAAGGAATGGCAGGGCGACGTGGTGTTCCTGCATGAGGTGCTGCCGGGGTCGGCCGATCGCTCCTACGGCATCCAGGTCGCCAAGCTCGCCGGCCTGCCGCCGCCGGTGATCGCGCGCGCCAAGGCGGTGCTGGCGAAACTGGAAGCGCAGGATCGCGGCCAGACTGCGCGTGCCCTTGCCGACGACCTGCCGCTGTTCGCGGTGCCATCGCGCGCCGCCGCCGAACCGGCGCCGCCGAGCGAAGCCGAACGGTTGATCGAGATGCTGAAAGCGCTGCATCCCGACGAGATGTCGCCGCGCGAGGCGCTGGAGGCGCTGTATCGTCTCAAGTCTCTGCTCGGAAAGGCGCCGTCATGACCTTCGCCGCATGGCTGCTGGTGTGGCTGGCGCTCGCGGCCGGAGCGCTGCAGGTACTGATCTGCGGCGTGCTGCTGTTCTCCTCGGGCTGGGCGGTCCCGGTGGTCCTGATCTTTGCCGTATTGCCGCTGGTGCCGTTGATCCTGATGCAGGAGATCCGCGGATGGCGGCGGCTCAATCCGGTGGTGCCGGCGAGCGCGGCGATCCTGTCGATCGCGGTCTCCGGCGGATTTTACTGGGAGCTGTTCACGAAGATGTCGCGGTGATGTTCACCGCGCGGTCAATCTCCGCCCGATCTGCCACAGCGCCACGTTCCAGATCACGCAGGTCGCCAGCGCGAGGCTGAGCCCCACGGCCGAGCCGAACTGCGATGCTCCCAGATGCAGCACGACAAAGGCGAGCCCAAACCCCATCAGGCCCCAGGCCGAGTTGGCGATCACGGCCGCAGTCGCCTTGCCGCCGATGCGCGGATGCAGGATCAGCATCAAGCTGGAGAACACCCCGGGAAACAGCGCAAGGATGCCGCTGATGCTCGGACCGACCTTGCCCGACAGCGTGACCACGGTCGCCACCAGGACTGCCACCAGGGAGGCGCGAAACGGGATGTCGTACCAGCGCCGCGCGACCGGCGGCATTTTGGCATGGCGATAGCGCTGCATCAGCGGCGTGCAGATGGCGAAGGCCACTGCGTTGAGCGCAACGCCGCCCCACACCGACCAGTGCACGGAGGCGATGAAGCTTGCGATCGCGATCCACACCGCGGCGGCAGAGAGAAAGCTGACCGCTAGATTGTGACGCTGCGCGAGCAGCACGTAAACGAGCCCGAGCGAGATCGTGGCGGCGTTGATCGGCAGGCTGGTCAACGCGCCCTGCGCGATGAAAGCGGCGTCGTGGTCGAGCGCGAGGAACGCATAAGCCGGTCCCGCCGAGATCGGCAAGGTCGCGACCAGCGCACCGATCGCCGGACCCGAGCGCTCGGTGATGAAGGACGCCGTCACCACGAAGGCGGCAGCCACCGCCATGCGCAGGCCGAGCATCAGAAGGAAGGTGAGATCGGGGGACATTCTTGTTTTTCTTACCCTCCCCTGGAGGGGGAGGGCATAGGCCGCCTTCGGCGGCCGTTCTTAGCGCTAAGGACGCCGAAGCGAAGCTTCGGCTATGGAGCAATCGAGCGTAGCGAGATGGGAGCCGGGGTGGGGTGCTGAGTTTTTCACCCCACCCCGCCGCTCATTTCATTCGCGGCGACCCTCCTCCTCCAGGGGAGGGTGAAGGGAACTACATCCGCTTCATGCTCACCGACACCTTCGGGCCGTTCTTGATGGTCTGATAGACCACGCAATAGCGCTCGGTAAGTTTCAGCAGCAGGTCGAGCTTCTCCTGTGGCGCATCGGTGTCGAGCTCGAAGCGCACGCGGATCTCGGCGAAGCCGACCGGCGCCTCCTTGTCGACGCCAAGCGTACCGCGGAAATCGAGATCGCCTTCCGCGAACACCACGCCCTGCTTCAACGGCACGTCGATCGCGGTCGCGACCGATTTCAGGGTGACGCCGGCGCAGGCCACCAGCGCTTCCAGCAGCATGTCGCCGGAGCAGAGTTCGAGCCCGGAGCCGCCGGTTGCCGGATGCAGGCCCGCGACCGCCAGCGCGCGCCCGGTCTCGACCTTGCAGGTCAGGCCTTCGGTGTCGGTCGAGCCCTTGGCTTTGAGCGTGATGATTGCGGCGGAAGGGTCCTGCTTGTAGCGCTCCTTGATCGGGGCCTGCATCGCGCGAAGTTCGACGGCGTCCATTGTTGTTCTCCCGTTCTTTCGACGCCGGATTTAATGCGAAATCGGGCCGCTGTCACCACCACATCAATTCACCAACGCGCGATCCGAGGTCGCGGTCCGGGACGCTGCGGTCGAGCGAGCGGTCCAGCGCGGTCAGCACATGGCGCTTGAAACTGTCGAACAGCTGCGAATTGCGGTCGCGCGGCCGCGACAGATTGACATTGATCGCCTCGAACAGGCGGCCGGGCCGCGGCCGCATGACCAGCACGCGATCGGCCAGCACCACGGCCTCGTCGACGTCATGCGTCACCAGGACGAGGGTAGGACGCGTGTCGGCCCAGAGGTCGAGCAGATGATCCTGCAGGTCGCGCCGGGTGAAGGCATCGAGCGCGGAGAACGGCTCGTCGAGCAGCAACACCTCGGGCTGCGGCACCAGTGCGCGGGCAATCGCGACCCGCTGCGCCTGCCCGCCCGACAATTCGCGCGGCCAGGCATTGGCCTTGTCGGCGAGACCGACGCGGTCGAGCGCGCGCGCCACCCTCTCGCGCTTCTCGGTTGCGGGAAGGCCGGACAGGCCGAATCCGATATTGTCGGCGACGGTCAGCCACGGCAGCAGCCGCGGCTCCTGGAAGATGATGCCGATTTTCTCATGAGGTGCTGCGATCGCGGTGGCGTCGAGGGTCACCGTGCCCGAGGTGGCGCGGTCGAGCCCGGCAATGGCGCGCAGCAGGGTTGACTTGCCGCAGCCGGAGCCGCCGATGATGGCGACGATCTCGCCGGGCGCGATCTCGGCGGAGAAGCGCGCCAGCGCGTTGACGCCGTTCGGATAGATTTTGCCGACCCTGTCGAGCGCCAGCATTAATTTGCCTCACTCTGTTTGCCGAATGCGTCCTGCCAGCGCAACAGCGGTGCGAAGCCGATCTCGATCAGCCAGTCGGTGGTCTTGCCGAGAATGGCGAAGATGACGATGGCCGCGAGAATCTGCGCGGGCTTGCCGAGTTGCTGGCCGTCGAGCAGGAGATAGCCAAGGCCTTCGGAGGCGCCGATCAGTTCGGCCGCGACCACGAACATCCAGCCGAGACCGAGACCGACGCGCAAGGACACAACATAGGCCGGCAGTACGGCGGGAAGCAGGATGCGGCGGATCATGGCAGGTCCGGAGAGGCGGAAGACGCGCCCGACCTCGACGATCTTGCGGTCGACCGAGAGGATCGCGCCCATGACGCCGAGATAGACCGGAAAGAACACGCCGGCCGCGATCAGCGCGATCTTCGACGTTTCGAAAATGCCGAGCCAAAGGATGAACAGCGGCACCCAGGCGAGCGAGGGAATGGCGCGCAGTGCCTGCATGGTGGGATCGAGCAGCCGCCGCGCCAATCCCCAATAGCCGGAGATCGCGCCGAGCAGCGTCCCGGCGATCACGCCGAAGCCGAAGCCGAGCACGACGCGGGTCATCGTTGCCTTGATGTGCAGCCACAGCTCGCCGGAGCGCGCGAGCTCGGCGATGGTGGCAAACACCTTGCTCGGCGGCGGCACCAGCCGTCCGTTGGACCAGCCGCGCCAGACGATGAACTCCCACATGAGCGCGCAAGCGACCGGCAGCAGCAGCCCGAGCGCCGGCCGCGCGAAGGCCGACCAGCGCGACGCTCGCCGCGCGTCGGGTGCGGCGTGGCCTGCTTGCGACAGGCCAGCGCTGTTTTGCTCAATGGGCAGTTCGACCGTCATGGCCATAGCAAAACGCTTGTCGTGGAGGAATTGCAAGGTTGTGGTGGCGCCCCATTTGACTTCGTCATGCCCGGCCTTGAGCCGGGCATCCACGTCTTTGATGCCGCCTTGCACGGAAGACGTGGATGGCCGGGTCAAGCCCGGCCATGACGAGCAAATACTGACCTATCAATTCGTCGGCAGCGGAACCTGATCGTCGATCAGCGAATCCAGCACCGCCTTGACATCGGTCTTGGCTTCGATGACGCCGGCCTGCTGCAGGGCGATGCCGGCGGCGAGGATCGACTCGCGCTGCGGCGCGCCGATCCGGCTATGGGTCAGCTCGGTGCGCTCCTTGAGCTGCTTGTCGACCACGTTGTCCGGCAGCTTGGTGACGCCGATGAAGGTCTTCTTCAGCTCGTCGTAATTCGCCAGCGAATATTTCCGCGCCTCCTCATAGGTCGCGAGCACGCGGCGGACGATGTCGGGATAATCCTTCAGGAATTGCTCGCGCACATTGAGGATGCCCCAGGTGTTGGCATCGGCCTTGCGATAGAAAAGCTTGGCGCCGTCCTCGATCTCGGCCTGTGCCATCATCGGATCGAGACCGGCCCAGGCGTCGACGTCGCCGCGGATCAGCGCGGTCTTGCCGTCGGCGTGCTGCAGCAGCACCGGCGTGATGTCTTTCTCGGACAGGCCCGCGCCGAGCAGCGCGCGCACCAGGAAGATGTGCGGATCGGTGCCGCGGGTCACCGCGACGCGCTTGCCTTTCAGATCCGCGACCGAAGCGATCTTCGAAATCTTTCGTCGTGACCAGCGCGGTCCATTCGGGCCGCGAATAGACATAGATCGACTTGATCGGGTTGCCGTTGATCTTGGCAACCAATGCCGCCGAGCCCGCGGTCGAGCCGAAATCGATCGAGCCGGCATTGAGGAATTCCAGCGCCTTGTTGGAACCGGCGGATTGCACCCAGACGATGCTGATGCCGTCCTTGGCGAACTCCTTCTCGAGCAGCCCCTTCTGCTTCAGCACCATGGAGACCGGATTATAGGTCGCCCAGTCGATGTGAATTTCCTTGAGCGCGTCGGCGGCAAACGCGCCGCTCGACATCGCAAGACCGAAGGCGGCCGCCAATGCTGCCCGCACAAAAGTTTTCATCACTTACCCCTCCGCAAAACCGGCCGTATTTCAATGCGTTATTCTCCGAGGTCAACTGGAAAAAAGCATACCCCGCGACCCTTTCGGCGAGAACGTCTTTGCCCAACTGCAGGGGAATACAGCATGGGAGCGCTGCCGCCCAACAATCGGCCGTGACAGCGCACCCATCGTCCGATATCGGATTGAGCCATGGACAGCATCGTCGCGCCGGCCGGCGCAGGCAACGAGACCGACTTCGATACGCGGCGGATCACCGCGGCGGTCAATGCGCTGGCCGGGAAACATGCCGGCCGCGAGGACGTGTTCCGCTCATCGCTTGCGCAACTGCTGAAGGCCGAGCTGATCGCCGCGCGCGCTGCAGCCCAGGCGACGCTGCTGAGAGACCGTCACGGCCGGCACTGCGCCGAGCGGCTCTGCTTCGTGCAGGATGAGATCATCCGCATCCTGTTTGCGGCGGCAACCCGGCATCTCTATCGCTCGCCGATTCCGTCGCGCGCGGAGCGCATGGCCGTGGTGGCGACCGGCGGTTATGGCCGCGGGCTGATGGCGCCGGAATCCGACATCGATCTGTTGTTCATCCTGCCCTACAAGCAGACCGCCTGGGGCGAGCAGGTCGCGGAAGCGATTCTGTATTGCCTCTGGGACATGGGGCTGAAGGTCGGCCACGCCACCCGCTCGGTCGATGAATCGATCCGGCAGGCGCGCAATGACATGACCATCCGCACCGCGATCCTGGAGACGCGGTTTCTGACCGGCGACCAGCAATTGTATGACGAGCTGGTTGAACGCTTCGACAAGGAGGTCGTGCAGGGCTCGGCGGCCGAATTCGTCACCGCCAAGCTTGCCGAGCGCGAGGAGCGGCACCGCCGCGCCGGCCAGTCGCGCTACCTGGTCGAGCCCAACGTCAAGGACGGCAAGGGCGGCCTGCGCGACCTGCACACGCTGTTCTGGATCGCCAAATACGTCTATCGCGTGCGCGAGACCGACGAACTCGCCGAGCGCGGCGTGTTCGATGCGCAGGAGTACCGTATCTTCCGCCGTTGCGCCGACTTCCTGTGGTCGGTCCGCTGCAACCTGCACTTCTTCGCAGGCCGCGCCGAGGAACGGCTGTCGTTCGACATGCAGCGCGAGATCGCGGTCCGGCTCGGCTACACCAGCCATCCTGGCATGCAGGACGTCGAGCGCTTCATGAAGCATTACTTCCTGGTGGCAAAGGACGTCGGCGACCTCACCGCGATCCTGTGCGCCAAGCTGGAGGACCAGCAGGCCAAGCCCGCGCCGGTGTTGAGCCGCATGATGGCGCGGCTGCGGCCCAGCACGGTGCGACGGCGCGTGCCCGACAGCGACGACTTCATCGTCGACAACAACCGCATCAACCTCGCCGTCCCTGACGTCTTCAAGCACGATCCGGTCAACCTGATCCGGATCTTCCGCCTCGCGCAGAAGAACAACCTCGCCTTTCATCCCGACGCGATGCGCACGGTGACGCGCTCGCTGAAGCTGATCAACACGGAGCTGCGCGAAAATCCCGAAGCCAACCGGCTGTTCATGGAGATCCTGACCTCGAACGACGCCGAGACCGTGCTGCGGCGGATGAACGAGACCGGCGTGCTCGGCCATTTCATCCGCGCCTTCGGCAAGATCGTGTCGATGATGCAGTTCAACATGTACCACCACTATACGGTGGACGAGCATCTGATCCGCTGCGTCGGCTTCCTGCAGGACATCGAGCGCGGCGGCAACGAGGAGTTCACGGTCGCCAGCGATTTGATGCGCAAGATCAGGCCGGAGCACCGGCCGCTGCTCTACATCACCGTGCTGCTGCATGACATCGCCAAGGGCCGGCCCGAGGATCACTCGATCGCAGGGGCCAAGGTGGCGCGGCGGCTGTGCCCGCGGCTCGGCTTCTCGGCTGCCGACACCGAACTGGTCGCGTGGTTGATCGAGCAGCATTTGACCATGTCGACGGTGGCGCAGTCGCGCGACCTCTCCGACCGCAAGACAATTGAGAATTTCGCCGCCGTGGTGCAGACGGTCGAGCAGATGAAGCTTTTGACCATCCTCACCACCGCCGACATTCGCGGCGTCGGTCCCGGCGTGTGGAACGGCTGGAAGGCGCAGCTGATCCGCACGCTCTACTACGAGACCGAGCCGGTCTTGACCGGCGGCTTCTCGGAAGTGAACCGCGCCAAGCGCATCGCCGCGGCGCAGGGCGAATTCCGCGCCGCTTTCACCGAATGGCCGGAGGCGGATGTCACCGCTTATCTCGGCCGGCACTATCCGGCCTACTGGCTGAAAGTGGAGCTGCCGCGAAAAATCCGCCATGCGCGGTTTCTGAAAGCCAGCGACGAGGCCGGCCACAAGCTGGCAATCAATGTCGGCTTCGACGAGGCGCGTAGCGTCACCGAGCTGACGATTCTCGCCATCGACCATCCCTGGCTGCTGTCGATCATCGCCGGCGCTTGCGCGTCTGCCGGCGCCAACATCGTCGACGCGCAGATCTACACCACCACCGACGGCCGCGCGCTGGACACGATTGCGATCTCACGGGAATACGACCGCGACGAGGACGAGGGCCGGCGCGCCACAAGGATCGGCGAGATGATCGAGCAGGTGCTGGAAGGCAGGCTGCGGCTGCCGGACGCGGTGGCAAAGCGTGCCGCCGTGCGCGGCAAGATGCGGCCGTTCACGGTCGAGCCGGAAGTGATCATCAACAACCAGTGGTCGGACCTTTACACCGTGATTGAGGTGTCCGGCCTCGACCGCCCCGGCCTGCTCTATCAGCTGACGACCGCGCTTTCGAAGCTCAACCTCAACATCGCCTCGGCGCATGTCGCGACCTTCGGCGAGCGCGCCCGCGACGTGTTCTACGTCACCGATCTGCTGGGAGCGCAGATCAACGCGCCGACGCGACAGGCCGCGATCAAGAGCGCGCTGCTGCATCTGCTCGCCAGCGAAGACGCGGTGGCGCAGCCGGCGGCCTAGACCTCCACCCCCTCGTGCCGCAGCAGCCACTGCTTGCGATGCAAGCCCCCGCCATATTTGACCAGCGAACCATTGGCGCCGATCAGGCGATGGCAGGGAATGACCACGCTGATCGGGTTCGAACCGTTGGCATGCCCGACCGCGCGCATGGCAGTGGGTGAACCGAGCTTCGCGGCGAGCGCGCCATAGCTCATGGTTTGGCCCGCAGGGATCTTCGGCAGCGCGGTCCAGACCTTGCGCTGAAACGGCGTGCCGGCGACGCGCCACTCAATCGTTTTCAGCGCGGCAAAATCGCCATCGAAATAGGCCGAGAGCGCCGACCGCATCGCTTTCGGCGCGCGGCCGCTTTTCAAGCTGACCGCGCCGTAATGCAACCGCAGCAACTCTTTCATCCGCGCTTCGTAATCTTCGAAGTCGAGCGCGCGCAACGCGCCGCCCTCGTCGGTCACGAGCAGCGTGGTGCCGATCGGCGTCTTCAAGCGATCAAGGCTGAATGTTTCAGAGGTCCTGGTAGCCATCGCAGAATTCCAGCAAGGTACCTTCGTACTTTCACCGTCATGCGTGCTAGCGTCCACCCGAAATCGGACTTTCAAGGGAGGCACCATATGATCTGGATCGCCAACGCGCTGGTGGCATTGGTCGCCTTGGCGCATCTCTATTTCCTGGTCCTGGAGATGTTTCTCTGGACCAAGCCCCACGGCCTGAAGACCTTTCGCATGACGGCGGAAAAGGCCGCGGATTCCGCGGCGCTGGCTGCCAATCAGGGACTTTATAACGGCTTTCTCGCCGCCGGCCTGATCTGGGGTCTGGTCCATCCTTCGCCAGCTTTCGGATACCAGATCAAGGTGTTCTTCCTGCTCGGCGTGATCATTGCCGGTGCCTATGGCGCGATCAGCGTCAGCCGCGGGATTCTCTATGTACAGGCCGCACCCGCGCTATTGGCCCTGATCCTGGTCCTCCTTTCGTAACCATGCTTCAGCGTGCATTGCATTGCAGTGCAACATCGAGTAATCCCGGCCCTATAAATCCACACAACCGAGGAACGCACACGACATGAGGAACGGCTTTTTCCACCTGGCTACGGGGACGGCGCTCGCGATTGCGCTGACCGCTTCTCCGGCCTTGGCGCAGAAGAAATACGACACCGGCGCGACCGACACCGAGATCAAGATTGGGCAGACCAATCCCTTCAGCGGGCCCGCTTCCGCCTATGCCACCATCGGCAAGACCCAGGCCGCCTACATCAAGATGATCAACGATCAGGGCGGCGTGAACGGCCGCAAGATCAATCTGATCCAGTATGACGATGCCTATAGCCCGCCGAAAACGGTCGAGCAGGTCCGCAAGCTGGTCGAGAGCGACGAGGTGCTGCTCACCTTCCAGGTTCTCGGTACGCCGGGAAATGCCGCCGTGCAGAAATACCTCAATTTGAAAAAGGTGCCGCAGCTGTTCGCGGCGACCGGCGCATCGCGGTTCACCGATCCGAAGAACTTCCCGTGGACGATGGGCTTCAATCCGAACTACTTCGTCGAGGGCCGCATCTACGGCGCGTACATCATCAAGAACCATCCGAATGCCAAGATCGGCATCCTCTATCAGAATGACGATCTCGGCAAAGACTACCTCAACGGCATCAAGGCCGGCCTTGGCGACAAGGCGGCGAGCATGATCGTCGCGGAAGCCTCCTACGAAGTCTCCGATCCCACCATCAATTCGCAGATCCTCAAGATCAAGGATGCCGGCGCGGACCTGTTCTTCAGTGCCTCGACGCCAAAGCAGGCGGCGCAGGCGATCAAGAAGATTTCCGAGCTCGACTGGCACCCGGTGCACATCCTCGACATCAACGCCACTTCGGTCGGCGCCGTCATGAAGCCGGCGGGGCTCGAGGCGTCCAAGGGCGTGATCAGCGTCAACTACGGCAAGGATCCGCTCGATCCGACCTGGAAGAACGACGCCGGCATGAAGAAATATCTGGACTTCATGGCCAAGTACTATCCGGACGGTGACAAGGATTCACTGTTCAACACCTACGGCTACTCGACGACGCAGTTGCTGATCCATGTGCTCAAGCAGTGTGGTGACGACCTCACCCGCGAGAACGTGATGAAGCAGGCGACCTCACTCAAGGACGTCGTGCTCGACCTGTCGCTGCCGGGAATGAAGATCAACACCTCGCCGACCGATTATCGCGTCAACAAGCAGCTGCAGATGGAGCGATTCAACGGCGAGCGCTGGGAGCTGTTCGGCCCGATCCTGGAAGATACGGGCCCGGCCGGTTAACGCCGCTCGTCGATCAGGCGTAAGCCGCCACACAAGAACTCGTCATGCCCGGGCTTGTCCCGGGCATCCACGTTTTTGGACCCGCGTGAAGAAAGACGTGGATGGCCGGGTCATAGGCGAGCGGAAGCGACGCCGTTCTTCGAACGGCTATGCCCGGCCATGACAATGTGGAGAAATCACGCGACCATCGTTATCTACTCCGGAATCTCGCCGAAGTTCTTGCCGACTGGCAGCACCGCATGGCGGATCAGACGGGAATCCTCGACCGCCGCCTGGCGATGCTTCACCGCCTCGCGATAAACGGGGTCGCGGATCATCTCGACGAATGCGCCGACGCTCGGATATTCGGCGATGAAGCAATGGTCCCAGCGCTCTTCTTGCGGTCCGATCAGCATCAACTCGAATCTGCCCTGCCAGACGATGCAGCCGCCGAGCCGCGTAAACACCGGGCCGCTCTCGCGGCCATAGGCGGCATAGGCCTCCTCGCCGGTCGCCTTGCGGCCGTCGGGATAGGCCGCCTGTTTGCGCAAGCGTACCAGGTTGAGCATGTGGATCGGGCCCGGTCGGTCGCTGTCCCGAAACTGCGCGAAAACTTCTTTTGTCGGATCGATGTGGCCCATATGCGCTCCCAAACGTCAATTTGAACCAGCTTTAGCAGGGCTCCAACACTCAGCACTAATCACGAATTAACCTCTCCGTAACCGGCCCTTAAACCCTGCGGCGTTAGCGTGCGCCGGATAAGTTTGGGCGGCGTATCGCGTATGGCGTGGGGACGAAAAAAGAGCGGCGGACGCAAGGAGCCGCGGTTTGGCCTCGCGGCGGCGCTCGCCGATCTCCGGCTCGATCCCAAGGATCGCATTGCCGCATCCGATGACAAGCCGAAGAAGGCCGCCAAACGGCGTGCCGAAGCGGATGACGACGAACCTCCACCGCCGCGTGAGCGCAAGGTGAAAGAGAAACCGAGCAAGCGCCGATCATCTTCGCGAGGCTTCGGCCTGTCTCGTCTCTTCTATTGGGGCGCGGTGCTGGGACTGTGGGGCGCGATCGCCGTCGTCGGCGTGGTGGTCTGGGTCGGCGCGCATCTGCCCGCCATCCAGTCGCTGGAAATCCCCAAGCGGCCGCCGACCATCGAGATCGTCGGCGCCGACGGCAGCATGCTGGCGCAGCGCGGCGAGATGGCCGGGGCCAACGTGTCGCTGAAGGAGCTGCCGCCCTACTTGCCGAAGGCCTTCATCGCGATCGAGGACCGCCGCTTCTATTCGCATCACGGCGTCGACCCCTGGGGCATCCTCCGCGCAGCGGTTGCCAACGTGCTGCATCGTGGGGTGTCGCAGGGCGGTTCGACCCTGACGCAGCAGTTGGCCAAGAACCTGTTCCTGACCCAGGAGCGTACGCTCGCGCGCAAGCTGCAGGAGGTCGAGCTGGCGATATGGCTGGAGCGCAAATATTCCAAGGCCGAAATCCTCGAGCTCTATCTGAACCGCGTTTATTTCGGCTCGGGCGCCTATGGCGTCGAGGCGGCCTCGCAACGCTATTTCGGCAAACCTGCAAAGAGCATCACGCTGCCGGAGGCCGCGATGCTGGCGGGCCTCGTCAAATCGCCGTCGCGGCTGGCGCCGAACCGCAATCCGGAAGGCGCCGAAAAGCGCGCGCAGACCGTGCTCGCCGCCATGGCGGACGCGAAATTCATCACCGAAGCACAGGCGCAGGCTTCGATCGGCCATCCCGCGATCTCGGTGAAGCCGGCCGGCGCCGGTACCGTCAATTATGTCGCCGACTGGATCGGCGAGGTGCTCGACGATCTGGTCGGACAGGTGGAGCAGTCGATCGTGGTCGAGACCACCATCGATCCGAAGCTGCAGAGCGTCGCCGAAGCCGCCGTGATCGACGAGCTTGCGGCCAAGAGCGTGAAGTTCAATGTCAGCCAAGGCGCGCTGGTGGCGATGACGCCCGACGGCGCCGTGCGCGCCATGGTCGGCGGGCGCAACTATGGCGAAAGCCAGTATAACCGCGCCGTCACCGCCAAGCGCCAGCCGGGCTCGGCGTTCAAACCGTTCGTTTATCTGACCGCGATCGAGTCCGGGCTGACGCCGGACACGATCCGCCAGGACGCGCCGCTCAACGTCAAGGGCTGGACGCCCGAGAATTACAGCCACGAATATTTCGGGCCGGTAACGCTGACCCAAGCGCTGGCAATGTCGCTCAATACGGTGGCCGTGCGCGTCGGGCTCGAAGTCGGCGCGAAGAATGTGGTGCGCACCGCGCACCGGCTCGGCATTTCCTCCAAGCTCGAGCCCAACGCCTCGATCGCGCTCGGCACCTCGGAAGTGTCGATGCTCGAACTGGTCGGCGCCTATGCGCCATTCGCCAACGGGGGATCAAGCGTCTCGCCGCACGTGGTGACGAGGATCAAGACGCTCGAGGGCAAGGTGCTGTACCAGCGCCAGCCCGATGAGGCCAACCAGGTGATCGAGCCGCGCAACGTCGCGATGATGAACCAGATGATGGAGCAGACGCTGATCTCGGGCACCGCGCGCAAGGCGGAGATTCCGGGCTGGCAGGCCGCGGGCAAGACCGGCACCAGCCAGGATTTTCGCGACGCCTGGTTCATCGGCTACACCGCTAATCTCGTCACCGGGGTCTGGCTCGGCAATGACGATAACTCGCCGACCAGGCACGCGACCGGCGGCGGGCTTGCCGGTGGAGGTGTGGACGCGCTTCATGCGCGCGGCGCATCAGGGCGTGCCGGTCGCCTATCTGCCGAACGCGCCGGCATCCGCCGGTGGATTCACGACGCTGACCCAGATTGCTTCGCAGATCACCGGCCCGACGCCGCCGGCTCCCGTGCAGGCCGGGTCCGGCCGAACTGTGCCGGGACGCGTCCCGGCACGGCCTGAGCCGGCGGCAGGCCTCGATGGCTGGCTGATGGATCGGCTGTTCGGGGGAAGAAGGTAGCTGCGTTCCCCGGATGCAGTGCAGCGCGCGCACAAGCATCCATCTCTCCCCAAAAAGCTAGAGCGGTGCGCTGCTGATCCGGGGTCCACACTAAAGTGGGTCCCGCATTCTGCGGTGCACCGCTAAAGAAGCGCTGCGCCGCGTGCGGGACACGACCGCTAATCCTCGATCCCATACCGGTGCAGATCGTTCCCCGCCGCGTCGAGCCACTTCTTGGCGCGCTCCATCGACGGGCAGATCCGGCCAACCACGCGCCAGAACCGCGGCGAGTGATTCATCTCCACGAGATGGGCGACCTCGTGGGCGGCGAGATAGTCTAGCACGAAGGGCGGCGCCAGGATCAGCCGCCAGGAAAACGACAGCGAGCCCGCCGAGGTGCAGGAGCCCCAGCGGCTCGACTGGTCGCGGATCGAAATCCGCTTTACCCGCACGCCGAGCGCCTGCGCATGGCCGTGCGCGGATTTCTGCAGATCGCGCCGTGCCTCGCGCTTGAGGAAGTCATGCACGCGGCGGTCGGTGAATTCCACATCACCGGCGACACAGATGATTTTCTCGCCGCTGTCGCGAGTCTCCGTCCACACCGTGCCGCGCTCACCGGCGCGATGCACGATCCGGTGCGGCACGGCGCGCAGCGGCACGATCGTGCCGGGCTGGAAGGGTGCTGCCTTCGGCAGGCGGCCGAGACGCGCGGCGATCCAGCCGCCATGGAGCTCGGCGAACTCGCGCGCGTCCTTCAGCGTGCCGCGCGGCGGCATGGTGAGGATGGCCTCACGGTCGGTCGGATGGATGCGCAGCGTGTAGCGTCTGGCGCGCCGGTGCCGCCGCAGGCGGATCGCAAACACTTGCGAGCCGTGCCTGACAACCAGAGTCGCGGGTTCGGCGGGGCGCCGATAGAGGAGCGCACGGGTAGCCATGTCTGTCAGTCCGGGGAGGAGCAGTTGCCCCGAAGTCTGCCATAACCGCGACCAGTGAAATCGCTCGGCGCAAAAACAAATCATTTGCCCAATATACAGGGCTCGGCCGACCGTCAGGCCCTACAGAATGGTCCCGAAACCGGATTATTTACCTGGAACCGGGGGTCAAAACCGCTCCGAAAAGGTGAGGTCATACTCACTCCTTCCAAGGGGCGAATCTGGCCCAAAACGGCCATTTTCCGGCCCGCCAGCCGGGCCCTTTTTGCAGGACTTTTCGCGGGTTTTGCACCCCGGAATGCGCAGGGAATGCGGATCCGACGGCCTATTCGGCCGCCAGCGCGAGCAGCGATTTCGGATTCGCCGCCGACATCATGAAGTCGTTGATGCGCGGCACGATCTCGGAGCGGAATCGGGAACCGTTGAACACGCCGTAGTGCCCGACCCCCTTCTGCACATAATGCACGCGGCGGTGGTTGGGGATCGATGTGCAGAGTTCATGCGTCGCTTCGGTCTGGCCGAGGCCGGAGATGTCGTCGTTCTCGCCCTCAACCGTCATCAGCGCGACGCGCATGATGCGGGACGGATCGACCGGCTTGCCGCGATGCTTCATCTCGCCCTTGGGCAAGGCGTGGCGAATGAACACGGTCTCGACCGTCTGCAGGTAATATTCGGCGGTGAGGTCCATCACTGCGAGATATTCGTCGTAGAATTCGCGATGCTTGTCGACGAGATCGCCGTCACCCTTCACCAGGTTCGCGAACAGCGCCTTGTGCGCGTCCGTGTGGCGGTCGAGATTCATGGTGATGAAGCCTGAGAGCTGCAGGAAGCCCGGATAGACGTCGCGCATGACGCCGGGATGCGGGAACGGCACCTTGGTGATGACATTGTTGCGGAACCACTCGATGCCGCGCTCGCCGGCGAGATCGTTGACTCCGGTCGGATTGCGGCGGGTGTCGATCGGGCCGCCCATCAAGGTCATCGACAGCGGCACGTAGGGATCGCGTTTCGCCTCCATGATGGACACTGCGGCCACGACCGGCACCGAGGGCTGGCATACCGCGATGATGTGGATATTGCCGCCGAGCGTGTGCAGCATCTCGATGATGTAATCGATGTAGTCGTCGAGGTCGAAACGGCCTTCGGCGAGCGGCACCATGCGCGCATCCGCCCAGTCGGTGATGTAGACCTCATGCGAAGGCAGGAAGGCCTGCACCGTGCCGCGCAGCAGGGTGGCGTAATGGCCGGACATCGGCGCCACGATCAGCACGCGCGGCTGCGGAATGCGCAAAGGACGCGTCAGCTTGCGGTCGAAATGCAGCAGGCGGCAGAACGGCTTTTCCCACACGCTCTTGACCTCGACCGGCGTGCGGACGCCGTTGACCTCGGTATCGTGGATGCCCCATTCCGGCTTGCCGTAGCGTCGCGTCGCGCGCTCGAACACTTCGCAGGCCGCCGCGACCGATTTGCCGAGCTCGGTATGCGACCACGGATTCAGCGGGTTCTGAAACAGGATCTTGGTCGCATCCGTCACGGCGCGCGCCGGATTGAGCGACGCATGCGCCATCTCGTACATCCAGTACATCGGCGTCGTCAGCGCCGGACTGCCTTCGGACGCTAATGGCGGTGCATTGCCAAACTCACCAATCGGCATTGATTTCAGACCCCTGTTTTGCGCCGCAGCATACTGTCGAATGGGTAATAATGCGTCAATCCAGAGATCGTTCTTTCCACCCCCGTCGGGTAGGGAAGCCCTCGTGATTCCACGGGAAAGTGACTTATTCGCCACCCCCGAGCAGCGATCCGTGGCGTTTGGCGCTGCGCAAAAGGGCAAGAAATGCCGCAAACGACGCCGCCAGCAGCACGGCGTTGAGGGCGAGCGCCGTCAGCATCAAATCCGTGCGGAAAACACCGTCGATCAGGAGCGCGCGCATGCCCTCGAACACATAGGTCGGCGGCAGTGACCAGGAGACGTGCTGCAGCCAGGGCGGCAGCACGCGGGCCGGATAATAGACGCAGGCGAGCGGCAGCAGCGCGAACATCAGCGTCCACACGATCCCCTCGGCGCCGAGGCCATTGCGCAGCACCAGCCCCGAGACGAAGGTTCCGACCGCCCAGCTGGTGAAGATCAGATTGCAGAAGAACGCGATCAGCGGCAGGCCGAGATCGAAGATGTTGAAGTGGAACAGCACCAGCGCCAGCACGACCATCGGGATCACGCCGATGGCAAGCCGAACGATACTCATCGCCATCAGCGCGATCAGGAATTCGATCGGCTTCAGCGGGCTCATCATCAGGTTGCCCATGTTGCGCGCCCACATCTCTTCCAGGAAGGAGATGGAGAAGCCGAGCTGACCGCGGAACAGGATGTCCCACAGGATCACGGCGCCGATCAGCGTGCCGCCGGCGCGCGCGAAGAAATTGGCGTTCTGCGCGATATAGCTCTGCAGGAAGCCCCAGGTGAGGACCTGCAGCACCGGCCAGTATGCGAGCTCCAGCAGCCGCGGCCACGACGATATCAGAAGGTACCAGTAGCGCAGGATCATCGCGCCGATGCGGCGCAGCGAGATGCCATGGACGGCGAAATCGTTCATGACATCGACTCCCGCGAGGCGGCCCGCCGGGGCGCGTCGGATGAGTTCGCATCAGCGCCACCCTGGCCGCGGCCGCGCGCGACATCGAGAAACACCTGCTCCAGCGTGTCGCGGCTGTAGCGCGCCATGATGGCTTCGGGGCTGTCGTCCTCCTGGATCCGGCCGCGCTTGAGGATGATGACGCGGTCGCACAGCCGCTCGACCTCGAGCATGTTGTGCGAGGCGAGCAGGATGGTCGCCCCGCGCGTCCGGCGATAGGTTTCGAGATGCTCTCGCACCCAATCGGCCGTGTCCGGATCGAGCGATGCGGTCGGCTCGTCGAGCAGCAAGAGCTCCGGCGCATTGATCAGCGCCTTGGCCAGCGCGACGCGGGTCTTCTGCCCGGCGGAGAGTTTGCCGTTGGGGCGATCGAGGAATTCATCGAGATCGAGATCGGAGGCGAGTTGCGCGATGCGGTCCTTGAGATGATCGACCGCATAGAGACGCCCGAACACCGTCAGATTCTGCCGCACCGTGAGCCGCATCGGCATGTCGACATAGGGGCTCTCGAAATTCATCCGCCCGAGCACCTCGGCGCTTTCCGCCGGCATCGGATGGCCAAGCACCTCGACGGTACCTGACGTCGGCAGCACCAGTCCCATGATCATGGCGATCGTCGTGGTCTTGCCGGCGCCATTGCCGCCGAGCAGACCGGTGATGCTGCCGCGCGCGATGGCAAACGAGACGTCGTCGACCGCGCGCACGGTTTTGTACTGCTTGACCAGATGCGACACGTCGATCGCGGCGGGTCCTGCCACGCTGGAAACACCCGAGTTTTCGTCACTTTGCGCCATGCGGGCCGTTCATTGAGCCATTACATGGGGAATCGCAACCTTTCCCTGCCGATGCCTGCGCAAATTGTGATCGGGCTAGTACACGGCTAAGCTTCAAGACATGACCGACGTCGCAGAATCCGACTTCCGCCATCCGCAACGCTACGTCCGCCTGGACACCATCCTGCGGCTGCGCTGGCTTGCCGTGCTGGGACAGCTCGCCGCGATCTTCATCGTGGCGCAGGGGCTCGAATTCGACCTGCCGATCACGCCCTGCCTGGTCATCGTCAGCCTGTCGGCGCTGATCAATCTGGCGCTGCAGATCGCCTTCAATCCGATGGAGCGATTGGAGCCGGTCTATGCCGCCGCACTGCTTGCGCTCAACATCGTCGAGCTCGCCGCGCTGCTGTACTTCACCGGCGGGCTGCAGAACCCGTTCTCCTTCCTGTTTCTCGCGCCGGTGCTGATTTCGGCGACTGCATTGCCGGTGCGGTTCACCATCGCGCTTGGGCTGCTCGCAGTGGCCTGCGCCTCTGCGCTCGGCTTTCTGTATCTGCCGCTTCCCTGGGACTCCGAGGAGCCGCTGGTGCTGCCTCCGATCTATTTGCTCGGCGTCTGGCTGTCGATCGCGCTCGCGATCGGCGTAACCAGTCTCTACGCCTTCCAGGTCACCGAGGAATCGCGAAAACTCTCCGACGCGCTTGCCGCAACCGAACTGGTGCTGGCGCGCGAGCAGCATCTGACCCAGCTCGACGGGCTTGCGGCGGCCGCCGCGCACGAGCTCGGCACGCCCTTGTCGACCATCGTGCTGATCTCGCGCGAGCTGGAGCGCACATTCGCCGGCAACGGCCAGGAAGCCGCCGACATCAAGACCCTGCGCGAGCAGGCGCAGCGCTGCCGCGACATCCTTGCGAAAATCACCCAGCTGTCGTCGACCGGCGCGCCGTTCGACAGCATGAAGCTCTCGACCCTGATCGAGGAGACGGTGGCGCCGCACCGCGACTTCGGCGTTGCCATCAAGGTGCGCATCGCGGTGGCGGCCACCAAGGAGCCGGTCGGCACGCGCAATCCGGCGATCCTCTATGGCGTCGGCAACATCCTGGAAAACGCCGTCGATTTCGCGCGCAGCGAGGTCGAGGTCAATGCGTGGTGGAATGCCGACACCATCGAGGTCGTGATCTCCGACGATGGTCCGGGCTTCGCGCCCGAGATCATCAAGCGAATCGGCGAGCCCTATCTGTCGCGCCGGCGCAATGCCGAGGATTCGCAGAGCGAGCATGGCGGGCTCGGGCTTGGCGTGTTCATCGCCCGCACGCTGCTGGAGCGAACCGGCGCCACGGTCTCCTTCTCCAACCGCGTTTTCCCCGACCATGGCGCGGTGGTGCAGATCGTGTGGCCGCGGCGGCGCTTCGAGGCGAGCGAAAGCGCCGACAGACCAGCGACTTAGCCGGCTGTCCTTAAAGAGCGGCGTTCCGCCGCAGTCCTTTTGTTGAGTGGCGGCGGCCTTGGCAGCGCCACCATGTCGCGCCATATGTCTGGAGAGCAACCATCGAGGCTGAATTTGAGCACCGCCGAACTGACCGGGACGACCGACCGCTCGCTCTTGATCGTGGAAGACGACAAGGCGTTTTTGGAACGGCTGGCGCGCGCGATGGAAACACGCGGCTTTGACGTCACCTCCTGCGATACCGTCAGCGACGGCTTGGCGCAGATTGGCAAGAGTGCGCCTGCCTTTGCGGTGGTCGACTTGCGGCTCGGCGACGGCAACGGGCTCGACGTGGTCTCGGCGCTAAAGCGCAAGCGGCCCGACGCGCGGGCGATCGTGCTGACCGGCTATGGCAATATTGCCACCGCCGTGACCGCGGTGAAGATGGGCGCGGTTGACTATCTCGCCAAGCCGGCCGACGCCGATGACGTGGTGTCCGCCCTGCTCTCCACCACAACGGAGAAATCCGAGCCGCCGCATAACCCGATGTCGGCGGATCGCGTGCGCTGGGAGCACATCCAGCGCATCTACGAGATGTGCAACCGCAACGTCTCCGAGACCGCGCGGCGGCTCAACATGCACCGCCGCACCCTGCAGCGGATTCTCGCCAAGCGCGCGCCGCGCTAATCCTCTTGCAACTTCGGAATCGTTTAGAGTTCCGCATGTCCCTGCGGATCGATGAGGCGGCTCATCCGCTGCGCCGAGACAAGCGCAAACCGCACCGTCATCAATTTGCGGGTCGGCGCCGGCAAGCGATGCTCCGGAGCATCGCACACCATATGCGCGCCATAGGAATCGGCGACGATCAGGCCGGTATCCTTCGGGAACAATTCGCAGGGCATGTCGTGGGTGAAGGCGAAGAACAGCCGGTCGCAATGGGCGCGGTAATCCTCCCATTTGTGGTCGGCGCGCAAATCCTCCACCGACGACTTGATCTCGACGATCCAGAGCTCGCCGCGCTCGTTCAGCGCCACCAGATCGGCGCGCCGGCCCGACGGCAGCGCCAGTTCGCTGATGCAGGCAAAGCCGAGCGAGCGCAACAGCCGCGCAGTGCCGCGCGCGACCGCAAGCGCGGTGTCGGATTGGCGTCCGTCGGCCGGAGGAACCGGGCTTATGTTGCGGAGAGGCGATTCCATGCGCCGATCCTATTCGATCCCGCCGGCACCGCATATCCGAAAGGTTCTGCACGTCAGCCGGAGGTTTCGGCTTGGGAAAGCCGGCGGGCCGCGCTATCCTGCCGCGGAGGACAGTTCTTTGACCGAGTTCAGTTTTTTCTCAGTGACGGAGGGGTTGAGCGTGGCGGATATCGCCGCGCTGACGGGTGCCAAGCCCCAGGCAGGCGCCGACCTCGGCCGCCGCCTGACCGGCATCGCGCCCATCGACGGCGCCGAGCCGAGCGACCTCGCCTTCATGAAGGACACCAAGTTCGCGGGCGCGCTTGCCGCGACCAAAGCGGGCGCCGTGCTGACCAGCGAACGCTTTGCCCGCCATGCGCCCGGCCACGTTGCCGTGCTGTGCGTGGACAAACCTTATGACGCCTTCGTCACGGTTGCCCGCCACCTCTATCGCCCGGCGCTGCGCCCGACCTCGGTATTCGGGACCATTGGTATAGCGCCCAACGCATCGGTGCATCCGACTGCCGAAATCGGTGATGGCGTGACGGTCGATCCCTTTGCGGTGATCGGCCCCTCGGTTCGAATCGGAAGTGGCAGCCTGATCGGCGCTCACGCGGTGATCGGCCAAGGGGTCAGGGTCGGCCGGGATTGCGCGATCGGCGCCCATTGCACCATCACTCACGCCAGCCTCAGCGACCGGGTCATCATCCATCCCGGCTGTCACATCGGCCAGGACGGTTTCGGCTACGTCTCGAGCGCTGGCGGTCATGTCAAGATTCCGCAGGTCGGCAGCGTGGTCATCCACGATGACGTCGAGATCGGATCCGGTACGCGGATCGATCGCGGCGGCATGCGCGACACGGTCATCGGCGAAGGCACCAAGATCGACAATCTCTGTCAGATCGGACACAATTGTATCATCGGCAAGCATTGCATTATCGTCGCGCAGTCAGGTCTTAGTGGCAGTGTCACGATCGAGGACTTTGTCGTACTCGGGCCACGCACCGGCATCATTCCGCACATCACCGTCGGCAAGGGCGCAATCACCGCCTCGCGCTCGACCATCTACGACAACGTGCCGGCGGGCGCGGTCTGGGGCGGTTTCCCGGCAAAACCAAAAATGCAATGGATGCGCGAAGTGCTGGCGTTGCAGCGCCTCGCCGGACGTGGCGCGGCGAAGCCACGAGGGAACCCTGCAGAGTCCTGATCGCCGAGGATTTGCGATCCCGGACCGCACGAATCTTTCACTTGGCGGGCCGCCGAAAATCGGCATTGTGCGGCAATGGCAAACGAAACCGAGACCCAGGCAAAAGCCGGCGCGATGATCGTGCCGGTGACCTTGTTCGAGCAGAACTGCACGATCATCTGGCATGAGCCGAGCAAGAAGGCCGTGGTGATCGACCCCGGCGGCGATGTGCCGAAAATCCAGGCCGCGATCAAGCAGACCGGCGTCACCGTGGAGAAGATCTGGCTGACGCATGGGCATATCGATCATGTCGGCGGCGCTGCGGAATTGCGCGATGCGCTGCAGGTGCCGATCGAGGGACCGCACAAGGCGGACGCCACCATGCTGGAGCATGTGGTGGACAGCGGCGCGCGGTTCGGCATGACCGGCGTGCGCAACTTCACCTCGGACCGTTATCTCGACGAAGGCGAGCAGGTCACGATCGGCGATCTCACCTTCGACATCCTGCATTGTCCCGGCCATTCACCGGGCAGCCTCGTGTTCTTCAACAAGGAACTGCGCTTCGCCCATGTCGGCGACGTCCTGTTCAACGGCTCGGTCGGCCGCACCGACTTGCCCGGCGGCAGTCACACAACGCTGATCAAGTCGATCATCGAGAAGCTGCTGCCGCTCGGCGACGACGTCAGCTTCATCTGCGGCCATGGCGCCGGCTCCAGCATCGGCCAGGAACGCATGACCAATCCGTTCATCACGGGCGAATTGTAATTCCATCAACTCGACGATCTGCCTCCCTCCCTCTCCCCGTTCTTGACGGGGAGAGGGTTGGGGTGAGGGGCATGCACAAATACGACAAGCGGAGAATCCCCCTCACCCGCGCTTCGCGCGACCTCTCCCCGCACGCGGGGAGAGGTAAAGAGGAGAATGGGCGAAGCCTAGCCTATTCTGCGGCCTCGGCCATGACAGCCTCTTCAGACAGATGGCGGTGGCCCCAGTCGCGGATCGCGGCAATCACGGGCACGAAACTCTTGCCCTTGCGGGTCAGGCGGTACTCGACCTTGGGCGGCACCACGCCATAATCCTTGCGGTCGATCAGCCCGCTTTCGGTCAGCGCCTTCAATTCGCGGCTCAGCACGCGCGGCGTCACTTCCGCGCTGCGCTCCATGCCGCGCAACAGCCCGCTCCTGATCTCGCCATAGCGGCGCGGGCCGTCCTTCAGGTCCCAGACGATCCTGAGCTTGTACTTGCCGCTGATCAGTTTCTGGAACGCCGCAACCGGGCAGGCTCCCTCGCGCTTGGCCATGTGACGCCTCCGTGAACGTCCTCAGGATAGGTTCACTCGCGCAAAAGTCCATACTATCATTTTTGTCCATACTTGCGCCGATGCGCCTAAGGGCCAGATGATCGCACACCACTAGTGGAGCGGATTTGACGTTCGCTACCTTGTAACCAAGCACTCGTAACGCGAACGTCAAATCCAAAGCTCCACTAGAATCAATATTTTCTAGTGGTCCTTTGATTCCAACATTCGCAAAAGTGCCTGCCGAGACGAAATGCGAATGTTGGAATGGACCACTAACAAGGGAGCGCCCCGATGAAATACAACATGATCAGATATCAGTTCGCCAACGGCACACCCGAAGACTGGCATCGCGAGGTCGCGCGCTTCATCGCGGCACTGGACAGCGATCCGGAGCTGAAGGGCAAGATCGGATACCGCGTCATGAAGAACCGCGACGATTCCAGCTACTTTCATCTCGCGTCGGTTGCCGATGACCAGGCGGTGAAGACGCTGCAGTCGCGCGAGTTCTTCAAGGCGTATCAGGCCAGGACCCGCAGCGTCGCCGCCGGCGGCCAGGTCACGGTGACGCCGATCGAGCTGATCGCGGAGACGGCGGGTTAGCTACTTCATCAGGCCCGCGGCGGTGAGCGCGCGGGTGATGACGGCGCCGACGTCGATGCCGCGCCGGCGCGGCTCGCGCTGCGGCGTCGGCCGTGGCTGCAAGGTCGTCAACGGCCACAACACTTTGGACAGGTCGGGCGTCGGCAGAACCGCCGGCGCAGAGATCGGCGACACCTGCGGGATCAGCTTTGCGCTCGGCGAGTCCACGACCGGCATTTTCGCCGCGGCGGCCTTGCGTTCCCTGATCCAGCCGGTGAGGCCGAAGAACTTCGCGATGAGCCAGGACGAGGAGATACCGGCCTCGATCAGGAACGCGCCTTCATTGCCGTAGCGGTTGTCGTTGTCGGCGAGACCAAGCGGCGTGCCATGCGCCATGTTGGTAATGGTGTAGGATTCAACCACCGTTTCGCCATCAGCATTCCACCAGACCCGGTGCGGATGACCATTGACGATGCCTTCCGACATCGGCGCCGCAGGCAGCCCATGCACGTCCAGCCATTGCTTGACGATCTCGTCGGCATTCGCGGGATTGACCACCCGGTCGACGCTGCCGTGCCACACCGACAGCTTCGGCCATTTGCCCTTGTGATGCGAAGCTTTGCGCACGAGATTCACCGAGGTCATGCGGGGAATGCGCGCGCGAGCCATGCATCCCGGTCAGTGCTTCCCGAACATTGGAGGCGACGCCGAACGGCAGACCCGCGATGATGGCGCCGGCAGCGAACACTTCAGGATAGGTCGCAAGCATCACCGCGGTCATCGCGCCGCCGGCGGACAGGCCGGTGACGAGGATTCGGCGCGGATCGATGCCATGATCGGCGCTCATGCGCGCGATCATCTGCCGGATCGATGCGGCCTCGCCCTGACCGCGCGCGATGTCGTCGGGGTTGAACCAGTTGAAGCAGCCATTGGCGTTGTTGGCGAGTTGCTGCTCCGGCATCAACAGCGCAAAGCCGCAGTGCTTCGCCAGCGTCGACCAGCCGGCGCCGAGATCATAACCAGCGGCGGTCTGGCCGCAGCCGTGCAGCACGACCACGAGCGCGCGCGGCTGCTGCAGGTAAGCCGGCACAAACGCAAACATGCGCAGGTTTCCGGGATTGGTCCCGAATTGCCTGACTTCGACCAGCGGACTGCGCGCGGGCAGGCGCGCACGTGGCGTCGCGCCGCCAATGCGGCCCGGCTTGGGTAAGCGCTTGAGAAAATCGATATTGTCGGCGAGCGACACCGGCAGCTCCGTGCAGCAGACTCAGTTCAAGTCCGACCATGATAGATAGTTGCTGCACTGCGAAATAAAAAGGCCGTGTGCTGTCGATCCCCAAAAATACGGGTTTGCGCAACAAATGAAATGCGCGATGCGGCTTTTGCGCAACGCGCGATGAAGCGCGCCTAAACTTCAGGCACAGGCGCGGCGCATCCATGACAGCAATGCGACGCAGGCCGTAATCGATACCGCAAACGTTGCAAGCACGGCGAACATCGCGACTCGCGACGAGGTCTGCGCTTCTGTGGAGATTCAAGCTGCGAGAGCAGCAGCGGGCAAGTAGTACGCCAATTGACTGATGGATACCGCCCGACGAAAATCACTTTCACCGCCATCGCCACCAGCAGCGCGCCCAGCGCGATGAACAGCACGGGCGACCAGTGGATGCAGTCAGCCGGGCGGTCCGGCGATGTCGCTGTTGGGGGCGGAGCGGACATGCCGTTCAAGCGGGCCGACTTCCGCCTTTGACCCATATCGGAAGTCGGCGGCGAAATTGTGCTGTGATGCACAGCACAGCTTTCACTCGATATGGTAAAGGTGCGGTCCTCGGCTTGAGGAGTACGTCGTGAGGCGACGGCACTTCATTACGCTAATTGGTGGTGCGGCGGCGTGGCCGCTCGCTGCGCGCGCGCAACAATCACCGATACCAGTGATCGGGTGGCTCAGCAGTGGGTCGCGGGAAACTGATGATGTTTCCCGCCTGCCTCCTTTCCGGCTAGGTCTGAACGAGACGGGCTATACCGAAGGTCGCAATGTTGCGATCGAATATCGCCGAGCAGACGATCAGATCGAGCGACTGCCGGCGCTCGCCGCCGATTTGGTTAGTCGCCAGGTATCGCTCATCTTGGCGGCGGGCAGCCCAGCCGTCGCGTTGGCGGCAAAGTCGGTGACTACCACAATTCCGATCGTCTTCGACAACGCAGGTGACCCGTGCAGCTCGGCCTGGTTGCGAGCCTCAATCGGCCCGGGGGAAACATAACGGGCGTCACCACCGTCAGCGCCGAACTTGAAGCAAAGCGGTTGGGACTGCTACGCGAACTGGTGCCGTCTGCAACATCAATCGCCGTGCTTGTGAATCCAACCCGGCCGGGCGTCGATGCACAGTTGGCGCAGACACAACAGGCCGCTCGGGTACTTGGACTATCCGTGCACATTTTGAAGGCCAGCAGCGAACGTGATCTCGAAGGAGTTTTCGAGACGCTGATCCAACTGCGGGCCGGCGCGCTCACGATCACCGCCGATGGTTTGTTTGCCGACCACCGTGATCAAATCGCTGCGCTGGCGAGACGCTATTCGGTTCCCACGATGTTCCAGTTTCGGGAATATGCCGCAGCCGGCGGCTTGATGAGCTATGGACCAAGCTTTGGGGCAGCGTACCGCCAAGCTGGTATCCTTGCCGGCCGGATTCTCAGGGGCGAGAAACCCGCCGATCTTCCGGTCATGCAGTCGAACAAATTCGAGCTGGTCATCAACGTGAAGACGGCCAAGGCGCTCGGCATTGAGGTGCCTATTTCAATGCAAATGCTGGCCGACGAGGTGATCGACTGAGGACGTGCGTTGCTGCGGCGCATGAGTCCGGAAGTGGCACAAACCGGACCAACGAGGCCGGTCTGTTGATGTCCGTTCATTGGGGTAGACCGGAAGTCACGGGCGAACCGCAAAACCGACGCGATTGACCCTGATCGGACATCTGGTCCGATCGGCACTTAACGCTTGAGGTGCGCCATTTCTGGCTCGCCGCCCAGTCACAAAGTGCTAGGTTGAGCTGCCAAGCAAAGCATCCTTGAGGGGCACATGCGGCGACGGGAATTCGTCACCCTTCTCAGCGGCGTGGCGATCGCGTGGCCGCTGATGGCCCGCGCACAGCAGCCTGAGCGAATACGGCGCATCGGCGTGCTCCTGCCTGGCACCTCCGGCGACGCCGAATATCAGACGCGCCACGCGACGTTTCTACAGGCGCTGCAGCAATTGGGCTGGAGCGACGGCCGCAACGTGCTGATCGACATCCGCTGGGCCGCCGGCGATGCCAATCTTATTCGCAAATATGCGGCCGAACTGATCGCGCTTGCACCGGATGTTATCCTAACCTCTGGCAGCGCGACTATGGGCCCGTTGTTACAAGCGACCCGCACCGTGCCGATCGTATTCACGACCGTTCTCGATCCGGTAGGCGCCGGCTTCGTCGACAGTCTCTCCCAACCGGGAGGCAACGCCACCGGTTTCATCGCGTTCGAATACGGCCTGAGCGGGAAATGGTTGGAACTGCTCAAGCAGATCGAGCCAAGCCTGACGCGAGTGGGGATCCTTCGGGATCCAGCCATAGCCGCCGGGATCGGGCAGTTTGCGGCAATCCAGTCCGTGGCGCCATCGTTCGGAGTGGAGTTGCGCCCGATTGACGTGCGCGAGGTTGGCGAAATCGAGCGCGCCATCACGGCTTTTGCGCGCTTTTCGAATAGCGGGTTAATCGTAACGGCGAGCTCGGGTGCGTTAATTCATGGCGATCAGATCATCACGCTCGCCGCGCGGCACAAACTGCCCGCGGTCTACGCCGACCGTCACTTCGTCACTGGCGGCGGCCTGATCTCCTATGGACCTGATCGGGTTGACCAGTACCGGCGCGCCGCTGCCTACGTCGATCGCATCTTCAAAGGCGAGAAGCCGGCCGACCTGCCGGTGCAGGCGCCGACCAAGTACGAGTTGGTCATCAACCTCAAAGCCGCGAAGGCCCTCGGCCTCGCGGTCCCGCAGTCGCTTCTCGCCCGCGCTGACGAGGTGATCGAATGAGTGCGTTCACTTCTGCTCCTGGGCACTTCTCGGACATGACGCGATGTCCGACTTGAGTCCGTTAGGCGCACCAAAGCGGCGCTGCACGCCCCACGGCCTGCGCAAGCGCTGCCTCACCGACTTGGCGAAGTCCGGGCGCAGCATTCATGAGATCATGTCGGTGTCCGGTCACCTGACGATGAAGCAAGTCGAGCGCTACACCCGCATGGCCGACCGGGCGCGCAACGCGCGCGCCGCGCGCGCCGCGATGGCGGGGCGGATTTGAGGGCAAACGAGGGAGAAGATGATAATGGTCGCGAGGTTTGACATCAGCCGACTGTTTGCTGCGGTGAGACGCGGCGTGCTGCTGCTGTTCGACGAAGCCGGCGCGCTGTTCGGCAAGCGCAGCGACATCAAGGATAGCCACGACCGTTTCGCCAACATCGAAGAGCCCAAAGACAAATCAAAAGACGATGGGTGAACCGAGCCGTCGTTGCAGCTCGCGCCGTCACGAGCGCGCTTACCACGAGATGCCGGGAGCGCCCGCCTTCTCCTTAGATCGAGCGAGTCTAATTGGTGAACAGAACGCCTGCCAAAGTGTCACACGTCGGACCATGTGACACTTCCGGGAATCGAGCGACGGCGCTAAGTCCTGTTTTGACTTGAGATTTTCGCGAGACCATGTGACAGGCTTCGGACCGGGATGGCCCCAACGGGTCCGCGCGAAGCGCGGCCCGATGACAGGCTCCAGGCCAGGCCCGGAATCCATACTCACGATGGTGGTTATGGATTCCGGGCTCGCTCGCTTCGCTCGCGCCCCGGAATGACAAAAGCTCAAATCGCCTTCAGCTTGCGATAGGCGAACCAGACCATCTTCAACAGCAGCCAGCCGTCGCGGAAGCGCGAGATCTGGGTCTCGCCGAACGTGCGCGCCTTGTAGTGGATCGGCGTCTCGATGATCTTCAAATTCTGCTTGGCCGCGCCGAAGATCAAATCGAAGTCGCCGAACGGATCGAAATTGCCGAAATAGTCGCGCTCGCGCGCCAGCACCTCGTAATCCCGGCGCATCAGCACCTTGGTGCCGCACAGCGTGTCGGTCAGCCGCGTATTGACGAGATAGCTGAAGAGGTAGGCGAACAGGCGGTTGGCGATGAAGTTCAACGGCCGCATCGCCTCGTTTTCCATCGGGTAAACGAGACGCGTGCCGTTGACGAAGTCGGCCTTCCCGCTCTCGATCACGGCATGATATTTCGGCAGCGCCTCCGGCGGCATGGTGAGATCGGCATCCAGAATCATCAGCACGTCGTGCTTGGCGGCGGCAAAACCCTTGCGCACGGCATCGCCCTTGCCCTTGCCGTCCTGCTTCAGGACCGTGATGTCCCACTGGTCCTTGTAGGCATCGCGGACGCGCTCGCATTCCGCGAAGGTGCCGTCGCTCGAATTGCCCTCGACGAACAGAATTTCCTGCGCGCTGCCGAAGCGCGGCATGCGCCTGATCGCGTCCTCGATGTTGCCGCGCTCGTTGCGGCAGGGAATCAGGATGCTGGCCGAGAATTTCCGTTCGGGAAACAGTTTCACGGGCCGACCGACCAGATAGGTGCGCAGGCACAGCGCGCGGATGCCCGGCAGAGGGGCGATGTATTTATTGACGAAGGTACCGAGCCCGAACAGCCGCAATGGCAGCAGTTGCCGCTGCTCGCGGTTGATCACCTCGAAGTCGGCGAGGTCCATCAGATTCAAGAAGTCGGCGGTGGCGATATAGTTGACGCTCGGCTGCTTGCGGCGCAGCCCGAGTGCTTCCGCCGACTTCAGCACCGGCTCCCAGAGATGGGAGTAATAGGCGATCACGATGCGTGTCGACGGCGTGCAGAGCCGATTGATCAGCCCCAGCGTGCCGTCGATGTCCTCCCACATCCCGATGGTGTCGGCGATCACGATGTAATCGAACGGCCCTTCTATCGCATTCAGGGTCGCCTGATCCTCGGCATCGCCGAGCACAAAGGCGAGATGCGGATAGCGAGAGCGCGCGCGATCGAGCGGCGCCCGCGCGAAGTCGATCCCGACGCCGTAAGATGGCGCGAGCGATGCCAGCAGCTCGCCGGTGCCGCATCCGAGCTCAAGCACGCGCTTGCCCGGCGGAATCAGGAAGCGCATGAATTTGAGATCGTCGGCGTGATAGGCCGCGTTGATCTTGCGCCAGCGCTCGGCCTCGTCGAGGCCGGCCTCGATCTCCGCCCGCAATTGCTGCTTGCGGGGATTTCCGAGTGGCTGTGCTGACAGCGCCGTATCCATAATGCCTCGTGACGGCAGACCCGGCTAGTGGGGCGGATTTGACGTTCGCTACCCTGTCGGGAGCGAACTCGCAAGCGAACGTCAAATCCAAAGCCCCACTAGAATCAATATTCTCTAGTGGTCCTTTGATTCCAACTTTCGCAAAAGTGCTCGCTGCCATGGTATGCGAATGTTGGAATCGGACCACTAGCCAGGGCAATGGCCCGCCTTTTAGACGGAAAACGGCGGCAGACAACACCGGATTTGGCGGCATTCGTGCCCAAAACCGGCGCAGCGTGGACCGCGATCCATCGCCTCCACGCATGGCCGCATTCCGCCGGCCGCGGCGACCGCGCGAACGATTGCGCTCGTTCCGGCCAGCACGTAGCCTGTCCCCAAACACAAACCACAAAATTCCGCTTGGGAGAAAACCGCCATGGCCCGCCTGAAATTCGGAGCCTTCCTCGCCCCGCATCATCCGATCGGCGAGCATCCGACCTTGCAGTTCCGCCGCGACCTCGATTTCGTCCAGCAGCTCGACGAGCTCGGCTATGACGAGTTCTGGTGCGGCGAACATCATTCCTCCGGCTGGGAGATGATTGCGTCTCCCGAGATGTTCCTCGCCGCCGCCGGCGAGCGCACCAAGCGCATCAGGCTCGGCACCGGCGTGGTCTCGCTGCCCTATCATCATCCCTTCAATGTCGCGCAGCGCATTGTGCAGCTCGACCACATGACCGGCGGCCGCGCCATCTTCGGCTCCGGGCCCGGCGCGCTCGCCTCCGACGCCCACACGCTCGGCATCGACCCGATGACCCAGCGCGACCGCCAGGACGAGGCGATCGCGATCATCCGCCGCCTGTTCAGGGGCGAGCGCGTCACCGCCAAGAGCAACTGGTTCGAGATGCACGACGCCGCGCTGCAGATCCTCCCCCTGCAGGAGGACATGCCGTTCGTGGTGGCCTCGCAGATTTCGCCGTCCGGCATGACGCTCGCCGGCAAATACGGCATCGGCATCATCTCGCTCGGCTCGATGTCGACCCAGGGCCTGATGGCGTTGCCGCAGCAATGGCAATTTGCGGAAGACGCGGCCAAGAAGGCCGGCACCACCGTGAGTCGCGACAACTGGCGCGTGCTGCTGTCCTGGCACATCGCCGAGACCCGCGAGCAGGCTTATCGTGAAGCAGGCGCCGGCTTGATGCGCTGGCACAATGAATATGTCGTCGGCACGCTGATGCGGCCCGGGCTGGAGGCGTTCAAATCGCCGGAGGACGCGATCGAGAAGACTGCGGGCGGCCCGACGTCGGCCTCCACGATCGGCACGCCTGACGATCTCATCGCCACCATCAAGAACCTGGTGAAGGTCTCGGGTGGCGTCGGCACCATCGTCGGCTTCGCGCACGACTGGGCCAACCCCGAGAACACCCGCCGCAGCTGGGACATGGTGGCGCGTTATGTGATCCCCGAGATTCAAGGCCTGATCCAGCCCTTGCGCGCGTCACGGCAATTCGTGATCGAGAATCGCGAAGTGTTCGAGCGTGCTGGACAGGCGGTGATGGCCAAGATCATGCAGAACGAGAAGGCCGCCGCGGCGCTCCAGCACACCGGTCCCGGCCGCGTGGCAATTCCAACCATCAATGCGCCGGACCTGCAGAAGGAAGCCGCGAAGCGGAAGAGCAAGGCGTGAGGCGAGCGGCGCGCGGGACCCGCGTCTATTCGATCACCTCGTCGGCGGTCGCAAGCAGCGCCGCAGGTATGGTGAGGCCGAGCGCTTTTGCCGTCTTGAGATTGATCGAGAGTTCGAACTTTGTCGGCTGTTGTACGGGCAGATCGGAAGGTTTCTCGCCCTTCAGCACGCGCCCGACATAGACTCCCGATTTTCGATACATGTCCGCGAGATTCGATCCGTAGCTGACCAGTCCGCCGATAGCGGGAAACTCTCTCGACTGGTAGATCGCGGGAAGGGATTGTTCGGCCATCCCGGTAACGATCATCTCGCGCCGAGACACAAAGTAGGGATCATTGCCGATCAGAATGCCGCTCGCGCCGAGTTGCGGCAAACCGGCGAGCACGGCTTCTAGCTGGGTGTCCGAGGCCGCGTACAGAGGACGAATCTCAATCCCGAGGGATTTGGACGCTTCCTGAAGATATCCTGCGATATCCTCTGCGTTGGGGTTATCGGGATTGATCAAGGTTGCGATCAAATTGGCCGAGGGAACGAGCTGACGCAAAAGTTCAAGACGCTTGGCCTCAAGCCCGCTCGTGATCAGCGTGACGCCGGTGGCGTTGCCGCCTGGCCGACTCAAGCTACTCGCAAGACCAGCGCGCACGGGATCGCTGCCCATCACGAATATCAATGGAATGGTCCTGGATACTTTTCTCGCTTCGATCGCGGCAACCGAGCCCCCGCTGGCGTAAAGCACCATCACGCCGCGACCCACCAGGTCACCGGCCAGACCGGACAACCGATCATATTTCCCCTCGGCCCAGCGATACTCGATCCGGACATTGCGGCCGTCTTCGAAGCCGGTTTCGCCCAGTCCGCCCAGGAAGGCCTTCACGAGGTGAGCATTGGGGCCGGGTGACCCGCTATGCAGGAAACCAATGAAAGGCACGGCCTGCTGCGCGCGCGCCGCGAACGGCCTTGTGGCGGCCAAGGCAAGCGACGCGATGAACGCACGACGCCTCACTCGATCACCTCGTCGGCCTGCGCCAGCAGGGATTGCGGCACCTTGAGATCGAGCTGCTTTGCCGCCTTGAGGTTGATCGCCAACTCGAACTTGGTCGGAAGCTGCACGGGAAGATCGGCGGGCGACGCGCCGCGCAATATCTTGTCGACATAGGGGGCGGCGCGCCGAAACAGATCTTCGGTATCAGGCGCGTAGGAGATCAGCGACCCGCTTTGCGAGATGCCGGACACCACGGGAACACGAAATTGCAGTGCCTTCTCGTTGGCAACAGTGCGGTTCACCGTCAGGAACGGATCGCTCATCAACACGATGCCGTCATCGCGTTCCCTCGTTGCAAAGGCTTGCGAAATGTCGGCGGCATTGCTGACCTGAAGCGCCACAGGCGTCACACCGGCGGCTTTCGCGGCCGCCTCGAACGGCTTCAGATAGTAATCGAAATAGGTGGCGGTCGCCGGATTGTACATCAGGCCGGCCCGGCTGACGCCAGGCGCTATCTCTTTTAGCAGGCCGAGCCACTTGCCCGCGATCGTCGCCTCGACATTGATAAAGCCGGTGAAATTGCCGCCGGGGTGCGCGAGGCTGGCAACAAATCCGCTGCCGACCGGATCGGACACGGTGGTGAACACCACCGGGATGGTGCGCGTTTCGCGGTGCACGGCCGCAGTGGCGGACGTGGAACCGACGAAGATCACATCGGGATTGAGAGCGACCAGTTCCTTGGCAAGGGTAGCGTTTTTGGCCGCGTCGCCCGCACCATAACGCAAGTCGACCGTGACATTGCGACCTCTCGCCCAGCCGAGATCGGAAAGTTCCTTCAGGAAAGTTGCGACGCGCCGTTGCGTCGCCGGATCATCCTCCGCAAACCCGATCAGGGCCGCGATCCGGCGCATGCGCTCGGCGCGCGCAACCCGCGGCCATGCAGCCGTTACCGCAAAACCTGCGATGAAGTCGCGACGTCTCATTGGCCCCCTCGCCCGGTGAACACCGGGAGCAGTTCGTTATTTCCGATGATAATCCTGCACCGTGTCCCAGGCGACCTGCTGCAGGAAGTTTGCGGTCGGCTCGTCGATTCCCGCGTGATAGGAGTTGCCGACCGGCGAGCGGCCGGTCAGCGCGGCAAACGTCGTACAGGCGGCAAGGTACGTGCCGGCGAGACTTGGATGCCGCTTGTCGGGCGCGTAGAGATTGAGCTCGGGCTGCATCGAACGGGCGCGCGCAAAGGCAAGGCCCGCCGGGATCACCAGCGCATTATTGGCGTTGCCCGCGACCGTGTAGGCCTCGGCAAGCTGCGCAGTCATCTCCGGCTTGTCGGCATAGGCCCATGACATGAAGAAGATCGGCCGCGTGCCATGGCCGCGGACGATATCGACGTCCTTCTTTGCGTATTCGGTGAACACCGACTTCAGCTTGGGGTGGATCGGACACTGGCTGCAATCCATCATCACCGCGGCATCGAACAGCTTGTCGCGCTTGCCGAACACGACGTTGTTGTTCTCGTCGAAGCGATAACTGCCGATCGCATTGGGACGGAAATAGCTCTCGACGTCGTGCCAGTCGAAGCCGGAGCCGCCGATGGTCACCATGGTGTTGCCGTAGTCGTTCTTGTGCTCGGGATCGGCGGCCTTCTCCAGCAGGGTGACATGGCCGGGCATGCCGTTGTTGTAATAGAAGAAGCTGTTGCCGATGAAGATCACGGTCTTGGGATAATCGGGGCCGAGGTTGGTCACGGCAGGCCTGGTTTGCGCCTGCGCCATCGATGCACAGGCGGCAAACGCCAGCGCGGCCAAGAATCCCCTGATCATGTCGTTTCTCCCTGGTGTTTTTCCCAATCTAGCACAGCCGGTGGCATTGGTGTATCGGCGTAATTTCGCCTCAAGAAATCTGCTAGCCTTTGCTCCGGACCGACAACACGCTATTGACTGCTACCTATCCGAATCTGGAGCCATCGTCATGTCGATGCAGCACGTGGCCTCGCCCGCAATCGGCTTCACGGCGCCGAAGCGCAACTCGCTCACGCATATTCCCGGCGACGAAGGCTGGCCGATCATCGGCAAGACGCTGCAGGTGCTGGCCGATCCCAAGGGCCATGTCGAGCGCCATGCCAAAAAATACGGCCTCGTCCATCGCAGTCATGTTTTTGGCGAAACCAGTATCGTGCTGCTCGGGCCCGAAGCGAACGAGCTCGTGCTGTTCGACCAGGCCAAGATCTTTTCGTCCACCCATGGCTGGAATCCGATCCTGGGGCGGCTGTTTCCACGGGGACTGATGCTGCTCGATTTCGACGAGCACCGGCTGCATCGTCGCGCGCTGTCGGTCGCGTTCAAGGCCGGGCCGATGAAGTCCTATCTCTCCGAGCTCGACAAGGGCATCGCCGCGCGCGTCGCGGAGTGGCGGCAAAGGCCCGGCGAGATGCTGCTGTATCCCGCCATGAAGCAGCTCACCCTCCATTTGGCGGCGACCTCGTTCCTCGGCGCCGATCTCGGGCGGGAATTCGACGAGATCACCCGCGCCTTTGTCGATCTGGTGGCTGCTTCGGTGGCCGTTATCCGACGGCCGCTGCCGGGCACGCAGATGGCGCGCGGCGTGGCGGGGCGCAAGCGCATCGTCGCTTATTTCTCCGAGCAGATCCCGATCCGCCGCGCCAGGGGCGGCGGCGACGATCTGTTCTCCCAGCTCTGCCAGGCCACGCATGAGGACGGCGCGCTGCTGTCCGAGCAGGACGTCATCGACCATATGAGCTTTTTGATGCTGGCTGCGCACGACACGCTGACGTCGTCGCTGACCTCGTTCGTCGGCGAGCTCGCCGCGCATCCGGAGTGGCAAACGAAATTGCGTGACGAGGTTGTCGGGCTCGGTCTGCCCAAGGACGCGCCGACCAGTTTCGACGATCTCGAAAAGCTGCCGCTGTCGGAGATGGCGTTCAAGGAGGCGCTGCGGCTGAAGCCGCCGGTGCCCTCGATCCCGCGCCGAGCGGTGCGCGATTTCACCTTCAAGGGCTTTGCGATTCCCGCCGGCACCGCGGTCGGCGTCAATCCGCTGTTCACGCATCACATGCCGGAAATCTGGCCGGAGCCGGAGACGTTCGATCCGATGCGCTTCACCGAGGAGACGCAGCGCAACCGCCATCGCTTCGCCTGGGTGCCGTTCAGCGGCGGCGCGCATATGTGCCTCGGCCTGCACTTCGCCTATATGCAGGCGAAATGCTTCGCGCGGCATTTCCTCGGCAATCTCGAAGTGTCGCTGCCGCCCGGCTACAAGGCGGACTGGCAGATGTGGCCAATCCCGAAACCGCGCGACGGATTGCGGGTGGTAATAAGGCCCATTTGAAGTTTGCGCATGATCTCCGCGCAAACGCTACGCGTTTGTCGCGAGGGAAAACCGGTGCCCACTTTTCCGGATCATGCGCGCTAATCCAGAAACGTCGTCAGCTGCGCGCCTTCGTCGGCGACGAACACCGCGACCAGCTCCGCCGGCTCGGTGTTGGACGCATTCGCCGAGATCATATGCGTCGATCCCGGCGGCTCGAAGAACGATTGGCCGACCTTGAACACTTCGACCGGGCCGCCGCCGAGCTGCGAGCGAATCTCGCCCTTGGTGATATAGGCCGTCACCGAACCGGCATGCTTGTGCGGCCGGGTGAAGCCGCCCGGGCCGTAAAACACGCGCACGATGGTGACGCGCTTGCCCGGCACGTTCGGCAGGGCGTAGGACCGATCGGCTCGACCTTGTCGAGCGCGGAGCCGGTCGGTTCGGCCGACATGCAAAGCGGCGCGACCGCATTCGAGATCGCGTCGTATGTCGCCGGCAAGGCGCGTGCGACCGCCAGCGCGCAGGCGAGGCCGGCGACGACGGCGAACAAAGCCGGACGCCCATCGGCACGTGACGGCGAAAATTCCGAGATTGCGAACATTGCCGCCTCCCATTAACCCGTGTGCTGATCGAACGCCTTGCGCAGCGCGACGTAGCCTTGCTGCTGCTGGCTCCAGTTGCGGCCGCCGGTGATGGCGCCGTCGACCACGAGATCATGACCGTTGATGAACGACGATTCGTCGCTGGCGAGGAACACCGCGGCATGTGCGATATCGTCGGTGAGGCCGGCGCGCTGGATCGGTTGCGCGGTCTTGTAGACTTCCTGCATCATCGCCGGCGTTTTCTCTGCGGCCTCGGTAGGCAAGCCCAGCGCCTTGCCGATGATCCCTGTCGCAATCGCGCCGGGCGAGATCGAATTGACCCGGATGCCGGACTCGCCGAGCTCCATCGCCACACATTTGGTAAAATGGATCACCGCCGCCTTGGCCGCGCCATAGACCATCGACGAAGAGAAGCCGGCGAGCCGCCCGGCGATCGAGCCATTGTTGATGATGCTGCCGCTGCCCTGTTTGCGCATGTGGGGCGCGGCGTGCTTCATGCCGAGCATCACGCTGCGCACCAGGGTCGCCATCGCCGCGTCGAACCGCGCGACCTCGAGTCCCTCGATGCCGCCTGTTTGCGCCGGGCCGCCGGCATTATTGAACAGGCAATCGATCCTGCCGAATTTCTCCACCGCTAGCGCAATCAGCGCCTGCATCTGCGCTTCCTCGGTGACGTCGGTCTGCCGGAAAGCACAGTTCGCGCCGAGCTTCTTCGCCAGCGCCTCGCCTTCGGCGATGCGGCGGCCGGCGATGACGATTTTGGCGCCCTCGGACACGAAAATCTCCGCCGTGCGCAGCCCGATGCCGCTGGTAGCGCCGGTGATGACCGCGACTTTTCCGTCAAGCTTTCCCATCTTGTCGTCCTTCCCGATACGCGCGGGCAGCAACCGAGCCGTCCCAAACTGAGGTCATTGGAACTGATATTGCCGGCCGGCTCAAGTCAGGGAGAGCTAGGCTTCGCGCGCCCAAGCGCCTATTTTCGCACAGGCCGCCATATTTTGGGGCCGCTGGTCGGGCTCAATTCAAAACATGAAGAAACTGGTCGACGAATTCCGGCACGGCTGGCAGGGGATTTCCCAGCCGTCGACGGCGTTCTGCGTCGGATTTTGCGCCTTTTGCCTCCTGCTCTCGACACTTGCACGCTGGGGACTGGCGCAAATCCGGCCCGATGTTTTCTTCACGCCCTATTTCCCGGCCGTGTTCTTTGCGACTGCCGTCTGCGGGCTTCGGTACGGCTTCGCCACAGCCTTGTGGGGCGGGGTGCTCGGTTTAGCCGTCAATTTCAGCGCCGCCACGGCCGATGCTGCGCGCCTGGTGCTGCTCGTGATCTTCTGGGTGGTAGCCGCGCTCACGATCTGGGGCGTCGCGCATTATCGCGGCATGGTCGGCCAGCAGCGCGAGGTGTCGCAGCGGCTGATCCAGGAAGAGGGCTACCGCAAGCTGGTGGTCGCCGAGCTGCAGCACCGCGCCAAGAACAAGCTATCGACGATTCATGCCGTGCTGCATCAGGTCCTGCACAATCAACCGCAGGTCTGGCCCGTGATCGACCACCGGTTGCGGGCGCTCTCAGCCACCGACGACCTGATCTTGCGGGCCGACGGCTCCGGCTGCGACATCGGCGACTTGCTGCGCTCCGAACTCGGTCCCTACGACCATGTCCGCTTCAACCTGAACGGCGACCCACTGTTCCTGCCGGCCAAGCTCGCGGTCAGCCTCGCGCTGATCTTTCACGAGCTTGCGACCAATGCCGGTAAATATGGCGCGTTTTCCTCGCCGCGCGGCCTGCTGCAGGTGTCATGGACGTGCGCCGAGGATCGCCTCACCATCACCTGGGACGAGACTGAGGGGCCGGTTGTCGAAAACGTCGGCCCGGCCGGATTCGGCACGCGCCTTTTGAAGGCGGCACTGACGCCGTTCGACGGCAAGGCCGAGATCGCCTACCTGAAGACCGGCGTTCATTGCACCATGCGGTGCCGGATTCCGAAGAGCTGAGCGCGCGTTGATAGTCTGTTAATGACGTCGCGCGGCGTGATGCGGCGGCAAGCCTCAGTTGCGCGGCACCTGCCCGGTTTATGTGAAGCGTTTAACTAAAATGAAGAGGGAACTGATCACAATCCGCGGCCATGCAGGGAAGCGCCCACCACGAGCTGCCGACCGATGCGCGCGAGGCCGAAGATGAGCGCGCACGCGAGGCGGAGCTGAATTTTTTCAAGGAGGTGCTCAAACGTCTGCCGGCAGGCGTCACGGTCCAGGACGAGCACGGCCGCCTGTTGCTGATGAACGATACCGCGGCCAGGCAACTCGGGATGGATGGTTCGGCGCCGGGGGCCTCGGTGCTGCTCGACCAACGCAGCGAGAACCTCGCCGAACTGCTGCAAACGGGGCACGAATCGGTCGGCGAGGAATGCGTCGGCGACGGCCAGGCGCGGCAGGTGCTGCTGACGAGCCACCGCCCGGTCCGCATCGGCGGCCGCGATCTATTGCTGTCGTCGTCGGCCGACATCAGCGAGCAGAAGGCGTTCGAGGACCAGCTGTTCCGCTCCGCTTTCTATGACGAGCTGACCGGCCTGCCGGCGCGGCGAGTGATCGAGCACCGCGCCAACAAGCTGGCGCAGCACGGCGGCGGGGACAAGTTTGCCCTCGCCTTCCTCGACATCGACAATTTCAAGCACATCAACGACTATTACGGCCACGGCATCGGCGACCAGCTGCTCGGCGAGCTTGCCAAGCGGCTCGGGCGCGAGCTGCGCGAAACCGACATGCTGTCACGCATTTCCGGCGACGAATTCCTGCTGCTGCTCGCGCCGGTCCAGAGCCTGGCCGAGGTGGCCGAATTCTTCGAGTCGGCCCTGCAACGGCTGAACGCGCCGTTCTTCATCGACGGCTCCGAAATCTTCGCCTCGACCTCGGTCGGGGTCAGCCTTTATCCCGATCATGGCGAAAGCTACGACGCGTTGTGCCAGAACGCCGACCTCGCCATGTACCGCGTCAAGAACGACGGCAAGGGCAAGGCCGCCTTCTTCGACGTCAGCATGGAGCACGAAGCTTCCGCCCGCATGAAGGTGGAGCAGTCGCTGCGGCTCGCCATCCTCGAGAAACGGTTTTGCTGCGCCTTTCAGGCCAAGGTCGACATCCGCACCCAGGAGATCAATGGCATCGAGGCGCTGGTGCGGCTGCGCGACCACGAGGGCGTGATCCAGGCCCCCGGCACCTTCATCAATCTCGCGGTCGAGCTCGGGCTGATCGACGAGCTCACTCATCTGGTGTTGGCCGAAATCGTCAAATCGATCGACCTGATCAACGAAACCTTCGGCCCGACCGCGACCATCAGCATCAATGTCGCGGCCAAACAGGCCGGCAACGTCGAGTTCATGCGCTCCTTTGCCAGCGCGCTCGAGGCAACGGGCTTTCCCAGGCGTTTCATGATCGAGGTGACGGAGGATGCCTTCGTCACCAAGACCCACTTCCAGGATGAAATCCTGCCGATCTTCCGCGAGCTCGGGGTCGGCATCTCCATCGACGATTTCGGGACCGGCTATTCGTCGCTGTCGGCGCTCGCCGACATCACCGCCGACGAGATCAAGATCGACCGCTCCTTCATCACTGACATCCATAAGCGGCCGCGCAGCCAGGGCATCTTGCGCGCGATCGAATCCCTCAGCGAAGCGCTCGGCATGACCGTGATCGCCGAGGGGCTGGAGTCCTACGAGGAACTCGCCTATCTGCAGGCGGCGACCCGGATCCGCTATGCCCAGGGCTTTTACTTCTCGCGGCCGATCTTCCTCGAGGAGCTGAAGCTGACGACGCCGGTGGCGAGTGAAGCGCGCGGCAGCATGACGAGCCGCGCCGCGCCGGAAGGCCGTTCGGCTTACGCGCGCGGCGACCGTTATCGCCGCTGACGATCCGCCGGAATTAGGCAAGCGTTAACCATGCGCGCGTCATTCGCATACCGTGAACCATAGTTCGTGCAACCTCCGCACACATCCGGCTTCCGGTATCGATTAAATCGAAAGTAACCCGATTTCCTAACGGGTTATCTCCTTTCTGCATTGTATGCATTCGCCTCTTGGGAGGGGGGAATGCACGGCTTGATCTCCAGCATTCGGGACAGGATGTCCCGCCGCCAGACGACGATGACGCGGTGGCGCGATCCGATCGTGTGGCTGATCCTCTGCGGCTGCTTCCTTGTTGCGGGGATCTTCATCGGCACCACCATGATGGTCGGCGAATTCCGCGAGCGTGCCATCGCCAACAGCGAGCGCGAGCTGGAAAACACGGTGCGGCTGCTGACCCGCCATTTCGACCAGCAGTTCGACGACACCGAGGTCATCGCCTCAGACGTGATCAGGGAGATGCAGGTCTCGAAGATCGAGACCGCGGACGCCTTCCGCCAGAAGATGTCGACCATCGACGCGCATGAGATGCTCAGATCGAAGGTCGCCGTGCTGTCCTATGTCGGCGAAGTCACCATCTTCGACGCCGACGGGCAGTTGATCAACTCGTCCGGCCTGTGGCCGTTGCCCGACATCAACGTCGCCCAGCGCGCCTATTTCCAGACCTTCAAGAACGATCCGCAGTCCGACGCCGTGCTGGCCGAGCCGCTGCGCAGCTTCATCACCGGTGGCTGGACCACGGTGATCGCCCACCGCCTGACGGCGGCGGACGGCACCTTTCTCGGTGTGATGTCGCGCCGGATTGATCCCGGCAGCTACGAAAAATTCTTTGCCTCCGTTGCACTGGGTCCGCACGCGGCGATCTCGCTGTTCCACACCGACGGCACCATGCTGGCGCGCTATCCGCATATCGACGAATTGATCGGAAAGAAATTCAAGTCCGCGCCGCTGATGAAGCGGGTGACGAGCCAAGGCGGTCTGCAGACGCTGCGAGTGAAAAGCCCGGTCGACGGTCAGGACCGGCTCGGCTCAGCTGCGCCGCTGACCCATTTCCCGTTCGTGGTGATCGCCACCAACACGGTGGAGGCCGCGCTTTCCGATTGGCGCGCGCAAACCCGGTTCATGGTGTCGGCCGCGATGATGTCGGCGGCGGTGGTCGCCATCATCCTGTTCCTCATCGTCAGGACGATCATGCGGCAAAACCGCGACGTGCAGCAACGGCTGGCCGCCGAAAAGGACCGGCTGGACACCGCGCTCAACAACATGACGCAGGGCCTGGTATTGTACGACGCCGCCGCGCGGATCGTCACCTTCAACCAGCGCTACATCGACATGTACAGTTTGTCGAGGGACGTGGTGAAGCCGGGTCTTCACTACTACGACCTGATCCAGCACCGCAAGGACACCGGATCGTTCGACGGCGACATCCGCGCCTTCTGCGACCCGATCATGCGCAATGTCTCGCAGGGCAAGATCAACAGCACGATCATGGAGACTGGTGACGGACGCGCCCATCTGGTCGTCAACAAGCCGCTCGCCAAGGGGGGCTGGGTCGCCACCATCGAGGACATCACCGATCGCCGCAAGCTCGAGCAGGAACGCGACCGCAACCGCGCCTTCCTGCGCGAGATCATCGACCATATTCCGACCCAGATCACGGTGAAGGACGCGCGCGACCGCCGCTATGTGCTGGTCAACGCCGTGGCCGAGGAGCAGTTCGGCGCTTCCAGCGAAGAGATCGTCGGCAAGGCGCCGTCCGAGCTCTTTTCGAAGGAGATCGCCGCGCAGATCAACGCCGACGACGACCGCGCGCTGCAATCGCGCGAGACGCTGTTCATCGACGAGCATCGCTGGGAAAGCCGCCAGCAGGGCACGCTATACATCACCTCCAAGCGGCTCGCGATCCGCGATGCCGCCGGCGAGCCGCGCTACCTCATCAACGTCGTCGAAGACGTCACCGAGCGCCGACGCGCCGACGAGAAGATCGAACATATGGCGCATTACGACGCGCTCACCGATTTGCCGAACCGCGTGCTGTTCCGCGAGCAGATCGAGCGCGAGCTGAAGAGGGCGGCCGCCGGCGCGCAGTTCGCCCTGCTCTACATCGACATCGACGAATTCAAGGGCATCAACGATTCGCTCGGCCACCATATCGGTGACGAGCTCCTGAAGACGGTCGCCAACCGCATCCGCAGCTGCATCCGGCCGGCCGACCTGATCGCCCGGCTCGGCGGCGACGAATTCGCCGTCATCCAGACCGGCGTTCATTCGGTCGCCGACGTCGAAGGCTTCGTCAGCAGGATTTATGAAGAAATCCGGCAGCCTTATGAGTGCCTCGGCCATCAGCTGTCGACCGACGCCTCGATCGGCATCGCGCTGGCGCCGCAGGACGGCACCGAACTCGACCAGCTCATCAAGAACGCCGACCTTGCAATGTATGCCGCCAAGTCCGGCGGACGCCGCATCCACCGCTTCTTCGAGCCGGCCATGGACGCGAGCGCCAAGGCGCGCCTCATCATGGAGCAGGATCTGCGTCAGGCGCTGGTCAATGGCAGCTTCGAAATCCATTATCAGCCGCTGCTCAACCTCGGCAGCAGTGAGATCAGTGGCTGCGAGGCGCTGCTGCGCTGGCGCCACCCCGAGCGCGGTATGATTTCGCCGGCAGAATTTATTCCTGTCGCCGAGGATACCGGCCTGATCAACGAGCTCGGCGACTGGGTGCTGCGCACCGCCTGTGCCGAGGCCGCGACCTGGCCCGATCACATCCGCCTTGCGGTCAACGTCTCGCCGATCCAGCTGAAATGCCAGACGCTGGCGCTGCGCATCGCCGGCGCGCTCGCCGCCTCCGGCCTGGAGCCGGGCCGGCTGGAGATCGAGATCACGGAGGCCGTGCTGATCCGCGACGACGAGGCCGCGCTCGCCATCCTGCATCAGCTTCGCGACATCGGCGTGCGCATCGCGCTCGATGACTTCGGCACCGGCTACTCCTCGCTCAGCTATCTGAAGCGATTCCCGTTCGACAAGATCAAGATCGACCGCTGCTTCGTCACCGACATCGAGGAAGCCGACGGCTCGGCCTCGATCGTGCAGGCGGTGGTCAATATCGCCGCCACGCTCAACATGACGACGACGGCGGAAGGCGTCGAGACCGAGGCGCAGCGCGACATGCTGCGCAAGCTCGGCTGCACCGAAATGCAGGGCTATTTGTTCAGCGCACCGAAACCGGGCGCGGACGTCAAACGATTGTTCAAGGCGGGCGGCGAAGCAATCGCCGTCGCGTAAATACTGGAAAGGCGCAAGCGGTCCGGTGAAAGCGGGCCGCGGCACGAGGAACGCCGCAAACATATTGGCGGCGCCGGGAGATACGATGAGGAAGGCAAAACCGCGGAGTTCGGAGCTCGCACATTCCTATGCCGTGCGGCTGATGCAGCATCTGGTGGTGCCGACCTTCGTGATCGACCCGAAGCGCCGCGTCGTGATCTGGAACCGCGCCTGCGAGCGGCTGACCGGCGTTGCCGCCGCCGAAGTCATCGGCACCAGCCAGCACTGGCGCGCCTTCTACGAGCACCGCCGCTATTGCCTCGCCGACCTTGTCGCGTTGGCGCGTCCCGACAAGCTCGGCGAACTCTATTCCCAACACGCCGTGCACAGCGAGCATGGCATCGGCTTTTCCGCCGAGAACTGGTGCGTGATGCCCAAGCTCGGCAATCACCTTTATCTGGCGATCGACGCCGGTCCGATCCATGACGAGGCCGGCAATCTGATCGCTGTCGTCGAGACCCTGCGTGACATGACCGACCAGAAGCGCGCCGAGATGGCGCTGAAGACGCTGGCGGCCAAGGACGGCTTGACCGGGCTTGCCAACCGCCGCGCCTTCGACCAGTCGCTGGAGAGCGAATGGATGCGCGGGCAGCGCAGCCGCAAGCCGCTGTCGCTACTGTTCGTCGACGTCGACCATTTCAAGCTGTTCAACGACAAGCACGGCCATCAGAGCGGCGACGAGTGCCTGCGGGCAGTCGCGGCCATCGTCGGCGCCCAGGCGCTGCGGCCGACCGATCTCGCCGCGCGTTATGGCGGCGAGGAATTTTCCATCATCCTGCCGGAGACCGACGGCGACGGCGCCATCGAGGTGGCCGAGCGCATCCGCAAGGCGGTGATGGACTTGCGCATCGCCCATGGCGCGGCCCGCGCCGGCGCCCATGTTACGCTCAGCGTCGGCGTGGCAACGCAGGTGCCGAGCCTCGATATCGGGCCCGACTGCCTGCTTGGGCAGGCCGACCAGGCGCTCTATGCGGCCAAGCGCCTGGGGCGCAACCGCGTCATCTCGGCCGAGACCATGCTGGCCGAGATCGCCCGCCTCAATGGCGGCAAACTGGCCGGGCGCGCCCGACGGAGCGGGATGCGCTGAGCGTCGCACCGGCTTTCGCCATCGCGACGGCGCCACTATATTCAAGGCCTCGGTCATCAGGCGCGAGGCTGCCATGCAACCCGTCTCCATCCTTCTCAACGTGTTCTGGATTCTCATCGGCGGCGCCTGGATGGCGTTCGGCTGGCTGGTCGCCGCCGTCATCATGGCCATCACCATCATCGGCCTGCCCTGGGCGCGTGCGGCCTTCAATATCGCCGCCTACACGCTGCTGCCGTTCGGCTCCAAGGCGGTGCCGCGCTATGAGGTCACCGGAATGGAGGATGTCGGCACCGGCCCGCTCGGCGTGATCGGCAACATCATCTGGTTCGTCCTGGCCGGCTGGTGGCTCGCGCTGGCGCATCTCATCACCGCGCTGATCTGGGCGATCACCATCGTCGGCCTGCCTTTCGCCTGGGCGCATCTGAAACTCGCCGGGCTTGCGCTGTGGCCGATCGGCAAGGCGATCGTGCCGGCGTAGGCTTTCGGCTTTCATCACCTTACGGAGCGAATGATCGTGACAGCGCTGTTTCTCGTCGTCTCGACCCCGCGGCCGGAGCGTCCCTCGGAACAGGCCGCGCGGCGCCAGGGCTTCTGGCCGTGGATCGGCAAGTATCAGGCCTCGGGCATCTGCAAGCACATCTATCCGCGGGTCGGCCGCGGCGCGGTCGCGGTGTTCGAGGTCGAGAGCAACGAGGTGCTTCACCGCATCCTCAACGAATGGGCCGATATCATCCCGGCCAAGTTCGACGTGTATCCGCTGGTCGATCTCGAGGCGACGCACAGGATGCTCGCCGCGCAGGTCGCGGCGAACAAGAAAGACTAATTATTTTGCGCATGATCTTTTCGGAAAACCGGTGCCCACTTTTCCGGATCATGCGCTAAGCCGCCAGCCGCCCGCGATTGTTTTCCGCAAGGATCGGGCGCACCAGCCGCCCGAAGCGCTCGGCCTCCTCGTCATGGAGATAGCCGGACAGGCAGAAGGAATGACAGCCGGCATCGATGAATTGCTGCAGCATCGCGGCGCATTGGGCGGGATTGCCGACCACGGCGATGCCGGCGCCCGGCCGCACCTTGGTGATGCCGGTCCACAGATGCGGCAGCAACAGATCGCCGTGTTCCCGCGCGAGCTGCTGCACACGCTTGTTGGCTTCCGAATTGTTGTAGAGCGTGGCGCGCTCCTGCTTCAGCCGCTCGGTGGCGTGCCGCACGAGCTGGTCCGCGGCCTCCCACGCGTCGCCCTCGTCCTCGCGGCAGATGATCTGCAGCCGCATGCCGAAGCCGATCTCGCGCTCCCGGCCATGCGCGGCGGCCATCTTTCTGATCTCGCCGATATTCTCCGCGATCTTCTCGGGCAGATCGCCCCAGAACAGATGCACGTCGGAATGCTTCGCCGACATCTCCCAGGCCTGGCGCGAGCCGCCGCCGAGATAGAATTTTGGATGCGGTGCTTGCAGCGGCTTGGGGCGGATCTGTGCGCCGGCGATATTGTGAAACTTGCCGGCGAAATGCAGCGGCCCACGCGTGGTCCATAGCGCCTTGAGGATCGAGACCTCCTCCTCCATCAGCGCGTAGCGCTCCTCCTTGGCGTAGCGCACGCCTTCGGACTCGACCTCGCTTTCGTTCTGGCCCGCGATCAAATTGATGCAGATGCGCCCGCCCGACATCTGGTCGAAGGTCGAGATCATCTTGGCCATCAGCACCGGATTGATGTAGCCGGGGCGCGCCGCGATCAGCGGCTTGATGTTTTTGGAGCGCGCCGCCATGAAGGCACCGGAGATCCACGCCTCCCAGCAGGTCGCGCCGACCGGGATCAGCAGATATTCGAAGCCGGCCTGCTCGGCGGCATTGACCACGCGCTCGCAGAGTTCCGGCGAGCCGGGAATCTGCGCGTCCATCAGCCCATAGGCCGTGGTGTCGCCATGGGTCGGCAGGTACCAGCCGAATTCGAGCGGACGCATGGTTGTCTCCTGATGTTTCCGCACAGTCTAGCGCCTGCGCCGCGCCGGACAATCCGGTGAGGCGGGATGTTGCCGTGACCTAGCCAATCGGCTAAAGGGTGGCGCAACGCGCCCGTAGCTCAGCTGGATAGAGCGTTGCCCTCCGAAGGCAAAGGTCACACGTTCGAATCGTGTCGGGCGCGCCAGTTCGCTATGCGGCCTTGGGGTGGAGTGTGGGAATGCCGCTAACATCCTCTTCGCGTTCCGCGTGCCAGGTATCGTAAGCCGCCTGCATACGTACCCACACGCCGGCGCCATCGCCAAACAACTTGCCGAGCCGAACCGCAACCGCTGGAGAGACTGGCTTACGCTCGCGCAAAACGTCGTAGAGATGCTGTCGTGAAATGCCGAGAAGCTGCGCAATCTCCGCCTTGGTTTTGCCGGTCGCCGGAATAACATCCTCCCTCAGCAAAGCGCCAGGATGGGTTGGGCAGCGATCTGGATTGCGCTTGGCGCTATGAGCCATGATGTCTCTCCTCAGTGATATTGTTCGAAATCAACGCGGCAGGCATCAATTGTCAACATTTAGCTTACAGACACGCGTCGCAATCGAGCGCAGCGCCTGCTGCTGAGACGCACTTGTCCGTTCCCGCGGCACGATTCTGCCCGGGTTCTGCAAATCGTTGTCCCTCTGAGAATGGAGAGGGCGCAGGGAATGCCGGGCGCTCAACCGCACCCGCAATCCTCGTGGGCTGAAAAGAAAGAATGCCCACAAGTCGTCAGGCAGGGCCGAAATCGCACGGCACTCCCTGCACGATGGTTTACGGCTTACTTCGCGCTCTCGCCGGAGTACCGGGCTTGTTAGCCTCCGTCGCCCGTTGATCATCTCAACGGACTTGATCCCAGCGTCGGGGGACCACGACCACACGACTTGACCGTCCGCCCCTCGCGCGCATCGCCTGCGCGCCAGAAGCGTCCATCGCATCCCGCCCAACGTGTCGTGACGATTGGCCGAACGTCCCTCTGTGTCGGGGCGGGATGGCTTCGTTAAATCATAATTTCCGTGTTTCGGAAATGGGAATCTTTTTGCGCGACGCGCTTGACTCGTCGGGCAAAACAGGCGGCGGGCTTTTGGTGTTTTGTCCGTCGTGCTCAAAGGGGCAACATCTTTTGGAGGTCACACGACCGAATCGCGTCGGGCGCGCCACTTCAAAACGAACTCACGCTGCAAATAAGCAGGCCTCAGCACGTCCGCTTCCGACTTATCGAGGAAGATGCTTAGTGAGGTAAAAGCGACCTATCGTCTAGGTCGTCATGATCGAATCGAATTATCTCGACTTTCATGACACCACGTAGGCTTTCCCTCAATCCGCTGGCACGCGACTCCAAATCGGCTCCATCCATGCTCGCGAGCAAAAGAACGTCAGGCCGCACTCGCAGGCAGACTGAAGCAAGCTGGTTCAATTCATCTTTACTCAGTCGCGAACTGGCCTTTGCTTCGCAAAGGTACAATTCGCCATCCACTACAGCTAGCGCGTCTATCTCTGCGACAGGATCAACGCCGTCCTCTGGATATCCATCCCACAGCGTTAGAGAAGGAGCAAAATAGAAGGACTCGCGCGCGCGCTGGGACAGTATCCACAAGGTCCAAATAACAGCCTCAATCCCGTGATCTCGATAGGCCTCTAAGACAAACGCGTTAAGGCGAAATGACCAATCACCCGAAACCGGCGCCGATCTGCTGTCGTTGCAGACCTCGCATTTCAACGAGCGTGACAGATGTTCGATCGAAACCCAGTTTCTGTTATAACATTTCCTGCATTGCCATTCACGGCCTTGGAACAGAATTTGACTGTCGCAAAGTGCCTGTATTGACGGGTCAAGGCGACGATCGCTCAAATAGTATTGTCTATCCGGATCGAACAGCTTGAGCCATTGCGTGTACCGCGGATCAATGCCTGTCTCTGTCGACGGCACAACGAGAGTTCGTCGCCCACCCCAGCGACTATATGCTTCATCAAATATCTCATCCAGAAGCTCGTTTGGGCACTCTTCCAAGGTGACCAAATAGGCAACGCGTATTGGTCGCGCCGTGCCACGAATATTTAGCTTTGAAAACGACTGCGCCATCGATCTTGGACCTGACCAAAGAGTGAGTGTGAGTCTTTGCGCTTCTGTTAGCCCCTAGGATCGATGCCGAATTCGAAACCCGACCGTTGTCACACCGAAATCCGTAGGTTGAAATCGCAGAATTTCTGTGAAATTTTCGAGCGTTCTTGGGCGCTCACTTAATCCCGACGATCTCCAGCTCCTGATTGCCCGCGCCCACGACCTCTCCCACCGCCTTGCCGATCAACGACCTTGCCACCGGCGAGACAAACGAGATCGAGCCGGCCTTGGGATCGGCTTCGTCCTCGCCGACGATGCGATAGGTCTGCACGCGGCCGTCGGCCCGGCTGAAGGTCACCGTGCTGCCGAACGCGACGACATCGGTCGAGGCGGGATCGGGCACCGCCTGCGCCGTCCGAACCCGCTCGGAGAAATAGCGCAGGTCGCGCAAGGGAATGGCCGACAGCCGCCGCCGTTCGTTGACGTCCTCGGTGGTCTGCGCGGCCTCTAAGGCTGCGCGCGCGTCCTGGAGCTGACGCATCAATGCTTTCAGCCCGGCTTCCGTGACCAGGTTGGGATGAGGCGATATGGGGCGGTCCGGCAACAGCGTCTCGGACGCCGTTTCCGCGCTCTCTTCCTTGGTGAAGGCAACGCTCATGGCCGGAATATAGGAGGTCGGCCGCTTCTCGCAAACGGGAATAACTGGCGCAACGGCCTCAGGTCAGCAGCTTCATCAGCACCGCCGCGCCGAGCACGACGATGATCTGAAACAAGCGTTGGGTCGTGAAGATTCTATTGAAAGTGGCCATTTGCGATCCCCGCTCGAGCAGTCCCGTATTAGAGAGAGCCGACTCGCGCCACAAGCAGACTTGCGACGGTCCCGTAGTCTTCCGGGACAAGGGGACCGCAAGAACGTATAACGAACCCGACAATTGCGGGTCTTCATCCCTGGGGGAAACCATGCTCACCGTCCATCATCTCGGCAAGTCGCAATCCGAGCGCATCGTCTGGCTCTGCGAGGAGCTGGAGATCCGCTATCAGTTGAAATGCTACGCCCGCGATGCCGCGACCATGCTGGCGCCGCCGGAGTACAAGGCGCTGCATCCGATCGGCGCCGCGCCCGTGATCACGGACGGCGATCTCGTGCTCGCCGAATCCGGCGCGATCGTGGACTACGTCATGGCCAGATACGGCAAGGGCTGGCTCACCGTCGGCGCTGATGATCCCGGCTTCGCGCAATTCCTGTACTGGTTTCATTTCGCCAACGGCACGCTGCAGGCGGCGATGGGCCGGCTGATGATCCTGAACCGGCTGAAGCTGCCCGCGGACAATCCGATCCTCGCCGCGATGAAGACGCGGCTCGACCGTGCCTTCGACCTGGTCGACGCGCGGGCGCGGGAGGCGGAGTATCTCGCAGGAAATGCATTCACGACCGCCGACATCATGATCGGCTTCTCGCTCACCACCATGCGCTATTTCCAGCCCTACGACATCGCGCGCTGTCCGAACGTGGTGAAATATCTGGCGCGGATCGGCGCCCGCCCGGCCTACCGGCGGGCGATGGAGAAGGGCGATCCCGGCATGGCGCTGCTGTTGACTTGAATTTTCGGGAAACCGCTTCACACCTTTCCGGATCATGCGCTAGCTTCCTGCCTTAGCGACGATCCAACGTCGCAAGGGAAGGAACGCACATGAAACGCCTCATCGCCACCACGATCCTGGCCGCCGCGCTTGGCCTGTCACTTGGCCTGTCCTGCGCAAGCGCGCAGGATATGCGTCGCGTCGTCACTGGTCTCGACAGCCGCAATCATTCGGTGGTGCTGTTCGACAGCGCCATGCCGTTGAAGCCCGCAGCACCCGGTATCACCGCCGCCAATTTCTGGATCACCGACAGCTATCCGCCGCCGCTCACCGCCAGCGATCCCTCGGGCCGGCAGATCGGCACGGCGCCGCCCGACAACGGCACCAAGTTCCGCGTCGTCGAGTTCGCGCCGCTCGATGCCGCGACTGAAGCCAAGCTGCCGCCGGAGATGCTCATGCGCGGCATCGCCAATGCGCCGGCGCGCGGGATTCCCGTCAAGCATCCGCTGATGCATCGTACCCGCAGCCTCGACTACGTCATCATCCTGTCCGGCGAGATCGACATGATGCTCGACGACACCAGCGTGCATCTGAAGTCCGGCGACGTCATCGTGCAGCAGGCGACCAATCACGGCTGGGTCAATCACGGCACGCAGCCGTGCCGCATCCTGTTCGTGCTGATGGATTCGAAGGAGCCGTAGCCGACTTCCGCGCGGCCCGGTTCACCTCTCCCCCAGCGGGGAGCTCAAGTCGGTGGCCGCAGCTTGGCGGCTTAAAGACTCGGCGCCGGCTCCATCGGCAGCGAGGCCAGCCCGCCGAAGCGGCGCTCACGGCGATGGAAGGCGGCAAGCGCATCGGCCAAGTCGGCAGGCCCGAACTCCGGCCACATCCGCTCGGTGAAGTGCAACTCGGCATAGGCGCCTTCCCACAGCAGGAAATCGGATAGCCGCTTCTCGCCGCTGGTGCGGATGATCAGGTCGACGTCGCGCAACCCTGCTTCGCCGGTGACGAGTTGCGAGAACAGCTCGCGGCTGGGCGCGGTGATGCCGGCGAGCCTTGCCGCGGCATTGAGGATGGCGTCGCGCGAGGAATAATCGACCGCGATACGCAGATGAAGCGTCTCACCGCGCGAGGTCGCCTCCTCCGCGCGCGCGATTCCCGCGGCAATGCCGTCAGGCAGGCGGTCGCGCCGGCCGATCACCGAAAGCCGCACGCCGTTCTTGATCAGGCTCTGCACCTCATTGGCGAGATAGAAACGCAATAGCCCCATCAGGCCTGAGACTTCCGTCTTCGGCCGCCGCCAATTGTCGGTGGAGAAGGCATAGAGCGTCAGCGTGCCGACGCCCTGATCCGGCGCTGCCTCGACCACCCGGCGGATCGCCTCGACGCCGGCCTCGTGGCCGCGCAGGCGCGACAGGCCGCGCCGGGTCGCCCAGCGTCCGTTGCCGTCCATGATGATGCCGACATGCAGCCGGGCGCCGGCGGGCGCCGGTTGGGGCGAGAGAGGACTTTGCATGACAAAGCTCCGGGGTAAAAAAGGGGGGCAAAAAAAGATCAGGTCGCGAGGATGCCGAGGCGCGCGAGCGGCGCGCCTTCCTTGCCGGCGGCCGTGGCGGCGTCGCGCACGAGGCGCTCCAGCACGGCGAGATAGTCGAGGAAGCGGCGGCGACCGGTCCGGGTCAGGCGGCAGGAGGTGTGCGGCCGGTTGCCTTCATAGCCCTTGGTGACCTCGACGAGGCCCGCCTCCTGCAGCACCTGCAGATGCCTCGAGAGATTGCCGTCGGTCAGGCCGCAGAGCTGCTTGAGATCGGCAAAGGCGAGCCCCTTGGGATGCGCCATCAGCGAGGTCAGAAGTCCCAACCGCGCCTTCTCGTGGATCACGCGGTCGAGCCCGTCATAGGAGAATGGCGCACTCGTCGTTTCACTCTTCGGCATCGCTCTCTCCGGACGCAAAATGGATGATGGTCGCCATCAGGAGCTGGCCGATCACGAACGGCAGGCCCATGGTCCACGGCGACAGCGCGTGGCTGTGGCTTGCAATGACCAGCACGACAAAGCCCGCGATGAAATACCAGGCGCCGGCGAAAGCCACCGTGCGCGGCAGCGAGCGGACGGATGCGAACATGCCGAGTGAGACCAGGATCTGCCAGAGGCCAGGCAGCATCCACAGCGTCTCGGGCGCGAACTTCCACAGCATCACCGCGAGCAACACGCCGGCAATGCCGGCAGGCAGGAACTGCTCGACCGCCTGATGGATCATGGCGTCGGCAAGACCGGAATGATGCCGCCGCGTGCGCGCCAGCATCTCGATCCAGATCATGGCGGCGGAGAGCAGCCGCGGCCGCCGCCCAGCCGAACAGGAAGATCAGCGGATTTGCGGTGGGGTCTGAAAGGAGAAAATGTTGCAGGATCGCCGTGACGAGCGCGACGCCGCTAGTTGCGGCGATCGTCGCCGGGCCATAGCCGCGGAATGCGGTGCCGGCCGCGAGCTGGCTGCGGATGGCGATGATATCGGCCAGCGCCTTGTCGAGATCGCGCATCTCTTCGGTCTGCACGTCCAGTTGTCCCCAACCCGCAATTCACTTTGCGATACAAAGTATACCGGGCTGCAAAGCAAATGCAAGAGGCCCAACGGTCCCACGGGAGGAACCACTCCCGGTTGCCTTTTTCCCTGGCATCCACATAAAATGCGCTAGTGGAGCGGATTTGACGTTCGCTACCCTGCCGGCCGCGCGCCCGTAAGCGAACGTCAAATCCAAAGCTCCACTAGAATCAATATTTTCTAGTGGTCCTTTGATTCCAACATTCGCAAGAGTGCCCGCTGCAATGGGATGCGAATGTTGGAATCGGACCACTAGCCTGGCTGGGGGAGGGTTGGGGTATGCGTAAGGCGTTGCTTGTTTCGTGCCTGTTGCAGGCCGCGGTCGTCTCGACCGCACATGCCGGCGGACCGTTCGGCAATATCAGCGTCGGCACCTGGAAGGGCGGCGCCTTCAGCGACAACGCCGGCAACTTCTCGCACTGCGCGGCGAGCTCGACGTTCGGCAGCGGCGTGACGCTCGTGGTCGGGCAGAATGTCCGAAATGGCTGGCTGCTCGGCTTTGCCAGTCCCAACTTCCATCTCAACAAGGGCGGCACGGTCCCGATCGATGTCGTGTTCGACGGCCAGGAGCAGGCAAAGCTGTTCGCAACCGCGAACTCCAATTCGATGGCGACCGCGATCCTGCCGCCGAACGTCGCCCGCAGCTTCCAGAAGGCGAGCCTGATGGTCGCCGTGTCCGGACGGACGACTCTGCAGTTCAACCTGGTCTCGACCGCGCCGCTGATCGCGATGCTTGGCGACTGCGTCAGCAAGGTCAAGCAGAAGGGGCTGGATGCGGTGGCGGCATCCGACTTCACCGTTCCGAGGCAGGTCGCCGCCAACGATGCGGGGGGTGGACCACCGAAGCCCGGCAGGACCGGCAACGCCAACGGCACCGGCTTCGTCATTGACGCCACCGGTCACATCATCACCAACCATCATGTGATCGACGGGTGTATCAGCGACATCAAGGGCAATCTGACCGGCGGCGCGACGGCCGTGCTGCGCGTGGTGTCGAAGGATCCCGCAAACGACATGGCGCTGCTGCAGGGCCCGGCGGACATTTTCAAGAGTTTTGCGAAGATCCGCGACCGCTCGATCCGGTCAGGCGACGGCGTGACCGCGATCGGCTTTCCTTTTCACGGCCTGCTGAGCTCGGACTTCACGGTCACCACCGGCATCGTCAGCTCGCTGAGCGGCATCAAGAACGACTCGCGCTACCTCCAGATCAGCGCGCCCGTGCAGCCCGGCAACAGCGGTGGACCGCTGATCGACAGCAGTGGCCATGTCGTTGGGATCGTGTCCGAGAAAATCAACGCGATCGGCGTTCTGCGCGCCACCGGCGCCATCCCCGAGAACATCAACTTCGCGATCAAGCCGGGCGCGATCCGGGATTTCCTCGACAACAGCGTCGTCGCCTACGAGACATCAGCTCCCGGCGCCGAGCTCAAGACCTCGGAGATCGCCGATGCGGCGCGCGCCTGGACGCTGTTGATCACCTGCACGGCCACCGAACCTGTCGCCAGCGCGAAAAGGTAGCCTACGGCCGCTCTCTTATCCCTCCCCCCGCGAAGCGGTTGGGAGGGTGGCTCATCGTGAGCGCGAGCGAACGATGAGACGGGTGGGGGGCATTCAACTCGCGCCGGGCGCATGGAGGATCCCCCCACCCGCCTCGCTTCGCTCGGCACCCTCCCCACCACTCGCTACGCTCGCGGGGGGAGGGATCAGGCCGCCTCCTTGGCTCAATCACCCATGACAACTCGCCGCCTTCGCGGCATCCGGCTGATACTGATCGCGCAGTCGCACCCAATCCATCGGATAGGGCAAGCCGTCCTCGTGACGGCCGAGCGGCGTCAGGTCGAGATAGTGGTAGGCGGCGTTCATCATGTCGAGGCCGCGGGCGAAGGTCGAATAGGTGTGGAACACCGCGCCGCCTCCGTCGCGATAGAACACGCTGATGCCGGGCAACTCCTCGCCATAGAACGGCGTGGTGCCGAAATTGTACATCGGCTTTCCCGCCTCGATCTGCTGCCGGGTGAACGTCACGCCGTAATCGCTGTTGAAGTCGTTGTTGCCGGACGACACCCAGTCGAAGGTCCAGCCCATCCGCTTCTTGAACGCCTCGAGCTTGGCGACCGGCGCGCGCGAAACCGCGGCCATGGTGGTGTCACGCGCGGCGAGGTGCGGCACCATGCGCTCGAAACCATCGGCCCAGAACGAGCAGCTCTTGCAGGCGGCGTCCCATTCGGGCGCGAACATCACATGCTGCACCACGAGCTGCGGCCGGCCCTTGAACAGGTCGGCGAGCGTGAGCTTGCCGGACGGCCCGTCGAACACATAATTCTTGTCGACCTCGACCCAGGGCAAATTCCGCCGCTGCTCGCTCAGTGCGTCGCGGGCTTGCGTCAGCTCCTTCTCGCGCGCCATCAGCGCCTTGCGCGCCTCGATCCACTGCTGCCGGGATACGATCTTGTGCGGTTGCATGGGATGCTCCTCCTTACTAGTGCCGCCGATCTGAAGTCCCTGCACCGTTTGCCGCGAGTTTGCCCCAGGGACTTCAGATCGAAAGCGGCACTAGAATCATAAGTTTGCTAGTGCCCATGACTTTCCGAAGTTCGTGAAAGTGGTTGCGGCAATGGATCACGAACTTCGGAAAGTGGGCACTAGGCGACGAATGTTTCCAGCACGTCGAAGAACGTGCTCCAGCCGCGCTTGTGATTGTCGCGGGCGGTCTCGTCGGCGAACTGTTCGTGATGGAAGGTCAAGAGCGTGCCGACGGCATCGGGCTTGAGCTGCACCGTCACCAGCGACTCCCGCTCCGGCGTCGAATGCCAGGCCCATGTGAATTTGAGCCGCTCGTTCGGCACCACCTCGCGATAGACGCCGCCGACTTCGAAATATTCGCCCTTCTCGTCGGACCAGCTGATGCGGTAACGGCCGCCGACGCGAACGTCGAGTTCAGCGCGCATCGAACCGGGCTTGGCCTGCGTCTGCGCGAACCATTGCACCAGGTTCAGCGGGTCGGCCCACGCGGCGTAGACTTTTTCCGGCCTGGCGCGGAGCCGGCGCGTGAGCGTGAGGCTTGGCCGCGCGTCGAGACTGGTTGCGGCTGATGTTTGGGCCATGTGGTGTCCTCCTCTACAAAGGCGGCAAGGCGGTCGAGATTGTCGGACCAGAAGCGCTGGTAGCGATTGAGCCATTCCATCGCCTGCTCCATCGGTTTCGCGGTCAGGCGGCAGGCCACCACGCGGCCGGTCTTTTCGCGCGCGACCAGGCCGGCATCGGAGAGCACGTCGAGATGCTTCATGACCGCGGGCAGCGACATGTCGAGGGGCTGCGCGAGCTCGCTGACCGAGATCGTGTCGCGCCCCTCCAGCCGGGCCAAAAGCGCCCGGCGGGTTGGGTCCGCAAGTGCTGCAAAGGTGCGGTCGAGGACCGCGTCCTGATACTTAACCATATGGTTTAGTATAAGCGCAAACGAAACGCTGTCAAGCTGGGTGGCTCGAGAAATTCGGACCCGTGGGGAACGGGTCCGGAAAAATTCTCAGTAGTCGTAATAGCCGCGGGGAGCGCGGCGCTGCGGCATGCGGTTGAGCGCGGCGCGCGGATTGCTGTTGCAATAGAGGCCGCGGCCCGAGGCCGACGCCTCGCACTGGGCGTAGGTCTGATAGGAGCAGTCGCCGGGAATCCCGACACCCCTGCCCTGCACGCACCAGGGATAGTCGTAGGCGGCGGCGGGGGCCGATGTCGCGAGCGTGGCCAAACCGACCGCGCTCAGGGCCAACATCGTGAGTAGGAATTTACGCATCGTGATCTCCTTCGCGCAAAGCGTGCGCTGTCTCGCGTTAGTCGAGACAACGCGCCGTCTGGTTCAGAAGTTCACAAAACGTCACTCGACCTTGATGCCGGCGAAGTCGACGACCTTCTTCCACTTGTCGGTCTCGGCCTTGATCTGGTCGCCGAACGCTTCAGGCGTCTGGATGGTCGGCGCGCCCCCGAGTTCCACCAGCCGCTTGGTCATGTCGGGCTCGGCCAGGATCGCGTTGATCTCGCTGTTGAGCTTGCCGATGATGTCCTTCGGCGTTTTCGCAGGCGCGCCCATGCCGAACAGCGCGCTCGCCTCATAGCCCGGGACGGTCTCCGATATCGCCTGTACGTCGGGAAGCTGCGGCGAGCGCTGCGTCGTGGTGACGCCGAGCGCGCGCACTGCGCCGCCGCGGATGTGCTGGATGATCGAGGGCATGTTGTCGAAGATCACCTGCACCTGGCCGCCGAGCAGGTCGGTGACCGCGGGCGCGGCACCGCGATAGGGCACGTGCTGCATCTTCACGCCGGTCATCGCCATGAACATCTCGCCGGACAGATGCACCGAGGTGCCGTTGCCGGACGAGGCCATGTTGATCTTGCCGGGATTGGCCTTGGCATAGGCGATGAACTCGGCAACGTTGTTGGCCGGCACCTCCTTGTTGACCGTCATCACGTTCGGCACGCGGTTGAAGCAGGCGACCGGCGCGATGTCGGTGACGAAGTTGAATTTGAGATTGGCGTAGACCGAGGTGTTGATGTAGTTCGCGGGGTTGACCAGCAGCACGGTGTAGCCGTCGGGCTCGGCATTCACCGCGGCCTCGGTCGCGATGTTGTTGCCGGCGCCCGGCTTGTTCTCGACCACGAATTGCTGGCCGAGCTTTTCCGACAGGCGCTGACCGATCAGCCGCGCGATGATGTCCGTGGCGCCGCCCGGGGGATAGCCGACCAGGAAGCGGATCGGGCGCGTCGGGTAATCGGCGGCGCCTGCGCTGCGCGACAACAGCAGGGCCGGAATACCCGTGGCAACGAGGCCCAATGCGGCGCGGCGTGAAATCATTGCAATATCTCCAGTTCTTGCTTGTTCTTGAAGTTATGGCGGGGCGCGTTGTAACAAGCCAAGCGCAGCGTGCAAGAGAGCCAAACGCAGAGCCGCTGCGACGAAAGGATCAGGCCATGCCGGTCAAGGTGAACGCGCTCGACCATCTCGTGATCAACGTCAACGACGTCGTGCGCTCCGCCGAATGGTACGCCAAAATCCTCGGCATGGAGATCAGGGTGTTCGATCCCGGCGCGGGCAAGAGCAAGCGGACTTCGCTTGTATTCGGCAACCAGAAGATCAATGTGCGGCCGAAGGACGCCGACAAGGTCGAGTGGTTCACCGCCGATCATGAGGCCGCCGGCAGCGACGATCTCTGCTTCCTCACGTCGAGCACGCCGGACGAGGTGGTCGCGCATCTCAGGACGAACGGCGTCGCGATCGAGGAAGGCCCGTCCAGGAAGCAGGGCGCACGCGGGACCATTCTTTCGGTCTATTGCCGGGATCCCGACGGCAGTTTGATCGAGATTTCGTCGTACGAGAAATCGTAGGACACGAGCGCACGCCGCATTCTCACTCGTCATGCCCGGCTTTAAGCCGGGCATCCACGTCTTTAGTGCCACCGGAAAGAAAGACGTGGATGGCCGGGTCAAGCCCGGCCATGACGAACATAGCTATTTTCTCGCCAGCAATAGGTGTCGGCGCGGTCGCAGCCAATTTGCCCAAAGCCGCGTCCGGTGGCACAAAGGCAATCAAGAAAAGCGGCCGGCCGATCAAGTTAAAGGCCGCGCGGGAGGATATCATGAGGCCATCGCAGGCGCCGGGCATCGTCGGACCGTTCGCGGGACTCGACGTGCCCTGGCTGCTCGCCATGCGCGCCGAGGTGCGCCGGGATCATCCCTTCCTGATCTGGGCGCCGTTCGACGCGCCGGCACGCAAATGGTCTTACGGCGAATTCCACGAACGCGTCGGCGCGTTGGCCGCGGGCCTCGTCAAGCGCGGCATCAGTCAAGGCGACTATGTCCTGATCCATCTCGACAATTGCATCGAGGCGATGCTCGCCTGGTTTGCCTGTGTCGAGATCGGCGCGATCGCGGTCACCACCAACACGCGCTCGGCGGCGGCCGAGATGGAATATTTTGCCGGCCATTGCGGCGCCGTCGCCGCGATCACGCAACCCGACTATGCCGAACTGGTCGCGGCCAATTGCAAAGACCTGCGCTGGATTGCCGTGATCGCGCATGACGCCGGGGTGCCCGCAAACGTCGCCCGCAGTGACAGCTTCGAATCCTTGTTCGCCGATTCCACCGACCGGCCGCGCCGCCCCACCGACCCGTTGGCCCCTTGCAGCGTGCAATACACCTCCGGCACCACGTCGCGGCCGAAGGCGGTGCTGTGGACCCACGCCAACGCGCTGTGGGGCGCCAAGGTCAATGCCGCGCATCAGGACCTGCACGAAGGCGACGTGCACCAGACCTATCTGCCGCTGTTCCATACCAATGCGCTGGCCTATTCGATGCTGGCGAGCCTCTGGGTCGGGGCGACCTGCGTGATCCAGCCGCGCTTCTCGGCGAGCCGCTTCTGGCCCGTCGCGCTGGAGCACGGCTGCACATGGACTTCGACCATCCCCTTCTGCATGAAGGCGCTGCTCGAGCGCGAGATTCCAAAGAACCACAAATTCCGGCTGTGGGGCACGGCGGTGAATGACCCGCCGCCCTTTGCCGTGTTCGGCGTCAAGATCATCGGCTGGTGGGGCATGACCGAGACCATCACCCACGGCATCATCGGCGAGGTCGACCAGCCCAATACGCCGATGTCGATCGGACGCGCCGCCGCGGAATATGCGATCCGCATCATCGACGACGACGGGCGGCCGACACAGGTCGGCGACACCGGCAATCTCTCGATCAAGGGCGTGCCCGGCCTGTCATTGTTCGCGGAATATCTGCACAACGAAAAGGCCACGCGCGAAAGCTTCGACGAGCACGGCTATTTCCTGACCGGCGACCGCGTCGCCTTGCTCGATCGCGGCTACATCAAGTTCTCCGACCGCGCCAAGGACATGCTGAAGGTCGGCGCCGAGAATGTCGCGGCCTCCGAGATCGAGCAGGTGATTGCGGTGGTGCCCGGCGTGCGCGAGACCGCCGTGGTCGGCAAGCCGCATCCGATGCTGGATGAGGTGCCGGTTGCCTTCATCATCCCGCAGGCAGGTGTCGCTGATCTGCCCAACGATCTGCACGACAATGTCATGGCCGCCTGCTGCAAGGGACTCGCGGATTTCAAGGTGCCGCGCGAGATCCGATTCGTCGACGAGATGCCGCGCTCGACGCTGGAGAAGGTCGCCAAGGCCGAGCTGCGGAAGCTGCTGGCGTGAAGGCCTGATGAAACACGAAGGACAATAAAATGCGTCCCACCCTCCCCGCGATCCTGAGCTTCTTCCTGCTCGCCGCGACCGCAGCCTCGGCCGAGACCGCCGATACCGTGCTCTACAACGGCAAAATCGTCACCGTGGACAAGGATTTCTCCGTACGCGAGGCGATCGCGATCGCCCACGGCCGGGTGCTCGCGACCGGTACCTCGGCCGAGATGAAAAGGCTCGCCGACAAGGGCGCCAGGCAAATCGATCTCGGCGGCCGCACCGTGATCCCCGGTCTGACCGACGGCCATATCCACGGCATCCGCGCCGCGGCTACCTTCGGCACCGAGGTGAACTGGATCGGCGTGCCTTCACTGAAGGCGGCGCTCGCCAGGATTCGCGATGCCGCGAACACGCAAGCGCCGCGGCTCCTGGATCATCGTCGCCGGCGGCTGGACCGAGGAGCAGTTTGCCGAGAAGCGCCGCCCGACGCCGCAGGAGGTCGCGGATGTCGCCGGCGATCACCCCGTCTATATCCAGCATCTCTATGACTGGCTGCTGCTGACCCCAAAGGCGATGGCCGAGCTCAACATCCGCGGCGACGCCGATGTCATCCCGAGCAGCAAGGTCGAACTCGACGGCGACGGCAAGCCGACCGGCATCATCGTTGCCGGCGGCGCCGCGCTTGGCAAAATCTTCGATCATTTGCCGAAGCCGACTTTCGAGCAGCAGGTCGAGGGCTCCAAAAAATTCTTCCGCGAGATGAACTCGCTCGGGATCACCGGTATCAATGACGGCGGCGGCGTCAGCATGTACCCGGCAAGCTACCAGGCCGTGTTCAAGCTCTGGCACGACAGGCAGCTCACGGTGCGCGTCGCCTATCACCTGTGCTCGCCGAAGCCCGGCAGCGAATTCGCCGACCAGCAGAACCTGACCCAGCTCCTGCCCCAGGGTTTCGGCGACGACATGCTGCACTTCAACGGCCCCGGCGAAATTCTGATCTGGGCCGACTGGACCGATGGCGACATCACAGCGGACGGCAAGGCGAAGCTCGCGGAAATGCTGCGCTGGGCGGCGTCGAAAGGCTACAGCATCCAGCTGCACTGGAATCCCGACCGCACCGTCCACGACTTGCTCGACGTCGTCGAGGACATCAACAAGGATTACTCCATCCGCAATCTGCGCTGGAGCGTGCTGCATCTCTACAATGTGTCGGAGGCCAGCTTGAAGCGGATGCAGGCGCTCGGCCTGATCTGGGGCGTGCAGGACGGGCTCTATTTCGGCGGCGAGCGGCTGCAGAAGGAGGTCGGCGCCGCCGCGGCGAAAGCGATGCCGCGCATCGTCACGGCGATGAAGCTCGGCCTGACCGTGACCGGCGGCACCGACGCGCATCGGGTGTCGTCGTACAATCCCTTTGTCGCCCTGCAATGGTATCTCGACGGCACCACCATCGGCGGCGTGAAGACCCGCGACGACACGGAAGCCCCAAGCCGGCGCCAGGCGCTGGAGATATACACGCGCAACACCGCCTATGCCGCCAACGACGACGACAAGCGCGGCACGCTGGAGCCGGGCAAATATGCCGACCTCGCGGTACTCTCGGCGGATTATTTGACCGCGCCGGTGAAAGACGTCGGCAAGATCCGCTCGCTGCTCACCATGGTCGGCGGCAATGTGGTCTACGCCGCGCCGCCGTTTGCGGGGTTGGAGCCGCCAATGCCGAAGTGATCGTGGGAGCGTCATTGCGAGCGAAGCGAAGCAATCCAGGATGCGCACGCTGAAGATTGCTGGATTGCTTCGTCACGTAGTCGCTTCGCTCGCAATGACGAGCGAAGCAGTCGCGAAATCAATAACACCCGAACGCGACGGGACGGAACGCCTGCAGCAATTGCTGGTCGAGCTTGCCGCCCATGCCTTCCATGATCGAGAATGCCTTGGCGTGCGTGAACGGCATGCGGTAGGCGCGCTTCTCCACCAGCGCGGCATAGATGTCGACGATGGTGGTGAGCCGCACGATGTCGGAGATTTCCGAGCCGGCGAGTGCGTCGGGATAGCCGCTGCCGTCGAGCAGCTCGTGGTGATGCAGCACCACGTCGAGCATTTCCGGCGGGAAGCCGCCTTGCGCCTTCAGCGCATCATAGCCGCGGCGCGGATGCGAGCGGATTTCGGCAACCTCCTCCTCGGTCAACTTGCCCTGCTTGTCGAGGATCGCGACCGGCACGAAGGCCTTGCCGACGTCGTGCAGCAGCGCGGCGCGGGTCAGCCGGCGCTGGTCGTCCTCGCGCATGCCGAGGTGCTGGGCGAACGCCACCGCAAAGCCTGTCACGAACAGGCAGTGGCGAAAGGTTGACTCATGGTGGCAGCCGACCGCGGTCAGCCACTCGCGCAGGGAGGAATGCTTGATCGCCTTGAGAATCCTTGTCTCGGCCTGCGCGATGTCTTCCAGCTTCAAGGGCTCGCCGGCCGGCAAGCGCCGGAAGATTTTCGTAATCACCTCATGAGCGGCTTCGATGCCGCGGTTCAGCGCCTTGCCGCGCGCGCTGGCGTCATAGCCGACGGTGTCGGGAAACGCGGCGCGGATGCGCTGCAGAACGGCGCCGGGCTCGAGCGGCCGGGCGATGGTGTCGGTGGCGCCGAGCGCCCAGGCCTGCATCGAGGCGTGATGCAGCGCTTCGGCGAGCACGAACAGCCGCGGCATCGAGCTGTAGGCGTCTGACCGGAGCCTGTTGCGCACCAGCTGCACGCTCTCCGATGAGCGCAGGTTGATGTCGACCACGATACCGGAGATTTCCTCTCTGGGAGCGGTGGGAATATCCGAGGTCGTGATGGTCTCGACGTCGCCGACCCGGCTCAGGATGTTGGCGAGTTCGCTGCTCTGGTCGCTGCGGTCGGACGCCAGCAGCAGCCGGCGTTTGGAAGGGGCGTGGGAGGCTTGTTGGGCCAGGGCGGTCATGACTTTCTGCGCTCACGGTCAGACTTGATTTGCCTTGCTTAGCCGACAAGGCGTTCCACGCGGCTTAACGGGCATGATCAATTGCGATTGAGCGCGGTCGGTAAAATTGCAATCGCTAAAATTTTAGCATTTCCTGCGCAACGTACCGCGATCGCAAAAAATCCGCCGGAGAAAATCTCCGGCGGATCGTTGTCATCTCATGCGTCAGCTGAAGCTTACGCCTTCATCGCCGCCTTCACCGCATCCGCCGTGATCGGCAGCGAGCGCACGCGCGCGCCCACCGCATTGAACACGGCGTTGCCGATCGCAGGCGCCACCACGGTGACCGCCGGCTCGCCGACGCCGGTCGCCTTCTCGCCATTGGCGATGACGCTGACCGCGACCTCCGGCATCTGGCTCATGCGCAGCGGCGTGTAGGTATCGAAGTTGGTCTGCTCGATACCGCCGTCCTTGAGTGTCGCCTTCTCGAACAGCGCCAGCGACATGCCCCACAGCGCCGCACCCTCGACCTGGGCGCGGATGTTGTCGGGATGCACTTGCGTGCCGACGTCGGTGGCGACGGTGAGCTTCTTCACCTTGACCTCGCCGCTCGGCGACACCGCGACGTGGGCGACGCACGCCGTCCAGCTCGCGGTCGCGCGCTCCTGCGACGACACGCAGGCCACGCCCATGCCTTCTCCCTTGGGGAGTTGCTTGGTGCCGTAGCCGGCCATGCCCATCGCCGCCAGCAGCGTGTTGCGCAGCCGCTGCGCGCCGCCGGCATTGGCGCCTTTGCCGTCCAGCATGTCGATGCGGTATTGCGCCGGGTCTTTGCCGGACGCATGCGCAAGCTCGTCGACCATGCTTTCGACCGCCCAGAAGGTCCAGCCCGGCGCCACCGACCGCAGCTGTCCCGACGGCGTGGCGTTGTGCGCCATCTCGTTCTTGATCGCGCGCACATTGTGGTTCGGCACGGTGTAGAAGAAGTCCGCGCCGTTGACCGTGAAGGCGTCGAGCGGCCCCTTCTTGTCGACCGAGGGCGACAGGAAGTCGGGGATGCCCCAACGCTGGGTCGGCCAGGCCGAGACCACGTCGTGATCGAGCGCGATCAGCCGGCCGTCGGCGTCGAGGCCCGCTTTTACTTTCTGGTAGGTGAGCGGCCGCGAGAAATCCATCGTCATGTCGTTCTCGCGCGAGTAGATCACCTTCACCGGCTTGCCGATGGCTTTCGCCGCCTGCACCGCAGGCACCATCATGTCGGCGTCGAGACGCCGGCCGAAGCCGCCGCCCAGCCACATCTGGTGCATCACCACGAACTTCGGATCGATCCCGGCGGCGCCCGCCGCGATCGCACCGGAGCGCGTCGCGAACTGGTTGCCGGAATAGATGTGCAGGATGTCGCCCTTGAACTCCGCGGTGGCGTTCATCGGCTCCATCGGCGCGTGGATGTTGATGTTGGTGGTGTACTCCGCCTCCATCACCTTGGCCGCACTGCCGAGCGCCGCCTTGGTGTCGCCGTCCTTGACGAAAAACTGCCCGGAGTCGTCGAGCCCTTGCAGGCGCTTCGCTTCCGTGAACAGCGACTCGCTGGACAGCTTGGCGTTCGGACCGCCGTCATAGGCGATCTTCAAGGCGCCGGCCGCCTTCTTTGCATTGGCATAGGTGTCGGCAACCGCCACCACCCAACCCGTCGTCGTCGCGGTCTTGTCGTCGAGGGTGACGGCCTTGATGAAGCCTTTCACCTTCTTGGCCTCGCTGTCGTCGACCGATTTCACCGTGGCGCCATAGCGCACCGGCGGGGTGACGACCGCGCCATAGGCCATGCCCGGCAGCATCACGTCGATGCCGTATTTCGCCGTGCCGTTGACCTTGGAGGGGATGTCGAGCTGCGGCACCGAGACGCCGATCATGGTGTATTGATCGGCGGTCTTCAGCTTGATCGCCTTGAGCTCGTCCGGCGTGAAGGTCTTGGTCGCCTTGCCGCTCTTGACGATGTCGGCAAAGCTCATCGACTTCTTCGACTTCGGATGCGAGATCACGCCGTCATGCACCACGAGCTCGCTCGCCGGCACGCCCATTGAGGCGGCGGCGGCTTCGGTCAACGCGATCCGCCCCGCAGCGCCCGCGCGGCTCATCGCATCGAAGTTCATCATGGTCGACCAGCTGCCGCCGGTGATCTGCGCACCCAGCACGGGGTCGTTGAACTTCGGATCGTTGGATGCGAGCTGCACCCGCATGTCCTTCCAGTTGGCGCCGAGCTCTTCGCAGACGATCTGCGCCATGGTGGAGGCGATGTGCTGGCCCATGTCGGCCTTGCCGCAGGTCACCGTGACGATCCCGTCGGGGGCGATCGCGTACCAGACGCTCGGATCGAAATTGGCGGGTGCGGCGGCGAGCGCACTGTCGATGCCGGCAACGCCGGAATAACCGAGCGCGAGGCCAGCGGCCGCGGTGCCGACCAGGAAGGAGCGGCGGGACAAATCGGTGGTGTGGACGTCTGACATTTTCACGTGGCTATTCATGTGGCCCTCCGCTCGTTGCCGACGGCCGACGCCGTGCGCATTTCGGACGCGGCGCGCATGATCGCCTTGGTGATCCGCGAATAGGTCATGCAGCGGCAGAGATTGCCGTCCATGTGCGCGACGATCTCTTCCTTCGTGGGATTGGTGTTCCTGGACAGCAGGCTTGCGGCCTGCATGATCTGGCCGGACTGGCAGTAGCCGCATTGCGGCACCTGCTCGGCGACCCAGGCCTTCTGCAAGGGATGATCGCCCTTGGCGCTCAAGCCTTCGATGGTGGTGATCTTCTTGCCGGCGACGTCGCTGATCGAGGTCTGGCAGGACCGCACCGCTTCGCCGTTGACGTGAACGGTGCAGGCGCCGCACAGGCCCGCGCCGCATCCGAATTTTGTTCCGGTCATCTGCAATTGCTCGCGGATGGCCCAGAGCAGCGGGGTGTCGCCCGCCGCATCGACGGACTTGCTCTGTCCGTTGATATTCAGAGTAGCCATTTGCTTCTTCCCCTGCCGGTGCATGAAGCCGTTTACGACGGCATCTCACTTTGTGGGTGGCTGGTCGCCCACCGGGTCAGCGCCAGTTGGCGCGCAGCATGATCGCCTCGCGGTTGAGAGGCAATCCAAATTGGAATTGGTCGAGGAGAATAACTTTTCGAATTGCACTGTTGTGCGTTGCGGCAACTGCGCCGGCATAAATCCGCTCTGCGGAATGCGCGCGTTCACTCACTTGTCGAACTGCTTTGCTCCGAAGCCGGGTTCACACCGCCAAAGGGATCGCGCTAAACTAAGCGCGACAATACGCAAGCAGGGACGCGGCATGCCGAACATCGATCGCGACGGGGTCAAGATCCATTACGAGGTGCATGGCAACGGGCCGCCGCTGATCCTGACCCACGGCTATTCCTCGACCTCGGCGATGTGGACAGGCCAAGTCGAGGCGTTGTCGCGCCATCATAAGCTGATCTTGTGGGACATGCGCGGCCACGGCCAGTCCGACTATCCCCACGATCCCAAGGCCTATAGCGAGGCCGCAACCGTCGGCGATATCGCCGCAGTGCTGGATGCGGTCGGCGCCCGGCGCGCCATCGTCGGCGGGCTGTCGCTCGGCGGCTACATGTCGCTGGCGTTCTATCGTGCCCATCCGGAGCGGGTCTCGGCGCTCTTGATCATCGACACCGGTCCCGGCTTCAAGAAGGACGACGCGCGCGAGGCCTGGAACAAGCGCGCGCTGGATACGGCGGACCGCTTCGACCGCGAAGGACTGGACGTCTTGAAATCGGCGAGCCGCGAGCGCTCCAGCGCCAGCCATCGCGACGCCACCGGACTGGCGCGCGCCGCGCGCGGCATGCTGACCCAGCGCGATGCGCGGGTGATCGAGGTGCTGCCCGAGATCAAGGTGCCGTCGCTGGTCGTGGTCGGCGCCGACGACACGCCGTTCCTTGCCGCGTCCGACTATATGGCGGCGAAAATTCCGGGCGCCCGGAAGGTGGTGATCCCCGCCGCCGGCCATGCCGTCAATATCGACCAGCCGCAGGCCTTCATCGAAGCGGTGTTGCCGTTCCTGGTGGAGCGGATTTGACGTTCGCTCCCATGTCAACCGCGCATCCGAAAGCGAACGTCAAATCCAAAGCTCCACCAGAATCAATAATTTCAAGTGGTCCTTTGATTCCAACATTCGCAAAAGTGCTTGCCGCGAGGGCGTGCGAATGTTGGAATCGGACCACTTGTGATTTGCCAAAAGCAAGGGCGGCATAGGGGTTCGCATGATGATCAAGCATCTCACGACGTTCGCACTGCTGCCGGCGGCCATCGCTCTCTCGAGCGGCGAGGCGCGCGCGCAAGGCACCACGCTGGACGGACGCCCGCCGTTTTACGCCAAACTGTCGAACCACCGTCCGCTGGTGTTTGGCATGGACGTCGAGCAGGTCTCGGCGGCGCTGAAGCAGCCGCTGCAATATGTCTCCGGCCCGCCCGGCAACGAAATCTATCTCGCGCTCCGCAATCTCGGCGGCAGCGGGCTGATCAACCATCACGACCGGCTGTTCCTGCAATTCCGCAATGGCAGGCTGGCCGGCTGGAAGGAAGACTACGGCAAGAACTGGATGTGGCAGTGACGCGCGAAAGCGCGTCATCCCGGGGCGCGCCTTAGCGCGAACCCGGGATCTCGAGATTCCGGGCTCGCCGCTTCGCGGCGCCCCGGAATGACGTTGAGAGAGAATTGGTCAGAACCAGCGTTCGCCGACGTACACCGTGTCGCCCGGGCTGAGCGAGGTGCCCATCGGCACGACGTAGCGCCCCGATCCGCCGGCGTCGGTATGCGTGACCGTCACCATGTTGCGCTTGGCGCGCGGCGTGAAACCGCCGGCGATCGCGACCGCGCTCTCCACCGTCATGTTGGGCACGTAGGGATACTGGCCGGGCGCCTGCACCTCGCCGAGAATGAAGAACGGCCGATAGGATTCGATCTCGACCGCGACCGAGGGATCCCGGATGTAGCCGTTGCGCAGTTTTGCAGTGATCTCGGCGGCGAGACCCGCGGGCGTGCGGCCGCGCGCGGCTACCGCGCCGATCAAGGGCATGGTGATCGAGCCGGCGGCGTCGATCGCATAGGTATTGGTGAGGCCTTCCTGGCCGTAGACGACGACGCGCAGCTTGTCGCCGGCATCGAGGTGATAGGCGCTATCATAAGCCACCGGCTGAGCGACGACGACCGGACCGGGCATGGGCGCGGCATAGACCACCGGCGCCGGCATCGGCACTTGCGCGACATAGGTTCGCGGCGACGAGGCCATCGTCCTGCGCAGCGCGGAGATCGCGCCGCCGCCGCCGTTGTCGGCGACGACAACCGGCGCGGTTGCGGGCACCGGCCCGCCATAGGCCATGGTGTCGAGAGACGTTGGAGCGACGGCAGCCGGGTACGTCGTCTGCATGCAGCCCGACAAGGCGATTGCAGCTGTAGCGACAATGATCGGCAGGAATGACGCGCGAGCTACCCGCACTGGAGCTGTCCTCAAAGCAGAGACAGCCTAAGTCTTGCACCATTTATGGTTAATAAAGGGTTTTCGGCGGTCCTCTCCCTGCTTGGGCAGGCAGAGGAACCGCGCGAAAACAGAGAGATGTGATCAGGCGGTGACGCCGACGCCGATCAGGCAGGACACGCCGGTGCCGCCGAGCCCGCAATAGCCGGCCGGATTCTTGGCCAGGTATTGCTGGTGATAGTCCTCGGCGAAATAGAACGCGTTCGACGGCGCGATCTCGGTGGTGATGGTGCCAAGACCCCTCGCCGACAGCGCCTTCTGATAGGCGGCCTTCGAGGCGTCGACGGCTTTGCGCTGCGCGTCGCTGAAGGTGTAGATCGCGCTGCGATACTGCGTGCCGATGTCGTTGCCCTGGCGCATGCCTTGGGTCGGGTCGTGGCTCTCCCAGAACGTCTTCAAGAGACGATCGTAGGAGATCTTCTTCGGATCGAACACGACCAGCACCACTTCGGTGTGGCCGGTGCGACCCGAGCAAACCTCTTCATAGGTCGCATTCGGCGTATGGCCGCCGGCATAGCCGACCGCTGTGGTGTAGATGCCTTCGCCAAGCTCCCAGAACTTGCGCTCGGCGCCCCAGAAGCAACCCAGCGCAAACACTGCCTGCTCGAGGCCTTGCGGATAGGGCGGTTTCAGATTGTGGCCGTTGACGAAATGGGTGGTCGCGGTCGGGATCGGCTGCGCGCGGCCGGGCAGCGCCTCAGCAGCGCTCGGCAGTGCGGTGGACTTGCGCATGAACAGCATGGAATTTTCTCCGGGCGGGAACTGGCCGCCATTATATAGGCGTTTACGCCTGATAAGGCAGCCCCCGTTACAGCGGCTTGCCGCACCTTACGAAGGCTTAATCCCGGGAGTAGCCGATCAGCGGCTTGCGCGGCCGGAACAGGATCATCAGCACGATCCCGAGCACGCCCATCACCGCGAACACCGGCTGGTCGAGGATCACCTTGATGACGCTGTTCCAGAGCCAGGGCGCGTTGCTCTCGACCCAGGTGCGGAAAGCCTGCTGGCTCGTCTGATGGATGTCGTTCCAGAACTGGCCGAAGCGGGTGAAGCGCAGGTTCTGGTCGGCGACCCAGCGCGCGCCGTCATAGACCATGAAGATGAATCCGCCGGCCAGCAGCAACACCCCGATTAGCCGGAAAAAACCGCGGATCATGCGCCACCTGTCCCGCCTTGCACTCGAAGCCCCGAATTAGCCCTACCGGGGCGGCCGCGGAAATTCAACCTCATCAGTACTTTACCGGTGTTATGCGACGGCCATTCGGCCCCTCGCATCACGGCGGAAAGCGTTGACGCTCCAACACCCTGCCTCTATAAGGGCGCCGATGGCGGCGGGTGCAATCCCGCCGCCGCTGTTCTTTGGGCGTAGCTGAAGCCTTCTCGAGCATATTGGCTCCGGCAACCGGCGCCCGCAGGAACGTTCCGAAACACCGGCAGCGTCGATCACGCCCTCGAGCAGGCGACGCGCCTATCCGCGAGCAAGACACAGGCGACACCCGTAAGGAATTTGAGACGATGGCCAATACCACTTCCGCCAAGAAGGCGACACGCAAGATTGCCCGCCGCACCGTGATCAACAAGTCGCGCCGCACCGAGATGCGCGGCACCGTCCGCATTGTCGAGGAAGCGATCCAGCGCGGCGATCGTGACGCGGCGCTGAAGGCGATGGCGCGCGCCGAGCCGGAGCTGATGCGCGCAGCGCAGCGCAACATCGTTCACAAGAACAATGCGAGCCGCAAGGTGTCGCGGCTCAGCCATCAGATCGCAAAGCTCGCGAAGTAGTTCGAAAGTCTGGTTGCGCGCCGCGCGACCTGATCGAAATTGAAATTCATCATCAAGCCCGGCCTCGTGGACCACCTAGTGGAGCGGATTTGACGTTCGCCAGCCCCCGCCGAGTACTCGTAAGCGAACGTCAAATCCAAAGCTCCACTAGAATCAATGTTTTCTAGTGGTCCTTAGATTCCAACATTCGCAAAAGTGCCCGCTGCAATGGCGTGCGAATGTTGGAATCGGACCACTAGTGCCCACTTTCCGAAGTCCGCGCTCCATCGCCGCAACACCTTTTCGCGGACTTTGGAAAGTTATGGGCACTAGCAAATCCATGATTTTAGTGCCGCTTTCGATCTGAAGTCCCTGAATCGATTTTTCAGCGAGTGTGTCAGGGACTTCAGATCGGCGGCACTAGCCCGGGCTTTTCTTTTCGCCGATGCCTTGCGCGGCGCGCGCGAGCGGCGTTACACTTTCGCTCACTTCCGTAGTTCTACCGGTGCATCTCGCAAGGTGCACTTTTGCCGCACCCGAAACCTCGCGCACGTTGCGAGAAAGCGCTGTGGCATGCCTCCAAGATGAAATAGCGACTGTAAGTCGCCCGCAGGAGTTACCCTGTTTCAGCGCGCAAAAAAATATGCGGCGCTCTCGTGACTTATCGGCAAAGCGAAACGCACCATTTGGAAAAATTGACGGCGCTGCCGGCTTCCATGAAGGCGGTGTGACTTTTATTTTCCATTTCGACGAAAATGTCACAGTCGCCGCGCGCGTGGAATCAGCGAAATGAATCAGGGCGTTGGATTTGCGCGGCGAACATCGGCCTTGTTGCGGCATGCCGCGCGCCGTCGTGGCCGCGAAAATTTTCGAATCAATTTCGTTGCCGTCTGCGCAACATGGTGTATTCGTTAATTGCTCGCGGCGCCCACGATCTTTGACCAGCGCGGTTCTAGACACGGGGCGGACGTGCAAATCGGCGGCGGTGTGCGCGTAGGCGACGCTTTCCAGGCGATTGTCGGACCGAGACCTGTAGCAATACGGGTAACGGGGAACTGCGTCCAAATCTCTCGAGCGAGGTTCGCCTCGCAGATGACAACAAGAGAGAACGGACAAGGGGACGGCAAGCGTGAAGGAGGCGACAAGGCTCGAACGGGCAAGTTGTACGAGTGAACGAGTACAGCGGTGTAATCGGGGCAACCGGACGCGGCTGAAGGACCAATTCAAGGGATGACACTTGGCGCGAGCAATCGCGACAAGGGCGGGGAGGTCAAATGGTTTACGGAGACGCTGCGGTACTTGGCCAGTTGCCATTTTCGAGCCCGACACTTTTTGAAGCCGTGCGTCAGAGCTTTCGACCGCCCACGGGTGGTCCAGAAAATCCGAGTACGCGCTGACCTCGCGGAAAACCTTCCGCTCCTGACATCGTCGAGCTGATCGCGGCGTTCCGCCGAACGGTCGAACTTTGTCCGGAGCAAGTCCGCTCGAGGTCGCGTCGTGGCAGGAAACCTGCAACGGCGATTCCAAACGTCACTTTCACTCGTTTTGAAAAGTTTCTCACAATGACAAATTCGGAACAGGATCGTTGGTCGCGCGTCAAAAGCCGTCTGCGCTCGAGCGTCGGCGAGGATGTCTATACGAGCTGGTTCGCGCGCATGGATCTGGAGGGCGTCCAGGAGGAAAGCGTGCGGCTTTCGGTGCCAACGCGCTTCCTGAAGAGCTGGATCCAGGCGCATTATGCCGAGCGCGTGCTTTCGGCCTGGCAGGCCGAGATGCCCGAAGTGCACCGGATCGATCTTGCCGTGCGCTCCGCGGTCCGTTGCGCCGCGCCCGCGAAAGAGGCACCGGTTGCCCTCGATGCGCGCCGCCCCGAAGGGGTCAATGGCCGCGGCGCGATCGAGTTGCGCGCGACCGCGACTGCGCCGGTCTCGGCCAGTCATGACGCGCTCGGCGGCTCGCCGCTCGATCCGCGCCTGACCTTCGCAAGCTTCGTGGTCGGCCGCTCCAACACGCTGGCGCACGCGGCCGCGCGTCAGGTCGCCGAGGGACGCCGCGGCGATGCCGTGATGTTCAATCCGCTCTACATCCATGCCGGCGTCGGCCTCGGCAAGACCCATCTGTTGCAGGCGGTGACCTGGGCCGGCAATTCCGGCAGCGAGCGCAAGGTGCTGTACCTCACCGCGGAAAAATTCATGTATGGCTTCGTCGCCGCACTGAAGACCCAGACTGCGCTCGCCTTCAAGGACGCGCTGCGCGGCATCGACGTGCTCGTGATCGACGATCTGCAGTTCCTGCAGGGCAAGTCGACGCAAGCCGAGTTCTGCCATACACTGAACGCGCTGATCGACGCCGGCCGTCAGGTCGTGATCGCGGCCGACCGTCCGCCGTCCGATCTGGAAAGCCTCGACGACCGCGTGCGCTCGCGGCTGGCCGGCGGCCTCGTGGTCGAGATGGCTTCGCTCGGCGAAGAGCTGAGGCTCGGCATTCTCAAGTCGCGGGTCGCCGCGGCCCGCGTCCATCACGCCAGCTTCGACGTGCCCGACCCCGTGCTCGACTATCTCGCTCGCACCATCACCCACAACGGCCGCGACCTCGAAGGCGCGATCAATCGGCTGTTGGCGCATTCGAAACTCAATAATCAGCCGGTGACGCTGGAGATGGCCGAGCGCGAGGTGCGCGACCTGATCCGGCCGCAGGAACCGAAGCGGATCAAGATCGAGGACATCCAGCGCGTGGTGGCGCGGCAATATAACGTCAGCCGGTCCGACCTGTTGTCCTCGCGGCGAACCGCCAACGTGGTCCGCCCCAGGCAGGTCGCGATGTATCTGGCGAAGACGCTGACCTTGCGTTCCCTGCCCGAGATCGGCCGGCGCTTCGGCGGGCGCGACCACACCACCGTGCTGCATGCCGTGCGCAAGATCGAGGCGCTGGTCGCCAAGGACACCGCGCTGTCGGAAGAGGTCGAGTCGCTGAAGCGGCAACTGCAGGAGTAGTTCCCGCTCAAGCCCGGAACACCGCTTTGCTCCCTCCCGGAGGGCTGGGGAGGGGGTCGTATTTGGCGGCTCGAAACTGATCCCCTCCCGGTTTGCGCTGCTGGACGATGCTGCGCATCGCCAGCGGGCAAACCGACCTCCCCTTTTCAAGGGGAGGTTAAGTCCCAAACCGTGGGGAAACGGCTCGCCGGTCCCTTGAATCCGCGCCCTTTCCGCGCCACCTTACGCTCCCCCAAAAGCCGGCTTCGCGGGCTTCAAGGGGCCAAGCGGCCGCGGCGGATGCCCGGCATTCCCAGGACATGTTGGATCGGGCGGATATTGCAATGAAGGTCACCGTCGAACGCGCGCAACTCCTGAAATCGCTGGGCCACGTGCACCGCGTGGTCGAGCGGCGCAACACCATCCCGATCCTCGGCAATGTGCTGCTGCGCGCCGAGAACGCGCAGCTCGCGCTGAAGGCGACCGACCTCGATCTCGAGGTGACGGAGACGCTCGCCGCCGAGACCGGCACTGGCGGTTCGACCACGGTTCCGGCGCACATGTTCTACGACATCGTGCGCAAGCTGCCCGACGGCTCGCAGATCGTGCTCGAAGGCGACGGCGATCGCTCGGTGCTGGCGATCCGCGCCGGCCGCTCGCGCTTCACCTTGCAGACATTGCCCGAGAGCGACTTCCCGGATCTTGCCGCCGGCGACATGACGCATTCCTTCACGCTGCCGGCCGCCGACGTCAAACGGCTGATCGACCGCACCCAGTTTGCGATCTCGACCGAAGAGACGCGCTACTATCTCAACGGCATCTATCTGCACACCGCCGGCAGCGCCAAGGCGCAGATCTTGCGCGGCGTTGCCACCGACGGACATCGTCTGGCGCAGATCGATCTCGTGATGCCCAAGGGCGCGGCCGGCATGCCCGGCGTGATCGTGCCGCGCAAGACGGTCGGCGAGGTGCAGCGGCTGATCGAGGACAGCGAGGCCGAGGTCGCGATCGAGCTGTCGAGCGGCAAGATCCGCTTCACCATCGGCAATGTGGTGCTGACCTCGAAGCTGATCGACGGCACCTTCCCGGACTACGGTCGCGTCATTCCGCAGAACAACGACAAGGAGCTCGTCGTCGACAAGCAGGATTTCGCCGCCGCCGTCGATCGCGTCTCCACCATCTCCAGCGAGCGCGGCCGCGCGGTGAAGCTCGCGCTGTCCGCCGGCAAGCTCGTGCTCTCCGTCACCAATCCGGATTCCGGCAGCGCCACCGAGGAGCTCGAGGTCGAATACGCCTCCGACCCGCTCGATATCGGTTTCAACTCGCGCTATCTGCTCGACATCGCCAGCCAGATCGAGGGCGAGGTCGCGGTGTTGCGGCTCGCCGACCCCGGCTCGCCGACTTTGATGCAGGATAAAGAGAACAAGACCGCGCTCTACGTGCTGATGCCGATGCGGGTATGAGTTCGGCAAGTAACCTCGTCATCGCCGGGCTTGACCCGGCGATCCATCCACTCCAGCGCGAGAAAAACATCAAGCGCTGGTCTCGCGAATGGAAGATCGATCTGATCGTTGCCGACAATCCCGATTGGCGCAATCTATACGATGAAATCGTCCGCTAACGCGGACGATGGATCGCCGGGTCAAGCCCGGCGATGACAAACGACAATGACCCCCTCGCGCATTCATCGCCTCATCCTCACGCATTTCCGCAACTATCGCGCCGCGGGGCTGGAGACGCGCGGTGACATGGTCGCCCTCGTCGGTCCCAATGGCGCCGGCAAGACCAATTGCCTAGAGGCGATCTCCTTTCTCTCGCCCGGGCGCGGGCTTCGTCGCGCCACGCTGGAAGATGTCGCCGACAATCAGGGTGACGGCTCCTGGGCGGTCTCCGCCGAAGTCGAGGGCGCGCTGGGGCTTGCCACGCTCGGCACCGGCATCGAGGCGCCGCAGGGCGAAGCGCAGAGCATCACGCGCCGCTGCCGCATCGACCGCGAGCCGGTCGGCTCGGCGGCCGCCTTCGGCGATCATTTGCGCATGGTCTGGCTGACGCCGGCGATGGATGGCCTGTTCATGGGCGCGGCCTCGGAGCGGCGGCGCTTTTTCGACCGGCTGGTGCTCGCCATCGACAGCGAGCATTCGAGCCGCGTCTCCGCGCTGGAGCGCTCGTTGCGCTCGCGCAACCGCCTGCTGGAAGTGCGCAATTTCGACGACCATTGGTGCGATGCGATCGAGCGCGAGACTGCCGAGCTTGCCGTCGCGGTGGCCGCCACGCGCGGGCAGACCGCGGCAAAGCTCGCCGTGATGTTGCGCGCACGCGGCGCGGCGTCAGCCTTTCCATCCGCCGAGATCGCGCTCGACGGCTGGATGGAGAATGCGCTGCTGTCGGAGCCGGCGACCGCGGTCGAGGACCGCTACCGGAAAATCCTGCGCGAGAGCCGCGTGCGCGACGCCGCCGCGGGCCGCACCCTCGATGGCCCGCATCTCACCGACCTGCAAGTGGTGTATGCACCGAAATCCGTGCCGGCGCGCGACGCCTCGACCGGCGAGCAGAAGGCGCTGTTGATCGGGCTGGTGCTGGCACATGCCGCGCTGGTCGCCGAGACCACGGGCATTGTGCCGCTGCTGCTGCTCGACGAGGTCGTCGCGCATCTCGATCCGAACCGCCGCACCGCATTGTTTGCCGAGCTGGCAAAACTCAGCGCACAGGTCTGGCTGTCAGGCGCCGATCCCGCGGCCTTTGCTGAATTGAAATCGTCGGGCGAGATTTTCGACGTCGAGAACGGCCGCGTCACGCAGCGCGGTTAAACCGAACTATTGCGAAGCGCCTGTCCGCGGCGCACGCGACCCGAGCACCCGATCGATGATCCCCTGCACCAGAAACACCGACGCCTTCTCGGTCAGGTGCACCTGATCGCTGGCGGTGATGTCGCTCGCGGCTTCTCCGAGCCGGGCCAGGCAACCCTGCGCATTGCACAGCACGTCCGCGGCGGAGATGAACTCCGCGCCCTCCGCTCCGGCCGCTTCGCGCAGATCGCGCTCGATGCCTCGGGCCAGTACGGCTTCGTTCGAGCGCGCCGGAATTAATTGGTGATGCAGCAGGTAATAGCGCAGCACCTCGTTCGGCAGGCCGCGCCGCCAATACACACCCGGTCCCAACACGACGATGCGCGCGGATGTCTGTCGCTTCAGGGTCGCCAAGGTCGCCCCGACGCGGTCGAGGTTCTTCTCCCAGGTTCCGTGCAGCAGGATAATTTCGGGCTTGAGCTGGATCGCCATCGCCAGCACGCGATCGTTGTCGGCGCGGCAGCCCGGCGTCACCGCGATATCGACATCGAGGATCGGCACGCAGGAGCTCGCGGTGAGCTGCGCAATGCCGAAATTGCGTGTCCGCTGCGCCTCGAACAGGCCCGGCATCAGCGCACCCGCGGTGGAATCGCCCCATAGCAACAGCAGCGGCCGGCGATTGCGCTCGACGCATTCGTCGGCAAATGCAGTCTGGCGAGAGACGTCGATGAGACACCTGCTCACCCGCCACTGCGCGGTCTCCTCCGGCACATCGGCCATCGCGCGGATTTCCGCCGGCAGGCGAAACTCGAAACCACGGCCGGCGGCAACGACCACGCCGGCGAGCGCGACGACCGCCATCGCTGCGCCAAGGCCGACGGCCTTGGGTTCGCGCCGTCCGCCGAAACGCAGCGGCACCTCGACAAACCGGTAAGTGCCCCACGCCAGTACCGCACTCGCGAGCAGGGCCAACTCGCGATCGACCAGGGTCAGCGGCTCGAACTTGACGATCGCAGGGAACACCAGCAGCGGCCAGTGCCAGAGATAAAGCGGATAGCTGATCAGGCCGATCCACACCATCGGCGGCCAGCTCAGCAGCGTCCGATTGACCCGCGAGGCAGGCGCCGACAGCAGCAGCGCGCTACCCGCGATCGGCAGCAGCGCCCACCAGCCGGGAAAGGCGCGATGCACGTTCAGCACGGCGACCGCCAGCACGATCAGCGCGGCGCCGACTGCCGCGCGCCAATTGCTCGCCGTTTCGGATTGGTCGATCCGGCCCCACGTCAAAGCGAGGACCGCGCCTGCCAGCAGCTCCCAAGCGCGGGTAAAAGGCAGATAGAAGGTCGCGATGGGATCGTGGCCGATCAGCACGACGTTGAAGACGAATGACGCCAGTGCGATGACGCCCGCAACGGTGAGGAGGCGAACCCGCCAGCGCGTCGCCAGCATCAGGATCAGCGGCCAGGCGAGATAGAACTGCTCCTCGATGCCGAGCGACCACAGATGCAACAGTGGCTTCTTCGCCGATTCGATGTCGAAATAGCCGGACTGCAGCATCAACGCGATGTTGGCGGCGAACGCCGCGCTCGCGAACACGTCGGAACTCAGTTGCGCATAAGCCCGTGGCAGCATCCAGAGCCAGCCCAGCACCAGCACCGCAGTGAGCACCACGATCAGCGCCGGGAAGATGCGCCGGATGCGCCGGACGTAGAAGGCGATCAGGCTGAAGCGCGTCTCGGAGAGTTCGCGCGCGATGATGCCGGTGATCAGGAACCCGGAGATGACGAAGAAAATGTCGACGCCGATGAACCCGCCCGGCATTGCGTCGGGAAAGCCGTGGAAGTTCACCACCAGCACGACAGCGACGGCGCGCAGGCCATCGACATCCGGCCGGTAGCGTTCTGAAGGCGGCGGCGACATGAAATCCCTGCGAGGCGTTCCCTTTAGCAGGTCTTTTTCAGACTGCCATGCGCGCTTCTCTCAAAGGCTGCGAGAGGCCGGATTCGGCCTCGGCGGCGCGCTGGAACCGGCCTCGAATCGCTCTTTTACAAGGCCTGAGAATCGGCCTCGTGCGGCCTTGAAAAAATGCCAAAAAGCACCATTTCTTCAATAGTTTATGATTGGTTACTTTGCGCTAGGCGCAGCGTGGCTTTCATGGCACAAATAGATCCGATCGGCTCCTCGTTTCGCGCAAGCCTGATTCCGATATCCCTCAAAGGCCTCACATGACTGAACCAGCCCGGCAACCCGTTGCCGACACCGATCATTCCATTCCCAGCGACTACGACGCGGAATCGATCCGGGTGCTCAAGGGCCTCGACGCCGTGCGCAAGCGGCCGGGCATGTATATCGGCGACACCGATGACGGTTCCGGCCTGCATCACATGGTCTACGAGGTCGTCGACAACGCGATCGACGAGGCGCTCGCCGGTTACGCGACGCGAGTCGAAGTCGTGCTCAATGCCGACAATTCAGTGACCGTGCGCGATGACGGCCGCGGCATCCCCGTCGACATCCACAAGGGCGAAGGCGTCTCGGCGGCCGAAGTCATCATGACCCAGCTTCATGCCGGCGGAAAATTCGACCAGAACTCCTACAAGGTCTCCGGCGGACTGCACGGCGTCGGTGTTTCCGTGGTCAACGCGCTTTCCAGCAAGCTGCAGCTTCGCATCTGGCGCGACGACAAGGAGCACGCAATCGAGTTCGCCCATGGCGATGCGGTCGCGCCGCTGAAGGTGGTGGGCGACGCCCCGGGCAAGCGCGGCACGGAAGTGACCTTCCAGGCCTCGACCGGGACCTTCAAGAACATCGAATATGATTTCGCCACGCTCGAGCACCGGCTGCGCGAGCTCGCCTTCCTCAATTCCGGCGTCAACATCGTGCTCTCGGACATGCGCCATCCGGTCGAGAAGCGCGAGGAGATGCGCTACGACGGCGGCGTCGAGGAATTCGTCAAATATCTCGACCGCAACAAGAAGGCGATCGTGCCGGCACCGATCATGGTGCGCTCGGAGAACAACGGCATCGGGGTCGAGGCCGCGCTGTGGTGGAACGACAGCTACCACGAGAACGTGCTGTGCTTCACCAACAACATTCCGCAGCGCGACGGCGGCACCCATCTCGCCGGCTTCCGCGGCGCGCTGACGCGCCAGGTCAACGGCTATGCCGACGCCAACGCGAAAAAGGAAAAGATCCAGCTCACCGGCGACGATTGCCGCGAAGGCTTGACTGCGGTGCTTTCGGTGAAAGTGCCGGACCCGAAGTTTTCTTCGCAGACCAAGGACAAGCTGGTTTCGTCCGAAGTTCGCCCCGTGGTCGAGAACGTGATCAACGAAGCGCTGCAGGCCTGGTTCGAGGAGCATCCCGGCGAGGCCAAGATCATCGTCGGCAAGGTGATCCAGGCCGCCGCCGCCCGCGAGGCTGCGCGAAAAGCGCGCGAGCTGACGCGCAAGAATCCACTCAGCGTCTCCTCGCTGCCCGGCAAGCTCGCCGACTGCCAGGAAAAAGACCCCGCCAAGAGCGAGCTGTTCATCGTCGAGGGCGACTCCGCCGGCGGCAGCGCCAAGGGCGGCCGCAACCGCGAATTCCAGGCGATCCTGCCGCTGCGCGGCAAGATCCTCAATGTCGAGCGCGTACGCATGGACAAAATGCTCTCAAGCGAGCAGATCGGAACGCTGATCACCGCGCTCGGCACCGGCATCAGCGACGACTTCTCGATCGACAAGCTGCGCTATCACAAGATCATCCTGATGACCGACGCCGACGTCGACGGCGCCCACATCCGCACGCTGCTCCTGACCTTCTTCTACCGGCAAATGCGCGAGATCATCGATCGCGGCTACCTCTATATCGCGCAGCCGCCGCTCTACAAGGTGACGCGCGGCAAGTCCGAAACATACCTGAAGGACGAGCGCGCGCTCGAGGACTATTTGATCTCGACCGGTATCGACGAATGCGTGTTCAAGCCGGTGTCCGGCGCAGAGCGCGCCGGCCGCGATCTGCTGTCGCTGGTGGAGGACGCGCGCGGCATCCGCGCTGTGCTGCGCAATTTGCACAGCCGCTATAACCGCACGGCCGTCGAGCAGGCTGCTATCGCCGGGGTGCTGCGTCGGGAGATCTTCGGCGATCCCGCGAAAGCGACCGCCGCCGCCGACTACATCGCCAAACGCCTCGATGCGCTGGCCGACGAGGTCGAGCGCGGCTGGGTTGGTGGCTTCACGGACGGCGAGGGCTTCCTGTTCGAGCGCACGGTGCGCGGCGTTAAGGATGCCGCGATCATCGACCACGCTCTGCTCGGCTCGGTTGACGCGCGAAAACTCGACGATTACGCGCCGAAGCTGCAGGATGCCTATGCGCGGCCGGGCCTGCTCCGCCGCAAGGACGCGGAGACGCCGATCCACGGGCCGGTCGATCTCTTTGAGGCGGTGACCGACGCCGGCCGCAAGGGATTGACCCTGCAGCGCTACAAAGGCCTCGGCGAGATGAACGCCGAGCAGCTGTGGGAGACCACGCTCGACACCGAGGGGCGCTCGCTGCTGCAGGTGAAGGTCAAGGAGGTCGACGAGGCCGACGATATCTTCACCAAACTGATGGGCGACGTGGTTGAGCCGCGGCGCGAATTCATTCAGGATAACTCGCTGAGCGCCAACGTCGACGTGTAATGGTACGGGCCGCCCGCTCGCTTACCCTCCCCTGGAGGGGGAGGGTCGGTCCGCCATCGAGCAAAGCGAGATAAGGACCGGGGTGGGGTGGCAGTTTATCCATTCAAACAATGCAGGGTGGAGAGATCACCCCACCCCGTCTCACATTTCGCTCCGCTCAATGTGAGCCGACCCTCCCCCTCCAGGGGAGGGTGGGGTTTTGCGGCGGCAGTGGCTCAACTCGATTTTGTCGTGTTCTGATCGAGGTAACGAATGCCGCCAATTCAATACATTGTTGAGGGCGGCCACCGCCTCAGTGGCGCCATCGAACCGTCAGGCAACAAGAATGCCGCGCTGCCGATCATCGCGGCGGCGCTGCTCACCGATCAGCCGGTCACGCTGGAAAACGTTCCGCGCATCCGCGACACCGAGACGCTCGTTGAATTGATCCGCTCGGTCGGCGCGTCAGCCGAGTGGCGCGGCCGCAACCGCCTCGCGATCCATGCAAAAGAAATTCGCGCCGCCGATCTCGACCCCGACCTGTGTGCGCGTATCCGCGCCTCGATCCTGCTCGCCGGCCCCCTGCTCGCCCGTTGCGGCGAGGTGACGCTGCCGCCGCCCGGCGGCGACGTGATCGGCCGACGCCGTCTCGACACCCACTTCCTTGCTTTCGAACAGTTGGGCGCGACCGTCAAAGACACCGGCAGGCTGGAATTCCACGCCACGCAGCTGCGCGGTGCCGACGTTTTCCTCGACGAGCCCAGCGTCACCGCCACCGAGAACGCGCTGGTCGCCGCGGTGGCGGCGAAAGGCACCACTTACTTGCGCAACGCCGCCTCCGAGCCACATGTGCAGGACCTCGCCAATTTCCTGGTCGCGCTCGGCGCGCGCATCGAGGGCATCGGCACCAATACGATCATCGTGCATGGACAATCCACGCTCGGCACCGCCAGTTATTCGATCCAACCGGACCATATCGAGGTCGGTTCCCTGATCGGGCTCGCCGCGGTGACGCGCTCGCCATTGCGCATCGTGCGCGCCGGCATCGAGCATTTGCGCTCGATCCGCATGGGGTTCGAGCGGCTCGGCATCGTCTGCGAGGTTGCCGGCGACGATCTGATCGTCTCCTCCGACCAGACCATGAAGATCAGGGACGATTTCGGCGGTCATGTGCCGAAGCTTGAGGACCAGCCCTGGCCGGCCTTCCCGGCCGACTTGATGTCGATTGCGATCGTCACCGCAAGCCAGTGCGAGGGCGTCATCCTGATGTTCGAGAAGATGTTCGAGTCGCGGATGTTCTTCGTCGACAAGCTGATCTCGATGGGCGCGCGCATCGTGCTGTGCGACCCGCACCGCGCCATCGTGGCGGGACCGAGCAAGCTGCGCGGCGCCTCGATGATCTCGCCCGACATCCGCGCCGGCATGGCGATGCTGCTCGCCGCGGTCTGTGCCGAGGGCAAGAGCACGATCAACAATGCCGACCAGATCGAGCGCGGCTACGAGCGCATCGAGGAGCGGCTGAACGCGCTGGGTGCGAAGATCACGCGCCTGCCGGCACGGGAGCGGTAGCCTCGCTCACAACTCCGTCGTCATTCCGGGCTCGCGCCAAGAGGCGCGCCCCGGAATGACGATGGAATAAAACGCGCGAAGCGCGAATAGGATTACTCCGCACAACCGGAAACTCTCCCCCTACCCCACCATCGTTCCGCCACGCGCGGTGCTATTGTCGCCCCATGACCGTCTACAAGATCGAAACCTCTGCGAACGAAGCGCCGCGCGGCCGTCTCGCGGCCGAACTGATCGAGACGCTGCGGCTGGCGACGCCGATGGCGGCGCAGCAGCTCGGCCAGATCGCGATGATGACGACCGACCTCGCCTTCATCGGCCGCCTCGGCGGCGAGGCGCTGGCGGCCGCGGCGCTGGCCGGTACGGTCTATTTCATGGCCTTCACCGTCGGCATGGGGCTGATGTCGGCGGTGGCCCCGCTCGCCGCGCAGGCCTATGGCGCCGGAAGCGCGCGGCAGGTGCGGCGCGCGCTGCGCTCCGGCCTGTGGGCGGGACTGCTGATCGCGCTGCCGATCATGGCGTTTCCGCTGCGCGGCGAGCAGATCCTGCTCGGCCTCGGCCAGGCACAAGGTCCGGCGCATCTCGCGCAGGACTATCTGTTCGGGCTCGCTCTCGGCGTTGCGCCGGCGCTCTGGTTCATCGCGATCCGCGGCTTCATGGGCGCGGTCAACCGGCCTGAGCCGGTGCTGTGGATCACGCTCGCCGCGATTCCTGCCAATGCGCTGCTGGTCTGGCTGTTGATGTATGGCGAGTTCGGCTTGCCGAAGCTCGGCATTTTCGGCACCGGGCTCGCCAGCAGCCTCGTAAATTTCGGCACGTTCGTCGCCGGTCTCTGGTTTGCGACGCGGCGGCCGCCCTTCATCGACTACCGCGTGCTGACGCAATTCTGGCGGATCGACTGGAACCTGATGCGGCAGCTCGTCGTGCTCGGCGCACCGATCTCGATCTCCTTCCTGCTCGAATATGGATTGTTTTCCGCCGCCGCGCTGTTGATGGGGCGCCTCTCCACCCCAGCGCTTGCTGCCCACCAGATCGCGTTGCAGGTCACTGCCATCCTGTTCATGGTCCCCTTCGGCATCAGCATGGCCGCGACCGTGCGCGTCGGCCATGCCGTCGGCCGCGGCGATCCCTTGGGCGTGCGTCGCGCAGGCTGGATCGCCATGCTGATCGGCATTGCCTTCACTGCCGTGCTGACGGTCGCCGTCATATTCTCGCGCTTCGGCATTGCGCGGCTGTTTCTGGGCACGGATGCCGGTCGTGCCGATGCGACGATCGCGCTTGCCGCCGAATTGCTGCTGATCGGTGCGACCTTCTTCATCACCGACGGCCTGCAGACGATCGCGGCCGGCGCGTTGCGCGGATTGAAGGACACCAGCGTGCCGCTGGCGTTCGCCGCGATCAGCTATTGGCTGGTCGGGTTCTGCACGGCCTATGTCCTCGCCTTCCATACCAGCCTTGGCCCGCCCGGCGTCTGGATCGGATTGTCCGCAGGCACGCTGGTCTATGCTGCGCTGCTGGTGATACGTTTTCGCTTGCTGGCCACCGGACTGGAGAGGCAATGAAGGTCCACGAAGTTGCACCCGATCCCGATTGCGGCGCGCTGCTTCCCGATGCGCAGTTCATCGACGCCTATCGCGTCGACATCGGCGACACCGACATCGACGCCCGCGAGGCCTGCGTCAGGATGGTGCTTCATCCGCCGCGCTGGATCGACGCCCTGCTGCGCCTGCGCAACATTCTGGTGTTGCCCTTCGGGCTCAAGACGTCAGGGGAAGGCGCGCCCGCCCCTGGCGGCCTCATCGGACTGTTTCCGGTGGTGAGCGAAACTCCGGAACGATTGGTCGCCGGCTTCAACGACTATCATCTCGATTTTCGCCTCGTGGTCGATGTCAACAATGCTGCAGATCGCCGGCAGGTCACATCGACGACGCTGGTGCGGACGCACAACCTGTTGGGACGCGCCTATCTCACCCTCATCATGCCCTTTCACAAGCTGGTCGTACGCAGCATGATGCGGCAGATCGTAGCCGGGGCCTGATGACCCTTTGGGGGACTGACCCGCAGGAACGCACGTTGACGGAACGGCACGGCAGCCGTACCTAAAATCAACTAAAGAACACACGAGGCAACGCCATGGCCCATGAAACCGAAACCCTTGCCGGCTATGTCGCCGATCTGAAGTTCGAGGACATTCCGCCGGAGGTGCTGGAGCGCGCCAAGGTGCTCACCCTCGATTTCCTCGGCAGCGCGATCCGGGCACGGCGCGACGCGGAATCGACCCCCTCGCTGTTGAAGATGCTGGAGGCGCTGGCGCTGGACGGCAAGGGCGAAGCCACCGTGTTCGGCGACACCAAGACCTGGACGCCGGCGGTCGCAGCACTCCTCAACGGCGCGCTCGGCCATTCCTTGGATTTCGACGACACCCACGCGGACTCCTCGCTGCACGCAAGCGCGCCGGTGGTGCCGGCTGCGTTCGCGGTCGGCGAAATCGTCGGCGCCTCCGGGCGCGACGTGCTGACCGCGATCGTCGCGGGCTACGAAGTCTGCTGCCGGCTCGGCAATGCGCTCGACCCGACCTCGCATTATGCGCGCGGCTTCCATCCGACCGCGACCGCGGGCACTTATGGCGCGGCGGCCGCCGCAAGCAAACTGTTCGGCCTGTCGCAACAACAAATCGTCGCCGCCTTCGGCGTCTCCGGCAGCCAGGCGGCGGGCTCGCTGCAATTCCTGGTCAACGGTGCCTGGAACAAGCGCTATCAGGTCGGCGCCGCCGCCATGAATGGCGTGATCGCCGCGACCCTGGCGCGCAACGATTTCATCGGCTCGACCGAATCGGTCGAGGGCAAGCACGGCCTGCTGGTCGGTTACAGCGACAATCCGCATCCCGACAAGGCGGTCGCGGGTTTGGGATCGACCTACGAGACCATGAAGATCGGCGTCAAACCCTATCCGAGCTGCCGCTACACCCATGCCGCGCTCGATGCGATCATTGCGATGCGCAGGGAGCACAACCTCACGCCGGACCAGATCCGGAAGGTCGAGGTCGGCCTGCACCGCAACGGCATCACGCTCACGGGTGACGCCGCCACCAAGCGGCATCCGACCTCGATCGTCGGCGGCCAGTTCTCGATGTTCTTTACCGGCGCGGTCGCGCTCGACCAGGGCCGCTTCGGCTGGGACGATTACGAGCGGCTCGGCGATGCGACGGTCGATGCGCTCGCCGACAAGTTCAATGTGGTGCAGGACGACCGCCTCGAGATCGGCCGCACCCACCCCTTCGGCGCGCGCGTCTCGATCACCACCGACGACGGCGTGCATGAGCGCATCTACGCCGATCCCTCCGGCGAGCCGAACTCGTTCCCGGATGCCGCGGCCATGCAGCAGAAGTTTTTGACCTTGGCGCGCCCGGTGCTGAACGGCCGCGCCGATCTGCTCGCGGATGCGATCCTGTCGCTGGAGCGGTTCGACCGCGTCGCGAAAGCGACGCAACTGGGGCGGCAATAACGACCTTTGGACGTCACCGATCCACTATCCGGGCCAAGCGCTGCGACGCGTGACCCAGAGATCGACGGGGTGACTGAGCAGCATGGTCCCGCCTTCGTTGATGGCGCCGAGCCGCCGCGCCACGGCTTGTGAAGCGGCATTCTCGGGATCGATGCAGTGGACGATCTCGTCGAGTTGGAAGGTCGCAAACGACCAGTCGATCGACGCGCGTGCCGCCTCGACGGCGTAGCCCTTGCCGCGGAACTCCGACGCAATGCCCCAGCCGACCTCGAAGCCCGGCCAGACCGGCGGATAGAACGGGCCGACGCGGCCGACGAACGTGCGGCTCGCTTTCTCCTCCACCACGAACATCCCGAAACCGTACAGCGCCCAATGGCCCGCCATGATGGCAGCGTTGCGCCATCCCGCCATCGGCTCGGTAACGGGCTTGCGGTCCGGCGTGATGAAGCGCGCGCTGATGGGATCGCCGAGCATCGCCGTGTTCGCCGCGATATCGGCGGCGCGCCATCGCCGCAGGATCAGCCGCTCGGTTTCGACTCCCGGCCAGCCCGGTTGCGGCAGCGTGGCGCCTGCTTTCAGTGGCGGTATCATTGTTTTTGTCATCCTGTGCGGCGAGCGTCGTGGGACGCATCCTACATTGTCTGCTAGGTTCGCTGCAAAACATGGAGGACCCACATGAGCTGGCTTCCGTCCAACGATCCCGAACTCGGAGATCCCCGTACCTGTGACGCGCTCGAACTGATCATCGTGCCACGCACCCGCGACCTCGGCGACGGCTTTGCCGTGCGCCGCGCGCTGCCGCATGGCAAGCGGCAGATGGTCGGCCCTTTCATCTTCTTCGATCATTTCGGGCCGGTGCAGTTCGTCTCCGGCAAGGGCATGGACGTGCGGCCGCATCCGCATATCGGGCTTGCCACCGTGACCTATCTGTTCGACGGCAGCATCATGCACCGCGACAGCGAGGGCAACATCCAGGAGATCACGCCGGGCGCGATGAACCTGATGACCGCGGGCCGCGGCATCGCGCATTCCGAGCGTACGCCGGATCTGCAGCGCCGCGAGGGCGCGCACATGCTGGGCCTGCAGAGCTGGATCGCGCTGCCGGCGGGCAAGGAGGAGATCGCGCCGACGTTCCAGCATTATGCCGCGGGCGATCTGCCGATGATCTCGGAGCGCGGCTTTACAGCACGCGTGATCGCAGGATCCTCGTTCGGCATCGCCTCGCCGGTCGAGATGGTGTCGCCCTGGTTCTACACCGAGGTGACGGCGGAAGCCGGCGTCAGCGTGCCGCTCGACCCCGATCACGAAGAGCGCGCGATCTATCTGGTCGACGGCGAGGTCGAGATAGCCCATGAGCGCTACGAAGGACCGCGGCTGCTGATCTTCCGGCCCGGCGACCGGATTACGGTCAAGACGACCAGGCCGACGCGGATGATGTTCCTCGGCGGCGATGCGCTGGAAGGCCCGCGCCACATCTGGTGGAATTTCGTCTCCTCCAGCAAGGAGCGGATCGAGCAGGCCAAGCAGGACTGGAAAACCGGGCGTTTTGCCCCTGTTCCACAGGAGCACGAGTTCATTCCGCTGCCGGAGTAGGTTATCTCCGCTGTCCTGCTCCATAGCTCCTGAAAGACCTTGCCGATGACTGCCCTACGTTCAAGTGATTTGCCCCTGCCGAGAATTGGGCGCGGCAAGGTCCGCGATATCTATGCCGTCGGCGACGACCGCGTGCTGTTGCTCACGACCGACCGCATCAGCGCGTTCGACGTGGTGATGGCCGAGACGATTCCGATGAAAGGCGCGGTGCTGACGCAGATCAGCGCCTACTGGTTTCGCAAGCTCGAAGGCACGGTGCCGCATCACATGGTCTCGGCCGATGCCGACGCGATCATTCGCGAGGTGCCCGCCTTGAAGGTGCACCGCGCCGACATCCTCGGCCGCGCCATGCTGTGCAAGCGCACGTCCGTGTTTCCGATCGAATGCGTGATCCGCGGCTACATCTCGGGTTCGGCCTGGAAGGAATATGCCGCCAGCGGGACGCTGGCCGGCGAGAAGCTGGCCTCCGGGTTGACTGAAAGCGCCAAGCTCGAGCCTGCGATCTTCAGTCCGGCGACCAAGGCCGAGACCGGGCATGACGAGAACATCACGATCGCGAAGATGCGCGCGGCGGTCGGCGACGAGGTGACCGACACGCTGGAGCGGATGACGCGCACGATCTATGGGCTCGGCGAAAAGTCCAGCCGCGCGCATGGCATCATCATCGCCGATACCAAGTTCGAATTCGGCCGCGACAAGGATGGCAAGATCATCCTGATCGACGAGGTGATGACGCCGGACTCCTCGCGCTTCTGGGCGGTCGACGCCTATCAACCCGGCCGGCCACAGGCGAGTTTCGACAAGCAGCCGTTGCGCGACTATCTCGACGGCGAGCGCCGCGCCGGCCGCTGGAACGGCGACGCGCCGGCACCGCCGCTGCCCGCGCATGTCGTGGCTGCGACGAGCAAGCGCTATCTCGAAGCCTATCGCCGCGTGACGGGAAGCGAGTTGAAAATCTAACCATCGTCATTGCGAGGAGCGTAGCAACGAAGCAATCCAAGCTAGACCCGCGAAGAAGGTCTGGATTGCTTCGCGGAGTTTATCATCGGGCCGGCCCAAGCGGGCCGGACCCGTTGGCTCGCAATGACGAGAACAGGAGGAAAAGCCCATGTCCGAACCCGATGCCGTGCTGGTCGAACGCGATGGCCCCGTCACCATCGTCTCCATCAACCGTCCGCATTGCCGCAACGCCGTCGACGGCGCGACCGCGCGCAAGCTCTATGACACCTTCCTCGCCTTCGATGCCGATAACGACGCCTCGGTCGCCGTGTTCACCGGGACCGGTGGATATTTTTGCGCGGGCGCCGATCTTAAGGCAGTCGCAAAAGGCGATCGCGAGAAGAAGCGCGAGGTCGGCGGCCACAACAGCATGGCGCCGATGGGCCCGAGCCGCTTGCGGCTATCGAAGCCCGTGATCGCGGCGGTCGAGGGCTTTGCGGTCGCCGGCGGCATGGAACTCGCGCTGTGGGCCGACATGCGCGTGGTGGCTGAAGATGCGACCTTCGGCATCTACTGCCGCCGCTTCGGCGTGCCCCTGATCGATCTCGGCACCATCCGCTTGCCGCGGCTGATCGGCCATTCCCAGGCGATCGACCTGATCCTGACCGGGCGTCCGGTCGGCGGTCCGGAAGCGCTGCGCATGGGCCTCGCCAACCGCCTGGTTCCGAAGGGCGAGACCCGCGCGCATGCGGTTACACTGGCCAAGGACATCGCGCGCTTTCCGCAAACCTGCATGCGTGCCGACCGGCTGTCAGCGCTGAGGCAATGGGACTTGTCCGAGGAAGAAGCCATCGCCAGCGAGATGCGCGGCGGCCTCGAGGTGATCGCCTCCGGTGAGACCTTGTCGGGCGCGACCCGCTTTGCCTCGGGTAAAGGCCGCCACGGTGCCTTCGACGGCGGGGCGACCGGCTAGGTCCCGGGTATCCCACTCCAACGACGAACGGATTAGCCCTGTCACGAAAATGTTGTTTTCGCGCGCGGCGCGGTCGGTTACGACTTGTTGATCGTTTGCGCATGATCTCTTCGGAAAACCGTTACACACTTTTCCGGATCATGCGCTGGAAATTTGAGGCGTTCGCGCGTGGTTGATTTATCCATTCAAAGTAGCTCGCATTTCAAAAGCGCCCTCAACGACGTTCTCGGCGGCGCGGCCGCGAGCGTGCTGACGGCTACCTTCGGCCTGTCCTACGCGCTGCTGATCTTCGCCGGACCGTTATCGCCCTACCTTTCCTATGGCGTCGCCACCACCTTCATCACCTCGGCGATCCTCGCCGCCGTGCTGGCGCTGCGAAGCTCGTTTCCGTTCGCGATCGGCGGACCGGAAACCTCGACCGCGGCGATGACGGGCATTCTCGCCTCCTCGCTGGTCGAGCACATGGCTGCGCACAATCCGTCGGCGCCGATCCTGGGCCCCGTGCTGATCACCTTCGGCATCGCCAGCCTCGCGACGGGGCTCGTGCTCTGCGGCTTCGGGATGACGCGGATGGGCCGGGCCATCCGCTACGTGCCCTATCCCGTGGTCGGCGGCTTCCTCGGTGCCACCGGCTGCCTGATCCTGCTCGGCTCGATCAGGGTCGTCACCGGCATGAAGCTGCAGTTTGCGACCCTCGACCATTTCGAGAACATGCAGACGTTCTACGAACTCGCGGCAGCCGGCGCGATGGCACTGGTGCTTTATCTCACCTGGCACCGCTCCCGAACGCCGTTCGGCCTGCCCATGATCCTGATCGGCGGTACGCTGGCCGCACATGTCGCGTTCCGTCTCGCCGGGATTTCGACGGCAGACGCGCAAGCGCTCGGCTGGACCTTCCAGCCGCCGCCGCACATCTCGCCAATGCTGCCGTGGAGCGCGCACGAAATCGAGCATTATCCCTGGTACGCGCTGCCCGAAGTTGCCGGCAACATCATTGCCGTGATCTTCGTGACCGCGTCCAGCACGCTGTTCAACACCACGGGCGTCGAAGTCGCGTCGAATCGCGAGGCCAATCTCGAGCGCGAGCTGAACACCACTGGCATCGCCAACATGCTGTCGGGCGTGTTCGGCGGCTACACCGGCTGCATCTCGGTCAGCCGCACCATGCTGAATTTCAGTGCCGGCGGCAGCCGGCCGACTCTCCGGCCTGACCTCGGCCGCGATCGCCGCCTCCATGCTGCTGTTCGCACCGGTCCTGCTCGGCTACATGCCGAAATTCGTGCTCGGCGGCTTGCTGCTCTATCTCGGCGCCGACACGCTGCATCGCTGGATCGTACAATCGCGCCGGCGGCTGTCGCTCACCGAATATCTGTCGCTGCTCGCCATCATCGTCATCATCCTGCAATGGGGCTTTATCGCCGGCATCCTGATCGGCGTGGTGATCGGCTGCACCACCTTCGCGCTCAGCGCCTCGCGCATCGACTCCATCAAGTTCAGTTTCGATGGCTCCGAGTATCGCAGCTCGCTCGACCGCTCGCGCGAGGATCTCGCGGTGCTCTCGGCACATGGCGGCAAGATCCAGGGCCTCAACCTGCAGAGCTATCTGTTCTTCGGCTCGGCCAACAAGCTCTACCAGCACGTCAAGTCGCTGCTCGCCGAAAACCCGGAATGCCGTTTCCTGCTGTTCGACTTCAAGCTCGTGACCGGCATCGACTCGTCGGCCGCCTACAGCTTTGCGCAGATCAAGCGCGTAGCGGCCGATCGCGGCATCCGCCTGGTGCTGGTGCATCTGCCGGCCCCGGCCGAAAAGGCGCTACGCTCAAGCGAGTTCATCACCAAGGACGTCTCGATCGTGCCCGAGCTCGATCACGCGCTGGAATGGTGCGAGAACGAGATCATCAATCAGCATCAGGATCGCGCGCAGGAGGAAGCGGATCTGCGCGGCTGGTTCAGCCGCATTCTCGGCAGCGAAGAGGATGCCGCGGAATTGATCGCGCGCTGCGAGCGGCTCGAGGTCGAGGCCGGCGAGACCATCGTTCGCGCCGGTGACGAGGCCAGTTCGATGCATTTCATCCTCGATGGCCGGGTCGGCGTCATGGTTCCGGCCAATGCCGGCGGCGGCATGACGCGGGTACGCAGCCTTGGCCGCTACACCACCATCGGCGAGATGGGACTGGTCTCGCAGGCACCGCGCAGCGCCACCATCGAGGCCGAGGTGGCAAGCGTGCTCTATGTGCTGAGCAAACCGCAATTCGACGCGCTCAAGCGCGACACACCGATCCTCGGCCAGAAGCTTCTGACCTATTTCGTTTCCGTGATGGCCGAGCGGCTGTCATTCGCCAATCGCATGATCGCGGTATTGCGGCGATAGCCTGCGCGACAGGGGATGTTGAACATGACGACGCTGGTTGCCGACGCTGAAACGACTGCTTTCAGGACCCGCGATTTCCGCTTGCAAAGCGGCGAGGTTCTTCCGGAGGTGACCATCGCCTACCGCACGATGGGCACGCTGTCGCCGAAGCGCGACAATGTCGTGCTGGTCACCCACGGCAACACCAGCGGGCCGCACATGATCGATCCGACCAGTTCTGCCGGCGAAGGCGCCTGGAACGAGATCGTCGGTCCCGGCAAGGCTGTGGACACCAACCGCTACTTCGCGATCTGCCCGAACATGCTCGGCTCGTCCTACGGCTCGACCAATGCCGCGAGCATCGATCCCAGGACCGGCAAGCGCTACGGGCCGCACTTTCCCGGCCTCACCGTGAGCGACATCGTCGCCACCCAGCGCCGCCTTGCTCGATCATTTGGGAATCGACAAAATGGTCGCGATCGTCGGTCCGTCCTATGGCGGCTTCCAGGCGTTTCAATGGGCGGTGAACTATCCCGACGCGATGCGCGGCATCGCCGCCGTCGTGACCGCGCCGGCGCTGCCGCCCGAACGCTCCGACGCCAATGTGGCGAACCTGATGGGCGTGCTGTCGAAGAACCCGAACTGGAACGGCGGCGATTACTACGACCACGGCGGCGTGCTGGAGAGCCTGGTCCAGATCCGCTCCGCGACGCTCAAGACCTACGGCATCGAGACCCGCCTGCGCGACACGATGTCCGATCCCGCCGAAATCGAGACGGCGATCCGCGAGGAGGCCGCGCGATGGGCGCGCGGCTTCGACGCCAACTCGCTGTTGATTTTGACGCGCGCGCTCCGCGGCTTCGACGTCACGTCAGAGCTTCACAAGATCAAGGCCAAGGTGCTGTACGTGCTGTCGCGCACCGACAAACTGTTTCCGCCGGAGATCGCGCCACGGGTGATGGCGGCGCTGAAGGCGGCCGGCGTCGACGCCGATTATTTCCTGCTCGACAGCGATTACGGCCACACCGCCTCGGGTCGCGACTGGGCGAAATGGGCGCCGCGACTGAAGCAGTTCATGGAGAGTTTGTAGTGCGCTCCACTGTCGTCCCGGCCAAGCGAAGCGCGAGCCGGGAACTCGATAGCCACCGATCGAAGTGGTTCGGAAGCCGGGGCCCCAGCGCATCGCAACCCTGAAGCCTGTTATGGGCCCCCGCTTTCGTGGGGGCGACGATAGAGTGGAGGGCTACACCCCCGCCATCATCACGTATTTGATCTCGACATATTCTTCCATGCCGTGATGCGAGCCTTCGCGTCCGAGGCCCGATTCCTTGACGCCGCCGAACGGCGCGACTTCGGTCGTGATCAGGCCGGTGTTGACGCCGACCATGCCCGACTCCAGCGCCTCCGCGACGCGCCAGACCCGGCCGAGATCGCGCGAATAGAAATAGGACGCCAGCCCGAACGGCGAGTTGTTGCACATCGCGATCACGTCGGCTTCGCCCTTGAAGCGGAACACCGGCGCCAGCGGACCGAAGGTCTCCTCATGCGCCACCAGCGCGTCGGGCTTGACATTGGCGAGCACGGTCGGCTCGAAGAAGCTGCCGCCAAGCGCATGGCGCTTGCCGCCGGTGACGATCTTGGCGCCGCCCTTGACCGCGTCGGCGATGTGCTTCTCGACCTTCAACACAGCGTCCATGTTGATCAGCGGCCCCTGCGTGACGCCCTGCTCGGTACCGTCGCCGATCTTCATCGCCGCGACCTTCTTCGACAGCTTGTCGACGAACTCGTCGTAGATCTTGTCCTGCGCATAGATGCGGTTGGCGCAGACGCAGGTCTGGCCCATGTTGCGATATTTCGAGACCATCGCGCCATCGACCGCGGCATCGATGTCGGCGTCATCGAACACCACGAAGGGCGCGTTGCCGCCGAGCTCGAGTCCGAGCTTCTTAACGCCGACGGCGGCCTGCTGATAGAGAATCTTGCCGACTTCGGTCGAGCCAGTGAAGCCGACGAAACGCACCGCGGGATGCTCGCACAAGACCTTGCCGATCGCCGAGGAATTGCCGGTCAGAATATTGAACACGCCCTTCGGCACGCCGGCCTTCTCGGCGAGCGCGACCAGTGCCAGCGCGGTCAGCGGCGTCTCATTGGCGGGCTTGAGCACGACGGTGCAGCCGGCGGCGAGCGCCGGTGACACCTTGCGGGTGATCATCGAGGCCGGGAAATTCCACGGCGTGATCGCACCGCAGACGCCGATCGGCTGCTTGATCGCAAGCAGCCGCGCGTCCGCGCGCTGGGTCGGAATGGTCTCGCCATAGACGCGGCGCGCCTCTTCGGCGAAGAACTCGACATAGGCGCCGCCGATGTCGACTTCGCCGAGCGCTTCCGCCAGCGGCTTGCCCTGCTCGGAGGTGAGGATCAGCGCGATGTCCTCGCGGTTGGCGACGATCAGGTCGAACCATTTGCGCAAAATGTTGGATCGCTGCTTGGCAGTGAGCTTGGCCCAAGCCGGAAAGGCGCGCTCGGCGGCCTCGACCGCTTGCGTCGTTTCCGCCGTGCTCATCACCGGTATCTTCGCAAGTTCGATGCCGTTGACCGGATTGGTGACGGCGCGCTGTGGCGTGCCGACCCAGGCGCCGTCGATGTAGCAGCGGTCGCGCAGCAGGGAAGCGTCCTTCAGGCGATCGCGAAGCGAGGGGGATGCGGGTTGCGAAGCGCGAGCGGCGGCGGTCGGGGTCATGGCGTTGCTCCCAAGGTTATTGTGGATGTTGAGCCGAATATAGGCTCAATCCAGCCGCAATGCACCGGGGCTCCCGGAGTGGAGCAGCGTCGAGCAATGTTGAGAGTTGCGGTGCGGCGTTTTACGCCGCGCCGCTCATATAGGCTTCGCGCCGGCCGATCATGCGTTCCGCCGCGTTGCGGGCGTCGGACTTCGACGAGGTGGCGCAGGTGCGATATTCGAGATCGGGGGTTCCAGCGGCGTCGCGGCGGCCGAACCAGGATTTCGGTCCGACCGTCAACAGCGACAGCGCCTGCGCGACATTGTCGACCGCGCCGAACGAGTGCAGCGCCCCGGTTCCTGCAAACCGCACTTCATAGATACCCGGTGAGATCGGCGCCTCGATGTTCTCGCCGCGTCCCGCCCGGGGATATCGCTTCCATTCACTCCACGTCGTGATCATCGCCTTCCCCTTAGCGGCATCGCTGGCCGCCAACAATTTGAATCGAACACCCGGTCGGAAACCGCCGATTTGACCGCGTTCTCAACGCTTTACTGGGAAATAAGTTCGCAACCCCTAAAAGCCCGCAAAAAGCATATCGCCGCGACTCGGGAGGGTCACTGTCGGAGGCGACTATTCACCGCTGATTGTGGCGGAGTGTTGCAAATCTGTATCCCTTTTTGTGGCTGATCTCCCCCACGAGTGGAGCGGATTTGACGTTCACTACCCACCCGCCGAGGACTCGCAGGCGAACGTCAAATCCAAAGCTCCACTAGAATCAATATCTTCTAGTGGTCCCTCAATTCCAACATTCGCAAAGGTGCCGGCTGCGATGGGATGCGAATGTTGGAATTGGACCACTTGGGGACGATCACGAGATCGCGACCGCTCCGGTGGGCAGGAATCGTCCGCTTGCGGGTTTCCCGGGCCGGGAGGAAGATCGCCCCACTTCCATAAAAACATCCGGGAGGAGACCCCATGCAGAGCAAGGCTCAGATCGATCAGATCCTGCGTCAAAAGAGCGACGCGGCGGAAATACCGGGCGTGGTCGCCATGGCCGCGAACGGCAAGGAGGTGATCTACCAGGGCGCGTTCGGCAAGCGCGACCTGTCCAAGGATGATCCGATGACCACCGACAGCGTGTTCTGGATCGCCTCGATGACCAAGGCGGTTACGACCGCAGGCGCCATGCAACTGGTCGAACAGGGCAAGCTCTCGCTCGATACGCCGATCGGCAAGTTGTTGCCCGATCTCGCCTCGCCGCAGGTGCTGGAAGGTTTCGATGCCAAGGGCGAGCCGAAGCTGCGGCCTGCCAAAGGCACGATCACGCTGCGCCATCTCATGACCCACACCGCCGGCTTCTGCTACGAGCTGTGGAACGCCGACAAGGCGACCTATCTCGAGAAAACCGGCACTCCCGGAATCACCACCTGCCAGAACGCGGCACTGAAAACGCCGCTCGCGAGCGATCCCGGCACGCGCTGGGAATACGGCATCAACATCGATTTCGTCGGCAAAGCGGTGGAAGCGGCGAGCGGCAAGAAGCTCGATGCCTATCTGCGCGACCATCTGTTCGCGCCGCTCGGCATGAACGACACCGCCTTCAAGATCAGCGACAACATGCGCAGGCGGCTGGTCGGCATGCATGTGCGCGGCGAGGACGGCAAGCTGGCGCCGCTTCCGTTCGAGCTGGAGCAGAACCCCGAATTTCACATGGGCGGCGGCGGCCTCTACTCGACGGCGGCCGACTACATCAAGTTCTGCCAGATGATCCTCAACAAGGGCAAAGGCAACGGCAACCAGGTGCTCAAGCCCGAGACGGTCGCGGTCATGGGCCAGAACCACATGGGCGCGCTCAACGTGACCAAGATGGTTTCGGCGATGCCGGTCTACACCAACGACGTCGATCTCTACCCCGACCAGGAGAAGAAGTGGGGGCTGAGCTTCATGATCAACACCCGCAAGACGCCGGAAGGGCGTAGCCCCAACAGCCTCGCCTGGGCCGGGCTCGCCAACACCTACTTCTGGATCGATCCGTCGCGCGACGTCTGCGGCGTGATCCTGACGCAGCTGTTGCCGTTCGCCGACAGGCACAGCCTGGAAGCCTTCGCGGGCCTCGAGCGCGGCATCTATGCCGGGCTCGATGCGGCGCAAAAGGCGGCCTGAAGCAGTGTTCCCCGGACGCTGCGCAGCGCGCCGCACCTGCGGCGTGATGCGCTGCTGATCCGGGGCCATCGCACGGCGAGGTCGGTGGGTCCCGGCTCTGCGGAGCAGCGCTGAAGTGGCGCTGCACCGCGTCCGGGACACGGAACGTCTCTCAGCGTCCTCCCGCCGGGAAATTGCTCCGAACAGACGTTTGCGCGTAGTATCCTGGGCACGCGTGCTCCCGCGCGTGGAGAATCCGCCGTGACCGACAAGATCGACAGTTATGTTTGCGGTATTTCCGATGCGCCATTGCTGGGCGAGACCATCGGCCGTGCTCTCGACAGGGCGGCGCAGCGCTGGGGCGATCGCGAGGCGCTGGTCTCGCCGAGCCACGATGTGCGCTGGACCTGGAGGGAATTCGCCGAGCGCGTCGATGCGCTGGCCGCGGGCTTGCTGGCGCTCGGCCTGCAGCGCGGCGAACGCATCGGCATCTGGTCGCTGAACCGCCCCGAATGGACGCTGACCCAATTCGCCGCCGCCAAGGCCGGGCTGATCCTGGTCACCATCAACCCCGCCTATCGCCTGACCGAACTCGAATTCTCGCTTCACAAGGTCGGCTGCGCCGCGATCGTCACTGCGACTGCGTTCAAGACCTCGAATTACATGGAGATGATCAATACGCTGGTGCCGGAGCTGGCGAGCGCCGAGCCCGGCCGCTTGCGCGCGGCGAAGCTGCCGCAACTGCGCCATGTGATCCAGATCGGCGGGCCGAAATGCACAGGGACCATCGCGTTCGACGAGGTGGCGCGCATGGGCGGCGCGCGGCATCGCGAGCAGCTCGCCGCACTCGGCGAGATCCTGCAATTCGACGACGCCATCAACATCCAGTTCACCAGCGGCACCACCGGCTCGCCGAAGGGCGTCACGCTGACGCATCACAATATCCTCAACAACGGCTATTTCCTCGGCCGCACGATGAAGCTGACCGAACGGGACCGCATCTGCATCCCGGTGCCGCTCTATCACTGCTTCGGCATGGTGATCGGCAACCTCGCTGCGCTCACCTCCGGCGCGGCGATGGTCTATCCCGGCGAAGGTTTCGATCCGCTGGCGACGCTTCAGACCGTCGAGCAGGAGAAATGCACGACGCTCTATGGCGTGCCGACGATGTTCATCGCCGAGCTCGATCATCCGGAGTTCGCCAAATTCGATCTGTCGTCGCTGCGAACCGGCATGATGGCCGGCGCGCCCTGTCCGATCGAGGTGATGAAGCGCGTCAACAACGAGATGAACATGCGCGAGGTGACGATCGGCTACGGCATGACCGAGACCAGCCCCGCCTCTTTCCAGAGCGCGGTCGACGATCCCCTCGAACGCCGGGTGTCGACGGTCGGGCGCATTCATCCGCATGTCGAGGTCAAGATCGTCGATCTCGAGGGCCGCGTCGTGCCGCGCGGCGAACGCGGCGAGCTCTGCACCCGCGGCTACAGCGTCATGCTGGGCTATTGGGACGAGCCGGAAAAGACCGCCGAGGTGCTCGACGCGGCGGGCTGGATGCACACCGGCGATCTCGCCACCATCGATGCCGAGGGCTATTGCAACATCGTCGGCCGCATCAAGGACATGGTGATCCGCGGCGGCGAGAATCTCTATCCGCGCGAGATCGAGGAGTTCCTGTACCGCCATCCCAAGATCCAGGACGTGCAGGTGTTCGGCGTCGCCGACGACCGTTACGGCGAGGAGCTTTGCGCGTGGGTACGGATTCGCGCCGGCGAAACACTGACGGCGGACGAGGTTCGCGCGTTCTGCCAGGGCCAGATCGCCCACAACAAGATTCCGCGCTATGTGGAATTCGTCGAGGAATTCCCGATGACGGTGACGGGGAAGATCCAGAAATTCCTGATGCGCGACGCGGTCGAGTCGCGGCTCGGGCTGAAGGCGGCGAAGACGGCGTGAAGCAGTGTTCCCCGGATGCTGCGCAGCGCGCCGCACTTGCGGCGTGATGCGCTGCTGATCCGGGGCCCATCGCACGGTGAGGTGGGTGGGTCCCGGCTCTGCGGAGCAGCGCTGAAGTGGCGCTGCACCGCGTCCGGGACACGGAACGTCTCGGATTGACGTCGATGGACAGCAGTCCACATTCTCGCGACTCGATCCGCCCGAGGTTTGTCCAAATCTGTCACGCCCTGAAATCAAAGGGCGCAGGGAATGCCGGATGCGCGCTGCACCCGCGGTCCCGTGTGCAGGAGGGAAAAAACGCACACGAGCATACAGGGCAGCGGAGGCGATCCGACATTCCCTGCGCAGTGGCTTTACGGCTTATATCGCGCTCTCCCCGGCGATCGGGCTTGTTTGACACCGTCGCCTGCGAATATGGCTGCCAGAGCCCAGTTGGGATGACAGGCCTCCGCAGACTTGACGCCAACCATTGAGGCATCAGGACCACACGACTTCACCGTACGCTTCAGCGCCGTTCGTCAGCCCGCCGTATCATCGCTCACGGGGAAACCCGCCCTGCAATCACTGGCGCGCCTGACGCTGCCGCGTCCACCGCTCCCCGCCCCGCGTGTCGCGGCGATCATGATACGCCCCTTTGGTGGGACGGGATGGGGGAGAATATAGGCGCGATTCTAGTTCTGCAAAACAGAAATATTTTTTCGAGAGGGACTGGACAAGGCAAATCAGTTTGATCTGGTTGAAGAAATTAATTTTTTGGCGCAACGGGTTTCGCCGCATTTAGCCAGCATCAAGCCCGCGGACATGAAGCAAAGTCGCCATTCTGGCATTGGGCCAGGTCAAAACAGGGCAAGTCACCCGGATCGAGTTCGCAATCACCTAAATCCATTTTTCGGCAACAAGCCGATCGTAGGCGGCCTTGATGTGAGCGGGCGGCATGATTTGACGCTTGCGCTCGTTCCAACCTTGTACTGTTTGAACGATCTCATCGAAGTTTGCCTTCGGCTTTTCAGCGCCGGTCCAATGGACGGTAGCCAACAATTCCATGCCGTAAGGCGTCTCGAAACCTTCGATCAATCGGCTAATTCGGTCCACCCGCTCGCCAGTTTCTTTGTCGGCGCTTGCCTCAAGTAACGCTTCGGCTTCAGCAAGAGCCGTGCTCATGACAGTAATTTCGGACGGCTTTGTTCCATCACCAACTCCGGTAAGGAACGCTCCATCCATCTTTGTAAGCACGTGCCGAAGAGCTGGCGCGTACGGGCCGAATTTATGCTTTTCAAACTTGAGCGTACCGAGGTCCTGTCCTGCACTGGCCAGGAAATAAGCGAGCTTCTGAACCTCGATTTAGAGTCAGCGGGTATCCTCGACCAGAAGGAGCGCTTCAAGAACGCCACGGTGATTCTGGTCGTCGACCGCACCGAGCTTGAGGGGCAGTTGAAGGGCTGGGTCGAGCGCGTGCTCGGCGAGATGCAGAACCAGGACATCGCCATCAAGCGGGCGAACACCAAGGCTGAGCTTCAGCAGCTACTGGACGCTGATTTTCGCGGCTTGATCATCGCGATGATCCACAAATTCGAGGCGATCCGGAAGGACTCGTCCATCCGCGACAACATCTTCGTCTTCATCGACGAGGCACACCGGTCGGTCGCCAAGGACCTCGGCACTTACCTCATGGCCTCGGTGCCGAACGCGACCATCATCGGCTTTACCGGTACGCCGATTGCCAACACCGAACAGGGGACCGGTACGTTCAGGATTTTCGGCGCCGAGGACGAGGCCGGCTATCTGGACAAATATTCGATCAAGGAATCGATCGCCGACGAAACCACGCTGCCGATCAAGCACGTCCTGGCGCCGAGCGAGATGACGGTGCCGGCCGATCGGCTCGACAAGGAATTCTTCGAACTCGCCGGTTCCGAGGGCGTCACGGACATCGAGGAACTGAACAAGGTGCTCGACCGGGCGGTCGGACTGCGGACGTTCCTGAAGGCGGATGACCGGGTGGAGAAGGTCGCAGCGTTCATTGCCGAGCACTTCAAGGAAAATGTCCTGCCACTCGGCTACAAGGCGTTCGTCGTTGCGGTCGATCGAGAGGCATGTGCCAAATACAAGCAGGCGCTCGACAAGCTGCTGCCGCCGGAATGGACCGATCCGGTTTACACCGAGAACGCCGCCGACATCGTTGACCGGCCGCTTGTCGCCGAATTGCAGCTCAGCGACGAGCACGAGGAAGACGTTCGGCTGTCGTTCAAGAAAGCGGACCAGCACCCAAAAATCCTGATCGTCACCGACAAGCTGCTCACGGGTTACGATGCGCCGCTGCTGTATTGCCTCTATCTCGACAAGCCGATGCGTGACCACGTCCTGCTTCAGGCCGTGGCTCGCGTGAACCGGCCCTATGTCGACAAGGAAGCCCTCAAGCAAGCGGGTATTGATCCGCTGGAACTCGGCAGGGACATTGAAAAGCTGCTGGCTCGCTTTCCAAACTTTCGCGTGAATGCCGATGAGCAAAGGCAACTTCGAGCCGCTTTATATCGACCGCTGATCACGCTGCTGAAGGAGTCTCGAACTCCTGTGGTCGAGCGGATTGTGGCCAATCTCCTCAGTTGATATCGGCCATGCCGAGACATGATACCAATCATTTTCTGTTAAAGCGACGCGTCGAGCGTTGGGCGACAAAGCTCAAAGTGCAACCGAAACTCGTTCGCGTCCAGAAGATGACGCGCAAATGGGGCTCCTGCTCAACTGCTGGCACCGTCACGCTGGCAGCCGACCTCGCAGAGCAGGGTACAGGATTTCAGGATTTCGTCGTGGCCCACGAGCTGCTGCATCTTCGTGTTCCTAACCACGGCAGACTGTTCAAAGCTCTTATGACGGCGTACGTCCCGGGGTGGCGCGTGCACAATGTTCGGAAGTGAACCGCCCTACACCGGCAACCCGTGCTGCTTCGCCAGCTCCTTCAGCGACACTTGCGGCCGCGCGCCGATGTGCTGGATCACCTCGGCCGCTGCCAGCGCGCCGAGCCGGCCGGCGTTCTCGTAGCCGGCGTTGCGCACCAGGCCGAACAGGAATCCGGCGGCGAACAGATCGCCGGCGCCGGTCGTGTCGACGAGCTGCGAAATCGGGAACGCCGGCACGGCGGTGACGCCGTCGGATGACGCCACCACGCAGCCCTTCTCGCTGCGGGTGACGACGCCGAGCTTGACGTCGCCGCGCAACGCCTTCAGCGCGGTGTCGAAATCCGAGGTCTGGTACAGCGAGTGCAGTTCGCTCTCATTGGCGAAGATCAGGTCGACCGTGCCGTTCTTCATCAGCTCGACGAACTCGCCGCGATAGCGATCGACGCAGAACGCATCCGACAAGGTCAGCGCGACCTGACGGCCTGCGTCATGCGCGATCGTCGAGGCCTTCACAAAGGCGTCCTTCGCGCTCCTGGGGTCCCAGAGATAGCCTTCGAGATAGACGATCTTCGCGGACGCGATCTGCGCGGCGTCGATGTCGGCAGGGGTCAGATCCTGCGCGGCGCCGAGATAGGTGTTCATGGTGCGCTCGCCGTCGCCGGTCACCAGGATGTAGGAGCAGCCGGTCGCCGGCCCGCTTGACGCAGGTTTGGTCTCGAACGCAACGCCGGCGGCGCGGATGTCGTGGCTGTAGAGCCTGCCGATCTCGTCATCCCGGACCTTGCCGACATAGGCGGCGCGCGCGCCGAGGCTGGCGAGGCCGACGATGGTGTTGGCGGCCGAGCCGCCGGACATTTGCGTCGACGGTCCCATGTCGCGGTAGATCGCGGCCGCGCGCGTCTCGTCGATCAGCGCCATGCCGCCCTTGGTCATGCCGTGGTCGGCGAGGAATTTCTCGTCGGTCTGCACCAGCACGTCGAAGATCGCATTGCCGATCCCGAGAACGTCGTATTTTGCCTCAGCCATTCAAAAGTCCTGTTGGTGCCGTCGCGAAAGGCTGCGGCCTAACATAGGGGACGCTGCTATAGAAGCCCCATGATCCGCTCCTTCCTCACGGTGTCATCGGGCACGCTGGCCTCGCGCCTGCTCGGCTATTTGCGCGACTCCATGATCGCGGGCCTGCTCGGCACCGGCGCGATCGCGGACGCCTTCCTGGTCGCATTCCAGTTCGTCAATGTGGTGCGGCGGCTGCTCTCGGAGGGCGCGCTGAATGCGGCACTGGTGCCGGCGTGGATGAAGCTGCGCGAAACGTCGGGCGCGCGTCGCGGCGGCGAGCTTCGCGGGCGCCGTGCTCGGCACCATCAGCGCGGCGCTGATCGCTGCCACCGCACTGCTCGGCCTCTTCATGCCGCTGGTCGTCACCGCACTGGCGCCGGGATTTGCCGGACACGACACGTTGCAACTCGCGGTCACCGATGCGCGGCTGATGCTGCCCTATCTGGCTTTCGCCGGTCCCGCCACCGTGCTGCTGGCGCTGGCGAGCGCGCAGGGCCGGTTTTTCGTCACCGCGTTCTCGCCGCTGCTGTTCAACCTCGCGCTGATCGCGGTCATGATCGTGCTGATCGTCGCCCGCGAGGACGCGGGCTTTGCGGCGCCGGCGCTGGCCGCAACCGTCGGCATCGCCGGCCTGTTGCAGCTTCTGGTGCTGGCGTTCCGTCGTGGCGAGAACCTCGCGACGCCATTGCGGGTCTCCTTCAATGCCGAGATGCGCGGCTTCTTCGCCCGCGCGATTCCCGGCATGGTCGCCAGCGCCGGACCGCAACTGCTGGCGATTGCCGGCGCGATCATCGCCTCGTCCTCGCCGTCGGCGGTGTCGTGGCTTTACTTCGCCAATCGCCTGATCGAGCTGCCGCTCGGCATGGTCGGCGTCGCCATGGGCACGGTGCTGATCCCGGAGCTGACGCGCGCGCTGCATGGCGGCGACAAAAGTGCGATCGCGCATGCGCAATCGCGCGCGCTGGAGCTTGCGGCCGGGCTGGCGCTGCCGGCGATGCTCGGCCTGATCGTGCTGAGCGAGCCGATCGTGCGGCTGCTGTTCGAGCATGGCGCCTTCACCGCAGCCGACAGCGCGTCGACCGCGCAGGCGCTGATCTGGCTGGCGCTCGGGCTGCCGGCGCATGTGCTGGTGAAGGCGCTGTCGCCGGCCTTCTTCGCGCGCGAGGATACCTGGACGCCGCTGCTGGCAACGCTGAAGGGATTCGTGTTCGCGATTGCGCTCGCGCTGCTGCTCGGCCACTTCCTCGGCGTCGTCGGCATCGCGATCGGTCTCGCCTTCGGCGCCTGGAGCACCGCGTTCTCGCTGATCCGGCAGGGCGCCGCGAGCTTCGGGCTTTCGCTCGACACCGATGCGCAGCGGCGCCTGCCGCGCATCGTCGGAGCCGCGCTCGTGATGGGCGGCCTGCTGTGGCTTGCCTCGGGCGTCGCCGCAAATATCCATGGCCTTGCACAGGCCGCGATCCTGCTCGCGCTGATCGCGGGCGGGATTGTGACTTACGGCCTGCTGCTGCTGGCCTTTGGCGTCACGACCCGCGATGAGGTCGTTAACGCCTTCAGCCAGAAGGGGCATCGCGACTTGCACATGTAGGCCCTGCATGGCAAACGGGCGCCACATCGAACAGCGGGAACGGACGATGGCATTCGTTGAACGGGTTTTTTCGGGCGTCCAGCCGACCGGGAATCTGCATCTCGGCAATTACCTCGGCGCGATCGTCAACTTCGTGAAGTTGCAGGAGACGCACAACTGCATCTATTGCGTCGTCGACATGCACGCGATCACGATGGGGTCGACGTGTGGGGCGGCCCGGCCGAGCTCGCGCGCAACACCCGCGAGGTCACCGCGGCCTTCATCGCGGCCGGCATCGATCCGAAGAAGCACATCGTGTTCAACCAGAGCCAGGTCTCCGGACATGCCGAGCTTGCCTGGATCTTCAACTGCGTGGCGCGGATGGGCTGGCTCAACCGCATGACCCAGTTCAAGGAGAAGGCGGGCAAGGATCGCGAGAACGCGTCGGTCGGCCTCTACGACTATCCGGTGCTGATGGCGGCCGACATCCTGCTTTATCGCGCCACCCATGTACCTGTCGGCGACGACCAGAAACAGCATCTGGAGCTGTCGCGCGACATCGCGCAGAAATTCAACAACGACTTCGGCGATTCCATCCGCGGTCACGGCGTCAATGACGGAATGTTCTTTCCGCTGCCGGAGCCGCTGATCACGGGGCCGGCGACGCGGGTGATGAGCTTGCGCGACGGCACCAAGAAAATGTCGAAGTCGGATGCGTCGGATTATTCGCGCATCAATCTGACCGACGACGCCGACACCATCGCGCAGAAGATCCGCAAGGCGAAGACCGATCCGGAGCCGTTGCCGACGGAGGAGAAGGGGCTGGAGAAGCGGCCCGAAGCCGACAATCTCGTCGGCATCTTTGCCGCGCTCGCCGACCGAGCCAAGGACGACGTGCTGCGCGAGTTCGGCGGCGGGCAGTTCTCCAGTTTCAAGAACGCGCTGGTCGAGCTCTGTGTCACCAAACTGTCGCCGATCGCCGCCGAGATGCGGCGTCTGACCGCGGACCCCGGCCATATCGACGCGATCCTGATCGAGGGCGCCGACCGCGCGCGTGCGATCGCCGCCGAGACCATGCAGGCGGCCAAGGACATCGTCGGCTTCGTCCGCAAGCGGTAAGTTGCTGCGATGCAAAGCGCCGCGCCGCCCTCTCCCCAAGCCGAGCCGGCTATGGCACGATAGGTCTCTTTTGTTTGGACGCGTTTTCTTCACGCGAACCGGTACCCACTTCGCTTGAAAACGCTACGCTGCGCACGGGACATGCATGAGCACCCAGCGACGAAGCTACGAGACGGGTCACAAGCCGAAATGCCTGGTCATCGTCGATGACAGCGCCGAGTGGGACCGGGCGGTGTATTACGCCAGCCGCTGGGCGATCCGCGGTGGCGGCGGTGTACTGATGCTGCGCGTCATCGAGACCGAGGACCAGAACCAGCAATGGCTCGGCGTCGCCGACATCATGCGCGCGGAAGCGCATGAGGCCGCCGAGGCCGCGCTCGATCGCGCCGCGGGCCGCGCCAACGGCGTTGCCGGCATCACGCCGGAGCGCGTGATCCGCGAGGGCGATCCGACCGAGCAAATCCTGCAAGTGATCGAGGAGGACGTCGATATCACCATGCTGGTGCTGGCGGCCAATCCCGGGCCTGAGGGGCCCGGTCCGCTGGTCAGCGCGATGGCCAAGACCATGGGCTCGTTCCCGATTCCCGTGGTGCTGGTGCCCGGCGACCTCAGCGACGCCGATATCGACGCGCTTTCCTAGGGTTATGCGGGCGCGGAACCGCTGAATTGCAGCCCTTGATCGTGCCTTTCCCAGCGCCATCTGTTACACAACGCCTAAATCGCCGGCCTTGAACCGGCGAATTGGAGAGAAAGATGTTTATTCAGACTGAAGCGACACCCAATCCCGCGACTTTGAAGTTCATTCCCGGCCGCCTCGTGCTCGACGGGGGTACCATGGAATTCGCCAGCCGCGAATCCGCCGGCCGCTCGCCGCTCGCCGAAAAACTGTTCGCCGTGCCCGGCGTCACCGGCGTGTTCTACGGCTCCGACTTCATCACCGTGACCAAGGACGGCGGCGACTGGCAGCATCTGAAGCCCGCGATCCTCGGCGCCATCATGGAGCACTACATGTCCGGCGCGCCGCTGCTCGCCGACGGCACGGCCGCGAGCGACGAGTTGAGCGACGAGGAAGACGAGTTCTTCGACGAGGCCGATGCGGAAACGGTCGAGCAGATCAAGGATCTGATCGAGACGCGTGTCAGGCCTGCGGTCGCCAATGACGGCGGCGACATCACTTTCCGCGGCTTCAAGGACGGCGTGGTCTATCTCAACATGAAGGGATCATGCGCAGGATGCCCATCATCGACTGCGACCTTGCAGCATGGCATCCAGAACCTGCTGCGCCACTTCGTCCCCGACGTGGTCGAAGTGCGACCGATGTGACGGTCCTCGCGATTGGCGAGGAGCTTGAGCGACGAGACGATCGGGTGACCGTCATTCCGGGGCGACGCCGCGGCGTCGAACCCGGAATCTCATGCAGCGAACCGGGACTGCCTCTTTTTAAATCTTGCTAGTTTGTCGTATTTTCAATGACTTAGACGGTATCCCTGGCCGTCTTATCCACGCCACGGCCGCATCGCGCGCCACGAACTCGCGGGCAATGCTAGTCTGCTCTCGATGCTGATCCTCGCCATCGATACCGCGCTCGACGCCTGCGCCGCCGCCGTGCTCGACACCGGCACCAACAAGCTGATCGCGGTGGAATCGCAGACGATGAAGCGCGGACACGCGGAAGCGCTGATGCCGCTGATCGCGCGCGTCATGAAGGAGTCGGCGCTGCCGTTTGCCGCGCTCGACCGCATCGCGGTTACCACTGGACCCGGCAGCTTCACTGGACTGCGCGTCGGCCTTTCGGCGGCGCGCGGCATCGCGCTCGCCGCTCACAAGCCGGCGGTCGGCGTCACCACGCTGTCGGCCTATGCCGCGCCCGTCGTCAGCGAGGGCGGCGAACAACCGGTGATCTCGGCAATCGACGCGCGGCACGACCAGGTCTATTTCCAGGTGGTCAGCGGCAATGGCAGTTCGCTGATCCGGCCACGCGTCGCGCCGATCGCTGAAGCACTCGAAGCATCGCGCTTCGGCGCGCCGCATCTGGTCGGCAATGCCGCAAGCATTCTCGCCGGGCGCTGGCCCGCCGATGCGTCACCGCCCGTGAAGATCGATTCCTTGCACGCGCCCGACATCAACTGGGTGGCGTGGCTCGGCGCCGCCGTCAATCCGGCGACAGCGTTGGCGCGCCCGTTCTATTTGCGCGCACCCGATGCCAAACCTTCGCTCGTCGAGGACGCCACGCAGCCTTCGGCATCGTCATGACCTGGCTCTCCACGCTCTGGAGCAACAGCAGCATACCGGTGGTGGAAGCCGCGCAGTTGCGCGATGCGGCGCGGCTGGCGCAACTGCACGGCGCGTCGTTTCACCGCGGCTGGGGCGAGGGTGAGTTCGAAACCATGCTGCGCGAACGCAACACGCTGGTGCATCGCCTGCAGCTGGGACGCAAGACCGTCGGCTTTGCGGTGTCGCGCATGGGCGCGGACGAAGCCGAGATCCTTTCAATCGCGGTCGATCCGGCCTATCGCGGCCGCGGCTGGTCGCGCACTTTGCTCCTGACCCATCTCGGCCATCTCGCTGGAAGAGGCGTGCGAAGAATCTTCCTCGAAGTCGAGGAGAATAATCATCCGGCACGCCGGCTCTACGAACGGACCGGTTTTTCCACCGTCGGACGCCGCGAAAGCTACTATCGCCAGAGCGGCGGGGAACAATTGAACGCGCTTCTGATGCGCCGGGACTTGTCGTAGGATGGCAAAAAGCCCTTCCATCAGGACCACGCGATGACCGCATTGAAACCACCATACGCGGCCAAGACCTCCGCCATCGAGGCACGTTGTGCCGCGACCGGCATGCGCATGACCGAGCAGCGGCGGGTGATCGCACGCGTGCTGGCGGAAGCGGCCGACCATCCCGATGTCGAGGAATTGTACCGCCGCTGCGTCGCGGTCGACGACAAGATCTCGATCTCGACCGTGTACCGCACCGTCAAGCTGTTCGAGGACGCCGGCATCATCGAGCGGCATGATTTTCGCGAAGGCCGCGCCCGCTACGAACAGATGCGCGACAGCCATCACGACCATCTGATCAATCTGCGCGACGGCAAGGTGATCGAATTCACCAACGAAGAGATCGAGAAACTGCAGGCCGAGATCGCCCGCAAGCTCGGCTACAAGCTGGTCGACCACCGCCTCGAGCTGTACTGCGTGCCGCTCGACGACGAACTCGAAGAGTTGACGCGCGATAGTGCCAATCGATCTCATCATCTTCGATTGCGACGGCGTGCTGGTCGACAGCGAGGTCATCTCCTGCCGCGCGCATGCGCGAGACGCTGACGCGCCACGGCTATCCGATCACGTCGGAACAGGTGCTGCAGCGCTTTCTCGGCGTGTCCGACCGCGAAGCGCGGTTGGTCGTCGAAACCGAGACGGGGCGCGCCTTGCCCGATGATTTCGAAATTCAGATGAAGCAGACAGCATTGCAGCTCTACGCGGACCATCTGCATTTGATACCCCACGTCGCCGAGACCGTTGCCATGATCGATCTGCCGAAATGCGTGGCGTCCAGCGGCACGCCGGAGAAGATCCGGCATGGACTGACGTGCGCCGGCCTCTACGACAGGCTCGTTCCGCATATTTTCTCCGCGGTGCAGGTCAAGCGCGGCAAGCCGGCGCCCGACCTGTTCCTGTTCGCGGCCGAACAGATGGGAGCGGCACCCGAGCGCTGCATCGTCATCGAGGACAGCGTGACCGGCGTGACCGGCGCGCGTGCCGCCGGGATGACCGTGCTCGGTTTCCATGGCGGCAGTCATTGCGCGCCAGGTCACGCTGCCCTGCTGCGGAAGGCCGGCGCTGCCGCGACCTTTGACGATATGCGACAATTGCCGGCGCTGATCGCCCAGAATCAGCCCGTAGTGGAGCGGATTTGACGTTCGCTACCCGGCTTGCCGCGATCTCGCAAAGCGAACGTCAAATCCAAAGCTCCACTACGAATAATATTAACCAGTGGTCCTTTGATTCCAGCATTCGCAAAAGTGCCCGCAGAAATGGGGTGCGAATGCTGGAATCGGACCACTGATCGCTGGATTTTCAGCCTCTTAGGCTATATTTGAACCACGCGCCCCGATATGGCGTGGTTTCCCTACCGTTGATCCAGGTTCCATGACGCCGCCGCGCAAGCTGCATATCAAATCCTATGGCTGCCAGATGAACGTCTACGATGCGCAGCGCATGGTGGATACTCTGGGCCACGAAGGCTTTGTCGAAACGGCAAGCGCTGACGAAGCGGACCTCGTCATCCTCAACACCTGCCACATCCGCGAGAAGGCTTCCGAAAAAATCTATTCGGAGCTCGGACGGCTGCGCATCGCGCGCGACCAAGCCGCACGAGAGGGTCGCGACATGAAGATCGCGGTGGCCGGCTGCGTCGCGCAGGCCGAGGGCGAGGAGATCATCCGCCGCGCGCCCGTGGTCGACGTCGTGGTCGGTCCGCAGAGCTATCATCATCTGCCGGAGCTGCTCGCGCGCGCGGCGCGCGGAGAGAAGGCGATCGAGACCGAGTTTCCGCCCCAGGACAAGTTCGGCTTCCTGCCGCAGCCGACATCGGATGCGATCCGCGCGCGCGGCATCTCGGCCTTCGTCACCGTGCAGGAAGGCTGCGACAAGTTCTGCACCTTCTGTGTGGTGCCGTACACGCGGGGCACCGAAGTTTCCCGGCCGGTCGAGAAAATCGTCGACGACGTGAAGCGGCTCACCGACAACGGCGTGCGCGAACTCTCGCTGATCGGGCAGAACGTCAACGCCTATCACGGTGAAGGTCCGGACGGGAAAAGCTGGCCGCTCGGCAGGCTGCTGCATCGGCTTGCCGAGATTCCCGGCATCGCGCGTCTGCGCTATTCGACCAGCCATCCCAGGGACGTCGATGATTCGCTGATCGAGGCCCATCGCGATCTCGCGGCGCTAATGCCGTTCGTGCATCTGCCGGTGCAGTCCGGTTCCGACCGGATCCTGTCGGCGATGAACCGCAAACATACCGTCAAGGATTACCTTGATGTCATCGAGCGTTTTCGCCGCGCCCGCCAAGACATTGCATTCTCATCGGATTTCATCGTCGGCTTCCCCGGCGAGAGCGCGGAAGATTTTTCCGCCACACTCGCGCTTGTCATGCAAATCGGATACGCTGGCGCCTATTCGTTCAAATATTCGCCACGGCCGGGGACGCCGGCGGCGGACATGCGGGAGACGGTTTCAGCAGCTGACATGGACGAGCGATTGGCGCGGCTCCAGGAATTGATCGACAGCCAGCAATCGGCCTTCAACAAGGCTGCGATTGGCGCCACCGTCGATGTGCTGTTCGAGCGGCCTGCGCGCAATCCCGGCCAGATCGTCGGCCGCACCGCTTACCTGCAACCGGCCCATGTGATGGCCTCGTCCGACATCATCGGGCAGGTGCTGCCGGTCAGAATCGAAAGCCTCGAACGTTACAGCCTGAAGGGCGAACTCGCGTCCGCGAAGCAGCGTGTCTCCGCGGCGTCTAACCAGATCAGCATTGGAGCCTGAACCCTTGCCAAAAAGCGCATCGGATTCACCCTCGCTCGTTCCCAGCCGCAAATTTGACCGCGACATGCAGGTTCCACCCGAGACACAGGTCGTCATCGACTTCGACGACAATCGCGCCGTGTCGTCGCTGGTCGGACCCTATGGCCAGAACCTCGCGCAGATCGAGCGGCGGCTCGGCATCGTCGTCGACTCCCGCGGCAACCACATCACCATCGCCGGCTCGCGCGACGGCTGCGATGCCGCGCGGCGCGTACTGGAGGCACTTTATGCCCAGGCCGCGCAAGGCCACGATCTCGCCCAGGGCGACGTCGAGGGCGCGATCCGTGCCGTGATCGCGCAGGGGTCGCTGTTCGAATATGACGCCAAGACGGCGAAGTCGGCCTTCGAGACCATCAACCTGCGCAAGCGCCCGGTGCGCGCGCGCACCGCCGCGCAGAGACTCGTATATCCGCGCCCTGAAGCGGCATGAGCTGGTGTTCGGCATCGGCCCGGCCGGCACCGGCAAGACCTGGCTTGCGGTGGCCCACGCCGCGCAGCTGTTCGAGCGCAAGGAGGTCGACCGCATCATCCTGACGCGGCCGGCGGTCGAAGCCGGCGAGCGGCTAGGCTTCCTACCCGGCGACCTCAAGGACAAGGTCGATCCTTACCTGAGGCCCATCTACGACGCGCTGTACGATTTGATGGATGCGCGCATCGTCGAGCGTGCGCTGCAGAGCGGCGAGATCGAGATCGCTCCGCTCGCCTTCATGCGCGGCCGCACATTGACCAATGCCGCCATCATCCTGGACGAGGCGCAGAACACCACGACGATGCAGATGAAGATGTTCCTGACGAGGCTCGGCGAAAACAGCCGCATGATCGTGACCGGCGATCCTTCGCAAGTCGACCTGCCGCACGGGCAAGCGTCGGGCCTTGCGGAAGCAACCAGGCTGCTCAATGGCGTCGATGGCATTGCGCAGGTGAGATTCACCGCTGAAGACGTGATTCGCCATGAATTGGTCGCGCGTATCGTCGCGGCCTATGAGGCGGCGCCCCGGAAGCCGGCCGGTGGAAAGTAGGAGCGGTGCGCCGGAGCTATTTTTCTTGACGACGATGTCGCAATTCACCCTTCCCATCACCGAAGTTCTCGTGGTCGCCCAGTGCTGGCATGACGCACCCGACGCCGAGGTCATCATCCAGCGCGCGATCGCCGCCGCAGCCGAAACCGTCGATACCGATGTGGGCGAGGCCGAGCTTGCAGTAATGCTGACCGACGATTCCGGGATTCGCACCCTGAACGGCAACTGGCGCGGCATCGACAAGCCGACCAATGTGCTGTCGTTCCCCGCGCTGCAGCCGACCGGGGCGCGCAAGCCCGGCGACGCGCCACGCATGCTGGGCGACATCGCGATCGCCTATCAGACCATGCGCCGGGAGGCGGATGAGGAACAAAAACCGTTCAATCATCATTTGAGCCATCTTGCGGTGCACGGGTTCCTGCATTTGATTGGCTACGATCACGACAACGACGCTGACGCCGAAGCGATGGAATCGCTGGAGATCGAGATATTGGCGCAGCTCGGGATCCCCGATCCCTATGCGGGCCGGGAGCGAATGGACTGAAATGCCGGATTCCGACCCGACCCACGACAATCCGCGCAACACGCGCAACCTGCCCGCGGTGCTGCCGCAGGACGAGGCGGGCCGTTCGACATCCGAAAACTGGCTGCTGCGCGCGATCCGTACGCTGTTCGGCTGGAAGGCAGGGTCGGTCCGCGACGACCTGCAGGTCGTGCTCGATGCCTCGCAGCCCGACGAGGTCGGCTTCTCCGCGGTCGAGCGCACCATGCTGCGCAATATCCTCGGTCTGCACGAGCGCAGGCTTGCCGACGTGATGGTGCATCGCGCCGATATCATCGCGGTCAAGCGCGACATCCCGCTCGGCGAGCTCATGGACCTGTTCGAGCGCGCCGCGCATTCGCGCCTCGTGGTCTACAACGAGACGCTCGACGATCCCGAGGGCATGGTGCACATCCGCGACCTGCTCGGCTTCATGACCGCGCGGGCACGCGTGCCGGCGAATGGAAAGTCGCGGCGCAAGAAACCGCCGCCCGCGGGGCTCGACCTGCGCGCGGTCGACCTGGGAGTATCCCTTGCCGATGCCCACATCATCCGCAAGCTGCTCTATGTGCCGCCCTCGATGCGGGCGATCGATCTGTTGGCGCAGATGCAGGCCTCGCGCATCCATCTCGCGCTGGTCGTCGACGAATATGGCGGCACCGATGGTCTCGTCTCGATCGAGGACATTGTCGAGCAGATCGTCGGCGAGATCGACGACGAGCATGACAGCGACGAGCCGCCGGCGATCGTGCGGCAACCCGACAACTCCTTCATTGCCGATGCGCGCGCGAGCCTCGACGACGTCCGCGCCGTGATCGGCGACGAGTTCGTGTCGGGCGAGGCGGGCGAAGAGGTGCAGACGCTGGGCGGCTATCTGGTCAGCCATGTCGGCCGGCTGCCGGTCCGCGGCGAGGTGATCTCCGGTCCCGGCAATTTCGAGGTCGAAGTGCTCGACGCGGATCCGCGCCGGGTCAAGCGTCTGCGGATCGCCACCCGCAAGGAACGCCCCGCGCCACGCACGCAACGTGAAAGCCGGCGTCGCGAGGCCACCTCCGAGACCCCGCCCGCGCAGGCGAACGACAATGCGAGCCCAAGCCCGCCGCCGGCCGAGGGAAGCGGGTCGCAGTGAACATCATCGATAAACTTCGCGCGGCCGGCCTTTCGATCATCCTCGCCTGGGGCTGGAAGCGCGCTCTCATTGCGCTGGCGGCCGGCGCACTGTCGACGCTGGCGATGGCGCCTTTCAACGCCTGGCCGGTGCTGTTTCTGACCTTTCCGGTGGCGGTCTGGCAGATCGACGGGGCAGGCGCAGGCCGGATGCGCGGCATTCCGGCGGCGGCGCTGACCGGCTGGTGCTTCGGGCTCGGCTATTTCGTGCCGGGCCTGTACTGGATCGGCAACGCCTTCCTGGTCGATGCCTCGACCTTTGCCTGGCTGATGCCGTTCGCGGTCCTCGGCCTGCCCGCCTATCTCGCGCTGTTCACCGGCTTCGGCTTCGCGCTGGCGCGCTTGCTCTGGACCCGCGACGCCTCGCGCGTGCTGGCGCTCGCGATCAGCCTCACCATCGCCGAATGGTTGCGCGGCCATTTGCTGACCGGTTTCCCATGGAATGCGTACGGCTATGCGCTGTTCCGGCCGCTGGCGCTGGGACAGACGGCGTCGCTGATCGGACTGTGGGGCATGACGTTCCTCACGGTTGCGATCTTTGCTTCGCCCGCCGCGCTGATCGACGGCGCCACGCGCGGACGCAAGCCGTGGATCGCGCCGGTGGCGGCACTCGCGATACTGGTTGCGATGGGAGTTTTCGGCGCTATCCGCCTGTCGATGGAACCGACGCGGCTGGTCGGCAATGTCCGCATCCGCATCATGCAGCCCAATCTGCAGCAGGACGTCAAATTCAATTACTCCGCCAAGGCGGCGGTGATGCAGAAATATCTGACGCTGTCCGATCGCGCGTCGGGGCCGCAATCGACCGGCGTTCGCGATGCCAGCATCCTGATCTGGCCGGAATTGGCGTTCCCGTTCTTCCTGACCCGCGAAGCCGACGCGATGGCGCAGATCGCGGCATTGCTGCCGAAGGAGACCGTGCTGATCACCGGCTCCGTGCGCGCGCCCGATCAGCCGCGAAACCTTCCCGTCACGCGCGCCTACAATTCGATCTATGTCATCGATCACGACGGCAACGTGCTCGACGTCTACGACAAGCTGCACCTGGTTCCGTTCGGCGAGTTCCTGCCCTTCCAGGATTGGATGGAAAAGATGGGCCTGGAGCAGCTCACCAAGGTCCAGGGTGGATTCATTCCGGGCACCGTGCGGCGCACGATGGCCATCCCCGGCGCGCCACGCGCGCTACCCTTGATCTGCTACGAGGCGATTTTTCCCGCCGACATTGCTTCCCGCGACGACCGCCCGGGCTGGATCGTCAACCTGACGAATGACGGCTGGTTTGGAATTTCAACCGGCCCCTATCAGCACCTCGAACAGGCGCGCATGCGCGCCATTGAGCAGGGATTGCCCGTAGTCCGTGCCGCCAATACGGGTATTTCCGCCACCATCGATCCCTTGGGACGATTCGTCGCACGTCTGGGTCTCGGCGTCGAAGGCGTGATGGATTCCCCGCTGCCGGTGGCCAATCCGCCGACCGTCTACGCACGTCTCGGCGATGCGCCAATTGCAGTAATCATCGCTGTTGCCTTGATATTCGTGGTTCTGCGGCGCTCCACAAAGCGCCGATCGTGACGGCGCGCTTCGCGCGCGCCGATTCCCGTCCGGCTTTCGATTTCCAATAGAAATGTTCTAACCGGCGAAAGCCGGACAGTTGACAGACCGTCGCTGCGCTCCGCATTCTGTTTAGAACCAGAAAAATCCAGTCAGTTCATTGCTCAAATTGTCTGCAATGTTACCCGGCCTCCGAGCAGGATTTGACGGTGTTCGCGCCGGAGGCTTGCGCCTCTTTCCCGGCCCGATCGCAAGGAGAGTTGGCAATGGCGGCGACCAAGGCACCCAACCCGATCGATAAATATGTCGGCAGTCGGGTGCGAATGCGCCGCATCATGCTCGGCATGAGCCAGGAGAAGCTCGGCGAAGCGCTCGGGCTGACCTTCCAGCAGGTCCAGAAATACGAGAAGGGCACCAACCGGGTCGGCGCGAGCCGCATCCAGCAGATCTCCGAAATCCTGCAGGTGCCGGTGTCCTTCCTGTTCGAGGGCGGACCGACCAGCACTCCCGGCAACGGGTTCGGCGAAGGGACGTCCCCGACCTATGTGTCGGATTTCCTCGCGACCTCCGAAGGGCTGGCGCTGACGCGCGCCTTCACGCGCATCACCGATAGCAAGCTTCGCCGCAGCATCGTCGACCTGGTCGAGCAGATCGCCGTGCACGAGGCCGCGGCCAAAACCTGATATTTCATCGTCGATCGAGCATTGACGCGGCTTGGGCGGCAAGCGCATGAGAGGGCGCTCGCTTTCCCGCGGATGTGCCGATGACCGTGACCAATCCGTTCGATTCCAAAATCATCCTCGACGGCATCCGCCGATGGGTCGAGATCGAAACGCCGTCCGATGCGCCCCAACAGGTCAACAAGCTCGCTGACCTCGTGGCGGACGGATATCGCGGCCTGCCGGCGACTGTCGAGCGCATCGCGGGCACGGCCGGCTGCGGCAACCATCTGGTCGCCCGCTCCTCCTGGGGACAGGATGCGCCCGGCATCCTCGTGCTGAGCCATCTCGACACCGTGCATCCGATGGGCTTCATCGAACGCCTGCCGTTTTCGGTGCAAGGCGATGCAGCCTTCGGTCCAGGCATCTACGACATGAAGGGCGGCGCCTATCTCGCCTACCATGCGTTCCGGCAACTCTGCACCAATGGCGCGCCTTCGCCGCTTGGCGTCACGCAGCTCTTTGTTTCGGACGAGGAGATCGGCAGTCCAACCTCGCGCGCCCTGATCGAGGCCGAAGGACAGAAGGCCAAATACGTGCTGGTGACCGAGCCGGCGCGCGACGGCGGCAAGATCGTCACGGGACGCAAGGGGGTCGGCCGCTTCGAAGTCTTCATCAAGGGTCGGCCGGCGCATGCCGGCACGCGGCCGCTGGATGGCCGCAGCGCCATCCGCGAGCTCGCCAATGTCATCCAGACGCTGGAAGCCATGAACGACGTCAAGCGCCGCATCACCGTGACAGTGGGCGTGGTCAGGGGCGGAACGCGGCCGAACGTCATTCCCGAGGAAGCCTATGCGCAGGTCGACCTGCGCATGCCGACCATCGCCGATGCCGACGAGCTGGTGCCGAAAATTCTCGGTCTGAAATCGCACAGCGAGGGCGTGACGGTGACAGTCGTCGGCGGATTGAACCGGCCGCCATATGAAAAGGGCAACGCGGTCGCAGCGCTGTATGAGCATGCGAAAGCGCTCGCGGCCGACATCGGCTTCGATCTGGTGGATACGTTTACGGGCGGCGGCTCCGACGGCAACTTCACCGCGCCTCACACCGCAACCCTCGACGGGCTCGGCGTCGACGGCAAGGGCGCGCATACCCATTACGAGCAGTTGTACATTTCGTCGATCGAGCCGCGCGCGCGATTGCTCTATCGGCTGTACCAGACGCTGCGATGACCGCGCCGGCCGGCGATTCGACCAAACGCGACTCCCGGGCTGGCGACGACGGTGCGCGGCAGGGCTCGTTCTTCGGCCGCCGCAAGGGCCACAGGCTTCGCGCGCATCAGGCCGACCTCATCGAGAACCTGCTGCCGCATCTCGCACTCGATATCGCCAGCGTGGCGTCTACCGACGTGCGTGACCTGTTCGACCCGAGAGCCGAGGACGTGCGGCTCGAGATCGGCTTCGGCGGCGGCGAGCATCTGATCTCAGAGGCACAGCGCTTTGCCGGCACGGGCTTCATCGGCTGCGAGCCCTATGTCAACGGCATGGCGAAAATCCTGGCGCAGATCGAGGCGCACAATATCGGCAACATCCGCCTGTTCGCCGGCGACGCCGCCGAATTGCTGGCGTGGCTGCCGCCGAACTCGCTGTCGCGGATCGACCTGATCCATCCCGATCCCTGGCCGAAGCGGCGGCACTGGAAGCGCCGCTTCGTGCAGGATGCGAATGTCGGGGCGATGGCGCGCGTGCTGAAACCCTCGGGCGAATTCCGTTTCGTCAGCGATATCGACGATTACTGCGCCTGGACGCTGGCGCATCTTCTGCGTTCGCCGGATTTCCGCTGGATGGCCGGGCGCGCCGACGACTGGCGCAAGCCTTGGGATGGCTACACCATGACGCGCTACGGCAGGAAAGCGACGCGCGAAGGACGCGTGACGAGCTATCTGCGGTTTCAGCGCGTCTGAGCGGACGGACTTTCAATCTCGTCATGCCCGGGCTTGACCCGGGCATCCACGTCTTAAGCGACTTGCTGCAATGAAGACGTAGATGGCCGGGCCTTCGCCTCGCCGAAGCGGCTTCGGCCGCGCAGGCGGGACAAGCCCGGCCATGACGAGAAACTTTTACTGCTTCGCCGTTCCGCGTTCGTCTCGAGAGAGAACCGCTGCACGCTTTTCCGGATCAAGCGCTACGGCCGGCTCTTCCAGAAGTTCACCACGCGCTCGGCAGTCGACGGCATCAGCTTGGCGAAATTGACGCGTGCTGCTTCGATATCGGCGGGCGCCGGGACGCGGTTGGGCCCGAGCCGCAGCAGGATCAGGGCGCGCACCGTCGCCCATTCGAGCCCGATGGTCTTGCCGACGATCAGGATCGGATCGAAGCGCTCGCCGGTGATCAGGCTGTCGAGGATCGGTATCTTCACGCCCGACATCGCCGAGAGCGCCGCAACCGATTCCTCGTAGCGGTAGGATTTGGCAAATCCGAGCAGCGCGGCCTCGTTGAGATTGCCGGCTTCGTGCATCGCCAGGATCGTGCGTTGCGCCGGCACGAAATCGCGCTTGCTCTCGAAGCGCTCGGGGACGCCCGAGATCTGCGCCATCGCCTGCTTGATCGCGGCCTGCCGATCGGGTTTTACGACATCAAAGAGACGGCGGCGGATGACGTCGAGCGAGCCGGCCAGCAGCTGCTTTAGCCGGTCGTCGGACAGATCGTTGCGCTGGCCGACGGTCAAGGTCAGCACGCCGTCCTGGCTGGCGCGCTTGATCAACTCGCCATAACCGCCTTCCGAAAACAGCGCGCCGTTGTTGCCGGCGGCGCGCCGGATCACCTCGCGATCGCCACGCCGCACGATGACGTCGGTGAGATCGGTCGACAGCGCAGGCCGCTCCGACATCGCCAGCAGATGGCCCTGCCCCTTCACTCGCGCGATCTCGAGCAGCGCATCCTCGTCCAGCACCGGCGAGCGGCGCAGCAGGGGACCTGCGACCATGATCTCGCTCTCGCGCGCCAGCCGGCCGACCAGAACGCGCGGCGCATTGACGATCAACGACATCCGTTCGGCCAGCTCGACACGCGTCAGCAGCTCGGCATGGGGAACGAGACCGAGCAGGATCTCGTCGAAAAGGTCGACGTGGTTCGGCCGCAGATTGGCGGCATCCTCGAAGAACAACTCGGAAATCAGGCGTGCCGCCTCGGTACGGCGTTGCGGATCGCCGTTCCTGACGATCTCGTCGAGTCCCGGGATCATCGACGCGGCGACTGTCATCGAACTCTACTCGGTACGCACGCGCTAAAGGGCCAACCCGCCCGACGGGCGGGCAAGGGATTACCGGCAATTTAGGGGGTCTTTGGTGAAGGAAGGGTTAGATTTAGGGACGGAAACCCACTCGCGAATCCCCTCACTTGGTCTTGCCGCCCATGGGGAAAAGCGCTATATGAGCCGCAACTTAAGGTCTCATACGAAACGCGTATCGAGAGTGGGCCCCTCCGGACCCGCTCTTTTTTATTACCTGAGCCTGCTGGAACCGCCATGTGCGGGTCCGGGACGCGAACCCAAACAAAGCAAGAGCCCGTTTGACGCTGGATATGACCGAACCGACTGCTGGTTCCATGGATGCCGAACTCTTGGCCGAGCCGCGCCTGGTGGTCGAGCCCGGGGTGGCGGCGCGCGTCTCCGCGGTCGCAGGCCCCGTCCTGCAGCAGCTGGGCTATCGCCTGGTGCGCATCCGGATTTCCGGCGAGGCCGGCTGCACTGTGCAGGTCATGGCCGAACGACCGGATGGATCGATGCAGATCGAGGATTGCGAGGCGGTGTCGCGTGCACTGTCGCCGGTGCTCGACATCGCCGACCCGATCGACCGTGCCTATCGGCTGGAGATTTCCTCGCCGGGCATCGATCGGCCGCTGGTTCGCCGCTCCGATTTCGAGCGCCACGCCGGCCATCTCGTCAAGATCGACATGGCGGTCGCTCACCAGGGCCGCAAGCGGTTCCGCGGCACGCTCGTCGGCGTCGAGGGCGTTGCGGTCAAGCTGCATCGCGACGATGCGCGGGCCGATGAGGACGTCGACGTCTTGCTCGCGATGGAAGACATCGCCGAGGCCAAGCTCGTGCTGACCGATGAACTGGTCGCGAAATCGATGCGCCGCGGCAAAGCCGCCGAGCGCGAGTTGAAGCGCAATCTCGGGCTTGAACCGCCGCCCGCGCCGCATGCGCGCGACCATTCGCCGAAATCGAAGACCGGCAACAAGCCGGCGACCAAGAACACCAAGCAACACACCAAGCAACATCGTCTCGCCGCCGCAAGCGCGCGCAGGGGCGAGATCGACCTGACCGAAGGAGACTGAGCCATGGCCGTCAGCGCCAACAAACTCGAACTGCTGCAGATCGCGGATGCGGTTGCGCGCGAGAAGTCGATCGACCGCGGGATCGTGATCGCGGCGATGGAGGACGCCATCGCAAAAGCGGCCCGCGCCCGCTACGGCGCCGAGACCGATGTGCATGCCGAGATCGATGCCAAGAAGGGCGAGCTCAGGCTGTCACGCCACATGCTGGTGGTCGACGCCGTCGAGAACTCCGCCAACCAGATTTCGCTGTCGGACGCGCAGCGCGCCAATCCCGGCGCCCAGGTCGGCGACACCATCGCCGACACGCTGCCGCCGCTGGAATATGGCCGTATCGCCGCGCAGTCGGCCAAGCAGGTCATCGTGCAGAAGGTCCGCGAGGCCGAGCGCGACCGGCAGTACCAGGAGTTCAAGGACCGCATCGGCGACATCGTCAACGGCATCGTCAAGCGCGTCGAATATGGCAGCGTGATCGTCGATCTCGGCCGTGGCGAGGCCATCATCCGCCGCGACGAGATGCTGCCGCGCGAGGTGTTCCGCAACGGTGACCGCGTCCGCGCCTACATTTTCGACGTGCGCCGCGAGACCCGGGGCCCGCAAATTTTCCTCTCGCGCACCCATCCGCAGTTCATGGCGAAACTGTTCGCGCAGGAAGTGCCGGAAATCTATGACGGCATCGTCGAGATCAAGGCAGTCGCCCGCGATCCCGGCTCGCGCGCCAAGATCGGCGTGATCTCGCGCGACTCCTCGGTCGATCCGGTCGGCGCCTGCGTCGGCATGCGCGGCTCGCGCGTGCAGGCCGTGGTCAACGAGCTGCAGGGCGAGAAGATCGACATCATTCCGTGGTCGCCCGACATCGCGACCTTCGTCGTCAACGCGCTGGCGCCGGCCGAGGTTGCCAAGGTCGTCATCGACGAGGACCGCGAGCGGATCGAGGTCGTGGTGCCCGACACCAACAATCAGCTGTCGCTGGCGATCGGCCGCCGCGGCCAGAACGTCCGCCTCGCCTCCCAGCTCACCGGCTGGGACATCGACATCCTGACCGAGCAGGAGGAATCGGAGCGCCGCCAGGCCGACTTCGAGAACTCCACCCGCGTGTTCATGGAATCGCTCGATGTCGACGAAGTCGTGGGCCAGCTGCTCGCCTCCGAAGGTTTCACCTCGGTCGAGGAGCTGGCGCTGGTCGACGCCAAGGAGCTCGCCGGGATCGAAGGCTTCGACGAGGACACCGCCAACGAGTTGCAGCGCCGCGCCCGCGAATATCTCGAGCGGCTGGAGTCGGAACTCGAAGCCAGGCGCAAGGAACTCGGTGTCGAGGACGCCATGAAGGACGTGCCCGGCATCAGCTCCAAGGTGATGGTCAAACTCGGCGAGAACGACGTCAAGACGGTTGAGGATCTCGCCGGCTGTGCCACCGACGATCTCGTCGGCTGGACCGAGCGCAAGGAAGGCAGCGAGCCGGTCAAGCATGCCGGCTTCCTCGATGGCATCGAGATGTCCCGCGAGGATGCCGAGGGGCTGATCATGCAGGCTCGCGTCAAGGCCGGCTGGATCACCGAGGCCGATCTTGCCAAGCCGTCCGAGGAGACTGAGGTCTCCGAAGACCAGCCTGCCGTTTGAGCCGCGTGTTCCGCAAAAGTGGAGACCGATTTTGCGACAAAAACACGCGCCAAATAAAGCGACCTAAGGAGATGGCCCGCACATGCTCGCAATGGCTGACCCAGATCTCGACAACGGACCGCGGACCGGCAAGTCCGCGACGTTGCGGATGTGCGCGATCAGCCGCGAGCAGAGGCCGGTCGACGAACTGATCCGCTTCGTGATCTCGCCCCAGGGCGAGGTGATCCCGGACATCAAGCGCAAGCTTCCGGGCCGGGGCCTGTGGATTTCCGCGTCGCGTCAGACAGTTGCGGAAGCGGTCCGGCGTCACCAGTTTTCCAGAGGCTTCAAGCGCGATGTCCGCGTCGCGGAAAGCCTTGCTGCCGATACGGAAACACTGCTGGCGCGAGCCGCCATCGAGGCGCTGGCGATCGCCGCCAAGGCGGGCAAGGTGATCTCGGGTTTTGCCAAAGTCGAGGCTGCGCTAACCAACCGGAAGGACCGGGCAGCCATCGCGGCGCTGCTCCACGCCTCCGACGGGTCCAGTGACGGAATCCGCAAACTACAGGCGCTGGCCCGTCAAAATGCCGGGATTGACGCTGAATCATCGGAGTTTCCGGCCGTCACCGGGCTGAGTTCGGCAGAATTGGATTTGGCACTGGGCCGGTCAAATGTGGTACATGCTGCGCTGCTCGCGGGCCCGGCGAGCAAGACATTCCTGTCGCGCAGCCAGACCCTGGTCCGATACCGGGCGGCCGACGCCGACAAGACTGCCGGAACCGCGGCCTGGAATTCGAGATAACGACGACTTGCATCAATCGACGGTGCGCGACGCGCATCACAGGAACTTAGGACTTTTGAATGGCCGATACGACCAACTCCAGCGACAAGAAAATCGGCGTGACGGGCAAGACCCTTTCGCTCAAACCGCGCGTCGAGACCGGCACTGTGCGTCAGAGTTTCCCGCACGGCCGCACCAAGCAGGTCGTGGTCGAGAAGCGTGGCAAACGCCGCATCGGTGGCGATGCGCCCGTCACCGAGACTGCGCGTGCGCCCGAACCTGTCGCCGCAAAAGCCGCACCCGCCGCCAAGGCGCCGCTCGGCCGTCCCGCGGCAAGCCCGCCCGCGGCCCCGCGCAACGCCTCGGGCGTGGTGCTGCGCACGCTGACCGAGGACGAGCATGCCGCGCGCGTCAGCGCGCTGGCCGATGCGCGTGCGCGCGAAGTCGAGGAGCGGCGGATCGCCGAAGAGGAAGCCAAGCGCCGCGCCAGCCGTGAAGGCATCGAGCAGGCCGAGCGCGAGGCCGCGGAGGCGCGCCGCAAGGCGGAGGAAGAGCGCCATCGCGCAGACGAGGAAGCCAAGCGCAAGGCCGAGTCCGAAGCCAAGAAGCGTTTCGGCGAGGCCGAGACGACGCCCGCCGCCGCGCCGGGCCAGCGCACGCCGGCCGCGCGCACGCCGGCGTCCGTTCGCACGCCGCCGACCGTCCGCGCCCCAGGCATCGCTGCCGAGCCGGACGAGGATGAGGGTCCGCGCCAGGTTCGCCGGGGACCCGGCGGCACAATGCGCCCCGTGGTGGCGCCGAAACCGACGCACAAGCCGGGGCCGCAGAAGCAGCGCGGCCGTCTCACCGTCGTCACCGCGCTCAATGCCGACGACATTCGTGAGCGTTCGATCGCCTCGTTCCGCCGCCGCACCCAACGCCTCAAGGGTCATGCGTCGAACGAGCCCAAGGAAAAGCTGATCCGCGAAGTCGTCATCCCCGAGGCGATCACGATCCAGGAACTCGCCAACCGCATGTCGGAGCGCGCGGTCGAAATCATCCGCATGCTGATGAAGCAGGGCGCGATTCACAAGATCACCGATGTGATCGACGCCGACACCGCCCAGTTGATCGCCGAAGAACTGGGCCACACCGTCAAGCGCGTCGCCGCTTCCGATGTGGAAGAAGGCCTGTTCGATACCGTCGACGATTCCACCGACACCGAGCCGCGTTCGCCGGTCGTCACCGTGATGGGCCATGTCGACCACGGCAAGACCTCGCTGCTCGATGCGCTGCGCCATGCCAACGTGGTCTCCGGCGAAGCCGGCGGCATCACCCAGCATATCGGCGCCTATCAGGTCACCTCGCCCGAGAGCGGCAAGAAGATCACCTTCATCGACACGCCCGGCCACGCCGCGTTCACCGCGATGCGCGCCCGCGGCGCCAAGGTCACCGACATCGTGGTGCTGGTGGTCGCCGCCGACGACGGCGTGATGCCGCAGACGGTGGAAGCGATCAACCACGCCAAGGCGGCGAAGGTCCCGATGATCGTTGCGATCAACAAGATCGACAAGCCCGACGCCAGGCCCGAGCGCGTGCGCACCGAATTGCTGCAGCACGAGGTGCAGGTGGAATCGCTCGGCGGCGACGTCGTCGACGTCGAGGTCTCGGCCAAGAACAAGACCAATCTCGACCGCCTGCTCGAAATGATCGCGCTGCAGGCCGACATCCTCGAACTGAAGACCAATTCGGAACGTCCGGCCGAAGGCACCGTGATCGAGGCGAAGCTCGATCGCGGCCGTGGTCCGGTCGCCACCGTGCTGGTCCAGCGCGGCACGCTCCGGGTCGGTGACATCATCGTGGCGGGCGCCGAGATGGGCCGCGTCCGCGCGCTGATCTCCGATCAGGGCGATACCCTCGACGAGGCCGGTCCCTCCGTGCCGGTCGAAGTGCTCGGCTTCAACGGCCCGCCGGAAGCGGGCGACCGCCTCGCCGTGGTCGAGAACGAAGCTCGCGCCCGCCAGATCACCAGCTACCGCGCGCATCAGAAGCGCGAGAACGCCGCCGCCTCGATCTCCGGTATGCGCGGCTCGCTCGAGCAGATGATGTCGCAGCTCAAGACCTCGGGCCGCAAGGAATTCCCGCTGATCATCAAGGCCGACGTGCAGGGCTCGCTGGAAGCCATTCTCGGCTCGCTGGAGAAGCTCGGCACCGATGAGGTCGCCGCCCGCATCCTGCATGCCGGCGTCGGCGGCATCTCCGAATCCGACGTGACACTCGCGGAAGGCTTCAACGCCGCGATCATCGGCTTCTCCGTGCGCGCCAACAAGGAGGCGGCCGCCGCCGCCAAGCGCAACGGCATCGAGATCCGCTACTACAACATCATCTACGATCTCGTGGATGACGTGAAAAAGGCCATGAGCGGCCTGCTTGCGCCCACATTGCGCGAGACCATGCTCGGCAACGCCGAGATCCTGGAAATCTTCAACATTTCCAAGGTCGGCAAGGTTGCGGGCTGCCGCGTCACCGACGGCACCGTGGAACGCGGCGCCAATGTCCGGCTGATCCGCGACAACGTCGTCGTGCATGAAGGCAAGCTCTCGACCCTGAAGCGGTTCAAGGATGAAGTGAAGGAAGTGCAGGCCGGCCAGGAATGCGGCATGGCCTTCGAGAGCTACGGCGACATGCGTGTCGGCGACGTTATCGAGTGTTATCGCGTGGAGACGATCCAGCGCTCGTTGTAAGTCCAAATCTTACGAAGCGTTCGGGATCTTTTCGTGAAATGAAGGCGTCATGGCCGGATTCATTCCGGCCATCCACGTCACTCTGATGAAACATGAACGACGTCAGTGCCCGCGATCGGTGCGGGCACCCGCGATTTGAAAGACAACGATGCCGCGTCATCACCAAAAGAAGAATTCCGCGCCCGGCGGATCGCAGCGGCAATTGCGCGTCGGCGAAGCCGTGCGCCATGCTGTTGCCGATATTCTCGCGCACGGTCGCGCCCACGACGCCGACCTCGAGGGCCACATCATTACGGTGCCCGAGGTTCGGATGTCGCCTGACCTGAAGCTTGCCACCGTCTACGTGATGCCGCTCGGCGGACGCGACACCGATGTCGTGGTCGCGGCGCTCGAGCGAAACAAGAAATTCCTGCGCGGTGAAGTCGCGCGGCGCGTTAACCTGAAATTCGCGCCTGATCTCCGCTTCCGCGTCGACGATCGATTCGACGAAGCGGAACGGATCGAGAAGTTATTGCGAACGCCTGCGGTGCAGAGAGACCTCGCGCCCGATTCGGACGAAGATCGATGACCATCATCCCCGCCAAGAGCGTGATCGAGCCGCCGAATGCTGACCAGCACGCGCTCCCTGAAAATAATTTCCCCGACGCGCATCAGGACTCGCGGGGCGACAACGATCCGCGCCCGAGGCAGCAGCGCCCGAACAACCAGCCGCGGCGCGACAAGCGCGACGTCCATGGCTGGGTCGTGCTCGACAAGCCGATCGGCATGACCTCGACGCAGGCTGTTGCCGTGGTGAAGCGGCTGTTCGCCGCCAAACGCGCCGGGCACGCCGGCACGCTCGATCCGCTGGCGTCAGGCGGATTGCCGATCGCGCTCGGCGAAGCCACCAAGACCGTTCCGTTCGTGATGGACGGTCGCAAGCGCTATCGCTTCATGGTGCGCTGGGGCGAGGAGCGAGACACCGACGACACCGAGGGACGGGTCGTCAAAACCAGTGACATCAGGCCGGCCGCGGAGGCGATCCGCGCGTTGTTGCCCCAGTTCACGGGCGTCATAGAGCAGACCCCGCCGCGCTATTCCGCGATCAAGGTCCAGGGCGAGCGCGCCTATGATCTGGCGCGCGACGGCGAGATCGTCGAGCTCGCGCCGCGCCCGGTCGAGATTCACCAATTAACCCTTGTCGAACAGGTGGATAAGGACTTGTCCGTGTTCGACGCCGAGTGCGGCAAAGGAACCTATGTCCGGGCATTGGCCCGCGATATGGGCCGTATATTCGGCTGTTTCGGCCATATTTGTGCCCTTCGGCGTACTCTGGTCGGCCCTTTCGGCGAGAACGATATGATTTCGCTGGAACAATTGGAGTCTTTGTGCAATAGAGCCGCGTCCGGCGAGGGCAACCTCGCCGACGCGCTTTTGCCCGTTGAGACCGCGCTGGACGACATCCCGGCACTGGCCGTCACTCGGGCTGATGCGGCAAGGCTCCATCGGGGCCAAGCCGTTTTGTTGCGCGGACGGGATGCGCCCAATAGTAGCGGCACAGTCTATGTCACGGTGGCAGGCCGGCTTCTCGCGCTTGCTGAAATTGGCAATGGCGAACTCATCCCCAAGCGCGTGTTCAACCTGACCGGGCTGACTGCCAGCTCCGGTCGCAACGAGAAAGTTTGACGATGTCGATTACCGCGCAACGCAAGGCGGAAGTCATCAAGACCAGTGCTACCAAGACCGGCGACACCGGCTCCCCCGAGGTCCAGGTCGCAATCCTGTCGGAACGCATCAATAATCTCACCGAGCACTTCAAGTCGCACGTGAAGGACAATCATTCGCGTCGCGGTCTGTTGAAGCTGGTGTCGACGCGGCGTTCGCTGCTCGACTACCTGCGCAAGACGGACGAAGGGCGCTACAAGGCGCTGCTCGAGAAGCACAACATTCGCCGTTGAGTTTGTTTTGAGTACTCGCGCGCCGCTAAAGCGCGCGTTTTCGCATGATCGCTCGACCGCCGCATCTGCGGCTCTCGAATCCGGCCATGCACACGGACATGAAACAGCAAACAATCATGTCCCGTAGAAGAGAGCGTCCCGTGGCAATCCGGCCGCTGGGCGTAACGGGCAAGTGCCCGCGACTTGCGAAAGGATGGCCGCCATCCGAAATCCAGAGACCATGGCAGGATCGCCGGACGCTGATTGCCTTCTTCGATCAGCGTCCCGCCGTCTTGCGCATGGTTTTTGTTTTTTGGAACGGCCCTTCTTTCGCGAACCGATGAAAGAAGACCTACATGTTCAATATTCATTCAGTCGAAATCGACTGGGGTGGACGTCCCCTCAAGCTTGAAACCGGCAAGATCGCCCGCCAGGCCGACGGCGCCGTGTTGGCGACCTATGGCGAGACCGTGGTGCTCGCCACCGTGGTTGCGGCGAAAACGCCGCGTGAGGGCGTCGACTTCCTGCCGCTCACCGTCGACTACCAGGAGAAGACCTACGCCGCGGGCCGTATCCCCGGCGGCTATTTCAAGCGCGAGGGCCGGCCGACCGAGAAGGAAACGCTGGTTTCCCGTCTGATCGACCGTCCGATCCGCCCACTGTTCGTCGACGGCTGGCGCAACGAGACCCAGGTGATCGTCACCGTGCTCTCCCACGATATGGAGAACGACCCGGATATCGTGGCGCTGGTTGCGTCCTCCGCGGCGCTGACCTTGTCGGGCGCACCCTTCAAGGGCCCGATCGGCGCGGCGCGCGTCGGCTTTGCCAATGACGAATTCATCCTCAACCCGACGCTCGACGAGATGGTTGAGACCCAGCTCGACCTCGTCGTCGCCGGCACCGCCGACGCCGTGCTGATGGTGGAATCGGAAGCCAAGGAGCTCAACGAAGACATCATGCTCGGCGCGGTGATGTTCGGTCATCGCCACTTCCAGCCGGTGATCAAGGCGATCATCGAGCTCGCCGAGAAGGCTGCGAAAGAGCCGCGCGACGTCAAGGTCGCCGACAACAGCGCGATCGAGAAGGAAATGCTCGGCCTCATCGAGCAGGACCTGCGCAAGGCCTATGCGATCCCGGTGAAGCAGGACCGCTATGCCGCGGTTGGCGCCGTCAAGGAAAGGGCTATCGCGCACTTCTTCCCGGAAGGGCAGGAGCCGAAATACGACAAGCTCAAGATCGCTGGCGTCTTCAAGGAGCTCGAAGCCAAGATCGTCCGCTGGAACATCCTGGATACCGGCAAGCGCATCGACGGCCGCGATTCCAAGACGGTACGCAACATCGTCTGCGAAGTCGGCGTGCTGCCGCGTGCTCACGGTTCGGCGCTGTTCACCCGCGGCGAGACCCAGGGCCTGGTGGTGACCACGCTCGGCACCGGCGAGGACGAGCAGTACATCGACGCACTGTCGGGGACGTACAAGGAAACGTTCCTGCTGCACTACAACTTCCCGCCCTATTCGGTCGGTGAAACCGGTCGCCTCGGCGGCACCAAGCGCCGCGAGATCGGCCATGGCAAACTCGCCTGGCGCGCGATCCGCCCCGTGCTGCCGCCGCATCACGAGTTCCCCTACACCATCCGCGTGGTGTCGGAGATCACGGAGTCCAACGGTTCGTCCTCGATGGCAACCGTCTGCGGCTCCTCACTAGCGCTGATGGACGCCGGCGTGCCGCTGAAGCGGCCGACTGCGGGTATCGCGATGGGCCTGATCCTGGAAGGCAGCCGCTACGCGGTGCTCTCGGACATCCTCGGCGACGAGGATCATCTCGGCGACATGGACTTCAAGGTCGCCGGCACCGATCAGGGCATCACCTCGCTGCAGATGGACATCAAGATCGAAGGCATCACCGAGGAGATCATGAAAGTTGCGCTTGGCCAGGCCAAGGACGGGCGCATCCACATCCTCGGCGAGATGGCCAAGGCGCTGACCAACGCCCGCGCCGAGCTCGGCGAGTACGCACCTCGCATCGAGACCTTCAAGATCCCGACCGACAAGATCCGCGAAGTGATCGGCACCGGCGGCAAGGTGATCCGCGAGATCGTGGAGAAGACCGGCGCCAAGATCAACATCGAGGACGACGGCACCGTGAAGGTCGCCTCCAACGACGGCGAAGCGATGAAGGCCGCCATCAAGTGGATCAAGTCAATCACTTCCGAACCGGAAGTCGGCCAGATCTACGAGGGCACCGTCGTCAAGGTGATGGAGTTCGGCGCTTTCGTGAACTTCTTCGGCGCCAAGGACGGCTTGGTCCATATCAGCCAGCTCGCGGCCAACCGCGTGCAGAAGACTTCCGATGTCGTCAAGGAAGGCGACAAGGTCAAGGTCAAGCTGCTCGGCTTCGACGATCGCGGCAAGACGCGGCTGTCGATGAAGGCGGTCGACCAGACGACCGGCGAGGATCTCGAGGCCAAGCCGAAGACGGAAGCGCCTGCGGTGCGCGAAGCCGCCGGCGAATAAGCTTTCGCACAGTCATCAAATACGAAGGGCGGCCTCGCGGCCGCCCTTTTTGTTTCGGTGTCAGCGCCCTGTGGCTCAGTCCGAGTGCAGCCACTTGCCGATCGCGCCCCCAATCACGCCGCCCAGGATCGGTGCAACCCAATAGAGCCAAAGCGTTTGCAACGCTTCGGCACCGCCGAACAGGGCGGTTGCGGTCGAGCGCGCCGGGTTGAGCGAAGCGTTCGAGACAGGGATCGACATCAGGTGGAAGAGGGTCAATGCCAGACCGATGGCGATCGGTGCAAAGCCGGCCGGCGCGCGAGGCGAGGTGACGCTGACGATCACGATCAGGAACAGCATGGTGATGACCACCTCGATCAGCCCGGCGCTTGCCATGGTGAAGCCGGAGCCCCCATAGGTGTTGGAGATGGCGAGGAAGTTGTTCCATTTGCCGGCCGACGGCGCGCCCTGAAGGATGACGTAGAACACCGCCGCGGCCACGATGCCGCCGACGACCTGTGCGACGATGTAGGGCAACGCCTTGCTGCCCGGGAAGCGGCCTGCCGCGACCAGCCCGCAGGTCACCGCCGGGTTGAAATGCCCGCCGGAGATGGGACCGACCGCATAGGCCATTGCCAGCACCGACAGACCGACGGCGAAGGCGACCGCAATCAGGCCCGCGCTCGGCGCCGAGAACAACGCCGCGCCACAGACCGCACTCACCAGTGCGAAGGTGCCGATAAATTCCGCGCTCAACTCGCGTGTCATTGGTGTCCCCCTTCTTGATCCCGCATTTCAGACGCGGGGAATATATCTTTCGATCATGCCACCAAGCCGATACAAATGACAACGCTTGGCCAACGCATTCTCCACATCGCACCAATGCAAGACCGCAGCGCGGAATGTGGTGCGCCGCCTATTTCGCAGGACATTTCGATGACGCCGCCCATCATCCGTCCCGCCCGCCCGGACGAATATGACGAGGTCGGCCGGATCTGGATGGATAGCTGGGTCTCCACCGGCCTTGGAGAGGCCAGCAATTTTCTGCTCGCGAATCTGCGCGCCCGAATCCGCAAGGAGATCGAGGACGGCTGGAGCCTCTACGTCGCCGACGACAGTGGCGCGATCGCCGCCATGCTGGCGCTGCATCTGCCCAAGGGTTATCTCGATATGCTGTTCGTCGCGCCCGAATGTCAGGGCCGTTCGGTCGGCCGCCAATTGCTGGCCTTCACCCGAACGCAATTGCCCGACGAAATCCGGCTGCGCTGCGTGCGCGAGAACGAGAAGGCCTGGCGCTGGTATGAGCGCGAGGGCTTTGTGTTCGAGAAAGAAGCGGTCGAGCCGACGACCGGGTTCATGATGAAATATTATCGCTGGAACCGCGCGGCGCGAATAGCGTAGTTTCTGGCGTTCGTGCAGCTTGCAGTTGAGTTCCGTCTGAACTAAGGAGATGCACCACCGCTATCTATTGTCAGGCTCTCATGACTTGCGTCATTCTTGCTTGCGTTGTGTCGCTTCTCGTTACCGCCGCTTCGGCACAGGCGCCCTCACCTCCGTCGCCTGTCGCACCCGCACCCGCCAAGGCCGTCGCCAAGAAGAAGCCGGCCGCCAAGGCCAAACCGGTTGGGCAGCCATCCGTCGCCACTGAAAGCGGTCCATGTCAGGTCGGCATCATCGCCGCGCTCGACCTTTTCTCGGTCCAAACAATCGGAATAACCGCCTTCGGCAATGGACTTGACGAAATCCCGGTGTCTTGGGGGCTCGATGATGTCATCTTTGCAAGGGCGCGAGCAGCCGCCGGCCCCACAGCGGTACGAAACATCACCTACGCGAAGGGCGCGTTCGATTCCTACTACAAGGGTAAGAGCGGCCTGGGCAATTTGTTTCGTGACTACCGTGGAGAGCTGACCAGCATCGTCCGGCAGATTGCGGGGAATGCCGGTTGCGAACGCTACTTCGTCGTGATGCGGGGCGACGGGCAAGTCCCGGGCACGAAGCTGCCGCTCACCGGCGTTGGCGTCGTCAAGCGTGCGGCCCTCGTCGACTATACGTTCGTCTTCGCTTACGTGCGCATCGTCATTGTCGACGGCCAGACCTTCGAGATTCGACAAAATCCCATAAGTCTGGACGGCTTTCTGCAGCGCATGGCCGCCAACCTCACCAATGAACACATGGAGAGGATCGACGGCTCCGCATTCCCCGCGGTTGCCGCGGACGCCGCCAATAGCGTGGTCTTGCGGGAGCGGACACGCGCTCTGCTGGCGAACCGGCTCGACAAGACATTCCCGGCCTTTTTCCAGCGGTGACTTCGAGCTAACCACAAGTCGCGCTGATGCGCCTTATTGACGTCAAGTCTCGACCGGACATTGCCGGAGATGCTGAAATGATCGGCGTGGAGATTTCCAGATGATGCAGCTCTATTGGTCGCCGCGGTCGCGCTCGTTCACGGCGCTCTGGCTGATGGAAGAAACCGGCCAGCCCTATAAGCGGGTGCTGACGGATATCGCCACCGGCGCGCAGAAGAAGGCGGAGTACCTTGCGATCAATCCGATGGGCAAGGTGCCGGCATTGAAGGACGGGGAGGCGACCCTGGCCGAAGCCGCCGCGATCTGCGCCTATGTCGCCGAGCGACATCCGGAAGCGAAACTCGCGCCACCCGTCGGCGATCCCCTGCGCGCCAAATATCTGTACTGGCTGTTCTTCGCGCCGGGCTGTATCGAGCCTGCGATGGTGCAGATCGCGACCAAGATCGAGATGAACCCGGTCGCGGCCGGCTGGGGCGAAGCCACGCGTGTATTCGACGTGCTCGATGCCGCGCTCGCCAGGGGCCCATGGATCCTGGGCGAGAATTTCTCCGCCGCCGACGTCGCGATCGGCTCGGCGCTGAATTTTTCGGTGCGGCTCTTCAAGATGGTGCCGTCGCGGCCGTCGTTCGACGCCTATATCGCGCGCTGCATCGCTCGGCCCGCGTTCCAGCGCGCCGAGAAGATCGCTGCGGGCTAGCCGTTGCTGTTCTTCAGCTCTTCCGGCCGCGGCATCGAAATGACGTTGTAGCCGGAATCGACGTAGTGAATTTCGCCGGTCACGCCGCCGGACAGCTCCGACAGCAGATAGAGCGCCGCGCCGCCGAGTTCGTCGAGCGTGACGCCGCGTCCGAGCGGCGAATGCTTCTGCTGGAACGCGAACATGGCGCGCGCCTCGCCGATGCCGGAGCCGGCGAGCGTGCGCACAGGACCGGCTGAGATCGCGTTGACGCGGATGCCGCACGAACCGAAATCGGAGGCGAGATAACGCACGGAAGCTTCCAGCGCCGCCTTCGCGACGCCCATCACGTTGTAGTTCGGCATCACGCGCATCGAGCCGCCGAAGGTGAGCGTGATCATCGAACCGCCCGTCTCCGGCATCAACTCGGCCGCGCGCTTGGCCAGCTCCGTGAACGAGAAGCAGGACACCAGCATGGTCTGCGAAAAATTCTCGCGGCTGGTGTCGGCATAGCGGCCCTTCAGCTCGCTCTTGTCGGAGTAGGCGATGGCATGGACCAGGAAATCCAGGCCGCCCCATTCCTTCTTCAGCGCACCGAACACCGAATCGACACTGGCGAGATTCTCGACATCGCAGGGCAGCACATGCTTGACGCCGAGCGAGTCCGCGAGTGGACGAACCCGCTTGCCCAGCGCCTCGCCCTGATAGGTGAACGCCATCTCGGCGCCTTGGGCCGCGAGCGTCCTCGCAATGCCCCAGGCGATCGAGTGATCATTGGCGATTCCCATGATCAGCCCGCGCTTGCCCTTCATCAGGTCCTGCATCGCCGTCAAGACTCCACACTCACGGGATGAACCGGACCCTTACGCATCCAGCCGCTTGAACACCAGCGTGGCGTTGGTACCGCCGAAGCCGAAGGAATTCGAGAGCACGGTACCAAGCTTCGCATTGTCGATGCGCTTGCGCACGATCGGCATGTCGGCAAACACCGGATCGAGCTCGGTGATATGCGCGCTCTCGCAGATGAAGCCGTTGTTCATCATCAACAGCGAATAGATCGCCTCCTGCACGCCGGTGGCGCCGAGCGAGTGACCGGTGAGCGCCTTGGTCGCCGAGATCGGCGGGCACTTGTCGCCGACACCGAACACCTTGCGGATCGCCTCGATTTCCGGCGGATCGCCGGCCGGCGTCGAGGTCGCGTGCGGATTGATGTAATCGATCTTGGTGTCGACGGTCGACATCGCCATGCGCATGCAGCGCTCGGCGCCTTCGCCCGACGGCGCCACCATGTCGTAGCCGTCGGAGGTGGCGCCATAGCCGACGATCTCGGCATAGATGCGCGCGCCGCGCGCCTTGGCGTGCTCCAGCTCCTCCAGCACCACCACGCCCGCGCCGCCGGCGATGACAAAGCCGTCGCGGCTGATGTCGTAGGGCCGCGAAGCGGTGGCGGGCGTGTCGTTGTATTTCGACGACATCGCACCCATGGCGTCAAACAGCACGGACAGCGACCAGTCGAGTTCCTCGCAGCCGCCGGCGAAGATCACATCCTGCTTGCCGATCTGGATCGTCTCATAGGCATTCCCGATGCAATGGTTCGATGTGGCGCAGGCCGACGAGATCGAATAATTGACGCCCTTGATCTTGAACCAGGTCGCAAGCGTGGCGGACGCCGTCGATGACATCGCCTTCGGTACCGCGAACGGGCCGACGCGCTTCGGGCCCTTGGTGCGGGTGATGTCAGCGGCCTCCACGATGGTGCGCGCCGACGGACCGCCGGAACCCATGATGATGCCGGTGCGGACATTGGAGACATCCGAAGGCTCGAGGCCGGAATCCTGGATCGCCTGTTCCATGGCGATGTGATTCCACGCGGCACCCTCGCCGAGGAACCGCATGGCGCGGCGGTCGATCATCTCGGCGGCGTTGACGGTGGGCTCGCCGTAGACCTGCGAGCGGAAGCCGAGCTCCTTGTGCTTCTCGGCAAACGAGATGCCGGACCTCGCCTCGTGCAGGCTCGACAATACTTCCTGGGTGTTGTTTCCGATGGATGAGACAATGCCCATCCCCGTGATGACAACCCGCCTCATGTTTGCCTCGCCTTACCTTATCTCTCTATGTGCGTTTAAGCCGTGCTTCCGTTCAAGCCGGCGCGGTGCCTTGCTTGAACAGTCCGACCCTCAGGTCCTTGGCGCGATAGATAATCTCGCCATCGGCCGAAAGCCAGCCATCGGCAATGCCCAGCCAGAGCTTTAGGCGCATCACGCGTTTGATGTCGACGTTGTACACGATCTTGCGCACGTTCGGCATCACCTGGCCGCCGAACTTCAATTCGCCGAGGCCGAGCGCGCGGCCGCGGCCCTCGCCGCCGGTCCAGCCCAGGAAAAAGCCCAGCATCTGCCAAAGCGCGTCGAGACCGAGGCAGCCGGGCATCACTGGATCGCCCTTGAAATGGCAACCGAAGAACCAGAGGTCCGGCTTGACCTCGAGTTCGGCGCGCACGATGCCCTTGCCGTGTTCCCCGCCGGTTTCGCTGATCTCGCTGATGCGGTCGAACATCAGCATCGGCGGCAGCGGCAATTGTGCATTGCCCGGGCCGAACAACTCGCCGCGGCCGCAGGCCAGCAAATCCTCATATTCGTAACCGCCGCGCCGTTCCAGCATGATAGCCGGCCTCCCTGCAATTTACGGTAGCATTGATCTAAGCGAAACGGACCCGTTGCGCTTGGGACACGCGTCAGATTACCGTGGATCGGCGCGAAATCCCCACGTCAGGACACCTCCGGCAGGCCCCCGCCATGCCGAAATCGGTTAACCGGGTCCGGGCGCTCCTCTAACATAGGCACCGCGGGCGGCAAAGTTCCCGCTGGGGGTAAATCGCCGCATCGAGATGACATGGCTGACCTGTTTAGGGCCGTTCTACTTGCGAGAAACTTGCATCTGCCCGATTTCCTCCATATATTTCGAGAGATTAGTCAGGACTAGAAGCGCGTGCCAGTACCGGAACCAAGCGACAATCGCTCCCTGGAGGGCGACGACACGAACCGTTCTGCGAGTCCGCATGCGGGCCGGCAACCAGCGTTGACTGGTTGCCCGTGGCATGACGTCAACGAAATGCTGCAGGCGGCGGGCCTTCGCCCGACGCGTCAACGCATGGCTCTCGGCTGGCTGTTGTTCGGTAAAGGCGCGCGCCACCTCACGGCCGAGATGCTCTACGAGGAAGCGACGCTCGCCAAGGTGCCGGTGTCGCTCGCGACCGTCTACAACACGCTCAACCAACTCACCGACGCCGGCCTGCTGCGCCAGGTCTCGGTCGACGGCACCAAGACCTATTTCGACACCAACGTCACTGCGCATCATCATTTCTATCTCGAGAACAACCACGAGCTGGTCGACATTCCCGACCCGCATCTGATGCTCTCGAAGATGCCCGACGTACCCGAGGGCTACGAGATCGCCCGCGTCGACATGGTCGTGCGCCTGCGCAAGAAGCGCTAGCTGTCGTCCCGGCCAAGCGAGCAACGCAAGCGCGAGCCGGGACCCATAACCAGCGATGATGATTGTTGAGTGAGGCTGGGGAGACAGCCGGTCTAACCACGATGTCCTGTGGTTATGGGTCCTCGCTCCCCGCGCGCAATTGCGCGCTAGGCGAGGACGACAGCGGAGTTTACTGCACCTTCTCGTCGTCGTAGACGCCCCACAGCCGCTGCTGCTCGATCCAGCCGTCGAAGCCGTCGCCCGCGACGTGGCACCAGTGGGAATCGCATTTCTTCACGCTCGCGACCACGCCGGCCTGCAGCTTCGCGGTGACCGAGCCGGTGACGTCGGCGCGATCGTAGAGCGAGGCGAGATCGTCCTTGTTCTTCATGGTGACGACCGCGGTGCGGCGGCCCGACAGCAGCGAATGATAGACCCAGCCCTCGGCACCCTCTGAATCGCGCACACGCCGCCAGTTCTCGAACTCGGCGGTGATCTCCACCGGCAATCCGGACCGGGTATAGACCCAGGCCACGTCATTGTCCTTGGTGGGACCGGCGCGAACATTCACATGGTCCGACTTCAGGCTGACATAGCGCGGGATCGGCAGCCCGGAGGTGGTGAGCACGTCTTTTGCGGCCAGGCCAGTCGCAACCGAAGCGCCAAGCATCGCGCCTGCAAGCATCACAATCGAACACATACGCCGCAACGCCATCAACCCGTCTCCTGCCGAGCGCGGTTCAACTCAAACCGGACATCGCTCAAGCTTGCGCCTGATCCCCAAATCCCCTGCCCCGTTCGCCCCTGGCCCTACCAGCCCCGAGGTTTCGCCGGAGTTCTTGTCTTGGCGCGGCCTTCTGCTAGAGAGGACGGAACGCCAACCAAGACGCGGAAAGCCGTCGGCGTATCCAAAGGGAGCGGTCGGGAACCCACGGAAACGCCGGATTTTCGCGCGAGCGCCAGTTTCGAATAACCGGGTTAATGAGGTCTGAACGCCTCATGAGAGCAGGACATGTCGGTTAAGAAAAAGCCTCTCGTCGTCGTCACCCGCAAATTGCCGGACTCGATCGAGACGCGCATGCGCGAATTGTTCGACGCGCGCCTCAATCTCGACGATACGCCGATGACGGAGGCGCAAATCGCCGAAGCGGTGCGTACCGCCGACGTGCTGGTGCCGACCGTGACCGACGAGATCACCGAGGATCTGCTCAAGCAGCCCGACTGCAAGCTGAAGATGATCGCCAATTTCGGCAACGGCGTCGACAATATCGACGTCACGGCCGCGCATGCGCGCGGCATTACCGTCACCAACACGCCGAAGGTGTTGACCGAGGATACCGCCGACATGACCATGGCGCTGATCCTCGCGGTGCCGCGCCGGCTGGTCGAGGGCACGTCGATCCTGCATGAAGGCAAGCACTGGCCGGGCTGGTCGCCGACCTGGATGCTCGGCCATCGCATCGGGGGAAAACGTCTCGGCATCATCGGCATGGGCCGCATCGGCCAGGCGGTGGCGCGGCGCGCGCGGGCCTTCGGCTTGCAGATCCACTATCACAACCGCCGGCCCGTCGCGCCCGTGATCGCGGAAGAGTTGGGCGCCACCTATTGGGAGAGCCTCGACCAGATGCTGGCGCGGATGGACATCATCTCCGTCAATTGTCCGCACACGCCGGCGACGTTCCACCTGCTCTCGGCGCGGCGGCTCAAGCTGATCCGGAAAGAGGCGTACATCGTCAATACCGCGCGCGGCGAGGTGATCGACGAGGACACGCTGGTCAAGCTGATCGAGACCGGCGAGATCGGCGGCGCCGGACTCGACGTCTACGAGAACGAGCCTGCGGTCAATCCGAAGCTGGTGCGGCTGGCGAAACAGGGCAAGGTCGCGCTGTTGCCGCATATGGGCTCGGCCACGATCGAAGGCCGCGTCGAGATGGGCGAGAAGGTGATCATCAACATCCGCACCTTCCTCGACAACCACAAGCCGCCGGATCGCGTGCTGCCGAGCATGCTGTGAGCGGCTCGCACTCCTGATTCAAATTTCAAACAGCTGTCATGCCCCGCGAAAGGGAGGGATAAGAGCGAGTTCGCGGCGTGAGTTTGTCCTCCGCTTCAAGGAGGATCTACTTATGCCCGCTCAGATCCGTGATCGTCAGCGCATCGCCGTTGAGGATGTTCAGCGGATCGCGGGCGTAGCGCAGCGTCTCGAAGCGCATGTTGCGCGCGTCCAGCATCAAGAGTTTGCCGACCAGGCCCTCGCCGAAGCCGACAATCTCGCGGATCGCCTCCAGCGCCATCATCGAGCCCATCACGCCCGCCAGCGCGCCGAGCACGCCGGCCTCCTCGCAGGTCGGCACGGTGCCGGGCGGCGGCGGCTCCGGAAACAGACATCGATAGGTCGGGTTGAATTCGCCCTCAGCGTTCTTCTCATGGGCGCGGATCGTGGTCAGCGAACCGTCGAAGGTACCGAGCGAGGCCGTGACCAGCGGCACCCCGGCGAGAAAGCACGCGTCGGAGACCAGATAGCGCGTCTCGAAATTGTCGGAGCCGTCGAGCACGAGATCGTAGCCGCCGATCAGCTCCATCGCGTTGGCGGCCTTCAGCCGGGTCGCATGCGCGGCAAAGCGCACATGCGGATTGAGTGCGTAGATGCGCTCGGCGGCGGTGTCGGCCTTGCGGCGGCCGATATCGGGCGTGGTGTGGATGATCTGGCGCTGCAAATTGGACAGCGACACCGTGTCGTCGTCGACCACGCCGAGCTCGCCGATGCCGGCAGCCGCGAGATACATCAGCGCCGGCGCGCCGAGCCCGCCCGCGCCGATCACCAGCACGGACGCCTCCTTCAGCGCCTGCTGGCCGGGCCCGCCGACTTCGCGCAGCACGATATGGCGGGCGTAGCGTTCGAGTTCGTCGGCGCTGAGCATCCTGTTCCTGAACCCCGGCCCGGCTGTCGCCGACCAACCAGATGTGTTTAACTCGCATGGCGTCAACCGTCCCCTGGATTTGTCATGAGATCGTGGCTCGCAGCAACCGTGATGTTTGTCGCTGCGGCCTATCCTGCGCAGGCCCAAATGGTGGCGGCGCCGACCACCGCCGGCGCCAAGCCGAAGCGGGTCGCGACCGTGCCGATCCGCCCGCCCGGGCTGCAGACCCCCGCCGATACCGCCAATGCGATGGCGCAGGCCGAGCGGCTGGCGCTGCAATCCGACCTCGCCTGGGTCGGCGAGTATAACGGCGCCATCACCGGAGACCCCAGCGAGCGCCTGGTCGAGGCCATCAAGAACTACCAGAAGCTCAAGGGCGGCCGGCAGAGCGGCGTGCTCAATCCACAGGAGCGCGCGGTACTCGCCGAGACCGCTCGGCGGCGGCAGGAGAATGCCGGCTGGAAGGTCGTCACCGATCCCGTCACGGGATCGCGGCTCGGCATTCCCACGAAACTCGTGCCGCAGCAGACCAGCGACGCCCAGGGGAGCAAATGGAGCTCGCCGACCGGCACGACGCAGGTCTTGCTGACCCGGCGCAAGGAGGCGGGTCCCACAACGATCAAGCTCGCCGAGCGTGAGAAAAAGGAAGCCGGCCGCACCGTCGACTACACCGTGGTGAAGCCGGATTTCTTCGTGCTGTCGGGGCTGCAGGGGCTGAAGAAGTTTTATCTGCGCGGCAGCTTTAAAGGCGATGAGGTGCGCATCCTCACGATTCTCTACGACCAGGCGGTGGAGAACACGGTCGAACCCGTGGTGATCGCGATGTCGAGCGCGTTCACACCGTTCCCGAACGGCGCGGGACCTGCGCCGCGCAAGACCGTCGATTACGGCACCGGCATTGTCGTCAGCGATGACGGCGCGATATTGGCGGATCGCGAGATCACCGACGGCTGCATGGCGATCACGATCGGCGGGCTCGGCAATGCCGATGTCGTGGCCGACGACAGGGATCATGGTCTCGCACTACTGCGCATCTATGGCGTGCGCGGCTTGAAGCCGCTTGCGCTCACCGACGGCGCGGCAAAGGCGAGCATCGATCTCACCGGCATCGCCGATCCGCAAAGCCAGGGCGGCGGCACGGCTGCGAGCATTGTGAAAGCATCGATCGCACCGGTCGGCGCGAGCGGCGATCTCGCGCTGTCACCACAGCCGGGCTTCGGCTTCTCCGGCGCGGCAGCGTTGGACGAGGACGGCAAGTTCGCCGGCGTCGCGCTGCTCAAGCCCGTGGTGGTCGCGACGGCAGCGGCGGCGAATGCCACGCCGGCAGCACAAGGCGTGCTGGTGACCGCGGAGACGGTGCGCGAGTTTTTGAAGGCGAATGGCGTTGTGGCGAGCGGCGCGTCGGGTGACGCCAAGGCCGCGGTCGTGCGGGTGATCTGCGTACGTAAATAATCTCGTGTCCCGGACGCGGCGCGGCATGAAATGACGCGACGCAGATCCGGGACCCATGATCGCAAGATAGGCCCCGGATCAGCAGCGCACCGTGAAGGACGCTGCGCTGCGTCCGGGGCACGAGGGTATCACCCCCGAAACTCCCCCTCGCCATACGGATAAAACCGCTTCAAATCCACATTCCGGTAGGGCAACGCGTCGAGATGGATCGTGCCGAGGAACGGATGATCCGGCTCGACGAGCAGGATCGTCTTCGCAAAACCGTTGTCGTCAAAACCTTTGCGGAAATGCACCCGCGACTTGATGGCAAAGACCTTGAAGGCATCGAGATCGAGGCCGAGCGCGCGCAGGCCGAACGGCTCCATGATCTGCACGAGATAGGTTGACAGGATCAAAACATTGCCGCGGCCGAATTTGACCACGACCCAGAACTGGCCGTGACCCTCGACTGCATTGAGGATCGTGCCGGTAATGCGCACGGGATCGCCGGCGGATTCGTCGACTAGGCCGCCAATCTCCATGTCGAAGGCATCGCCGGCCTTGGCGCCCGCGCCTTTCAGCTTCGCGGTCGCCCTCGCGTCGGCAATGGTCGCGACAAGGACCTGCGAGATGTCCTGCGCGATGATCTCCTTCAACAGGAAGGTTGCCGAGCCCGAGCGGTCGCTTTGATCGGCCAGCACGACAGGCGCCTCGCCTTTGGCGATCGCCTGCTTCGCCAGCGCGACGCCTTCGGCAATCGAATGAATCTTCGTCGAGGTCAGCAACGCCTCGCGCTTGCGCCAGGCGAGATCGGCGATGTCGCGCGCGATCTCATCGGCGAGCTCCGCATTGCCGTTAGTCAGCACCTGCACGGTGATGCCGATGTCCGGCACGTCGGCAAAGGGAAAGCCGAAAAAGACGTTGACGTAGACGTCGGTTTCGCGCGCTTCCCAGGTCAGCGCGCGCTGGGACAGGTCCATCCAGGGCGCGGCGCCGGTCCACATGCGCACCGTCGCGGTCACGATCGGCACCTTGCGCACGGCATGAACAGGCTTGTAGTCGCCGCGGATCGCGCGAAGCAGCATGCGCGCGGTGCGCTCGCCTTGCAGATATTCGTCGTAATGCGGGAAGTATTTCACCGCAAAGCCCATGTCGGCGTGCCTGAGAAACTCATCGTCCTCATTGCCATGCAGGTCGAAGGTCGCGGCGATGACGGCTTTCGGCCCCACTGCCGCGCGCACCCGCCGCGCCAGCTCGGCTTCGGGCCTTGCTGTGCCGCGTACCGCCATCGCGCCGTGCAGCGAGAGATAGACGCCATGGAACGGGCCTTCGGCCTCGAGGCCTTCGATCATCTTTCTCGTGAGCGTCTCGAACGCCTCCTCGGTGACCCAGCCCGAGCCCATATAGGTCTTCGGCCACAGCGGCGACTCGATGCCGACGAGTTCGACACCATCGAACTCGCGCGCCATCTTCACGAACCCGCCCATGTAGGATTTCGGATAGGCCTTCAGCAGCGCCTCGCCCTTCACCGGCGAGCCAGGATAGATGAAGTCCGAGAGCGTGGTGTCGTTCTTGAGGAACGTCACGGTCTCGTGCGCGAAATGCAGCACGGCGATGCGGATTTTCTCTGGCATGAGATCACCTCAGCCCGAAACGGACGCCGGCATGCGCGAGTCCGCCGGCGAGCGCCACCGGCGTGCCGTCGGCGCGCCAGCAGGCCGCACCCGACATCGTGCCGTCGTCGTGGAACTCGATCGCGTTCATGCCGCCGCCGACGGTCGACATCTCGACCACGTCGTGACCGAGCGCGCGCAGCTGCGCGCGAGCATTCTCGGGGATTGCCTGCTCGACCTCGAGCGCATTGCCTTCGGTCCAGACCCGCGGCGCCTCGACCGCCTCCTGCAGGCTCATACCGTGATCGATCAGGTTGATCAGCGCCTGCATCGCGCTCGGGAAGATGCGCTTGCCGCCGGGAAGCCCGAGCGCATAGATCAGCTTGCCGTCGCGCAGCGCCATGACAGGCGACATCGAGGTGGTGACGCGCTTGCCCGGCGCCAGCGACAGCGCGTGACCGGGGCGCGGGTCGTAGAGGTTCATGTAATTATTCGGAATGGTGCCGAGACCGGGGATCAGGATCTTGGCGCCGAACAGATTGTTGATGGTCTGCGTGGTCGCGACCACATTGCCGAAAGAGTTGGCAGCGGTCATGTGGGTGGTGTAGGCGCTCTCGAGCTGCTTGACGCCCGCGCCCCATTTTTGCGCGCGAGTGAGATTGATGGCGCGGCGGCGCTGCTGCGCATAATCCTTCGAGGTCAGCCGCTCGACGGGCACCTTGACATGATCGGGGTCGCCGCTCGCCGCGGCGCGATCGGCGAAGGCGATCTTCAGCACTTCGGCGAGCAGATGGATCGTCTCCGGCGTGCCGAAGCCGGACGACCTGATGTCGTAGCTTTCGAGGATGTTGAGCATCTGCGTGATGTGGATGCCAGACGCCGCGGGCGGCGGCGGCCCCAATATTTCCCAGCCGCGATAATCGCCGCGGATCGGCAGCCGCTCGATGGTCTCGACGGCAGCGAGGTCATCGCGCGTGACGAAGCCGCCGTGCGTCTTCATGTAGTCGACCAGGATGTCGCCGAGCGGGCCGCCATAAAGCGCGCCTTCGCCGTGCTTCGAAATATACGTCAGCGTCTCCGCATATTCCGATTGCAACACGCGCTCGCCGGGCTTCAGCGGCGCGCCCTGAGGCAGATAGATCGCGGATATCGCCTTGTCCCTCAACATGACGGCCGCACCGTCGCGGATGCATTCGTGCAAGTACGGCGTGGCGCGATAGCCGCGCGCGGCGTGCTTGATCGCGGGCTGCATGACGTCGGCCAAACTCATGGTGCCGAAGCGGCGCAGCGTCTCGCACCACGCTTTCAGCGAACCGGGCGTGGCGACCGCCTTCGGTCCATTGAGGTTCTCGTCGTCGACGGTGTCGAACACGTCATGCGCGGAGCCAGGTTTGGAACGATAGGTGTCGGGCTTGACCGCCAGCGGCACCGTGCTCTGGCCGTCGATGAAGCGGTGGCCGCCGTCACTGGTGCGGATATGCGCTATGCCGCCGCCTATGATGCCGACCATCATCGGCTCGACCACGGTCAGCGTGAACAGGGTCGCGATCGCGGCATCGATGGCGTTGCCGCCGGCCGCCAGCATCTCCGCGCCGGCGGCGGAGGCCAGCGGATGATTGCTCACCACCATGCCGCGGCTGCCATGCACCGGCTTTTTCTGGCACGCGAAATTCGTCGCCGTCCGGTCCCGCCAGTTGCCGCTCATATCCATCCCCGCGTTTCTTGGCTAGTGCCGCCGATCTGAAGTCCCTGACTTGCTCGCGGTAAGGATCGGGTTCAGGGACTTCAGATCGAAAGCGCACTAGCATCATAGATTTGCTAGTGCCCATAACTTTCCGAAGTCCGCGAAAAGGTCTTGCGGCTAGGTAGCGCGGACTTCGGAAAGTGGGCACTAGGCGACGAATGTGAGCGGCAATCGCGGGCGCGGTCAAGCTATTCGGGCAGCGTCTCGCCGGAGCCGCCGAGCTCGGCCGGGAAATCCTTCATCTTGGGAAGGCCGTCCTTCATGCGCAGTACAGTCTCGCCGTAATTGACGTGAACGGCGGGGACGAACTTCAGTGACGGAATGGTCGCGGCATAGACGTCGACCAGGCCGACCGGCTTATGGCCGGTCATCAGATGGCCGCCGCATGTCTTGCAGTACATGCGCTGGCTGAACGCGGTCTTCTCGAAGGTGCCGATATGCTCGGCGCCGGATTTCACCTTCACCGCATCGGCCTTCCACAACGTGAAGGCGTTGACGGGTGCCGCCGACCACGAGCGGCAGGAGCTGCAGTGGCAATAACCCATCGCTTCCGGCGCGCCCGTCGCTTCGACCTCGACCGCGCCGCAGAAGCATTTTCCGACGTAACCCATAAGTGTTCTCCTGAAATGAGACAATGGGCCAGTATCGGCGATGAGCGAAATGCGTCCAGTTCAGGAACTGTACTCGCGGAAGCGTGAAGACTCTTGATTGAGCATGATCCTAACGGAAAACCGGTGCCCACTTTTCCGGGATCATGCTAGCTCGCGAGCTTGCGCTCCTTCGCGAACGGGGAGAGCCCCAGCCAGGTCTGCATCGAGGAGGCGAGCGGCTTGCTCCCGGTCAGCACCATGCGCTGGCTGGCGACCGCCGCGCGGACGGTGTCGAGCCCCATCCAGATCGCGGTCATCGAGCGCAAATCGACGGAGACATAGAGGTCGACCTCGAAGCCCGGATCGATCTTGCAGAGATCGATGCCATCCTTCGGATCCACCACCAGCCAGTAGCGGCGTTGCGCCGCCGGCTGGCGGGGAAACACGAACTCGATGGTGCTGCGGCGGTTCGGCAGCGGCGAGATGTTGAGGCTGCGCCGCATGTCCCACATCAACAGGTCGGCATCGAGATGCCTTAGCGACAGTTCGGACTCGATGCGGCGCTGGCCCCAGACGCCGAACGCTTCCACCAGCGGCCGCAGCTCGCGTCCCGCCTCGGTCAGACGATATTCGAACACGCTGCTCTTGGATGACGATGCGCGCGCGACAATGCCGGAATCCTCCAGCTCCTTCAGCCGCCGCGACAGCAGTGCCGGGGACATCCGGGGCACGCCGCGGCGCAGCTCGTTGAAGCGGGTCGAGCCCGCGAACATTTCCCGCAGCAGGACAATCGTCCAGCGCGTGCACAGGATCTCCGCGGCCATCGCCACGGGACAGAATTGCTGGTAGCCGGCGACAGTCATGGTCGTCTCCGCAAGCCTCGAGGCCTTAGGAGACAGCTACGCCAGGCAAGACACCTCTGCCAGTACACTTTCTGTACTGCGACGATTCTACGCGCTCACTTCTGGCACTTCGGGCACCAGAAGGTCGATCGGCCGTTCTGGGTGAAGCGTTTGACCACGCCGCCGCAGCCGCATTTTTGGCCCTCGCGATCGTAGACCAGAAAGTGATGCTGGAAATAGCCGAGCTCGCCCGAGGCCTGGCGATGGTCGCGCAGCGACGAGCCGCCGGCCTTGATCGCCTGGTTCAGCACCGCGTGAATCGCCTCGACCAATCGTTTCGCATGATCGGTCGGCGCGCCCTTGCGGTCGGCCAGGGTCGAGGCCTGACGTTTCGGCGACAGATGCGCGCGATAGAGCACCTCGCAGACATAGATGTTGCCAAGCCCCGCCACCACCCGCTGATCGAGCAGCGCCGCCTTCAAGGTCGTCGCCTTGCCTTCGCAGGCGGCCGCCAGCATCGCGGCATCGAATTCATTTCCGAGCGGCTCAGGGCCGAGCCCACGCAAGAGCGGCTCGTCGCCGAGATCGTTGCGCGCGATGATCTTCATGTAACCGAAGCGGCGCGGATCGTTGAAGATGACAACCGCGCCCGACGACATGTGAAACACCACATGATCGTGCGCGCCGTTCTTGCCGCGTGGATGCTGGAACTGGCCGGGCGTCTCTGCGTCCTTGTCCTTGTGGATGCGAAACGAGCCGGACATGCCGAGATGCATCAGCAGCACGTCGCCGGAGCCGAGATCGGCCATCAGATATTTGGCGCGGCGGCCAAGCCCGGTCACCGTCTGTCCCTTCAGCCGCGCGACAAAATCCTTCTGAAAGGGAAAGCGTAGGTCCTTGCGGCGGGCTTCGGCGGAAACGATTTTCGACCCTTCCATGACCGGCTGCAGGCCGCGGCGGACCGTCTCGACTTCGGGCAGTTCAGGCATGGAGGTTCATCACCTTCAAGTCATTCACCTTATGGAGGTGACGTGATAGCCCCATTGTGCCGGGCGCGCTATGGTCCGGGTTATGGACACTAGAGTTATAGAGTGATGAGCCGGCCCGACGAAACCACACATTTTGGCTTCCGCGACGTGCCGCTGGACGACAAGCAGCGGCTGGTGAACTCGGTGTTTCACAGCGTGGCCTCGCGCTACGATTTGATGAACGACCTGATGTCGGGCGGCCTGCACCGCGTCTGGAAGAACATCATGGTCAACACGCTCGATCCGCCCCGGGGCGAGCGGCCGTTCGCGCTGCTCGACGTCGCCGGCGGCACCGGCGACATCGCTTTTCGCGCGGCGAAGGCGAGCGGCAGCGGCTTTCGCGCCACCGTCTGCGACATCAATGCCGACATGCTGCGGGTCGGCCAGGAGCGCGCGGTCAAGCAGCATCTCGACGATCGCGTCAACTTCGTCGAAGGCAATGCGGAAGCGCTGGCGTTTGGCGATCGCGTCTTCGACGGATACACCATCGCCTTCGGCATCCGCAATGTGCCGCGGATCGATCGCGCGCTCGCTGAGGCCTATCGCGTGCTGAAACCCGGCAGCCGATTCCTGTGCCTGGAATTCTCGACGGTCGACATGCCCGGCCTCGATCGCCTCTATGATTTGTTTTCATTCAACGTGATCCCGCCGCTCGGGCGCGCGATCACCGGCGACGCCGAGTCCTATCGATACCTCGTCGAGTCCATCCGCAAATTTCCGAAGCCGGCCGCGTTCGCGGAGATGATCCGGTCAGCCGGCTTTGCGCGCGTCAACTGGCAAAGCCTGTCCGGCGGCATCGTGGCGTTGCATTCGGGCTGGCGTTTGTGATCTCGGCACTCACCCACCTCACGCGGCTCGCGCGCGCCGGACTTGTGTTCGCGCGCGAGGGCGTGTTCGGCGTGATCGATCCCGCGCTGGTGCCGCCGCCCGGCCAACTCGCGATCAAGCTGGCGCGGCTGATCGAGCGGCGCGGCGCCAAATCGGGACCCAGGCTGTCGCGCGCGCTGGAGCGGCTCGGCCCCGCTTACCTGAAGCTCGGCCAATTCCTTGCAACCCGGCCCGACGTTGTCGGCGTGGCGATGGCGCGCGATCTCGAGGCGCTGCAGGACCGCCTGCCGCCATTCTCGCAAGCCGAAGCGGAGGCCGCGGTCGCGATCTCGCTGGAACGCCCGGTCAATCAGGCCTTTGCGAGCTTCGGCCCGGCGGTCGCCGCCGCCTCGATCGCGCAGGTGCATCGCGGCGAAATCGAACGCGATGGCGTGCGAAAAGCCGTCGCGATCAAGGTGCTGCGGCCGAACGTCGCCTCGCGCTTCCGCCGCGACCTGGCCGATTTCTTCTGGGTCGCCGGGAAAGCCGAGCAGCATTCGGCGGAAGCGCAGCGGCTGCGGCTGGTCGAAGTCATCAACACCATGTCGCGCTCAGTCGCGATGGAGATGGACCTGCGGCTGGAAGCCGCCGCACTCTCGGAAATGGCGGAGAATACGCGCGACGATCCGGATTTCCGCGTGCCCACCGTCGACTGGGACCGCACCACCCACAACGTGCTGACGATGGAATGGATCGACGGCATTGCGCTGTCCGATCACGCGCGGCTGGAAGCAGCACAGGTCGATTTGAAGGATCTCGGCCGCAAGGTGATCCAGAGTTTCCTGCGCCACGCGCTGCGCGACGGCTTCTTCCATGCCGACATGCATCCCGGCAATCTCTTCCTCGACGATCAGGGCCGCCTTGTTGCGGTCGATTTCGGCATCATGGGAAGGCTCGGCTTGAAGGAGCGGCGCTTCCTCGCGGAGATTTTGCTCGGCTTCATCACCCGCGACTATCGACGCGTCGCCGAGGTGCATTTCGAGGCCGGCTATGTGCCGGGCCATCATTCCGTGGAGAATTTCGCGCAAGCCATCCGCGCCATCGGCGAACCGATTCACAATCGCACCGCCGAGGAAATCTCGATGGCGCGATTGCTCACGCTGTTGCTCGAGGTCACCGGCCTGTTCGACATGCGCACGCGGCCGGAGCTGATCCTGCTGCAGAAGACCATGGTCGTGGTCGAAGGCGTGGCGCGCAGCTTCGATCCCCGGCTCGACATCTGGTCGACGGCCGACCCCGTGGTGCGGGAATGGATCGAGCGCAATCTCGGTCCTGTCGGCCGCATCCAGAGCGCGGCATCAGGCGCGGGCGATCTCGCCCGCCTTGTGTCGCATCTGCCGAAAATTGCCGGCCGCGCCGTGACGGTGCTGGAACAACTCGAGGCGATGACGCGCGACGGCGTGCGGCTGTCGCCGGAGACGATTGCCGCCATGAGCCGCAGCGATGGACGCAAGAACCGCTGGCGCACGGTCGCGCTCTGGATCATCGCCGCGACCTTCATCGGGATTTTGTTCGCCGTCCGGAATCTGTGATTGCAATGAAATCACTATCATGATAGCATTGCTATCATATCGCCGTGAGAGCCGCCGTGGCCAGCCTGACCATCCGAAAACTCGACGAGGCCGTCAAAGTCTATCTACGGCTGCGCTCGGCCGGAAACGGCCGCTCGGTCGAGGAGGAGGTGCGGGTGATCCTGGGCGAACTGGTGCAGGGCCGCCCCTACACGCCTTCGCCGCAGCCTTCTAAGACGGCCTCCGTAGCGCCTACGTCGCGCGTCGGCGCGAGCGGCGAAGCTCGCGTCACCCTGATCATCGGCGGCGGCATTGCCGCCTACAAGGCGCTGGACCTGATCCGGCGGCTGAAGGAGCGCGCCATCCATGTCCGCTGCGTGCTGACGAAAGCCGCGCAGCAGTTCGTAACGCCGCTTGCCGCAAGCGCGCTGTCCGGCGAGCGCGCTTACACCGACCTGTTCGATCCCGAGAGCGAGTTCGACGCCGGCCACATCCGCCTGGCGCGCGACTGCGACCTGATCGTGGTGGCGCCAGCGACCGCCGACCTCTTGGCCAAGATGGCGAATGGACATGCGGACGATCTCGCCACCGCCATCCTGCTCGCGGCGCGGCGGCCGATCCTGCTCGCGCCCGCGATGAACCCGGCGATGTGGAGCAATGCCGCGACCCGCCGCAACGCCGCGCAGCTGGCGCGCGACGGCATCGCCATGGTCGGCCCCAATGCGGGCGAGATGGCGGAATCCGGCGAAGCCGGAATTGGCCGGATGGCCGAGCCCACGGAAATCGCGGAAGCCGCGGCGCGCCTGCTGCGTCCCGCCTTGCCGCAACCGCTTGCAGGCAAGCGCGTGCTGATCACCGCAGGCCCCACGCATGAGCCGATCGATCCCGTGCGCTATATCGCCAATCGCTCCTCCGGCAAGCAGGGCTATGCGATTGCGGCATCGGCCGCAGCCGCCGGCGCCGACGTCGTGCTGGTGTCGGGTCCGGTCGATCTCGACGAGCCCGCCGGTGTCTCTGTCATGCAGGTCGAATCCGCGCGCGACATGCTGGCCAGGGTTCAAGCCGCGCTGCCGGCCGATATCGCGATCTTCGCCGCCGCCGTTGCCGACTGGCGCGTCGCCAATGCCGGCGAGCAAAAGCTGAAGAAGACCGAAGGCGGCATGCCGCAGCTCGCGTTGGTCGAGAATCCCGATATCCTGGCGACCATCTCGAAGCTGAAAGACAGGCGCCCGCCGCTGGTCATCGGCTTCGCCGCCGAGACCGAGCATCTGCTCGACAATGCCAAAGCCAAGCTCAAAAGAAAGGGTTGCGACTGGATCGTCGCCAACGATGTCTCGCTCGCGCTAGGGGTAATGGGCGGCGACCGCAACACCGTGCATCTGCTGACGCGACATCGGGAAGCGATCGACGTCGACTCCTGGCCTGTGATGACCAAGGAAGAGGTCGCGGCGGAGCTGATTTCGCATGTCGGCAGGTTCGTAGCCGGCGCGTGAAAGCAATCGCGCCAGGCCTCGTCTCTCAATCCGCAAGGCCCAGGACAAACGCGAGTGCAACGCCGAGCCGAGCCATGTCACGGTCCCCAAGGCGGCCGATGGTCCGTCCGATCCTTTCGCGCCTGAGAGTGACTGGCTTGTCTGCCATGACCTGCGATACGACTCGCAATCCATTGTCGGGCTCTGGATCGATGGTGACCCGAAAATCGGAAGCTTCCACCAAGTCGGAAGTCAGCTGGCAGATGACAATCGAGGCATGCCCCTCTGGCAACGCGTCGGTTTGGACGATAACTGCCGGGCGCGGCTTGCCATAGTCGCCAGCTGCGGCGACAGTAACGACGTCACCGCGTCGCATCGGTGTCAAACTCAGAGACTGCTTCGATCCACTTCAAGGCATCGCGCTCGGAATTTGGGTCGAGAGCCGCCACCTGCTTGGCGACCCTCCGGCGAACCGCGCGCGAGTGCGGGTCTGGAACGATCAGACGCAACTCGCGCAATCCCTGTGCGCGCCGGCGCTGACGCATCATCTTCATCCGTTCGGCTGCCTCAGCCATGGACTTCTCCAACCGTAACGCGTTACAATGTAACGCGTTACGGATCAAAAGCAAGGTCATGACAGATCGTTCCGGAATCAAACTCGACATCCGCCAACTGCCGCACGCCGAAGGCCTGCCGCTGCCGGCCTATCAGAGTGCGCATGCGGCCGGGCTCGACCTGCTCGCGGCGGTCCCGGAGAACGCACCGCTCGTGCTCGCGCCCGGCAAGCATGCGATGGTGCCAACGGGGCTCGCGATCGCGCTGCCAGAAGGTTTCGAGGCGCAGGTGCGACCGCGCTCCGGGCTTGCCGCCAAGCACGGCGTCACCGTGCTGAACTCACCCGGCACCGTCGATGCGGACTACCGTGGCGAAATCCAGGTCATCCTGATCAATCACGGCAGCGAGCCGTTCACGATTCGCCGCGGCGAACGCATCGCGCAGATGGTGATCGCGCCAGTGGTGCAGGCGGAACTCAATCCAGTGAGCACGCTGCCGGACACCGGCCGCGGCAGCGGCGGGTTCGGCTCGACCGGCCGCTGAGTCATCAATTCAAGTCGGGTAAAATCGCCCAACCGCGCCCATTTTGGCGCATGATCTTGACGGAAAACCGGTTTCCACTTTTCCGGATCATGCGCACTCCCGCTTTTTTGCACAGTGAAGTCAGCGTTCACGGTCTGGACTCTTACCCGTCGACTCCGCTTGGCGATATCTTCGTTTGATTCGCGCTGGTGCGGAAAACGCCGGGCGCGGAATCGTGCGGTCTTTTCGTCCGTCTCTGGGGCAATCATGTCAGGCGTAATCGTCGCGATGCGTCGGACGCTGCTGTCGTGCACATCGCTCGTGTGCACCGGCATGATCGCCCTCGCCGCAACGCTTGCGACACCGGCCTCAGCCGCCGACCCCTTCCTGGCCCTCCCCTCCCTGCTCGATTTCAACCGCCAGGAAGTGGCGGTGCTGACCACCGCCCTCGCCCTGCTCGGCTTTTCCGTGGTCGCGTCGATCCTGCTGATGCACAGCCGCGTCCGGGCCGCGCGGACCGAAACCAAACTCCGCGCCGACATCGGCGACCTGCAGGCGCAGGCCGATTCCTACCAGACGCTGCTGTTCGCGGAACCGCAGATCCTGATCGCCTGGCCGGCCGGCGGCAACCGCCCGCGCATTTCCGGCGACACCTCGCTGGTGCTGCAACAGGACTCGCCGCAGCGCATCCTCGCTTTTGGAACCTGGCTGCCGCCGGAGCCCGCGCTGCAGATGGACCATGCGGTCGACGCGCTGCGCGAGACCGGCGAAAGCTTCCTTCTCAACCTCACCACATCAAACGGCCACGCCATCGAGGCGATGGGGCGCGCCATCGGCGGCCAGGCCATCGTCCGGATGCGCCCGCTCTCCGGCGTGAAGAAGGAGCTCGCCGAGACCAATCTGCGGCTGAAATCGGTGACGGAAGAGACCGAGATGCTGCGCGGCTTCGCCGCCGCCTCGCCATGGCCGCTGTGGGCCAAGGGCGCCAAGGGCAAGCTGATCTATGCCAACGCGGCCTACGCGCAGGCAACGGAAGCCGCCAGCGTCGACGACGCGATCGGCCGCAATCTCGAACTGCTCGATTCCACCCATCGTGGCGACATGGAACAGGCGCTGAGCACAAAGAGGGCCTACGACGCACGCCTGCCGATCGTGGCGAGTGGCGAGCGGCGTATCTACGATGTGCGCGCCATCAATGTCGGCAACGGCAGCGTCGGCATCGCCATCGATGCCAGCGAGGCCGAGGGGCTGAGTTCGGCGCTGGTGCGCATGGTCGACGCACATCGCCGCACGCTCGACCAGCTGTCCTCGGGCGTCGCCGTGTTCGATGGCCAGCGCCGGCTCGCCTTCTATAACGACAGCTATCGCCGGCTCTGGGACCTCGAGCAGGCCTTCCTCGACAACAATCCCGACGACTCCAGCGTGCTCGACCGGCTGCGTGCCTCGCGCAAGCTGCCGGAGCAGGCCGATTTCCGCGCCTGGAAGGCGAAGCTGCACGAAGCCTATCGCGCGATCGAGCCGGCGAAGGACACCTGGTATCTGCCCGACGGCCGCGCGCTCAGCGTCGTCACCACGCCCAATCCCGAAGGCGGCGTCACCTATCTGTTCGACGACGTCACCGAGAGGCTCGATCTGGAGCGGCGCTTCGACCGCCTGATCCGGGTGCAGCGGGAGACGTTGGACAGCCTCGCCGAAGGCGTCGCGGTGTTCGGCAGCAATGGCAGGGCGCGCCTGTTCAATCCGGCCTTCGCGAAAATGTGGAAGCTGTCGCCGGAGCAGCTCGGCGACGAGCCGCACATCGATACGGTCGCGGCATGGTGCAAGCCGCTGCTCGACGACGACAAGGCGTGGCGCGTGATCCGCAAGTCGATCACCGGGCTCGACAACCGCAACGACGTGCCGCTGAAGTTCGAGCGCACCGACGGCAGCGTGCTCGACTGCATGAGCCGGCCGCTTCCGGACGGCGCGACCATGCTGACTTTCCAGGACATCACCGACACCGAGAACGTCGAGCGGGCGCTGCGCGAGAGCAACGAAGCGCTGCAGGCCGCCGACCAGATGAAGCTGAACTTCGTCCACCACGTGTCGTACGAGCTGCGCGCGCCGCTCACCACCATCATCGGTTTCGCGCATTTCCTCAGCGATCCCTCGACCGGCCCGCTGACGCCGAAGCAGGCGGAGTATCTCGACTACGTCACCAAATCGACCAACGCCTTGATGGCGCTCACCGACAGCATCCTCGATCTCGCCACCATCGACGCCGGCGCGATGAAGCTCGAGCTCGGACCGGTCGACATTCCCGGAGCGATCGAGGCCGCCGCCGAGGGCATCCAGGATCGGCTCGCCACCGATCGCATCGAGCTCAAGGTCGACATCGCCCCCAATGTCGGCACATTTATCGGCGATCAGCGGCGCGTGGTGCAGGTGCTCTATAATCTTCTCGCCAACGCGGTCGGCTTCTCGCCGCAGGATGCGACCGTCGGCGTCAGCGCCAAACGCGGTGAGCGCAGCGTGGTGTTCGCGATCACCAATTCCGGACCGGGCATCGCCCCCGACGTCAAGGACAAGATGTTCGACCGTTTCGAGAGCTTTGCGCACGGCTCGCGGCGCCGCGGCGCGGGTCTCGGCCTGTCGCTGGTGGAATCCTTCGTGCAGCTGCACGGCGGCAAGGTCCGCGTCGATTCCACGCCCGGCAAGGGCACGACCGTCATCTGCGAATTTCCGATCGACCAGGCCGTGCGCGACGCCGCGGAATGACATCGCCCACCACATTTTCGGTCGCGCTCGCCAATGAGGCCGCGACAGCGTATCTGATGGCCGACCTTGCGCTCCTGATCGGCCCCGGCGACGTCATCACGCTGTCGGGCGATCTCGGCGCCGGCAAGACCGCGGCCGCGCGCGCGATGATCCGTTATCTCGCCGACGACGAGACGATCGAGGTGCCGAGCCCGACCTTCACGCTGGCGCAGGGCTACGAGTTGCCGCCGTTTCCGCTCGTGCATGCCGACCTCTATCGCATCAACGATCCGTCGGAACTAGAGGAGATCGGCCTGTCGCCGCTGCCGGACGGGGCTGTCGCGCTGATCGAGTGGCCGGAGCGCGCTCCGGGCGCCTTGCCGGCGGACCGCATCGACATCGGCTTCAGCCATCGCCCGGCGCTCGGCTCGAATGCACGCGCGGCCGAGATCACCGGCTTCGGCAAGGCGGCCAGTGTGGTCGAGCGCCTAAAGACGTTGCGGCAATTTCTCGACGGCGCGGGCTATGGCGAGGCGAAGCGGCGGCGGATGCCCGGCGACGCCTCGATCCGCTCCTATGCGCGGCTGGTCCGCGACGATGTCAGCTTCATCCTGATGAATTTTCCGGAGCGGCCGGACGGCCCTGCGGTCTATGACGGCAAATCCTACAGCGCTGCCGTGCATCTCGCCGAGGACGTCAAGCCGTTCGTCGCGATCGACAACGGCCTGCGTGGCCGCGGCTTGTCGGCGCCGGAAATCCATCATGCCGACATCGAGGCCGGGTTCCTGGTCACGGAGGATTTCGGCATCGAGGGCGTGATCGATGGCGACCCGCCGGCACCGATGACCGAACGCTACGAGGCGGCGACAGACGTGCTGGCGGCACTGCATCGCGAACAGCTGCCGGAGATGCTGCCGCTGGCGCCGGGGACCGACTATGCGATTCCGGTGTTCGACATCGACGCGTGGCTGGTCGAGATCGGCCTGATGATCGAATGGTACTTGCCCGACCGCGGCGCACCGCTCAGCGACGCGTTACGCGCCGAATTCATCGCGATGTGGCGCGAGCTGTTGCAAAAGCCCGCGACCGCGCCGCGCACCTGGGTATTGCGCGATTTCCATTCTCCCAATCTGATCTGGCTCGGCGGCCGCGAAGGAATCAAGCGCATCGGCATCATCGATTTCCAGGACGCCGTGCTCGGCCCGCCCTCCTATGACGTGGTCTCGCTGCTACAGGATGCCCGGATCGATATCCCGGAGATGCTGGAGCTGTCGCTGTTCTCCCGCTACGTCAAGGCACGGCGCGAGGCTGATTCCGGCTTCGATCCCGCCGCGTTCGCCGCCAACTACGCCATCATGTCGGCGCAGCGCAACACGCGGTTGCTCGGCACCTTCGCCCGGCTCAACCGGCGCGACGGCAAGCCGCAATATCTGCGCCACCAGCCCCGTATCTGGACCTATCTCACCCGCTCGCTGGCGCATCCGGCGTTGGCAACGGTGCGGGCCTGGTATGAGGCGAATGTGCCGCCGCCCGTCAGCTGACTTTTACCACCTGTTAGCCAAACTGCCTCTAATCTGGAGCCGGCCGTGGCGTGGAGACCAGTCCGGCCATTCAAGGGGCTAGGCCATGGCGAGCACGACCGAGCGGCGCAAGGGCGATCGCGTCACTTTCGAGCGCGGGATCCCGGCACATATGATGGGCATCGACGGCACCTGGCGCCGCGATTGCACCATGGAGGACGTTTCCGAGACCGGCGCCAAGCTCACCATCGAGGGCTCGGTCGAGGGGCTTCATTTGAAGGAATTCTTCCTGCTGCTGTCGTCGACCGGGTTGGCGTATCGCCGCTGCGAGCTGGCCTGGGTCAATGGCGACCAGATCGGCGTCACCTTCCTGAAGCATGGCGACGGCAAGAAGAAGAAACATGCCCGGCGCGCCGGTGCGGATGCCTGATTTGCGAACCCGCCGCGCCGTCGTACTGCCGTCATCGGCGGCGACTATGGCCCTAGTGGTCCGATTCCAACATTCGCATACAATCGCAACGGGCACTTTTGCGAATGTTGGAATCAAAGGACCACTAGAAGATATTGATCATAGTGGAGCTTTGGATTTGACGTTCGCTTCTCGAGATCGCGGCTACCGGCGTAGCGAACGTCAAATCCGCTCCACTATGCAACTATCCTGCGCAAATCGCCGTGCTATGATTTGCGACCAAAATCCACCGAGATTTTCCAAATGTCCGTCAAGCCCACCAAAGCCATGGTCCTCGCCGCAGGTCTCGGCCTGCGCATGCGGCCGCTGACGGACCGGATGCCGAAACCGCTGGTTCCCGTGGCGGGCCGGCCGCTGCTCGACCATGTGCTGGACAAGCTCGGCGATGCCGGCGTCAGCGAGGCGGTGGTCAACGTACACTACCTGGGCGACCAGATCATCGAGCACGTCGCCGCGCGCAAGCGCCCGCGCGTGATCATTTCCGACGAGCGCAATCATGTGCTCGGCACCGGCGGCGGCGTGGTCAAGGCGCTGCCGCTGCTCGGCGATGCGCCGTTCTTCCATGTCAATTCCGATACGATGTGGATCGATGGCGTGCGCTCCAACCTGTTGCGGCTGGCCGAGACCTTCGATCCCGCCCGCATGGACATTCTGCTGCTGATGGCGCCGACCGCGAGCAGCATCGGCTATGGCGGCCGCGGCGACTACGCCATGCTGCCGGACGGCGCGCTGCGGGCGCGGCGGGAACACCAGGTCGTGCCGTTCGTCTATGCGGGCGCCGCGATCATGTCGCCGTCGATCTTCGCGAACGCGCCGAAGGGCGACTTCTCGCTGACAAAAATGTTCGACGCCGCCAACGAGCAGGAACGGCTGTTTGGCTTGCGGCTCGACGGCGTCTGGATGCATGTCGGAACGCCCGACGCCATCGGCGCGGCGGAAGAGGCGTTCCTGGAGAGCGTGGCATAGTCTCTCGTCATTGCCGGGCTTGACCCGGCAATCCATCTTCGAGGCAATTTTTGTGATGGATGCGCGGGTCAAGCCCGCGCATGACGAGTTGAGAACCCCTATATTGCCTGCCTGTTCCTCGAATTGGGCCCTTCATGCGCGTTTGCAGCGTTCCCTTGTCCGTGCCGTTCCTGCGCACCGTGATCGCTGCCTTGATCGACGGCCGGCTGGTCGACGGATTTGACGCGCGCTCAAATCCGGCTGCGTTGGCGGAAGCGACGCTGTATCTGCCGACGCGGCGCGCGGTGCGGGTCGCTCGCGAGGTGTTCCTCGACGAATTGAAGGCGGATGCCGCGGTGCTGCCACGCATCGTGCCGCTCGGCGACATCGACGAAGACGAGCTCGCCTTTGCCGGCGAGGCCGAGCAACTCGACGGAACAGCAGCACTCGACATTCCGCCAAAGCTCGGCGAGCTCGATCGTCGCCTGACGCTCGCCCATCTCGTCGCGGCCTGGGCAAAAGGCAGCACGGTTTCGCCGCTGGTCGTCGGCGGCCCCGCCTCGACCTTGGCGTTGGCCTCCGATCTCGCCCGGCTGATCGACGATATGGTGACGCGCGACGTGTCATGGGACCGGCTCGACGGGCTGGTGCCTGACAATCTCGACGAATACTGGAAGCTGTCGCTCGACTTCCTGCGTATCGCGCGAAAGCTGTGGCCGGATCATTTGAAGGAGATCGGCAAGATCGAGCCGGCGGCGCGGCGCGATCTCCTGATTGCCGCCGAGGCCGAGCGGCTGACCAAACACCACAAGGGACCGGTGATCGCCGCGGGCTCGACTGGTTCGATGCCGGCGACCGCGAGATTCCTGCATGCGGTGGCAAGCCTGCCGCATGGCGCGGTGGTACTGCCCGGCCTCGATACCGATCTCGACGAGACGTCGTGGCAGGCGATCGGGGGGATGCGCAACGACAAGGGCAAATTCACCGAGCATCCCGCCTCGAACCATCCGCAATTCGCCATGCATGCGCTGCTCGAGCGCTTCGGCATCAAGCGCGGCGATGTGCGAAATTCTTGGCACACCCGCGTCTGACGGCCGCGACGTGCTGCTGTCGGAAGCGATGCGTCCGTCGAATGCGACCGCGCAGTGGCATGACCGCCTGGCGCGGCCGGAGATTTCGGCGCATATCGCGCGCGGCATGGAAAATCTCGCGGTGATCGAGGCGCCCAATCCGGAAATGGAGGCGCTGGCGATCGCAATCGCGATGCGCGAGGCGCGGCATCTCGGGAAATCGGCGGCGCTGGTGACGCCGGATCGCGCGCTGGCGCGGCGGGTGATGGCGGCGCTGGCGCGCTGGAACCTCGACTATGACGATTCCGGCGGCGACGCGCTGATCGAAACCGCGGCCGGCACCTTTGCGCGGCTTGCCGCCGAAGCGGTTGCGAAAGAGCTGGAGCCGCCGACCTTGCTGGCGCTGCTGAAACATCCGCTGTGCCGGCTCGGCGCTGCTTCGGGCGCACATGCACGCGCGATCGAATCGCTCGAGCTGGCGCTGCTGCGCGGCACGCGCCCGCAACCGGGCAGCAAGGGGCTGGCCGACGATTTCACGCGCTTCCGCGGCGAGCTGAAGAAGTACCGCGACAAAGAGGTCTCCTCGCTGCATGGCTCGGAGCAGCGGACACGCCTGAAGGATTGGCAACTCGATGACGCGCAAAAGCTGATATCTGCACTGCAGACCGCGCTCGCGCCGATGGAAGCGCTATCGCCGACGCGCGCTTACGATTTCGCCGAGATCGCCACGCGCCATCGCGAGGTGCTGATCGCGCTGTCGCAGGACAACGACGGCATTGCCGTCGCCTTCGAGGACCAGGAAGGTCTCGCGCTTGCCGCCGCCTTCGACGACCTCGTCGCCGAGCAGAAGCCGAGCGGGCTCTCGGTGACGCTGCCCGATTACGCGGAAGTGTTCCAGACCGCATTCGCCGACCGCGCGGTGCGGCGGCCGGAAAAGCCCGGCGCCACCCTGCATATCTACGGCCCGCTGGAATCGCGGCTGATGCAGGCCGACCGGATCATCGCCGGCGGCCTGATCGAAGGCGTGTGGCCGCCGGCGCCGCGCATCGATCCATGGCTGAGCCGCCCGATGCGGCACGAACTCGGCCTCGACCTGCCCGAACGGCGCATCGGTCTGTCGGCCCACGACTTCGCGCAATTGCTCGGCAACGAGGACGTGATCCTGTCTCATTCCGCCAAGGCCGGCGGCGCGCCCGCGGTGGCCTCGCGCTTCCTGCACCGGCTCGAAGCAGTCGCGGGCGAGGACCGCTGGGAGGCCGCCAGGAAAGTCGGCGGACAATACGTGCATTTTGCGCTGGCGCTCGACGCGCCCGCGGAGGTCAAGCCGATTGCGCAGCCCGCGCCGACGCCGCCGCGCGAGACGCGGCCGTTGAAACTCTCGGTCACCCAGATCGAGGACTGGCTGCGCGATCCCTATACGATCTATGCTCGTCATATCCTCAATCTGCAGCCGCTCGATCCCGTCGACATGGCGTTGTCGGCTGCCGATCGCGGCTCCGCGATCCACGATGCGCTGGGCGACTTCACCAAGACCTACAACAAGGATCTGCCTGCCGATCCCATCGGCGTGCTGCGCGAGATCGGCGAAAAGCATTTCAAGCCGCTGATGCAACGGCCCGAGGCGCGCGCGCTGTGGTGGCCGCGCTTCCAGCGTGTCGTCAGATGGTTCTCGGAATGGGAGACGGCGCGCCGCGGCGAGATCGCCGCGATCGAGGCCGAGATCGCGGGTAAGATCGCGATTACACTCGACAACGAGCGCACATTCACGCTCACCGCGCGCGCCGACCGCATCGAGCGTCGCACCGACGGCTCGTTCGCCATCCTCGATTACAAGACCGGACAGCCGCCGACGGCGAAACAGGTCCGGATGGGACTGTCGCCACAGCTGACGCTGGAGGCCGCGATCCTGCGCGGCGGCGGCTTTGACGGGATCGACGCGGGCTCGTCGGTCGGCGAGCTCGCCTATGTCCGCATCAGCGGCAACAATCCACCGGGCGAGCACCGGACGCTGGAGCTGAAGATCAAGCAGAACGAAACGCCGCAGCCGCCGGATGAGGCCGCCGACTACGCGCGCAAACAACTCGAGGAGCTGATCCGCACCTTCGAGAACGAGGCCGAGCCGTACCGCTCGCTGAACCTGCCGATGTGGACCAACCGCTACGGCAACTATGACGATCTCGCGCGGATCAAGGAATGGTCCGCGGCCGGCGGATTGGGGCTACCGGAATGGTGAAGGCCGCGCGTATCATCCCTCCCGCGGTCCGCGACAAGCAGGCCAGCGCATCCAATCCCGGCGCCTCGTCGTTCGTCTCGGCGAATGCAGGCTCCGGCAAGACGCATGTGCTGGTGCAGCGCGTGATCCGGCTCTTGCTGACCGGCGTACCGCCGGAAAAGATCCTCTGCATCACCTTCACCAAGGCGGCCGCCGCCAATATGGCGGAACGCGTGTTCACCACGCTCGGGCATTGGGTGACGCTCGACGATGCCGCGCTCGATGCGGCGATCGTCGACGCCGGTGTTCCCCATCCCGACAAGAAGCTGCGCAGGATTGCACGCGAGCTGTTCGCCCAGGCGCTGGAAACGCCCGGCGGGTTGAAAGTGCAGACCATCCACGCGCTCTGCACGCGGCTGCTGCAGCAATTCCCGTTCGAGGCCAATGTGCCGGCGCGCTTTGCCGTGCTCGACGAGCGCGATCAGGCCGACATGATGGAGCGTGCCAACCTCAAGGTATTCCTGGAAGCCGCTGCCGCTCCCGAAAGCACGCTCGGCCGCGCACTCCTGACCGCGATGGCGAATGCCGCCGACGTCACCTTCAAGGACGTGGTGCGCGAGGCCTGCCTCGCCCGCGATCATTTCATGGCATGGACCGACGCGGCAGGCAGCGCGCAGGCAGCGGCGGCCCAGGTGTCGGCCGGGCTTGGCGTGAGCGCGAGCGACAGCATCGAGAGCGTCGAGCGCGAGATCGTCGACGGACCCTATCTGCCGCGCAAGCGGTGGCTGGAGATCGCGGCAGCGTTCGACGGCGGCAGCAAGACGGACCAGAAGCAGGCGGACCAGTTGCGCGCATCGCTCGCCTTTACCGGCAGCGCGCAGGTCGACGAATATCTCTGCGTCTTTCTCACCGACGACAAGGCGCCCCGCGCCAATGTTCTGACCAAGGGTTTCATTCGTGACAACCCGGCGGTCGCCCATTTGTTCGAGCAGGAGATCGATCGACTAAAGCCGCTGATCGAGAGCCGCCGCGCCGTGGTCACCCGCGACCGCACCGAGGCACTGTTGCACATCGCGATATCAGCGGCGGCGAACTACCGGCGCGAAAAGGACGAGCGCGGCCTGCTCGACTATGACGATTTGATCGACAAGACGCTGGCGATGCTGAACAAGGTTTCGGCCGGCTGGGTGCATTACAAGCTCGATCGTGGCGTCGATCATGTGCTGATCGACGAGGCGCAGGACACCAGCCCCCGCCAGTGGGACATCGTCGAGCTACATCATTTCCGAGTTTACTGCGGGCACGGGCGCGCGAGAAAACGATGACCTGCACATGATGTTCGCGGTCGGCGACGAAAAGCAGTCGATCTTCTCGTTCCAGGGCGCGGCGCCGCGCGAGTTTGACCTGCGGCGACGCAAATTTGAGCAGATGTTCACCGGCGCAGGCCTGCAATTCAATCCAATCTCCTTCAATTATTCGTTCCGTTCGGGAGCAGCGATCCTGCAGTCGGTCGATCACGTGTTTCGGGACGAGGCGATCTATCGCAGCATCCACGCGGAGAATGCCTATCCGTTGCATCACGCCCTCGACGACGCCGGCCCCGGCCTGATCGAGCTGTGGCCGCTGATGGAAGCCGACAAGCGCGACGAGATCGAGGGCTGGCGCGCGCCGTTCGACGGCGTGTCGGTGACCAGCCCCGAGGTGAAGCTTTCCAAACGCATCCAGGCCGAGATCAAGCGGCTGGTCACGAGCGGCACCCTGACCGGGCCTGCGGGTAACCGCCGGCCGCTCACCTATGGCGACGTGCTGGTGCTGGTGCGACGACGCGGCAATCTGTTCGATGCCGTGATCCAGGCGCTGAAGCACGCCAGCATTCCCGTGGCCGGCGCCGACCGGCTGAAGCTGACCGAGCACATCGCGATCATCGATTTGATGAATCTCGCCGATGCGCTGCTGCTCCCGAGTGACGATCTTGCACTCGCGGTCGCCCTGAAGAGCCCGTTGTTCGGCCTCGACGAGGACGACCTGTTTGTGCTCGCACACAACCGCAAGGGTTCGCTGCGCAAGTCGCTGTCGCAGCACGTGGGGGAAAAACAAAAATTCGAAGGCGTGCTGAAGCGGCTGGAAGAGTGCGAGCGGCGCTTCATCCATGACACGCCATTCGCGTTCTATGCCTGGCTGCTCGGCGGCGACGGCGGCCGGGCGCGCATCCTCACGCGACTCGGCCACGAGGCCAATGACGCACTCGACGAATTCCTCGAGCTTGCGCTGAACTATGAGCGCAAGGCGCCGGCCTCGCTGCAGGGCTTCATGGTCTGGCTGCGCTCTGCCGACACCGAGGTGAAGCGCGACATGGAAATCTCCCGCGACGAAGTCCGCGTCATGACCGTGCATGGCGCCAAGGGCCTTGAAGCACCCGTCGTCATCATGGTCGACACCACGTCGTCGCCGTCGGATACGCAACGGCTGCGGCTGATCCAGCTGCTGCACGAAGGCCGTGAGGTCACGGTGTGGGCCGGCAAGAAGGCGGATGACCCGAAGGCGGTCGAGAAAGGCCGCGAGGCGATGCTCACGGAGACCGAGCACGAATATCGCCGCCTGCTCTATGTCGCGATGACGCGCGCCGCCGACCGGCTGATTGTGGCCGGTATCCAGCCCGGCAACCGGAACGGCGTGCGCGACCTTTGCTGGTACGACCTGGTCCGCAAGGGTCTGGCCAATTCCGGGCTGCAAGAGGAAATCATCGACACCGACGAGGGCCAGATCAAGCGTTACACCCGCGCCGAAGATGGTCCGCATTCGACCGGCGCGGCCGCGCCAGCCGCGATCACAGCGCAGGAGTTGCCGTCGTGGCTGCGGACGCCGCTGCCCACGCAAGCGACGAGCGCCGGCCTGCTGCGCCCATCGCAGTCAAGCGGCGATACTGCGCATCGCGTGAGGTCGACGGAAGCGATCGCGCAGCGGACGCGGGCCTTGCAGCAGGGCACGCTGGTGCATCGCCTGCTGCAGTCGCTGCCTGCACTTCCAGCCGAGCGGCGGCGCGACGCGGCACTGGCGCATCTCGCCCGCAATGCGCCGGGCTGGAGCGCGACCGAGCGCGAAGTGCTTGCCGAAAAAGTGATCGGCCTGATCGCCGATTCGCGCTTCGCCGCCGTGTTCGCCGAAGGCAGCCGGGCCGAGGTGGCAATCGTCGGGCGGCTCGCACTGTCGGGGCGGCCGCCGGCGCTGGTATCCGGCCAGATCGACCGCCTCGTGGTCACGCAAAGCGAGGTTTTGATCGTCGATTTCAAGACCAATCACGCTCCGCCCAAGGCCGCCGCCGAGGCGCCGCAGGCCTATCTCCGCCAGCTTGCGCTGTACCGGACAGTATTATCCAGGCTTTATCCCCAGCACGCCATCCGCGCCGCGCTGCTCTGGACCGAAACGGCTGATTTGATGGAGATTCCTGCCCCCGCGCTGGACGCCGAACTGGCATCCTTGGAAGCAGGGATTGACCCGGCAACGCCCCGTTCATAGGTTTCTTGCCATGATCCCGGCGCGATTCTCCGCGCCTCCTCTCCAACCGAACGAGGTACTCCCATGGCCGTTGGCAAGGTTTCTGACGCCAATTTCGAAGCCGAAGTGCTCAAGGCACAAGGCCCTGTCGTGGTCGATTTCTGGGCCGAATGGTGCGGCCCCTGCCGCATGATCGCTCCCGCGCTCGACGAGATCGCCGGCGCAATGGGCGAGAAGGTCAAGATCGTGAAGCTCAATGTCGACGAGAGCCCGAAGACGGCGTCGAAATACGGCGTGATGTCGATCCCGACCCTGATGATCTTCAAGGGCGGCGAGATGGCGTCGCGCCAGGTCGGCGCCGCGCCGAAGCAGAAGCTGCAGCAGTGGATTTCCGCTGCGGTCTGATCCGCGACATGACGCAAATAATTTTGTGAAACGGCCGGCGGAATGCCGGCCGTTTTGCGTTGGATTTCATCCGGCGGCCGCAAGGTTGTCGGCTCGCTATTGCCCCGCTCTATGACGACGTGGACCTTTTGGACTTTGGTTCGGTAGGCCGGCTTATCGGGAAGGTCTCGCGCATGTACCCAGCAAGCATTCCGCAATAATCCGTCGCAAAGCGAGGCAACGGGCGCCGTTTGTCCCATGAAATCGTCAAGGGCTCTCGCAGCGGGCGGCCTCCATATGTCAGACCAACGATCCTCAATCGGTAACGGTGGCACTGCAGTTGGGAGGGGACGATGGCAACGCCGTGTCCCGCCTCGGCAAGCGCGAGCAACGTGTGCGGGTTGCGGCTTTCGAACGTGATAGTCGGCTTCAGCCCTGCCATCCGGCCAGCCGCATCAAAGGCGCGGCGAAATCCGAACCCGCTGTCCATGAGGAGCAATGGGAATTCAGCCAAGCGGGCGATCTCGATGGAACGATGCGGGCCGAGCTGCATCGAAGGATGACAGGCGGCCAGCAATTCAACCGATCCCAGAGGAAGGCTGCCGAAGTGGCGTTCGTCGAGTTTGACTGCGTGCAGCAGGTTTTGGCCGAGATGGATTTCCCCACGCTCAAGCAGGGTCAGTATTTCGCTGCCGGTCCCCTCGCTGATCTTCACCTGAACGTTGGGGTAGCGCTTCGCGTAGCGAAGCAGAAATTTCGACAAGACACTTTCGATGTGTTGCGGTGAGCCGGCGACTTTCAGGACACCTCTGTCGCCATGACGGAGCAATTGCGCCTGCTCCTTGACCGAGCTGGCGCAATTGAGAAGAACGCGACAACCCGCAATCATTTGCTCGCCTTCACCGGTCAAGAGCAACCGGCGTCCGACCCGATCGAAAAGACGCAGACCGAGCTCGCGTTCGAGGTCGATGATTTGCCGCGAAAGCGCCGGCTGGGCGATGCGCAGCCGTAGCGCCGCCTTTGAGACGGTGCCGAGTTCGGCCACGGTGACAAACGTAAGGGCCTGCCGCAGGTTCATGCCTGCTTATAGCAATCCGGCATGAAGAAGTAGAGCGCTTATATATTGGACGTATAGCCTTTCCGGTAACAGATTTCGTCCGCTACACCGGCTCGTTCCGTCGGTCGGGAGATCGCAGGCCGAGCCTGACAATCTGCGGAGCACGGAGCAAGCATGAGCGCCAAATTCAAAATCGGTCTTGTCATGTTGACATGCATAGCCTCGGGCGTGTTTGCCGGCGAAGAACTGCACGGCCAGACAGCGGCGCCGGCATATTTGATCGGTCAAATCGACGTCAGCGATCCCGATGGTTATGCCAAGGAATACCTTCCGAAGGCCAGGGAGATCATCAAGGCGCACGGCGGACGCCTGATCGCGGCCGGGGGCGCGGCGGCAAGCGGCTCTCAGGTAACTGCCGTCGACGGCGAAGCCCCCAAGCGCGTGATCATCTACATGTATCCGAGCATGGCAGCCCTCCTGGCGTGGCGAAATGATCCAGCGTATGCCGAGGTCCGCCGCGTTGGCGAAAAATACGCCAAGTATCACACCTTCGCGGTTGAAGGCGTACCGGGCAATTCGCCTTGATCGTCATCGGAGTCACGCCTAACTCGGCGGCGTGCCGTTGAGGGCGAGCACGTGGCCGGCGAGATAAAGCGAGCCCGCGATCAGGATACGCGGCGGCACCTCATAGGCGAGTTTTGCAATTCCGCACAGCGCCGCCTCGACGCCTTCCGAAATCTCGACGCGCATGCCGAGCGAGCGAGCGGCATCCGCCAGCCGATCCGGCGGCATGGCATTGTCCTGATCCGGGATCGGTACCGCGATAATGTGGCGCGTGAGCCCCGCGAAGTTGGCGAGGAAGGCGCACGCATCCTTGTTGGCCATCATCCCTGCGATCACGACCAGCGGCCGCGACACCCGTTCCTCGAGATCGCCGAGCGCAGCCGCCGCGACCCTGCCACCTTCCGCATTGTGCCCGCCATCGAGCCAGATCTCGCACCCTTGCGGGCCGAGTTCGCTCAGCCTGCCCGATGAGAGGCGCTGCATCCGCGCCGGCCACTCCGCGTTGACGATGCCCTCATAGGCGGCATGAGGGAGCTTCAGGCTGTCGATCGCGCGCAAGGTCGCGATCGCAAGTCCTGCATTGTCGAACTGATGCCGCCCGAACAGTTTTGGCGCGGCGAGGTCCATCAATCCGCGCTCGTCCTGATAGACCAGCCGGCCGCGCTCGACGCCGACATGCCATTGCTGGCCGGCGGCGTGCAGCGGCGCGCGCTGCCTACGCGCCTGCGCCTCGATCACGGCCATCGCTTCACCCTGCTGCTCGGCCGAGATCACGGGCACACCACGCTTGATGATCGCAGCCTTCTCGCCGGCGATCGCAGTCAGCGTGTCGCCGAGGAACTCGGTGTGGTCCATGCTGACCGGCGCGATGACAGCGGCGAGCGGCTGCTCGATGACATTGGTGGAATCGAGCCGGCCGCCAAGGCCGACTTCGAGCAGCAAGACATCAGCGGGATGCTTAGCGAACATGAGAAAGCCCGCGGCGGTCTTGGCCTCGAAGAAAGTGATGGACTCGCCGCCATTGACCCGCTCGACATAAGCGAACGCCGCACGCAGCTCGTCATCGCCGGCCAGCTTGCCCGCCAGACGAAAGGATTCGTTGATCCGCACCAGCCAGGGCGAGGTGTAGGCGTGGACGCGCAGGCCCGCGGCCTCCATGATCGCGCGTAAGTACGCAACGGTCGAACCCTTGCCGTTGGTGCCGGCAACGTGAATCACCGGCGGCAGCTTCTGTTCGGGATGATCGAGCCGCGCCAGCAGCCGCTGCATGCGTTCGAGGCCGAGATCGATGCGCTTCGGATGCAGCGCTGACAGCCGTGCGATCAATTCCTCGAGCGACGGCGGCGATGAGGCGGCCGGCGCGTTCACGCGTGCGGCGCAGCCGGCGCCGCTTCGGAAGCCGTGACGATCTGGGCAGCCGAAACCGAGGGCGCGGATTTCGGCGCGGTCTCGAGCGCCGGCGATCTGGTGAGCAGGCGGCACAGCCGCGCCAAGGTCGGACGCAGCTCGTGGCGATGCACGACCATGTCGACCATGCCGTGATCCCGCAAATATTCGGCGCGCTGGAAACCTTCCGGCAATTTCTCGCGGATGGTCTGCTCGATCACGCGCGCGCCGGCAAAGCCGATCAGGGCGCCCGGCTCCGCGATCTGGACGTCGCCGAGCATGGCGTAGGACGCGGTGACGCCGCCGGTGGTCGGATTGGTCAGCACCACGATGTAAGGCAGTTTTGCCTCGCGCAGCATCTGCACCGCGACCGTGGTGCGCGGCATCTGCATCAGCGAGAGGATACCCTCCTGCATGCGCGCGCCGCCGGAGGCCGCAAACACGATGAACGGCGTTTTCTTCTCGACCGCGAGTTCGAGCCCGCGCACGATCGCCTCGCCCGCGGCCATGCCGAGCGAGCCGCCCATGAAATCGAAATCCTGCACGGCGATGGTCACGGCGGCGCCTTCGAGCTTGCCGTAGCCGACCTTGATCGCGTCGTTCAGCCCGGTGCGAGCGCGTGCGTCCTTGATGCGGTCGCTGTAGCGTTTCTCGTCGCGGAATTTCAGAGGATCGGGCGTGACCTCGGGCAGCGCGATGTCGTACCAGGTCTCGTTGTCGAAGATCGACTTGAGCCGCGCGGTCGCGCCCATGCGCATATGATAATTGGAGCCGGGGATCACCATCTGGTTGGCCTCGACGTCCTTGTAGAACACGAGCTGCCCGGAATCCGGGCACTTGATCCACAGATTCTCCGGCGTCTCCCGCCGCAGCATGTTGCGGATTTTCGGCCGAACGACGTTGGTGAGCCAGTTCATGGTTCCGCTCCGGATGTCCTCAATATATGGCGACTCCGACAAAGCCCGGCAAGCCACCAAGTCTGTCCCGGTCCGATCTATTCCGCGGCCTGTTTGGCGCCACGGACACCTGCCGCCAGCGAGGCAGCAAGATCGGCCACCGCGGTGACGGTCTTTGACGTCGCCTTGCCGTCGGCATCGAGGCTGCCGCGCAAGGCATCGACCAGCGCGGTGCCGACCACGGCGCCATCCGCACGCTCGGCAATCGACCGCGCGGTTTCCGGCGTTCTGATTCCGAAGCCGACGCAGACCGGCAGTTTGGTGTGCCGCTTGATGCGCGCCACGGCCTCGCCGGCGACGTTCGAGTCAGCGGCGGCCGCGCCGGTGATGCCCGTGATCGAGACGTAGTAGACAAAGCCCGAGGTATTGGCGAGCACGGCCGGCAGACGCTTGTCGTCGGTGGTCGGTGTCGCGAGCCGAATGAAATTCAATCCGGCCTTCAGCGCAGGCACGCACAGCTCGTCGTCTTCCTCCGCCGGCAAGTCAACGATGATCAGGCCGTCGACGCCGGCCGATTTGGCATCGGCGAGGAATTTGTCAACGCCGTAGATGTAGATCGGATTGTAGTAGCCCATCAGTACGATCGGTGTGGCATCGTCGCCGGCGCGGAAGCCGCGCACCAGCTCCAGCGTCTTCTTCAGGGTCATGCCGGCCTTCAGCGCGCGCAAGCCCGCGGCCTGGACCGAGGGGCCGTCGGCCATCGGATCGGTGAAGGGCATGCCGATCTCGATGATGTCGGCGCCGGCCTTCGGCATCGCCTTGATGATCGCAAGCGAGGTCGCGGGATCCGGATCGCCCGCCATCAGGAAAGTGACGAAGGCGGATCGGCCTTCTGTCTTCAGCTGCGCAAAGCGCGCATCGATGCGGGTCACTTCTTCCTCGCCTTCAGAATATCGCCGACCTGCGGCACATCCTTGTCGCCGCGGCCGGAGAGATTGACCACCATCAAATGATCTTTTGGACGCTCCGGCGCGAGCTCCATCACCTTGGCGATGGCATGCGCGGGCTCGAGCGCGGGAATGATGCCTTCGAGCCGCGACAGCAACTGGAACGCAGCCAGCGCCTCGTCGTCGGTTGCGGAGAGATATTTCACCCGTCCGACCTCATGCAGCCAGGAATGCTCCGGTCCGATGCCGGGATAATCCAGCCCCGCGGAGATCGAATGCGCGTCCTGGATCTGGCCGTCCTCGTTCATCAGCAGGTAGGTGCGATTGCCGTGCAGCACGCCGGGACGGCCGCCCGCGATTGAGGCCGCATGCAGTTGCGTCAGCCCATGGCCGGCGGCCTCGACGCCGAAAATCTCAACCGAGGGATCGTCGAGGAAGGGATGGAACAGTCCCATCGCATTGGAGCCGCCGCCGATGCAGGCGACCAGCGAATCCGGCAGGCGGCCTTCGGCCTCCTGCATCTGCTTCTTCGTCTCGTTGCCGATGATGGATTGGAAGTCGCGCACCAGGGTCGGATAGGGATGCGGGCCGGCCACCGTGCCGATGCAATAGAAGGTGTCGTGCACGTTGGTGACCCAGTCGCGCAGCGCCTCGTTCATCGCGTCCTTCAGCGTGCGGGTTCCCGACTGCACCGGAAACACCTTGGCGCCGAGCATCTCCATGCGGATGACATTGGGCTGCTGCCGCGCCACGTCGACCGCGCCCATATAGACGATGCACTCCAGACCGAAGCGCGCGCAGAGCGTGGCGGTGGCGACACCGTGCTGACCGGCGCCGGTCTCGGCGATGATGCGCTTCTTGCCCATGCGCCGCGCCAGCATGATCTGGCCCAGCACATTGTTGACCTTGTGCGAGCCGGTGTGATTGAGCTCCTCGCGCTTGAAATAGATTTTCGCGCCGCCGAGATGCTCGGTGAGTCGTTCGGCAAAATAAAGCGGTGACGGCCGCCCGACATAGTCGCGCAGATGGCCGTTCATCTCGGCCTGGAACGCCGGATCGGCCTTGGCCGCGTTGTACGCCTTCTCCAGATCGAGAATCAGCGGCATCAGGGTTTCGGCGACGAAGCGGCCACCGAAAATGCCGAAATGCCCGTGCCCGTCGGGACCGCTGCGGAAGGAATTGGGACGCGCCTGGGTCATCGGACACTCAACTCTTCTTGCCACCTTGCCGAAGCCTGTCCGCTCCCTCTCCCCGCGTTTGCGGGGAGAGGGTTGGGGTGAGGGGCGCTTCTTGCAAATCGTTTGAGAGCGGCGTGGGCGACGGCTCCCCCCCACCCGGACCGCTAACGCGATCCGACCTCTCCCCGTAAACGGGGAGAGGTGAAGGTAGGTGGATCGCGCGTGCGGCGCGGATGAAATCACGGATCATGTCGACGTCCTTGATGCCGGCCGCTCGCTCCACGCCCGAGGAGACGTCGACGCCGCTGGCGCAGGTGATGCGGACGGCATCAGCGACATTGCCGGCATGGAGCCCACCCGACACCATGAAGGGCAGCTTGAGGTCGAGGCTCTCAAGCACATGCCAATCGAACACGGCACCCAGGCCGCCCGGCCGCGTGGCGCCCTTGGGCGGACGGGCATCGAACAGGATGCGGTCGCAAACGGCGGCATAGGACGACAGCGGAGCAAGGTCGGCCTTGCTCTCGACCGGCAGCGCCTTCATCACCTCGCGGCCGAATTTGCACTTGATCTCGGTCACGCGCGCCGGCGTCTCGTGTCCGTGCAGTTGCAGGACGTCCGGCTGCAGCACCTCAATAATGCCGGCGAGCGTGGCGTCATCGGCATTGACCGTCAGCGCGACTTTTGTCGCCCGATGCTTGACCCGTTGTCCGAGCTCGCGCGCCGTATCCAGCGCGAGATGGCGCGGCGACGGCGGAAAGAACACGAAACCCACCATGTCGGCGCCGGCGTCAAGCGCCGCGTCGAGCGTCTCGCGCGTGGACAGGCCACAGATTTTGACAGCCAGGGACATCTGCAATTCGTAAAGCGGAAAACGGGGTGTTGCGGGGCCGCTTCTACAACGTCGCGCCCTGCTTGTCTCGCCCGGATGCCCCGTAAAGCGCCCCCGGCAGGGCCCGCTGCTGCGGCGCGCCGCGCATGGAAGCGGCCTGGCTGCGCAGTTCCGCAAGCTGGGCACGCGCGGTCCGCGCATCGGCCTCATGCTGGCGTGCCGCGCGCCGCCAGCGGCGCTGACCGAACCAGGTGGCGAGGCCACCGGCGATCACGCCGAGAACCGTGATCGCGATGATCAGCACGAACAGCGGCAATGTAACGGAGACGGCCGGATTGGCCGAATTGAAGGGATCAAACGACACCGTGACGAAGTGCCGGTTCGCCACCGCGAACACGACGAAGACCAGCGCCAGCGGAATGACAACGAGAGCCGTGAAGAATTTCCGCATGACAAAGAAACTCGCGTTGTTCGCACCGTGACGCGCGTACTAACGTTTGGGCATGATCTTTTCGGAAAACCGCTTCACGCTTTTCCGGATCATGCCTGCGACTATGCGCCGGCTTCGGGATTGTCGCGGTTCAGCCGCTCGCGCATTTCCTTGCCGGTCTTGAAGAACGGCACGCTCTTCTGGTCGACCGGAACATGGGCGCCGGTGCGCGGATTGCGGCCCGAGCGTGCGGGGCGATGCTTGACCGAGAAGGCGCCGAAGCCGCGCAGTTCCACACGGTCGCCACGCGCCAGCGCCGCCACGATCTCATCGAGAATCGCGTTCACGATGTTCTCCACGTCCCGCTGGTAGAGGTGCGGGTTGTGCTCGGCGATGCGCTGAACGAGTTCGGATTTGATCATCGAGGGTCGGCCCGGAAGCGTCTGGCAGCCATTTCCGTGAAAATGCCTTGAACTGTCAAGACGCTAAATGAGGTAAGCGCGGCGGGAAATGCGTGACAAAGGGTCCAAAGGGGCCTTGTCACAGTTACCCGCACTGCGGGAAATGCCTCAATTGGTGCCCGCGGGGTGCCACAGCGCCAGCATGCCGTCGAGCGAGAGGCGGTCGACGGCCTGCGCCACCCCGGCCTGCTCGATCTGGCGGGCGATGGAGCCAAGCCCCAGCGCTTCGAGCGTAACGGACGCCGCCGTGCGCAGGAACGTCAGGTCGCCGAAGCGCGGCGCCAGTTTGTAGTCGCGCACCGGCAGGTCCTTCTTGACGCCCTTCTGCGATTCCAGCCAGGCGATTGCCGTCTTTTCGTCGCCGAGCTGGTCGATCAGCTTGAGCTCAACCGCCTGGCGGCCGGTGAAAACGCGTCCGTCCGCGACCTTGGCCAACTGCGCGTCGTCCATGCCGCGGCGGTCCTTCACCAATCCCTTGAACCAGGCATAGGAGTCCTTCACCAGCGCGTCGAGCGCATCGCGCGCCTCCGGGCTGGTGGGCTCAAACCCGTTGGGTGCGGCTTTCAGCGGCGAGGATTTCACTTCCTCGACCTTGACGCCGACGGTCTTCAGGAGGTCCGTGAAGTTCGGGAATTGAAAGAGAACGCCGATCGAGCCGACCAGCGAGCTCTGTTGCGCCACGATGTGGTCGGACGCGATCGCGGTGATGTAGCCGCCGGAAGCCGCCAGTCCCTCGACCACCACGACCAGCGGCTTCTTCGCCTTCAACCGCACCAGCGAATCGTAAAGCTGCTCGGAGCCGGCGGTGGTGCCGCCCGGCGAGTTGATGTGCACGACCACGGCAGCAGCCTGCGACTTCTCCAGACGCTCCAGCGCCTCTACGCGCTCCTGGTCGCTGCGGATCAGGCCTTCGATGTTGATGCGCGCGATCGAGCCCGTGGTGATGAATGCGCTGCGCCCGCCCGGCGAGGCCAGCGTGCCGATGGCGGCGATGGCGCCGATGGCGATGATCACGGAAGCCACGCGCCAGAAGGTCAGCTTGCGGCGGATCCTGCGGCGATCGACGATCACGTCCGAATCGAGCGACATCGAAATTCTCCTGAAAACAAGTCTCGCGTGCTTTGCACTTATAGCGCAAACAACCGGTTATCCAGTTACATCAATTGCCGTGTAATATGAAAAAATGAAGGCTCTGCCCGTCGTCCCTGCCTAGTGCGCAATTGCGCACGGGAGCAGGTACCCATAACCACAGACGCATGCGGTTAGAGCTCGCTGGGGCCGCAGCGGAGTGCAACACAGAGATTTGCGGTTATGGGTCCCGGCTCGCGCTCGCTACTTGACGGCGCTTGCGCGCCGCAAGGCGCTCGTTTGGCCGGGACGACAGTAGCAAACAAAAAGGCCCCGGTCGTGACCGGGGCCTGATCTCAAACGACGCGTGGCTTACTTGTCCTTGTCGCCGCGGTTCTTCAGCGCGGTGCCGAGGATGTCGCCCAGGGTCGCGCCCGAGTCGGACGAACCGTACTGCGCGATGGCTTCCTTCTCCTCGGCGACTTCCAACGCCTTGATCGAGACCTGCACCTTGCGGGCCTTCTTGTCGAACTGGATCACGCGGGCATCGACCTTCTCGCCGACGGCGAAGCGTTCGGCGCGCTGGTCGTTGCGGTCGCGGGCCAGTTCGGAGCGCTTGATGAAGGTCGTGAAGTCGGTGCCGACGATCTTTACCTCGATGCCGGCTTCCTTCACTTCCAGCACTTCGCAGGTCACGACCGCGCCCTTCTTGACGTCGCCGGGTTCTGCGAAGGGATCGCCTTCGAGCTGCTTGACGCCGAGCGAAATGCGCTCCTTCTCGACATCGACATCGAGCACCACGGCCTTGACCATGTCGCCCTTCTTGTAATTGTCGATGACCTGCTCGCCCGGCTGCTTCCAGTCGAGGTCGGACAGATGCACCATGCCGTCGACATCGCCTTCCAGGCCGAGGAACAGGCCGAACTCGGTCTTGTTCTTGACCTCGCCTTCGACGGTCGAACCGACCGGGAACTTCTCGACGAAGACCTCCCAGGGATTGCGCATGGTCTGCTTGAGGCCGAGCGAGATGCGGCGCTTGACGGAATTGACTTCCAGCACCTGCACCTCGACTTCCTGCGAGGTCGAGACGATCTTGCCGGGGTGCATGTTCTTCTTGGTCCACGACATCTCGGAGACGTGGATCAGGCCTTCGATGCCGGGCTCGAGCTCGACGAACGCGCCGTAGTCGGTGATGTTGGTGACCCGGCCGTGGAAGCGGGCGTTGAGCGGATACTTGGCCTCGATGCCCTGCCACGGGTCGTCCAGCAGCTGCTTCATGCCGAGCGAGATGCGGTGCGTCTCGTGGTTGATCTTGATGATCTTGACCTTCACGGTCTGGCCGATGGTCAACACCTCGGTCGGGTGGTTGACGCGCCGCCAGGCGATGTCGGTGACATGCAAGAGGCCGTCGATGCCGCCGAGGTCGACGAACGCACCGTAATCGGTGATGTTCTTGACCACGCCGTCGATCACTTGGCCCTCTTCGAGGTTCTGCACCAGCTCCTGGCGCTGCTCGGCGCGGGTCTCTTCCAGCACCGTGCGGCGGGACACCACGATGTTGCCGCGGCGGCGATCCATCTTGAGGATCTGGAACGGCTGCGAGTTGTTCATCAGCGGCGCTACGTCGCGGATCGGGCGGATGTCGACCTGCGAGCGCGGCAGGAAGGCCACTGCGCCGTCGAGGTCGACGGTGAAGCCGCCCTTGACCTGGTTGAAGATAACGCCGTTGACCTTTTCGTTGTTCTGGAACGCCTTCTCCAGCTTGCCCCAGCTCTCCTCGCGGCGCGCCTTGTCGCGCGACAGCACGGCCTCGCCGAGCGCATTCTCGATGCGGTCGAGGAATACCTCGACCTCGTCGCCGACCTTGAGTTCGCTTTCACGCCCAGGGCCGGAAAACTCACGCAGCGCGACGCGGCCCTCGGTCTTCAGGCCGACGTCGATGACGGCCATATCTTTTTCAATCGCAACCACCTTGCCCTTGATGACGGAGCTTTCCTGAAGGTTTCCGCCGGCGAAGGATTTATCCAGCATCGCGGCAAAATCGTCGCGGCTCGGGTTGTAGGAATTTGCAGAAGCAGTCGAAGCCATTTGTTCTCCAAGAGCGAAATCTTGCCGGCGTTCGGGTTGAGGGGCGTATCGCGCGTGAAGGGCCGGGGCTCGCAAAACCCGCGGCAACCGCTCATTGCACGGGGATGCAAAAGCGGGCCGGCAGATGCCTGCACGATCGATACGTTGATTTGTCCGGGAACGGATGAGCTCGAAAATTCTGTTCGAACTATCGACTCTCGAGGGCGGGAGCGGGCTTTTCCTCCGATGACGCCAACGGCTCAAATCCGCTGACGGCCCGCTCGAACGGCCTCGACGATGTCGATGGCGGCCCGGACGCCGCCTTCTATATCCAGATTGGAATTATCTAGCAAGTAAGCATCTGCAGCCCGTTTTAAAGGCGCAATCGGCCTGTTCTGGTCCCTTTCATCCCGCGCGATGATGTCGGCCAGGACCGCCGCCTCGTCGGCATCCTCGCCGCGGGCGCGCGCCTCCAGGGTGCGGCGGCGGGCGCGGACTTTGGCGTCGGCCACCACGAAGATCTTCACCTCGGCATGCGGGCAGATCACGGTGCCGATGTCGCGGCCGTCGAGCACAGCGCCGGGCGGGTCGGCGGCGAACTGGCGCTGGAAATTGACCAGGGCCTCCCGCACCCGGGGAATTGCGGAGACGACGGAGGCGGCCTCGCCGACCTTCTGGGTCTTCAGGACCGGATTGCCGAATTTTTCGGGATCGAGCTCCATCGCCGCGGAAACCGCGGCAGCCTCATCACGGAGATCGATGCCGGCGCTCATCAGGGCATAGGCGACCGCGCGATAAATCACGCCGGTGTCGAGATGGCGGTAGCCGTAATGATGGGCGAGGCGCTTGCCGAGCGTACCCTTGCCTGAGGCGGCGGGTCCATCGATGGCGATGATCATGCGAACTCCGCGCCGAGCGCGCGCATCATCGGGATGAAATCCGGGAAGCTGGTGGCGATGAAGGCGGTGTCGTCGACCTTGACCGGCTTGTCGGAGGCGAGGCCCATCACCAGCGCCGACATCGCGATGCGATGGTCCATGTGGGTCGCGACCAGGCCGCCGCCGGACACATGGCCCTTGCCCTCGACGATCAGGTCGTCGCCGGAGATATCGACCCTGACGCCGTTGGCCCGCAGCATGTCGGCGGTCGCGGCGAGGCGATCGGATTCCTTCACACGCAATTCGTGCAGGCCGCGCATTCTGGTGGTGCCTTCCGCATAGGAGGCGGCGACCGCCAGCACCAGATATTCGTCGATCATCGAGGGTGCGCGCTCCGGCGGCACCTCGACGCCCCGCAGCTTCGAGGCGCGCACGCGCAATTTCGCCATCGGCTCGCCGGCGTCGACGCGTACTTCGCTTTCCTCGATGGAGGCCCCCATCTCTCTCAATGTCGTCAGCAGGCCCGTGCGCAGCGGATTGGTCATGACGTCGGCGAGAGCGATGTCCGAGCCTTCGACGATCAGCGCAGCCACCATCGGAAACGCCGCCGACGAGGGATCGGCGGGCACCACGACCTCGGCGCCATGCAACTCCGGCTCTCCCACAAGCGTGATCTTGCGGCCGTGTGCGCCTTCCTTCGCAGAAGCGATCTCCGCGCCGAAATGCCGGAGCATCAGTTCGGTGTGGTCGCGGCTCGCCTCCTGCTCGATCACGGTGGTGGTGCCCGGCGCCGAGAGCCCGGCAAGCAGCACCGCCGACTTGATCTGCGCCGAGGCGACCGGCGTCTTGTAGGTAATCGGGACGGGATAACGGGCGCCGCTCAAGGTCAGCGGCAGGCGGCCGCCTTCCCGGATATCGCCGGTCCGGGCGCCCATCAGTTCCAGGGGATCGAGGATGCGCCGCATCGGCCGGCTGCGCAGCGAGGCGTCACCGTCGAACACCGCCGTGATCGGGCAGCCAGCGACCGCCCCCATCACCAGCCGGCAGCCGGTGCCGGAATTGCCGAAATCGAGCGGATTTTTGGGCTGGGCGAAGCCGCCGACGCCGACGCCGCTGACCTTCCACGCGAAATCGCCGGTCCGCTCGACCTGGGCACCCAGCGCCCGCATCGATTTGGCGGTGTTGAGCACGTCCTCGCCCTCGAGCAGGCCGGAAATCCGGGTTTTGCCGACCGACAACGCGCCCAGGATCAGGGCGCGGTGAGAGATCGACTTGTCGCCGGGCACCCGGACCTTTCCGGTCAGCGGGCCGCTGCAACGGGCCTCAAGCGGGGTTGGCTGGGCGGAATGGGTCAAGATTGTGTCCTCTTCGGCCGGGCAGGTAGCATGGGGGCAACCTGCCGTCACGACCCTGTATTTCATGCACAAAGCGCTATTGACAGCGGCCGTTCAACTAGCCAAGTGAAGCACCGCTTTTCAGACATTCCCAGGATTCCGCACGTGGCCAAATCCGATCTCGGAACCAAACGCATTTGCCCGACCACGGGCAAGAAATTTTACGACCTGAACAAAAGTCCGGTGATCTCGCCCTATACCGGCGAGGTCGTGCCGATCGCCCCGGTCGCGCCGCCGCGCCCGGTCCGCGGTGCTGCCGCTGCGGCAGCCGCCCCCGTGCATACGCCTGCCGAGGTGCCGGAGCCTGCAGAGGCCGAAGAGTTGGTCCCGCTGGAGGAGGCCGATGCCGAGGAGAACACCGGCAAGGTGAAGGCGGTCGTGCCCGAGTTCGGAGGACGATATCGAGATCGACGAGACCATCGAGGACGATGATGACGACGATTTCGACCTTCATCGCCGACGAGGAAGAGGGTGACGAGGACGTCACCGATATCATCGGCGACGTCGGCGGCGACGAGGAGACTTGAGATAGACCCAGATCTGTGGTGAAGGGTCTATCGCCTGGCGCGTCGCCCAAGACGCGCCGGCGGCATGGTCGGCAAGATCACGCGCAAAGGCGTACGGGGCCATAGCTCAGCTGGGAGAGCGCTTGCATGGCATGCAAGAGGTCGGCGGTTCGATCCCGCCTGGCTCCACCACGCTCCGCCCTTCGGGCTTCGCGTGGCGCGGCCACGAGGTGCCCGAAGGACGGAGCGTGGTGCCCGGCGAAGCCCGCAGGGCGAAGACGGGCCGAAGCATTGATGGATCATGTGGTACGTCTACATCATCCGCAGCGAGAACTTCCCCGAGCAGGAATACATTGGCGCGACCGCGGATTTGAAGCGAAGGCTACCCGAACATAACGCGGGGAAATCAGCCCACACTGCAAAATTCAGGCCTTGGAAACTGGTTTGGTACTGCGCCTTCCCGGATAAATATAAAGCGCTCGAATTCGAGAGATACCTGAAGTCTCACTCCGGCCGCGCATTTGCGAAAAAGCGGTTTTGACGTGCGCAGCCTGCACCTACTCCCCCACAGCCGCATTCAACCGATCGCGCAACGCGACGATCTCGTCCCTCGCCGCCGACAACTCCGCGACCGAGCACGACGATGCATCGAGGATCGACAGCGGCACGGAGCGCGCCTTGTCCTTCAGCGCCTGTCCCTGCGCGGTCAGAGCAATCAGCACTTGCCGCTCGTCTTCCTTGCTTCGGGTGCGCTTGATGAGACCCGCCGCCTCGAGCCGCTTCAACAGCGGGGTGAGCGTGCCCGAGTCCAGGAACAGCCGCTCGCCGATCTCCTTGACCGGAACGCCGTCGCGCTCCCACAGGACAAGCATGACAAGATATTGCGGGTAGGTCAGGCCGAGCTGGTCGAGCAGCGGCTTGTAGACGCGGTTGAAGGCGTGGGCGGCGGAATAGACCGCAAAGCAAATCTGATTGTCGAGCCGCAGCAGTTGATCGCCGCTCAGTGCTTTTCTGGCCATTTGTATCATCCTTGCCGCAATTCCCCGCCATTTTGGGCCGGGACGGCCCCCGGATTCAATTGCTAACAATTAAATGTGAGGCCACACTTTATATATTGTACACAATCTAATTGTTTGCAATATAAATCGCATCGAAACAGAGGAGAACCCACCATGTCCGTGAAAGTGCTCTACAAGACCCAGGCCAAGGCCACCGGCGGCCGCGACGGCACCGCCGCCACGCTGGACGGCGCGCTGAACGTCAAGCTTGCGACTCCAAAGGAGCTTGGTGGTGGCGGCGGCCCCGGCAACAACCCCGAACAGCTGTTCGCGGCCGGCTATGCGGCCTGCTTCATCGGCGCGATGAAGGCAGTCGCCGCCCAGGGTGGGCCCAAGGTCCCGGCGGACGCTTCCGTGACGTCCACCGTGGGTATCGGCCCGCGTTCCGAGGGCGGCTTCGGCCTCGACATCGCGCTCGAAGTCTCGCTGCCGGGACTTGCCCGCGCGGACGCCGAAGCGCTGGTGGCGAAGGCGCATCAGGTATGTCCCTACTCCAATGCCACGCGCGGCAACGTCGATGTGCAACTGACCGTCGTCTAAGGCTTGCTCCAGGAACGGGTCTGCTGCTTCAGCAGGCTCGTTCGTGGAAAAAGCATTTGATGCGGCGTACGAAGGCCGTTAGCTCTCAAGTCCTCTTTTGCCGGGCTTGAGAAGGTCTTCAATGAATCCGCAGATGTTGTTTCCAGCCGCGATGACCGGCCTGCGCGTGATCGATCTCACGCGCGTGCTCGGCGGCCCCTATTGCACGCAAATCCTCGCCGATCACGGCGCCGACGTGATCAAGGTCGAGCCGCCGGCCGGCGACGAGACACGCGACTGGGGACCGCCCTTCCACGAGGATGATGCGGCCTATTTCGTCGGCATCAACCGCAACAAGCGCTCGATCGGCCTCGATCTCGCCTCCGAAGGCGGGCGCGCCGTGCTGATGAAATTGCTCGAAGGCGCCGACGTGCTGATCGAGAATTTCAAGCCGGGTACGCTCGACAAATGGGGCATCGGCAACGACGTGTTGCGCGCAAAATTTCCGCGGCTGGTGCATTGCCGGATTTCCGGCTTCGGCGCCGACGGTCCGCGCGGCGGCAATCCCGGCTATGACGCGATCATCCAGGCCATGACCGGCATGATCGCCGCGACCGGCTCGCCGCAGAGCGGACCGATGCGGATCGGCGTGCCCGTAGTCGATATCAGCACCGGGCTCTATGCCACGATCGGCATTCTGATGGCGCTCGCCGAGCGGCAGAAGTCCGGGCTCGGCCAATTCCTGGAGACGACGCTGTACGAATGCGGGCTTGCCGTGATGCATCCGCACGCTGCGAATTATTTCATGCACGGCAAGCCGCCGTCGCTGACCGGCAACGAGCATCCGAACCTCGTGCCTTATGCGATCTTCCCGACCAAAACCGACGACATCTTCATCGGCGCCGGCAATGACGGCACCTTCCGCAAGCTCGCGAAAGAAATCGGCAAGCCGGAGCTTGGCACCGATCCTCGCTTTGCGCGCAACAAGGACCGCATTGCCAACCGCGAGGCGCTGCACAAGGAGCTCGCTGCAGTATTCGCGCAATTTGAAGCGGGGCCACTCTGCAACCGCCTGCTCGCCGCGGGCCTGCCCGCGGGTCCGGTGCAGAAGATCGATCAGGCGCTCACCAACGATCACACCATCCACCGCGGGGATATCGTCGCCAAGGACTGGTACAAGGGCGTCGCCTCGCCGATCCGCATGCAGCGCAGCAAGCCGAGCCTGCGCAACACACCGCCGAAATTCAGCCAGCACACCAACGAGGTGCTTGGCGAGCTCGGCTACGCCGCCGGCGAGATCGACGCGCTGATCGCAAGCGGCGCGGTCTGCGGCGCCGAACGCAAGCGCTGAACGCCAGTGCCCACTTTCCGAAGTTCGTGCTCCATTGCCGCGCTACCGTTCACGAACTTCGGAAAGTCCTGGGCACTAGCAATATCTATGATTCTGGTGCCGCTTTCGATCTGAAGTCCCTGAACCTGATTTCGCCGCGGGTGAGTTCAGGGATTTCAGATCGGCGGCACCAGTGGAGCGACTATTGGAATCGGACCACTAGATCGCCGCGGTCCCACCGGGACGATGGTTTAATCCCTTCCTCCCGATTGGGGCTTCCTTGAGCCGCGCTTCCCCCGTAGCATCTGCGCTGCTACGGTCATTTGCACGTCATCCGGTGCTGCTACGCGCCACAAAAGGAATGACGGTCCAACGGGAGGGATTTGATGAAGTTTCGACACTTCGGCGCTGCTACCGCCACTGCTGTCACGCTGGCGTTTGCCGCTTCACCCGCATTCGCGGTGACGGAGATCCAGTGGTGGCACGCGATGACCGGCCCGAACAACGATGTCGTGGTCAAACTCGCCAACGACTTCAACGCGTCGCAGAGCGACTACAAGATCGTTCCGTCCTTCAAGGGCAGCTACGCCGATGTCCTCAATGCCGGCATCGCAGCATTCCGGGCCGGCAATGCGCCGGGCATCATGCAGGTGTTCGAAGTCGGCACCGCGACGATGATGGCGGCCAAGGGCGCCATCAAACCGGTTTCCGAACTGATGAAGGAGCAGGGCGAGAAATTCGATCCCAAATCCTACCTGCCGGCGATCACGGGTTACTACTCGACCTCGAAGGGCGAGATGCTGTCGTTCCCGTTCAACTCGTCGAGCATGGTGATGTGGGTCAATCTCGATGCGCTCAAGAAGGCCGATATCGCCGCGCCGCCCAAAACCTGGCCGGAGGTATTTGCCGATGCCAAGAAACTGCACGCAACCAGCCCGACCTGCGGCTTTTCCTCGGCCTGGGGATCATGGGGCCTGATCGAACAGTTCTCCGCCTGGCATAACGTGCCGATGGGCACCAAGGCCAACGGCCTCGACGGCTTCGACACCGTGCTCGAATTCAACACGCCGCTGGAGACCAAGCTGCTCGAAAACCTTGTCGAGCTGCAAAAGGACAAAAGCTACGACTATTCGGGACGGACCAACACCGGCGAAGGACGTTTCACCTCGGGCGAATGTCCGATGTTCATGACCTCCTCGGCGTTCTACCCGAACGTCAAGGCCAACGCGAAATTCGCCTATAACGCTGTGCCGATGCCGTATTTCCCCGACGTCAACGGCGCGCCGCAGAATTCCATCATCGGAGGCGCCTCGCTCTGGGTGATGGGCGGCAAGAGCGCCGAGGAATACAAGGGCATCGCGAAATTCTTCACCTTCCTGTCGGACACCGACCGCCAGGCTGGCCTGCATCAAGTCTCGGGCTATCTGCCGATCACCAAGGCCGCGTACGAAAAGACCAAGGCGGATGGCTTCTACGAAAAGAACCCGATCCTCGAAGTGCCGCTGAAGGAATTGACCAACAAGCCGCCGACCGAAAATTCCCGCGGCCTGCGCTTCGGCGGCATGGTGCAGCTGCGCGACGTCTTTGCAGAAGAGATCGAGGCGGCCCTGGCCGGCAAGAAACCGCCCAAGGACGCACTCGACTCCGCGGTCGCGCGCGGCAATGCGATGCTGCGTCAATTCGAGCGCAGCGCCGTCAAATAGCACATGCGGGATCGTGGCCGGATCTTGCGATCCGGCCACGCTTCGCTGGCGGGGGGCTCATGGAAAATCGTGCGATCTTTTCCGGCAAGACGCTGGCCTATCTGCTGGTGTTGCCGCAGCTCGCGATCTCCCTGATCTTCTTCTACTGGCCGGCCGTGCAGGCGGTCTGGCAATCGTTCCTGGTGCAGGATGCTTTCGGACTTTCGACTGAATTCGTCTGGTTCGAGAACTACGTCGCCCTGTTGAAGGAGCCCGGTTATTATCACGCGATCGGCGTTACCTTCATGTTCTCCGCGCTGGTGGTGTTCTTCTCGATGGCAATCGGCCTGTTGCTCGCGGTCATGGCCAACCAGAATATCCGCGGCGTACAGATCTACCGCACCTTCCTGATCATCCCCTATGCGGTGGCGCCCGCGGTCGCGAGCGTGCTGTTCATCTTCATGTTCCAGCCCGGGCTCGGCATGATCGCCCGCGCGCTGCAGCGTTCCGGCATCGACTGGAATCCCGTGCTCAACGGCAACCACGCCATGATCCTGATCATCATCGTCGGAGTCTGGAACCAGATCAGCTACAATTTCCTGTTCTTCCTTGCCGGCCTGCAATCGATCCCGAGGAGTGTGATCGAGGCCGCGGCGATCGACGGCGCCCGGCCGATGCGGCGGTTCTGGACCATCGTGTTTCCGCTGCTGTCGCCGACCACGTTCTTCCTGATCGTGGTCAACATCACCTACGCCTTCTTCAATACGCTGGGGATCATCGACACCGCGACCGGAGGCGGCCCGAACGGCGAGACATCCACGCTGGTCTACAAGGTGTTTCTGGACGGCAAGGGCGGATCCGATCTCGGCGGCTCGGCGGCGCAGTCGGTGATCCTGATGATCATCGTGGTGCTGCTGACCGCCTTCCAGTTCCGCTATGTCGAGAAGAAGGTCCACTACTAGTGCCGCCGATTTGAAATTCCTGCGGAGCAAGCGGAAAATTCGATCAGGAATTTCAAATCGACAAGCGGCACTAGAAGAATATGAGTTAGCTAGTGCCCTCTTCTTTCCGAAGTTCGTAAAGGTGGGCGCTGAAACGGATGACGAACTTCGGAAAGGGGCACTAGCGCGCCATGGTCGAGCATCGCCGATTTGGAAATCTGTTGCCGCACCTGGTGCTCCTCACCGGCGTGGCGATCGTCGCCTTTCCGGTCTATCTCGCCATCATCGCCTCGACCCACGACAATACGGTGATCGCCAACGGCCAGATGCCGCTCTACCCGGGCACGCACGGGCTGGAGACCTACTGGAACACCATCGTCTCCGGCACTGGCAAGACCACGCGCGCGCCGGTCGGCGGAATGATGCTGAACAGCCTGATCATGGCGCTGGGGATTGCCGCCGGCAAGATCGCGATCTCGATCATCTCGGCCTATGCGATCGTGTTCTTCTCATTCCCGTTCCGGATGACCGCGTTCTGGACGATTTTCATCACGCTGATGCTCCCGGTCGAGGTACGCATTTTCCCGACCTACAAGATCACCTCCGATCTGCATTTGCTCGATTCCTACTCCGGCCTGATCCTGCCCTTGATCGCGTCGGCCACCGCGACGCTGCTGTTCAGGCAATTCTTCATGACCGTGCCGAAGGAGTTGGTTGAGGCTTCCAAGATGGACGGCGCCGGACCTATCCGTTTCTTCTTCGATACGTTGCTGCCGCTGTCGGTCACCAATATCGCGGCGCTGTTCGTGATCCTCTTCATCTACGGCTGGAACCAGTATCTCTGGCCGCTGCTGATCACCACGCGCGACGACATGCAGACCATCGTCATCGGCATCAAGAAGATCATCGACGTGCATGACGCTTTGACCGAATGGTCGGTCGCGATGGCAACCGCGGTGCTCGCCATGCTGCCGCCGGTCGCGGTGGTCGTTCTGCTGCAGCGCCTGTTCGTCAAAGGCCTGATCGAGACGGAGAAGTAAGGTATGGCGAACGTCACCCTGCGTCACGTCAAGAAGGCCTATCCGAACGGATTCGAGGCCATCAAGGGCATCGATTTCGATGTCGGCGATGGCGAGTTCTGCGTGCTGGTCGGCCCGTCCGGCTGTGGCAAGTCCACGCTGCTGCGAATGGTCGCAGGATTGGAAACCATCACCTCGGGTGAGATCGACATCGGAGGCCGGATCGTCAACCAGATCGAGCCGGCCGACCGCGACATTGCCATGGTGTTCCAGAACTACGCGCTCTACCCGCATATGAGCGTCTACAACAACATGGCCTACGGCCTGCGCAATCGCGGCATGCCGAAGCCCGAGATCGACACCCGCGTGCAAGAAGCCGCACGCATTCTCGAACTGTCCGCCATGCTCGACCGCAGGCCGGGGCAACTATCCGGTGGCCAACGCCAGCGCGTGGCGATGGGCCGCGCCATCGTCCGGCAGCCGAAAGTCTTTCTGTTCGACGAGCCGCTGTCGAATCTCGACGCCAAGCTGCGCATCGCCATGCGGGTCGAGATCCGGAAATTGCAACGCAGGCTCAACACCACGTCGATCTATGTCACCCACGACCAACTCGAGGCGATGACGCTTGCGGATATTCTCGTCGTGATGAATGGCGGCCAGGTCGAGCAGATCGGAAATCCGCTCGACATCTATAAAAAGCCCGCCACCACCTTTGTCGCGACCTTCATTGGTGCGCCGCCGATGAACCTGATGCCGGCTCGCCATGCCAGTCTCAACATTCCCGGCGCCGCCGACGGCGTGATCGGCATCCGGCCTGAGGATCTCGAAATTGCAAATCAGGGAACGCCCGAAGGCGCCCTGCCCTTCGAGTTGACGGTCGCCGCGGTCGAACATGTCGGCGCTGAGACTTACATCTACGGCATGCGCCCGCAGCAGGGCGATGCGGACACGATCAGCGCCAGGCCCGGCGAGCCGCCGCCCGGCGAAATCCTGGTCCGTGTTCCCGGGCAGGACGCGCCCGCGATCGGTGAGAAAATCAGGGTGCTCGCGCCGCGCGAAAGGCTGCATCTGTTCGTCGAGGGCGGCCGTAAGCGGATCGAATTATAGACTTTTCGGCGGTTTTCCGGGTTCCTCGGAGGTGCTTGAACGCCGCGGGGCTTGTGCCCATATTATCGGGCAAGGGGTGCCGCAAGGGCCCTGAAACGTCAAAGTCGCTTCGAGAGGGCTTTGTAAACTATGTCTCGTGTTCCTTCGCTCTCCAGTCCGTTTCTGCTGGGCTTCGATGAGATCGAGCGCGTGCTCGACCGCGTCGTCAAAGGCGCCGACGGTTACCCTCCCTACAATATCGAGAGGTGTGAACGGTCGAACGGCCAACCCGAGCGGCTGCGCATCACGCTGGCGGTGGCGGGATTTACCCGCGACCAACTCGATGTAACCATTGAGGAAAACCAGCTCCTGATCCGGGGCCGGCAGCAGGACGACAAGACCCGGCAATACATCCATCGCGGCATTGCCGCACGCCACTTCCAGCGCACCTTCGTGCTGGCGGAGGGGATGCATGTGCTCGGTGCGGATCTGAAGAACGGGCTGTTGTCGATCGATCTGGCCCGGCCCGAGCCGGAGAAGATCGTTAAGACAATCGCTATCAATGAACACGAATAATGGATGGAACGAGTAGCGGACTCGACCGCTTAGAACTGTAGAGGAGTTGAGACCATGACTGTAGGTAACATTGCGTCAGAACCGCGCGTCTCACCGGAGGCGCTGGCAACCTTGGGCGAGGGCCACATCGCCTATGTGAAGCAGATCCGCTCCGAGGACGTACCCGGCCTGTTTCCGCAGGCGCCGAGCCTCGCGCCCGGATTGAAGCTGTTCGCCCTCCATGCGGCAGACGGCACGCCGATCATGCTGACCGACAGCCGCGAGGCTGCGATCGCGAACGCCTGGAGCAACGAGCTGCAGGCCGTCAGCGTGCACTGAGGCATTTCGCCTCGCGCTGACGTCACGCATTGAACGCGTCGCCAGGCGACGCATAGAGTTTTGCAATACGCGGGCAAGCGTCCGGACCAGCCGGACCGGCCCGCGTATTTTTTTAAGACAAATAAAGCGAGATTACGCCGCACTCGCCGGCGGCAGCGCCAGCACCGAGTAGATCGCCTGGGCATCGCGCGAGGCGCGCAGCTTCTTGGCGACGTCCTGGTCGCGCAACAGCCGCGCGATCCGCGCCAGCGCCTTGAGATGATCGGCGCCTGCGCCTTCGGGCGCGAGCAGCAGGAACACGAGATCGACGGGCTGGCCGTCCATCGCCTCGAAATCGATCGGGCGTTCCAGACGGGCAAACAGGCCGAACAACTTTTCCAGTTTCGGCAGCTTGCCGTGGGGAATAGCGACGCCGTAGCCGACAGCCGTGGTGCCGAGCTTCTCGCGTTGCAGCAGGACTTCGAACACCGCGCGCTCGTTTTGCCCGGTCAGCTCGGCGGCCCTGGCCGACAGCTCCTGCAAGGCCTGCTTCTTGCTGTTCACTTTCAAGGCTGGAAGGATCGCCTCGGGCGCGACCAGATCGGTAATCGTCATTATGCGTTCCGAGGTGAGTGAACCGTCAGGGTGCGAAATAGGCCTTGGCGGCCGGCCGTCAAGAAGGGTGATGGGGTGGGAGGCGGGCTGATGCCCGGGTCCCGAGTGCGGGGCTTCTACTCCAAGACAACGGTCCTGCCAACACCTGTGAAGGGCTTCCACCGCCTATTCCCGGGCGCCGCGAGCAGGGCCCCAAGGGCTCAAAAAAGCGTCAAAAGCCGGGCCCGATCAGGGCTTCACCGCGGGAGGATCGACCCAGCCGATATTGCCGTCGGAGCGGCGGTAGATGATGTTCACCCGCCCGCTCGACCCGTGCTGGAATACCAGGCAGGCCGCGCCGGTGAAGTCGAGCTCCATCACGGCTTCCGACACCGACAGCCGCTTCAGCGATGTAGTCGCCTCGGCAATGATCACGGGACTGTAGGCCTCGACCGCGTCCTCGCTCTCGGCCGGCGCCTCGATCACATAGCTCGGCGCATCCAGCGTCGGCGCAACCATCTCGGCCATGGCCGCAGATGCGACATGCGCCTTGCGCGCCGAGCGGTCCTTGAGCCGGCTCTTGTAGCGGCGCAGCCGCTTCTCGATCATCAGCAGCGCCGCATCGGCGCTGGCATAGGCGTCGGCTGCATTCGATTCGGCCTCCAGCGTCACGCCGGAATCCAGATGCAGCGCGCAATCTGTCCTGAAGCCGAAGCCGTCCTTGGACAGCGTGATGTGGCCGGAATAATTGCCGTCGAAATATTTGCGCAGGACTTCATCGGTGCGATCGCTGACGCGGTCACGCAGCGCTTCACCCACGCTGATGCTTTTTCCCGAGATCCTGAGAGTCATGGCGGGCCTCGACTAAAATAATCTGGGAGTGTTGAGAGTAATCCGATTTGGGGCCGGCGCAACACTTGGCTAGCGCCCACTTTCCGAAGTTCGTGATACATCGCCGCAAACACTTTCACGAACTTCGGAAAGTCATGGGCACTAGCAAACCTATAATTCGAGTGCCGCTTTTCGATCTGAAGTCCTTGGGGCGAACTCGCGGCAAGTGCTGCAAGGACTTCAGATCGGCGGCACTCGTCGCAGTCAGGTCGGGAGCAGAAGAGGGCTTTGCTTGTCACGGCGACGCTGCACGGAGGAGGGAATCCGCATCGCTTCGCGGTATTTCGCGACCGTGCGGCGGGCGATATCAATGCCGGAATCGCGCAATCGTTCCACGATGGTGTCGTCGGACAGGATCGCTGTCGACGCCTCGGCATCGATCAACTGCTTGATGTGATGACGCACGGCCTCCGCCGAATGGGCCTCGCCGCCGTCGGCCGAGGCAATCGACGCGGTGAAGAAGTATTTCAGTTCGAACGTGCCGCGATTGGTCGCCATGTATTTGTTGGCGGTGACGCGCGACACCGTGGATTCATGCATCTGGATCGCATCCGCGACCGCTTTCAGATTGAGCGGCCGCAAATGCGCGACGCCGTGCGTAAAGAAGCCGTCCTGCTGACGCACGATCTCGGTCGCGACCTTCAGGATGGTGCGAGCGCGCTGATCGAGCGCGCGCACCAGCCAGGTGGCGTTCTGCAGACAATCGGTGAAGTAGGACTTGTCGCCGTCCTTGCGGATCGTCTTCGACAGTTCGGTGTAATAGGTCTGGTTGACCAGCACGCGCGGCAACGTGTCGCTGTTGAGCTCGACATGCCAGCCGCCGTCGGGGCCGGGCCTCACATAGACATCCGGCACCATGGTCTGCATTCGCGACGCGCCGAACTTCAGTCCGGGCTTGGGATCGAGGCGGCGGATTTCGCCGATCATGTCGGCGATGTCCTCGTCGTCGACACCACACAGCTTGCGTAGAGCGCCGACGTCGCGCTTGGCGAGGAGATCGAGATGCTCGATCAGCGCCCGCATCGCCGGATCGAAACGGTTGAGCTCGCGAAGCTGGATCGCGAGGCATTCACTCAAATTGCGCGCGCAGACACCGGGCGGATCGAATTTCTGCAGCACTGCAAGCACCGCGTCGACGTCGTCCTGCGTCGCGCCGAGACGGTCCGCGGCCTGGCCGAGATCTGCGGGCAGATAACCGGCCTCATCGACGAGGTCGATCAGATATTGCCCGATCATGCGCTGCGCCGACGCGGTAAAGGCGACCGCGAGCTGCTCGGCGAGATGATCCGCCATCGTCAGCTCGGCGGCGACGAAAGCTTCGAGATTGTAGTCCTCGTCCGATGAAGCGCCGCCGCCCCACTCGGTGTAGGTGGTGGGCGCGGCATCCTGCGCGACGCGCGCGGCGGTCTCTGCCGGCTCCTCCGTGAAGACGTTGTCGAGGCCGGTATCGAGTGTCTGCTCGATCTCGGTGCGGCTGCCGAGATCGCGGCTCAGCCACTCCTCCTGCACCGGCTCAAAACCTTCCGCCGAGCCATTGAGCATTTCGGACGGACCCGCGCCGAACTCCTCGGCAGGCCCCTCGGCCCCCTCCCCTGAATCGGAATATTCGGCCCGCTCCGGGACGGCCTCGCCGGCCACCGGCGGTTCGGCATTGTCGCTTGCCCGCTCAAGCAGCGGATTTCGCTCGAGTTCTTCCTCGACAAAGGCCGACAAATCGAGATTCGACAGCTGCAGCAGCTTGATCGCCTGCATCAGCTGCGGCGTCATCACCAGCGACTGGGACTGGCGAAACTCTAATCTCTGCGTCAGCGCCATGGCGGCAAGAACGATCCGTGAAAACTGGTCCGATTCTTGCTTATCTTAGTCCAATCGCCTTGTACACGCCTTGACGGATCGGAAAAAAGCGCTACCGCCGCAATGCACAAAGGTGGTTACCCGCTCTCCGCCCGCTTGGGCTAGTGCCCCTTTCCGAAGTTCGCGCCTCCTCGCAGCAATCACCCTTTCGCGAACTTCGGAAAGTTATGGGCACTAGCAAAATTACAGTTCTAGTGCCGCTTTCGATTTGAAGTCCCTAATCGATCTTGCCGCGCCTGCGTAGGGACTTCAAATCGGCGGCACTAGAGCCGGAATTCCTCACCGAGATAGAGCCGGCGCACATCGGGATCGCTGACGATCTCGTCGGGGCTGCCTTCGGTCAGAATCTCGCCGGCATAGACGATGTAAGCGCGGTCGGTGAGACCGAGCGTCTCGCGCACATTGTGGTCGGTGATGAGCACGCCGATGCCGCGGTTGGTGAGATGGCGCACGAGATCCTGGATGTCGCCGACCGCGATCGGATCGATGCCGGCAAACGGCTCATCGAGCAGCATGTAATTCGGACGCGTCGCCAGTGCACGCGCGATCTCGACGCGGCGCCGCTCGCCGCCGGACAGCGCGATTGACGGGGTTTTCCGCAAACGGGTGATGTTGAACTCGTCGAGCAGCGAGTTGAGTTCGGTCTCGCGCTTCTTCTTCGACGGCTCGACCACTTCGAGCACCGCGCGAATGTTCTGCTCCACGGTGAGACCGCGGAAGATCGAGGCTTCCTGCGGCAGATAGCCGATGCCGAGCCGCGCGCGCTGATACATCGGCAGCTTCGTGACGTCGTGGCCGTCGAGTTCGATGGCGCCGCGATCGGCCTTGATCAGCCCGGTGATCATGTAGAACACCGTGGTCTTGCCGGCGCCGTTCGGACCGAGGAGGCCGACCGCCTCGCCGCGGCGGACATAGATGCTGACCCCGCGCACGACCTGACGCGAGCCAAAACTCTTTTCCACACTATGCACAGCCAAATAGCCCGGCCGCCTCAACAGCTGCGGCGCGGCCTTGCCGTTTCCCCTGCCCGGCTTCGCCGGCTTGGCCTTGCGCCGTTGCGGCTGACCCCTCGGCTGCTCCCGCGGCAATTCCAGGGTCGGCGCCTGCGCCAGCTCAAGGCCGTTGACCGGCGCATCGCGCGCAATCGGCGGCGCGTCGCGCACCGGACTGGTCAGCATGTTGCCGAAGGAATCGCCGAGCGCGGTGATGTCCTCGCGCGAACGCGCAAAACCGCGCCCGCTGCGCTTGGCGGGGCGTCGCCGGAACATGCCGAGTATATCCACCATCCCCGCTTTCGGGCCTTTCGAGATGTCCCGCACGCGACGGCTTGATTCGCGTGCCCAGCATGAAGCAAGGCGCCCGCCTTGCCCAGCCGAACGCCCGGGTCCGGCCGGTAGATACAGGCTCGGAGCAGCCGCTTCAACCTCGCCGCAGCCGGTCGTCGATCAAGTGATTGATATCATTTTGGTTTGCCGGAACTCGGCAGCAAGGATGGCGGCCCCGCAGTGGGCGCGACCGGTGCGCACCCCTCCCCCGACTGGATGAACAGGCCCTGCACCTTGCCGTTGTCGGCTTCGACCCGCGACACGCCGGTCGTCATGTCCACCAGCAACCGGTCGCCGCGCAGCACGTTCTTGCACTGGGTCAGCACCACGCCGCCGGTCATGGTGATCAGGTTGGTCTTGGTGTCGAAGATGGCCGCATCGCCTGTCACCACCTGATCCTTCTGGGTCACCACGACATTGCCGCGCGCTTCCAGCCGCTTGATCGAGGAGCTGCCGGTCGGACCTGGAGTAGCCTGCTGAATCGGCGCGTTCTTCGCCGCAGTTTTGCTGGCCGGCGCCGGCGTCTTCCCCTCATCCTTGGATTCGTAGAACACGTCCAGCGTCTTCGAGGTCATGGTGGTATCACCCTGCACCACCTTCACATTGTCCATGAAGGTCGCTTGCTTCTTCTTGTCGCGGACCTCGAGCTTCGCAGCTTCGATTTGAATCGGCTGATCGCGATTCTGGGTAAATCCCTGCATCGCGTTCGGCACGCCCTGCACCGAACTCTGCGCATGAGCTGCGAAAGCCAGTCCCACTGCGAGCATAATCGCGCCAGCACTGCGGATCGATGAGCTGCGTGACAACGTCGTCATTTCGAATTCGCGGATTTGTTGCCCGGGCGCTTCTTGGCCGCGGGTTCGGGAGACGGCGTGGGTGCCGGCTGAGCATCGCCGTCGTCGAAATGATCGATGTGCATCACGACGTTGCCCTCGAAGATGATCACCTCGCCGCCGCCGGTGATATGCAGCCGATCCGACGACACCGTGCCGTTGGTGAGCTTGACGTCGACGTGCTCGTCGGAGTCGACGGTGTTCCTGACCAAATCGACAAAAGCCTGGGTCAGGCGCGCTTCATAGCCGGTGGTGGTCTGCAGGAAGATATCCTTGTGCAGATCGAGCGTCTGCTGCTTGTTGTCGAACAGACCGGTGAGCGAATCCAGAAACGTCGTCGAGCCATCCTGCATCAGCACCTTGGCCCTGAGCTTGTTCAGTTCGACGAGATCGGGATTGGTGACATCCTGGACCGCGGTCTTGGCCCAGAGCTCATAAGGCCGCTGGTCCGGCGTGTAGCCGGACACATGCGGCGATTCCATCGTGATCTTGGTGCCGGAGACGACGAGATTGCCCATGTCGAGGGGCAGCTTCGGCATCAGCATGCGGAACGGATTGAAGATCGAGATGCCGATCACGCCGGCCATTGCCAAACAGACGGCGCCGGGCACGGCGATGCGCAGGAACCGCACCATGCGGCTGTGGCGCGCCGCTGCGGCAAAGCGTGCCTCCAGGGTTACTTGAATGGCGGGATTCTGGGCCGAGTTCATGACTGCTCCGAGGCAGGATTTGGCGCCTCAGTCTACCCTGCCTTGCCGGGGAATGCAGCCCGCACACACCTTACGAGTTCGACAGAAAACGGGGCGAAATGCCTCAGTGAGGCGTTAAAACAAGTGAACGCGTACGCGATCACGAATGCGCGAAAATATCCTCGTTCTCCCAGCCGCCGAGATCGAGCTTTGCCCGCGTCGGCAGGAACTCGAAACAGGCCCTTGCGAGTTCGGTGCGGCCCTCGCGCGCCAGCATCGCATCGAGGCGCTCGCGCAGCGCATGCAGATGCAGGACATCCGATGCCGCATAGGCGAGCTGCGCCTCGTTCAATTGCTGCGCGCCCCAGTCGCTCGACTGCTGCTGCTTCGACAGATCGATGTTGAGCACTTCGCGCACGAGGTCTTTCAGACCGTGGCGGTCGGTGTAGGTACGCGTCAGGCGCGAGGCGATCTTGGTGCAATACACCGGTTGCGCCATCACTCCGAAGGCGTGGTAGAGCGCGGCGACATCGAAGCGCGCGAAGTGAAAGATTTTGGTGATCGCGGGATTGCCGAGCAGCGCCTTCAGATTCGGCGCGTTCGCATGATCCTTCGGGATTTGCACCACATCCGCGCTGCCGTCGCCATTCGACAGCTGCACCACGCAGAGCCGGTCGCGATGCGGATTGAGACCCATTGTCTCGGTGTCGATCGCAACCGATGAGGTATAGCGCGAGAGATCGGGCAGGTCGCCGCGGTGCAGGCGTACGGTCATGAACGTGGAGGCCTCTGGAGGATTCGACGCGCGACACTAGTGTGGCGGTTCAGAAGTCCGCATCATCTCTACCGCAAATTCTTCATGCGGACTTCTGAACCAAAGCCACACTAGAATCAATAGTTGCTAGTGTCCTTCGAATCCGAAGTTCGCTGAGGAAGGCGCGGCAAATATGAGGCGAACTTCGGATTCGCGACACTAGCGCCCATGCGCGGCTGACGCGAGCGCTCGCGCCGCTGTCCGCCGCTAAAAGTAGTGCGTGGATTCGCGTGGCCGACGCGGTCTCGCCTGCGCACTCCAGCGAATGCAACCCATCCATTCGTTGCGGGCCGCCTCGCGACTCAGGCGGTCTTGCTCGTCGGCGTTGTCGGCGGCTGCAGGCCCGGGCTATTGGCCCAGCGATCGATATTCTCGATGACGTTCTCGTGGCTCGGACGACGAGGTTTTGGCGCCTTCGGCTCGTCCGAGAGCTTACGGGGAAGCTTGATGTCCTCTGTCATGGCCGGTCTCCAAGAGACCAGCATGCGCCTCGTCGAACCCCAGATCAAGAGTTAACATATTGTTTTTGCAGTTCAATTTAACTAAATTGACTTTTTTAACATATGTTGTGGAACCAGCTCCATTTGCTGTGGTTTAGTGAATTACTCAAAGAGCTAATTTGGGGCTTTCTGATGAATAACGACATCCGAGGAGAACGGCTGCAGGTCATGCTCTCGCCTGAGGAGCTGTCCGCACTGGACGATTTCCGCTTCAAGCACCGCATGCCGACGCGAGCGGCCGCGGTGCGCGAGATTTTGAAACTCGGGCTGACGGTCGGCGCGACCGACGGCACCGCCGGAATGAAATCTTCGAATTTCGGCGTATTCAGCCGCGGCCCGGACGGCCATCGCGGCGACGGCGAGGCGCAAGAGAGTTAGCGCCGCGCGTCTGCTGATCGGGAGCTTGGGTGAGTGGTGCCCAGGAAAGGACTCGAACCTTCACGGCCGTGAAGCCACTGGCACCTGAAGCCAGCGCGTCTACCAATTCCGCCACCTGGGCATTGGGGCCGGTTACTACGGACCGGTCGGCTGCTTGTCAAATTGGCGAAAGCCGATCCAAATATCCTATACAGCGCAAGGCGGATGGCGTAGGCGAATCCGCAGGACACCGGCGTGCGATTTGCCGGTTTTCGAGCCCAATCGTCCGGAGACACTGAAGGCCATGGCATCGAATCTGGAAACGCTGGTCACGGTTTTCGGCGGATCGGGCTTTCTCGGACGGAATGTGGTGCGCGCGCTCGCCAAGCGCGACTATCGCGTCCGCGTCGCCGTGCGCCGGCCGGAACTGGCCGGGCATCTGCAGCCGCTCGGCCGGGTCGGCCAGATCCACGCGGTGCAGGCCAACGTTCGCTATCCCGCCTCCGTCGAAGCCGCGATGCGCGATTCCCATGTCGCGATCAACCTGGTCGGCATTCTCGCAAAAAGCGGCGCGCAGACTTTCGATGCCGTGCAGGTGAGGGGCGCTGAGGCGATCGCGAAGGCCGCCGCGGCCGCCGGCGCCAGCATGGTGCATGTGTCCGCAATCGGCGCCAACGAGCGCTCGTCGTCGCAATATGCCCGCGCCAAGGCCAACGGCGAAAAGGCCGTGCTGGCGGCGCTGCCGTCCGCCACCATCATGCGGCCATCGGTCGTGTTCGGCCCGGAGGATCAATTCACCAACCGCTTTGCCGCGCTGGCGCGGCTCTCGCCGGCGCTGCCGCTGATCGGCGGCGGCACGACCCGCATGCAGCCGGTCTATGTCGGCGATGTCGCAACTGCCATTGCGGATGCCGTCGATGGCAAAGCCAAAGCGGGCGCGACCTACGAGCTCGGCGGGCCGGAAGTGCTGACCATGCGCGAGATCATGGAAACGATTTTGGAGATCACCGACCGCGACCGCATGCTCGTGTCGTTGCCGTTCGGACTTGCCAGGCTGCAGTCGATTTTCCTGCAATTCGCGCCGGGCGCGCTGAAGCTGACGCCCGACCAGGTCGAGCTGTTGCGCGGCGACAATATCGTTTCGCAGGCGGCGAAGGCCGATGGCCTGACGCTGGAAGGCCTCGGCATCACGCCGGATTCGCTGGAAGCGGTCGCTCCGAACTATCTCTGGCGCTTCCGGCCTGCGGGACAGTTTCAGCGGAAGAATGCGTAATCCTCTTCAGCGTCCCATCGCGAGCGCGACGAGACCGAGCGTCCCGACGATCACGCGCCACCACGCAAACAGCGTGAAGCCGCGGCTGGAGACGTAGCTCAGGAACATCCTCACCACTATGATCGCGACAATGAACGACACCACGAAGCCGATCGCGATGATGCCGAGATGGCCGGTCGTCATCTCGGCCCGGTTCTTGTAGAAATCATAGACGAAGGCGCCGATCATGGTCGGAATCGCCAGGAAGAACGAGAACTCCGCCGCCGCGCGCTTGTCGGCGCCGAGCAACATCGCCGCAACGATGCTGGCGCCCGAGCGCGACACGCCGGGGATCATAGCCAGGCATTGCGCAATTCCAATCCAGAGATAGGTGAGGAGCGGGAAGCGCGTCGCGTCATGCTCATGCGGCTTGTGGTCGAGTTGGTCGACCCAAAGCAGGATCGCGCCGCCGACGATCAGCGAGAAGCACACGACCCAGGGATTGAACAACAATAGCTTGATGTATTTTCCCGCGATCAGACCGATGACGACGGCGGGTAGAAAGGCGATCAGCACGCCGATGACGAAGCGGCGGTCGTCGGGATTGGCGAACATCCCGAGTGCAACCTTCCACAATTTGGAAAAGTAGATCACGACGATCGCGAGGATCGCGCCGAGTTGAATGAGGACGATGAAGCTGTCCCAAAAAGCTCCCTCGCCAAGGCCGAAGAATTGCTTGGCCAGCAACATATGTCCGGTTGACGACACCGGCAGGAATTCCGTGACGCCTTCGATAATGCCGAGAATCACCGCCCGTATTGCATCTGACAGCATGCGCCAATCCGTTTGAACATTTCGGAGGGAGAAGCGGGCCCTTCTCGCTTATTCGCTCCACCCCCGCAATCGCAAAATGCAAAAACACGGGTTGTGCAGGGCCTCTGCCCGGTTACGTTGGCCCGGTTGCGCGCTTGCAAGAGATTGAACGTTTCCTTAAGCCGGCACGACCTACAACAGGGCCCCATGTACACGCTGTTTCACCATTCATTTTGTCCCCATTCGCGCTTCATTCGCCTGGTGTTGGGCGAATACGGCCTCGATTTGCGGCTGGTGGAAGAGCGGGTCTGGGAGCGGCGTGAGGGCTTTCTGGCACTCAATCCGGCCTGCACCACGCCGGTGCTGTTCACCGAGGGACAACCGGCGATCCCAAGCGCGCCGATCATTGCCGAGTTCATCGACGAGACCCGCGGCGCCGAGATGGGCGAGCGGCGGCTGCTGCCGACGTCGATGGGCGAACGCATCGAGGTGCGCCGGCTGATGGCCTGGTTCAACGATAAATTCTTCGAGGAAGCCTCGAGCCCGCTGGTGACCGAGCGTATCTACAAGCGCTTCATGAGCGAGGAGGATGGCGGCGGCCCGCCGGCCGCGGACGTGATCCGCGCGGCCAAGACCAATGTGCGCTATCATCTGTCCTATATCGGCTGGCTGGCGCAGCGGCGAAACTATCTCGCCGGCGACCGGTTGACCTACGCGGATCTCGCCGCCGCTGCGCATATATCGGCGATCGACTATCTGGGCGACGTGCCATGGAGCGAGGACGACGCAGCAAAGGCGTGGTACGCGCGGGTGAAATCCCGCCCGTCGTTCCGTCCGCTGCTCAGCGAATGGCTGGCGGGCGTTCCGGCGTCACGGACCTACGTGGATCTCGACTTCTGAACGCTTCGGACGCGAAGACCGCGCTCGCGCGTGAGGCGCAAGCGCTCGGCTTCGACTGCGTCGGCGTGACCGCGCCCGACGCGATTTCGCGGGCCGCAAAATATTTTCGAGAATTTCTCGACACCGGCGCGCATGGCGACATGGATTGGCTGGCGCGCGATCCGGAGCGACGCGCCGATCCGCGCGGGCTCTGGCCCGACGTCCGCTCGGTGATCATGCTCGGCGTCAATTACGGTCCCGATCAAGACCCGCTTTCGATTCTCAAGCAACGCACACGCGGCGCGATTTCGGTCTACGCGCAAGGCGACGATTATCACGACGTGATCAAGAAGCGCCTGAAGGCGCTGGCGCGCTGGCTGGCGGCCTCGGCGCAATGTGAGGTCAAAGTATTTGTCGACACCGCCGCGGTGATGGAAAAGCCTCTCGCCCAGGCATCGGGCCTGGGCTGGCAGGGCAAGCACACCAATCTCGTGTCGCGCGCGTTCGGCTCGTGGCTGTTTCTCGGCGCGATCTTCACCACGCTCGAGCTGCCGCCCGATGAGGGCGAGGTCGATCATTGCGGCTCCTGCCAGGCCTGCCTCGACATCTGTCCGACGGCGGCGTTCCCCGCGCCATACAAGCTCGATGCGCGGCGCTGCATCTCCTATCTCACCATCGAGAACAAGGGGCCGATCCCGCGCGAATTTCGCAAAGCCATCGGAAACCGCATCTACGGCTGCGACGATTGCCTTGCGGTCTGTCCCTGGAACAAGTTCGCCGAGGCGGGGCGGGAGACGAAGCTTGCCGCGCGCGAGGAATTGCGTGCGCCCGATCTTGCGGAGCTCGCGCGGCTCGACGATGGCGCGTTTCGCGCACGCTTCACCAAGTCGCCGGTCAAGCGCATCGGGCGCGATCGCTTCGTCCGCAATGTGCTGATCGCGATCGGCAATTCGGGCGAGGGCGCTTTAGCGACAGAGGCCGAGCGATTGTTGTCGGATGAAAGTCCGCTGGTGCGAGGCGCGGCGGTGTGGGCGCTGGGGCAGCTCGCAGATCGCGAGCGTTTCGATGCGCTGGCAGCACAGATGATGGCGGCGGAGACGAATGGCGGTGTACGTAAGGAATGGGAGCTCGGCGTGGCGCCGTCTTGATTTCATCGCGCAATCCGTCATGGTGCCGCCGCCATGGACATTGCAACGACCAACCAGCCATTCTTCACCAGAGACCGCGACGCCTTCAACCCGACGCCCGTCTGCAACGGGCCGTGGGACCCGAAATCGATGCACGGCCGCGTGGTCGTCGGGCTGCTTGCGCATGTCATCGACGAGCGTCACGGCGGCGCGGAGTTCGTGCCGGCGCGGTTGACCGTCGACATGTTTCGCCTGCCCAACGTCATGACGCCGGTCGAGATCAGGACCAGGCAGATCCGCGACGGCCTGCGCATCCGCTTGATCGAGGCGGATTTCGTTTCCGGCGGTGTGGCGATGGCACGCGCCTCATGCCAGCTGTTGCGGCGGACGGAAAATCCGGAAGGCGCGGTCTGGTCGCCGCCGAACTGGGAGGTGCCGAAGCCGGCCGACATTCCGGCGCCGACCGATCCGAGGCTCGGCATGAACGGCAAATGGACCACGCGTCCGATCGCGGGCCGCATGGGTTCGCTCGGCCGGCGGCGGCTCTGGATGAGCGAGGTGCGCGAGCTGGTTGAAGGCACGCCGCTGACGCCGTTCGATCGTGTCGCACTCGCTGCGGATTTCGCCAGCCCCTTTGCCAATGCCGGCGAGAAGGGACTGGGCTTCATCAACAGCGACGTCACGCTGTATCTGCATCGCCTGCCGGTGACGAAATGGATCGGCTTCGACGTGGTGAATCATCGGGCCACCGCCGGCATCGCAATTGGCGAATGCTGGCTCTATGACGAGCAGGGGCCGATCGGCACCTCGACGGTCGCGGCGTTGGCGCAGCGCAAGCCGATGACGGACGTGCCGCCGCCGTAGCATCAGCTCCAACCCTCGTCATTCCGGGATGCGCCGGAACGGCGCAGGCCCGGAATCCATACTTCGAGTTGGTGGTTATGGATTCTCAGATGCGCAATTGCGCATCATAGCTCGCCGCTTCGCGCCGCCCCGGAATGACGATGGAGAGGTTGGGGCAAGACGCTACTTCAAATGCCTTGCCATCTCCGGGCGCGCCTTCAGCGCCGCGCCCTGCTTCGCCACGATCTTGGCAATCCGTTCGGCTGCGAAATTCATGTCGACAAAGCCGGTCGCGGTGTTGGCGACCTCGTGATATTCCGCGATCAGCCCGTCGCACAGTGTCATGATCGCGACGCCCTCGAACATGGCACGCGCGCCCTTCGCTTCAGGTAATGTCGAGCGATAGCTGAACGTGTAGCGCGCGTAGAGCGTGGTGCCGTCGGAGACCGGCGCGTGCATGTCCCAGCGGAAATCGGCTGCCGTGCGGTAGAACCAGTCGTCGATCAGCTCGGCGATCTTCGCGCGCCCCTTGAACGCGCCATAGAACACGTCGTGATAGACGCCATCCTCGGTGAACAGCGCTGCAAAGGCCTTGCCGTCACGGCGCTCGACAGTGTCGCAGAACGTGCGCAGCATGGCGGTGATGGTCATGGCGGTCCTCCGCAAAACAACAAGCCCATCTCATCCCATCTCCGCAACCGCCGCAATGATCCGCGCGATGTCCTGCGGCCGCGACAGGCGATGGTCGCCGTCCTGGATCACTGTCAGCACCACATCCTCGGCCGGCAGCCGCTGGGCGAGGGTGAAAGCGTGCTTCCAGGGCACGTCGGGATCCTGGAAGCCCTGCAGGATGCGCACGGGGCAGCCGACGTCGATCGAACTGCCGAGCAACAGATGGTTGCGACCTTCCTCGATCAGCGCGCGCGTGATCGGGTAGGGCGTTCCGTCGCCATAGTCCGACGGCCGCAGCCAAACGCCTTTGGTCTCGATCTCGCCGCGGATCTCCGGCGAAAAGCCCTTCCACATCAGCTCTTCCGTGAAGTCGGGGGCCGGCGCGATCAGCACTAGGCCGGCAAGCGACGCGCTTGTCGCGCGCCTGGCGAGCTCGCGCGCGAGCAGCAGCGCCATCCAGCCGCCCATCGACGAGCCGATCACAACCGTCGGTCCGCAGCAGAATTGGGAAAACACCGCAACGCTTTCCTCCAGCCAGCGACCGATAGTTCCATCGATGAACGCCCCGCCGGATTCGCCATGGCCGGAATAGTCGAACCGGACACAGCTGCGGCCGTGGCCGGCGGCCCATGCATCGAGCGCCAGCGCCTTGGTGCCCTTCATGTCGGAATTGAAACCGCCGAGCCAGAACAGCCCGGGCTGCCCGCCCTTGCGGGCACGAACCGCGATCCGCCGCGCTGAATTGCCGCTGCCGACCTCGATAAAAGACGGCTCGGTTTCAGCGCCGGGGGTATCGTTCATGATGGCTCCCATTCACCCAATCAACAGGCATCATCCGCCTAAGGCATTCTCCGCGCTTGCGGAAGCGCGCAGCCGTGTCTATGTCGCCAGCGTGACCGAAATGCCTCGCATTTGCCGGTTTCGCGAGCGCAATTTGCGAGTTCGCTTGCCCGTTGCCTTGTATTGCTTCAAAATACGCCCTTCGTTCACAACTTTGGAGAACTACCCATTCGCCGTCCGAACAGAGCTCCGCCCGCTGCTACCAAAGACGGGCCGCGCGTCAATGACGATATCCGCAATGCGCAGATCCAGCTGATCGATCATACCGGTCAGAACCGCGGCACGGTCGAGACCGTGGTCGCCATCAGGATGGCCGGCGAAGCCGGCATGGATCTGGTCGAGATTTCGCCGAACGTCAGTCCTCCCGTCTGCAAGATCATGGACTACGGGAAGTACAAGTACTCGGCGCAGAAGAAGGCCGCGGAAGCCCGCAAGAAGCAGAAGGTCGTCGAGATCAAGGAGATCAAGCTGCGGCCGATGATCGACGATCACGACTACGACGTGAAAATGCGCGCGATGCAGCGCTTCTTCGAGGAAGGCGACAAGGTCAAGATCACCTTGCGCTATCGTGGCCGTGAAATGGCCCACCAGGAGATCGGCACCAAGCTGCTCGACAAGGTCAAGGCCGACGTCGCCCAGTTCGCCAAGGTGGAGCAGGACGCGAGATTCGAAGGCCGCCAGGTCGTGATGGTGCTAGCGCCGCGCTAGATTTTCTTATTCGGAAATCAAAACGGCCCGCCTACCGGCGGGCCGTTCTTGTTGATAGGGACTAGTGCCCACTTTCCGAAGTTCGCGCACCCGTCGCTGCGAGGCTCTTTTCGCGAACTTCGGAAAGTCGTGGGCACTAGCAAAACCATGGTTCTAGTGCCGCTTTCGATTTGAAGTCCCTGGTCTGAATTCTCGGCTTGCAGTGCAGGGACTTCAAATCGGCGGCACTAGCTCAGGTGCGTGAGGCCTGCCAAGTACCGGCGCAGCGGTCACCCTGGATGATGCCGTTCCACGAGCCTGCTCCGCTCATCCCGGCCAGCCGGCCGCCGCCGCTGGCGCGGGATGAGCCGACCGAAACCTGCACGGCGACGCCGCCGCGGCGACTGACCGAGCCGGACACCCGGCCGCCGCCGGCCGACGTGACGCGGGTACCCACTACCGTGAAGGGAACGCTGTAGCCGGAACTGCAGGTGCCCCGCGTGGTGGCGAACACTACGTTCCAGGTGCCGTCATAGGCGCCACCCCTCATGACACGAGCATCGGCGGTGGCGGGAACGGAGACAGCGGCGAGGGCGGCGGCGGCCGCGATCCAGCGCAGCCGGGGGAGGGCAATCGTCTTGAAGTTTGGCATTTTCAACCTGCTTAAAGTGATGCTTGGGAAGGAATCGATCAATAAGTCACTATGAGAGCGTCGACGGTTCATTATTGCCAGAACCGTCTTGCTCTTTTATAAGCGCACGCTTCATCGCCCGGCTGATTTAGGGCTGCCGTGGCGGTGCCCAGTGCGGGGTTTCATCCGTTTCTTGGAAAACCTGAGCACTTTCAACGCTCTAACGAGCATTTTCGCCGCAAAAGCGCCCCTTGGGGCGCGTCTTGTTGCGGCCATAGGAGAGCCAAATGCCCAAGCTGAAGACCAAGTCGGGCGCCAAAAAGCGCTTCAAGGTGACTGCCACCGGCAAGGTGATGCATGCCCAGCGCGGCAAGCGTCACGGCATGATCAAGCGGACGAAGAAGCAGATTCGTCAGCTTCGCGGCACCCGCGTGCTGTTCAAGACCGACGGCGACAACGTCAAGAAGTTCTTCTTGCCGAACGCCTGATCGTCCACCTCAGCCGGGCCGCGCTCGCGCGGTCGTCCCGTCACCGAATTTCACTTAAGGATACCCGTCATGGCTCGCGTCAAACGCGGTGTGACCTCTCACGCCAAGCACAAGAAAGTCTTCAAGGCCGCCAAGGGCTATTACGGCCGTCGCAAGAACACCATCCGCACCGCCAAGCAGGCCGTCGAGAAGGCCGGGCAATACGCCTTCCGCGACCGCAAGCGCAAGAAGCGCACCTTCCGCGCGCTGTGGATTCAGCGGCTGAACGCCGCAGTGCGTCCGTTCGGCCTGACCTACAGCCGATTTATCGACGGCCTCTCCAAATCGGGCGTCGTGGTCGACCGCAAGGTGCTGTCGGATCTCGCAATCCACGAGCCGGCGACGTTCCAGGCGATCGCCGAGAAAGCCAAGGCCGCGCTCGCGGCGTAAGTACGAAATCGCTCCAGGCTCTCGCAAGTCCGGTGTCATGCCCCGCGAAAAGCGGGGCATCCAGTAACCGCCGACCACCATTATGACCCTCGGGGTTACTGGATCATCCGCTTTCGCGGATGATGACGGCCTCTCGTGCCAGATGGCGAGCGCACACTTTCTCACAGGTGACCGTCGCCATGACCGACCTCGCAACACTCGAACAGAAAATCCTCGCAGAGATCGCCTCCGCCAGCGATGAAGCCGCGCTGGAGGCCGTGCGCGTCGCAGCGTTGGGCAAGAAGGGCTCGATCTCCGCGCTGCTGGCAACGCTTGGCAAAATGTCGCCGGACGAGCGCAAGACGCAAGGCGCGGCCATCAACCTCGCCAAGGACAAGGTCACGCAGGCGCTCGCCGAACGCCGCGACGTGCTGAAGTCGGCCGCGCTCGATGCGCGGCTGGCGAGCGAGACCATCGACGTCACCCTGCCGCTGCGCGAGACGGCCGCCGAAGTCGGCCGCATCCATCCGCTCAGCCAGGTCTGGGACGAACTCACCGCGATCTTCGCCGATATGGGCTTCTCGATCGCCGAAGGGCCCGACATCGAGACCGACGACTACAACTTCACCAAGCTGAACTTCCCGATCGGCCATCCCGCGCGCGAGATGCACGACACGTTCTTCTTCAATCCGAAGGAGGACGGCTCGCGCATGCTGTTGCGTACCCACACCTCGCCGGTGCAGGTGCGCACCATGCTGACCCAGAAGCCGCCGATCCGCGTGGTCTGTCCGGGCCGCACCTATCGCATCGACTCGGACGCGACGCACACGCCGCAATTCCATCAGGTCGAGGGCCTCGTCATCGACAAGGGCTCGCATCTCGGCCACCTCAAATGGATCCTGCACGAGTTCTGCAAGGCGTTCTTCGAGGTCGACCACATCAACATGCGCTTCCGGCCGTCGTTCTTCCCGTTCACCGAGCCGTCGCTCGAGGTCGACATCCAGTGCCGCCGCGACAAGGGCGAGATCCGCTTCGGCGAGGGCGAGGACTGGCTGGAGATTCTCGGCTGCGGCATGGTGCATCCGAACGTGCTGCGCGCCTGCGGCCTCGATCCGGACGAGTATCAGGGCTTTGCGTGGGGCATGGGCATCGACCGCATCGCGATGCTGAAATACGGCATCTCCGATCTGCGGCAGCTGTTCGAGGGCGACGTGCGCTTCCTGTCGCATTACGGCTTCAAGCCGCTCGACGTGCCGTCGCTTGCGGGAGGGCTGAGCACGTGAAGTTGATTGTCAACACTCCATCCGCGCTAAAGGTGGACTCCCTCTCCCGCAAGCGGGGGAGGGTTGGGGTGGGGGCAGCTGCGCCCGGGAGGCACCGATGGCCGAACAGAAGAGTCCGAGCTGGAACATATCTTCCCGACTTCGGGCCAATGCGCGCGCGCTTCGAAGAAACTCTACCGACGCCGAACGAATCCTTTGGGCCGAGCTGCGTGATCACCGCTTGGCCGGCGCCGGCTTTCGCCGTCAGGTCCCGATCGAGAACTATGTCGCCGACTTCGTTTGCCATGCTGCCAAACTCGTTGTCGAACTCGACGGCGGCCAACACTTCTCGGATCAAGGCGAGCGAGCGGACGCCAAACGTTCCGCGGTGATTGAAGCTAAGGGATTCCAAGTCCTTCGCTTCAGCAACGATGACGTGATGACGAATCGCGCTGGCGTGCTCGAGACCATCGCTGCCGCTGTTGCGGCAAGAGCCCCCACCCTGACCCTCCCCCGCAAGCGGGGGAGGGAACGCAGTGATCTCGCCGGGAAACAATCGAAATGAAATTCACCCTCTCCTGGCTGAAGGATCATCTCGACACCGACGAGCCGGTCGAGAAGCTCGCCGACCGCCTCACCATGATCGGGCTCGAGGTCGAAAACCTCGAGGACAAGGCCAAGGCGCTGGCGCCGTTCACCATCGCGCGCGTGATCTCGGCCGAGCAGCATCCCAATGCCGATCGCTTGCGCGTCTGCATGGTCGATCCCGGCAACGGCGCTGCACCGGTGCAGGTCGTCTGCGGCGCGCCGAATGCGCGCACCGGCATGCTCAGCGTGTTCTCACCGCCCGGCACCTTCATTCCCGGCAAGAACATCACACTCGGCGTCGGCACTATCCGAGGCGTCGAGAGCCGCGGCATGCTGTGCTCGGCGGCCGAGCTGCAAATCTCCGACGATCACGACGGCATCATGGATCTGCCGGCGGATGCGCCCATCGGCAAGGGCTATGCCGAATGGGCCGGCCTCGGCGACCCCGTGTTCGAGATCAACCTGACGCCGAACCGGCAGGATTGCACCGGCGTGCACGGCATCGCGCGCGATCTTTCCGCCGCCGACATGGGCAAGTTCAAGGATCCCGCGATCAAGCCGGTCAAGGGTGAGTTTCCGTGCCCGGTCAAGGTGACGGTGGAGGACACAAGCCTGTGCCCGGGCTTCGCGCTGCGGCTGGTGCGCGGCGTCAAGAACGGCCCGTCGCCGGATTGGCTGCAGAAGCGCCTGACCTCGATCGGACTGCGGCCGATCAACGCGCTGGTCGATATCACCAACTTCATGACCTATGACCGTGCGCGGCCGCTGCATGTGTTCGACGCGAAAAAGGTGAAAGGTCACCTCACCGTGCGCCGCGCCCGCGACGGTGAGACGCTGCTCGCGCTCGACGGCCGCACCTACAGCCTCGACGACGGCGTCTGCGTCATCGCCGACGATCACGGCGTCGAGTCGCTTGCCGGCATTATGGGCGGCGAGGCCTCGGGCTGCGACGCAGAACACCACCGACGTGCTGATCGAGTCGGCGCTGTGGAACGAGATCAACATCGCGCAAAGCGGCCGCAAGCTCGGCATCAATTCGGATGCGCGCTATCGCTTCGAGCGCGGCGTCGATCCGGCCTTCATGGTGCCCGGACTCGAAATGGCCACGCGAATGGTGATGGAGATCTGCGGCGGCACGCCGTCGGAGAATGTCGTGGTCGGCAATCCATATGGTGACGATCGCGTGATCGATTTCCCGCTGTCGGAAGTGAAGCGGCTCGCCGGCATCGAGGTGCCGCTGCCGCAGATGCGCGGCATCCTCAACCGCCTCGGCTTCGTCATGGCAGGCAACGGACCGGCGGTGAAAGTCGCGATCCCGTCCTGGCGCACCGACGTGCAGGGCAAGGCCGACATCGTCGAGGAGATCGTGCGCATCGTCGGCGTCGACAAGGTGCCGATGACGCCGTTCGATCGCGGCGAGGCGCCGCGCAAGGCGGTGCTGACGCCGATTCAGCTCCGCACCCGCCGCGCCAAGCGTGCGCTCGCCGCACGCGACATGATCGAGGCGGTGACGTGGTCGTTCATCTCCAAAGCGGCAGCCGAACTGTTCGGCGGCGGAAAGAGCGAACTTGCGCTCGCCAATCCGATTGCGTCCGATCTCTCCGACATGCGACCGAGCTTGTTGCCCGGATTGATCGCTTCCGTGCAGGCCAACGGCGATCGCGGCTTTGCCGATGTCGCATTGTTCGAGGTCGGACAGATCTTCAGGGGTGACCGCCCCGAGGACCAGTTCATCGCAGCCGCCGGCGTCCGCCGCGGTTTTGCGTCATCGAAGGGTATCGGCCGGCATTGGTCCGGTTCGGCCGCGGCCGATGCGTTCGACGCCAAGGGCGATGCGCTCGCGGTGCTGGCCGCGGCCGGCGCGCCGATGCAGGCCCTGCAGATCGTGCCGGGCGGGGCAGGCTGGCTGCATCCGGGCCGCTCGGGCACGATCCAGATCGGGCCGCATAACGTCCTCGGTTATTTCGGCGAATTGCATCCGCGCACGCTGGAAGCGTTACGCGCCGACAGGCCACTGATGGCCTTCGAGGTGATCCTCGACCGCATTCCGGCAGCGAAGCAGAGGCCGACCCGCGCCAAGCCGGTGCTCGAGCTCTCGGCATTCCAGCCGGTGTCGCGCGACTTCGCATTCATCGTCGACCGCACCGTCAAGGCCGGCGACCTCGTGCGCGCCGCACAGGCCATCGACAAGAAGCTGATCACGGATGTCACCGTGTTCGACGTCTATGAAGGCAAGGGCATCGACGCGGGCAAGAAGTCGCTCGCGATTGCCGTGACCATGCAGCCGCGCGAGAAGACCATGACCGACGAGGAGATCGATGCGGTCGCAGCGAAGATCGTCGCCGAGGTCGCGAAGAAAACAGGCGGCGTCTTGCGAGCATGACGCCGAAAAGTGTGAAGCGGTTTCCCGCCTGCGCGAAGCCCTGGAATAGACCGTCCGCGCGGCTTGATGCTTCGGCGGGCGAAGGCAGATCGGATAACGTCATGCTCCATGTAACAAGATGAGTCTGTCGGAGCTCATTCCGGCGGACATCAGCAGCAACACGGCGGTTGCGATCTGCGTCATCGCCTTCATCTCGGCGACTGCACGCGGATTTTCCGGCTTCGGTTCGGCGCTGATCTTCATGCCGCTCGCGAGCAGCATGGCCGCGCCGCGCCTCGTCGCAACGCTGCTCCTGATCATCGATTTCGTCGGCGCGATGCCGATGCTGCCGGAGGGATGGCGGCACGCCGACCGCAAGGCCACCTCCGTGATCGTCGTGGGCGCACTGGTCGGCGTTCCCATCGGAACCTGGCTGTTGACCCGGCTCGATCCCATAACGACGCGCTGGATCATCTCCGGCTTCGTGGCCGCGCTGTTGCTGTTGCTGCTGTCGGGCTGGCGCTATCGCGGCAAGGATCATGCCGCGCTGTCAGTCGGCATCGGCGCATTGTCGGGCTTCTGCTCGGGGCTGGCGCAGACCGGCGGTCCGCCGATCGTCGGCTATTGGCTGGGACGTCCCGTCGCCTCGCGGATCGCACGCGCCAATATCGTGCTGTTCTTCGGCGCGTCCGATTTCTTCTCGGTCGTAAGCTATGCGGCCAGCGGCCTGATCAACCGCGATGCGATTCTGTTTTCGCTGCTCGTTGGCCCCATCTATGCCGCCGGCATCGGCTGCGGCAGCTTGCTGTTCGGCCGCGCCAGCGAGACCATGTTCCGCGGCATCTGCTACGCCCTGATCGCCGCCGCCGTGCTCTTCGGCCTGCCTGTCCTTGATGGCGCGCTTCGTTCACGATGAGCCGTGCCGGCTCAGTATCGATTGAACGGCGACGACGAGGAGGGATATGCGGTTCGCGCTGGAGTCGCCTGACGCCGCCGCGGCGCACGCGCAGGCGTGGCGACCGGTGTGGTGTCCTTGATCGCGCCGATCCGGCGCAGCGCGGCCTCGGCCGCGCGTTCGCCGCTTTCCCAGGCGCCGTCGACCGTGCCCCACAGCGTCTCATGGGTCGCTTCGCCTGCGAGATACATGCAGCCGATCGGATCGATCAGGGCCTTGCGCGAGGCCTGGCCGCCGGGAGAAGCCGCCGACATCGCGCCAAGTACGTAAGGCGACGCGTTCCAGCGCGTCGCGCTGGTCTTCTTCACCGCATTGGCGACATCGCTGCCGAACAGCTTGCCGAGCCATTCCCTGGCAAAGGCGACCATGGCCGCCTCGCCCTGCGCCGAGAGATCGCGGCCGAAGGATCCGGCGACGTCGATCGTGCACAGCGAGGAGCCGCCGATATTGGCATAGAGCAGGGCGGTGCGCGTCGACTTGCTCTGCTCGATCAGGACGTCGTCGCGCGCAAGCCCGAGCGGATTGCCGGGCAGTTGCAGCGCGATGTGATCGTAGCTGCCGAGGCTGAGCTTTGAGGCCGCATCGACGACGCGCTTGGGAATTTCGGTCGCGTATTTGATGTTGCCGGACGCCAGCACGTTGGTCGACACCGTGATGATGGCGGCGCGCGCGGTGATCCGCCCGAGGGCGTGTCGACGGTGACGTCGCGATTGCCCCAGTCGAGCCGCGTCGCCGGCGTCGACAGCGCCACGGGAATCTCTTCGGCGAGCTTTGCGATCAAGGTCCCCATGCCCTGCCGGCAAGCGAACACGACGTTGCGGTCCTGCGCGCGGACCTTGTCGACACTCGAGAAGTCCTTCAGGTCCTTGCCGGCGAAACTCGCGCCGAGCGTGAATTCGATCGTGCTCGCCCAGTCGCCCAAATCCTTCGGCAGCGCGGCGGCGCAGGAGGCGTCGAACTTGCGCGAGGTTTCATCGATGGCGCGGTTGGTCCGAACCAGGGTGGCGAGGAATTCCTCGGTCTCGCCGGCCCGCGCGTTGCGGCGGCCGATCCGGATCTTCTGCCCGGAGGGCGCGGTCGCGATCTCCAGACCCACGCCGCGCGCGAGCTTGAGCATCGGATTGGCGTCGGGATTGTGCATCCAGCGCGCGCCGCGGTCGAACGGAACGTCGAACGAGGAATTATCGGTGATGCAGCGGCCGCCGATCTGGTTGGCCGCCTCGATCACAACCACCTTGCGGTTTGCCGCCATGATGCGCCGCGCCGCGGCAATGCCGGCGGCCCCTGCGCCGATCACGACAATGTCCGCCTCGCGCGGCAGCGGCGCGCCCCAGGCGCGGCCGCCGAGCAGAGGTGCGCTGGCGAAGGCCGCGGACGCCGAAAGGAAGCCGCGGCGCGTCATTGTCATGTCATGGTTTCCGGAGACTTGAAAACTCGGGAACAGCTAGCGAACCTTGCCGCATCTGATGCCCAACGGCAACCGTGATGGTGAATCAATCATGATTGATGGCCATGCATGAACCAAATTGCAACGGCTCTCGAGCATGATAAGAGAAGGGAAAAATAGGCCGCAAAGGCCTTGGGGGGATTTGGGTTCATGGGCGTCGTTCTCGACACCATCGGCAAATGGCTTGCCGACTACCTTCAGCAGGAGGTGGCCGGCTACGAGCCGTTCACGCCGAGCGATCCGGAACTCTTGCGCAGCGTGATCGAGCCGGGCGACGTTCTCCTGGTCGAAGGCAACAACCGCATTTCCGGCATCATCAAATACCTCACCCAGTCGACCTGGTCGCATGCCGCGCTCTATGTCGGGCCGATCGACGGCGCCGAAGAAGCCGACGGCGAGCCGCATGTGCTGATCGAGGCCTATGTCGGCGACGGCGTCATCTCCGCGCCGCTGTCGAAATATTTCGCCTACCACACCCGCGTGAGCCGGCCGGTCGGCCTGTCCTATGAGGACCGCACCACGGTGTGCCGTTACGCCATCAACCGCATCGGCTTCGGCTACGACACCAAGAACATCCTCGACCTGATGCGCTATCTGTTCCCGATGCCGGTGCCGCAGCGCTGGCGGCGGCGCATGATCGCGATCGGCTCCGGCGATCCGACCAAGATGATCTGCTCGGCGCTGATCGCGCAGGCCTTCGATGCCGTGCGCTACCCGATCCTGCCCAAGATCACGCGCGCGGGCTCGCGGCAGGCACGCCGCGAAATCCTGCACATCCGCGATTCCTCGCTCTACATGCCGCGCGATTTCGACATCTCGCCCTATTTCGAAATCGTCAAACCCACCATCGTGCGCGGGTTCGACTACACCACGCTGCACTGGGCCGACAAGCAGAAGCCGCTCCAGGAGGTAGCGGGCGAATTCGGTGTGTTTCCGGAAGGAGACCTCGACTCGCCGCCGCTTGTTCCTGAAGAGGTTGACGAAGAGGCGTCGCTTGAAGTTTCGATTGAGGAAGTGACGGTCGACGGCGAAGACCATGACGCTGATCGAGCGTCTTCACCGTGGAAGAACATTTCCTGCGCGTCGAATATGTTCCGGCCCGGCTGCCCGAGCGCCGCGGCGAAAGCGCGGCGGCTTCGATGGCTACCGGTCCGACCGGCCGATCACCTCCATCAATTCCGTGATCTTCTCGCGCTGATCGGCCTTGTTACCGCTGGCGATCGCGTGCTCGACGCAATGGGCCACGTGGTCGCGCAGCACTTCCTCCTCGACCCGCCGCAGCGCGGCGCGCACCGCCGAAATCTGCGTCACGATGTCGATGCAATAGCGGTCGTCATCGACCATTTTCGAGAGGCCGCGGACCTGGCCCTCGATCCGGCCGAGCCGCTTCTGAACGGACGCCTTGATGTCCTTGCGCATGCACCCTATATACCCCCACAGGGTATATGTTTCAAGAGCGACGGATGGATCACGCACGGCACGCGCATTCGAAGAAGGCAGAGGCCTCTTGCTGCGGCACGAGCGTCATCACGGACGTGACAAGACCCGTTGCGCGCGATCCCGTTTGCGGCATGACCGTCAATCCCGAGACCTCGAAGCACCGTTTCGAGTATCGCGGCGAGACCTTCCATTTCTGCTCTGCCGGCTGCCGCACCAAATTCGCCGCCGATCCCGCGAAATATCTCGACAAAGACCGGGCCCGGGAGAGTGCGCCCGCGCCCGAGGGCACGATCTATACCTGCCCGATGCATCCCGAGATCCGCCAGGCCGGCCCCGGAAGCTGTCCGATCTGCGGCATGGCGCTCGAGCCCGACGTCGTGAGCCTCGATGCGGCACCCAATCCCGAGCTTGCCGACATGACCCGCCGCTTCTGGATCGGCGCTGTGCTGTCGGCACCGCCGGTCGTGCTCGAGATGGGCGGTCATCTCGCCGGCGGCCACGGCCTGATCGATCCAGCGCTTTCGAACTGGATTCAGCTCGTTTTCGCGACTCCGGTCGTGTTGTGGGCCGGCTGGCCGTTCTTCGTGCGCGGCTGGCAGTCGCTGCTCACGCGCAATCTCAACATGTTCACGCTGATCGCGATCGGCACCGGCGTGGCCTATCTCTACAGCCTGATCGGGACGACTGTCCCGCAAGCCTTCCCGTCCAATTTCCGCGGCCATGATGGCACTGTCGCCGTCTATTTCGAGTCCGCCGCTGTCATCACCGTGCTGGTGCTGCTCGGCCAGGTGCTGGAACTGCGGGCACGTGAGGCGACCTCGGGTGCGATCAAGGCGCTGCTTGCGGCTTGCACCGAAGACCGCGCGTCGCGTCGGCGACAATGGCGGTGACGATGAAGTCGAGATCGATGCGCTCAAGGCCGGCGACAGGTTGCGCGTGCGGCCGGGCGAAAAGGTGCCGGTCGACGGCGTCATCCTCGAAGGCCGCTCCGCGCTCGATGAATCGCTGGTGACTGGCGAATCCCTGCCAGTCACCAAGCAGCAAGGTGCGCGCGTAATCGCGGGCACGCTCAATCAATCCGGCAGCTTCGTGATGCGCGCCGACAAGGTCGGTCGCGACACGCTGCTGGCGCAGATCGTGCAGATGGTCGCCGACGCACAGCGCTCGCGCGCGCCGATCCAGCGGCTGGCCGATCAGGTCGCGGGCTGGTTCGTGCCTTCGGTGATCGTTGCGGCGATCGCTGCGTTTGCGGCCTGGGCGATCTTCGGGCCGGAACCGAAACTCGCCTTCGGCCTCGTCGCCGCCGTGAGCGTGCTGATCATCGCCTGCCCCTGCGCACTCGGACTCGCGACGCCGATGTCGATCATGGTCGGCGTCGGCGGCGGCGCGCATGCGGGGGTGTTGATCAAGAACGCCGAGGCACTGGAGCGGATGGAGAAGGTCGACACGCTGGTGGTCGACAAGACGGGTACGCTGACGGAGGGCAAGCCGAAGGTCACGGCGATTGTCCCGGCGGCCGGATTTGGCGAGGATGAAATTCTGCGGCTCGCGGCAAGCGTCGAACGCGCCAGCGAGCATCCGCTGGCGGATGCGATCGTGCGCGCCGCGACGGAGCGCGGGCTCGCGCTCGGCGCAGTCGAGAATTTCGATTCGCCGACCGGCAAGGGCGCGGCCGGCAAGGTGGACGGGAAATCCATCGCGATCGGCAATTCCGGATATCTGTCCTCGATCGGAATCGAAACCGGTTCGCTGGACCGGGAGGCCGAGCGTCTGCGCGCCGATGCCGCGACCGTGGTTCACCTCGCCATCGACGGCAAGCTGGCCGGACTCTTTGCGATCGCCGATCCCGTGAAGGCCTCGACGCCGGATGCGCTGAAGGCGCTCGCCGCCGAAGGCGTCAAGGTGATCATGCTGACCGGCGACAACAAGACCACCGCGAACGCGGTCGCGCGCCGGCTCGGCATCTCCGATGTCGAAGCCGAAGTTTTACCGGACCAGAAGAGCGCGGTGGTCGCGAGATTGCGGCAGGCTGGCCGCATCGTCGCGATGGCAGGCGACGGCGTCAACGACGCGCCGGCGCTCGCCGCCGCCGACGTCGGCATCGCCATGGGGACCGGCACCGACGTCGCGATGGAAAGCGCCGGGATCACGCTGTTGAAGGGCGATCTCACCGGCATCGTTCGTGCGCGCAAGCTGTCGCAGGCGACGATGTCGAACATCCGCCAGAACCTGTTTTTCGCCTTCATCTACAACGCCGCGGGAATCCCGATTGCCGCCGGCATCCTCTATCCCGCATTCGGCATCCTGCTGTCGCCGATCATCGCGGCTGCAGCGATGGCGCTGTCGTCGGTCAGCGTGATCGGGAATGCGCTGCGGCTGCGTGCAACGCGGCTTTGACTCTTGCGCATGATCTTATCGGAAAACCGGTATCCACTTTTCCGGATCATGCGCTCAGGCCGCCTTGGCCGCGGTCGCGCAGGGCAGGCCGGCGCGCGCGAGCCCGCCATACATCGGCTCGTTCGGCATCGCCTCGCGCAGGATGGCACGCACCGCGACCAGTTTGTCGATGTCGATGCCGGTGGCAAATCCCTTGCTCTCGCACAGGAACACCAGATCCTCGAACACGACATTGCCGGTCGCACCGGGTGCGAACGGGCAGCCGCCGAGGCCCGCCGAGCGAGCCGTCGAGAATGCGCGCACCCTCGTCGAGCGCGGCCGCCGCATTCGCAATACCCATGCCGCGGGTGTCGTGCAGGTGCACGCAGATCGGCGTCTTGCCCGCGAGCTTCACCGCTGCCCTGGTCAACTCGCCGACCGCTTTCGGCCCGGCATAGCCGACGGTGTCGGCGATCCCCACCGCATCGACGCCGGCTTCGAGGCACTTCTCGACCAGCCGGATGACTTCCTTCGGATCGACCGGACCCGCGATCGAGCAGCCGAGCGCCACCGAGATCGCGGCATGCATGATCGGCTTGTGTGCGCTGGCATCGCGCAGCTCGCACATCCGCTTGACATTGGCGATCGCGGATTCGCGTGAGCGATGGGCGTTGGCCTGGCTGTGCTCTTCGGTCGCGGAAACCACTGTGGCGATTTCGGCCACGCCGGACGCCAGCGCCTCGTTGACGCCGCGCTCGTTCAGCGCCAGCGCGATGCCATGCGCGCCCGGCAGCGCGGCAATGGTCTGCACGATATCGCGGACGTCGACGAATTGCGGGAAGGTCTTGGCGGGCAGAAACGAGCCGACCTCGAAGCAGCGCACGCCCGCGGCATATTCGTCGCGGATCCAGCGCTGCTTGGCCTGCGTCGAGGGAAACGTCTTCACAAGCTGGAGACCGTCGCGCAAGCCAACTTCGCGCAGGATCACGCGGCCATCGGGATAGATTTTCTGAACATCGGTCATGCGCGCTTCCTCGTCGTTTCACTTCTTGGTCGCAAGCTCGGCACGGATCGCGTCCGTGTCGCCGCCGAGCGGCGGCACCTTGATGCCCTCACCGATATTGGCGCCGTTCCACTCGATCGGCAGCGCCGGCACGCGGAACGCCGCGCCATCGGCGTTGAAATTATTGACGAGGCCGCCCGGCCGCAAGACGTGCGGATCGTCGAACAGATCCTCGGGACGGTTGATCGGCGAGAAGCAGATGTTGAGCCGGTCGAGCTTGTCCGAGAGATCCTTGACGTCCCAGCCCTTGATGACCTCCGCCACGCGCGGAATGATCCGCGAGCGCGCCATGATGCGGTCGGTGGTGGTGCGCAAGGCCGGATCATCAAGAAATTCCTGCAGGCCGAACTCCGTGCAGAAGCTCTGCCAGTGTCCCTCGGTGACGACGCCGATGAAGATGCGGTTGCCATTGGCGGCATCGAAAATGTCGTAGATCGGCCAGGCGTGCTCGCGCTCCGGCATCGAGCGCGGCTGATTGCCGGTCATCTCGAATTCGACCATGTGCTGGGCCACCAGGAACAGGCAGTTCTCGAACAGGCCGATGCGGATATTGGCGCCCTCCGCCTTGCCGGCGCGCTTCTGATAGAGCGCGGCGAGGATCGAGATCACGCCGAACATGCCGCCCATGATGTCGTTGGCGGAGGAGCCGACGCGCTGCGGCTTGTCTTTCGTCCCGGTCATGGCGGCAAGGCCGGACATCATCTGCACGACCTCGTCGAGCGCCGGACGATGCTCATAGGGGCCGGACAGGAATCCCTTGTGGCCGGCGACGATCAGATGCGGATATTTGCTGCGAAGTTCGTCGGCGCCGAGACCTTGCTTGTCGAGCTGGCCATCGCGGAAAGTTCTCCAGGAACACGTCGGCGCTTTCCAGGAGCTGATGCATGGTCTCGCGATCCTCGGCCTTGGCGAGGTCGAGCACGACACTGCGCTTGCCGCGGTTGAACAGCGGGAAGAACGAGGTTCCCATGCCGCCGAGGATGCGGGTCTTGTCGCCGGCGGGCGGCTCGACCTTGATCACCTCGGCGCCGAGCTGGGCGAGGATCATGCCGCAGGTCGGGCCCATCACCATGTGGGTCATCTCGATGACCCTCACGCCCTCGAGCGGCAGTCCGGTTTCGGCCATGCATTTCTCCCGTGCTCTTGCTGCGGCACACTATGCTCTCACCGGCCGTCTGGAAAATATAATCTTGGTATCAGCGCATTCCCGCTTGCATAACGCAAATGCGAGAAGGCCGGACCGTGTGAGACGCGTCAAGGCGCCGCCGCACGGCTCTTGCCGAAGCGCCTGTACATGTCTACCTGTCCCGACGCTTTTCGAGAGGCAAGATCATCATGCTGGACGCCGCCGCCAAGGCACTATCGCAAATCCTGTCGCCGCCGATGCGGTCGATCCTGTGGCGGTCGATCGGACTTGCGCTGGTGCTGATCATTGTGCTCGCGATCGGCTTGCAGCGCTTGCTCAGCTGGTTTGCCAACTATGGCGAGGGCTGGGCCGAGGCGCTGCTCGGCCCAGGCGCCCATACACCGCTCTATGCGCTGGCCTGGCTCGTCTCGATCGCGGCCGCGCTCGGCGTCGTACTCGGCGGCATCTTCCTGATGCCGGCGGTCACCTCGGTCGTCGCAGGCTTCTTTGTCGACGACATCGGCGATCTCGTCGAGCGCGAATATTATCCGACCGAGCAACCCGGCGTGGCGCTGCCGCTCTCGATTGCAGTGATCGAGGGCGTCAAGATCGCGCTCTGGACCATCCTGGTCTATCTGGTCGCGTTGCCCTTCGTGCTGGTGGCCGGCGCGGGCTTCCTGATCTTCTTCATCGCGACCGCATGGCTGCAAGGAAAACAGTATTTCGAACTCGCGGCGATGCGCTTTCGGCCGCCGGCCGAGGCCAAGGCGATGCGCAGGCACCATGCTGCGACCGTCTTCACCGCGGGACTGTTCATCGCGGCCTTCGTCTCGATCCCGATCGTCAATCTGGCGACACCGCTGTTCGGCATGGCCTTCATGGTCCATCTGCACAAGCGATTGTCGGGTCCGCGACCTGAATTGATCGAGCCGAGGCGCAGCAGCGTGCCTACGGTCTAGAATCGCGCGCGAACGGTGCGATCAGCAAGCCGATGATCGCGAAGCCCGCCAGCATCGCCCAGGCTTCGTTGACGCAAAGCGCCAGTGAAGCCTTTTCGACCAGCGGCCGGACATAGGCGATCTCGGCATCGGTTGGGAGACGCGACGCCCGTTCCAGGAATAGCTTCGGGTCCAACCCGATCGCGGTGGCGGCGGTCAGATCGCCCGCCAACAGCCGATCGCGGAAGTGCTGGGCGTAAATGACAACACGTCCGTAGAGGATCGTGTCGATCAGCGCGATGCCGATGGCGCCGCCGAGATTGCGCATCAGGTTGAACAAGCCGCTGGCGTCGGCGACCTCGCTTTCCGGCAGATCGCCAAGCGCAATACGGGTCGGCGGCAACAGACAGAACATGATGGCGACGCCCCGCACGATCTGCGGCCAGAACATCGCGTCGAAATCGGCGGTGCGTGGCTGCCAATAAGACAGACCGAGACCGATCGCGAACAGCACAAAGCCCATGGAGGTCAGGAGCCGAGCCCCGAGACGGCTCTCCAGGATCGCCGCGACGGGCGCGGCAACAAGCTGCGTGGCGCCCGTCACCAGCATGACGATGCCGATCTCGAACGCGTCATGGCCGCGCACAAAGCCGAGAAACACCGGCATCAAGATAGACCGAGCCGAACAGACCGACACCGAGACAGAAGCTCAAGACGCAGCCGAGCGCGAAGGACCGCCGCCTCAGCGCGACAAGCCGCAGGACCGGATGCGTGGCGCGCGCCGTGCGCAGCAGGAAAATGCCAAGTCCGATCACACTGGCCAGCAGCGGACCTGCGCAAGACAGCGACAGCCAGCCGCCTTGTGGCGCCTGCTTCAAACCGATCTCGAGCGCAGTGAGGGCCGCCGCCATCAAGAGCAGCGAGATCACGTCCAGCTTCCTCAACTCATCGAGATCGGTTGCGTGTCGCGGCAGGAGGAAAGGCGTGACGGAGGCCGCCAATAGTCCGGGAATCACATTGATCAGGAACAACCACGGCCACGACCAGGTCGCAGTGATGAACCCGCCAACCACGGGACCGACGGTCGGCGCCAGCACCGCAACCACACCGCCGATGGTGGTCGCAACCGCGTGAAGGCGCGACGGAAACAGCAGAAACACCGCCGAGAACACCGCGGGAATCAACACGCCGCCGGAAAACCCCTGGGCTGCTCGAAAGAACAGCAGCAGCGCGAAGGTCTCGCTGAAGGCGCAGCCGATCGATGCGATCGTGAACAGGCTGACCGCGCCGACGAACAGCCAGCGCAACGTCAACACGCGCGTGAGCAACCCCGTCAGGGGGATCGCGATCACTTCGGCGATCAGATAGGCGGTCTGGATCCAGCTCATCGCGTCCTGCGAGATCGCGAGCGACTGCTGGATGGTCGGCAACGACGTCGCCACCACCTGGATGTCGAGGATCGCCATGAACATGCCGAGACACATCAGCAGGAAGGCGACCCACACGGCCGGGCTCGGCGTATTGGCCGGAGCGATCACCGCACGCTCGCCGCGGCCAGCGCACGCGTCTCGGCGCGGATGCGGATGGTCAGCACAATGGCGTTGAGGATCGTGAACACCACAGCGACAACGGGCAGATGCAGCGCCAGTGGCAGAACCGCGATCTCGCCGGCCACCACGACGTAATTCGGATGCGACAGATAGCGATACGGTCCGGTGGCGACCAGTTTCTCGCCCGGCAGGACGATGATGCGGGTGGTCCAGCGCTCGCCAAGCGTGGCGAGAATCCACACGCGTGCGCCCTGCAGCAGGCCGAACGGCAACAGTGCGAGGAGATCGACCTGCTGATCCAATCCGAAAATCCACAGCGCAATCAGCCACGCCGCATGAACCGCGACGATCAACGGATAATGCCGCGCGCCGATTTCGATCGCGCCGCGTGCAAGCAACGCTCTGGTGTTGCGGCGGGCAAGGACGAGCTCGCCCAGCCGCTGCAGCGTCACCAGAGCGAGGATGATGGAGGCAAGGCTCACGCGGCGTGTCGCAACGCGACGCAGCTCGCGGTGAAGCCGGGACCAAGCGCGGTCAGCAGCGAGCGCGGCGGCAAACCTCGCGCGCGAGCGCGCTCCAATACGAACAGCACCGTTGGCGCCGACATGTTGCCGTAATCGGCGATGACGTCGCGCTCGTGGTCGAGCGTGCCCTGATCGAGCGCAAGCGCGCGCTCCAGCGCCGCGATCACCTTGGTTCCGCCGGGATGACAGATGAAGCGATCGATGTCGGCAGCCGACAGCGCCATCCGCGACAGGATTTCGGCAACCGCCGGGCCCATCTGCTCGCGCACGAAATCCGGAATGGTGCGCTGGAAGATCACGCCGAACCCCTCGGGGTCGACCCTCCATCCCATGATGTCGAGCGTATCCGGCCAGAGCTTTTCGCCTGACGCTTCGACCCGCGTGGCGCCACCATCGCCTGCGCGCAAAACCACGGCAGCGGCGCCATCGCCAAACAGGCTGGCGGCGACGATATTGGCCTTGCTCAGCTCATCGTGGCGGACCGCAAGCGTGCAGAGCTCGAGCGCGACCATCAGCACATTGCTGCCCGGCCGCGATTGCGCGAGTCGGGCCGCGATCGACAGACCGGATACGCCGCCCGCGCAGCCGAGGCCGAACACCGGCACACGCGAGACGTCGCGCGAAATCCCATGCGGCCGGCGACCCGCGCCTCCAGCGTCGGCGTCGCAATTCCGGTCGAGCAGACCGTGACGACCGTATCGATGTCTTCGGCCGGAGATCGGCACGCGCCAGCGCCTTCTCCGCGACGTCGACGAACAGCGCCTCGGCACCCTCCAGAAACGCCTGTGTGCGATCCGGCCAGCCGCGGTGCTCGAGATACCATTCCATCGGTTTGACGCCATAGCGATGGCGGATGCCAGTGTTGGCGAACAGGCTCGCAAGCGTCTCGAATTCCGGATAGCGATCCGCCATCAGGCCGCTCGCCGCCGCGAGGATTTGCTGCTGATGAAATTGGTGGGGCGGCACCGAGGTTGCGAGCGAGAGCAGCGCGGCCGTGTCGTTCATGTGGCTGTCCCCCGCCCGAGTGATCCCAAGCTATGGAAACCGCCCAATCGCGCGAATATTTCGGCGGCCGCCGCCGTACGCGCCCCGGTCACGTCAAGTTGAATGGTGCGTCAGTGCGCGACCAGCGGACAGCCGGCTTCGGCGAGCGGGCGAAATGCCTGGTCGCCGGGGATGGTACCGAGGATCTTGTAATAGTCCCACGGCTTGGTGGACTCCGCCGGCGTCTTCACCTGCGCGAACAGCATGTCGTGCACGAGACGGCCGTCTTCGCGCACATGGCCGTTCTTGACGTAAAAATCGTTCACCGGCAGCTCGCGCATCTTGGCCATCACGGCCTTGGCCTCATCGGTGCCGGCCGCCTTGATCGACGCGATGTAGTGGCGCACGGCGGAATAGACGCTGGCCTGCGCCATGGTCGGCATGCGGCCGTGCCGGTCGAAGAAGCGCTTCGACCATGCGCGGCTCTCCTCGTCGCGATCCCAGTAGAAGCCGGTGACGAATTTCAGGCCCTGGGCGGCCTGGAGCTGCATGCTGTGCACGTCGGAAATGAAGATCAGCAGCGCGACCATGCTCTGTTTCTTGGTGAGGCCGAATTCGTTGGCCTGCTTCACCGCATTGACCATGTCGCCGCCGCCATTGGCGAAGGCCACGACCTTTGCGCCCGAGGCCTGCGCCTGCAGCAGATAGGAGCTGAAGTCTGATGTGTTGAGCGGATGACGCACACTGCCGAGCACCTTGCCGCCGGCGGCCTGCACCGCGGCGGTGGCATCCGCCTCCAGCGAATGACCGAAGGCGTAGTCGACGGTGATGAAGAACCAGGTATCGCGCCCCTCGGCGACCGTCGACCTGGCGAGGCTCGTGGTCAGCGCGTAGCTGTCGTAGATCCAGGAGGCTTCGTTGGGCGTGCAGTTCTTGCCGGTGAAGGCCGTGCTACCGACGGCGCCTGCGATCGCAATCCGGTTGTATTGCGCGGCGAGCTGCTCGACGCCGAGCGCCACCGCGGAATGATCGAAGCCGATGGCGAGATCGACGCCTTCGCTCTCGAACCAGCGCCGCGCGATGGCGACGCCGACATCGGCCTTGTTCTGATGATCCGCCACCACGATATCGATCGGCTTGCCGAGCACCGTACCGCCGGCATCCTCCGCCGCCATGCGCGCGGCGATCACCGAGCCCGGTCCGCCAAGGTCGGCGTAAAGGCCGGATTGATCGTTCATCACGCCGATCCTGACGACGTTGTCGGAAATTTGCGCGCTGGCGCCGGACGCGCCAAGCAATAGAATCGCGAAAGCCGAATCCAGTACGGATTGCGAACGCACGGCGCACCTCCCAATTTGCCACGGCCCTTGTGACGGACCTTTTAAGAAGCGTATGTCTAGCCTCGGCCGCGCACAAGCACGCGCGCGTTGCACAAAATCGAAGGAGATGGGCAAGCGCCCAAGCTAAACCGTTTTTTCAGGCCAGCGGCAAAGATCGTTGATCAGGCATACCTCGCAGCGGGGCTTGCGGGCGAGACAGGTGTAGCGGCCATGCAGGATCAGCCAGTGATGGGCGTGCAGCATGAACTCCGACGGGATGACTTTCTCAAGGCCGAGCTCGACTTCGAGCGGCGTTTTGCCGGGCGCAAGCCCAGTGCGATTGCCGACACGGAACACGTGGGTGTCGACGGCCATGGTGTGCTCGCCATAGGCCATGTTGAGGACGACGTTGGCCGTCTTGCGACCGGCGCCGGGCAGCGATTCGATCTCGGCACGGGTGCGCGGCACCTCGCCACCGAACTCGCGGATCAGCTTTTCCGACAGCGCGATGACGTTCTTGGCCTTGTTGCGATAGAGGCCGATCGTCTTGATGTAATCGCGCAGTCGCCCTTCGCCGAGCTCGATCATCTTTTGCGGCGTGTCGGCAACCTTGAACAAGTTCGCGCGTCGCCTTGTTGACGCCGGCATCGGTCGCCTGCGCCGACAGCACGACGGCAACGAGGAGCGTGTAGGGGTTGAGATGCTCCAGCTCGCCACGCGGCTCCGGATTGGCCTTGCGGAAGCGCTCGAAGCATTCGCGAACCTCCGCCGGTGTCCACGGTTTTGATTTCTTGGCTTTGGCTGCCTTCCTGGCGGGCAATTTCGTAGCGACACGTGCCGCCTTTGCCTTCTTTGCCGGCTTCCTCGACCGCGATCGAACGGAAGCGGTTTTTGCGCGTTGGGTTCGGATGATTTTCGCCATGAAGCGGATATACTGACAGGCCATGACCGTAGGCAATGGCTTTGATCCCGGCGACATCGAGCCGGTGCTGTTCTCGGCACTGCTCACGCCGCACCGTTCGCTCAACCGCACCGGCTTTGTGCTGGTGATGACGTTCCTGAGCGTGACCAGCTTCGCGACCGGCATCGCTTTCCTGATCATGGGAGCGTGGCCGGTGTTCGGCTTCCTCGGCCTCGACGTGCTCGCGATCTACATCGCCTTCAAGATCAATTTCGGGCGCGCCCGGGCGCGCGAGGAGATCACGGTGACGCCATCGGAATTGAGGGTGCGCCGGGTCAGCCATCGCGGCCATGTGGTCGAATGGGTGCTCAACCCGCTCTGGGTCCGGCTCGACGAGGTCATCCACGAGGAGTTCGGCACCGAGCGGATCTATCTGATCTCGCGCGGACGCCGCGTATCGGTCGGCAGCTTCCTCGGGGCCGAGGAAAAAGCCAGTTTTGCCAAAGCGTTACGGGCTGGCTTGATAGCCGCGAAGCGCGGCCCGACTTATAACCCCATCACTTGAAGCCAAGTCGGGAATCGGGTGGTTTGCGATGCCGCGCCGTCCTAAATCACCTAGTGCCGCCGATCTGAAGTCCCTGATTCACTTATCGCAAAATCGGGTTCAGGGACTTCAGATCGAAAGCGGCACTAGAATTATAGATTTGCCAGTGCCCATGACTTTCCGAAGTTCGTGAGCGGTAGCGCGGCAATGGAGCACGAACTTCGGAAAGTGGGCACTGCACATGATCACACTCGCCATCCATGACATGCGCCTGGCCAAGCCGGGCTCCCAGAACGCCGCGTTGCGCGACTATGACAGCGTGCGCCGCGCGATTGCTTTCATCAGCGAACACTGGCGGACGCAGCCGACCATCGAGGCGATGGCCGACTCCGCCGGCGTGACGCCGGATGAGTTGCACCATCTGTTCCGCCGCTGGGCCGGGTTGACGCCGAAGGATTTCATGCAGGCGCTGACGCTCGATCACGCCAAGGGCCTGCTTGCGCGACTCCGCGAGCGTGCTCGACGCCGCGCTGGACTCCGGCCTTTCCGGTCCGGGCCGGCTGCATGATCTGTTCGTGACCCATGAAGCGATGTCGCCGGGCGAATGGAAGAACGGCGGCACGGGGCTGACCCTGCACTACGGCTTCCATCCGTCGCCGTTCGGCACCGCCCTTCTGATGGCGACGTCCCGAGGGCTTGCGGGAGTTGCGTTCGCCGATCCGGGTGAGGAGCAGGCGGCGCTCGCAGACATGAAGGGACGCTGGCGCAACGCCGTCTATGTCGAGGACTATCTCGGCACCGCGCCGCTGGCGCAGCGCATCTTCACCCCGAAACTGTGGCGGCCGGACCAGCCGCTGCGCGTGGTGCTGATCGGCACCGATTTCGAGGTGCGGGTATGGCAGACGCTGCTGAAGATCCCGATGGGCAAGGCAGTGTCGTATTCCGACATCGCTTGCAAGATCGACAATCCGAAGGCCTCTCGCGCCGTCGGCGCCGCGATCGGCAAGAACCCGGTGTCTTTCGTGGTGCCCTGCCATCGCGCGCTCGGCAAGGACGGCAAGCTGACCGGCTATCACTGGGGCATCACGCGCAAGCAGGCGATGCTCGGCTGGGAAGCCGGACAGGTCGGAGCGAAGGCCGCATGAGTTGAGCAGATGGGCTGGTCGCTTTTGCGAGTGCCTGCAGGCTTATATGGCGCGCCCGCGCCTTGCGTTGCACTTGATTGGCAACGCTTGTAGATTCTTGCCGATGTCCCAGCCAGGAGATTATTTCTTTTGCGGCGTCGGCGGGAGTGGCATGACCCCTCTCGCGCTGATTATCCAGGCCAGAGGCGGTCGCGTAGAGGGTTCTGATCGTGCCCTCGACCAGGGACGCAATACCGAAAGATTTGATTTTCTGCGCGCGCATGGCATCGCGCTTCATCCACAGGACGGTAGCGGCGTGCGCCGAGCCGGCCAAACCCTGGTTACCTCCGCGGCTGTCGAGGAAACGATCCCCGACGTGCAAGCCGCGCGGCGCGTCGGCGCCACTGTCACCACGCGTGCCCGGCTTCTCGCCGACCTCTTCAACGATGCCGCCTTGGGCATTGGCGTCGCCGGCACGAGCGGAAAGTCCACCACCGTCGGCATGATCGGCTGGATCCTGCACCGCGCAGCAAAGGATCCCACGATCATGAACGGCGCCGACATGAAGAACTTCGTCGACGCCGACTCACCGTTCGCCAGCGCCAGGATCGGCGCGGGCGAGACCTTCGTAAGTGAAGTGGACGAGAGCGACGGCTCGATCGCGTTTTATGAGCCGCGCATTGCAGTCGTCAACAACATCTCGCTCGACCACAAATCGATGGACGAGCTGCGCAGCCTGTTCCGTGACTTCAGCGTCAAGGCGGAGACGGTGGTGCTGAATCTCGACAATCCGGAAGCGGCGGCACTGGTGCACGATTTGAAGCCGGGCCGGGCTATGACTTATAGCATGACCGATCCGCGAGCCGATCTCTTCGCCTCATCTCCTGTCCCGTCTCCGGCCGGGATCACCTTCCGCGTCAAGGCGCGCGACACCGGCGAGGCCGTTGAGGTGGATCTGAAAGTGCCGGGACGGCACAACGTCGCCAACGCACTCGCCGCACTCTGCGCTGCGAAAGCATGCGGCGTGGCGCTGGCCGATGCGGCCGGTTATCTCGGCGAATTCAGCGGCATCCGCCGGCGGTTGGAGGTTACGGGCACCGTCAACGGAATAACGGTCATTGACGATTTTGCCCACAACCCCGACAAGATCTCGGCCACGCTGGAGACCATGCACGCGTTTCCCGGCCGCCTCTTGCTGATGTTTCAGCCGCATGGCTACGGCCCGATCCGTTTGATGAAGGACGCTTTGGTGGACTGCTTTACCAAGGGCATGCGCGGTGACGATATTCTCGTCATGCCCGAGCCGGTCTATTTCGGCGGCACCGTCGACCGCAGCGTCGGCAGCCGCGAACTCGCCGGCGAAATCGAGCGCGGTGGCCGAAAAGCCACGGCATTTCCGGATCGCAGTGCTTGCGGCGATGTCCTGGTCAGATTGGCTCGCCCTGGCGATCGCATCCTGGTGATGGGAGCCCGCGACGATTCGCTTTCGCACTTCGCGCGCGAACTGCTGCAGCGACTCGCACCGTGACGATTCGATGCCGGCGCTCACGCCGCCAAGTCGAGCTTGGAAGCCACCGTGGCGTCCTCATTGAGGCGGTAGATGATGGGCACGCCGGTGCCGAGCTCGCGCTTCAAAATGTTCTCCGGCGTGAGCCTCTCCAACACCATGATCAGCGCGCGCAACGAGTTGCCGTGGGCGGCGACCAGCACCCGCTCGCCACGCAGCACGCAGGGCAGGATCTCCTGCACGTAATAGGGCAGAGCGCGTGCCAGCGTATCCTTCAGGCTTTCGCCGCCGGGCGGCGGCACGTCGTAGGAGCGGCGCCAGATATGCACCTGCTCCTCGCCCCATCGCTTGCGGGCGTCGTCCTTGTTGAGGCCGGACAAATCGCCATAGTCACGTTCGTTCAGCGCAAGATTTTTCCGGGTTTGCAGACCGGTCTGGCCGATCTCGGCCAGCATCAGGTCGAGCGTGTGCTGGGCACGCTTCAGGACCGAAGTGAAGGCGATGTCGAACTTGAAGCCCTGCGCCTTCAGCTTGCGGCCGGCGTCCCGGGCCTCCTTGATGCCCTGCTCGGTGAGGTCGGGGTCCTTCCAGCCGGTGAAGAGATTCTTCAGGTTCCAATCGCTCTGGCCGTGGCGCACGAGCACGAGAAGTCGGTCGCTCATTTCGTTGGTCCATTCCGCTCTTCGTTTTACTTCAGCTTTCACCGAGGCCGAGCACGTCGGCCATGGTGTAGAAGCCCGGCTTCTTGCCGTTCGCCCACAGCGCCGCTTTCAACGCGCCATGCGCGAAGATCGACCGGTCTTCGGCGTGATGTGAAAGTGTGATCCGTTCGAACGGACCAGCGAAGATCACGCTGTGATCGCCGGCCGCGGTGCCGCCGCGCAAGGAGGCGAAACCGATGTCGCCCGATCGGCGCGCGCCGGTGACGCCGTCGCGGCCGCGCGCCGAGCGTTCACCAAGTGAAATCTTGCGTCCCGCGGCGGCGGCTTCTCCGAGCATCAGAGCGGTGCCCGAAGGCGCATCGATCTTGGCCTTGTGATGCATCTCCAGGATTTCGATGTCGAAGGTCTCATCCAGCGACTGCGCAGCGCGCTTCACCAGCGCGGCCAGCAGGTTGACGCCCAGACTCATATTACCCGACTTCACGACGATCGCGCGCGAGGTCACGCTGCGGATCACGGCCTCGTCGGACGCCGACAGCCCCGTGGTGCCGATGACATGCACGATGCCGCGCTGGGCTGCGATCGCGATGTTGGCAATGGTCGCAGCCGGCACCGTAAAATCGAGAATGCCATCGGCCTCCGCCGACAGCGCCCAGAGATCGGCTGATAGTTTGATGCCATTGGCGGGCAAGCCTGCGAGCACACCGGCGTCTTTGCCGAGCAGCTCCGAGCCGGGCGCCTCCAGCGCGCCGGCCAGCACCGCACCTTGTGTCTCCGAGATGACGCGGGTCAGCGTGCGGCCCATCCGGCCGCCGGCCCCCGCAACGATCAAGCGCATATCCGCCATGGTTTACCTCTCCCCGCCCTATTAGCGGGCGAAGGCTGTTCCGGCAACCAAGGGAACAGGGCGATCAGGGCTGCGGGCCGTCGTAGCCTTCGATGATGACGAGGTCGGCGACCGAATGGGGCTGACGCACCTTGATGTTGGCCTGGTATTCCGGCGAGTTGTAGCAGGCAAGCGCGGTCGCATAATCGGGAAATTCGATCACGACATTGCGCGAGCGGCTGTTGCCCTCGGGGCCCTCGAACTTGCCGCCCCGCACCACGAAGCGTCCGCCGAATTTCTTGAAGATGGCGGGGTTGGCCAATGCATAGGGCTTGTAGCCGTCGTCGTTGTGCACATCGACGTGCGCGATCCAGTATCCTTTTGCCATTCGTGTTTCCTTCCTCTTACGCAACCAGCCGCGGCGCGATCTCCGCGTGGATGGCTTCGGCCGCCGCCTTGGGGTCCGCAGCGCCGGTGATGGGACGTCCGACCACGAGATAATCGGCGCCGGCCGCGATCGCGCGCGCCGGGGTCATGATGCGCTTCTGGTCACCGACCTCGGCGCCAGCAGGACGGATGCCCGGCGTCACCAGCGTCATCTGGTGGCCGACGATCTTGCGCAACGCGGCGGCTTCTTCCGGCGAGCACACAAGGCCATCGACGCCGAGCACCTGCGCCTGCTGTGCACGCGCCTCGACCAGATCGGACACGGCGAGCCGATAGCCCGCGGCATGCAGGTCGCCGTCGTCGTAGGAGGTGAGCACGGTAACCGCGAGGATTTGCAAGGACGTGCCGGCGCGCGCCTCGGCAGCCGCCTTCATCGTCTGCGGATAGGCATGGACGGTGAGGAAGGTCGCACCGAGCTTGGCGACGCTCTCGACGCCGCGCGCCACGGTGTTGCCGATGTCGTGCAGCTTCAAATCCAGAAAGACCTTCTTGCCTTGATCGGCGAGCTTGCGCACCAGCGTGAGCCCGCCGGCATAACCGAGCTGATAGCCGATCTTGTAGAACGTGACGCTGTCGCCGAGTTTTGCGACCATCGCTTCGGCCTGCTCCAGACCGGGCAGGTCGAGCGCCACAATCAACCGGTCGCGGGGCGCGATAGTAGCTGGCTGCATGGTCACCTCACATCATCCGCTGTGAAACTTCGATCAATTGCCGCACCAATCCCTTCAGCGCATCGATATCGGCCTGATTTTTCAACCTGTCCATATCGTCATAGGCCTCATCGGCGAATGACAGCGCGAGCTGGTTGGGAATGACGGTCGCGTGGCAAGCGGTCAGGATCAGCCGCAACGCGGCCAGCGCGCGCGTTCCGCCAAGCCTGCTCGCAGAGGCAGCCGCAATCGCGAACGGTTTTTCGCGGAACACCTGTCCGCGCGCCTGGTGCGGGTCTTGCACGCGCGTGACCCAGTCGATGGTATTCTTCACCAAGGCAGGGATCGACGAATTATATTCGGGCGTCACGATCAGCACGCCCTGATGCGCGCCGATCATGCGCTTGAGATTGACCGCGTTGATGGGCACGCCGGACCGGGCCTGCAAATCGCCGTCATAGATCGGCAGCGGAAAATCGGCGAGTGAGATGCGGGTGACATCGGCATCGGCACGTACGAACTCGTCCGCCGCGGCCATCGCCAGCTTCGCATTGTGCGAGCCTGATCGCAGCGATCCCGGAATGATGAGGATTTTCGGTGCGGCCATAAATCAGCTTGCGGTCGGGTTATCCCGCCGCAGCTAGTGGTCCGATTCTAACATTCGCACCCTGTCGCGGCCGGCACTTTGGGAATGTTAGAATCAAAGGACCACTAGCAAAACTTATATTTTCTGGTGGAGCTTTGGATTTGACGTTCGCATCAGAACTCACGGCAAATCGGGTGCGAACGTCAAATCCGCTCCACCAGCAGCAGGCAGCTTCAATCCTTGCGATACACCCAGACGCGGGCGGGCGGAAGGTTCATCCAGATCCGCTCTGACGCCTCTGTGGACACGCCGGGCAGCGATTTCGGGATTGGCGGCGCGACCGAATAGGTGAACTGCACAAAGGGCGCGCCGGGCGCGAGCGCGGCGAAGGCATCGCGGATCAGCTTCAGGCGCGTCGACATCGGCTTGGTCACCAGCGGCAGGCCGGAGACGACGGCGGAGGCCGGCGCGCCGAGAACGTTCCAGAGCGTGTCGCGCAGCGTATAGGCATCGCCATGCACGACCCTGGCCTGCGGATAGCGGTCGCGCAGCAGCGCGCAGAAGCCGGAATTGTATTCGACAAGGACCAGCCGCTTCTGATCGACGCCGCGATGGAGCAGGGCGCTGGTGATGGCGCCGGTGCCCGGCCCGAGTTCGATCACCGGACCGTTGGACTCGATATCGACATACTGCGCCATCGTCCGGGCAAGCAGACGCCCCGACGGCATCACCGCGCCCATATGCAGCGGCTTTTCAATCCATGACCGAAGAAAGCGAACCTCATCGTCGAGACGAGGAGGCTTTTTCAACGCACGCACGGACGATTGCAAAGGCATGTCAGTACCAGACGGGACCGCCGATTAAGCGGTGGATGTCAGAAAACAGTCACAAAGACGTATATGCCGGAGAGAGAACGGTCAAGCCAAACAGGGGTTTCAGCGACGCTGCAGCGCATCGGAAAATTTGGCATAACGCCAAGCAATGGCTGAATTTTTCGGCCTAGTGCCGCCGATCTGAAGTCCCTGACTCACTCGCCGCAAGACCGGTTCAGGGACTTCAGATCGAAAGCGGCACCAGAATCATGGATTTGCTAGTGCCCATAACTTTCCGAAGTCCGCGAGCCGGTCTTGCGGCGACGGAGCGAGGACTTCGGAAAGTGGGCACTAGTCCGGTCAGCTGCCGGCGCGGCTGCCGAAGAAGTCCTTGACCTTGGTGAAGAAGCCCGCGGCTTCCGGCTGGGTCGCACCCGAGGAGAGCTTTTCGAACTCGGCGAGCAGCTCCTGCTGCTTCCTGGTCAGGTTCTGCGGCGTCTCGACCACGACCTGGACATACATGTCGCCCGTCTGGCGCGAGCGCAGCACCGGCATGCCCTTTGATGCGATGCGGAAGCGCCGGGCCGACTGGGTGCCGGCCGGGATTTTCACCTTGGTCTTGCCCTTGTCGATGGTCGGCACCTCGAACTCGCCGCCGAGCGCCGCCGTCACCATCGAGATCGGCACGCGGCAGTGCAGGTCGGCGCCGTCGCGCTGGAAGAACTGATGCGCCGACAGCGACAGGAAAATGTAGAGGTCGCCGGGCGGGCCGCCGCGGACGCCGGCCTCGCCTTCGCCGGCAAGGCGGATGCGCGTGCCGTCCTCGACGCCCTGCGGGATGTTGACGGACAGCGTGCGGTCGCGCTGCACGCGGCCGGAGCCGGCACAGGACGGGCAGGCATCCTCGATCATCTGGCCGCGGCCCTGGCAGCCCGGACAGGTGCGCTCCAGCGTGAAGAAGCCCTGGGCCTGGCGGACGCGGCCTGCGCCGCCGCAGGTCGAGCAGGTCTTCGGCTTGGTGCCGGCCTTGGCGCCGGTGCCCGAGCAGGATTCGCAGGTGACGGAGACGGGAATTTCGATCTGCGCGGTCTTGCCCTGGAACGCTTCTTCGAGGGTGATTTCCATGTTGTAGCGCAGGTCGGCGCCGCGCTCGCGGCCGCCGCGAGCGCGCTGGCCGCCCATGCCGAACAGATCTTCGAAAATGTCGGAGAAGGAGGAGGCGAAGCCGGCGCCGAAGCCGGGATGGCCGCCGCCCATGCCGCCGCCCTGCTCGAACGCCGCATGGCCGAAGCGGTCATAGGCGGCGCGCTTGTCGCCGTCCTTCAGGACCTCATAGGCCTCGTTGATTTCCTTGAACCTGATTTCGCTCGGCGGCGTCGCCGGGATTGTTGTCCGGATGCCACTTCATCGCGAGCTTGCGGAATGCCGCCTTCAGCTTGCCTTCGTCGGCGTTGCGTTCGACTTCGAGGGTTTCGTAATAGCAGCGCTTGGTGGACATCAGTTCAAACCCGCCCGAACTTCGTCTTCATTGCCGCAACGTTGGAAGATGCAAGCTTCGGCTTAATGAAAAATGACCCTCCACCCATCGAGACGCGCTGCGTGCTCTTCGGAGTGAGGGTCATGGTGGCTGCCCGCTCTTAAGCAGACTTCTTGTTGTTCTTGTCGTCGTCGACCTCGGTGAATTCCGCGTCGACCACGTCATCCTTCGCAGCGTCCTTGGCCGCATCGCTTTCGGCCTGCTGCTTGTACATGGCCTCGCCCAGCTTCATCGAAGCCTGCGCCAGCGTGTTGGTCTTGGCCTTGATCGCCTCGGCATCGTCGCCCTTCAGCGCTTCCTTCAGATCGCTGACGGCATCCTCGATGGCGCGGCGCTCGGGTTCGCCGATCTTCGAACCGTGCTCGGCCAGCGCCTTCTCGGTGGAGTGCACCAGCGCGTCGGCATGGTTCTTGGCGTCGACCGCCTCGCGGCGCTTCTTGTCGGCCGCCGCGTTGGCTTCGGCGTCCTTGACCATCTTGTCGATGTCGGCTTCCGACAGGCCGCCGGAGGCCTGGATGCGGATCTGCTGCTCCTTGCCGGTCGCCTTGTCCTTGGCCGAGACGTTGACGATGCCGTTGGCGTCGATGTCGAAGGTCACCTCGATCTGCGGCATGCCGCGCGGGGCCGGCGGAATGCCCATCAGGTCGAACTGGCCGAGCATCTTGTTGTCGGCCGCCATCTCGCGCTCGCCCTGGAAGACGCGGATGGTCACCGCGTTCTGGTTATCCTCGGCGGTCGAGAACACCTGGCTCTTCTTGGTCGGGATCGTGGTGTTGCGGTCGATGATGCGGGTGAACACGCCGCCCAGCGTCTCGATGCCCAGCGACAGCGGGGTCACGTCGAGCAGCAGCACGTCCTTGACGTCGCCCTGCAGCACGCCGGCCTGGATCGCCGCGCCGATCGCCACGACTTCGTCGGGGTTGACGCCCTTGTGCGGCTCCTTGCCGAACAGCTGCTTCACGACTTCCTGGACCTTCGGCATGCGGGTCATGCCGCCGACCAGCACCACTTCGCCGACTTCAGCGGCCGTGAGGCCGGCATCCTTCAGCGCCTTGCGGCAGGGCTCGATGGTCTTCTGGACGAGGTCGTCGACCAGCGCCTCGAACTTGGCGCGGGTGAGCTTCATCGTCAGATGCTTCGGGCCGGTCTGGTCCGCGGTGATGAAGGGCAGGTTGATCTCGGTCTGCGTGGTCGACGACAGCTCGATCTTGGCCTTTTCAGCAGCCTCCTTCAGGCGCTGCAACGCGAGCTTGTCGTTGCGCAGGTTGATGCCCTGCTCCTTCTGGAACTCGTCGGCGAGATAGCCGACCAGGCGCATGTCGAAGTCTTCGCCACCGAGGAAGGTGTCGCCATTGGTCGACTTCACCTCGAACACGCCGTCGCCGATCTCGAGAATCGAGACGTCGAAGGTGCCGCCGCCGAGGTCGTAGACGGCGATGGTGCCGGCCTTCGACTTGTCGAGGCCATAGGCCAGCGCGGCCGCGGTCGGCTCGTTGATGATGCGCAGCACTTCAAGGCCGGCGATCTTGCCGGCGTCCTTGGTGGCCTGGCGCTGGGCGTCGTTGAAGTAGGCGGGAACGGTGATGACGGCCTGGTCGACCTTCTGGCCGAGATGGGCCTCCGCGGTCTCCTTCATCTTCTGCAGGATGAAGGCGGAGATCTGCGAGGGCGAATAGGTCTTGCCGTCGGCCTCGACCCAGGCGTCGCCGTTGGAGGCTTTGACGATCTTGTAGGGGACGAGCTTCTTGTCCTTCTCGACCATCGGGTCGTCGTAGCGGCGGCCGATCAGGCGCTTGACCGCGAAGAAGGTACGCTCGGGATTGGTCACCGCCTGGCGCTTGGCAGGCTGGCCGACGAGGCGCTCGCCGTCATCGCTGAAAGCGACGATCGACGGCGTCGTGCGCATGCCCTCGGCGTTTTCGATGACTTTGGCGTTCTTGCCATCCATTACGGCGACGCACGAATTCGTGGTGCCGAGATCGATCCCAATGACCTTTCCCATGGTCTCTATATCCTTCCTTTTGCGGCAGGTTGGCTGGGCCCTGACGGCACCCGATCCAAACCCCCTTCAGATCAAATACTCGCGATATTGCGATTGTGAGCCTCATATAGGAGGGGGGCCCGTGCCTGCAAGGACCGGGCCGCAATCTCGGCCCACGAAAATCCCTGCCATTGAAAGATAATATCGGTCCCGGCTGATCGCCCGTCGACTCGCCCCGTGCGTTAACGGATGCGGACCTCCGGAAGACCACGGGCCCGCCCTGTTGCCCGCTCCGCAAACCCGTTAAAAGGCTGCGGTCGAAACACCCCGCCCCTCTAGGGACAGTCTCCGGCCGCTCATCGAACGGCCCCAACACGCCAGACAGGTTCTTCATGAAGCCATCTCCGACTCCTGACCGCTGTTGCGCTGCTCGCAGCAGTCATGCGGCCATCGCTCGCGGCCGACACGATCTTCCCGCAAGGCGTCCGGGTCGGGCTGACGCCGCTGGTCGGCCTCACCAAAGCCAAGACCTTTCCCGGCTTCGAGTCCGAGGACCAGAACGTCAAGGTGCTGGTGACCGAGCTGCCGTCCGATGCCTATGGCGAGATCAAGAACGCGTTCACGGACAATCCCCAGGGCGCCGAGCGGCATCAAGCCGCACAGCATCGAGACGCCGGCAGGGACCGCCTACTACACCGTCGAGACCGCCAAGGAGGGCGCCGACACCGTGCGGCGCTATTCGATGATGCTGTCGGGCGGCACCTTCTCCGGCTACGTCGCCGTGCAGATCCCGGAGAACGCCACCAAGATCTATACCGACGATGCCGTTCGCCAGATGTTTTCCACCGTCGCGCTCCGCAAGGAGGTGCCGGTCGACGAGCAGCTCGGGCTGATGCCGTTCAAGCTCACCGATCTCGGCAATTTCAAGAACGTCCGCACGCTGGCGCCGGGCGCCGCCTTGGTCCTGGCCGACGGCGACGAGGCCGCCGGCTTCGAGCCAGCGCCCTTCATGGTGATCGGCCTGATCGGCGCGACCCCGCCCGAGCCCGACGATCGCGCACGCTTCGCGCAGGAGGCCGCCACCCAGATTCCCGGCGTGCGCGAGGCGCGGATCACGATGTCGGAGCCGATCCGGATCGACGGCATGCCGGCCTATGAGACGCGGATCGATGCGATCAGCGGCAAGGACAATACGCCGGTCACCGTGGTGCAGTGGCTGCGGTTCGGCGGCCGCAGCATGCTGCGCATCGTCGGCAGCGCGCCGCGCGACCAATGGTCGGCGGCATTCCCGCGCTTCCGCACCGTGCGCGACGGCATCAAGCCGAAGGGCTGACAGCTGAGCTCCGGCGGCGTTGTTCGGCTCGTTGCCGTTGGCCGCCGCGGGCGCAGCCTTCGCGCCGCCCTTGGAGACGCCGACCAGCGCCGGCCGCAGCACGCGCTCGCCGATCATGTAGCCGGCCTGCACGACCTGCACCACGGTGCCCGACGGCACCGACGGATCGGGCACCTCGTACATCGCCTGCTGGAAGTTCGGGTCGAACTTCTCGCCGGACGGATCGAACTTCTTCACGCCGTTCTTCTCCAGCGCGTTGAGCAGCGAACGCTCGGTGAGCTCGACGCCTTCGATCAGCGCCTTCAGGCCGGGATCGGCGGCGGCGCGCGCTTCCGCCGGAACCGCATCGAGCGCGCGCTGCAGATTGTCGGCGATGTCGAGCACGTCGCGGGCAAAGCCGGTGATGCCGTAGGTCTTGGCGTCGGCAACCTCGCGGCGGGTGCGCTGGCGCAGGTTCTCCATCTCGGCCAGCGTGCGCAGCATCTTGTCGCGCGCCTCGGCGACTTCCCTCGCCAGCGCCTCGACCGATCCTTCCTCGGGATCGTCGGGCATGACGTAGGGCTTCGAAACGACGGGCTCGCTGGCCTGCGCCGGGTTCGCCGGATCGTTCTTGCAGGTCGGGATCGGTCATGGCTGCCTTCTCGGAAAATCGGTCTGGAACGAATGGCAATGCTGTTGGCCGCCATATCGTGCTTTGGAGCGGCGAAAATCAAGCGCTCGTGATCGCCAGATAACGCCAGGATCAGCCGCCCAGCAGGCGGCTGACGATGCGCGCGGCATAGTCCACGGTCGGGATCACGCGGGCATAGTTGAGCCGGGTCGGCCCGATCACGCCGAGCACGCCGACGATGCGGCCGGCGGCGTCGCGATAGGGCGCCATGATGGTGGAGGAGCCCGACAGCGAGAACAGCTTGTTCTCCGAACCGATGAAAATCCGCACGCCCTCGGCGCGTTCGGCGCGGCCGAGCAGGTCGATCACGCCGCGCTTGGTTTCGAGATCGTCGAACAGCGACTTCACCCGCTCCAGATCTTCCAGCGCATGCAGATCCTCCAGCAGATTGGCGTGACCGCGCACGATCAGCTGCCGGTCCTCGTTCTCGCCGCCGGACCAGCTCGCGATGCCGGCCGCGATGATCTTCTGGGTCAGCTGATCGATCTCGGCGCGGTCCTGGGCCAGCGCGGTTTCGAGCTCGAGCCGCGCTTCGGCAAGCGTCCGTCCGCGGATGCGCGCATTGAGGAAGTTGGTGGCTTCGGTCAGCGCGGAGGAGGGCACACCGGGCGGCAAGGTCAGCACGCGGTTCTCGACCTGGCCGTCCTCGCCGACCAGCACCACCAGCGCCCTTCTCGGGTTCCAGCCGCACGAACTCGATATGCTTCAGCCGCGAATTGGATTTGGCGGTCAGCACCACGGCGGCGGCGCGGGTCAGGCCGGACAGCCGCGTCAGCGCCTCGCCAAGCGCCGCCTCGACCGATTGCGCCCGGCCGACGGAGGCGAGCTGGCTCTGGATCGACTGCCGTTCGGCTTCGGTGAGGTCGCCGATCTGCATCAGGGCATCGACGAAAAACCGCAGGCCCAGTTCGGTCGGCAGCCGGCCGGCCGAGGTGTGCGGCGCATAGATCAGGCCGAGCTGTTCCAGGTCGGCCATCACGTTGCGCACCGAGGCCGGCGACAGCGGAACCGCGATCAGCCGCGAGATGTTCCGCGAGCCGACGGGCTCGCCGGTCGCGAGATAACTTTCGACGATTTGACGAAAAATATCGCGCGAACGCTCGTTGAGCTGGGCAAGCCCGGCATGACGGCGTGATCAGGCCGATCGGATCGTGGTGGGCCACGGGTAACTCCTTGTGCCCCGCTAATCTGTCCATCCGGGAGTCCCTGACAAGCGCCGATAGGCCGCGAAAAGCAGGGTTAAGGCCTTGCCGCGCTGCGCCCACGCTCCTACAAGCTGCCGCGAAGACCGTTGCCGGACTTTCTGGAGGATTTCCCATGCGGCCAAGCCGCCGTGCCCCCGATGAACTGCGCGCCGTGACGCTGGAACGCGGCGTCGTCAAATATGCCGAAGGGCTCCTGCCTCGTGAAATTCGGCGACACCCATGTGCTGGTCACCGCCACGCTGGAAGAGCGGCTGCCGCCCTGGCTGAAGGGCCAGGGCCGCGGCTGGGTCACGGCCGAATACGGCATGCTGCCGCGCGCCACGCTGGAACGCACCCGCCGCGAGGCCTCCGCCGGCAAGCAGGGCGGCCGCACCGTGGAGATCCAGCGCCTGATCGGCCGTTCGCTGCGCGCCATCGTCGATCTCGAAGCGCTCGGCGAGCGCCAGATCACGGTCGATTGCGACGTGCTGCAGGCCGATGGCGGCACGCGCACGGCCTCGATCACCGGCGCCTGGGTCGCGCTCGCCGACTGCCTCAACTGGATGAAGGCGCGCAACATGATCAAGGCCAATGTGCTGCGCGACAACGTCGCCGCGATCTCCTGCGGCATCTATCAGGGCACGCCGGTGCTCGATCTCGACTATGCCGAGGATTCGGAAGCCGACACCGACGCCAATTTCGTCATGACCGGCGATGGCCGCATCGTCGAGGTGCAGGGCACCGCGGAGAAGACGCCGTTCTCGCAGGACGAATTGCTGGCGCTGATCGCGCTGGCCAAGAAGGGCGTGGCGCGTCTGGTCGACCTGCAGAAGCTCGCGGTCGCGTAACGCCATGCATCGGCAAATCTCCGGCAAGCTCGTCATCGCGACCCACAATCCCGGCAAGCTCGCCGAGATGCGCGAGCTGCTGGCGCCCCACGGCATCGAGGCGGTCGTCGGCCGGCGAGCTCGGCCTTGGCGAGCCCGAAGAGACCGGCAAGACTTTCCACGCCAATGCGCGGATCAAGGCGATCGCCGCCGCGCAGGCGGCAAAGCTGCCGGCCTTCGCCGACGATTCCGGCCTCGTGGTCGATGCGCTCGATGGCGCGCCCGGCATCTACAGCGCGCGCTGGGCCGGCCCGAACAAGGATTTCAACGAGGCGATGGCGCGGATCGAGCGGCTGTTGCAGGAGCGCGGCGCGACCGCGCCGGACAAGCGCAGCGCGCATTTCGTCTCCGCGCTCTGCGTCGCCTGGCCCGACGATCATCTCGAAGAGGTCGAGGCGCGCGCCGACGGCACGCTGGTCTGGCCGCCGCGCGGCACCGCCGGCTTCGGCTATGATCCGATGTTCCTGCCGGATGGTCACGCGCACCTTCGGCGAGATGACCAGCATCGAGAAGCACGGCCTGCCGCCGCTCGGCCTCGGCCTGTCGCATCGCGCCCGCGCCTTCGTCAAGCTCGCGGAGATCTGCCTTGAGCGGCGCCGAACAAAAAGCCTTCGGCGTCTATGTGCACTGGCCGTTCTGCCTGTCGAAATGCCCCTATTGCGACTTCAACAGCCATGTCCGCCACGCCGCGATCGACGAGGACCGCTTCGCCCGCGCCTTTGCGCGCGAGATCGAAACCACGGCCGCGCGCGCGCCAGGCCGCGAGGTCACCTCGATCTTTCTCGGCGGCGGCACGCCGTCGCTGATGCAGCCGCAGACCGTCGGCGCGGTTCTCGATGCGATCGGCAAGCATTGGCGCGTCGCGCCGGATGTCGGAAGTGACGCTCGAGGCCAATCCGACCAGCGTCGAGGCCACGCGCTTTGCCGGCTATCGCGCGGCCGGCGTCAACCGCGTCTCGCTCGGCGTGCAGGCGCTGAACGATGCCTCGCTGAAGGAATTGGGACGGCTGCACACCGCGCGCGAAGCGCTCGATGCGGTCGCGATCGCGCGCAAATCCTTCGAGCGCTATTCCTTCGACCTGATCTACGCGCGCCCCGAGCAGACGCCGGCGATGTGGGCGGATGAGCTGACGCTCGCGATCAAGGAAGCCGCCGAGCATCTCTCGCTCTATCAGCTGACGATCGAGGAAGGCACGCCGTTCTTCGGCCTGCACGCCGCCGGCAAATTGAAGACGCCGGACGAGGCGACGGCGCGCAGCGCTCTACGACGTCACGCAGGAGGTCTGCGCGAAGCACGGTCTGCCGGCCTACGAGATTTCCAACCACGCGCGCGAAGGCGCGGAGTGCCGGCACAATCTCGTCTACTGGCGCGGCGAGGAATATGCCGGCATCGGGCCGGGCGCGCATGGCCGTCTCGACATCGACGGCGTCAGGCATGCGACCGCGACCGAGAAACGTCCCGAAGCCTGGCTGATGCGGGTCGAGGCCAACGGCCATGGCGTCGTCACCGACGACGTGCTCAACCGCGAAGAACGCGCCGACGAGTTCCTGCTGATGGGGCTGCGGCTGAGCCGAAGGCATCGATCCCGAACGCTACGCCGCGCTGTCAGGCCGCGCGCTCGATCCGCGGCGCATCGCCGTGCTTGCGCGAAGAGGGCGCGATCACCGTCGATGCCGACGGCCGGCTGCGCGTGACGCAGGCCGGATTTCCCGTGCTCGATGCGGTGGTCGCCGATCTCGCGGCTTAAGGATCAGGCGCCAAAACTCTTCGGCGAGCCGGCGACCGGCACGCCGCCCGTCGTTGCCGACGCGCATGACCGCAAGCCCGCGCTCATTGGTGCCGTCGGGGCGGAAGCGGAACAGCCCGTCGATGCCGGCAAAGCCGGACGGGTTGGTCAGCACATCCGCGAGAAGCGCTGCGCCGCCTTGCGTGCGCGCCAGCGCGGCGACCAGCGCGACCGCGTCATAGGCGAGCGTCGCGGTGCGCACCGGCTCGCCGCCATAGCGGGTGCGATAGCGGCCGGAGAAGGCGCGAAAGCCGGCCGGGTCCGGCGCTGCGTAGAGGCCGCCCTGCAGGTTCGGGATTGCCGAACACGCGCGGATTGTCCCACAGCCCGGTGCCGAGCAACTGGATGTTGCGCAGATTTGCGCCCGCGGCCGTCAGCGCATCCGCCGTCGCCACGACGAAGTCGCCGTCATCGGCGATCATCAGCGCGTCGGCCTGTCCGAGCGCCTGCGCCACGTTGCGCGCCGGCGTCGCGCGATCGGCGCCATATTTCTCGAAGGCGACAATGCGTCCGCCGCGGCGGCTCACCGCGGTCTTGAACGCGGCTTCCACCACATTGCCATAGGCGTTGTCGGGCAGCAGCGCGGCAAAGGATTTTTTGCCGATGCTCGCGGAATATTCGACGATGCGGTTGACGTCGGACTCCGGCAGGAAGCTCAGGAGATAGACGCCGCGGCCGGCGATGCTGGAATCGGTCGAGAACGCGATCACCGAAATGCCGCGCGTGCGCGCGACCTGCGCCACCGCCGGAACCGAGAGCGCGAACAGCGGCCCGAGGATGATCTCGGCGCCTTCGTCGACCGCCTGCTGCGCGCCGGCCTGCGCGCCCGAGGCGAGCCGCCGTCGTCCTTGATCAGGAGCTGGATGTTCGGATTCTGGAATTCCGCGAGCGCCATCTCGGCGGCGTTCTTCATCGATTGCGCGGCGACCCCGGCATTGCCCGACGCCGACAGCGGCAGGATCAGGCCGACCTTGACCTGGCCGTTGCCGGCGACGAGCGGCTGTTGCGCCGGCCCGGCCGGCGTGGAGGGAGAACTTGGAGAACTGGCTGAGGCTCTGCTGGACGCCGGCGCAGGCCGAGAGCAGCGGCGCGCCGAGCAGAAGGCCAATCGCCGTCCGCCGGGTCGTGGTTTGCGGCTCCTGGGATTGACCGGAAGCAGTTCCGGGTTTGAGCGGGCCCACCATTACATCTCTTCGTTTGACCGACCGCAGGTCAGCCAAAGCGCGCCTCCGAAAAGAGCAGGAGGGGCGGATTCAGGCATATTGTCGGCGAATAGTTAACCAAAACAAAAGGATTATGGCCCCGCCGATCGGCCGGTTGCGCCAGCCCGGCTTTCTCGCCGTTGTACGCCACATGAACGGCCGAACACAGTCGGCTGGATGTGGCGCCGGGGCTGTCTCCCCCTTAAGTTGGCATTATGCGCGCAAAAGCTGCCCCGATAAATACCGAAGGCCGGCGGGAACCCAGGGCCCGCACCTTTACGATCGGCGGCCATGTATTCCCTGCCGCCCAAGGCGACAGCCGGGCTTGCATCTGGTCGCAACCCCGATCGGCAATCTCGGCGACATCACCTTGCGCGCGCTGGAGACGCTGGCCGGCGTCGACGTGATCGCCTGCGAGGACACCCGCATCACGCGCCGCCTGACCGAGCGCTATGGCATCGCGGCCGAGCTCACGCCCTATCACGAGCACAATGCCGCGACCGCGCGGCCGAAAATCCTGGAGCGGCTGGCGCAGGGCGCTGCGATCGCGCTGGTGTCCGATGCCGGCACGCCGCTGATCTCCGATCCCGGCTTCAAGCTGGTGCGCGAGGCCTGCGCCGCGGGCCATGCGGTGACCGCGCTGCCGGGACCGTCGTCGGTTCTGACCGCGCTGTCGGTCGCAGCCTTGCCGACCGACCGGTTTTTCTTCGAGGGTTTCCTGCCGGCCAAGGAAACCGCGCGACGCGCGCGGCTGGCCGAGCTTGCCCGGATCGACGCCACGCTGGTGCTGTTCGAATCCGGCAATCGGGTGCAGGACACGCTCGCCGATCTCGCCGATCTCATGGGCACGCGCGAGGCCGCGATCTGCCGCGAGCTCACCAAGCTGCACGAGGAGGTGACGCGCGGCTCGCTTGCCGAACTCGCGAAGACGGCGGACGCGCTGGAGACGCGCGGCGAATTCGTGCTGGTGATCGGCCCGCCCGCGGCAGACGCGCAAATATTTACCGACGAGGCGCTCGACAATCTCCTGCGCGATCAGCTCAGGGATCACAGCGTCAAGGATGCGGTGGCCCACGCCGTCGAATTGTCGGGCCGGCCGCGCCGCGAGGTCTATGCGCGCGCGCTCGAGCTTGCCAAGGATACACGCGGCGATGGCGAAGACTGATCGCGGCCCTCCAAAAGAAGCCTCGCCCGAGCGCGTCGCCGCGTTCCAGACCGGCATATCGGCGGAAAGCCGCGCCGCGGCCTTTCTGTTCGCCAAGGGCTATCGCATCCTCGCCAAGCGCTTCCGTACGCCCCATGGCGAGATCGATTTGATCGTCAGGCGGCGCAATCTGCTGGCCTTTGTCGAGGTCAAGGCGCGCGCGACGCTCGACGACGCCGCGTTCGCCGTGACGCCGCGGCAACAGGGACGCATCATCGATGCCGCGCAGGCCTGGCTCGCCGCGCATCCCGAATATGCCGAATTCGAGCTGCGTTTTGACGCGATCCTGATTGCGCCGCGGCGGCTGCCGCGCCATTTGTTAGCGGCATTCGACGCCTCGCCTTGAACTTCCTCTCCTGATCCGGGCCTTTCCATGACATTGAACGTCGCCGTCCAGATGGACCCCATCGCGCGCATCAACTATCCGCGGCGATTCCACCTTTGCGCTGCTGCTGGAGGCGCAAAAGCGCGGCCACGGCCTGTCCTATTACACGCCCGACAAGCTGTCGCAGGTCGGCGACGACATCCTTGCGCCCGTTCAATTGCTCACCGTGCGCGACGAGCCCGGCAATCATTTCACGCTCGGCGAGCCCAAGCGCACCTCGCTGCGCTCGTTCGATGTCGTGCTGTTGCGGCAGGATCCGCCGTTCGATCTCGCCTACATCACCTCGACACACATGCTCGAACGCATCCACCCGAAGACGCTTGTCGTGAACGATCCGGCCAGCGTCCGCAACGCGCCGGAAAAACTGTTCGTGATGAACTTCCCGCAGCTGATGCCACCGACCCTGATCTCGCGCGACCTCGACGAGATCAACGCCTTCCGCGATACCCATGGCGCGGTCGTGATGAAGCCGCTACACGGCCATGGCGGCGCGGCAGTCTTTCGCGTCATGCCGCAGGACATGAATTTCGGCTCGCTATTCGACATGTTCTCGGTGACGTTCAGGGAGCCGTGGGTGATCCAGCGCTTCCTCTCCAACGTCAAGCATGGCGACAAGCGCATCATCCTGGTCGACGGCGAGTTCGCCGGCGCGGTCAACCGCGTGCCGGCGGCGGACGATCTGCGCTCCAACATGGTGCGCGGCGGCGCTGCGCACGCCACCGAGCTCACGCCGCGCGAGCGGGAAATCTGCACCACGCTTGGCCCCGAATTGAAAAAACGCGGGCTTTTGTTTGTCGGGATCGACGTGATCGACGACAATCTCACTGAAATCAATGTGACGTCGCCGACGGGCATTCGCGCCATCCAGCGCCTCAACGGCCCCGACGTCGCCGCAAAGATCTGGGACTCTATCGAGAAGAAACGGAGTTAGGGGATGCGTGATGAGGTGGCAGCTGTTTCTGTTGTCCGCGAGCTTGCTGCTGTCCCACTCACCGCTTCGGGCGGCCTGCATCACGCCGATCCATTTCCATCTCACCAGCGAAGGTCCCTGGAAGGGCCAAGGCGACATCAAGCAAGGACGGACCTGCAACGGATACTATCGCACGGGCCGTATTGCGGCGTTGCGGCGGCTGTATCTGACTGAGCCGCCCGCGCACGGAACGCTGTTTCTGCATGAAGGCGGCACCTACTCCTACACCGCGCCGACTGGCTTCACCGGGAGCGACCCCTTCATGCTTCGCGTCTGCGGCAAGGAAGGTCTCATCACCGGCTGCAGCAGGATCGTCTACAACATGATGGTGGAATGAGACGGCGGGCGCTTTTCCACCGAGGTCGGCCGCGTCCACCTATGTTCCCTTAATGTTCTTGATGCCGCGCTTGAAGATCGAATAGAAGCCTTCCACGGTGTTGGTCGAGACCATTCGGTCCTGCTCGTAACGAACGTATTCGTCCTTGCTGTGGTTCACCCGGCCGTGCTCCGCAAAGCCGTGGCCGATGTAGCCAGTAGTGGCGCGCTTCATCCGTCATCAATTCGGTCTCGCGATGCACGTTCGCATTCACGATAGGCGCAATGTCCGAAACCGAGGTGCTGTCGATATGGAACGAACGCGCAGAGCCGCCGCGCTCCACTAGCGTCAGGACCACGTTCTTGTGGCCGGTGCCACGCGCCCGGCGGACGTTCTTGATGTTGCCGATGAACGTTTCGTCCACCTCCACGACCTTGCCAGAGCCGCCCAGAGGGGGAAGCTTGCCAACCCGCATCGCCTCGCGGATGCGGTGCGCAAGGAACCACGCGCTCTTGTATTGAACCTCAAGGATGCGGTGCAGCTGATGCGCCGAAATGCCCTTCTTGCTGGACGCCATGAGGTGCACCGCCTGTAAGCACTTGTGCAGCGGGATATGGGCACTCTCGAAACACGGTGCCGACGCGAACCGTAAACTGCTTGCGGCACTCGTAGCACTTCCACAGGCCCAGCCGGACCTTGCCATTCTTCCCCTTGACGCCTTCCAGCTTGCCCGCGCGGTCAACCGTGCCGCACTTGGGGCAGACAACGCCCTTTGCCCAGAGAATGCCCTCTAGGTGCTGGAACGCCGCTTTTTCGTTGTGGAAGTAAGGCTTGCTGAGAATGGACATGACGGAAACCCCTGCGATCTGGGCTTAACCTACCAAATCGGCTTGGGTTTGTAAAGTACATAATTGCCTTCTTTCGGGGAAATATATACTTGACACCACAGCTACATCATCTAGATTTGATCAGGTTCCGCGGGAACTATCAGCCATACCGCGAACGCACCTAGACCAAAGTAGAAACCGATGTCCCAGTTCAGCGCCCCGCACTTTCAGAACGTCGAAGCAGCCCGCGAATACCTCGAAACCCTGCGTTGGGGTGGCGAGCGCGTTTGCCCGCACTGCGGAACGGTTGGACAGTCCTACACCAACGCCAAGAAGCCGGGCGTCTATCGCTGCGCCGTCAAGGAATGCCGCAAGGACTTCACCGTCACGACCAAGAGCGTGATGGAGTCCAGCCATATCAAGCTGAACGTCTGGCTTCAGGCTTTCTACCTCATGGCATCCAGCAAGAAGGGCATTTCCGCTCACCAGATGCACCGCACGCTGAACGTCACTTACAAGACCGCTTGGTTCCTCGCGCATCGCATCCGTGAGGCCATGCGTTCCGGTGGCTTGCTTCCGCCCCTTGGCGGCAAGGGCAAGACCGTGGAAGCGGACGAAACCTTCATCGGCAACATCAAGCACGTTCGGCGCGGGCGCGGCACGGGCCATAAGAACGTCGTGCTGACGCTAGTTGAACGTGGCGGCTCTGCTCGTTCGTTCCACATTGACAGCACCAGCGTTGCCGACATTGCGCCGATGGTGAATGCCAACATCGCCCGCGAAACCGATTTGATGACAGATGAAGCGCGCCACTACATGGAGATCGGACGCGGCTTCGCGGATCACGGCGCGGTCAACCATATTTCCTGTTGAATAAGGCTTACAAGGATTGGCGTATCCACGAGGGGCACAACACCGAGAAGCCGAAGATTGGCGCGCTGATGGCGGTTGTCATAAATCGCTTTCAGCCCTTCCTTCCGCTTAACACCTCCAACATCCTGACGACCGCAGAGGGTCGTTGCAACGAGATCTATGCGCTTACCTACGCGCTCTCAATTATTGAGAAGCCCTTCCTGCCGGACACGCCGGAAAGGTTAGATTTCTGGCATCGCGTCCTTGAAATAATTACAGGGTCGTCCGCCGGGACGCTTGAGCCCTACTTCCAAGACGTTCGGTTCCAAATTCCGCGACCACTTGAACAATACACGATAGCCATTCACCCGCAGGATAAGCTGTCCATCAACAGCCTCATTTCGATCTTCGAGCTGATTTCCAACAAGGGTCAAGGACTCCTCAAGTAATCCCGGGCCGCACATCGTCCCTTAGATCGCGGCATAAACCGGTGCCTACTAGCCACGTTTCTTCGTTGGTGTTTTAGCCGCCTTCCGCACCTTGGGCTTGTCCTTGAGCGGCGTTGGCAACGTTTTCAATCCAGCTTTAAGCGCAACCTGGAACCGGCGTTGAGCCTCGTCCTCAGGAAACGAATCACTTTGAGGTTCTTTGACGGGCGGCTTCATTTAACCCTTTGAATCATCGGGGATATGAGAATACTTGCATAATTCCAAGGATTTAGCTATATAGCGGCATGACGCCGTACCAGTGGATCAGACCGGTACAGCGCCACGCCTAGCTTTATGGTGGTTGCATTGCTCCCACCTCCTTTAAGGCCCTGAGGGCTTCCGTGGCCCCCTCAGGGTAGTCGCTGGATCGGGCTCTAGAACCCAACCCTGTCCCCCTTGTGGGGACTGCCCCCTGCAACGGTGCACACGGCCCGAATGCAGGAGGGATTTCGCTCAGTTCAACCCCGGAAGCTCCTCGTTGCCGCCGATGGTCTTGCCGGTGTTGCGCGGCATCGGCTCACCTTTCAGCGCACCACCCGCGCGGTGTTGGCCGCAGTTCTGGGCATTTTCCGAGGTTAGCGCTTAGGGCCTGAGTTGGATTCTTGCCGCCAATAATGACGCCTAGATTCTTGATCCGCTCATTCAACTCACTGAGCGGAACCGGGCGCCCAAGCTGCCGGATCACATTGATGACTCGGCTTTTGACCGCGAGGTGGTGCTGTTCGGGTCTGCGAGGGCGCCGCCGCGCGCCTCCGCCAATCTGAGCAGCGCCTATGGTCCTGCAATATCTGAGCGGGGCTCGTGCGGTGCCAAGTACATATTTCCCTTCTTTCGTCGGGTTCCGCTACCGTCAATCGAGGACAATAAGGGCTGGGAATGGTCGCGCGGGTTTCCACCGTTGCCTTTGAGGGGATCGAGGCCCGCGCGGTCGACGTGCAGGTCCAGGTCTCGCCGGGGCTGCCTGCCTTCCATGTGGTTGGCCTCGCCGACAAGGCCGTCTCCGAGGCGCGCGAGCGGGTGCGCTCGGCGCTGATCGCCTCAGGTCTCGCGCTGCCGGCACGCCGCATCACCGTCAATCTCGCGCCGGCCGACCTGCCGAAGGAAGGCAGCCACTACGACCTGCCGATTGCGCTCGGCTTGATGGCCGCGATTGGAGCGATCCCGTCAGATGCACTCACCGGTTTCACCGTGCTTGGCGAGCTCGGTCTCGATGGCTCGATCGCGCCGGTCGCCGGCGTGTTGCCGGCAGCGATCGGCGCCAACTCGCGCGACGAAGGCCTGATCTGCCCGGCCGCTTGCGGCGCGGAAGCGGCCTGGGCCAGCCCCGACATCCAGATCATCGCGGCCAATTCGCTGATCCAGATCGCCAACCATTTTCGCGGCACGCAGGTGCTGTCACGGCCGCAGCCGAAGGTGCGGCAGGCGCCCGCGGCGCAGCTCGATCTGCGCGACATCAAGGGTCAGGAGAGCGCCAAGCGCGCGCTCGAGATCGCGGCCGCCGGCGGGCATCATCTGCTGATGATCGGCGCGCCGGGCGCGGGCAAGTCGATGCTGGCGGCCAGGCTGCCGTCGATCCTGCCGCCGCTGTCGCCGTCCGAACTGCTGGAAGTCTCGATGATCGCTTCCGTCGCCGGCGAGATCGAAGGCGGCGCGCTGACCTCGCAGCGTCCGTTCCGCAGCCCGCATCATTCCGCCAGCATGGCCGCGCTGACCGGCGGCGGCATTCGCGCAAAACCCGGGGAAATCTCGCTCGCTCATCATGGCGTGCTGTTCCTCGACGAGCTGCCGGAGTTCGATCCGCGCGTGCTGGATTCGCTGCGGCAACCGCTGGAGAACGGCGAGGTCGCGGTGTCCCGCGCCAATCATCGCGTCACCTATCCGGCGCGCTTCATGTTCGTCGCGGCAATGAACCCATGCCGCTGCGGCCACGCCTTCGAGCCCGGCTATTCCTGCAAGCGCGGGCCGATCGATCGCTGCACCTCCGACTACCAGATGCGCATCTCCGGTCCGCTGATGGATCGCATCGATCTGCGCATCGAGGTGCCGGCTGTCACCGCCGCCGATCTGATCCTGCCTCCGCCCGCCGAAGGCTCGGCCGAAGTCGCAGCCCGCGTCGCCGCCGCGCGCGACATTCAACTGGCGCGCTACGCGGCCGCCGGCCTCACGAACGTCCGCACCAATGCGGAAGCGCCGGCGGCGCTGCTGGAAGAGATCGCAAAGCCTGACGCCCAAGGCCAGAAGCTGTTGCGCGATGCCGCCGACACCATGCGGCTGTCGGCGCGCGGCTATCATCGCGTGCTGCGCGTGGCGCGCACGCTCGCCGACCTCGACGGCGCCGAGAAAATCGGCCGGCTGCATCTCGCCGAGGCGCTGTCCTATCGCGCGCTCGCCGAGGACCTACGCCACGCGGCGGCGTGAGGCCCCGTCAACTCGCCGGTAACGAGTTTTCTTTACACTCCGCCAACCATAAGCCCCTGCGTGTTGCAGGGGCTTTGCCGCATGATCCCGGAAAAGTGGGAACCGGTTTTCCGTAAGGATCATGCGCAAATTAAAGTGTTGGGTGCGTATCATGCTGCGTTTCAAGGTCCTGGTTTCGGTCATCCCGCTGATTGCTGCCGCGATCCTTGCCCGCATCGAGTTCTCCCCGGCGGATCGTCCCTGCATCGCCGTCGGCCTGGGAACCGTGCAGCTCGCCAGCGCGCCCTGGCACGCCGATCTCCATGTCAGCTTCACTGACGATCCCAGGCTTGCAACCGTCCGGGTCGCAGTCTCGGATAATGCCGCCACCGCCGACTTCGCCGTGATCGACGGAGCCGAGGGCATCGAGGAGAATGCCTGCGCGGCGACGGCAGCGACGCAGTTTGTCACCATCTCCAGCCGTCCGAGCGCCTCCTCGCCCGTTATCTTCCTGTCGCATGATGACGGTCCGGCCGACTACCGCATCTTTGTGCAGTCGAAGCGCTTCACCGAGCGCGACGCCGCGGCACTGATCGTCGGCGCCCATGGCGACCACCGGCATCTCGCCTTCCTCAATTAGGCGGTTAACCGTTCGCTAACGCTGTTCGCAGGGCGCGGCAACAAGCGGCATCGCCTCAAGCACTTCGCAAGATCGACAAAGCATCGTCCGCATACCAGCGCGGCACCTCCTGTGTGAGTCATCTGAATGGGACCGGTCTTCCGGATCAAACTACGCCTACGCCGCTTCGGCCGCCGCCATCCCTGGCTGATCGCCGCCGTCCGTTCCTTCATGATCTTCTCGGCCGCCTTCGGCGGCGCTTACGGCTTCATCGCCGGCAGCCGCTCCGAAAGTTCCGGCTACAACGCGCATGCGTTCGCGATCGGCGCGAGCTTCCTGTTTGCGATTGCCTGTGTCGCGCTTGCGACGTTGAGTATCCGCCTGCGCCTGCAGCGCAAGAAGCTGCACAAGATCGTGCTGCACAACGAAGCGCTGGCCGACCGCAATTGGGAGCTGCAGGAAGCCGCCGAACGCGCACGCAGCCTCTTTGAACAACAAGGTGACCTGATCGTGATGCGCGACGCGCGCGGCCTTATCACTTTCGCCAATGATGCTTATTGCCAGATGGCGGAACGGTCGCGCGAGTCGCTGCTCGGCACGCGTTTCAATTTCGAGATTCTCGAGCAGGGCGACAGCGCGATCGAGAGCAACGGCACGCGGATCCATGACCAGCAGATCGCGACGCGGCTCGGACCGAAATGGATCGCCTGGCGCGAGGGGCTGGTGCGCTCCGACGCCGGTCAACCGGCCGAGCTGCAATGCGTCGGCCGCGACGTCACCGACCGCACCGAGACCGAGCGCGCCTTGTCCGAAGCGCGCGATCAGGCCGACGCCGCCAATCGCGCCAAGTCGCGCTTCCTCGCGATGGCAAGCCACGAAATCCGTACGCCGCTCAACGGCATCATCGGCATGAGCTCGCTCTTGCTCGATACCCCGCTGACTCCCGAGCAGAACACCTACGCCAAGGCGGTGAAGACATCGGGCGACGCATTGCTGTCGCTGATCGAGGAATTGCTGGACTATTCCAAGATCGAGGCCGGCAAGATCGATCTGGAACAGCGCCCGTTCAACCTGACGGCGCTGATCGAGGACATCACCGAATTGCTGGCGCCGCGTGCGCAGGCGAAGAACCTCGAGATCGCTGCCTATGTCGACGAACGGCTGCCGCTCGACGTGGTCGGCGATGCGGCACGGCTGCGCCAGGTGCTGCTCAACCTCGCCGGCAATGCCATCAAGTTCACCGCGCAGGGCGGCGTCGCGTTGATCGTGGAGCCCGGCATCTGGCCGAACGAGATCAGTTTTCAGGTGCGCGACACCGGCATCGGGATTGCACCCGAGGCGCGCGAGCGGATCTTTCGCGAGTTCGAGCAGGCCGACGAGCGCGTCGCGCGCAACTATGGCGGCACCGGCCTGGGGCTGAGCATCTCGGAACGCATCGCCAAGCGCATGGGTGGGCGTATTACGCTCGACAGCCAGCCCGGCGCGGGTTCGACTTTCGAAGCCGCGATTCCCTTGATGCCGTCGGAAAGCGGGCTACGCAAATTTGCAAGTCCCGATCTGGCCGGCCAGTCGATCATGCTGGTGTCGCCGCAGGGCATCGAGGCGTCACTGGTCGGCCGGCGGCTGCAGCGCTGGGGCGCGCAGACCTGTGAGGCCGCCAGCCTCGACGTGGCGCTGGCGCTGCTGCCGGAGCGTGCCTGGCATGCCGTGCTGATCGATCATGCGCTCGGCGCTGATGCCGCCGAAGCGCTGGGCCATGCCGCGCGCAATCACGCCACGCAGCGGATCGTGATGTTCACGCCGGCGGGGCGGCAGGACATCAAGCCGTCATCCGCCTTCACCGGCTATCTGGTGAAACCGCTGCGCGCGGCTTCGCTCGCGGCACGCCTCACGGCCGCGCCCGAAGTCACCTCGCCCAGCCTTGCCGCCGACGCCGCGATCGATGATCTCGCCGAGACGGTTGCGGAGAAACCGGAGCACGGCCTGTCGGTGCTGGTCGCCGAGGACAACGAAATCAATGCGCTCCTGATGCGCTCGCTGCTGTCACGGCTCGGCCATCACGCCGTAATCGCGACCAATGGCGAAGCGGCGCTGGAATCCTGGTTTGCCGCAAAATCCGCCGGCACGCCTTATGATCTCGTGCTGATGGACATCCAGATGCCCAAGCTCGACGGCATCGAGACCGCAAAGCGCATTCGCGCCAGCGAAGCCGGCGAGCCCGGCCGGCGCACGCCGATCCTGGCGCTGACCGCCAACACGCTGGTGGAGGACCGCTATGCCTGCTTCGAAGCCGGTATGGATGGTTTCCTCATCAAGCCGCTCGATCGCGAGAAGCTGGCCGAGGCGCTCGCGGGCCTTGCCGCCGCGCGGCATCTCGCCGCTTGAACCTTACAGCCGCCGCAGCGCGACCGTCTCGATGACGTGATCGGCGCCCTTCTTCAGGATCAAGGTCGCGCGCGGCCGCGTCGGCAGGATGTTGTCTTCGAGATTGGCGAGGTTGGTGCGCTCCCAGATCGCGGTGGCGGTGGCGATCGCCTCGTCGTCCGACAACAGCGCATAACGATGGAAGTAGGACTTGGGATCGGCGAACGCGGTGTCGCGCAGCGTCAACCAGCGCGTCACATACCACTGCCGCAGCACCGACTCGTCGGCGTCGATATAGACCGAGAAGTCGAAAAAGTCCGAGACGACGGGAATCGCCTTGCCGTCACGCGGCAGCGGGCCGGTCTGCAGCACGTTGACGCCCTCGACGATCAGAATGTCGGGCTGGTCGACCTCTTGCCACTGGTTCGGAACGATGTCCCAGCTCAAATGCGAATAAACAGGCGCGCGCACCTTCCGCCGGCCGGCCTTGATGTCACTCAGGAACGACAGCAGCAACGGCAGATCGTAGCTCGCCGGGAACCCCTTCTTCTGGATCAATCCCAACCGCTCCAGCACCGCATTCGGATACAGGAAGCCGTCGGTCGTCACCAATTCGACCTTGGGCCGGGGCGACCATCGCGCCAACAGCGCCTGCAACACGCGCGCCGTGGTCGACTTGCCGCCCGCGACCGAGCCGGCGATGCCGATGATGTAGGGCATCTTGCGATCTCGGATGCCGAGGAACTGGCGCTGCGAATAATACAGCCGCTGCGCGGCATCGACATAGATCGACAGCAGGCGCGACAGCGGCAGATAGATCTCCTCGACCTCCCTGAGGTCGAGGCGGTCATGCAACGAACGAATCCGGTCGAACTCGCCGGGCTCCAGCGTCATCGGCGTGTCGTCACGCAAATGCGCCCACTGCTCGCGCGTGAAGATTCGATATGGATTATATTGCTGGTCTGGAGCCCGGATATCCATGAGCGCGTTCCGTTTTATTGTTCGCGCTTGCGCGCGGCCTTTTCCTCGAGCCCCGACATCGAGGTGCGCTGCGCCAGCACCGCCTCGACATCCGCAAGAGTGATCCCGCGCGCCTTCAAGAGCACGAGGAGGTGAAACACGAGGTCGGCGCTCTCGGCGATCAGATGTTCGCGATCGTTCTCGACCGCCGCGATCACGGTTTCCACCGCCTCTTCGCCCAGCTTCTTGGCGCAGTGCTCGGCGCCCTTGTCGAGCAGCTTCTTCGTGTACGACGCCTCGCCGCCCGACGCGGCGCGGGCATCGATGGTGGCGGCGAGATCATGGACGGTAAAACGCGACATCAACGGGACTCGGAACAGGTGGCCATTGGCGGCAGATGTAGCACCTTTGTGACGGGGAGTCCTAGTGCCCAACTTTCCGAAGTCCGCGCAACATCGCAGCAACACCTTTCGCGGACTTCGGAAAGTTATGGGCACTAGCAAATTTATGATTCTAGTGCCGCTTCCGATCTGAAGTCCCTGAACCCAATTTCGCCGCGAGTGAGTCAGGGACTTCAGATCGGCGGCACTAGGGATCGATCCGCATCGGCAGGCCGGCGCGGACCATGTGGTCCTTGGCCTGACGGATCGTGAACTCACCGAAGTGGAAGATCGAGGCAGCGAGCACCGCGGTGGCGTGGCCCTTGCGGATGCCATCGACCAGATGGTCGAGATTGCCGACCCCGCCGGACGCAATGACCGGCACCGGAACGCTGTCGGCGATCGCCTGGGTGAGCGGAATATCGAAGCCCTGTCGGGTGCCGTCGCGGTCCATCGAGGTCAGCAGGATTTCGCCGGCGCCGAGCCCCACCACCTCCTGGGCATATTCGATCGCATCGATGCCGGTCGATTTGCGCCCGCCATGGGTGAAGATTTCCCAGCGGTCCGAGCCGCCTCCGCGTTTGACCCGCTTGGCGTCGATCGCGACCACGATGCACTGCTCGCCGAACTTCTCCGCGGCTTCCTTGACGAATTCGCGCTGCGCCACCGCGGCCGAATTGATCGAAACCTTGTCGGCGCCGGAGCGCAACAGCGTCTTGATGTCGTCGATGGTGCGCACGCCGCCGCCGACGGTGAGCGGCATGAAGCAGGCCTCCGCGGTGCGCCGGACCACGTCGAGCATAATGCCGCGGTTCTCATGGGTTGCGGTGATGTCGAGGAAGCAGAGCTCGTCGGCGCCGGCGGCGTCATAGGCGATCGCCGCTTCCACCGGATCGCCCGCGTCGCGAAGATTGACGAAATTGATGCCCTTGACCACGCGGCCGTCCTTGACGTCGAGGCAGGGAATGACGCGCACCTTAAACATTCTGAATTCCTAAGCTGCGGCGCGCGCGTTGCGTATCAGCGCCAGCGCCGCCGACGGATCGAGGCGGCCGTCATAGAGCGCGCGGCCGGCGATGGCGCCGGCAAGCTTGTTGGCGCGCGGTGTCAGCATCGCCTTGACGTCGTCGATCGACGCAAGCCCGCCCGAGGCGATCACGGGAATGGAGATGCGGTCGGCCAGCGCGATGGTGGCGTCGAGATTGAGGCCCTTCAACAGACCGTCGCGGGCGATGTCGGTGAAGATGATGGCGGCAACGCCAGCGTCCTCGAAGCGCTGCGCGATTTCCAGCGCGGTCACTTGCGAGGTCTCAGCCCAGCCTCCGACCGCGACCCTGCCATCGCGCGCATCGAGCCCCACCGCGACGCGGCCGGGGAACTGTTTTGCGGCGCTCTTCACTAGGCCGGGATCGCGCACCGCGGCGGTACCGATGATGACGCGGGTGATACCCTTGCCAAGCCAGGCTTCCACGGTCCTGAGATCGCGGATACCGCCGCCGAGCTGCACCGGCATGGTGATGGCCTTCAGCATGGCTTCGACCGCTTGAGCGTTCACCGGCTTGCCGGCAAAGGCGCCGTCGAGATCAACCACATGCAGATATTCGAACCCCTGCGTAGCGAAGCTTTTGGCTTGGGCAGCGGGATCGAGGTTGAACACGGTCGCGCGCGCCATGTCGCCCTGTTCGAGCCGCACGCATTGGCCGTTCTTCAGATCGATCGCGGGAAAGAGGATCACGGCTTCCACTTCAGGAAATTCGAGATCAGCGCCAGCCCGAAACGCTGGCTCTTCTCCGGGTGGAACTGGGTGCCGACCGCGGTATCCTTGCCGACGATGGCCGTCACCGGCCCGCCATAGTCGGCGCGCGCCAGTACGTCCGCGTCGTTGGCGGGCGCGAGGTGATAGGAGTGCACGAAATAGGCGTGACGGCCCTTCGGCCCGAGGTCGAGCCGATCCAGCACCGGGTGCTCGCGCAGCACTTCCAGCGTGTTCCAGCCCATGTGCGGGATCTTCAAATTTTCCTCGCGCGGCGTGATCTTGACCACGTCGCCCTCGATCCAGTTGAAGCCGTCGGTCGTGACATGCTCCTTGCCCCGGGTCGCCATCAACTGCATGCCGACGCAGATGCCAAAGAACGGCCGCGCCTTGTTGCGCACCGCCTCGGTCAGCGCCTCGAGCATGCCGTCGAGCGCGTCCAATCCCCGCCGGCAATCGGCAAAGGCGCCGACACCGGGCAGCACGATGCGGTCGGCACGATAGACCGCCTCGGGATCACGGGTGACCATGATCTTCTGCGGCTCTTCGGAGGCGCGCGTCGCGCGTTCGAATGCTTTCGCCGCCGAGTGCAGATTGCCCGAGCCGTAATCGATGATGGCAACGCTCATCGCTGACCTCCCGGCTCTGGAAACAAACCGATGATGCCACCTTGCGGCAGCGGCGGCGGCTTCGAGAAGGGCTGTCCAGGAACATCGCGGGTCGGCGGCGGACCGCCGCGATCGACCGACAGCGGATCGAAAAGACTGCCGCGCTTGTCGGCAGTCCAGCGATCGAAGAAGCGCCGCTCGGCGGTTTCTTCGTCATCGCCGACGACGGTATCGAGCTGACGCCAACGGCGCCGCGACAACGTCCAGCGCTGCAGGCTCGCGGCTTCCAGTCCCATCAGGATCGCAACGAGGACGTTGGCGAAGAAAATTGCGCCTCGGCCCGCGCCGAGCTTTGCCAGCACGATGTCGAGTGCGAGGTCAGCGATGATCCATCCGACGGTCGCAAGCCACAACCTGTTCCAGAGCAACCACAGTGGGCCGAAGATCATCGCCCAGAAATGGAATCCGTCGCGCACGAAGACGAACTTGTCCGTGGCGCCGAGATCGGCGCCATCGGCTGTGGGAGCGTGAACCGTATAGACCGGCATTGTCGTTCTCCGACCCGGCTAGGATTTAATCCCCGAGCGAACCCTTGGTGGACGGCACCTCGCCCGCGGCGCGCGGATCGATCGCAACCGCGGTGCGCAGCGCCCGCGCCAGACCCTTGAAGCAGGATTCGGCGATATGGTGGCTGTTCTCGCCATATAGGGTTTCGACGTGCAAAGTCACGCCGGCATTCATGGCAAAGGCGTTGAACCATTCGCGCACCAGCTCGGTGTCGAACTGCCCGACCTTGTCGCGCGGAAATTCCACCTTGAACACCAGTACCGCACGTCCCGAGATATCGATCACGACGCGTGATAATGTCTCGTCCATCGGCATGTGGATCGAGGCATAGCGGGTGATCCCAGCCATGTTGCCGAGCGCCTGCTTCACGGCCTGTCCCAGCGCAATGCCGACATCTTCGGTGGTGTGGTGATGGTCGACATGCAGGTCTCCATTCGCCTTCACCGTGATGTCGATGCGGGAATGCCGGGCCAGGAGATCGAGCATATGGTCGAAGAAGCCGATGCCGGTTGCGACGTTGGCCACGCCCGATCCATCTAGGTTGACCGCAACCTCGATGTCGGTCTCCTTGGTCTTGCGCTTGATCGTAGCGTTGCGCATGAAAACTGCCTTTTCCGAGCCGAAAGCGGGCGTCTTTTAACAGGCCGATGACGCCTTCGCTACTGCGGTATGGCCCGATCAGGGCTGAACTTCTGCCTATGGTGAGCGGATCCTCGCGATTGTAACCGCCAGTCCAACCGCCTAAATGGGGCGGACACGAGGGTACCCCATGCAAGCTTCCCCGAATGAGCCCGCGGTCTGGCACGGCACTACCATTTTGACCGTCCGCAAGGGCGGCAAGGTGGTGATCGGCGGCGACGGCCAGGTCTCGATCGGCCAGACCGTGATCAAGTCCAACGCCAAGAAGGTCCGCAAGCTCGGCAAGGGCGACGTGATCGGCGGCTTTGCCGGCGCCACCGCCGACGCATTCACCCTGTTCGAGCGGCTGGAGAGCAAGCTCGAGCAGTATCCGGGGCAATTGACCCGCGCCGCGGTCGAGCTCGCCAAGGATTGGCGCACCGATCGCTATTTGCGGCGGCTGGAGGCGATGATGATCGTCGCCGACAAGGATGTGTCGCTGGTGCTGACCGGCACCGGCGACGTGCTGGAGCCGGAGGCGGGCGTGATGGCGATCGGCTCAGGGGGCAATTACGCCCTGGCGGCGGCGCGTGCGCTGATCGATTCCGACAAGGATGCCGAGGCGATCGTGCGCCGTGCGCTCGATATCGCCGCCGATATCTGCGTCTTCACCAACCGCAACGTGACCATCGAGACCCTCTGACCGATGGCGCGATACGCCTTCCGGGACATGACGGCGGCCGATCTGCCCATGATCAAGCGCTGGCTCGCCGAGCCGCATGTCAGGGAATGGTGGGGCGATCCCGCCGAGCAATATCAACTGGTCAGCGGCGATCTCGATGAACCGGCGATGGATCAGTACATTGTCTCGGCCGATGGAAGGGACTTCGGCTATCTGCAATGCTATGACCTGACCGCCTGGAATTCCGGGTTCGGCGAGCAACCGCAGGGCACGCGTGGCATCGATCTTTTCATTGGCGAATCCGACATGATCGAGCAGGGCCATGGTTCTGCGATGATCCGCGCCTTCGTCGACGAGCGATTGTCGCGTGGCGCGCCGCGCGTGGTCACCGATCCCGACCCCAAGAATTTGCGTGCACTTCGCGCCTATGAGAACGCAGGATTTGCGCGCGTCGGCATGGTCGACACCCCGGATGGGCCGTCGCTCCTGATGGTACGCGACGCATGACCGCGGACGAGCGCAAGCCGCTTTCGACGCCGCAATGGCTTGCGATCGGCGCTTGCCTGCTGGCGCTGCAGGCCGCGATCCTGTACGCGATGGGGCGGCTACCGATCTGCGCCTGCGGCTATGTGAAACTCTGGCACGGCGTGGTGCAGAGCTCGGAAAACTCGCAGCACATCACCGACTGGTACACGTTCTCGCATCTGATCCATGGCTTCATTTTCTATGGCCTCACCCGGCTGATCCTGCCGCGCGCGCCCTGGGCCGGCCGGCTCGTCGTTGCCATGATGATCGAAGGCTGCTGGGAACTGGTCGAGAACTCCAGCTTCATTATCGATCGCTATCGCGCCGCGACCGTCTCGCTCGACTATTACGGCGACAGCATCGTCAATTCGGTCTCCGACACGCTTGCGATGGTAACCGGCTTCCTGCTGGCGAAGACGCTGCCGGTCTGGGCAACTGTGACGCTCGCAATCGCCTTCGAGGTGCTGGTCGGGTTGCATATCCGCGACAATCTGACCCTCAATATCATCATGCTGCTCTATCCGCTCGATGCCATCAAGCAGTGGCAGATCGGTCCGCCGATCATCTAGTGCCGCTTTCGATCTGAAGTCCCTGGGAAGCACTCGGCGCGCATGGTGCAGGGACTTCAGATCGGCGGCACTAGAAATTTGACTTGTCCTCGCCACGCTCCGCCCCTAGCTAGTGCCCCATGACAGACTTCTCCCCCCGCGAAATCGTTTCCGAACTCGACCGCTTCATCGTCGGCCAGTCCGACGCCAAGCGCGCGGTTTCCATTGCCTTGCGCAACCGCTGGCGGCGGCTGCAGCTCGACGGCGGCCTGCGCGAGGAGGTGCTGCCCAAGAACATCCTGATGATCGGGCCGACCGGCGTCGGCAAGACCGAGATCGCGCGGCGGCTTGCCCGGCTCGCAGGCGCGCCGTTCATCAAGGTTGAGGCAACCAAGTTCACCGAGGTCGGCTATGTCGGCCGCGACGTCGAGCAGATCGTGCGCGACCTCGTCGAGGTCGCGATCGCCCAGACCCGCGAGCGCAAGCGCAAGGACGTGCAGGCGCGCGCCCAGCTCGCTGCCGAGGATCGCGTGCTGGACGCGCTGGTCGGGCCAAATTCGAGTGCGGCGACCCGCGATTCCTTCCGCAAGAAGTTGCGCGCCGGCGAGCTCAATGACAAGGAAATCGAAATCGAGACGCAGTCCTCCGGCGGCATGCCGATGTTCGAGATTCCGGGTATGCCGGGCGCGCAGATGGGCGCGATCTCGATCGGCGACATCTTCGGCAAGCTCGGCGGGCGAACCAAGACCCGGCGGCTGACGGTGGAAGGCTCGCACGAGATCCTCGTCAACGAGGAATCCGACAAGCTGCTCGACGATGACCAGCTGACACAGGAAGCCATCAGCGCGGTCGAGAACAACGGCATCGTGTTCCTCGACGAGATCGACAAGATTTGCGTGCGCGAAAACCGTCATGGCGGCGACGTCTCGCGCGAGGGCGTACAGCGCGACCTGCTGCCGCTGATCGAAGGCACCACGGTCTCGACCAAGCACGGCGCGGTCAAGACCGACCACATCCTGTTCATTGCCTCGGGCGCATTCCATATCGCCAAGCCTTCCGATCTGCTGCCGGAGTTGCAGGGGCGATTGCCGATCCGCGTCGAGCTGCAGGCGCTGAGCCGCGACGACATGCGGCGCATCCTGACCGAGCCCGAGGCCTCGCTGATCAAGCAATACATCGCGCTGATGAAGACCGAGGGCGTCACGCTCGACATCACCGATGGCGCAATCGACGCGCTCGCCGACGTCGCGGTTGCCGTCAACTCCACGGTGGAGAACATCGGCGCGCGGCGGCTGCAGACCGTGATGGAACGCGTGCTCGACGAGATCTCCTTCACCGCGCCCGACCGCAACGGCGAGACCATCCGGGTCGACGCCGACTATGTGAACAAGCATGTCGGCGACCTCGCCAGGAACGCCGACTTGAGCCGGTTCATTCTCTAATCTACGGTCGTCCCCGCTTTGGACGGGGACGGACAGCTGATGGATTGGCGCGTTTGGCAGAACCCCTGGCGGTGGATGCTGGCCGTCAACGTCGCCGTGGTGATCGGGGTTTTCCTGCACAAGATCGCGCTGCCGCCTTACGTCCCCTACATTCACCTGCTGGTCGACTATCACTTTGGGTTCATCAAGCGCGCGCTGATCGGCGCTATCGTTGCGCTTTTCACGGCGAAGGTACCGGTATGGCTGGTATTCGCGCTGGCCGGCGCCACGTGGCTCGTCACGCTCGGCCTGTTCGTTCAACTGTTCCGGCGGACCTTCGGGCTCGATGCAAAACACCTGCCGCTGTTTGTCTTGATCGCCGGTTCACCGTTCTTCCTGAAGAATTTCATGCACACTCTCGGTCATTTCGACATCTATGGCTGTCTGTTCGCAATCCTCCTGCTGCTGGTGCCAGCACGCTCAATTCTCTTCGTGCTCCTCGCAGCACTTTTCTCGATCATCCTGATCCTGATCCACCACATCCATCTCCTGATGTATGTGCCGGCCATCATCGTGATCGTGGTCATCAGGCATTATCTTGTCGCGGGCATCACGCGGGCAAACGTCAGTATCGGCGTCGCCGCCGTGCTGGCGCTTGGCGCGCTGTTCTTTGCCGCCCAATTCTGGGGAACGATGCCGATCCCGGAAGCCGAGTTCGTCCGTTACTTGCAAAGCCGGATGGCCGATCCGTCGCTGACCAAGCTCTTGAGTTTCAGCTACATTTGGTACCAGCCGCTGTCGAAGGAGATCAGCGACACCTGGGCCTGGCTACCCCACAATCTCCTTGGGCTGCCCATGTTCGCGCTGCTGATCTGGCTGCATACGCCGGTGTGGCGATATTTTGCGGAGTCGATCCGCGCATTGAACAACGAATGGCACTGGCGCATCGTCATCGCAGGATTGACCGGCGTCAGCCTCGGCTATCTCATCATGTTCGCCATCGTATTCGACTATTCACGATGGGTCTCGAACTGGGCGGTGTGCATGTTCCTGCTGCTGCACGCGGTGAAGACGTTGCCCGCCGCCGAGGTGCCGCCGCTCACCGACGACGATCGCAAGACCCAGGCTTTCGGCTGGATCGTGACCCTGATCCCGCGCGTCGGAATCGTCCGGCCTTTTTAATGAGCATGATCCTTACGGAAAACCGGTGCCCACTTTTCCGGGATCATGCTATCGCGCGCGTCTGATACGCACGTAGAGCGCGCCTTCGCCGCCATGGCCGACATGCGCTTCCTCGAAACCGACCACGAGCGCGCGAAATTCCGGCAGGCTCAGCCATTGCGGTACCTGCCGGCGCAGCACGCCGCGCTCGGCATCGCCGGCGACGCCCTTGCCGGTGATGACAAGCACGAAGGTGAAGCCATCATGATGCGCGCGTTGCAGGAAGCCGAGCAGGGTTCGGTGGGCGCGCGTTTGCGTCATGCCGTGCAGATCGAGCCTTGCGTCGATCTCGCTGCGGCCTCTTGAAAGCCGCGTGCGTTCACGCCGTCCCAGCGGGGCCAGCGGCGGCACCGCCGGTTTGCTGGGCTTGGGCGCCGAACTCGATGGAACTGGCCGGGGCGGCGGCGCGGGTCTCATCGCTGGCGTCTCCGACGCCGGCGCCGCAGTCTTGCCGACGCGCGGCTTCTTGCGCAGCGGCTTGACCTGCCGCGCGACGCTTTCCCAAAGCGTGCGTTCCTCCTCGCTGAGATGACGCCGGCCGCGCGCCGGCGCAGACAAATCCGGCAGGATCGGCGGCCGCTTCATCTGATAGCGCGGTCGCGCCTGAAGTGGCGCAGCGGGCGCACCGGCGCGGTCGCCGGCCGTGCTTCCGGCAAAGGCACGTGCGGGACAATCGCTGCGCCAGTGGTCCCCGCCTGCGCGACCGCGGACGGCGCGGGTGGCGCAGCGGCCTGATCCTTGGCCGCATCCTTTGCGGGCGGCGTCTGCGGAAACAGTTTTGCGATCTCGGCCGACGGCCGCGGATCCGGGAGCGGCAGCTTGTGCGCCCGATCGGCGGGGTCGAGGCTCTTCGGCACCAGCATGACGAAGCGCATGTTGTGGCGCAGCCGTCCGGACACCTTGCCGGCGTCAGGGCCGGCGCCGAAATAGAGATCGGCGCGCGCGGGCCCGACAATCGCGGAGCCGGTGTCCTGCGCGATCATCAGCCGGTGGAACGGCGTCTTCGCGGTGGCCGAGTCGATCGGCAACTCGCCCTGGATGAAGAACGGCGTGCCATAGACATGCAGCGACCTGTCGACCGCAATCGAGCGGCCCGGCGTCAGCGGCACGCCCTGCGCACCGACCGCCTCGTCCTTGTCGGAGAGCGGCACTTCGCGGAAGAAGATGTAGGAGCGGTTCTGTCGCCGTACCTCGTCGGCGTCGGCGGGATTGGCTTCCATCCACTCCCTGATCTTCTGCATCGACATCTGCTCTTTCGGGATGATGCCGCGGTCGATCAGGATGCGTCCGACCGGCGTATAGGGATAACCGTTGTAGGAATCGTAATTGATGCGGACGGTCGAGCCGTCCCCGAGCTGCACCCGCGCCGAACCCTGGATTTGCGCAAACAGCAGATCGGTCTGGCTCTTCAGCCAGCAGATTTCCAGCCCGCGCTGCTCGATCGCGCCATCCTCGATTTGCGCGCGGTCGTAATAGGGCACGAGCTTGCGGCGGCCGATCTTGCGATAGACCGGCCCCTTGTTCGGCAAATCCGGTGAGGCCTGGTTAAAACCCTTCACGAACAGGTTCGAGGGACGCCGGTAGACCGGTATGTTGTAGACCTCGTTCGCCTCCCGCGATCCCTCGATGACCGGCTCGTAATAACCGGTGACGAAGCCGTCGCCCTCGCCGAGCCGCGAGATTTTCAGCGGCGTGAAATTCTGCTCGAAGAAAGCGCGCGCCTTGGCGCCATCGGACATCTCGGTCGACCGCGCGGCGCGGCAGGGATCGCGCAGCGACGCACCGAGCGCCCGCGAATCCGCCGGGACCGCGGCTGCATCTTGCGCCACGATGGGCTTACAGCTTGCGCGGAACGTCTGGAACGCGGCGAGATGATCGTCCTCGCTCCAGCCTGGAATGTCGGACCAGGCCAGCGGCAAATACTGACTGCCATTGATCGCGAGCGGCAGCTCGAGTTGCGGATAGGGAATGGCGCGGGGCACGATGACCGGCGCATGAGGTGGAGCGGCGTGGCGGGAGCGGTACGTCCGCGCCGCCAATTCGGCAAGCGGCACCAGCGACAGCACGCCTACGGTGACACATAACCCCGCGACGAACCGCCTGCGAAATCTCAAATCAGTGGGCGCTTCCGGTGCCAACCAACTTCCAGTTCGGATCGCGTGAGGTGGCGTCGCGGGCAAAGGTCCAGACATCGGTGATGTCGGCCACCTTGTCCGGGTTGCCATCGACAATCGTGCCGGCCTTGTCGCGGGTGACGGAGATCATCTGCGACACGAACCGGACGGTAAGCTGCGCCATGCGGTCGCGCAGCTCGGCGCCGACCAGCTCGGCCTTGTCGATCGAGACGAAGCGCGTCTCGGTCTTCTGTTCGTACTTCTCGCGGTCCCGCATGACCGTCTCGAAGCTGTCGAACACTTCGGATGACAACAGGTCGCGCAACGCGCGGCGATCGCCATTGGCAAACGCCAGCACGATCATCTCGTAGGCGCTGCGCGCGCCCGAAAGGAAATGCTTGGGATCGAAGGAGGAGTCGCGCGCCACAATGGCATCGAGCCCCTGCGCCAGCGAAGAGCCGGACTCGGCGAGGTCCTTCCAGCGGTCGGTTGCGCGGCGCCACCTCGGCGGTCGGCGCCAGCGGCGCCTGGTCGATCACCTTTCCCGGGATCGGAACGACGTTGTTGTCGTTCCCGCCCGGAACGGCGTTGCGGGCGGCGCGATCGAACGGCGGCCGCTCGCTGCCGGTGCGCTGGCCCAGCACATTGCGCAGGCGCAGGAAAATGAAGACCGCCAACGCAAGGAAGATGATGGTGTAGATGTCCACGTGTCTGCTTTCTGGTCTCAGCCGGCAACGGGTCCGGTGGTCGAGCGTTCCCTTTTACCCACGGAGCGGCTGAATGCTACATCATCGAATAGGTCCGCAGGATGTAGGCACGAAATCTTGCCCGGCCAATGGCATCTTTCGGCTGCGGTGAAGTGTAGCGCCTTTTTGGGTTAAGGGGAAACCCGATGCGTCCGGAAAAGGCCCGTAATCAATCATATACGATGTGAATCTGGCCGGTTTCGTCGTCCCGCACGGCTCCGGACCTGAGCCATTGGCCGACGCCTTGTAGAACAAGGCGGGGCTATGTTAGCCACTCGCCCCGAGACAAGGGTTTTTGGCGAGGAGACATTTCATGACCAATGGCAACGGCAGCCCGCCCGAGGGCGCTCCTCCCCAGCTCAACGTGCTGGCGCAATATACCAAGGACCTGTCGTTCGAGAATCCGAACGCGCCGGGCTCGCTGGCTCCCCAGGCGCAGCCGCCGCAGATCAACATCCAGATCAATGTCGGCGCCAACAAGGTCGGCCGACAACGACTATCGAGGTGACCATCACCATCGAAGGCAAGGCGGAGAACGCCGGCAAGAAGATGTTCCAGTTCGAGCTGGTCTATGGCGGCGTGTTCCGCCTGCTCCACATCCCGCAGGAGCAGCTGTCGCCGATGCTCCTGATCGAATGCCCGCGGCTGCTGTTCCCGTTCGCGCGCGAGATCATCGCCACCGCCGTGCGCGACGGCGGCTTCCCGCCGCTGATGCTCGACCCCGTGGATTTCGTCGGGCTGTACCGGCAGAACATGGCGCGGCAGGCGGCTGCCAACCAGCCCGCGCCGGCCAAGCCGAGCTAGGCTCAAGCTCCCCGGCTGGCCGCCAAATATTCATTCCAGATCGGCTTGTCACCCAACGTGGCGATGAAGGCGCAATGCGCCTCGCGGTCGGCGTCGCTCACTCGCGGAATCAGCGGCACCGGCCGCTGCCGGCGCGGTATCTCGCCTGCCACGCCCACACGGATCTCCATGGTCTCGGTCGCCAGCACCAGTACCGACTGCCGCGCGCCGATCAGGTCGACATAGACCTCGGCCAGGAGCTCGGCGTCGAGCAGCGCGCCGTGCTTGGTGCGGTGGGAATTGTCGATCGCGTAGCGCGAGCAGAGATCGTCGAGCCGGTTCGACACTCCGGGATGCTTGCGCCGCGCCAGCAGCAGCGTGTCGACCAGCCGGTCGCGCGGGATCGCTGGCCGCTTGATGCGGTCGAGCTCGGCATTGATGAAGCTGATGTCGAAAGACGCGTTATGGATGACGAGCGGCGCATCGCCGATGAACTCCAGGAACTCGTCGACCACCTCGTGGAAGAACGGCTTGTCGGAAAGGAACTGGGTCGAGAGCCCGTGCACCGCGAAGGCCTCGGCCGACATCTCGCGCTCGGGATTCATGTAGCGGTGAAAGGTCTGCCCCGTCGGCATGCGGTTGAGCAGCTCGACACAGCCGACTTCGACCAGACGATCGCCGCGCAGGGGATCGAGGCCAGTGGTTTCGGTATCGAGAACGATTTCGCGCATGAGCTCTTTGCCGACGAGTTGCGGCGAATCAGGTTCGCCGCTGCGGCATCTTAACGACTGCGGCCAGAATGTCCCTGATTTGCGCCCGCACCGGATCAAGTCCATGGGAGGTATCCACGACGAAATCGGCACGCCTGCGCTTTTCGGCGTCGGGTATCTGCCGCGTCAGGATGGAATTGAGTTTTTCGTCATCCATGGTGCCGCGCGCAAGTACCCGCTCACGCTGAAGTTCCGGAGACGTCGTCACCACCACCACCGCATCGACACGCTTCTCGCCGCCGGTCTCGAACAGCAGCGGCACGTCCACCAGGACAACCGGCGCGCCGGTGGCTTCCGCATCCGCAAAGAATTTCTGGCGCGACGCCCCGAGCATGGGATGCACGATCTGCTCGAGCTGCTTCATCGCCGCAGGGTCATGCACGACGCGCGCCGACAATTTGGCGCGGTCGACTTTGCCGTTCGATGTGGTGCCGGGGAAGGCGGCTTCGATCGCCGGCGCCGCTTCGCCCTCATAGAGTTCGTGCACGGTGGCGTCGGCGTCGTAGACGGGCACGCCAGCCTCCGCGAACAGCTTGGCGGTGGTGGACTTTCCCATTCCGATGGAGCCTGTCAAACCAAGGATCAGCATTTGCGGTGGTCCGTGCTCACAGCGCGAGCAAATGCTGGCTACGCAGAAAGCCGAGCAAGGGCAAGAGCGGCAGGCCCAGAATGGTGGAATGGTCGCCTTCGAGTCGCTCGAACAAATGAATTCCCAAGCCTTCGAGCTGGTAGGCACCGACGCTTTGGGTCACGGCCTCTCCGGCCGCATCCTGATAAGCTGCGATGTCGGCTTCGCTGAGCGAGCGCATCGTCATTCTGGCAACCGCGACCGTCTCGAACATGACCTTCCCGTCAAGCGCGACCGCAATCGCCGAATGCAGCGCGTGGGTCTGTCCGGACAGGGCACGGATTTGTTCGGCTACCGCCGCACGGTTGCCCGGCTTGTTGAAGAGACGATCGCCTAACGCCAGGGTCTGGTCGGCGCCAATGACATGGTGTCCGGCTCTCCGCTGTGAGACCCACAGCGCCTTCTCCCGCGCGAGGAGGCGAGCGATTTCGTCCGGCGCCTCGATCTTTGACTTTTCCTGAATCGTCCGCTCGTCGATATCTGCAGGAACCACCTCGAACGCGAGTCCGGCATTGGCCAGCAGCATTTTCCGCGCGCCGCTTTGCGACGCCAGAATCAACGCCTTCGATCCGCGCCAGAGCGTCATGCTATTCCGCGAGCCGATGCCGCTGCCGGTCGGCATAGAGTTTCAGGATCGCGGCGGCGGTTTCCTCGATCGAACGCCGCGTCACGTCGAGCTGCGGCCAGTCGAACTTCGCAGCGAGCCGCTTGGCATAGGAGACCTCGTCCGTCACCGCCTGGCGATCGATATACTCTTCGTTGCTGGGTCCGGCGCCGATGCTGAGCAGTCTGTTCTGCCGCACCTGGATCAGCCGTTCCGGCGTCGCATGCAGGCTCACCACCAGCGGCTTCGTCAGATGCTCAAGTTGATGCGGCGGGGGAATGCCCGGCACCAGCGGAACATTGGCGGTGCGGACGCCTCGATTGGCGAGGTAGATCGACGTCGGTGTCTTCGAGGTACGGGACACGCCGACCAGCACGACGTCGGCATCCTCCAGCCCTTCGACATGCTGACCGTCATCATGCAACATCGTGTAGTTCAGCGCATCGATACGCTTGAAATATTCCGCGTTGAGCACGTGTTGTGCGCCCACGCGCCCCGTGGTCGACGCACCGAGATAGGCCTCGAACAGATGCATGACCGGTCCGATGATCGACAGGCTCGGAACATTGATGTCCTTGCACTTGCTCTCGAGCTTCTGAACCAGATCCTTTTCCAGCAGGGTGAACAGCACGATCCCGGGCGATTCCTCGATCTCGTCGAGCACCCGGTCGAGCTGCTTCTGGCTCCGCACCAGCGGATAGACGTGTTCCACGGGCGTGATATTGGCGTATTGGGCCGCAACGGCGCGCGCCACGGTGATCAGCGTTTCGCCGGTCGAGTCGGAAACCAAATGAAGGTGAAAGTAATTACCTGACGTCGGCACCCTGTATGTCCTGTGAATCCCTGTGTGAGTCGGTGATGGAAATAGCGGCCGGTTTGTCCGATCCGGGATAACCCGTCATTTCTTCACATTGCCTCACAAAAGGAAAACTCCGGCTCCCGTTTTCAATGATACTGGGGTTATGTGGACTTGTCTCTGCATAAGCTGCCGGCGCATTTGCCCAAGCATCTGAATCTGACGGCATTATCGGGTTCGACCAAGACCGCTCCAACAATGTTGAGGGATGTGAACAAGGGCCGTCTTCACTTGGTCTGTCTTGTGCGATCACAATCCACCGACAAGAAAGACTCAAACCTTAAGAATTTAAGATTCTTTTAGAGAAGGCTTGCTCTACGGATAGGTCTCAGCCCAGATCGATCCGATGAGTTCTCAAGAAAGCTGATGGACCGCGCCAATGTATGAATGGATCAAGGCGGTGCACGTGATCGCGGTCATTTCCTGGATGGCGGGCATGCTGTATCTGCCGCGGTTGTTCGTTTATCACTGCGAGGCGGAACGCGGCTCGAAGCAGTCCGAAACTTTCAAGGTGATGGAACGGCGGTTGCTGCGAGCGATCATCAACCCCGCGATGATCGTGACCTGGCTCGCTGGTCTCTATCTGGTCGGATCTGGCCACTGGTATTCGGCGCCGTGGTTTCACGCGAAGTTTCTGCTGGTTCTGATCCTCTCGGGCGTCCACGGCTTTTTTGCCCGTTGCGTTAAGGAATTCGCCACCGAGCGGAATTCACGCAGCCAGAGATTCTACCGTATTATCAATGAAGTACCGACGATTTTGATGATCCTGATCGTCATTTGCACGGTCGTCAAACCGTTTTCCTGATGAGAGTGTGACTTTTACGCTGCTTGCGGAAAGCGGAGCGTTTTTCTATATTGAGCTTATCCCACCCCACGCAGGCGGATGTCGTTGCGTTCCGGTTTGAGCCGGCCGCCGCATCAGGTTTCAGGGCGCTTTCCTTGCTTTGAGCTTGCGGACCTCTTTTTTCGCGTCCGCTTTTCCTGAAGCCACCTCGCACCCCTCCTCGAAGATACTCCACAGGACCACCCCCAATGCGGGAAATCAAACTCCAAGACCTCAAATCCAAGACGCCGGCGGAACTCGTTTCGTTTGCGGAGGAGAACGGGGTCGAAAACGCCAGCACCATGCGCAAGCAGGAGCTGATGTTTGCAATTCTCAAGCAGCTCGCGGCAGCCGAGACCGATATCGTCGGTGAAGGCGTCGTCGAAGTGCTGTCCGACGGTTTCGGCTTTCTCCGTTCGCCCGATGCGAACTACCTGGCAGGACCGGATGACATCTACGTCTCGCCATCGCAGATCCGCCGCTTCGGTCTGCGCACCGGCGACACCATTGAAGGCCATATCCGCAGCCCCAAGGAAGGCGAGCGCTATTTCGCGTTGTTGAAAGTCAACACGCTGAATTTTGAGGATCCGGAAAAGGCCAAGCACAAGGTCAATTTCGACAACCTCACGCCGCTGTTTCCCAATCAGCGGTTTCGTATGGAAATCGACGACCCCACCAGAAAAGACTTGTCCGCAAGGGTGATCGACATCGTCGCGCCCATCGGCAAGGGCCAGCGCGCGCTGATCGTCGCGCCGCCGCGCACCGGCAAGACCGTGCTGATGCAGAACATCGCGCACTCCATCACCGCCAATCATCCCGACTGCTATCTGATCGTGCTGCTGATCGACGAGCGGCCCGAGGAAGTCACGGACATGCAGCGCTCGGTGAAGGGCGAGGTCGTCTCATCGACCTTCGACGAGCCGGCGGTGCGTCACGTGCAGGTCGCCGAGATGGTAATCGAGAAGGCCAAGCGCCTTGTCGAGCACGGCCGCGACGTCGTGATCCTGCTCGACTCGATCACGCGGCTTGGCCGCGCCTACAACACCGTGGTGCCGTCATCCGGCAAGGTGTTGACCGGCGGTGTCGACGCCAACGCGTTGCAGCGGCCGAAGCGTTTCTTCGGCGCCGCGCGCAACATCGAAGAGGGCGGCTCGCTCACGATCATCGCGACCGCGCTGGTCGATACCGGCAGCCGCATGGACGAAGTCATTTTCGAAGAGTTCAAGGGTACCGGCAACTCGGAGCTGATTCTCGACCGCAAGGTCTCGGACAAGCGCACCTTCCCGGCGATCGACATCTCGCGCTCCGGCACCCGCAAGGAAGAACTGATCACCGATCCGCAAGTGCTGAAGAAAATGTACGTGCTCCGCCGCATCCTCAATCCGATGGGCACGATGGACGCGATCGACTTCCTGCTCGACAAGCTCCGCAGCACCAAGAGCAATGCCGAGTTCTTCGAGTCGATGAACACATAAAGCCAATGCGGCTTCGAGATGGGGCGCCTAAACGGGCGTCCTTTCTTTTTGCGGCGTTTGCTGCGGCGGGGACTGCAGCATTTGCGCAATTGCTGCATCGCAGCAACACTTGGTGCTGCAAATAACATTGCCGTTTCAACGGCGGCCGCACTATTAGGCCGATGCACCCGCGCGATCAGACCATCTTTGCCCTCTCATCGGGACAGCCGCCGAGTGCGATCGCTGTCGTGCGGGTATCCGGCCCCGCGGCCGGCGCTGCGCTGGAACTGCTGGCCGGGAAAATTCCGACGCCGCGAATTGCCTCCCGCGCGCTGCTTCGCGACGCCGGCGGCCAGCCGATCGATGATGCCGTCGTGCTCTGGTTTCCGGAGCCCGCAAGCGCGACCGGCGAGGACGTCGCCGAGTTTCACGTCCACGGCGGACGCGCGGTGCTCGCCTCATTGTTCGCTACGCTGTCGGGAATCGGGAATGTCCGCGCGGCCGAGCCCGGCGAGTTCACGCGACGCGCGTTCGAGAACGGCAAGCTCGATCTCACCGAAGCCGAAGGCCTCGACGATCTCATTCATGCTGACACCGATCGTCAGCGCCGCCAGGCGCTGCGCCAACTCAAGGGTCTGCTCGGCGACAAGGCGCGGCATTGGCGCGCGCAGATCATCGAAGCATCCGCGCTGATCGAAGCCGGCATCGACTTCTCCGACGAAGGCGACGTACCTTCTGAATTGATCGCGCCGGCGCTGGCCAAGGTCAAAACGTTGCTTGGCGAAATCACAGAAGTGCTTGCGGCACAGGGCCGAACTGAACGGTTGCGCGATGGGCTCGTGGTTGCGATTGCGGGTCCGCCGAATGTCGGCAAGTCCACGCTGATGAATCAGCTCGCACGGCGCGAGGTCGCGATCGTCTCGCCGCACGCCGGCACCACGCGCGACATCATCGAGGCACAGCTCGATCTCGACGGCTATCCGGTGACGGTCATCGACACCGCGGGCATCCGCGAGACCGACGATCCCGTGGAGCAGGAGGGCGTGCGTCGCGCGAGGGCGCGTGCCGCAGAAGCTGATCTTGTGCTCTGGCTCACCGATGCCGATGGCGCGAAACCGAGCGCAAGCGACGCTCCGACTTGGATCGTGCGCAACAAGATCGATCTGGACTCGGCGAGCGCGCCGCGGCGAAGCGGGTCGGTGTTCGCGATCTCGGCAAGCCGCGGCGACGGTCTCGCGGATTTGATCGCGGCCTTGGTCAGCTACGCGCAGGAGTTTTTCGGGTCAGCCGAGGCAGGGCTGATCGGCCGGCAGCGTCAGCGCGACGTGCTCGAACAGGCGGCAGCTTCGTTGCGTCGCAGCATTGAGGTAATCGGGAACGGCGAGGAGCTCGCCGCGGAAGATTTGCGGTCCGCGGCCTATGCTTTGGGTCGGCTGCTCGGCCAAGTCGATGTCGAGGACATTCTCGATGTGATCTTCCGTGAGTTCTGTATTGGAAAGTAGCGCTATTCCTTCGTTCAACCGATTACCGCGGCGTTAACAATTATGGTTAACGGAGTGTTTCACGTGAAAAATGGAGGTTCCGGCGGCAGCGAGTTCCGTTGTTTCACGTGAAACAGGGCTGGCCAAGGGCCGAATTTCCCACGTTTCACGTGAAACGTCTTTCGGGCTTCGCCATCCCGCGATAGAAGTCGCCGCCATGACCGGCAGCCCAGAATCATTCGACGTCATCGTCATCGGCGGCGGCCACGCCGGTTGCGAGGCCGCGAGCTGCGTCGGCGCGTATGGGTGCCAGGACCGCGCTGGTCACACATCGGTTTGCGACCATCGGCGCGATGTCCTGCAATCCGGCGATCGGCGGTCTCGGCAAGGGCCATCTGGTCCGCGAGGTCGACGCCATGGACGGCTTGATGGGCCGGGTCGCGGATGCCGGCGGCATCCAGTTCCGGGTGCTGAATCGCCGCAAGGGTCCGGCGGTCCGCGGTCCGCGCGCCCAAGCCGACCGCAAACTCTACGCGGCTGCCATGCAGGCCGCGATCCGTGAGACCGCCAATCTCGTGGTCATCGAAGGCGAGGCGGACGAGCTGATCGTTTCGGACGGCCAAGTCACCGGCATTCGCTTGGTCGACGGCCGTGCGTTCTCGACCGGCGCGATCGTGGTCACCACCGGCACCTTCCTCCGTGGTCTGATCCATCTCGGCGAGAGGAATTGGCCCGCCGGACGGGTCGGCGAGGCTCCCGCGATGGGGCTTTCGAAGTCATTCGAGCACGCCGGCTTCACGCTCGGGCGGCTCAAGACCGGGACACCGCCGCGGCTCGACGGCACCACGATCGACTGGGGCGCAGTCGAAATGCAGCCCGGCGACGATCCGCCAGAGCCGTTTTCGGTCATGACCGACCGGATCACGACGCCGCAGATCCAGTGCGGCATCACCCGCACCACGGCCGCCACCCATGAGGTGATCCGGGCCAATGTGCATCGTTCGCCGATGTATTCGGGTCAGATCAGGAGCACCGGCCCGCGCTATTGCCCCTCGATCGAGGACAAGATCGTCAAGTTCGGCGACCGCGACGGCCATCAGATCTTCCTGGAGCCGGAAGGGCTCGACGACACCACGGTCTATCCCAACGGCATTTCGACCTCGCTGCCGGAGGAGGTTCAGCTCGCGATCCTGGCTTCGATCCCGGGACTGGAGCGGGTGAGGATGGTCCGGCCGGGCTACGCCATCGAATACGACCACGTCGATCCCCGCGAGCTCGATCCGACCCTTGAGACCAGGCGGCTGCGCGGGCTTTTCCTGGCCGGCCAGATCAACGGCACGACCGGCTATGAGGAGGCCGCCGCCCAGGGGCTGGTGGCCGGGCTCAACGCGGCACTGGCCGCTAGCGGGGCGGCGCCGATCGTGTTCGACCGTGCCGACGGCTATCTCGGGGTGATGATCGACGACCTCGTGACACGGGGGATCACCGAGCCGTATCGGATGTTCACCTCGCGCGCCGAGTACCGCCTGACGCTTCGGGCGGACAATGCCGACCAGCGCCTGACCGACAAGGGCATCGCGCTCGGCTGTGTCGGGGAGACCCGCCGGGCACGTCACGCGGCCAAGATGACCGCGCTGCAGAACGCGAAGCGGCTCGCGAAGTCGCTGACCCTGACCCCGAACGAGGCCGGCAAGTACGGGCTGGCGCTGAACCGGGACGGCCAGCGCCGCTCGGCCTTTGAGCTGCTGGCTTACCCGGAAGTCGGCTGGACCGAGGTCCGGGCGATCTGGCCGGAGCTGTCGGCCATTGACCCCGCGATCGCCGTCCATCTTGAGATCGACGCCAAGTACGACGTCTATCTCAAGCGCCAGACCGCCGATGTCGACGCCTTCCGCCGCGACGAGGGTCTGGTGCTCGGCGATATCGACTACGCTTTGGTGCCGGGCCTTTCGAACGAGGTCCGCGGCAAGCTCGAGCGGGCGCGACCCTGGACGGTGGGGCAGGCGGGCCGGATCGACGGCATGACGCCGGCTGCGCTCGGCATTCTCGCGGCCTATCTTCGCCGCGAGGCGCGGAAGACGCAAGGCGATCGCCTGATGGCGTTTCACGTGAAACGAGCGACCGCTTGGGACAGCCAGCTGCAAGAGCACTCCGACAAGGCTGAGGCGCTGGCGCTGATCCCCGTTTCACGTGAAACAGAAGCGCGGCTCGATCGCTATCTCGACCTCCTCCGGGAATGGCAGGCCAAGACCAATCTGGTCGCGCCCTCGACCCTCCCGCATCTCTGGACCCGGCACGTCGCCAACTCGCTGCAGCTTCTGACGCTCGCGCCGACCGCCAAGACCTGGGTCGACCTCGGCAGCGGCGGCGGCTTCCCCGGTATCGTGCTCGCCTGCGCGCTGGCGGAGACGCCGGGGGCGATGGTCCATCTGGTCGAGCGCAATCGACAAGAAGGCGGCGTTTCTGCGCGAGGCATTGCGAATCACGTCGGCGCCGGGAATCGTCCATGCCGACGGGAATCGAGGATATTGTGGATAGCATGCCGGCTCCCATCGATTGCGTGACCGCGCGCGCGCTGGCTCCGCTACATCAACTGATCGGTTTTGCGGAGCCCTTGGTGACGAAAGGGTGCAAAGGCGCTGTTTCTCAAGGGTCAAGATGTTGAGGCAGAATTGACCGAAGCTACTAAATATTGGAATATCAAGCCAAATCTTCATTCCAGCCTGACGGGCGGACAGGGCTGGATCGTCGAACTCGACCGTATCGAGCGGCGCTAAGACTTCCGCAACAGGTGGCGATCGCCATGAGCGTAATTGATCAATCTTTATCAAGAAGATAGGGTGTCGAATCCGCCCGGCCATCCGCGCATCCTGTCGCTCGCCAACCAGAAGGGCGGCGTCGGCAAGACCACGACCGCGATCAATCTCGGCACGGCGCTGGCGGCGATCGGCGAGCGCGTGCTGATCGTCGATCTCGATCCGCAGGGCAATGCCTCGACCGGTCTCGGCATCGATCGCCGCAGCCGCAACATGCTCGACCTACGACGTGCTGGTCGGCGAAGCGCCGCTGCGCGACTCGGTGGTGCCGACCGCGGTGCCGCGCCTGCACATCGCGACCTCGACCATGGATCTGTCCGGCCTCGAGCTCGAGCTCGGCACCACGCCCGGCCGCGCCTTCCGGCTGCGCGACGCGATCGCGGCGCTCAACACCAACGCCACGCCGGAGACCGACTACACCTATGTGCTGATCGACTGCCCGCCGTCGCTCAACCTGCTCACGGTCAATGCGATGGCGGCGTCGGATGCGATCCTGGTGCCGCTGCAATGCGAGTTCTTCGCGCTCGAAGGTCTGTCGCAACTGCTGCAGACGGTCGAGCAGGTGCGCGCGACGCTCAATCCGAACCTGTCGATCCACGGCATCGTGCTGACCATGTTCGACTCCCGCAACAATCTGTCGAACCAGGTCGTCGCGGACGTCCGCCAGTTCATGGGCAGCCAAGGTCTACAAGACCATGATCCCGCGCAACGTGCGCATCTCGGAGGCGCCGTCCTACGGCAAGCCGGTGCTGGTCTACGATCTCAAATGCGTCGGCAGCGAAGCGTATCTCAAGCTCGCCACCGAAGTGATCCAGCGCGAGCGCGAGTTGCGGACGCATTGAAATTTCGGCGCCACGCCGGTCTCGAAGAACAACAATCATCTGGAGTGGTGCACGTGAATCCAAGGGAGCTGGCGATGGCCGACGAAGCGCGTTCGCGACTGGGCCGCGGTCTTGCAAGTCTGATCGGCGATGTCGGCGGCGAGGCGGCGCATGTCGACCGGCCGCGCGCGCAGCGCAAGGTGCCGATCGAATTTCTCAAACCCAACCCGCGCAATCCGCGCCGCGATTTTTCCGAAGCCGAGCTTGCGGAGCTCGCTGCCTCGATCAAGCAGCACGGCGTGATCCAGCCGATCGTGGTGCGTCCGGTGAAGGGCACGCACGACCGTTTCGAGATCATCGCCGGCGAGCGGCGCTGGCGCGCCTCGCAGGCCGCCGGCCTGCACGAGGTGCCGATCGTCCCGGTCGACGTCAACGACAGCGACGCGCTGCAGCTCGCGATCATCGAGAACGTGCAGCGCGAAGACCTCAATGCGCTGGAAGAGGCGCAGGGCTATCACGCGCTCGCGGACGAGTTCAAACGCAGCCAGGAAGACATCGCGAAGATCGTCGGCAAGAGCCGCAGCCATGTCGCCAACATGATGCGGCTGACGAAACTGCCGGCCGAGGTGCAGGCGCTGATCGCCTCCGGCAAATTGTCGGCGGGGCACGCGCGCGCACTGATCGGCGTGCCCGATCCGGTGGCGGCGGCAAAGAAGATCGTCGCGGAAGGGCTCACCGTGCGGCAGGCGGAGGCAGCTCGCGCATGAGGAGGGCGTGCCCGAGCGCAAACCGCAGAAGGCGAGGGGCGGCGGCAAGGCCAAGGACGCCGACACGCTCGCGCTGGAGAAGCGCGTCAGCGACGCGCTCGGTCTTGCCGTTACGATTCATCACCGCGATCCCGGCGGCTCCGTCCAGATCAGCTACCGCAGCCTCGAGCAGCTCGACGACGTGATGAAGCGATTGGCCAAGGGCGGTTGAGCAAAACATCTCTGTCTCTCGTCATTGCGAGGAGCGATAGCGACGAAGCAATCCAGACCATCCCCGCGGGGGCAGTCTGGATTGCTTCGCTTCGCTCGCAATGACGATGTGGCAGGCATAGTGCTCAACTACCCGCGCCGCTTCGCATTGACCGCGATCGACAACAGCGTGCGCTGCGCGATCGCGGACGCGAGCGCAGTCTGCTTGCGCATGTCGAAGGCGGCGGTGGCGAGCTGATCGATGACAGCGGCGAGCCGCTCGACCGAAAAATTGCGCAAGGCGATCTCGGCCATCGGCTTGCGCGAAAAATGCAGCCGCGGGAAACCGCTCTCGAGCACGCTCGAGGCCGGCGTGCCTTCGGCCACCGTCAGCGCGGACTTGTGCAGCCATGCGGCATGGCGCTGTGCCGCCATGATGATGACGCCGGGATAGGTGCCGGCCACCATGGCTTTGGCAAATTCGCTCTCGACCAGCTCGGGCCTGCCGGCAAAGGCGCCGTCGACGATCGGATCGAGCTTCAGATCGGAGGCGTCGGACACCACCGTCATGACATGGTCGAGCGTCACCTCGCCCTCGCCATGAGCGAACAGCGTCAGCTTCTTCAGCTCGTTGCGCGAGGCCTGGCGGTCGCCGCCGAGCAGCGACATCAGCGCGGCGCGGGCGTCCGGCGCGATCCGCAGGCTCGCGATTTTCAATTCGTCGTCGATCAATTTCGCCAGATCGCGCTCGCCGTCGGGATAGCAGCCGATCGCGACCGCGGTCCTGGCGCGCTCGCAGGCCTTGCGCAGCGCGTTCTCGGGGCGCAACTCGCCGGCCTCGATCACGATGCGGCAATCCTTCACGCCCATCTCGGCAAGCGTGTCGATGCCGCTGGCGAAGCTGCGCGCGCCGGCGCGCACGCGGATGGCGCGGCGGCCGCCGAACAGCGGCACGGTCAACGCCTCGTCGACCAGCCGCGAGGGCTCGGCCGAGAGCTCGTCGCCGTCGAGCCTGACCATCGAGAACGGATCGTTGGGATCGTCGACCGCGCTCTTCAGCAGCGCGTCGGCGCGCTCGCGCACCAAGCCGGCATCGGGACCGTAGAGCAGGATAATCGGACGCGCCGGATCGGGCCGCGCCAGAAACGTGTCGATGTCTTTTCCGCGCAGCGCGACCATTATTATTGGCGCATGATCTTTGCGGAAAACCGGAGCCCACTTTTCCGGATCATGCGCTTAAGTGCCGGCCGTAAAGTACGAGGCGATCCGGGTCTGGATGTTCTCGGCGATCTCCTGCGCGGCGCGGTCCTCGGCGTCGCGGAAGGCGCGGGAGCGGGCGAAGCGCTGATACGAGCCCGGCATGTCGTAGGTCACGCGCGAGAAGGTCGTGCCGGTCATCACCGACTTGTTGGTCGCGATCTCGACCAGGTTGAACTGCGCGTCGATGCCGTAGTTTTCGCTGGATGGCAGCTGGGTGTTGGGATCGACAATCAGGGACGCGCGGGTGGTCGTGAACTTCAGCACCAGCTTATGGGTCGGCGGCATGCCGGTGGCATTGCCGTAGAGCTTGAAGGCGAGCGCATTGCGGATCTCGACGCCGATACGGGCCTCGCGCGAGCCGTTCGGCTTGTCCGTCGGCGGAATGTCCACGCCCATCAGCTTTTCGCGCAGACCGGGTGAGCCGTCGGCATGCTCGGCATACATCGGCGTGAAACAGCCGGCCGCCGGCGCCGCGAGCAGGGCGACCGCGACGAGCCGGGCAATGATGCGGGTCCTAGCCGACAACATTTACGATCCTCATGGGAACCACGATCACCTTACGCACCACCTTGCCCCCGAGAGCCGATTTTACCGCATCGAGCGCCAGAACGGCAGCCTCGATCTCCGGATTTTGGGCCGTCCGTGGCACGGTGACATCACCCCGCTTCTTGCCATTAACCTGCACCACCAGCGTTACATTATCCTCAACCAGCAAATCGCGTTCGATTTGCGGCCAACCGGCCTCCGAAATCAGACCCGCCTGGCCCAGCACCTGCCAGCATTCTTCCGCCAGATGCGGCATCATCGGGGCAACCAGATGCACCAGGATGGTTCCGGCCTCCCGGACCGCCCAGGCCAGGTCCGGCCCAAAGTCGGCCGCTGGCCGACCTTCGCGGGTCAGCACCTCGGACAGCGCGTTGCTGAACTCGCGGATATGGGCGAGGCAGACGTTGAAGTGCATCCGCTCGATGCCGCCTGAGACCTTGTCGAGCGCGCCATGAGCGGCCTTGCGCAGGGCGATCGCCTCGGCGCCAAACGTTGCCGGCCGCGCCGCGGGCGCGGACCTGGCTATCTCAGCGGAGTCGTTCACCAACCGCCACAGCCGCTGCACAAAGCGTGAAGCGCCCTGCACCCGCTCGTCGCTCCAGATCACGTCGCGGTCCGGCGGGGAGTCCGACAGCATGAACCAGCGCGCGACGTCGGCGCCGTAGGTCGCGATGATGTCATCAGGGTCGACCGTGTTCTTCTTCGACTTCGACATCTTCTCGATCGGGCCGATCGCGACCTCTTCGCCGGTCGCGCTCAACACCGCGCGGCGGCCGTTGCCGCCGGTCTCGATCTTCACCTCGGCCGGCGTCACGTAAGTGCCGTCCGCCTTGCGATAGGTCTCATGCACCACCATGCCCTGCGCGTACTGGCCCGCGAATGGCTCGTCGTAAGCAATGTGGCCCGTCGCCTTCATGGCGCGCGTGAAGAAACGCGCATAGAGCAGATGCAGGATCGCGTGCTCGATGCCGCCGATATACTGATCGACCGGCATCAGCCGGTCGACGACCGCCCGCGTGGTCGGCTGCTTCTCGTTCCAGGGATCGGTGAAGCGCGCGAAGTACCAGGCCGAATCCACGAACGTGTCCATGGTGTCGGTTTCGCGCAGGGCCTTGCCTCCGCATTTCGGGCAGGCGACGTGTTTCCAGGTCGGATGGTGGTCGAGCGCGTTGCCCGGTCGGTCGAAAGTGGCGTCTTCCGGAAGCCGCACCGGCAAGTCCTTGTCCGGCACCGGCACCACGTCGCATTTCGGGCAGTGGATCACCGGAATCGGGCAACCCCAGAAGCGCTGGCGCGAGATGCCCCAGTCGCGGAGGCGGAAATTCACCTGTCGCTCGCCGACGGATGCATTGCCGCGTGTCTCCGATTCCAGCCGCTTGGCGACCTCTTCCTTGGCTTGATCGATGGTCATGCCGTCGAGAAAGCGCGAGTTGATCAGGCGGCCGTCGCCGTCATAGGCGACATCCGTGATCACGAACGTCTTCGGGTTCTGGCCTTCGGGGCAGACCACCGGAATGTTGCCGAGCCCGTATTTGTTGACGAAGTCGAGGTCGCGCTGGTCGTGTGCCGGGCAGCCGAAGATCGCGCCGGTGCCGTATTCCATCAGCACGAAGTTGGCGACATAGACCGGCAGTTTCCAGGTCGGGTCGAACGGATGGATGGCGCGGATGCCGGTGTCGAACCCCTGCTTCTCCGCGGTGTCGATGATCTCCTGCGCGGTGCCGGTCCGTTTAATCTCGGCGATGAACTCGGCGAGCTTGGGATTCTTCGCCGCGGCGGCCTGAGCCAGCGGATGATCGGCCGAGAGCGCCATGAACTTGGCGCCGAACAAGGTATCGGGGCGCGTGGTGAAGATGCGCAGCTCGCTCTCGCCGGCGGGCGTCGTCGCTTCATCCAGCGCAAAGCGGATCAGCAGGCCTTCCGAGCGGCCGATCCAGTTGCGCTGCATCACCTTCACCCGGTCGGGCCAGCGGTCGAGACCGTCGAGCGCGTCCAGCAGCGCCTGCGAGTACTTCGTGATCTTGAATACCCACTGGTTCATTTCCTTTTGCTCGACGATGGCGCCGGAACGCCAGCCGCGGCCGTCGATCACCTGCTCGTTCGCAAGCACGGTCATGTCGACCGGATCCCAGTTGAGCTTGCGGTTCTCGCGCTCGGCCAGCCCCGCCTTCAGGAAGTCCAGGAACAGTTTCTGTTGATGCTTGTAATAGGCGGGATCGCAGGTCGCGAACTCTCTGCTCCAGTCGAGCGATAGCCCGATCGAGCGCAGCTGCTTCTTCATCGCCGCGATGTTGTCGTAGGTCCAGGCCTTCGGCGCCACCTTGCGCTCGATCGCGGCATTTTCCGCGGGCAGGCCGAAGGCGTCCCAGCCCATCGGATGCAGCACGTTGTAGCCACGCGCGCGCATGTAGCGCGCCAGCACGTCGCCGAGCGTGTAGTTGCGGACATGGCCGATATGGATGCGCCCGGACGGGTAGGGGAACATCTCGAGCACGTAATATTTCGGCCGCGGATCGTCGTTTTTGGAGGAAAAGATCGACTTTTCATCCCAAATGGCCTGCCAGTGCGGCTCGGATTCACGGGCGTTGTAACGTTCGCTAGTCATGGAATCGCTAGGGTTTTTCGGGATTCGCGCCGGGTTTCGGGGACGGCGGACTAGGCCATAAAAGGGCCTGCGGGGTCAACGGTTTGGGCGCGCACCCGGCCCACCCTTCCTGGGCCCCGCGGAGGCGCCGGACTGCACGAAACCGTGCAGAATTGAGAGGCACTTAACGAATTCATGAGACCTTCCGCACTCCAATAACAAGAAAAGATCGACCCCCCGGAGAAGCAAGCGCACACGCCCTTGGCCGACGCATTCGACCAGCTGGACTTCGAATACGTGACCGGGGTGGCCGAAAAGGCCATGCGCGCCGTCATCGAGCAACGCGTCCCGCCGACGCCGGCCAATTTCCACGTCTGGTTCAAATACGCGCTCGGTACCCCGGTCGAGCTCAAGCGCACCATCGACATTCTGGTTGCCAACAAGCGCAGGTTCGACAAAGCGACCAACCGCGACCTCTATACGACCTATGTCGGGTCGAAAGGCGCCGACGAAGCGGTCGCCCATCAAGTTTCCCAGCAACTGCATACGGTGCTGACGTCGGCCAAGCAGTTCCTCAACACGGCCATTGCCGACAACCGCACGCAGATGCAGGCGATCAGCGACGTCGCCGGTCAATCGGAGGCCGGCGTCGATCCGCGGGTCCTGGTCGAGACCTTGATGAATGAACTCGGTAAGGCCGCAACGCGCGCGACGAAACTCGAGGCGCAGTTCGCCGAGAAGTCGCGCGAGCTCGACTTGATCCGTCAATCTCTGACGCAGTCGGAGGAACGGGCGCGAACCGACACGCTGACCGGATTGGCCAACCGCCGCGCGCTGGACGAGTTCTTCCGTCGCGCGCAGGCGGACGCCATGGAGCGCGATCACCCGCTCAGCACGCTCCTGATCGACATCGACCACTTCAAGCGCTTCAACGACAGTTTCGGCCATGGCGTCGGCGACGAGGTGCTCCGGCTCGTGGCGAAAGTGCTGCGCGAGCGTGTGCGCGACACCGATCTTCCCGCGCGCTACGGCGGTGAGGAGCTGATCGCCGTTCTCCCCGGCGCCGATCTCGCCACTTGTGCGGCGACGGCCGAACGCATCCGCCGCGCGCTCGCCGAATGCAAGATCACCCGCCGCGCGACCGGCGAGCCTTTGCCCGGCATCACCGTGTCGATCGGGGTCGGCCAGTTCCAACTCGGCGAGTTCGATGGAGGACCTGATCGATCGCTGCGACCGCGCGCTCTATCAGGCCAAAAAGATGGGCCGCAACCGCGTGGTGACCGAGCGGGAGCTCGAGCCGGAGCGGGCAGCGGGGTAAATTTCCGCTCGTCATTTCGGGGCGATGCGTCCTCAATCCATTCCTCCCCGCATTCCGGCGTCCCATGGCCCCCGTCGTTGCGAGCGACCCGTCTACGCTCGCTGCGCGAGCTACGCCGGGTAGGAGTTCGCCGAAGCGCTCTTGCGCGTAGGCGGAAGCGAAGCAATCCAGAATGCATCCGCGCGAAGACAGTCTGGATTGCTTCGTCGCTATCGCTCCTCGCAATGACGAAAACGCACGCGTCCTCGTTCCCGCGGCGCAGATCGTCCGGGCTTTGCGACTTCCACCCTCGAAAACAGAGGGTGCAGGGAATGCCGGGCGCTGGCCGCACCCGCAAGCCTCGTGGGCTGAAAGGGAAAACGCCCACAAGTCAGTACAGGTACGCCGACACGACCGGCATTCCCTGCGCAATGGCTTTACGGCTTACTTCGCGCTCTCGCCGGAGTACCGGGCTTGTTAGCCTCCGTCGCGAATGAATCATCTTCATTCGCTTGATCCCAGCATCGGGGGATCACGACCACGGGACTTGACCGTACGCGTCAGCGCACATCGTCTGTGCGCCTACGCGTCCACCACAGCCCGCACCACGTGTCGTGACGATCGCGATACGCCCTCGGTAGCGGGCGCGGGATGGGCATGGTTATACGCCTGTGTTCCGATTTTCGCAAAGAGATTTATTTTTGCGGAGAGGGCTGGACATGACGCATTGTTTCTGAAACACAGAATAGGTGTTTTGCCCGTCGTGTCGCTGCGGCAACACTCTGGTGCATCTCAGCCAATTGGACGCACAGCACGACACCTGAACTCAAAAACCCCGACCCGACAGGCGCGGCGCCTTCAGGTCGAATTTGGTCACGAGCTCCGCGATCAGATCGAGCGTGCAATTCCGATAGGCGCCGTCAGCTTCCGAATGGGGCCGGCTGATGCTCGCGGCCCATCCATAGGCATCGTCGAACACGAACAGCGTCATGCCCGCGGGCCATCGGCCGTGGCGGGTCATCGCCTGCTCGACGATCATGTCCCCGAGCTCATAGGCCGTCTTCATGGGTTTGGCGTTCATTGCGGGCCTCGCAGGTCTTGCCGCCACGGGCTTTCGGCGCGGCGCTATCCGTCGAGCTGATCGAATTCGTCCGCCAGCACGATCTGGCCGCGCGGCGTGCAAACACGCACGTCCATGTAACCTCGCCCGACCAGCTCTCTTGCTTCCCTTCACCGCTTCTGCAGCCGTTGAACGGCTGATATTGATGCGGGACAATTGATTGTTTCCGCTGACCAGGAACTGCAGCCGCGTCGCGCTAAACACGCCAGAGGACCACCGCAGCTAGGAACAGCAAAAGCAGCAACGGCACGATCACCGGCGGCACGATCCAGTCATTCAGGCGATTGCGAGACAACGCGCGCTCCTGTCCATGCGGCGGGAGCGTTGGTGACTCTCAGTCACCGATGGAAGCCGTGAAAAGCGCGGTGATCAGCGACCCTAGGCTCATCGTTCGCCGATAGCGAGCGCTAACGCGCTGGTTCCCCTGCGATGGTGTCCCGGTCAGGAAAGGGTGGCTAATCCGGTCAAAAAGGCGCATGCTTCGGGTGCAGCGGCCACACGCCGCTTGCGAAAGGCAGTCATGACGCTCCGCTCGCGACGGGAGACTGTCACCTTCAGACATCCGTTCCGGATCAGAGGCGTCGATCGCCTTCTACCCGCAGGATCCTACGAGGTGATCACGGATGAAGAAATGATCGAAGGACTTTCGTTCGCCGCGTTCCGGCGCGTTGCGACCATGATCGAGGTTCGCGCGGAGACCGGCATGGCGATCGAGATGATATCGATCGGATCGGTCGATCTGGCGGATGCGCAGCGGATCGATGCGAGTGCGCCAAAATGACCGATGAACCCCTCGATCTCGACAAGCACCGTGGCATGGCCGCGCAGAAGGCGACCGACCTTCGTCGCGCGCTGGCGGACGTTGAGAACAACGCGAGAACCCTGCGGGATCGGCAGGCCGTTTTCGAAAGCCAGCTTCTGACGGTGCGGTCCACCTCCTGGCCGGAAGCGGCCGCCAAGGCCCGTTACGTCCTCAATCTCTATGCCGCAGGATTGTCCCCTGAGGACAGTCATCATCGCGATCTCGTCGCGGCCATATTGGAAGACTTTGCGCGCCTCGGCCGCGAGGGTTGACCGAACCCGACGCGCGTACATCGGCGATCGGGCAAATGACGCCGGCGCCGTCGAAGGAGTAACCCAAGTGACGCTCACACGCGGACGCCTCATCGGCTACGAGTTTGACAGGATGGTCGTGCAATTCTCGATGCTGGACGGCCAACGGGAAATCCCCTGCGCCGTCTCAACCTCCGCCATGGACGATCTGGAGGGCCTGGCGCGGTCCAGGCCGAACGAACGCGAGGCCCAGTTCGAGCGGCTGCGCGACCGAATTGAAGAGCGCGCCGCCAGGAAATTCCTGGCCATGGAGTTCGAAGGAAGTCCGTCGGGGATCATCCTGCGCGGGATCGACTTCCAGGACTAGCTCTAGTTGCTCGCGCCGACGCCGGCGGCCGATCAACTCGCCATCGCCACGCCACCGACCATGTCGTTGATGCGCACAAAGCCGTGCTCGACCACGGTGTTGCGGCCGCGGTGCTTGGCGGCATAGAGCGCGGCATCCGCCGCCTCGATCAGATCGCCCGGCCGCTGCGCGTCGTTCGGGCGTGTGCAGGCGACACCGACGCTGACGGTCACGTTCTTGTGGCTCGAGGTGCAATGAGGTAGCGCGAGCGCCTGCACCGCGGCGCGCACCTGCTCGCCGATCTCCTTGGCGCGCTCGACGTCGACATTGGGCAGCAGCAGGCAGAACTCCTCGCCACCATAACGGCCGGCAAAACCGATGGTGTCGGCGGCGATGCCGGACAGCGTCTCGCCGAGCCGCGTCAGGCAGGCGTCGCCCTCGGGATGACCATAGGTGTCGTTGTAGAGCTTGAAGTGATCGACGTCGATCATCAGGAGTGACACGTCGCAGTCATATTGCTGCGCCTTCATCCATTCGAAATCGAGCCGGCTCTGGAAGCCGCGGCGATTGGCGAGGCCCGAGAGCATGTCGATCGAGGCGATCACGGTGAGACGATCGTTGGTCGCGACCAGCTCGCGCTCGCGTTGCGCGAGCTGCGCCGCCATCGCGTTGAAGGCGCGCGCCAGCGGAACGAACTCGGATGGCAGGCGGGTCCGCGCCGCGCGCGCCGACCGGTCGCCCTGGCCGAATCGGGTGGCCATGTCGGCGAGCATCTCGATCGGCTTGATGATCAGCTTTTCGGCGGCGATCAGCGCGCCGAGCAGCACAAAGAGACAGACGAAGGCGAGCTGCAGATAGGCGGTGCGGATCTCGTTCTTGATTGCCGCCGTGATCTTGTCCTCGTCGATGCTGACGAGCAGGCGCGTGCCGGTGTCGGCAATGCGCGCAAAGCTCACCGTGCGCCTGGAGCCATCGACGGCGCCGAAGGTCAGCGATCCCTCGTCCTTGTTCGAGGTCAGCGCCCGGTCGGCCATCGCCGAAAGCAGCGGTATGTCATCGATGGATTTGCCGACCTGGCTCGCCGTATCCGGCGGGGTGGCCAGCACAGTGCCATTGCTGTCGATCAGCACCGCGGAAATGCCGGGGCGGCCGCCGAGATTGCCCATCAGTTTCGACATCCAGTCCAGACTCATGCTGGCGAGCACCACGGCATCCGAATCCGGATTGATTGCCGAGACCGGATAGGCGGCCATCACCACGGCATTGTTGCCGCCGCGCGCCATCACGAAGTCGCTGACGACGAACTCGCGCGTCGCCAGCGCCTTCTTCATATAGGGCCGGTCGCCGAGATAGAGGCCGACATAGCTGTTGCCGGTCGAGCACTGCACGCGGCCGTCGCCGCCGACCAGCAGGATGTTGCGGATCCAGGGCATGTTGGCCGGCACGCTGGCGCGCAGGATATCGCAGGTGCGCATCACGCCGCCGGCGGAGGCGCGGATATAGGCGGCGGATTTCAGCACGGTCTGGACCGAGGAAATCACTTCGCGCTGGGTGTCGGCGCTGTGGCGGGCGAGATTGGCGAAGTGCTGGCTCGCCTGCGCGAGCAGGCGGGCGCGGTTGTCCTCCAGCGAGCGGGCGCGCTCCAGCATCAGGGGCGCCACCAGGATCACGGCGAGCAGCGCCAGCCGCGCGCGGATGCCGAGAAGCTGCTTGAGCTTGACCCTCTTGCGATTGAGACTGACGGAAGACATCTTGTACCCCTACCCCGCGAGTCAGGGTAGCGGGAATGGTTGAAGACGCGTTTCCCGAACTCGGTAAAATTAGAACTACCACCGTCGAACTACGGGCATTTGAACTCATGACGCAGCCGAATCCGGGCCCCGTAACCTCGCATTCGCCACACGCGCTTGCCGCGGTGGAACAGGAGATCGCGCGCGCCTGCCGCGACGCCAACCGCGACTGCGCGTCGGTAACGTTGATCGCGGTGTCCAAGACCTTCGATGCGGGCGCGATTACGCCGGTGATCGAAAGCGGACAGACCGTATTCGGCGAAAACCGCGTGCAGGAAGCCAAAGGCAAGTGGCCAGCGTTAATGCAGGCTTACCCCGGTGTGAGGCTGCACCTGATCGGGCCGCTGCAATCCAACAAGGCAAAGGAGGCTGTGGCGCTGTTCGACGCCATCCATTCGGTGGATCGTCCGAGCATTTGCCAGGCGTTAGCCAAGGAAATCGAATCCCAAAACAAGCGCCCGGAACTTTTTGTTCAAATCAATACTGGTGAGGAACCGCAGAAGGCCGGCATCGCGCCCGGCGAGGCCGACGCCTTCATCGCGGCTTGCCGCGAGAAATACGGCCTGACGATTTCCGGCTTGATGTGCATCCCGCCGGTCGACGAGCCGCCGGCGCCGCATTTCGCACTGACCGCGAAGATCGCCGCGCGCAACGGCTTGAAGAATTTCTCGATGGGCATGAGCGCCGACTTCGCGGTGGCGATCGCGATGGGCGCGACGCATGTGCGGGTCGGCTCGGCGATTTTTGGGCACAGGGGATGATTTGTCATTCCGGGGCGCGCCACTTGGCGCGAGCCCGGAATCCATACCGCGTGATCTCCCGGTGGCGCGAGATGGTCATCGCGCCTGTCTTCGCCTAACCAAGGCCTGTGGTTATGGATTCTCAGATGCGCAATTGCGCATCATAGCTCATCGCTCCGCGATGCCCCGGAATGACGAGGGCCTACTCAAACCCCACACTCACCCTCCCCAATATACCAAAGTCCGCCTCCATGCGGTCGCCCGACTGGATCGGCAGCGGTGGATGGCAGGTGCCTGTGGTCACCACCTCGCCGGTGCGGAGCGTAATGCCGAGCTCGCGCAATTCGTTGGCGAGCCAGGCCAGCGCGACGCGGGGATCGCCCAGCACGTTCTTGCCGTGTCCGACGAATTTTTGGCCGCGCATGTTTACGACGGGCTTCTCCTCGACGAGATCGCGCGAGCGCCAGTCGGCAGCTGTCGCGGCGCCCAGCACGAACAGATGCGCGCAGGCATTGTCCGCGATCAGCTGCGCTTCGCCGGCGCTGACGAAATCGGCAAAGCGCGAATCGGGAATCTCGATCGCCGGATGCAAGGTGCCGACCGCATCCAGCACCTCCGCGACCGAATAGGGCGTCGGCCGCGGCGGCAAATCGCGCGCCATGCGGAAGCAAAATTCCGGCTCGGCCACGCGCATCTTGTTGCCATGCATCGAGGCAGTGCCGCCGTCGGCAATGACGGTGTGGCTAAGGATGCGTCCGGCCATCGGGCCGGCGACATTGATGTGCTTCTGTCCGGCCTCGCTGGTAGCGGCGATCTTCCAGCCAAATAGCTTGCCGCTTTTCTCGAGTTCGGCCTGGATCGCATAGCCCTCCTTGCGCGTTTGCGGGCGCTGCGCGGCATCGAGCGCCGCAAGCTTGGTGCCCGCGCACCAGTGGCCGCTGATGCTGCGCGAGGCCGCCGCGATCTGATCCTTGTCCAACATTGTCTCTACCTATTTTTGGGCATGATCCTTACGGAAAACCGCTTCACACCCCGCATCAAGTGCGGGGCAGGCTTTTTCCGGGATCATGCCTACCCGATCACAATTCTCGTTCGTGGCCCGAGCCGCCGCAACAGATGCAGCATCGCAGACTTCGTCATCGCGACACAGCCCTCGGTCGGACCGAAATTATCGCGCGCAAGATGCACGAACACCGCGCTGCCGCGGCCGGCTACGCGCGGGCGCGTGTTGTGATCGATCTCGACAAGGAAATCGTAGAGATGATCCCTGCGCGTGAGCCGGTCGCCCTTGTGGTCGCGCGCGACGCGGATCGGCCGGTTGTAATGCCGGCCGTTCGGATCTTCGCACCAGGCATCGGCGGCGCTGATCGCGCGGGCAGCGAGAAAACTGCGCGGCCGCGGAAAACGGTCGGCGCGCCACCACAGTTTTCGCGGGTGGAAAGTGCCGCGCGGCGTCGCCCCGTCGCCCTCGCGCTTGTTGGCCCGGATGCCGCCGCGGCCAAGCGCCACAGGAATGGCCAACCCGGGCCCGGTCAGCCAGGCTTTCCGGGAATTTCCGGCGCTCGGGCGAATCCTGATCATGGACAGAGGCCGGTTGTGCGCGCCCCGGACGTAATCCATTGATAAAGCTTGCCTTTTCATGCGCGATCAGACCGTCCTTGTCTGTCCTCAATTGGAGGTTCATTACAGGACATTCATCGAAACGCCCGGAAGAGGTGGAGTAAGGTGCCGATCACCTTGTGAATCGGTAACGGTTCCCTACTTCAAGACGAAAATACACCGTCTGCCTTCTACCAACTGCCGATGCGCGGCGCCTCTCCTGGGCCTGCATCGCCACCACCAGGATGACCCCATGGCCAATGCTCGCAAGATCCTCATCGTGGATGACGATACCGATCTGCGAGACACGCTGGTGGAGCAGCTCTCGCTGCATGACGAGTTCGAGGCCTCCGCCGTCGACACCGGCGCCAAGGGCGCCAGCGCCGCGAAGGCCAATTCGCCCGACCTGGTGCTGATGGATGTCGGCCTGCCCGATACCGACGGCCGCGAAGTGGTGCGCTCCTTGCGCAAGGGCGGCTTCAAGGCGCCGATCATCATGTTGACCGGCCACGACACCGATTCCGACACCATCCTCGGTCTCGAATCCGGCGCCAACGATTATGTCGCAAAGCCGTTTCGTTTTGCCGTGCTGCTGGCGCGGATCCGCGCGCAGCTGCGGCAGCATGAGGCGAGCGAAGACGCGGTGTTTTCGGTCGGTCCCTATAGCTTCCGTCCCGGCTCCAAGATGCTGACCGGCGCCAACGCCAAGAAGGTGCGGCTGACCGAGAAGGAGACCGCGATCCTGCGCTTCCTCTATCGCGCCGGACAACTGCCGGTGTCGCGCGAGACCCTGCTGCAGGAAGTGTGGGGCTATAATTCCGGCGTCACCACGCACACGCTGGAGACGCACATTTACCGTCTTCGGCAAAAGATCGAGAAAGATGCCGCCAATCCCGAAATCCTGGTCACCGAAGCCGGTGGCTACAAGCTGGTGCCGTGATACGATTTGGGACGCGAATCGTTGATGAATCCGTCCCGGTCACCCCATGTCGATCGAAGATGATGTCGCTTTGCTGGAGCGCGTCCCGACCCTGAGATTGTTGGGGCGGGAATCGCTGCGCATGCTCGCGATTGGCTCCGAGCAGCGCAGTATCCATAGCGGCGAGTATCTGTTCAGGCAGGGCGAGCAGGCCGATTCCGGCTTCGTGGTGCAGCGTGGTGCCTTCCGCGTCGACGATGGCGCCGGCGCGCAGGCCGTCGCCGGGCCGGGCATGCTGATCGGCGAGCTTGCGCTTGTGGTGGCGATGAAGCGGCCGTCGAGCGCGACCGCCATGGAAAACTCCACCGTGATCCGGATCGCGCGCAGCCTGTTCCAGCGTGTGCTGGAAAGCGATCCCGCCGCGGCGCGCCGCCTGCGCGACGAGTTCGCCGCCCGCACCAGCCAGCTCGCCAGCGACATCCTGATGGCCGGCGCGAAGCTGAGTACTTAGATACTAGAACCCTCCACTCGTCATTGCGAGGAGCGCAGCGACGAAGCAATCCATTCCTCCGCTTGCGGCGCGATGGATTGCTTCGCTTCGCTCGCAATGACGAAGGGACGACAGCGGAGGTCTAAACCTCCAGCGTCACCGTGACCGGCACATGATCGGACGGCCGCGCCCACCCGCGCGCGTCGCGCAAAATCCGGAAATCGCTGACCGTGTCCTTGAGCGCGCGCGACACCCAGATATGGTCGAGCCGGCGGCCGCGGTCGCCGACGGTCCAGTCCGCGGCGCGGTAGCTCCACCAGGTGTAGACCTTCTCCGACAAGGCAATCCGCTCGCGCGCGACGTCGTGCCATTCGCCGGCGGCAAGCGCCGCCTGCAGCTTCTCGACCTCGACCGGCGTGTGTGAGACCACCTTCAAAAGCTGCTTGTGCGACCAGACGTCGTTCTCATGCGGCGCGACGTTGAGGTCGCCGACCAGGATGTGACGATCCGGCCCGCGGGGATGCAGCGGTTCGCAGGCTTTCATCTCGTCGAGGAATTTCAGCTTGTGATCGAATTTCGGATTGAGCGCCGGATCGGGAATATCGCCGCCAGCCGGGACATAGAAATTATGCAGCACCAGCGGTTTTGCGAGCTGCGCTTTTTCACCAAAGGAGACCGAGATGTGGCGGGAATCGACGATGTCGCAGAAGGTGCGGATGTCGGTCGCCTCGAACGGCAGCCGGGAGATCACGGCAACGCCGTGATAGCCCTTCTGTCCGTTCAGCGCGATGTGCTCGTAGCCGAGCCGCTTGAAGCGCTTTCGCGGGAACGCGTCGTCGATGCATTTGGTTTCCTGCAGGCACAGCACGTCGGGCCGGTGCGCTTTCAGGAATTTCGCGACGAGATCGATGCGCAGACGCACCGAATTGATGTTCCAGGTTGTCAGGGAAAACCGCATGCGAACCGCGTCATATCACGGTTCGCGGGCGTGTCCGCACGTTTGTCCACAACGAGTGTAGGTTAGCCGGGCGGCAGCGCGTAATTAGTGAAGTCGATCTTGAACATGCCCGGATCGACCTTCTTGCCCGGGTCGAGATTATAGACCGCGACCGTGGTGTCGTATCCTTGCGGATCTGTCACGGTCCATTGCTTGAGCTGGCCGTCCTTGGCGCCCAGCATCAGCATCAAGCGGCTGGTGCCGATCAGCGCCTGCTTCTCCTCGATGGTGACCGAGATGAACATGTCGTCCGCGGTGACGCCGACGACATTGGTGTCCTTCATCAGGTCGATGCGGTCGGACAGCAGGAAGCGCAGCGGCGTCTGCGACAGCGGATAGATGTCCTGCGTCGCCAGCTTGCGGTCGCGAACCACCACCGACGAGCCGTCGGCGATGATGTCGATCGGATTCGGCGGATCGTATTCGAAGCGCACCTTGCCGGGCTTCTGGATGTAGAAGTCGCCCTTGGTCCTGGTGCCGTCGGGGCCGACCTGCACGAAATTGCCGACCAGCGTGTTCAGCGACGAGAGATAGCTGGAGACCTTGGCCGCCTGCGCCTTTTGATTGGCGTCGAAGCTCGCGAAGATGCTGGCCGGCACATTACGATGCGGATCCGGAATCACCGGATCGGGCGCGGCCGCAGGCGTCGCGCCGGTCGTCGCCGGGCCCTTCGGCTCGGATGCGCTCATCTGTACGCTGCCGCGGGCCTTCGGCGCCGGCTTTGGAATCGGAACGCTCTGCGCAAAGGACGACGATGTGCCGAACGCGGGTGCGGCGATCAGGAGCGCGAGCGCGCCCGCGATCATGCATCGTTGCGAGAGGTCGCTGAGTCGGGAATTTCGATGGATTTTCAACGCGCAGTCCTGGTCAGGTTTCGGTCCTTTTACCGCGCTTTGGAAGCTGCGCGGTATCGTTTTTCCGTGAAATGTGCTTGCCGCGGCGTCATTGCCGCGCGCCGAATATTCATGCGTCAGAAGCCTTCTTCCTCCTCGACCAGAATCTCGCGCTTTCCGGCGTGATTCGCCTGGCCGACGATGCCTTCCAGTTCCATTCGCTCCATCAGGGAGGCGGCGCGGTTGTAGCCGATCTGCAGGCGGCGCTGGATGTAGCTGGTCGAGGCCTTGCGGTCGCGTTTGACGATCGCAACCGCCTGCGCGAACAGATCGCCGCCGCCGTCCCCGCCCATGCCTGTCGCGTCGAACACCGCGCCGTCCTCGTCGGTCGGATCTTCCGCGGTGACGGCTTCGAGATATTCCGGCGTGCCTTGCGTTTTCAGATGACGCACGATCTTCTCGACTTCTTCGTCCGATGCAAACGGTCCGTGCACGCGGCTGATGCGTCCGCCGCCCGCCATGTAGAGCATGTCGCCCTGGCCGAGCAGCTGCTCGGCGCCCATTTCTCCCAAAATGGTGCGGCTGTCGATCTTCGAGGTGACCTGGAAGGCGATGCGGGTCGGGAAGTTCGCCTTGATGGTGCCGGTGATGACGTCGACCGACGGGCGCTGCGTGGCGAGAATCACATGCAGGCCGGCGGCGCGCGCCATCTGCGCGAGGCGCTGCACCGCGCCTTCGATATCCTTGCCGGCGACCATCATCAGGTCGGCCATCTCATCGACGATGATGACGATGTAGGGCAGCGGCTCGAGATCGAGCTTCTCTTCCTCGTAGATCGCCTTGCCGGTCTCCTTGTCGAAGCCGGTATGCACCGTGCGCGTCAGCTCTTCGCCCTTGGCCTTGGCTTCGACGAGGCGCGCATTGTAACCGTCGATGTTGCGCACGCCGAGCTTGGACATGCGCTTGTAGCGCTCTTCCATCTCGCGCACCGCCCATTTCAGCGCGACCACGGCTTTCTTCGGATCGGTGACGACCGGCGTCAGCAGATGCGGAATGCCGTCATAGACGGAGAGTTCGAGCATCTTCGGATCGACCATGATCAGCCGGCATTGATCCGGCCGCAGCCGGTACACCAGGCTGAGGATCATGGTGTTGATCGCGACCGATTTGCCGGAGCCGGTGGTGCCGGCGATCAGCATGTGCGGCGTGCGCGCGAGATCGATGATGACAGGATCGCCGCCGATGGTCTTGCCGAGACAGAGCGGCAATTTCGCAACTGATTCGCCCGATTCCTTTGCGGTGAGCAGTTCGCGCAAGTAGACCTTCTCGCGATGCGCGTTCGGCAATTCGATGCCGATGGCGTTGCGGCCGGGCACGACGGCGACGCGCGCCGAGAGCGCGCTCATCGAACGCGCGATGTCGTCGGAAAGCCCGATGACGCGCGAGGACTTGATGCCGGGCGCGGGCTCGAGCTCGTACAGCGTGACGACAGGTCCCGGATTGGCCTTGACGATTTCGCCGCGCACGCCGAAATCGCCGAGCACGCCTTCGAGCCGGCGCGAATTGGCTTCCAGCTCTGCCTTGCTCAGCGGCTGGCGGTCGGACGCCTTCGCCGCCGCCAGCATCGACATCGCGGGGAAATCCCACTTGTCGGAGGACTTTCGCGACGGCGCGCGCGGCGCGGCCTTCTTGCGTGGCGCGCGCGGCGGCGGGCGCCTCGTCCTCGTCGTCTGCCTCCTCGTCCTCGTCATCCGCTTCAGGCGAAATCGACGGTGCGGCACGGCCGCCGAGATTGGGCTCCTGGCGCGCGAAGGAAATTGCGCGCGGCGCCGGGCTCGACGACACCAGCGAGCGGTAGGCGGTGCCGAGCAGCCAGACGAGGCGCGCTTTCGCGCTCATCAGCGCATGGAAAATGAAGCCGAGCGAGATCGAGCCACGTTCTTCGTCTTCCTCGACGAACGGCGTGTCGTCATCCTCGATTGGCGTCAGTTCGTCATCCTCGCGCGGCTTGGCGCCGAGGCCGCAGGCGATCAGGAAGGTCGCGGCCATCGCCGCGAACAGGACAGCGCCGAGCACGAGGCGATAGAGCAAGCCGGGCGGCCCGAACACCACCGCCGGCGCGCGCACCAGCGCATCGCCGACGACGCCGCCAAGTCCGGTCGGCAGCGGCCACGCGCCGGTATGCGGCCAGCAGCTGGCAAAGCCCGCCGCGGTCACCATGCACAGCACCCAGCAGCCGAGCCGCAGCGCCTCGCGATCGAAATTGCGGTGGGTCATCATGCGCCAGCCCCACACCGCGATCGGCAGGATCACCATGATGGCGCCGAGGCCGAGGATCTGCATCAGCATGTCGGCGCCGATCGCGCCGCCATAGCCCATGATGTTGCGGATCGCGCGCGATGTCGCGTGGCTCAGGCTCGGATCATGCACCGACCAGGTCGTCAGCGCGGCGGCGGCGAGCCCTGCGAACACGATCAGGCCAAGCCCCATCAATTCGCGCAAGCGCCGCACCAGCGCATCGCGGATCGACGCCGGCAGATGGCCGACCAGGGGAATGACGCGTTCGATCGACGGCATGTGCCCTCGTTGGTTATCCCAAAACCTCGACCAGGCGATGCAGCGCCTCGCCGGTCGATTGACTGTCGGAAACCAGCGCTAGGCGGATGTAGCCCGCGCCTGGATTGGTGCCGTCCGGTTGCTGCCGCGCCAGATAGCTGCCGGGAATCACGCGCACGCCGGCGTCGCGATAAAGTTTTATCGCCGCTGCTTCGTCGCCGCCGCGCTCGGACACGTCGAGCCAGACGCAAAAGCCGCCGGCGGGGCGCTTGTAGCCGTAGCGAGGCCCAAGGATCTGGTCGGCGAGATCGAACTTGATGCGATAGAGCTTGCGGTTCTCTTCGACATGCGCCTCGTCGCCATAGGCCGCGGTCGCGACCTGCTGCAGCGGCACCGGCACCTGGGGCGCTGCGACATTGCGCAGCTCGTGGAAGGCGGCGAGGAATTTCTTGTCGCCGGCGGCAAAGCCGACGCGCATGCCCGGCAGGTTGGAGCGCTTCGACAGCGACTGGAACGCAACCACGCGGCTGAAATCCGGCCCGGCGCATTCCAGCATGCTGCCCGGCGCTTCGCGCGTGTAGATTTCCGAGTAGCACTCGTCGCTGAGGATCATGAAGCCGAAGCGATCGGACAGCTTCTTCAGGCGCGTGAAGTAATCGGGCGAGGCGACCGAGCCCTGCGGATTGGCGGGCGAGGCGATGTAGATCGCAACCGTGCGTGCCAAGGTCGCGTCATCGAGCGCATCCAGATCGGGCAAGAAGCCATTTGCGACGGTGGTCGGTAGATAGATCTGCTCGCAATTGGCCGCGCGCGCGCCGGCGCCATAGGCCGGGTAAAACGGATTCGGCATCAGGATCGCGGGGCGGCCCTTGCGGTCGCCGACATAACTTGCGGCCGTCAGTGCCGCGAAGAACAGACCCTCGCGGCTGCCGTTCAGCACCAAAATTTCGCTCTCGGGATCGACCGCGCGCGGCAGCTTGAACCGGCTCGAGAGCCAGGCGGCGGCGGCCTTGCGGAACGGCTCGATGCCGCGGGCCAGCGGGTAACGGCCGAAATCGGCGATGTGCTGGGCGAGCACCGGGCCGACGAAGCCGGGGACCGGGTGCTGCGGTTCTCCCAATGACAGCGTTATCAAGGGCTTGCCGGGCTTGTAGGGCGCCAGCAGTTCGGTGGTCCGGGCAAAGGGCGAGCGCTCGCTTTCGTTGCTGGCGGCACCGAGAGGCGCGCGGGATGAAGCGGTCATTGCCATCAATCTGGACGCCAGCACTTGGGGGTCGCCGGTCGCCCCATGAGACCGGCTCGAAATTGATCAAACCACCATAGATACGGCGAGGTTAAGACGCGATTAACCATCGAGGCCAAGCTCCATTTTGGCGCGGTTCCGGCGGTTGTGGGGCCCCGTGAAATCCTGCCCGGTCAACCGCGGGTCAACCATCAAAACCGTTAAGCACACCAGCTAACGAAGCCAAAATCGTCCCGGCGCACCCTGCCCGAGAAAAGAAGGCAGGGGAGCCTCAACAATGAGTGGGATGACAATCTTGGAGAATGTGAGTCGGTGCCGCGCGATTGCGTCGCTGTACCGGCAGACGGCAGCGTTCAAGCCGGTGCAGAAGGCTTCGCTTCTGGACCGAGCCGAGGAATGGGACCAGGTCGCGCTGGCCCAGCTCGAGAGCTACTTCTGGCGCGCCGAGCGCCAGCAGCCGGCGTGGTAGACGCGCACTCCTCCGAACAGCAAACCTGATCTACCGCTGCGGCAGCCGCTCGAACGCCGGCATGCCCTCGGGCACGTGGTGGAATGGCTGCTTGTCGACGGTGTAGATGGCGATCTGCGGCATGATCGCCGCGGGATCGTCGAGCGTGCCGACCTTGATCACCACGATCGGCCGCTGCGGACGCGTCACCACATGCGTGCCGCACTCCGCACAAAACTCTCGCGTGACGGGCTTCTCCAGATCCTTGCGCGAAAACTGCTTCGGCGCGCCCTTGGTGTATTTGAAGCCGTCGGGCGGCATCGCCACGAACATGTTAGGCGAACCGCCGGTGATGTACTGGCATTCGCGGCAATGGCATTGCGCCTTCAGCATCGGCTCGCCTTGGGCCACGTAGCGCACCGCGCCGCAATAGCATCCGCCTTCGAGTTTCATGATGTCCTCCCTGGATTTGTTTGCAACGGCAATGCCAGCCGCTTCTCGGATGGCTATTTGTCTCCGCCGATCAGCTTGATCGCGTCAAGCATGGCCTGACCATATTGGTCCGCGAAGTTATGGATCGCGACCCGGATCGCCTCGGCCGACCAACCGTTTCGCCACAGCGACGGGTCCTCGACGATCTTGTTCTTCCAGAACCGGAACTTGTTATCAATCTCGGCTTGCGTGTTATCGGCGGACATGTCCACGACCAGGACCAGCGCGTCCGGAATTCCGCGAGCCCTGGAAGGAGACCAGCCAACCAGATAGGGTCCCTCTCCGTCGAATCGAGCCCGTTGTTTTTGCGCGTCCCTGATCGCGTCCTCCGATGCAATCAGGTCGTAGTGATCGAGGACATGATCGCAGTCATCGGCTCTGGCTTGTGGCGACTCCGGATCGTCAAGCGGCCAGACGGTGATCATCTGGTCCCTTACCGGTACGGACGACTCCTCGCTGCGCGGGAAAAAAGCCACGAAAGATCTGCAGACCATCATGACCTTGGCGCGGCTCGCAGGCGTGGGCCTCGAGCTCAGTACCACCAATCCGTAGGCGCCCGAGCCGGAAGGCGGAATGTCGCGCGCGCGCAGATAGGCGCGAACAGGCTGCAGTGGCGTAGCTCCGCCGCCCGATCCTGCCGCGGTTCCGGGCGATCCGCCCGCCGGTGCGGTGGGGATTGGACCGCCGATGCGGCCGGCGCCGGTGCCGCCGTGCCCAGCGCTCCCCGGATTTCCGGCTCCCGTCTCGCCGAAGCCGCCATGCCCCGGGCTCGCGCCAGGCGCGCGGGACTCGGCGGCCGACCCGGGTGAAGGCGCGTGGCTACCGCCCGGGGCAGCGCTTGGGCGCGCGAAGTCGTGGTGACGAACCGGCTCCCGCGCCTTGCTTGCTTTCGCGCAGTCGCGATCGCGGGGATCGCATTGGGCATGACTTTCCGAAAAACCACCGAGCAAGAGCAAGACCGCAGTGGCCAATCCCGCCGCCGATTTGAACATCACGCACCTCCACCGACCGGAGCACTATTTTGTCTTGAGCAGGCCGAGAATGAAGTTCGCCCCGACCCCGACCACGAAGCAAATCAGGGTCACGGTGATCACAATGAAGACGGCCCCTGCGTTGGTGTCGGGCCGAACCCAAAACACGGCTATCACACCCAGAATAAAGCCGATCGCGGCGGCAAATCCGAAACTCTTCACGTCCGGCCTCGAAAAGGGTTTCACCTCTCACGGGAGGTTCGTGCCGCCGATGATACTCCGGTTGCGGGCTTGTTGCAGCCGGGAAGGTCCAAAATCTGGTCCCGCGCGACACGGGCATCGCGATTCAACAAAAAGAAAGGGGCTCCAACTTGCGCTGGAGCCCCTCAACGGTCGGGGCATTGCCGGGTATGTGCCCAAACCGTAGTTCTGGGCGCGGGCGATACGCTGCCCGCGCCCGGGAGGATCACATGTTGTAGGCGCGCTCCGTGTGCTCGGTGAGATCGAGGCCTTCGCGCTCGGTCTCGACATTGGCGCGCAGGCCTACGATCACATCCACGACCTTGTAGAGGATCGCAGATCCGACGCCCGACCACACCAGCGTGGTGCAGACGCCCCAGGTCTGCGAGGTCATCTGGGCGATGAAGTCGTAATCGGCGATCTTGCCGGTGGTGTAGTCCATGATGCCGGTGCCGCCGAGCGCCGGATTCACCAGGATGCCGGTGCCGAGCGCGCCGACGATGCCGCCGATGCAGTGCACGCCGAACACGTCGAGTGCGTCGTCATAGCCGAACGCGTTCTTCACGATGGTGCAGAAGAACAGGCAGACCACGCCGACCACGAGGCCGAGCACGATCGCGCCCATCGGACCGGAGTAACCGGCCGCCGGCGTGACCGCGACGAGACCCGCGACCGCGCCGGAGAGCGCGCCGAGCACGGAGGGATGACCCCGGAAGATCCATTCCGCGAACATCCAGGACAACGCCGCCGCCGCGGTTGCGACGAAGGAGTTGGTCATGGCGAGCGCGGCGCCGCCATTGGCTTCGAGGTTCGATCCGGCGTTGAAGCCGAACCAGCCGACCCAGAGCAGCGAAGCGCCGATCATGGTCATGGTCAGCGAGTGCGGAGCCATCAGCTCCTTGCCGTAGCCGGTGCGCTTGCCCACGAGGAGGCAGCCGACCATGCCCGCGATGCCGGAGTTGATGTGCACCACGGTGCCGCCGGCGAAGTCGATCGCGCCCTTCTTGAAGATCCACCCCGCGTCGGCGTTCACTTCGTCGAGCTTGGCCTGGGCTGCGGCCTTGGCCGCCGCATCGCTGCCCGCCGCGGCGAGCGCCTTGACGGCATCCGAGATCGCGTCCGGACCGGCCCAGTACCAGACCATGTGCGCGATCGGGAAGTAGATCAGCGTCACCCAGAGCGGGATGAACAGCGCGACCGCCGAGAATTTCGTGCGCTCGGCGAACGAGCCGACGATCAGGCAGGGCGTGATCGCCGCGAAGGTCATCTGGAAGCAGACATAGACCAGCTCCGAGATGTTGGCATCGACCGAGAAGGTCGCAGCCTTGGAGTCCGGCGTGACGCCCATCAGGAACGCCTTGGAGAAGCCGCCGACGAAGTCGGAGCCGCCGGTGAAGGCCATGCTGTAGCCGTAGAGCGCCCAGATCACGGTGACGATGCACACCGTGTAGAACACCTGCATCAAGACCGAGAGCATGTTCTTGGAGCGGACCAGGCCGCCATAGAACAACGCCAGTCCGGGGATGGTCATCAACAGCACCAGCACCGTCGATGTCAGCATCCAGGCGTTGTCGCCCTTGTTGACTGTTGGCTCCGCGTAGGCCGCGGTCGTCGCGAACAGGCCGACTGCGAGAGCCGCCAATCCCGCGCTATAGGGACGCTTGAACGTCATTTTGTATTACTCCTGAGTGGTAAGTGTGAGCGCGAAATCAGAGGGCCGCGGCATCGGCCTCGCCGGTGCGGATGCGAACCGCATGGTCGAGGTTGATGACGAAGATCTTGCCGTCGCCGATTTGTCCGGTCTTGGCCGCCGTGGTGATCGCATCGATGGTCTTGTCGACCTGGTCGGAAGCGACCGCGACCTCGATCTTGATCTTGGGCAGGAAGCTCACCGCGTATTCGGCGCCGCGATAGATTTCCGTGTGGCCTTTCTGCCGGCCGTATCCCTTGACTTCCGTCACCGTGAGACCGTGAACGCCGATGGCGGTCAGGGCGTCACGGACTTCTTCCAGCTTGAATGGCTTGATGATCGCCATAACAATTTTCATGGGTCCTATCCCCGCTTGGGCCCGGCCTTGGACGCGACCGGGCTAGTTCTCGACTGAGGTTCACCACGCGGAGAGACTTCACAACGCGGCCCAGCCGGGGCCCTAGAATCAAATGCCGTGCCAGATCGGCGGAATTGCCTAACGAATTATGAATGTGAGGATTTTCGACGCTGGCGGGGGCAGGCCCGGGGTGTGCTGTTCCGCCGCGCTCAGAAACTAAGCATGGCTGGTTAAAGTGTGAGCAGCGGACACTAACGGGTCGCGATTGCTCATGTCTGATGCACGCTAGAGGTAATTAGCTACTTGGACGGTACTGAATTACTGAAGGGCCTCGCCGTGCTGGGTAATGTCGAGACCTTCGATCTCGTGCTGCCTGGAGACCCGCAAGGGAACGAAGACGCCGACCAGGCGCAGCAACGCCCAGGTGATGCCGGCCGACCAGACCAGGGTGACTGCGACGCCATAGAGTTGCAGCAGCAACTGGTGCGGATTGCCCTCGAGCAGGCCCGAGGTCCCGCCGATCGCGGCGGTGGCAAACACGCCGGTCAGCAAGGTGCCGGTCATGCCGCCGATGCCATGAACGCCGAACACGTCGAGCGAGTCGTCATAGTTGAAGCGAATCTTGAGTGACGTGCAGGCCCAATAGCACAGCGATCCCGCGATGAGGCCGATGACGACGCCCTGCCACGGTGCGACGAAACCCGAGGCCGGCGTGATGGTGCCGAGGCCGGCGACCGCGCCCGAGATCATGCCGAGCACCGAGGGCTTGCGCCGCGCCGACCATTCGATCGCGGCCCAGACCAGCGCGCCCGCACAGGCCGCCAGATGGGTCGCGATGATCGCCATCACCGCGCGCGAATTGGCCGCGAGCGCCGAGCCGCCGTTGAAGCCGAACCAGCCGACCCACAACAGGCCGGTGCCGACCACCGCGAGCGAGAGATCGAACGGAGAAAGATTCTCCGTGCCATAGCCCTGGCGGCGGCCCATCACCAGCGCAGCGACGAGGCCGCCGATCCCGGCCGACAGATGCACCACGAGGCCGCCGGCAAAATCCAGCACGCCCATCGCACCGAGGAAACCGCCGCCCCACACCCAATGCGCCAGCGGCATATAGACGAAGATGAACCAGCCGATCGAAAACAGCAGGTAGGCGGAGAACCGCATGCGGTCGGCGACCGCGCCAGCGACCAGCGCCACCGTGATGATCGCAAAGGTCATCTGGTAGAACATGAACAGCGCTTCGGGAATCGTCTTCGCCGCGGGATTGACGCTGTCCATGGTCATGCCGGCGAGGAAGAAGCGGTCGAGTGAGCCGAGCCACGGGCCGCCGCCGACGAACACCAGCGAATAGCCGAAGGCAACCCAGAGGATGGAAACGATCATGACGGCGGCGAGGCTCTGCGCCATGGTCGCCAGCACGTTCTTCTTGCGCACCATGCCGGAGTAGAACAGCGCCAGCCCGGGGATCGTCATCATCAGCACCAGCGCGGTGGCGACGATCATCCACGCGGTGTCGGCGGTGCTGATCTCCGATGCTGCGGCGAAGGCCGGCGTCGCCGGACCTGCGATTGCAAGGATGATCGGCGCAGCGAACGTCGCTGCACGAAAAGAACGTGCCCCCATGATATGCCCCGGCTGTTGCTTTTGCTGGATCGCCTGCTCGGCCTCGTTGCCGGCGGCGGTGAACTCTTAAAAGATTACAGCGCGTCGCTGTCGGTCTCTCCGGTGCGGATGCGCAGCGCGTGATCGATCGGCGTGACGAAGATCTTGCCGTCGCCGATCTGCCCGGTGCGCGCATTCGAAGTGATGACCTCGACCGCCTTGTCGGCGAGCTCGGAGGCCACCGCGATCTCGATCCGCAGTTTCGGCAGGAAGTTCACGACATATTCGGCGCCGCGATAGATTTCGGTGTGGCCCTTCTGGCGGCCATAGCCCTTGACCTCGGTCACCGTCATGCCGTGCACGCCGATGGCGGTCAGCGCCTGGCGCACCTCGTCCAGCTTGAAGGGTTTGATGATCGCAACGACGAGTTTCATGGTCAGGCCTTGAGTCTTCAGGGGGTGGTCGAGGGGGTGACGGGTCAGGTCAAATCTGACATCTTTCTAGGCAAATGGCACAAAAAAATTGCAATGTCCCGCCGAAACGTCGGGAGCTGTGACCGCTGCGCCCTATCCGAACCCGAAGCCGTCAGCCACAATGCAGCTTTGCCGGGTCAACGTGCCCACGTTTCGATTGATGGTATTGGGGGAGCGAATGCCTGAGCGATCCTGGTTTTTCGCGTCCAACGGTCAGCAACAGGGGCCCTATGGTGAGGGCCAGTTTCGCGATTTCATCGCACAGGGCGCCATCACACCGGACACGTTGGTCTGGAGCGAGGGCATGTCCGGTTGGCAAAAGGCCGGCGATGTTCCGGGGTTGATGCGGGGCGGCGCCCGTCCGCCGGCGATGCCGCAAGTCGGGCCTCCGCCGGTCATGGCCGGAGGCGGTTATAGTGGCGACCATGGTGGCGCGGCGCTGTCGATCGACTTCGGCGTCTGGGAACTTTTCTGGCGGCGGTCTTGTCGCCTCGCTCGGCAGTGCTGCTTGTGATCCCCGGTCCCTGGCTCATCGTCTGGATCCTGAACGTGGATCGTACCCCGCGTGCGGGTGCCGGGACGACCCAATCTCAGCTTCACCGGCAATGCGATGACGCTCGTCCCTTGGTACTTCGGCGGTCATCGCTCTCATCATCGTGGCGGTCTATTACTCCATCAACAATGAGGTGCAGTGGCCCAACCAGCTGGTGGAGGTCGTTCAGATCGTCCTCTACTGGCTCTTTATCCGGTGGTTGATCGCAAATCTCGCATCGAACGGCCAGCCGCTGGGCTTGAGCTTCAGCGGCTCGTTCTGGGCCTATCTGGGATGGAATATCCTGTTCGGGCTTTCCATCCTCACCATTATCGGCTGGGCCTGGGTGATCGCTGCGTGGGCGCGCTGGTTTTGCCGCAACATCCAGGGCACGCGGCGGCAAGTCGTCTACAAGGGCACGGGTTTGGAAAATCTCTGGCGCACGCTGGTGATGGCCATCTGCTGCGTTTTCATCATCCCGATTCCGTGGATGTACCGCTGGATGCTGCGCTGGCAATTGTCGCAGACCGAATTGGTCGAGCACGCCTGAAGCTTATTGTTTGCGTTCCCGCACCGAGCCCTCCTGCGCAACGGAGGCGACCAGCGTGCCGTCCGGCTTGAAGATCAGACCGCGGGTCAATCCGCGGCCGCCCTGCGCGCTCGGCGAATCCTGGGCGTAGAGCAGCCATTCGTCGGCGCGGAACGGGCGGTGAAACCACATCGCGTGGTCGAGGCTCGCCGGCATCATGCGCTTGTCGAACAGCGTGCGGCCGTAGCGCGCCATCACGGCATCGAGCAGCGAGAAATCCGAGGCATAGGCCAGCGCGCACATGTGCAGCGCCGGATCGTCCGGCAGTTTCGCGGCGGTGCGAATCCAGACATGGATGCGGCCGTCGTCGATCTTTTGGCCGAAATAGCGGCCGAGCTCGCACGGGCGCAACTCGATCGGACGGTCGGATTCGTAATAGCGGCGGATGAAGTCCGGCATCTCGCGAAACATCGGCTGTTTGGAGACTTCTTCCGCCGTGAGCTTCTCCGGTGGCGGCACGTCGGGCATCTTCTCCTGGTGATCGAAGGCGCCCTGCTCCTCGGCATGGAACGACACCATGATCGAGAAGATGGCGTTGCCATGCTGGATCGCGGTGACGCGACGGGTCGAATAGCTCTTGCCGTCGCGCAGCCGCTCGACCTGGTAGATGATCGGGATCTGCGGATCGCCCGGCAGGATGAAATAGCAGTGGATCGAGTGCGGCAGCCGGCCCTCGACGGTGCGGCAGGCCGCGACCATCGCCTGGCCGATCACTTGCCCGCCGAACACGCGCTGCCAGCTCGTCTTCGGGCTGTTGCCGCGGAACAGGTTCACCTCGAGCGGCTCGAGGTCGAGGATGGACAGCAGGTCGATCAGGCTTTTGGACATTGGTGCTCTCTCTCGTCATTCCGGGCGCGAGTGAAACGAGCGAGCCCGGAATCGATACTCACGATGCTGGTTATGGATTCCGGGCCTGGCCCTTCGGGCCATCCCGGAATGACGATCTTTGTGTTGGTTCGATCTTGTTTCACACATCTCTTTCGCCCAGCTATAGTGTGGGCGCAAGCTTGTGAGAGCGTATGAGTAACGAGGTTTCCATGTCGGCGCAGCGAAGCATCGTCATCTGCGGGGGCGCATTTGCAGGGCTGGCGCTGGCCGTGGCGCTGCGCCAGGGGCTCGGCGCGGATGCCCCCGTCATCGTCGCCGACCCGGCGCTCGCCACCCGCCCGAGCCGCGATCCCCGCGCGACCGCAATTGTCGCCGCCTGCCGTCGTCTGTTCGAGACGCTCGGCGCGTGGGACAGTATCGCCGATACCGCGCAGCCGATATCAGACATGGTGGTGACGGATTCCAGGCTGGAAGACGCCACGCGTCCGGTGTTCCTCACCTTCGCGGGCGACGTCGAGCCCGGTGAGCCCTTTGCGCATATGGTCGAGAACCGCCACCTGATCGATGCGCTGGTGGCGCGCGCCGAGGCCGAAGGCGTCGACCTGCGCGCGACCGCGGTGACGTCGTACGAGTTGCGTAGCGACGGCGTCGATGTGACGCTGGCCGACGGCAGCACGATCGAAGCGAGTTTGCTGGTTGCAGCCGACGGCGCGCGCTCAAAGCTGCGGGAGCGCGCCGGCATCGCCACCCATGGCTGGGATTACGACCAGTCGGGCATCGTCGTTACCGTCAGCCATGAGCGCGACCATCAGGGCCGCGCCGAGGAGCATTTCCTGCCCGCCGGTCCGTTTGCGATCCTGCCGCTGACGGGAAAGCGCTCGTCACTGGTCTGGACAGAAGGGCGTTCGGAAGCTGCGCGTATCACGGCGCTCGGTGAAGAGGAATTTCACGCCGAGCTCGAGCGGCGCTTCGGATTGCATCTGGGCGAAGTGAAGGCGCTCGACCAGCCGCGCGCGTTTCCACTGTCCTATTTCGTCGCGCGATCGTTCATTGCCGAACGGATGGTGCTGGTCGGCGACGCCGCGCATGTAATTCATCCGATCGCGGGCCAGGGCCTCAATCTCGGCCTGAAGGATGTCGCGGCACTTGCCGAGGTCGTGGTCGATGCCGCGCGGCTTGGCATGGATATCGGCCAGACCGACGTGCTCGAGCGCTATCAGCGCTGGCGGCGCTTCGACACCATGGCGATGGGGCTCGCCACCAATTCGCTGAATGTCCTGTTTTCCAACAAGTCGACCTTGTTGCGCACCGTACGAGACATCGGGCTTGGCCTCGTCGATCGCGCGCCGCCTTTGAAGAGCCTGTTCATCCGCCAGGCGGCGGGCTTGTCCGGCGAGGTTCCGCGGCTTTTGAAGGGCGAGGCGCTTTAGTTTTTTGCGCATGATCTTTTCGGAAAACCGCTGCACACTTTTCCGGATCATGCGCTAACGCTTCGCCAGAATGAAATCCGCGATCACAGCGATCATGTCGGGATCGAGCGGCCGCTCCGGCTGATTGTAGGCGGCGAGATCGTCTGCCTCATCGGTGACATCGACCAGCACGTGATTCATCGCCGGGACCCACAACGTCTTGGCCGCAAATGCCGCGGTGGTCAGCGCGAGGAAGTCGACCCGTGCGAGCTGGCTGTCCTTTCCGCCGGCCACGATAAGGATCGGCTCCTCGATCTTCTGCAAGGGTGGGATCGGATCTTCGGTGAAGGCCGAGGCGATGCCGGGCTGCAGCGAGGGCGGGATCGCAAGCCCCGGGGGCGGCGGATCGACGATCTCGCCGGCCATGATGGCGTCGATGGCCTTGGCGATCGGCGCATATTTTTCGGGTGGAAGTTTCTTTTCCAGCTGTGCCTTGAGCAGATCGCCCTGCTTGCGCGCGGCGACCGCCAGCAGCACGAGCTTGTCGACGGGAATCGGCGCGCCGTGAGAATCCCGACCAGCCCGCCCTCGCTGTGACCGATCACGATGACCCCGGAAAATTTGGCGCTGGCGCGCAGGTAAGTCACCAGCGCGGCGGCATCGTCGACATAGTCCTTGAAGCGAAAATCCTCCGGCTTGCCGTAGTCGCGCTTCCAGCCGCCGGCGCCGCGCTTGTCATAGCGCAGGGTCGCGATTCCGCGCGCGACCAGCGCGTCCGACAGCTTCTTCAATGTCGCCGGTTTGACCTGCGGTCCATTGCCGTCATGATCGGTCGAGCCGGAGCCCGCGATCAGCAGCGCCACCGGCGGCTGTTCGATTCCCGAGGGTATCGTGAGCCACGCATCGATCGCGCCGACGCGGATCTTCGTCTCATCGGCGACCGCTGCGCCGGCGAGGGCCATGACGATAAGAAAACATACGAATGCAGCCGCGGTCGCCCGCATGAGCGGGATCATTCGATCTTGCGCGCTTCCTCAGGCAGCATGATCGGGATGCCGTCGCGGATCGGATACGCCAGCTTGGCCGAACGCGAGATCAGTTCCTGCCTGCCTGAATCGAATTCGAGCGGGCCCTTGGTCAGCGGGCAGACCAGGATTTCCAGCAGCTTCGGGTCGACGGTGGTTTCGGGCCGGTCGGGTGCGGCGTTCATCAGTTTCTCCGAATCATTGCAGCGGCGGATCGCCGCTGGTGCGCTTCTTGGCGAGGTCCATCTCGGTGACGGCAACGAGGATTTCTGCCCGGGTCTTCAGATCGGGCGCCTCCAGCATCGCCTGTTTCTCCGCCGGGCCGTAGGGCGACATCATCGCCAGCGCATTGACCAGTGCCTCGTTGGGCGCGCTTTCCACGCCTTCCCAGTCCACCTTGAGGTTGTTGGCTTTCAGGAAATCCGTCAGCACCTCCAACAGCGCCTCGCGGTTGACGGCATCCTCGCCCTTGCGCGCGGTAAAATCGTCGGCAAAGCCGAAGAAATCCACCTTGCACTGGCGGTAGGGCGTCAGAACGGTCAATTCCTCGACCACCTTGAAGCGGGAAATCCCGGTCAGTTCGAGGATGTAGCGGCCGTCGCCGGTCTCTGCCAGCTGGGTGATGCGCCCGGCGCAGCCGACGCGAAACAGCTTCGGCTTGTCCTCATTTTTTTTCGAATGCGCGACGTCGGGCTGGATCATCCCGATCAGCCGATGACCGTCGCGGAAGGCGTCGTCGATCATGGCGAGATAGCGCGGCTCGAAAATGTTGAGCGGCATCTGCCCGCGCGGCAGCAGCAGCGCGCCGGGCAGCGGAAACACCGCAATCACCTCCGGAAGCTCGGACGGTCCGCGATATTCGGCATTGATCGGCATCAGCGCTCAAAGCCTTCACGGTGAGGCGCGCAACGAGACGCGCGCGCGTTTACGAGAACAGGATCGTCGACAGCCGCTTGCGTCCCTCGACGGTGGCCTCATCCGCCCCGCCCCAGGCCTCGAAGAACTGCACGAGTTGCCTGCGTGCGCCGTCATCGTTCCATTTGCGGTCGCGCCTGACGATCTCGAGCAACTGGCCGGTGGCCTCGCTGCGCTTGCCGCCGGCATTCAGCGCGGTTGCCAGGTCGAATCGGGCCTGATGGTCGAGCGGGTTTGCGGCGACTTTCTGTTCCAGCTCGGCGATCGGACCGAGCGATTTGGCCTGCTCGGCAAGGTCGATCGCCGCCTGCACCGCCTTGACCGCAGCGTCGTTGCGCCTGGATTCCGGCACCATCGCGAGCGTCTGCTTCGCCTGCTCGACGGCGCCTGTCGTGACGTAGCATTTCGCGAGCCCGGCAAGGGCTGCGATATTGGTGGCGTCGACCGACAGCGCCTCCGCATAGACCTGCGCAGCCGAGGCGGCATCGCCCTCGGTGAGCAGCGTCTCGGCTTCTTTCAGGATCTCCGCGATGTTCGGCTCGCCCGCGGCCGGCACGCCCTTGGTGAGCTTCTCGATGAAGGCGTTGACCTGGCTCTCGGGAACCGCGCCCATGAAACCGTCGGCGGGCTGGCCGTTGACGAAAGCGATCACGGCCGGGATCGACTGGATGCCCATCTGGCCGGGTATCGCCGGATGCTGGTCGATGTTCATCTTGACCAGCTTGACCCGGCCCTTGGCATTGCGGACGGCCTTTTCCAGGATCGGCGTCAACTGGCGGCACGGACCGCACCACTCCGCCCAGAAGTCGATCAGCACCGGCTGACGCTTCGACTCCTCGATGACGTCCTTCATGAAGGTCTGGGTGGTGGTTTCCTTGATCAGATCGGCGGCCTGCTGCGGCGCCGCTCCGTTACCCTGCTCCATGATCGTCACGGGATGTCCTCGTCCAATGTGCTGGAAAACCGGCCCCTTCTAGCATGCCAGGGACGGCATGACAGAGTGCGCTGCTTAGGTGGCGGTTTGGGCGGAAATTTCAATGTGCTCAGGAGGTCGGAGATCGGGTGGCGGAGCCCGCATTGCGGGCGCGATGTTGCGGGTAAATCGCCAAGGCATCGAGGAACCCGGCCATGACGTCAGCCTATTACAGCACCATCTTCCGCACGCCCGCCGCTGAGGTCTGGAAAATCGTCCGCGATTTCAACAATTACCCGGTCTGGGTCGACGGCGCCGGCGAAAGCGAGATCGAGGACGGCAAAACCGGCGATGCCGTCGGCGCGGTGCGCAGCGTGCATTACAACGGCCGGCACATTCGCCAGCGGCTGCTCGCGCTGTCGGATGTCGAGCGGTCGCAGACCTATGAGTTCTGCGGGGCTGCCTCGCTGCCGGTCTCCGGTTTCAAGGCAACCTTGCGCATCACGCCGGTCGTCGACGGCGACGGCGCCTTCATCGAATGGTCGGCGGATTTCGATTGCGAGGAAGCTCAACGCGACGAATTGAGCACAATCTTGCAGAGATGGTTCGCGAAATGGCTGGAATCGCTGCGGACGGTGAGCGGCAGCGCGCCACGGTGGGACGCGGAAGGCGCCGTCGGGCCATGGCGCCCGTCGGAGCACGGTTCGGGGCCGATCCGGCGGCTTTGGCCTTGATATCGGGAGATTTTAGCGGTTCCGGGCCGTCTTACGGCTGTTGCAATCGCACGGCGCATTTGGCATAGGTCTGCCGTTGCGGCGAGCCAATCGCCGAAACGGATGCGGGTGTAGCTCAGTGGTAGAGCACGACCTTGCCAAGGTCGGGGTCGAGGGTTCGAGCCCCTTCGCCCGCTCCAAAATCTCATGAAGTGGTTGTGCTGAAACGAGCCCGCATCTTGCGGGTTTTCGTTTGCTGCGATCAGGCCAGTTCTTCCGCCAGCTGGAGTGGAGTACTGCACGTCGAATGCGCGCACATGTTGGGTGTCGCCCACGTGCAATGCGAGCGACTTCGCGCGCAATCGCAATATAATGTAAGGCGCCTCGAGCAGCGCAGCACTATCCCGACATCACGTGGAAGCGTGCCCACGTGCCATGTATCGCGACCGTTCGCTTCAAATGGATATTGCGCCGCAAACACCAGAGCCGCCGATTTGAAGCTCCTGGAGTGCACGCGGCAAGTTCATCACAGGAGCTTCAAATCGAAAAGCGGCACTGGAATCATAAGTTTGCCAGTGCCCGTGACTTTCCGAAGTTCGCGAAAGTGCGTGCGGCAGGGTGACACGAACTTCGGAAAGCGGGCACTGGGACACAAAATCGTCTCAATCGAACGCGACCTGAGAAAAATTCTTCTCAATTTGATTTCGCTTGCTTCGCTTCGCCCTTCGCCGCGCTTCTCTCCCGCTTGGGATGTGCTAACATTTTCACGTCTGATCCTCAGACCTCAAATGGTCGTCTCTCAACACGTCCATAATAATAACGCAGCCGGTTCGGCTGCTTCATGGGAGTGACGCGATGAAATCGGCTTTCCATCGATCCATCCTTGCGCTCGCGACAATCGGCATTGTCGCCAGTGCGGGACTCGCTAATGCGCAGCAGGCGGACAAAAACCGCGCGCTGAAGAAATACGAATCCGGCACCAAGGAGTTCTGGACCCATCCACCGGACGACTGGTTCCTCGGCGATGAAACCGAGGCGCAGAAAGGCCTCGCCCCGCCGTCAGGTCCCCCGACCGGCGCATCGGACGCCGAACTCGCCGCACTGGTCAAGAAGATCAAGCTGCCGCCGGGCTTCAAGATCGAGGTCTGGGCCTCGGGCGTACTCGCCGCGCGCCAGATGGCCTGGGGCGACAAGGGCACGCTGTTCGTAGGTTCGTTCGGCCTCGGCAACGTCTATGCGATCAAGGACAACAACGGCAAGAAAGAGGTCAAGACCATCCTCAAGGGGCTGAACATGCCCACCGGTCTCACCTTCAAGGACGGCGCGCTCTACGTCATCGCCGTCGACAAGCTGATCAGGTACGACAACGCCGAGGCCAATCTCGACAAGCTCGGCGAAGGCAAGGTGGTGTATGACGACATGCCGTCCTATGCGGCGCATGGCTGGAAATACATCGCCGTCGACAAGGATGGCTGGTTCTACATTCCGTTCGGACCGCCCTTCAACATCGGCATTCCCCCGACCAGCGTCTCGCAGATCCGCCGCGTCGATCCCAAGACCGGTAACGCGGAAATCTGGGCGCTCGGCGTTCGCAACTCGGTCGGCGGCGACGTCGATCCGCGCACCGGCAAATACTGGTTCACGGAAAACGCCCGCGACTGGATCAGCGACGACAAGCCCTCCGACAAGCTCAACATGATCAACAAGATCGGTGAGCATTTCGGCTATCCCTATTGTCACGAAGGCACCATGCCGGACTCGAAATTCGCGATGGGTCACAAATGCGACGAGTTCACACCTCCCGTGCTCAATCTCGGCGCTCACGTGGCTCCGCTCGGCATGAAGTTCTATACCGGCAACCAATTCCCCGCCGACTACAAGAACTCGATCCTGATCGCCGAACACGGCTCCTGGAACCGGCATAAGTACCAGGGCGGCCGCATCGTGCGCATCACCGTCGGTCCCGACGGCAAGAATCCCAAGCAGGAAGTGTTCGCCGATGGCTGGATCAGCGGCGACCAGAACTATGCCGGCCGTCCCGACGACATCATCCTGAACAAGGATGGGTCGATCCTCGTCGCCGACGACTGGGCCGGCGCGATCTATCGCATCAGCTACAGCAAGTAGTTGATGCAGAACAAAGAGGCTGCGGTGCCCAGCGCCGCAGCCTCAACTTTTTTTGTCACATAGTCGTCGTTCCGGGGTGCGAGTGTAGCGAGCGAGCCCGGAACCCATAACCACGATCGGGGGTTATGGATTCCGGGCCTGCGCTTCCGGCTTCGCTCTTCGAGTTTCGGCGGACAAGTCGCGCATCCCGGAATGACGAACCGGATAGAGTGGAATGCCAATGAAGCGCCGCCAGCTCGTCTTTGCCTCAAGCGCGATTGGAGTTTTCCTCGCGATGTTTGCGGCGCACGCCGCCGACGTCGCCGGCAAGGAGAAAGCCGAGCTCTGCGTCGGCTGCCATGGTGAGAATGGCATTTCGCAGATGGAGAACATCCCCTCGCTCGCCGGTCAGCAGGATCAGTTCATCCAGTGGCAGCTGGTCTATTTCCGCGCCGGCTCTCGCAAGAACGAGCAGATGCAGCCGATCGTCGAGCAGATCAACAATGAGGACATCCGCAATCTCGGCGCTTATTTCGCCTCGCTGACGCCGGCGAAACCGCCGGCCGACGACAATCCGGATCTGTCGGCGAAGGGCAAGCAGGCCGCGGCCGGACGGCGCTGCGCCTCCTGCCACACCGACAATTTCGCCGGTACCAAGGCGGTGGCGCGTCTCACCGGCCAGCGCGAGGAATATCTGTTGAAGGCGCTGCGCGACTACAAGTCAGGCCAGCGCGTCGGCGGCGGCCAGGCCGTGATGGCCGACGTCGCCTATCCGCTCAGCGAGGAAGAGATCGAAGCGCTGGCGCATTATCTGGCGCATTTGTAAGAGGGCGAATAGCGAGTGGCGAGTAGCGAATGGAAAGGGATATCGGGCTTGGCTCGCTACTCGCTATTCGCCATTCGCCTAACCTCGCTGCTTCTCATACGCCTTGAGGTGCGTGTAGGCGACGCGCAGCTTCGGCACCGGAATCTTCGCAGCCTCCGCGCGCGCAATCATGTCGCCGACCACATGATCGGCCTCGACCTTGGCGCCGACCTTGATGTCGCGGAACATCGAGGCCGTCATCGGCGAGCCCTCGGCGGTGAGCTGGCCCTTGATGCGCTGGAAGAACGGCCCGCCTGGCTCATGGCCGGCGGCCTTGGCGACCGCGGTGCATTCGTCGAGGATGCCGAGCAGGAAGTCGCGTCCGCCGGGGGAAGCGACGATGATGCCGACCGGGCTGCGCATCAGGCTGGTCGCCGCCGCGATCGAGCACAGGAAGACCCACTTCTCCCACATGTCCTGGATCACGTTCTGGCTGGCGGCCGCGCCATTGATGGTCGAAAATGCCTCGGCAATCGCGCGAACGCGATCGCTCATCTTGCCGTCGCGCTCGCCGAAGGCCAGCGACTGCATCGGCTGAAGTTGCACCACCTCGCGGTTCTCATTGAGTGTCACTGCAATGGCGCAGAGCCCGCCCAGCACGCGTTCCGCGCCGAACCTGTCGTCGAGGATTTTCAGATGCTGCATGCCGTTGAGCATCGGGACGATCGATGTCTTCGGCCCGACCGCGGGCGCGAACGACTTGATGGCGTCCTCGAGATCGAATGCCTTGCAGCTCAACAGCACGACGTCGAAGGCGTCCTTGATGCTGCCGGCCTGCGCGGTGGGCGGGTTCTTCAGCGTGACGTCGCCGTTGGGGCTCTTGATCACGAGGCCGACGGAGGCGAGCTCGCTCGCGCGCTTCGGGCGTACCAGGAAGGTGACGTCGCGGCCGGCCTGCAGCATTCGCCCGCCGAAATAACCGCCGATCGCGCCGGCGCCAACCACGAGGATGCGCATGCTGGAGGTCCTTTCTTGTTGTTGCTGCAAATGCAGGGCGAATAGCGAATAGGGAGTAGCGAATAGTACGATGTCGATTTCCCATTCGCTACTCGCCATTCGCCCTCTCACCACTTTTCGCCGAACGGGCGAATTTCCATCTCGAAAGTCCAGGCGCTCTTGGGCTGCTGATAAAGCTGCCAATAAGAGTCCGCGACCGAAGCAGGCGGCATCAGCAGATCCGGATTGTCGAGCGCCTCCTTGCCCCAGATCTGCGCGCGGCGCTCGCGCACCCAGGCGGTGTCGACGCCGGCATCGATGATGAGATGCGCGACATGGATGTTCTTCGGTCCGAGCTCGCGCGCCATCGCCTGCGCCACGCCGCGGAGGCCGAACTTGGCGGCCGCAAAGGCGGCAAAGCCGCTGCCGCCGCGCAGCGAAGCGGTGGCGCCGGTGAAGAAGATGTTGCCACCCCCACGCGGCACCATCAGCCGCGCCGACTCACGGCCCGCCACGAAGCCGGCCCAGCAGGCCATCTCCCAGACCTTTCGGAACACGCGGTCGGTGGTTTCCAGGATCGGAAAATTCACGTTGGCGCCGACATTGAAGATGCAGATCTCCAGCGGCGCATGCTTGTCGGCGTCGTTGAGGAAGGCGGTGGTCTCCTCCTCCTTCCGCGCATCGAGCGGGCGGCCGATGATGCTGCCGCCCGCGGCTTCGACTTCTTTCACCAGCGGCTCGAGCTTTTCGCCGTTGCGCCGTCCGGCGAACACGGTGAAGCCTTCGGCCGCGAACTTCTTGGCGATCTCGGCGCCGATATAGTCGCCGGCGCCGATCACGGCGGCGGTGGCGTTACGCTTTGGCATGATCAACTCCTTCATCGTCATTCCGGGGCGATGCGAAGCATCGAACCCGGAATCTCGAGATCCCGGGTTCGCTCATTTCATTCGCGCCCGGGATGACGCCTCCATTGCTACGCAATGTCAGCATCATTTCCCCGACACCGTCTCCTCGACTTCGCGCAACTGCTCCTTGCCGAAGAACATCTCCTTGCCGACGAAAAAGGTCGGCGAACCGAACGCGCCGCGCTCGACCGCCGATTGGGTGTTCTCCAGCAGCTTCGCCTTCACCTCAGGCTCCTGCGCGCGGGTCAAAAGCTTGGCGCCGTCGAGACCGGACGCCGTCAGTGCCTTCACCGCCACTTCCGGATCGTCCATCTTCTTTGGCTCGCGCCACATGTGGTGGAAGGCGGCCTCGACATATGTCTCGAACACGCCCTCGAGCTGTGCCGCGATCGCCGCGCGCATCAGGTTCAGCGTGTTGACCGGGAAGAACGGATTCCAGACATAGGGCTGGACCTTGAAACGCTTGACGAAGCGCTCGGTCTCCAGCGCGTGAAACTCGCGCTTGTTCTTGATGCCCGCAAGCGATTCGGCCGGCGACTTGTTGTTGGTGGCCTTGAAGATGCCGCCGAGCAGGATCGGCACATATTCGAATTTTGCGCCGGTGCGCTTCTCGATGTCAGGAATCGCCTGATGGCTGAGATACGCATTGGGGCTGCCGACATCGAACATGAATTGCAGATTGGTGCTCAAGCCGGCCTCCCTTACTTTCTTATATGACACCTATCATTCAACCAGCCTGCGGCCGGATGTTCAAGGGATCAATTTATCCGGCATCAGAATAAGCAAGCTTCACGACGTGGTCGCGAATGTCGGCCGGCCAGGCCGCGATCAGGGACGTGAAGCGCCGCCGGTCGTCGGCGAACAGGGCGCGGGATGCCTCCTCGAAATTGGCGAGGTTGCCGGCCATCGCCGCCATGAAGTGATAGGCGGCGTCACGCGCCGCGCGCAGCCGGTCGGCGTCGCCATTGTTGCGGCGCGCCGCTTCCACCAGCTTGCGCAGCGCCACCGAGGCGCCGCCGGGCTGCGCGTTGAGCCACTCCCAGTGCCGCGGCAACAACGTGACTTCGCGCGCGACCACGCCGAGTTTCGGCCGGCCGCGGCCGCGCGGTTCGCTGGCCGCGGGCTGTTCGTTGGTCTTCGCAAGCCATTTCAGCATGTTGTCGACGCTGCCGCGCAGGTCGAGGTCGACCGCGCGCCCGGTGGCGTCGCTGAAGATCGCAATCGGCCCGGCCGCGCGCGCTTCGGCATGTTTGATGGCGGGCGCGATCTCGGTCAGAGGACCGGAGGCGAGACGCCGGAGGCCCTCAAAGGCGGTGAATGTCTCGGTCATGGCGGTATTAATATCCGGGTGTAATTAGGCTGTCAATATCACCCGGATAAAATAGGGGATATACCCTTCGCCGCATCGCCTTGTCAGGCGCGGCCTGTTAGGGAACAGCCGCAATTTTGGGGGACGACATCCATGCTGACGGTTCATCATCTCAACAACTCGCGTTCGCAGCGCGTGCTCTGGCTGCTCGAAGAGCTCGGCGTGCCCTACGAGATCGTGCGCTATCAGCGGCAGCCCGACATGCGCGCGCCGCAGGGAATTGCGGGCGATCCATCCGCTCGGCAAGTCACCGGTCATCACCGACAACGGCAACACGGTCGCCGAGTCGGGCGCGATCGTCGAATATCTCGTCGGCACGTACGGTAACGGCCGCTTCATTCCGCCGCCGAACACGCCGGAGCGGCTGCGCTATACCTATTGGCTGCACTATGCCGAGGGATCGGCGATGCCGCCGCTGCTGATGAAGCTGCTATTCACCTTGATGCCGAAGCGCGCGCCGGCGCTGCTGCGTCCTTTGGTGCGCAAGGTCTCCACACAGGCGCTGACGACGCTGGTCAATCCACAGCTCAAGCAGCACATGGCGTTCTGGGAGGAAGAGTTGTCAAAGAGCGACTGGTTCGCGGGCAACGATTTCACCGCGGCCGACATCCAGATGAGCTTTCCGCTGGAGGCAGCCGCGGCGCGCGGCGGGCTGGAGCAGGGCCATCCGAAATCGATGGCGTTCCTCGATCGCATCCATGCGCGTCCCGCTTACAGCCGCGCGCTGGAGAAGGGCGGGCCGTACGAGATCGGTCGGGGATGATTCTCGTCATTGCGAGGAGCCAACGGGTCCGGCCCGATGACAGGCTCCGCGACGAAGCAATCCATCTCGCGAAAGAAAGTGTGGATTGCTTCGCGGAGTTTATCATCGGGCGCGCATTCGCGCGACCCGTTGGCTCGCAATGACGATTAACGATCCGTCGCCGCGATCGCTTCCTTGATCAGCCGCGCCAGCCCGCGCATGTCGCCCGTGGGATCGACGCTGTCGCCCATGCGCACCACGACCATGTGCTGCGAGGGAATGATCACGCAGCGCTGGCCGAGATTGCCTGACGCATAATAGGCATCGCGCGGAATCCCTGCGCGCACGCGGCCCACCGCGTCACGATGGTCGCTGTTGTTGGTCCAGAAGCCCGCGGCATAATCCGTGTCCAGCGTGGCCCAGGTGATGAAGTCCACCCATTCCGGATGCAGGATGCGCTTGTCGCCGATCCTGCCGTCGTTGAGATAGAGCAGGCCGAACCGCGCCCAGTCGCGCGCGCTGGCCAGCATGTTGTTGGCGCCTTGCAAGGTGCCCGAGCCGTCGAACTCCAGCGTGACATTGCGCATGCCGAGCGGGTTGAACAGCTCGCGCCAGGCGTAGCTAAGGCTCTGTTCGGGTCCACCGACGGCTTCGCGGATGATGCGTGCCAGGATTTGCGTGGTGGCGCTGGAGTAGGCCCAGCGCTTGCCGGGTGCGGCGATCAACGGCGCCTTCACGGCAAAGGCGGCCATGTCGTCGTGAGCGAACATCTGCTCCGATGGGTTGCGAGGATCGTCCGTCTCGTCAAGCGCAAGTCCCGAGGTCATGCGCATGAGATGCCCGACCTCGATCTCGCGGCGCGGATCGTCCGCACCGTGCCATTCCGGAATCGGCGCGGGCAGCGACGGCGAGGTCAGCCCCTGCTGGGTCATGACGCCGAGCAGCGCGTTGATCAGCGATTTGGTCATGGAGAAGCTGGGAAGCGGCGTGTCGATGCCGATACCGGGCGCATAACGCTCGGCGACGACGCGGCCGTCGCGGACCACGACCACGGCCTTGGTCCGGCGGTATGGCGGCTCCGCCGGCTCCTCGAAAGCGTGATCGAGCGCGGCCCTGAGCGCGGGATCCGATGGCGCGACAATTTCGGGTCCGGCGATCTCGGGCAATAGCGGCGGCGTCTTCGGTGCCTTCAGGGCGACGATGTCGGCCTTGAGCAGATAGGGTTCCTTGCCGCCGAGCACGCGGACACAGCCAAAACCGTCGCGGAAGATGGCGTGGGTTGTGAACAGGCCGGCGACCGAGACATCGAGCGTCCTTGCCGCGCGATCGAGCTGATAGCGCGTGCCGAAGCGAAGGCGGCGGATGCCGGGGCGATCCATGATCTCGGCAAAGGACGCCTGCGGATCGAGACCCGAGACGAAAGTCCTGGCGCAAAGCGCGTCGGCGACCGAGCCGGTCGCGGCACGGATCGCAATGTCGGGCCGGCGGATGGCGATCAATCCGGCCACGGTGGCGACAACCAGCGCGCCCGCGATTACAAGCCGTTTTCGCCAGTTCACCAGTGTCCCCGCGCTTCTCCTTGCGAGTTCTACCTTGCCTTCTGTGCTCCGCCAACCGAAGGTAATGGCGCTACGGTGACGCCGGGCGGCGGCACGTCGTCATCGGGCACGAAGAAATCCGACATCAGGGGAACGGAAGCGTCGACGCGATAACGCTCGAAGTCACGGACGCCGCTGGCATAAAGCAGCTTGTCGTCGATGCAGAAGTGCCCGGTGAACTCCCTCGCCGGGCGGGTGAAGATTGCGTGTGCGGCATCAGCCATGATCTCGGGCGTGCGGCTTGCGCGCATCATGGCGTCGCCGCCGAGGAGATTGCCGACCGCGGCGGTCGCGATCGTGGTGCGCGGCCACAGCGCATTCACGGCGATGCCGGCGCTCCTGAGCTCGCCGGAGAGGCCGAGCACGCACATGCTCATGCCGTATTTCGCCATGGTGTAGGCGGTGGAATGTTCGAACCACTTCGTCTTCATGTCGAGCGGCGGCGACAGCATCAGGATGTGTGGATTTTCCACTTTCTTCAGGTGCGGGATGCAATATTTCGACACCATGAAGGTGCCTCGCGTATTGATGCCCATCATCAGGTCGAACCGCTTCATGTCGGTCGCCTGCGACGTCGTGAGGCTGATGGCGCTGGCATTGTTGACGCAGATATCGATGCCGCCGAACTCGGCAACGGTCCTTTCAATCGCGTCCATCACCTGTGCTTCGTCTCTGATATCGCAGATCACAGGCAGTGCCTTGCCGCCGGCGGCGCGGACCTCGTCGGCGGCGGTATAGATTGTGCCCTTCAATTTCGGATGCGGCTCGGTGGTTTTGGCGGCGATCGCGACATTGGCGCCGTCGCGCGCGGCGCGCAGCGCGATCGCCAGCCCGATGCCGCGGCTCGCGCCGGAGATGAACAGGGTCTTCCCTTTGAGCGAGGTCATCCAGCGAACTCCTTGAGAAGCTATTGCGCCGCGGCTTCGGCGCCGCGGGTACGCGGGTCGGGCGCGCCCAACAATTCGTTCGGCGTCACCAGGATCGAATTGGCCGAGCAGCAGGTCATGGCCTGCACCACCTTGTGGCCCTTGGCCCTGAGCTCGGCGAGCACGTCTTCGGGGAAGCCAGGCTCGACCCTGACCTCGTCGGGCATCCACTGATGATGCACGCGGGGTGCGGCAACCGCGGCCTCGATGTCCATGTGATAGTCGAGCGCATTGACGATCACCTGCAGCACAGTGGAGATGATTCGGCTGCCGCCCGGCGTGCCCGTCACCAGCACCGGCTTGCCGTCCTTCATCACGATGGTCGGGGTCATCGACGACAGCGGCCGTTTGCCCGGACCCGGCAGGTTGGCTTCGTAACCGACCAGTCCGTAAGCGTTGGCGGCGCCTGATGCGGCGGTGAAATCGTCGAGCTCGTTGTTGAGCAGCACGCCGGTGCCGTCGGCGACCAGCCCGACGCCATAGCTGAAGTTCAGCGTGGTGGTGTTGCTGACGGCATTGCCCTGACTGTCGACGACGGAGAAATGTGTAGTGTTGCTGCCTTCGCGCATCGGCGCCGCCGACATCACCTTGTCGGCGGGCGTGGCGTGCTCGGGATCGATGCTCGCGCGCAGCTTCGCCGCGTAGTCCTTGGCGATCAGGGTCGCGATCGGCGCACTGACGAAGGCGGGATCGCCGAGATAGCGCGCGCGGTCGGCATAGGCGCGCTTCATCGCCTCGATCAGAAGGTGCAGCGACGGCGCCGAGCCCTGCTTCAGCGCGGCAAGATCGAAGCCTTCGAGGATGTTCAGCGTTTCGATCAGCACCACGCCGCCCGACGACGGTTGCGGCATCGAAACGATGTCGTAGCCGCGGTAGCTGCCGCGCACCGGCGTGCGGATGGCAGGCTGATAATTTTTCAAATCGTCCGCCGTCATGATGCCGCCGGCGTCGCGAATACCCTCGGCGAGCCTGTCCGCCACCGGTCCCTCGTAGAAGCCGCGCGGTCCCTGCTCGGCGACGGCCGTGAGCGTCGCGGCAAGATCGGGCTGAACCAGTCTGTCGCCTTCCCCGAGCGAGGTCCCGTCCGGCCGCGAGAAGATCTTTGCCGAGCTCGGCCATTTCGCCAGCCGCTTGTGAAACACCGGCAACGTGTCGGCCATGTCGTCGGTGATGACGAAGCCGTCGCGGGCGAGATCGATCGCGGGCTTGATCAGCTGCGCCAGCGTGAACTTGCCGGAGCCGTATTTGTCCAGCGCCAGCGCAAGGCCGGCTACCGTACCGGGTACGCCGATGCCGAGCGCCGAATCGCGCGACTTCGCATCGTCGGGCTTGCCGTCGGGTCCAAGGAAGCTGTCGCGGCTCATCGCCGCCGGCGCCATCTCGCGATAATCGATCGCGACGTCCTCGCCTGTGCTGCGATGAATCAGCATGAAGCCGCCGCCGCCGATATTTCCTGCCCGCGGATAGGTGACGGCCATCGCAAAGCCGGTGGCGACCGCAGCATCGATGGCGTTGCCGCCCTGGCGAAGGATATCGCCGCCGATGTCGGCCGCGATCTTCTCCTGCGCCACCACCATACCGTGCTCGGCGGCAACGGTGTGGATGCGATCCGCGGGCGGCGGGACGCTGCGGTCCTGTGCGGAGGCAACCGAGAGATACGCAAGGGAGATGGCGAAGCTTGCAATCAGCAGGCGGATTGTACGTGTCACGCTCATCAAAATTTCGCCGTTCATTAGGGACACGCGGGCGTCCGCCCAATGCTATACGGCTCGGGCGCCAGATGGCAAAGCGCGTCGGCGTGAACGGTAAGGACATTTTTGAATGGTTGTGACCCTATTGGAGTCAGGCGAAGCCGCCACGCGGCGGAATTATCCGCCAAGGTCCGCCGTCATCAGCTGGATTTTCTTCGATTGGGCGGCGCAGCCCTATTTCACGCTGATCACGACCTTTGTGTTCGCGCCCTATTTCGCGACCCACGTCGCACCGAACGCAGCGGAAGGTCAGGCGCTGTGGGGCTTTGCCACCGCGGCCGCGGGTATGGCGATCGCGCTGGCCTCGCCGGTGCTGGGCGCGATCGCGGATGCGTCGGGACGCCGCAAGCCTTGGATCGCCGGCTTCGGCGCGATGCTGGTGCTCGGCGCGTCCTTGATGTGGTTCGGCAAACCCGGCGACCCACACATGATTCCGCCGCTGCTGTTCTGTTATGCCATCGCCACCGTCGGCGTCGAATTCGCAACCGTGTTCAACAATGCGATGATGCCGACCCTGGTGCCACCTGACCGGATCGGCCGCCTCTCCGGCACCGGCTGGGCGACCGGCTATATCGGCGGCATCATCAGTCTCATCCTCGTGCTCGGCTTCCTCGCGGCGAATCCCGAGAGCGGGCGTACGCTGTTCGGCTTCACACCGCTGTTCGGGCTCGATCCCGTGAGCCATCAGGGCGACCGCATTTCCGGTCCGCTCACCGGCATCTGGTTCATTGTCTTCGTGCTGCCGATGTTCCTGCTGACGCCGGATTATCCGGCGCGACATCCCGCGCGCGACGCGCTGCGCGAGGGCCTTGCCGAATTGAAGCAGACGCTGCGCGAGCTGCCGAGCCGGAAATCGCTGGCCGCATTCCTGCTCGCCAACATGATCTACACTGATGGCCTGGTGTCGCTGTTCGCGTTCGGCGGCATCTATGCTGCCGGTACATTCGGCTGGAACACGATCCAGATCGGCACCTTCGGCATCATCCTGGCGATCGCGGGCACGTTCGGCGGCTGGCTTGGCGGCAAGCTCGACGATGCGCTGGGCTCGAAGCGCGTGATCGCCGGCAGTATGATTGTCCTGCTGCTTGCAATCGTCGCAATCCTGCTGGTCGACAAGGACACCGTGCTGTTCGTGCGCGTGACGCCGCCGCAACCGGGCGGTGCGCTGTTCGCCTCGGCCGCTGAGCGCGCCTATCTCATCCTCGGCTGCTGCATCGGCGCGGTCGGCGCGCCGTTGCAGGCGGCATCCCGCTCGCTGCTGATTCGGCTGGCGCCGAAGGACCGCATCGCGCAATATTTCGGGCTGTTCGCACTGACCGGCAAGGTCACGTCCTTTATCGGTCCACTGCTGATCGGCATCGTCACGGCGGCGACCGCGAGCCAGAAGGCCGGCATGACGGTGCTGGTGCTGTTCTTCGTGACGGGGCTCGCGCTGCTGGCCAGGGTGAGGGAGTAACAATAACTGTGTCGTCCCGGCCAAGCGAGCAACGCGAGCGCGGAGCCGGAACTCATAACCACAGCAATAAATCTTGAAACGCGCTGGGGCCACAGCGAACTCTCACAACGCGCACCTGCGGTTATGGGTCCCTGCGTTCGCACGGACGACAGCAGAGCTAATGCCGGAAATGCCTGACGCCCGTGAACACCATGGCGATGCCGTGCTCGTCGGCGGCCTTGATGACCTCGTCGTCGCGCATCGATCCGCCCGGCTGGATCACGGCCGTCGCGCCGGCCTCGATGCAGGCGAGCATGCCGTCGGCAAACGGGAAGAACGCGTCTGACGCCACCACCGAGCCCTTGGTGAGCGGCTCGGCCAGCTTCAATTCCGCCGCGGCGTCCTGCGCCTTGCGCGCGGCGATGCGCGCGGAATCGACCCGACTCATCTGGCCAGCGCCGATGCCGACGGTCGTGAGATCCTTGGCATAGACGATGGTGTTCGACTTCACGTGCTTGACGACGCGGAAGGCGAACATCAGGTCACGCATTTCCTGTTCGGTCGGGGCGCGTTTGGTCGCGACCTTCAGCACCATGTCGTCGACCACGGCGTTGTCGCGGCCCTGCACGAGCAATCCACCGGCAACAGTTTTGGCGGTGAGGCCGATCGCGCGCGGATCGGGCAAGCCGCCGGTCAGCAGCAGCCGCAGATTGCGCCGCTTGGCGACCACGGCAATCGCGTCTTCGGTCGCATCGGGCGCGATAATGACCTCGGTGAAGATTTCGGTGACCGCCTTCGCGGTCTCCGCATCCAGCGTCTTGTTCAGTGCGATGATGCCGCCATAGGCCGAGGTCGAGTCGCAGGCGAGCGCGCGGAGATAGGCGGTGGCGAGATCGGGCCCTTCGGCGACGCCGCAAGGGTTGGCGTGCTTGACGATCACGCAGGCCGCGGTCCGCTTCGGATCGAATTCGGCGACGCATTCGAACGCCGCATCGGTATCGTTGATGTTGTTGTAGGACAGCTCCTTGCCCTGCAATTGGCGCAGGGTCGCAACGCCCGGCCGCTTGTCGGGCAGCCGATAGAACGCGGCCTTCTGGTGCGGGTTCTCGCCATAGCGCAGCGCCTGAATCAGCCGGCCGCCGAAGGCGCGGAAGTCGGGCGCCTCGGTGTTGAGCTCGTTCGCGAACCAGTTCGAGATCGCGGCGTCATAGGCCGCGGTACGTGCATAGGCTTTCGCCGCAAGGCGCCGGCGCAGCGCAAGCGTGGTTGCGCCCTGATTGGCGTTGAGCTCGTCGAGCACGGCCTGATAGTCGCTGGCTTCGACCACCACGGCGACATCGTCATGGTTCTTTGCGGCGGCGCGGATCATCGCGGGTCCGCCGATGTCGATATTCTCGATGCACTCCTCGAAGCCGGCGCCTTTGTCGACGGTCGCCTCGAAGGGATAGAGGTTGACCACCAGGAGATCGATCGGCGCGATGCCATGCGTCTTCATCGCCTGCGCATGCTCTTCATTGTCGCGGATCGCGAGCAGGCCGCCATGCACTTTCGGATGCAGCGTCTTGACGCGGCCGTCCATCATCTCGGGAAAACCGGTCAGCTCTGAGACGTCGCGGACCTTCAGGCCGGCGTCGGCAATCGCCTTCGCGGTGCCGCCGGTCGAGACCAACTCGATGTTGTGTTTCGCCAGCGCGCGGGCGAACTCGATCAGGCCGGATTTGTCGGAAACGGAAAGTAGCGCACGGGTGACGCGGCGGGAATGATCGGTCATGGGCAAGGTCCCTTGTTCAAGGTTGCTTCTGCCCAGGCGCGCGGCTGATCATCCCGCGCTTCCCGATGGTGCTCCATCCAAAGTCGCCAGTCGCGCGAGCGAGCGCTGGTTAGCAGTTTTCGACCGCCTTCACAACGGCGCAATGCCGCCGATTCCACAGCGAGGACCGTGCTGTTTAAAGCGGCAGTTCCGGCTCGCGGCGGGCGTTGCGCCGGGCATTGGTCGCGGCCGGCGAGGTCGACGAGCGCACAAAGCTCCAGCGGATCGAGGAGGCGTGGCGCGTGTCCTGACGGATCACGATCTGGGCGGTGCGGCGCGGGCCGTCGGTGCCGGCCAGGAACACGCTGTCCTCGAGGTCGACCCTGTCGTCCAGCGCCTCGAAGGTCCAGACGTCGCGGTTCGGCAGCACCAGCATCACACCGCGCGCGTCCGTGAGGCGGTTGGCTTTCACCGAAGGGTGCAGGTGAAATCGCAGCGCATAGTCGGTCTCGTTGTTCCGGACCCGTGCGTTCGGCGCCGGTGAAATCGTGTCTTCGCCGTCGAGCCGCGTGCCGTCGGGCGAGGCCATCAGCACGCGGCGATGGATCAGACCGAAGCGCTGGACGTAGCCATCATGCGACGTGGTCAGCAATTCGCCGTTGCTGACGACCTCGCGAAAATTCTCCACATTCTGCGGGCCGGCGATGATCGGCGCGCCCAGCAGCAATTTCTTCATCGTCGACATCTCGACGAACTGGCATGACGACGTCTCGTGACAGGTCAGCGTCGAATGCGCGGCGGTGCTGCGCGCAAAGGCGCGCCAGTTGTCGCGGCCGGTCGAGGGCATGCCGCAATTGATGACGATGCGGCTCGTGCCCGACGACATCTCGAAGGACAGGCAGCCGGCATGCGCGTCCTGGCTGACACTCGGCGGCGGGGGCGGGCCGGTGTCGATGATGACAGTCATCTGGCCGGCGTCGAGGCGCTGGAAGCCGGTGTGCGGCATGCTCGCCATCGGCGCGCCATGGGTGTCGTCATAAGCGAGCAGGGTCGCGATCAGATCCGAAGGCGTTCCGCTCATGCCGTTGAACAGCGCCACCGAGCCGTCGCCATGGCGGAAGAAGCGCAGCATCGGCATCATGCGGTCGATGGCGTTGAGTAGCGCCGGAGGCGGCGCGATGTTGCGGGCTGCAAAAGTCTGCCGCAGCGGCAACAGGTCGATCAGCAGCTCGATCAACGCGCCGGGATTGCGCGAGATATGGCCGCCGTCGGGCAGGATCTGCCGCTGCAACTCGTCGGAGAGTTTGCGCGATGCGCCTCTGATCTGCTTGGCCTGATTGGCCAGACACAGCGCGGCGTAGCACAGCGCGACCAACACCTGCAGCCGCGGCACGCCGTCGGGAATGTCGAGCATGGTGTAGCGGAGATAGCGAATCTCCCGGCTCAGCCCGCGCAGATATTTGCGATAGAACTTGCTGTCGGTGTCGCCGAGCACCAGCGGCGCCTGTGACAGCAGCGAGATCACCCGGCGCGACAGTACGTCGGCGCGGCGGCTGATCGCGCGCTTCTGGTTCGCCGGATTCGACATCCAGTCGTCGACCAGCGAGCGCGCATTGGCGCGGGTCAGCGCGGTGTCGGCAGCGCGCAAATGGCGCAACCAGCCGAAGCCGAGCAGCGAGACTTCCCAATCTTCCGACGGCGGCTCCAGCTCGAAGATCGAGCGGCCGTGGCAGGTCACGATCTTGCCGGCGAAGACGAAGCGGCCAGCATAGATCTCGGCGGCGCGGGTGGCGTCCGCCGTGCGCAAATCGTGCGGCGCGATGATCAGCCGGTCGGCGCGGCCCGGCCACAGCCGCGACAACGCCACTGTGCTGCCGCTCGCGCGCGCCACGATGCTGCGCGCAAAGCGGCCGATGATCAGCGTCGAGATGCGTCTGCGTTGAGCGACCGACACGGGTTAGTGCCCACTTTCCGAAGTTCGTGTAACATCGCCGCATGCACTTTCACGAACTTCGGAAAGTCATGGGCACTAACAAACCTATAATTCTAGTGCCGCTTTTCGATCTGAAGTCCCTGGACGAACTCGCGGCACAAGGTGCAGGGACTTCAGATCGGCGGCACTAGCCTTGTTGGGGAGGGTGAGAAGCGAATCCTTTTAATCCGGAAACGCCGCGCTGGCACCTCTTGAAAGTGCGCGAATCACAGCCCGCCCGGGCGAAATATGCAGCAAAATCAGGATTTAACTAACCTGACGGCATAGAAGCCGTCGAGCCCCGCAAGGCGGGGATCGGCATGCGGCAGGTGCGAGGGCAGGGTGCGCAGATCGCCCTCAGGCGTAACGATCTCGGAAAGGCCCGAGACTTCCTGAGCGTCAATAGGCGCGCGCCGCAGGCCGGGCTCGGCGGCCAGCAGCGTGGTAATGGCGGCTTCGCCTTCCTCCGGCTCGAGCGAGCAGGTGCAATAGACCAGAGTTCCGCCGGATTTCAGCAGACTGGCCGCCTTGCGCAGCAGCCGGCCCTGCAGCGCGGACAGCGCCGCGATGTCGACCTCCTGCCGCAGCCAGGCCACGTCGGGATGCCGGCGAATCGTGCCGGTTGAGGTGCAGGGCGCATCGACCAGCACGCCGTCGAATCCATCGGTTGCGCCCGCCCATTCCACCGCATCGGTGACCACCGTTTCGGCCTCGAGCGTGAGCCGCGCCAGATTGTCGCGCAGCCGTGCCATGCGCGCCGGCGAGCGGTCGAGCGCGGTGACCTTTGCACCGGCTTGCGCGAGCTGCGCGGTCTTGCCGCCGGGCGCCGCGCAGAAATCGGCGATGCGTTTTCCGGCGACGTCGCCGAACAACCGCACGGGCAGTGCCGCGGCGGCATCCTGCACCCACCATTCGCCTTCGGAGAATCCCGGCAGCATAGTCACCGAGCCCTGCAGCAGGGTGCGCACCGTGCCGGTCGGAAGCGCCTCGCCGTGCAGGCGGGTGGCCCATTGCTCCGCTTCCGATTTCACGGTGAGGTCGAGCGACGGCTCGTGACTGAGCGCAAGCGCCATCGCTTTCGCTGTGGCTTCGCCATAATGCGCGATCCAGCGTTTGATCAGCCATGGCGGCAGATCGAGCATATCGGATTTGACCTCGTCGACGATGGCCGCGCCCTCGCGTGCGCAGCGGCGTAGCACTGCGTTGACGAGGCCCGCATATTTCGCCGCGCGACGATCCGACTGCACCAGCCGCACCGAAAGGTCGACCGCGGCATGATCCGGCACGTCCATCCAGAGGATTTGCGCGGCGCCGATCAAGAGCGCGCTCTGCGCGCGCGGTGCATCGGTGGGAACGCCGCGGTCGAGCAGCTTCGACAGGAGATGACCGAGCGTGCCGAGCCGGCGCAGGATGGTCGCCACCAGCCGTCGCATCAGCGCGCGATCGCGGTCGGAGAGCGTTTTCAGTCCGGGATGGGCGGCGGGGCCGTCGAGCTGGTCATCGAGAGTGCGATGTTTGTGCAGTACGCCATCGAGCACATCCGCCGCGATCCGCCGCGCCGCGAGGCCGGGCACTTCGGAAGGTCGAGCGAATCTTTGCGCTGGCATGCTTTGAACGTTACTCGGAGAAGAGGCAATTCCGCGAGAGCTCGGCATGCCATTGGCTAGTGCCGCCGATCTGAAGTCCCTGAGCTACTGGCGGCGATTTCGTTCCAGGGACTTCAGATCGAAAGCGGCACTAGAATCATAGGTTTGCTAGTGCCCACGACTTTCCGAAATTCGTGAAAGAACGTACCGCAATGGCGCACGAACTTCGGAAAGTGGGCACCAGTCAACATCACTGCCATGCGAATATGCCAAATGTAAGAATCGCTCTGGCTTTTTGCCGCTGCCGCACAATCTGTTGATTGCATGCTCCGAAAGTAGCAAGGAGTCGGTGATGGCCGACGATCCCAAACTGAGCGAGACGAGCCCGCCGTGCAAGGAACTCACGCCGGCGGCGCAGCGCGCATTGGCCGAGGCCGAGGCGCGGCGAAAGGCCGCCGCCGAAAACGCCAAGCCGATGCCGAAGGAGTTTCAGGGTCCCAAAGGGCCGGAGCCGACGCGCTACGGCGATTGGGAGAACAAGGGCATCGCATCGGATTTTTGAAAACAAAAAGCCGCGCTCCCGCGCGGCTTTCGCAATCTCGATGTGACGCGATCAGCGCGTGACGACCACCCTCGTGCCGACCGACACGCGGTTGAACAGGTCGGAAATGTCGGCATTGAGCATACGGATACAACCATAAGACACGAAGCCGCCGACCGAGCCCGGCATGTTGGTGCCGTGGATGGCGTATTCGCCGCCGGACAAGGTCATCGCCGCGACGCCCATCGGATTCCGCGGCGAGCCGCCGGGGATCACGTCGGGAATGTTCGGCTTGTCGTGCTTGACTTCCTTGGGCGGCGACCAGGCCGGGTTGCGGTACTTGCCGTCGATCCGGGTCGTGCCCGCCCACTGCTTGCCGGCGCGGCCGACGCCGACCGGGTAACGCATCGCATGGCTCTGATCGATGACGTAATAAAGGGCCCGCTCGTTGGTCTTCACCACGATGGTTCCCGGCGAGTATTCGCTGCCGTGAACCCCGACCATTGCGGGACGCGCCTGCGCCGCCGTCGCCATCATCCCCAGCCCCAAGGTGGCCGCCAGCGCCACCGCAATCCGCTTCGACATCTTCCTTCTCCGCTTCGCCCGCCCCTGCCAGGGCCGTGAAAACTGGTTAAAACCGCGCCAAAGGCGGCTCGCCCACGTATTTTTAACCGCGTGTGTTAACCCAATGGTTGCCACGCGGGCCTTCGGACTCACTCGGCAGGAGGGAGAAAAGGAAAAGTTGCAATTAAAGTAAATGACTTGAAAACAACACTTGCCGAAAAAGCGCCGCGGCGCGGCCACAGTTCATGACATCGGCGTGAGCGCTGGCCGACAGGCAGTGGGATCGCATCCTAATCGTCGTCATTCCGGAACATCGCGAAGCGATGGGCCCGGAATCCATGCTCCCGGCTGATGGTTATGGATTCGGGCTCGCCGCTGTGCGGCGCCCCGGAATGACGATCGCTATTTTGGACTCGGCGACCTTACGCCGCCCCCGCCTGCTTCTTGTTCTGCCGGTTCTGGACGAGGTCGTCGACCACGGCGGGATCGGCCAGGGTCGAGGTATCGCCAAGGCTCGACGGTTCGTCCTCGGCGATCTTGCGCAGGATGCGTCGCATGATCTTGCCGGAGCGCGTCTTGGGCAGGCCCGGTGCGAACTGGATCTGGTCGGGCGAGGCGATCGGCCCGATGTCCTTGCGCACCCAGGCGACCAGCTCCTTGCGCAGCTCCTCGCTCGGCTCGGTGCCGGCCATCAATGTGACATAGGCATAGATACCCTGGCCCTTGATGTCGTGGGGATAGCCGACGACAGCGGCCTCCGACACTTTGGCGTGGGCGACGAGCGAGCTCTCGACCTCGGCGGTGCCCATGCGATGGCCGGAGACATTGATGACGTCGTCGACCCGGCCGGTGATCCAGTAGTAGCCATCGGCGTCGCGCCGGCAGCCGTCGCCGGTGAAGTACTTGTTCTTGTAGGTCGAGAAGTAGGTCTGCTCGAAGCGGGCGTGATCGCCATAGACCGTGCGCATCTGGCCCGGCCATGACCGCGTGATGCAGAGATTGCCGGTGGCCTCGCCTTCCAGCGCCTTGCCGTCGGCGTCGACGATTTCAGGCACCACGCCGAAGAACGGCTGCGTCGCCGAACCTGGCTTGAGTTTGGTCGCGCCCGGCAGCGGCGTGATGAGAATGCCGCCGGTCTCGGTCTGCCACCAGGTGTCGACGATCGGGCAGCGGTCGTCGCCGACCACGCGGTGATACCACTCCCAGGCTTCCGGATTGATGGGTTCGCCGACCGAGCCGAGCAGCCGCAGCGTCTTGCGCGACGTCTTGGTCACGGGCTCGTCGCCCGCCTGCATCAGCGCGCGGATCGCGGTCGGCGCGGTGTAGAAGATGTTGACCTTGTGCTTGTCGACGACGTTCCAGAACCGCGAATTATCCGGGTAATTCGGCACGCCCTCGAACATCAGCGTGGTCGCGCCATTGGCGAGCGGCCCGTACAGAATGTAGCTGTGGCCGGTGACCCAGCCGACGTCGGCGGTGCACCAGTAGATATCGCCCTCGTGATAGTCGAACACATATTGATGCGTCATCGACGTGAACACGAGATAGCCGCCGGTGGTGTGCAGCACGCCCTTCGGCTGGCCGGTTGAGCCTGAAGTGTAGAGGATGAATAGAGGATCTTCCGCGTTCATGTGCTCGACCGGGCACTCCGTCGTCACCATCCTGGCCGCGTCGTGGTACCAGAGATCGCGCGACGGATTCATGTCGACCTTGCCGCCGGTACGCTTGACCACGACGACCCAGTCGACGCCTTCGGTCTTGGCGATCGCCGCATCGACATTGGCCTTCAGCGGCACCTTGCGGCCGCCGCGCAGGCCTTCATCGGCGGTGATGACGAATTTCGATTTGCAGTCGCTGATGCGCTGGGCCAGCGAGTCCGGCGAGAAGCCGGCGAACACCACCGAATGGATCGCGCCGATCCGCGCGCAGGCGAGGATCGCGTAGGCCGCTTCCGGAATCATCGGCAGATAGATGGTGACGCGGTCGCCCTTCTTGACGTTGCGGGTGCGCAGGATGTTGGCCATCCGGCAGACCTCGTCATGCAGTTCCTTGTAGGTGATGTGCTTCGACTGCGAGGGATCGTCGCCTTCCCAGATGATCGCGGTTTGATTTGCACGCTTGGGAAGATGGCGGTCGATGCAATTGTAGGCGGCGTTGAGCACGCCATCCTCGAACCATTTGATCGAGATATTGCCGGGCGCATACGACCAGTTGTCGATCCTGGTCGGCGCCTTCATCCAGTCGAGGCGTTTGGCGTGTTCGGCCCAGAATCCCTTCGGGTCCTTGATCGAGCGGTCGTACATTTCCTTGTATTTGGCCGGATCGGCCCAGGCGCGTTTGGCCCAATCGCCCGGCACGTCATAAATCTTCTCGGACATTCGCTCCTCCACGCAACGCGGCCAGTGAACACAGCACGCTGAAGCCGTCTTCATTGTTGGATCGATTATGCGTCCGCGCGCCCCGCGCCGACAAGCCGCACGAATAACACCTTCGGTGATCCCCCGATTTGCGCGGCATCAAGGAACGCCGGCGGGGGTCGACGGGCGAGGACGGGGCCGGATCGCGATCACTTTCGCGTTGCCGTTTGGTCTAAAATCAACGTTAGCGGCCGAATGGCACCCATGAAAGGTATCCAATAACCGTAAATGTCACAATTGGGACTCGCCAAGGTGGTCCCGACCCCCTAAATGGCCTGCCCGAGCCCGGATGGCTCTGCCGGAACGAGCCAAAGGCCGCCGGCATTGAGGCAAGGCAGACAGGCAACAGGAGCAAGGCGTTTAGCGTCATGACGGATCAGCAGAATTTCGAGGCTCCGCGGCCCGTTTCCGCCGATCCCGCTGTGGCACTCGCCGAGATGCTCGGCCAATTGCCGGTCCAGCCGGTCGAAGCGCCGAAGCCGGTCGCGAAGACCTCGGTCGAGGAGCTCGCGGCCGACCACGGCCTCTCCCTCGGCGACCAGAACCAGCTCACCATCCGCCGCATCAAGCGCGGCAAGGGCTATTCCTTCGTTCGCGCCAACGGCACGCAGATCCGCCACGCCGGCACCATCCGCCGGCTGCACCGCATGGCGATGCCGCCCGCCTATCGCGAGGTGCGCTACTCGCCCGATCCGAATTCGCATCTGCAGGCGGTCGGCGTCGACGCGGCCGGGCGGCTGCAATATCGCTACCATGCCGACTGGGAGAAAGTGCGCGAGCATCGCAAGGCGCATCGCCTGGCCAAGCTCGTCGCCGCCCTGCCGAAGATCCGCCGCAACGTCGCCAAGCACCTCGCCGGCGAGGAGCCGACGCGTGAGTTCGCGCTGTCGGCCGCGATCGAATTGATTGCCCGCACGGCCATCCGCCCCGGCAACGAATCCTATGCGCGGCTGAACGGCACGCGCGGCGCCACCACGCTGCTGAAGTCCAACGTCACCTTGGAAGACGATTGCGTGGTGTTGACCTTCAAGGCCAAGGGCGGCAAGGCCGTGCGCAAGGAATGCAAGGCCGAGAAGCTGGCGCGCGCGATTCGTATCCTGCAGACCGTGCCGGGCAAGCGCATGTTTCAGTATCGCGACGCCAACGGCGTGGTGCGCGGCGTGTCGACTGCGACCGTGAACGGCTTCTTGCGCGAGATCGCCGGCATCAAGATTTCGCTGAAGGATTTTCGCACGCTGATGGCCTCCGCCGTTGTCGTGGAGTTGCTCTCTCGCGTGACCCCGGCCACGAGCCAGCGCGGCCGCCGGCGGCAAGTGCTCGAGGCGATCCGCGCCGCCGCCGACAAGCTCTCCAACACGCCGGCGATCTGCCGCAAGAGCTATGTGCACGACACCATCGTCACCGCGTTCGAGGACGGCATCCTCGAGCGCTTCGCCGCGACCCTGAAAACTCAGCGCATCCAGTTCAAGCGCGAGCAGCTCTTGGCGCAGGTGGTGACCGCCGCCGCGGCGGCGTAAGCGGCAGCGCCACTCCTTCATCCATCTCGTTCAACTCGCTTTCGCGACGGGCTTCCACGGATCGGGGCCGGGATCCCGGCCCGAGGCCGCGACAGACAGTCGGCCAATATAGTGCGCCCAGCCCGTGGCGTGATTGGCGCAACTTGTCTCGTTGGGCAGCCCGCTATGGGTCATGCGCAGCAATGTGCCGCCGTCGCGGTCGATCAGATCGATCTCGATGAGACTCGACCCAGGCGGCACCTCGTCGTCTCCATCCCATCCAAAACTATAGGCAAGGCGGTGTACCGGCACGACTTCGCGGAACGCGCCGCGTGCCGTTCTGCCGCCGCGGCCGATGCCCTTGAGCAGATAGAATTCCGCCGGGATGGACCTCGGTTTCCAACTCCCCGCCCATCCAGTTCACAATTTTCTGCGGGTCGGTCAGGAAGGCAAAAACTGTAGCGGGCGGCGCTGCGATCTGGGTCTCGCGTCGGACGATGAGCGGCTCATTCATGATTGAATCCTGACTGATCGTGTCGTGGCAGCCCATCATTTAAGGATAGTCAGTGACAAAGGAAGAGCGTCAACGCCATGATCTAGTGCGGTGGATTTGACATTCGCTTCAGCGTTGCGGCAAGTCCTCCAAGCGAATGTCAAATCCAAAACCACACTAGAGTCTTGTATTTGCTAGTGTCCCTTTGGTTCTAACATTCGCAAAAGGACCTGCCTCAAGATGATGCGAACGTTAGAACCGGGACACTAGTGATGCAGCTTTCCTCGAACTCTCGCCTGGCTTGTCGATGCCGCCGCCGAGAGCGGCGGCGCCGATCGCTTCCTGGCGGAGCTCGGCGCGCATCTCCTCCGTGATGGGCTGCCGCTTGCGGGCGGCACATTGACGCTCGACGTTCCGCATCCGCTGATCGCGCGGCGGACCTGGCTCTGGCGCGCCGGGAATAGCGAGGTCATCGAAGCTCTGGGCTTTGTTCCGGCAGGTCTGGCGATAGAGGCGAGCCCGCCCGGCGAGGCCGGACGGCGTTGGCTCGCAGGTTTTGCCTCCGGTCCCGTGCACGAAGACACGGTCGGTCCAGGACAGGACGGTCCTTCGCTGTGCTGGGCCGGACCGCGTCCGTTCACGGCACGCGAGGCCGACGAATTGCGTCAGGCTGCGCGCTTCGCCGCAGCTCCTGTTGCCGCCATCGCGGCGCGCGCCACCTTGACCGCGGCGCTTGAGGCCTATCTCGGCCGGCGCAGTGCGGCGCGAGTGCTGGCGGCACCCTTGCGGCGCAATGTCGGCGAGACCATTCAGGCCGCACTGCTCTATGCCGATCTGCGCGGCTTCACCACGCTTTCCGACGAGAATCCGCCCGCCATGGTGATTGCCGCGCTCGACGCATGGTTCGATCGCATCGCCGGCGCAGTCCATGCCTTCGGCGGCGAAGTTCTGAAATTCATTGGCGACGGTATCCTGGCGATCTTCCCGATCTCCGGCGGCGCGAAGCGTGCCGCGTGCGATGCGGCTTTGCGTGCGGCGACTGCGGCGCACGCCGGGATGACGCATCTGGATCAGGAACGCAGCCTGCAGGGCCTGCCACCTTTGTCCTTCGGAGTTGGGCTCCATCTCGGCGAGATATTCTGGGGCAACATCGGCGCGGCCGACCGGCTGGATTTCACGGCAATCGGTCCTGCGGTGAATCTGGTAAGCAGGCTCGAAGGCCTGTGCCGGCCGCTCGGCAAGACGGTGCTGGTATCGGGCACCCTTGCTGCTGAAACCGAAGCGCCGCTGATCGCGATCGGCACGCATGCGTTGCGCGGGATCGCGTCGCCCTGTGCCGTCTTCGCCCTGCCGGGGGCGTGAGGCTCACAATCCGCCCATCTTGCAGACGAGTTTCCATTCCTCCGCCGTGACCGGCTGCACCGACAGCCGCGAGTATTTCACTAGCGCCATGGCCGCGAGCTTCTTGTCCGCCTTGATCGCGGCCATCGTCACCGGCGCCGGCAGTTTCTTGTCGGCCTTGATGTCGACGCAGACGAACTTGCCGGTCTTGTCGGTCGGATCGGGATAGGCCTCCTTGATCACCTCGGCGATGCCGACGATCTCTTTGCCCTCGTTGGAATGATAGAAGAACGCCTTGTCGCCCTTCTTCATGTTCACGAGGTTTTGCCGCGCGGTGAAATTGCGTACGCCGGTCCAGGCCTCGCCCTTGGCGCCCTTCGCGACCTGCTGGTCCCACGACCAGGCCGAAGGTTCGGATTTCATCAGCCAGTAGTTCATGACCATCACCATATGACCATATGCTCGTCATGGCCGGGCTTCGTCCCGGCCATCCACGTCTTCTTTCGTTATATTATCCAAGACGTGGATGCCCGCGACAAGCGCGGGCATGACGAAATGAGGGAGTCACTCCTCCGCCTTGAACGGCCGCGTCAGCAGGCCATCGATCGCGGCATCGATGGTGAGTTTCCGACCCAGGATCGCCGCGACCGCCGACGATACCGGCATTTCGATGTTTCGCGAAGCCGCCAGCTCCACCAGCACCGGCGCGGTCGATGCGCCCTCCGCGAGCTTGCCGGCCGGCGGCGGCTCGCCGCGGCCGAGCGCAATGCCGAGCGCGAAGTTGCGCGATTGCAGGCTGGAGCAGGTCAGGATCAGGTCGCCGAGGCCGGACAGCCCCACCATGGTTTCCGCTCGCGCGCCAAGGGCGCGGCCGAATCGCGCGAGCTCGGAAAAGCCGCGCGTGGTCAGCGCCGCCTGCGCCGAGGCGCCGAGCTTCCGTCCGACCGCGATGCCGGCCGCGATCGCCAGTACGTTCTTGGCGGCGCCCCCGATCTCGACGCCAAGGACATCCGTTGTGTGATAGGGGCGGAAGGTCGCCGAGCCCAGCGCCTGCACCAGGTCGCTCGCAACCCGCTCGTCCTTGGTCGCGAGCGTGATTGCGGTTGGCAAGCCCTTGGCGACGTCGTCGGCAAAGCTCGGACCTGACAGGATCGCCGGCACCGCATGCGGCGCGGCCTCCGTGATGATCTCGGTCATGAATTTGTGGGTGCCGTGCTCGATGCCCTTGGCGCAAGCGATCACCGGCACGCGCGCGTTGAGGTGCGGGGCGATTGCATTGACGGCGGCGCGCAAATGCTGGGCCGGGGTTGCGACCAGGATGATGTCGGCGCGGCATGCAGCGGCGATGTCGTTGGTGACGGCGATCTCGGCCGCGAGCTTGATGCCGGGCAGCCGTGGGTTTTCGCGCGCCGTCTCAATGTGACCGGCATGCGACGCGTCGCGCGCGCAAAGTGTGACCGCGCGGCCCGCGCGTGCCGCGACTGTCGCCAGCGCCGTGCCCCACGCGCCCGCGCCGATGATGCCGATGGAGTTGAGGGGCATGGCGGAGCCTCATCGCCGCTGCGACTCCCTCCCCCTGAAAGGGGGAGGGGTGGGGAGGGGGTCAACAGAGGCTGGCCGATTGTGCAAAGGAGATTGCGAAGCTGACCCCCTCCCGGCGCGCTCCTTCGGAGCTTGCCGACCTCCCCCTTTCAGGGGGAGGTGAAAGAAGAGTGTGTGCCGTGATCGTGCACTCATGACGCCTCAAAACCCCGCCCGACTATTCGCAAACCCCGCCGGCACCGCGGCATTCGCATCGAGCAGCCATCGCGAGCGGGGGGCTGCGTCCATCGCGTCGATCATGCCGAGTGCGAGCCGCTCGGCGCCGGCCCAGGCGATCATTGCGCCATTGTCGGTGCACAGCGCGGGCGGCGGAATCACCAGCGTGGTCTGCGCCTTCGCCGCGACATCCTGCAGCGCGCCGCGGATGGCGTGATTGGCGGCGACGCCGCCGGCCGCGACCAGCGCGCGTGCCGGGCCGAATTTCTCCGCGAACAATTTCAACCCGACGCTGAGCCTGTCAGCGGTCGACTCCAGTACCGCGGCCTGGAAGCTTGCGCAGAGATCGCTGACGTCCTTCGGCTCCAGCGGCGTGAGCCGGCCGATTTCGTTGCGCACGGCGGTCTTCAATCCCGACAGCGAGAAGTTGGCGTCGCTGCGCCCAAGCATCGGCCGCGGGAACGCGAAGCGCGTGGGGTCGCCGCCGATCGCCATGCGCTCCACTTGCGGCCCGCCCGGATAGGCGAGCTGCAGCATCTTGGCGACCTTGTCAAAGGCTTCGCCCATCGCGTCGTCGACGGTGGTGCCGAGCCGAACATAATTGCCGACACCCGCGACCGCGACGATCTGGGTGTGCCCGCCCGAGGCGAGGAACAGGCAGTACGGAAACGCGAGCGCGCAGGTCAGCCGCGGCGTCAGCGCATGCGCCTCGAGATGGTTCACCGCGATCAGCGGCGTGTTGTGCACCATCGCGATCGCCTTCGCCGTGGTCAGCCCGACGATGACTCCGCCGATCAGGCCGGGCCCGGCGGCGGCCGCGACGCCCGAAAGCTGCCCATAGTCGACGCCGGCCTCGGCCATCGCGGCTTCGATGAGATGATCTAGCACGTCGACATGGGCGCGCGCGGCGATCTCCGGCACCACGCCGCCGAAGCGCGCGTGTTCCTCGGTCTGCGAGCGCACGATGTTGGAGAGGATGCGGCCTGCGCCATCGCCCTGCCGCTCGATGACCGCTGCGGCGGTCTCGTCGCAGGTGGTCTCGATGCCCAGCACCAGGAGAGGCTTGTCGTTGTCCAATGTGGGCCCTTGCGTTGATGAGGCGTTCTCGTAAGTAACCGTGTAGGATCGCGGTTGCAATCGCCTACGGCTAGGGTTTCGTCATGGCCGGGCTTGTCCCGGCCATCCACGTCTTTGTTGCAAGGGATAAGAAAGACGTGGATGCCCGGCTCAAGGCCGGGCATGACGAACTCGAACAATTTTACCGACGTTCGCTTTCCAAGGTTGAGCATGGCCGTCCTCCTCACCCGCCCCTCTCCCGACAGCGAGACCACCGCCGCCGCCTTGCGCGCGAAGGGGCACGAGGTGGTGCTGAGCGCCGATGCTGCGGTTCGAGCCGGTCGCCTGTTCCGGGCTCGACGCCGATTATGGCGCTGTGATCGTCACCTCGGCCAATGCGTTGCGTGCGGTTGAGGGACAACTCGGCGGCGACCTGCTCAAGCGGCCGGTCTTCGCGGTCGGCGAAGCGACTGCCACCGCTGCGCGTAACACCGGGTTCGGCAAGGTGACCGCGGCGAACAGCGACGCAGCCGCGTTGCGCGAACTCGTGCTTGCCGGCGTCAAGAAACGGCACTTCCGGAAAAGCGACGCGCTGCTCTATCTCGCCGGCGCCGATCTCTCGCGCGATCTCGCCACCGAGTTCGGCGCCGACGGGCTCGACGTCGTCACCGTCACGACTTACCGGATGGCTGCACTGTCGCATCTGCCGCGCGCAGTCTGCGACGCCTTTGCCGCGAACACGATTCAGGCCGTGCTGCATTATTCGCAACGCAGCGCGCGCGCCTTCCTCGATGCGTCGCGCGCCGAGGGCGTCGAAATCTCGGCGCTCGCCGTGCCGCATTGCTGCCTGTCGCAAAATATTGCCGCGATCCTGCACGAGGCCGGCGCGCAGGTGTTTTCGGCAGCTTCCCCCGATGAAAAGGCCTTGTTTGCGGCGTTAGAGCGTGCTTTGCGGTCGCAATCGGCGTAAGAGAGCCCCGCCGAATCTGGTAAGCTCTTGATAATCCTATAGGCAGGGAACCGCGGGGATGGCCAACGACGAGCTGAAGGACGCTGGCGGGCCCGAAACCGGGCGCCCGAAGCGCGAGCCGCCCACCATCGATCTCGATGCGTCGGAGGTTTCCGGCGAGACGCGAACGGCCGAGACAAAGGCGGAAGCGGCATCCGAAGCGCATGCGGAAACGTCCGCAGCTGAGCCGGCCGCGGCGACGCCAACCAAACCGATCTCACCTTGGGTCATTGCGCCTTTCTCCGGCGCGGTCGCAGCTGCGCTGGTGATCACGGTCGGCTGGATGCTGGGCTGGCCGAAGGTCGAGGCGCCGCCTGCCGCGCCACAGGTCACCGCAAGCGCATTCGACGACCTCGGCAAGCGCGTGGCCGGCCTGGAAACGAAGACGAGCAAGCCGGCTACGCCTGTGAGCGATCCCGCGGCATTGGCGCGGATCGATGGGCTGGACAAATCGCTCGCGGCGTTGCGCAGCGATATCGCGAAGGATCGTGCGCAGTCCGACAAGCTTGCGTCCGCCGTCAACGATTTGAAGTCCGCACCGCGCGACGCCGCGGGCAATGTCGATCTTTCCGCGCTGACCGGCCGCATCGTCGAGCTCGAGCGCAAGGCGCAAGCGCAAGGCGCACAAATCACACGCGAGGGCGAGAAGGCGGCGGAAGCAAAACCCGCCGACGACATGCCGTTGCGCCGCGTCGTCGCCGCCGCACTGCTCGACGTCGCCGTGAGGCATGGCGACCCCTACGTGGAAACGCTGAAAGTGGCGAAATCGCTCAGCGCCGATCCAGACAAGCTCAAAGCCCTCGATGCATTCGCGGAGAAGGGCGTGCCGTCGCCGCCGCAGCTCAATCGCGAACTGCTGTTGCTGGTGCCGAAACTGTCGCCGCCGTCGCCGGACACCGCGACCACCGGCACCAGCATTGTCGATCGGCTGCAGGCGGGTGCGGCAAAGCTCGTCCGCGTCGAGCGCACGGATACCACAGGCAACGACCGCGGCGCGATCGTGGCGCGCGTGACCGCGGCGGCGCTGCACAACGATTTCGCAGGGGCCCGCCGCGATCTTGCCGAATTGTCGCCCGCCGACCGCGCGCCCGCGCAGGCCTGGCTCGACAAGGCCGCCGCGCGCGATGCCGCATTGTCGGCCTCGCGTCAATTCGCCGATGATGCGATGGCGGCGCTAGTGTCCGGCCTGACGTTCGTCTACATTGCAGCAACCTCTTTTACGAACGTCGGGGCCAAAGGGACACTAGCAAATAATCTTGGTGCGGTTATGGATTTGACATTCGCGATGACGACTGCGGCGGAACTGACGCGAATGTCAAATCCACGCCACGAAAGTCGGACAATAGGTTTCATGATCCGTATCGTTTTGTTCCTGGCCTTGATCGCGCTGGCTGCGGCCGGCGCGGCGTGGGTTGCCGAGCAGCCCGGCGATGTCGTGCTGTCGTGGGGCATTTACAAGGTTTCCACCACGCTGCCGGTGTTCGTGCTCGGGGTCGGCATCGTCGTGGTCGCGGCGATGCTGGTCTGGTGGATCCTGGCTGCGCTGTGGCGCACGCCCGGCCGGATGCGCAGGCGCCGCCATGAGCGACGCCACGCTCGCGGCCGTCATGCCATCACGCACGGACTGCTCGCGATCGGCCACGGCGATTCCTCCGCGGCGCGCCGGCATGCCGATGCGGCGCGGCGGCTCGCGGGCAACGATCCGCTGGCCTTGTTGTTGCATGCGCAATCGGCGCAACTCGACGGTGATCGTGCCGGCGCGCGCACCGCGTTCAACACCATGGCGGAGCGCGAAGACACGCGCCTGCTCGGCCTGCGCGGTCTCTTCATCGAGGCGCAGCGCGCCGATGACGCGGTCGCGGCCGTGATGATCGCGGAGGAAGCGCTGAAGATGTCGCCGGCCTCGACCTGGGCGTCGCATGCCGTGCTCGGCTTCCGCTGTGCGCAGGGCGACTGGGATGGCGCGCTGAAAATTCTCGACAACGACCTTGCCGCCGGCCTGATCGACAAGGCGGGCTATCGCCGCCGCCGCGGCGTGTTGCTCACCGCGAAAGCGCTGGAGCTGGAGAAGGTCGACCGCGATCTGTCGCGCGAAGCTGTGATGGAGGCGGTCAAGCTCGCGCCGACCCTGGTGCCGGCCGCCGTGCTCGCCGCGAAATACGAAAGCGAGGCGCATCAGGTGCGGCGCGCGATGCGCCTCGTCGAATCCGCCTGGATCGCGCATCCGCATCCCGATCTCGCCGACGCCTATGCGCATGTGAAGCTCGGCGACTCCGCGCGGCAGCGGCTGGTGCGGGTGGAGACGCTCGCGGCAAAGACGCCGGGCGAGATCGAAGGCGCGCTGGCGATCGCGCGCGCCGCGATCGACGCATCCGAATTTGCCAAGGCGCGCGCGGCACTGGCGCCGTTCGTCGCCAATCCGACGCAGCGCGTGGCGATGCTGATGGCCGAGATCGAGCGCACCGAGCATGGCGACAGCGGCAAGGCGCGGTCCTGGACCTTGCGCGCGGTGCGCGCGCGGCTCGATCCGGCCTGGACGGCGGACGGTTATGTCAGCGATCGCTGGCGGCCGGTGTCGCCGGTGACCGGACGGCTCGACGCGTTCCGGTGGCAGGCGCCGCTTGCGAGCCTGCCGTCGGACAAGGGCAGCACGATCGAGTCCTCGCCGTTCGAGGAGGCGATGCTCGCCGCGCCTTCGCTGCCGCGCTCGGCGGCAAATGCAGGCCTGGTCGAGCCGCCGCGCGAGGAGCCGGTCGACGTGACGCCGCCGGCGACACAGGACAATTCGCCGCTTGCGGTGAAGTCTGCCGAACCCGTTGCGCCTGTCGCAGTAGCCGCACCGGCGCCCCAACCCGCGCCCGAATCGCAACCGCCCACGCCGCTGTTCCGCACTCGCGCCGATCTCGCCAAACCGGCGGCCGCGGCGCCGATCCCGCCGGTCATTCCGATTCTGCGCCCGCCCGACGATCCCGGAATCGACGACGAGGCGCCGAGCGATGAATTTGTGGAACAAATCGGCACGCCAAGGGCGCAGGCCGGCGGCTGGCGCGGTTTCTGGGCCCGCTGGGGCGGGTCATAAATCGTTTAAGCGCCCCGTTTTTCTTGCCATTTCGGCCCGCCCCCGATATCAGGGGCGCGACGCGGACGAGAGCCGCGTTCTCCATGGTCCGCCGCAATAGCTCAGTTGGTAGAGCACGTCATTCGTAATGACGGGGTCGGGGGTTCGAGTCCCTCTTGCGGCACCAGTGCGACATGTTTCAGCCCGAGACGTAAAGTAGCGGATGTCCGGCGGCATCTGGAGCCAAGTCAGGCCTCCAACTGTCGGAATACAAGTTCGATATGCGACCCCACAGCGCCGGGATGGCGTCGACCACGGCTTCGATACTTCGCTAGACGACGAGAGCCACCGAGAGTTCCGCGATTCGCCGGAGACGCCGGGCTATTTACCTTGGATCTTCAGGCCGTTCGGCCCGACGTTGATCTGGAGTCCTTCCGGCTGCTTTCGGTCCTGATAGAGATTGTAGCCAAGCACGCCGACCGCCACAATTAGAGCGCCGATAATGAGAAATAGGACGTTGCGATTGGCGAACATGGATATTCCATCGGTGATGCGGTTGTTCGATTCAGTCAATAAAGGCTGCTCTCGATCATCCTAGCACGATTCGTTCGACGTTCCGTTTCCACGCCTGTCATCCGCTGGTTCGCGCCCTTCGCCACGCCAGCACTACGCCGGTGACGCTGAACACGAGCCCACACAGGCATAGCACAACGATGACGATCGTCCGTAGCAGCGGATACGCGTGAAGCGGCGCGAAGTCGAGGGTGTGCAGGCTCTTCAGCGGCCAGCTGTCGCCGAGCGACAGGAAGCCGGAGAAAATCCACATCAGGATGAACGGCGCGAAGATCATGCCGAGCGCGTGATGCCAGGCTTGCAGACCGTGATAGGGCCACATCTTGTTGCGGATCGCGACGGCGAGCTTCACGACGCCGATGATCACGCCGATCGCTGCACCTGCCGTACCGAGCAAGGACAGCCACCACAGCAGCGCGCGCCAGACTTGTGCGTGATGGCGCAGCGGCGCGGGATAGATCCAGTGTGGGATACTGCTGAGATAGTTCGCGATGCGAACGCTGCGCGTGGTTGACAGAACGACCTTGCCCGATCGCGAGGAGACGTAGACCTCGGTTCCCGCGTCGTCGTTCAGATCGTAACGGAACAACGGGCGGTCGTAATCGAAGTCCCCTGCGACGGTCCATTGATCGTATTCGATCAATTCAGCGTTCGAACCCGGAGCCTTGAGCTCGGAAGTTGCCGGCCGCTCACTTCGCGCCGGATACGGCACGAAATGCATGACGATTCCGCTCGCGAACCACATCGCAAACAGCAGGCAGAACGCGACACCCCACCAGCGATGCACCTTCGCAAGAAAGCGCACAGTGGAGCGGATTTGACGTTCGCCTTTTTGCAAGCTGCGGTCTCGTGAGGCGAACGTCAAATCCAAGCTCCACTACAATTTATGTTTGCTAGTGGTCCTTTGATCCTGACATTCGCAAGATTGCCTTGCCGCGCGGGGTTGCGAATGTCAGGATCGGACCACTAGGTCCTCACCTCTTCGCCGAGGCGGATAGTTCAAATGTCCGCGGCGCGCCGAGTAAGACCTGGTTGGGAAGGCCGGGGTCGGACCACTGCGCATAGAGCGCGTTGGTCACGTTGCGCACGCGGAAGCCGAACCGCATTTTCTCGACACCCTGCCACGGCAAATCGCGGCCGGGCACGTCGACAAAGGCATACAGGTCGGCCGTGGTGTAGGGCAGCATCGCGGTCAGGTCGTCCTCGAACAGATAGCGCTGGCCGACATGGCGGATCGAGCCGCCGATCTCGACCGGCCAGCGCCAGTTGTCCCAGCGCCAGGACGCGCCGGCGTTGATGATGACGGGCGCGATGTTCGACGGCGTGTTGCCGGTCCAGACGTCGAAGGCACCATATCGCGATTCGGTGAAGGCAACATTGCCCCAAAGCTTGAAAGGCTCGATCGGGCGCCACGCCGCTGATATCTCGACGCCCTTGGTGTGAACTTCGCCGGCGATCGTGGCGATCGCGTCGGTAAGCTGTACGTAAACGTTGCGGCGCTCGATGTCATAGACCGCGAAGGTGAACTCCGCCCGCTTGTCGCTGGAGATCGCCTTGACGCCGGCCTCATAGATGCGTGCGCTGGTCAGTTCGAGCGACGTGCCCGGCGTCACCGAGAAAATACCGGCCGCTGCCGGATCGTAGGCGGTCGCGGTCATGCCGTAGAACATGAGACCCTTCACCGGCTCGAAAGTTGCGGCTGCGCGATAGGACACCGGGTCCCAGGTCTTGGTGAAGGGCTGGCCGCCGGGAATGCTGCCGTCGAAATTGATGCCGTCGCGCGATAGCGTCAGGTCCTCGATGCGGACGCCGCCGATCAAGGCAAACCACGGGGTGATCTTCAGCCGGTCCTCGAGCGAAAGCGCGACATTGTCGAGCCGGCTGTTGCGGACGTTCGGCTGCGGAATGCCGTAGAGGCCGGGATCGGGATTGAGCACGGTCACCGAGTTGGCCGGAAACGTGTCGGGATTGCCCTCCTGCTGGAACTGGATGTCGTTGCGGCTCACCTGCAGCGATCCGGCAAAACGGTTCTCCATGCCTGCGAAGGCGGTGTTCAACACGAGATCGCTGATGTTGCCGACCACCTGCTGCTTGTGCGTGACGAAGAAGCGGTCGCGGTCGATCATCGAGGTACCGATGTTGAAGGCATAGGTTTCCGAATCGAACCACTGACGTTTTGCGCCGTACTCATAGGTCTGGTTCTTGAAGGTGACGGCGTCGCCGACGTTGAATTCGAAGCCGCCGCGCACCCACAGTTCATGCGCGTCAATGCGATTGTCTGATGTGTTGTAGCTGGTGTGCGTCGTTCGCGAGTTGACGGTGACGGGCCCAATGAAGTCGCCCGTGAAGGTGTTGATCATGGATCCCGCGACGACGCCGTGGGTCGAGTTTGGTCCGGAGAATGCCGTCGTCGTCAGCGGCGTGCCCCAATAGTCGTGGCCGTCGTCGCGCTTGTATTCGACCGCGCCCCACACCTTGAGCGAGTCGGTGACGCGGTAATTGAGCTGCCCGGAGACATTGTTGAGCTGGTCGTTGACGCCGTCGATGCGGCTGTCGATCTTCGATGACGAGACGTCGAAGCGATAATCGAGTCCCGGCAGGCTGGTGCTGCCGCCCGAGCCGAAATGCGTGCGGTAGGTGCCGAGCGTGTCGATCGCGCTATCGAGCTCGCTCTTGATCGATCCTGATGTCGGCTGCTTGTTGACATAGTTGACGGAGCCGCCGATCGCGCCGAGACCCGACATGATCGACGACGGACCCTTGAGGATTTCGACCTGCTCGAGACTGGCCGTGTCCATGATCCGCGAGGTGATGCTTTGCGGACCGATCCAGATGCCATTGTAGAGAACGGTGACTTCGCTGCCGGTAAAGCCCCGCATCGAGAAGCCGGCGAACGAGCCGCCCGCATCGCCGGCGAGCACGCCGACTGCGCCGGCCGCGACCTCGGTCGTGGTGCGATAGCCCTGTTCCCGCATGGTGTTCTGGCCGACAATCTCGACGCTGGCCGGCGTCTCATGCGCGGTAAGGCCGAGCCTGCTGGCACTGCCGGCGACAACGTTGCTGTTGAGCGGCATCGGCGCGGGCTCTGTGACAGGGACCGGCTTTGCCGCTGGATTCCGCGCGGCGTGCTTCACACGTTTCGGCGCGGCCTGCTGCGCGCCGCCCTGGCGGGTCGCAGTCTGCGGCTTCGGCGGCGACACCACGACAGGCCCGAGTGTCGATGACTGCGACCATGCGGATGTCGTGACGAACAGCAATGCAGCGCTGGATGACAGACCGGATATCAGAGTGGTACGCGCACGCGGACGCAATGGCGCGGGAGAAAGACGGATTTCGGATGTGAACATGAAAACGCTCGACGGCGAACAAACAAACCGTCACACGCGGTTGCCGGAGAAATCTGCCTTTTCGCCCGTGTTGCGGCAGACCCGCCGGCTCTTGCAACGCCTCGGAGCACCCCGCCCGACGCGTTCGCGCATGACCATGGCCGGTAGCAGGTTTCCTGGCTCGCGGGTCACGGCCTTAAGACCACCTTCCCAGGATTTCCAATCCCAGTGGTATCGAATGGTCTTCGGCTCGCCGCTTACAGTTGCGGGGGCAGCTACGGCATCGCTCGCGAAAAATGAGCTCACCGTATTCCCTTGATTAGCCCTTGCGGGCACTACCGGTTCGAAACCTGAAGAGGGGCGGCAGTCGAGTCAAGCAACGGCGTTTTCCCGATGGGCGAAAGCCACGCGCGTGTGTCACTTGCGTCACGCGAGTTCGCGTGCCCGTGCAAATTTTGGCTGCTGCGGTGTTGACGAGTTGCGCGCGTTGAAGGCGGTGCGCTCATGCGTCGACAGATTTGCAAGAGGCCGGCCGATGTCGCGGCGGCGTTGCGTGATCTAGGTCACATAAGCCAGTGCGAAGGCGGCTTAGTGTCCACATCAAGCCGACCGGCCGAAAAGAGGGGAGACCTCACATGCGCAGGACAGTTCTGATTGCCGCAATGCTTCTGGTCCCGGCATCCGCCCAGGCTGGCCAATCCCGCCATCTCAGCGTTGCCGGCTCCGACAGCCATCCGATCTCCATGCCGCTGCCGCCGACTCCGGCACACGTGATCGCCGAGGCGCCGCCGGCGCCCGTCGCCACGCAGGCGGCCCCGGTTGCGCCAGCTCCAGTCGCCGCTCCAGCGCCAGTCGCCCCTGCGGCTCCTGCTGTTTCTGCCGCGCCCGAGACCGGCGCGCCGCCCGTTGTCGCTGCTCCCGTCCCGCCGCCGCTGCCGCCGGCCGCGGCCCCGCCTGCTGCTCCGGCCGTCGCCGCCCCCGCGACGTCAGAAGTCCCGAAATACGTCGAGCGCCCGGCCGTTGCGCCGGCGACGACGGATACGCCGAAGGTCGACGACGGCAAGCCCTCGAAGCGCGCCGAGCGCCGTCATCGTGGCGGCGGATACTGGACCGCCGGCCGTATCATGGGCGAGCTGCAGCGCTACGGCTACGGTTATGGCGGTTACGGCTGGTAAGCATCGCGAATCCAAAAAACAAAACGCGCCCTTCCGGGCGCGTTTTTTATTGGGAGCGTGAAGCGAAGGCTTACTGCGAAACCGTCTGCACCACGCTCGACACCGGGCGCGTAGAGACCGTCGGCAGCTTCATGTCTTTCGCCATGTCTTTCGCCAGCGCTTCGTCATATTCCGGCAGTGTCGAGAACGTGGTCTTCGCCTTCATCTGCACCACCTTGTAGCCGCCGGCCTTGAGCCGCCGCAGCAGCGTCGGCAACGCTTCCGCCGTGCTCTTCTGGAAGTCGTGCATCAGGATGATGCCCTTGCCGAGCTTGCCGACCTTGGTCATCACGGTGTCGACGACCTTCTCCGGCGTAGCACCTTTGCGGAAGTCGAAGGAATCCAGGTCGCAGGAGAACATCGCGACATTACGCGTGCCGAAATATGCCACCACTTGCGGATTGTGCTCCAGCTGTGGGAAGCGGAAGAACGGCGAGGGGTTGGTGCCGAGCGCCCATTTCACCGCGCTAAAACCCTTTTCGACTTCGTCCTTGGCCATCTGCTCGGTCATCTTCTTGCCGTTCAGATTGGCATGCGACCAGGTGTGCGAGCCGACCGTGTGGCCCGCCGCCAGCACCTGGCGCAGAATCTCCGGATGATAGGTGGCGTGCTTACCGATCGGGAAGAACACCGCCTTGGTACATTCGTCGGCGAGCGCCTTCAGCACAGCCGGCGTGTTGCCCGGCCACGGACCGTCGTCGAAGGTCAGCACGACCTCCTTCGGCTCGAGGAAATCGAGCTGCTTGAAATGCTCGAAGCCGAAACCGGGCCCGCCCGTGGTATCGACTTCGACCACGCGGGCGACGCCGAGCGCGTCCGGATTGGCGCAAGCTGGCTTCGCGGGAGTTGCGACCGGCGGCGTAGGCATCGCGGCCAGCCGCGAGGACAGCGAGGCCGTGGTCTCGACGTCGTCCCTGGCGGCAAGCTTCTTCGCCGGGGCAGGATCGGCGGGCTTCGCTGCAATGGTTTGAGGAGGGGCTGCGTCGGCGCGCGGCGCAGAGGTCCAATACCAAACTCCGGCGATCGCGACCGCCGCAACAATACTGGCCAGCATCAGGCCGAACGCATTACGCATCGCTACACTTTCCAAATACGCCACACCACAACACGCCACCTTCGCGCCCGGCCATTCATGCAAAGAAAGTCTTAACGCCTTACCAACGCGCCGCTTTTTGGCGAGGGATTACCGGCTCATACGGTCTTAAGTGACTGATGTCACAGAGTGACCTGTCCGAGTGACGGTCATCACAGTGCAAACCGCGCGGCGGGCGCATCGTAGCTGTCATCAACAACGGGGCCCGCGCTTGGCGTGGCCAATGGGAGCTGACAATGACCGTGACTTTCTCCGACAAGGTTCGCCAGGCCGGCCTGGTGCTGGGCTTCGCGTTGTCGCTGTCGGCGCTGTCGTCGACGCAGAGCTTCGCCTTTAGCGAGGAAGCGCGCCAGCAGTGCACCGGCGACGCGTTCAAGCTCTGCAGCTCGGAGATTCCGAACATCCCGGCGATTACCGCCTGCATGATGACGCATCGCGCGCAGTTGAGCCCGGGCTGCCGTACGGTCATGGACAAGGACCTCGCCGCGTCCCGCAGCAAGAAGGTCGCTGCGACCAACTGATCGTTCGCCACTTTCGCAAAAGCGGCGCGGATCGAAAGATCTGCGTCGCTTTGCGTTGAGCATGGCGAAAGTCATTGCGGCTTCGTCGAGCGCACTCTAGAAACCACCCATTCGCAGATGAAGGGGCGTACGATGACCCGTTTGCTTTTTGCCATTCCGTTTGTCGTGTTCGCATCCGCCGCTTTCGCGCAGCAGGGCCACGATGCCTGCGCGCGCGACGTCTCGCGCTTCTGCCGCGCCTATATGGAGCAGGGCGACATGGCGGTGCTGGCTTGCCTTAAGCAACACCGCAACCGCATTTCCCGCGGCTGCGACGCGGTGCTCAGGTCACACGGCCAGTGAGGCGCGACGCTCTCTACCTACCTTCGTCATTCCGGGACATCGCGAAGCGATGGACCCGGAATCCATTTCTCCACCGTCGACGCTGATAAATGGATTGCGGGTTCGCGCTATCGCGTGAACCGGAATGACGATTGGAGAGATTACGTCGTGCTCCCCGCGGCACTCGCGACCACCGGCAGCACCTCGTTGGCGGCCTGGTCCGGCGTCTCTTCCGTCCAGCGCACCGACCCGAACGGCCGCTCCAGCATGCGGCGGATGCGCACCGGCTCGGGCCCGAGGTGAAATGCGATCGCCTCCTGATGCAGGGCGCGCTCGGACTGGGTCGCGCGGTTGCGCTGGCGCAGATAGTCGAGCCAGGTCGGGCAGTGATAGCGCTCGGTCCATAATTCGGGATCGGCGATGTCGCGCGCCACCGACCAGCCATAGGCGCCGGTGCGCTGACGCGACAATTGCACGTCCTGCATCACGTTGTGGAAGGCGCGCGCGTTGCCCTGCGCCACGCGGTATTCGATCTCGACCACCAGCGGCCCGCTGCGGCCGGTGAGCTGCAGCTGCACTTCGGGATCGGCCAGCACCGCGGCGTCCTCGTTGCGCGCGCCGACCCGCGGTAGCGGCAACACCACGCCGATCAGCGACAACAGCAGCATCAGCGTGCCCGAGGAGAGCAGCGCGGTCTCGACGCCGGCATAGTCGGTGAGATGACCCCAACCCCATGCGCCGATCGCGATTCCGCCGGCGATCGAGGCCTGGAACGCGGCGAGCGAGCGGCCGGCGACCCAGCGCGGCGCCGACAGCTGCACGCCGATATTGTACAGCGCCACCGCCAGCATCCACACCGAGCCCGCGACGACGAGCGCGGCGGCGGTCAGCACCGGCATGCGGCTCAGTCCGATGGTGATGATCGCGCCGCCCATCGACAGCGCGCAGGCGCGCACCGCGGCTTCGCCGCTCAGCCGCTTGCGGATTTCGGCGATACAGAGTGCGCCGATCACGGCGCCCATGCCGAAGGCGCCGAGCAGGATGCCGTAGGTCTGCGCGCCGCCATGCAGGAGATCGCGCGCCACCAGCGGCATCAGCGCCATCACCGAGCCGCCGAGCAGGCCGGTCAGGAAGGTGCGCGCCAGCACGATCTTGATCGGCGGCGAGTTGGTGATGTAGCGCACGCCGGAGACCATGGCCCGGGTCAGCCGCTCGCGCGGCAGTCGCGATGGCTCGCTGACGCGCTCCCACAGATACAGCACAATGAGCAGTGGAATGTAGAGCATCGCATTGAGCGCGAAAGCGGCCACCGCGCCGGCGGCGGCGACGATGATGCCCCCGATCGCCGGGCCGAAGCTGCGCGCGATGTTGTAGCTGATGCCGTTCAGCGCGACCGCCGAGGGCAATGTTTCGGACGGCACCTGCTCGCTGACCGAGGATTGCCAGGCGGGCCCGAACAGCGCCATGCCGCTGCCGACGACGAAGCACAGCGCGAGCAGCGTGTTGGGCGTGATCATGTGGAGCAGGTCGAGTACCGTGAGGGCGGTGGCGCCGGTGAGCGCGATCGACAGCGAGATCATCGCGACCACGCGGCGGTCATGCATGTCGGCGATCGCGCCGGCGGGCATCGCGATCAGCATCACCGGCAGCATCAAGGCGGTCTGCACCAGCGCCACCTTGTCGGCCGACGAGGCCATCTGCGTCATCGCCCAGGCGGCGCCGACGCCCTGGATCAGGATGCCGAGATTGGAGAGCAGGCTCGCCAGCCAGATGCGCCGGAAGATCGAATGCCGCAACGGTGCGGTGATGCCGTCGGCGGCAAAGGTCGGGCGTTCGGTGGTTTCGGTCATGTCCGGTTCCGCTGGCCTCGAGGTGATTCCGGAGGGGTTTCTTGATGCCCGGAAAAGTCCTGTCCTGTCTAGAGTTTAGGATGGCTTTGCGTCGTCATATCGGTGCAATAGGATGTCAAAGCCAAGGGGGAGAGACGCAATGAGCCTGTCGCGACGGACGCTGTTAAAGAGTGCCGCAACGCTGCCGCTGCTGGCGGCGAATTTTCCTTCGCCGGTGCTGGCGCAATCCGGTTCCGCTGCTTCGTCCGCAACGCCCATCCTGTTCGTGCATGGCAATGGCGATCATGCCGCGCTGTGGATCACCACGCTGTGGCGGATGGAATCCAACGGTGTCCCTCGCGAGCGTATGTTCGCGATCAACTTCACCGATCCGCTGGCGCGCAACGACGATGCGGTGGCGCAGGCGAACCGCTCTTCGACCGAGGACCAACGCCGCGAACTTGGCGAGGCGATCAAGGCGTTGAAAGACAAGACCGGTGCGTCGCGGGTGGCGCTGGTCGGCAACTCGCGCGGAGGCAATGCGATCCGCAATTATGTCAAGAACGGCGGCGTGGCCGATGTCAGCCATGCCGTGCTGTGCGGCACGCCCAATCACGGCGTCTACGCCTGGGATGAAAATCCCGGCAACGAGTTCAACGGCCGCGGGACCTTCCTGCGCGGCCTCAACGACGGCGACAGTGAGGTCACGCCGGGCACGGCGTTTCTGACCTTGCGCAGCGACGGCCTGGACAAATACGCGCAAGCGGACGGCCGCTTTGTCGGCAAACCGGGTACGCCGACCAATGTCACCACGGAAGGGCCGGCGCTGAAGGGCGCCACCAATCTGGTGCTCGGGCCGGTCGACCATCGCGAGACCGCCTATTCTCCGCGCGCCTTCCGCGAGATCTACAAATTCATCGTCGGCCGCGAACCCGAAACGCTCGAGATCGCGTCGGAGGCGCAGGTGAAGCTGAGCGGACTGGTCACCGGCACGCCCGGCGGCGTGCAGACCAACCGTCCTGTGGCAGGCGCCACCGTGGACGTGTTTCGCGTCGCGCCCGCGACCGGCGAGCGGATCGGCGGCGCGATCCACACCACGCAAACGGCAGCCGACGGCCGCTGGGGTCCGGCCGCGCTCGACCCGTCCTGGCCGCTCGAGATCGTGCTGACCTCGCCGGGCTCGACCATCACGCATTTCTACCGATCGCCGTTTCCGCGCTCCTCCGACATCGTGCACCTGCGCGCCGCGCGTCCGCTGACGCCGGCCGATAGCGGCGCAATCGTGTTGATGTCGCGGCCGCGCGGCTATTTCGGCCTGCCGCGCGATGTGGTGTTGCTCGACGGCAAGGAGCCGACGGATGTCAAGGCGGGCGTGCCGACGGATTCCGCTACCACGCTGAAATTGCCGGCTGAAGACGTTGGCCGCGCCGTGACCGCGCTGTTCAACGAGGAACGGATTGTCGCGCGTAGCTGGCCTGCGGCCGAAAACAGGATTGCGTTCGCGGAACTGACTTATTAGCTGTGTAGTCGCCTTTCCCTGTCATCGCGAGGCCGTTCCGTGAGCATCGCCGAAGTCTACGATTTCCCGGTCGGGCAAAAGCTGCTGGTGCCATCAACGCCGCCGCGGGCGCCGGACAATCTGTCGACGCTCGGCCGCATGCGGCTGATGGGCGTGAATCCGATCGCGACCTGGGGCCAGCGCGCCTATGAAGAAGACGTCGTCAGGGGACAATTCTTCGGCCGCAGCAGCTTCATCCTCAATACGCCGGATGCGATCAAGCATGTGCTGATCGACAATTACGAGAATTACACCCGCACGCCGACGGGGTTTCGCGTGCTGCGGCCGATGCTCGGCCAGGGTGTATTGATCGCGGAAGGACGCGCATGGAGATTTCAACGCCGCACGCTGGCGCCGGCCTTCACGCCGCGCGCGGTGTCGATGCTGATCCCGCACATGGTCGATGTGACCGATGAGACCGTCGCCAAGCTCTTGAAGGACAGCACGGCACCGGTCGATCTGCGTCAGATGATGCAGCGCATGACGCTGGAGATCGCCGGCCGCACCATGTTCTCGTTCGGCATGGAGACGCACGGCGCGAGCTTGCGCGACTTCGTGATGGAATATGGCGAGCGGCTGGCGCAGCCGGGCCTGCTCGATCTCGCGTTGCCGCTGTGGTTTCCGACGCCGCAGGATTTCGCGCGCTCGCGTTTTCGCAAGCGCTGGACGCGCTTCGTCGCCATGCTGATGGCCGAGCGCCGCGCCGCCGGCAAGACCGCGGACGCGCCGCCGCGCGACCTGTTCGACCTGATGGATGCCGCGCGCGATCCTGAAACCGGACAAGGCTTTTCCGACGAGCAGCTCGGCGACGAGGTCGCGACCATGATCCTCGCCGGACACGAGACCACGGCGACCGCGTTGTTCTGGTCGCTGTATCTGCTGGCGCTCGATCCCGCCGCGCAGGAGCAGGTCGCGGCGGAGGCGAGGGCCATCGGCATAGCGGGCACACCCGAGATTGAGCGGCTGAAATTCACCCGCGCCGTGCTCGACGAGACGATGCGGCTGTACCCGCCGGCCTTCCTGATCGCACGCGCCGCGCGCGGCGCCGACACGCTTGCAGGCCAGGCGGTCAAACCAAGGGACGTGGTGCTGATCGCGCCGTGGCTGTTGCACCGGCATGAAAAACTGTGGCCCGACCCCAATGCCTTCATGCCGCAGCGTTTCCTGCCGCCGTCGCCGCCGCCCGAGCGCTTTGCCTATCTGCCGTTCGGCGCCGGGCCTCGCATCTGCATCGGCGCGCATTTCGCACTGGTCGAGGCGACGCTGGCGCTGGCCAAGCTGGTCGGGACTTTCCGGATCGAGCTCGCCGACAAGGCGCCGGTGATGCCGGTCGGCGTGGTGACGACCCAGCCGGATCGCTCGCCGCCGTTTGTCATCAAGCCGAGGTAAGCTTCCGGCAGCAACAGCCCGGCGTAACGTCAGCGATAGCCCGGGCGTAGTTGATTTGAGGCTGCTCCGTGCCAAAACAGGGACGTCGCAGTATTGCCTCCGACACTCCGCCATCCCATTTAGTGAGATGCCATGAGCGATATCGAGGCCCAGTTTTCGCTGCTGCAGCAGTCCGCCGATCCGGCGGTGGCCGATGCCATCGTGCGGCTGATCAAGGACGGCAAGGATCACGAGCTCAATCGCATCAACGCACTGGATTTTTCCAGGCGGACCGGCCTTGACGAAGAGAGGACGATTTCAGGCTTCCTGCAGGCCTCCAAGCTCGGCCTGTTCGATCTCGGCTGGAACGTGCTGTGTCCGGGCTGTAGCGGCGTGCTGGATGTCCACGACACGCTGAAATCGCTGCGTCCCGACGACTACCATTGCGGCCTGTGCGCCTGCGGCTATGAGTGCTCGGTCGACGAGCAGGTCGAGGTCGCCTTCACGGTCACGCCGCGGGTCCGGCGTATCGCCGCGCATGACCCGCACAGTCTGCCGCTCTGGGAATATTACAAGCAGGTGTTCTGGAGTTCCGGCATTGACCTTAACCAGGGGTCATTTGTGTCGCTGACCGACGAGGTGACGCTCGACGCGCTGGAGTTGCCGGCCGGTGAAAAGGCAGTGCTGTCGCTGCAGCTGCCGCCGCAATTCATCATCGTGTTCGAGCCGGTCACGCATTCGGCGCAGTTCATCGACGTGCAGGGTGAACCGACCAGGGAGCGGCAGCAGCTTTCGCTGATCTACAACAAGGCACATCCGCCCACCGGATCCATTACGATGCGCCCCGGCCCGCTGCGGCTGTCGCTCGACAACCAGGCCGGTGTGCGCGTGTTGCCGACGGTCTTCATCGCGGGCGATGCCTTGCATGATCTGCTCGGCAACCGGCGTCCGTTTCTGACCGCCAAGCGGATGCTGTCGAACCAGACTTTCCGCGACGTGTTCAAGGCCGACAACCTCAATGCCGATCAGCGGCTGAAGATCACCTCGCTGACCTTCCTGTTCACCGATCTCAAGGGTTCGACCGCGCTTTATGAGCGGGTCGGCGATCTCGCCGCCTTCGACCTGGTGCGCGCGCATTTCGGCGCGTTGCTCGAGATCATCGCTGCCGAGAAGGGCGCGGTGGTGAAGACCATCGGCGATGCCGTGATGGCGACTTTCGTACGTCCCGAGCATGCGCTCGCCGCGGGGTTGAAGATGCGCGCCGCGATGGACAGGCTCAACGCCCAGCGGGGTGGCAACGATCTCGTGGTCAAGATCGGGATTCACGAAGGACCATGCCTTGCGGTCATGCTCAACGAGCGGCAGGACTATTTCGGCCAGACCGTCAACATCGCCGCGCGGGTGCAGAGCCTGTCGACCTCGCAGGAGATCCACATCACCGGGCCTGTCATCGACGCGCCTGAGGTTGCGACCATTCTTGCGAAGGAGGCCATCAGGCCGATCCAGAAGCAGGCGGCGCTGCGCGGCATCGCCGACAAGATGGTGGTGTACGAGATACCGTAGAGAGTTTGTCATTCCGGGTTCGACGCCGCGCATCCCCGGAATGACGCCTCAAACACATTGCCTATCCGTAATGCGTTGCGCTGACGTGTGGCGATTGCACGCCCTGATGTTCCACGCCATATGAACGGTATCAAGAATTTCACCGGGATCTTCCATGCTCGACGGACTGCGCCAATTCATTGCCGACGTTGTTTCCCCGGAAGCGCCGCATAGCCGCCCTTTCGACGACAATGACTATCGCCTGGCGGCAACTGCGCTCTTGATCCACGTGGTCTCGCTCGATGGCGCACCGTCGGCAAACGAGCAGCGCAAGCTGCACGGCCTGATCGAGAGCCGCTTCGGACTCGATGCCGGCTCCGCCGACCGGCTGATTGCCTCCGCTACCAGGGTGGAAGGCGACGCGGTCGATCTCTACCACTTCACCAGCGTGATCATGCGACAGGTCGACGACGCCGGCCGCCTCAAGATCGTGGAGATGATGTGGGAGATCGCCTATGCTGACGGCGCGGTCACCGAGTTCGAGGACAACGTGGTCTGGCGCGCCGCCGATCTGCTCGGTATCTCCTCGCGCGACCGCATCGAGCTCAAACATCAGGTCGCGGCGCGACACGACGCCGGCGGCTAAACCCGCCGCAATTTCAACCGGGGCGCGTGCGCCACATGAAGAAATTTTAATCTAGGCGTGCACGGACCAGCGCAAATCGGCAACACGATTCCGCTTTTTGGTTTTGCGCCACCTGCCATGCGGGCGAACGGCTTGCGCCCGCCCGCGGCGCCGTGCTCTCGTTTACCCGCTTATATCACGTGGATTTGAAAGCGAGCGGTCGTGGCCGAGCGGGTGACGTTGATAACGGGTGCCTCGGCGGGAATCGGCGCGGATCTCGCGCGCATTTTCGCGAAAGAAGGCCATCGTGTCGCGCTGACGGCGCGGCGAGCCGATCGCCTGTGCGAATTGGCGGGCGAGATCACCGCCGCCGGCGGCCGGCCGCCGATCCTGATTCCCTGCGACCTCGAGACGCCCGATGCCGGCGACAGGATTGCCGCCGCGCTCGGGGAGGCCGGTGCGGAGGTCGAATATCTCGTCAACAATGCAGGCTTCGGCCTGTTCGGCAATGCGGCCGAGCTCGATCGCGCCGCGCAGCTCGGCATCATCGACGTCAATATCCGCGCGCTCGCCGACCTGTCCCTGCGCTTTGCCGATCACTTGATCAGGAACCGCGGCGGCCTGCTCAATGTCGGCTCGATCGCGGGCTTCCTGCCCGGCCCCGGCATGGCGATGTATTATGCCTCGAAGGCCTTCGTGCTGTCGTTCACCGAGGCACTGCGGGCCGAGCTTGGCCCGAAGGGTGTGCGGGTCACGGTGCTTTGTCCCGGCCCGGTGCAGACCGAATTCCAGTCGCGGGCCGGCTATCGGCCGGGATACGATCCGGCCCTGCTGAACGTGTCATCCGCCGCCGTCGCCCGGCAAGCCTATGACGGGCTGATGGCGAACAAGCGGGCGGTGCTGCCCGGCCTCGGCATCAAGATCGTGCCGTATCTGCTGCGGCTGCTGCCGCGCGGCTTCACTCTCTGGGCGGTCAGTCGCTTCCAGCAGAACAAACGCTGATTCCTTTGGCTTGCCCCGTCCTTGCTTTTTCGCCAATTGAACCGGGTGTGCGCAAGCTCACACGAAATTAACCGGAGCTTAGCTATCCTGCTGGCTTGAGCGGTCGAGCAAGGTCGATGGCCTTCGAATTGAGCACAATCAATGTCGTGCCCATCCCGCGAAGGGTTGTGGCGCCGCGCGCGTTACGCCCGGTGCTGGTCGTGCTGCATCAGGAGCACTCGACGCCCGGCCGCGTCGGCAATGCCTTGCGCGCGCTCGGCCATTCCCTCGACATCCGCCGGCCGCGCTTCGGCGATCCTCTTCCCGAAACGTTGCAGGCGCATGCGGGCGCTGCCATCTTCGGCGGACCGATGAGCGCCAATGACAGCGACGATTACATCACGCGCGAGATCGACTGGATCGAAGTGCCGCTGCGCGAGCAGCGGCCGTTCCTCGGTATCTGCCTCGGCGCGCAGATGCTGGCCAAACATTTGGGCGCAAGGGTTGCGCCGCACGCGCAGGGCCTGACCCAGATCGGCTACTATCCGATCCGCCCGACCGAGGCGGGACGCTCGGTCCTTCCCGACTGGCCGTCGCATGTCTATCACTGGCATCGCGAAGGCTTCGAGCTGCCTGCCGGCACCGAGCTGCTGGCGCATGGCGACGATTTTCCGAACCAGGCGTTTCGCGCCGGCCACGCCTTCGGCTTGCAGTTTCATCCTGATGTGACGACAGCGATGATGCATTGCTGGACCACGCGCGGTGAGTTGGACCTGCCGGGCGCGCAGCCGCGCCATCTGCATTTCGAAGGCCGCGCCATGCATGACGTCGCCGAGCGCGCATGGCTCGCCGCCTTCATCGATGGCTGGTTGAAGCGCGAGCCGCGCGCGGTGCGCGCGCAAGCGGCCGAATAGACACCACGCTTCCCAAGACCGAAGCTATGCTAATGTTCTCCCAAACCGCCGCAGGGAGGACGCCGTGACCTATCAGCACATTCTCTATGAGGTCGGCGACAAGATCGCGACCGTCACGCTGAATCGTCCCGACCGCATGAATGCGTGGACGCCGGTCATGGAGCATGACGTCCGCGAGGCGATGATGGCGGCGGCCAAGGACGACAATGTCCGCGTCATCGTGCTGACCGGCGCGGGCCGCGCCTTCTGCGCCGGCGCCGACATGGAGGCGCTCAAGACCATCGATCCCGATGCGGTGCGCCGCGCCGACAACGTGCCGCCGTTCGACATGAACCGCAGGGCGGATTGGCAAACGCGCTACGCCTATTATCCGTCGATCGCAAAACCCGTGATCGGCATGCTCAATGGCGCCACCGCCGGCATCGGTCTCGTGCACGCACTCTATTGCGATTTGCGCTTCGCCGCCGAAGGCGCGGTGTTCACGACGGCGTCTGCGCGGCGCGGACTGATTGCCGAGCATGGAATTTCCTGGATGCTGCCGCGCATCGTCGGCCACGCCAATGCGCTTGACCTGTTGATGTCGGCGCGGCGGGTGTCGAGCGACGAGGCGCGGCGGATCGGGCTGGTGAACCGGCTCTATCCGCCTGCGAGCCTGCGCGAGGAGACTTATGCCTATGCGCGCGATCTCGCCGACTTCGTCTCGCCGAGCGCGGTCGGTGTCATCAAGCGGCAGCTCTACGACGTGCCGTTCCAGACCTTGGCGGAGGCGACGATCGACGCCAATCGCGAAATGGTGGTTTCACTTCGCGGTAGCGATTTCCGCGAGGGCGTGGCGAGTTTCGTCGAGAAACGGCCGCCGCGGTTTACGGGGACGTGAGGGAGTTGAAACGGCCCGTCTTCGCCCTTCCGCCTTCGCTCTGCGAGCTTCGGCGGACAAGTCGGGCTTCGCCGGGCACCACGCTCTGCCCTTCGGCTACTGCGCGGCTGCGCCACGCGTAGCCCGAAGGGCGGAGCGTGGTGGAGCCAGGCGGGATCGAACCGCCGACCTCGTCATTGCGAACGACGCGCTCTCCCAGCTGAGCTATGGCCCCTCCGCGCCGCCTGATTGCTGAGAACAGACGGCGGACAGTCGGGCCATTTAAATCCGCAACCTAGTCAAGTCAAGAAAAGCCCGCCGGACTGGGCCGTCGAAAACGATGAAATCGGGCCGCTTTTCCGGATGTTTCGCTTTTTCCTTCCTTGTTTGCCGGGGAGGGAACCGATATCTAACCGAGGCACCAAACTCCCCGATCAACAGCCCAGTGAGCCCGCATGCGCGCCGTTCTCGACATCATCCTGATCGTCCTCGACCTCTACATCTGGCTGTTGATCGCATCCGCCATCCTGTCCTGGCTGATCGCCTTCAACGTCGTGAACACGCGCAACGCATTCGTCGCGGCGGTGGCCGAATTCCTGTACCGGATCACCGAGCCGGTGCTGAGACCGATCCGCAATATCATGCCGAATCTCGGCGGGCTCGATATTTCACCGATCATCGTGATCCTGATCATCATGTTCATCGAGCGGGTGATCACCTATTACATCTATCCCGCGGTGTTCTGATTTGGAGCCTTGGCGTTACTCACCGGTGGGCGTCAGCGTGAGCCTGCGGGTGACGCCGCGCGGCGGCCGCGACGCGATCGACGGCATCGAGACGTTGGCGAACGGCCGCAGCGTGGTGAAGGTGCGGGTGCGCGTCATCGCCGAAGGCGGCGAGGCCAACCGCGCGGTGACGGAACTGCTCGCGACATCGCTCGGCGTGCCCAGGACCAGCGTGCGGCTGTTGTCGGGCGCGACCTCCCGGATCAAGCAGATCGCCGTCGACGGCGATCCCAAAAAGCTTGGCGAAAGTCTCCGCACTCTCACGGCATCGAAGGACTGAAATGACCGCCCGCATCATCGACGGAAAAGCCATTGCCGCGGAGTTGCGCGGCCGCGTCGCGGGCGAAGTGGCGCGCATCAAGCGGGAGCACAATCTGGTGCCGGGGCTTGCCGTGGTGCTGGTCGGCAACGATCCGGCCAGCGAAGTCTATGTCCGCAGCAAGCACAAGCAGACCCAGGACGCCGGCATGGCGTCGTTCGAGCACAGGCTGCCGGCCGATGTGTCGCAAACCGAGTTGCTGGCGCTGATTGACAAACTCAACCGCGATGGAGCCGTGCACGGCATCCTGGTGCAGCTGCCGCTGCCGAAGGGGCTGCACACCGAGACCATCATCAACGCCATCGACCCCGCCAAGGACGTCGACGGCCTGCATTCGGCCAATGCCGGGCGGCTTGCCGGCGGCTTTGCGGCGCCGTCGCCTTGCACCCCGCTCGGCTGCATCATCCTGAGCAAGAGCGTGCACCCCACGCTCGAAGGCATGAACGCGATCGTGATCGGGCGCTCGAATCTGGTCGGCCGGCCGCTGCTGCAATTGTTGCTGAACGAGAATGCGACGGTGACGATCGCGCATTCGCGCTCGCGCGATCTGCCAAAGCTCTGCGCGCGGGCCGATCTGGTCTATGCCGCGGTCGGCAAAGCGGAGATGGTGCGCGCCGACTGGATCAAGCCCGGCGCGACCGTGATCGATGTCGGAATCAACCGGCTGCCTAGGGCCGAGGGCAAGACGAAGCTGGTCGGCGATGTCGCCTTTGCCGAAGTCTCTGAGGTCGCCGGCGCCATCACGCCGGTGCCGGGCGGCGTCGGCCAGATGACGGTGGCGTGTCTGCTGGTGAACACGCTGCGCGCGGCGTGCGCGATCGCGGGTGTGGCGAAGCCGGGGGTGTGAAAAGATTCTCGCGTCCCGGACGCGGTGCAGCGCTTCTTCAGCGGTGCAGCGCAGAGCCGGGACCCACACTTGTGCTCTGTTTTGGACCCCGGATCAGCAGCGCACCGCAAGTGCGCTGCGCTGCATCCGGGGCACGCCGAATTCTCACTTCCTCTTCGCCCTTGCGATGCCTTCTTCGATAAGCCGGTGCGCATCCTCAGGCGATCCCCAGCGCTTGACCTTGACCCATTTGCCGGGCTCGAGATCCTTGTAGTGCTCGAAGAAGTGCTGGATCTGCTGCAGCGTGATCTCGGGCAAATCGCTGTAGGTTTTCACGCCGGCATAACGCTGCGTGAGCCTGGTCGAGGGCACCGCGATGATCTTCTCGTCGCCACCGGCCTCATCCTCCATCAGCAGCACGCCCACGGGGCGCACGCTCATGACCGCACCGGGAACGATGGCGCGGGTGTTGGCGATCAGCACGTCGCAGGGATCGCCGTCATTGGACAGCGTGTGCGGGATGAAGCCGTAATTTCCGGGATAGCGCATGGCGGTGTAGAGGAAGCGGTCGACCACCAGCGTGCCGGCGTCCTTGTCCATCTCGTATTTGATCGGTTCGCCGCCGACCGGCACCTCGATGATGACATTGACCTCGCGCGGCGGATCGATGCCGAGAGAAATAGCCTCGATGCGCATGGATGGCTCCGTGGCCTGAGTGGTCGCTAGCGCGGGCGTAGCACGGAAGGAGCGGCGTCGCTCAGTTGGTCCAGGCGAACGCGACCTTGTCGAGCGACTTCGGCCCGAACTTCTCCGAGGAGCGCGCGACCATGCGGCCGCCGAGCGCGCGATAGAATTCGGTGGCGGGATCGTTGTCGGAGAGCGCCCAGACCACCATGCTCTTCAAGCCGCTCTGCGCGAGATCGCGCTTGGCCGAGGTGAACAGGCGGCGGCCGAAGCCGAGCCCCTGGAACTCCGGCCGCAGATAGAGTTCGTAGACTTCGCCTTCGAAGTGCAGGCTGCGCGCGCGGTTGCGGCCGTAATTGGCGTAGCCCGCGACCTTGTCGCCAAACACCAGCACGCTGACGCGGCTGCCCTTGCGGATCGCCGAGTCCCACCATTGCGGGCCGCGACGGTTGATGAGCTTTTCGAGTTCGGCGCCGGGGATGATGCCCTGGTACGCCGACCGCCACGCCTCGTCGTGCGTCGATGCAACAGCCGTTGCATCTGACACCTTGGCCGGCCGGACCTCGATTAGGGTAGTGCTCATAGCAGCTTATCAAATCAAGTCAGCGGCCCGGCTTCAAGGCCTATCGTTAATTATGCGTTAACCTGTGGACTTTCTGCATCACCTGTTGTGCCGAAAAAGGACAGGCAGCGGCTCTGACTTCGGCTCGCTGTCGTGCGCAAGAGCGCTCGTGCGTTTCGGTCGCCGTGCACGCTGTTTCGCGGAAAATGCAGGCGGCATATCGATTTGAGGCTCCCGATTCAATTCGCCGCCGGTATTCTGTTGGCGCATCGTTCTTTGCTCTTCCCGGATCGCCTCACCCGATGAGACCCCTGTTCAAAACTGCACTCGCGCTGTCCGCGCTTGTCATATTGGCCAATCAGACGCCGCTGCCGACTTTGGGGCCGCAAGGCGCCGAGGCTGAGCCGAATCGCGAGCAGCAATGGCTGGTGCCGACGCCGGTCGCTGACCGGCCCGCTCACGCAATGTTGTTTCGCCCGCCCGGCGAGGGACCGTTTCGCCTCGCGCTGATTGCGCATGCGACCACGCAGAATGTGCTGCGTCGCGCGCAGATGCCACAGCCGGAATATCGCGCGCTGGCCGGCCTTCTCGTCGCGCGCGGATTTGCGGTGCTGGTTCCGGAACGGCTTGGGCATGGCGCCACCGGCGGCGATTATCTGGAGGACCAGGGCGGCTGCGACGAGGCCGACTACGCGCGCTCGGGGCGCGCGACCGCAGACGAGATTCGCAAGGCGCTGGATTACATGCGGAGCCAGCCGTTTGTTCGCCGCGACGGCGCCGTGATCGTCGGACATTCCGCCGGCGGCTGGGGCGCGCTGGCGCTCGCGGGCGGAGAGGCGATTGCTTCCATCGTCGTGTTTGCGCCGGGCCGCGGCGGCCACGCCAACGATTTCGAGAACCGGATCTGCGCGCCGCACACGCTGCTCACGGCAGCCACAAGCTTCGGCAAGGATGCGCGCGTGCCCGTGACCTGGCTGGTGGCGGCGAACGACACGTATTTCTCTCCGGAATTTTCGCGGAAGCTCGCGGACGCGTTTCGCAGCGGCGGCGGCAAGGCGGATTTCCACGCGCTGCCGGCGTTCGGCAGCGAAGGACATTGGCTGCCGGAAACCGAGAGCGGGGTGAAGCTCGCTGCCGGCGATCTCGATCGCGCGCTGAAGCCCCGAGCGAAGAAGCGATGACGACGATCCGGACGACGGCGAACGGGAGACAGCCCGTTTGGCCCGACGACGACGTGATCCTGTTCGACGGCGTCTGCGTGTTCTGCTCGCGCTGGGTCCGCTTCATCGTCGCGCGCGACGCAGCTGCGCGCTTTCGCTTCACGCCGGTCCAGTCGCCTTACGGCACGCGAATGGCGCAGGCGCTTCATATCGACGCTGACGATCCCGACACCAACGCCGTCGTCCATGGCGGCGAGGCGTATTTCAAGTCCGACGGCGCGCTCACCGTGCTGTCCCAATTGCCGGGATGGGGCTGGGTGCAGGTGTTGTTTGCCGTGCCGCGCTTCATTCGCGATGGCGTCTACAATGTGGTCGCGAAGAACCGCTACCGGATTTTCGGCAAGTACGATGCGTGCATCGTGCCGGATGCTGGGTGGCGGGCGAGGGTGGTGAAGTAGGTGCCGATTATCATTTGAATGACGCCTCAAATGAAAGCGGCTCAAGGTGAACGAACTTGTTCAGAGGAGGTGCAATCTCGAACATCTTGGGAGTCTTTGAAAAGTCATATAGCCGGCAAATTCGAAACTCCTTCGGTCGCTCCTTTGAGAAAGATAGCTCGTTCCTTGTCAGATAGAACGGAGCAGTTTGCGAGCCGACCGTCGTCTTTACTTCGAGAAATCGCTCACTACCCTTCAGATCAAAGGACAGGATATCGTAGCCAGCGCCGTCGCCTTCCTCTTTAGAAATCCATCGGACCTTTCTCGCTAGGTCTGGTCTATCTATTTGTCTGAGACGCTCTTGCTCAAAATTGAAGACCATCTCTTCGCCGTTGTGTCCGAGTTGGCGGTTCAGGAAATCTCGTTCGGCTGGGTTGAACTTCCGCACAAGACGCCGAATGACTTCTGGATGGTCTAACTTGCGTTCGAGCTTAGGCGGCGGCTCGATGAAAAGCTGAGGTCGTTCAGCCAAGACCTCGACGAGCGTTTCTGGATGCTGTGCCGTTGGATGCCCTAGGATGTGGCGTTCGATTGCGTCGAGGATTGATTTTTGAAAGTGCGCCCTTGGCTTGTATCCGTTGATCCAAGGCAAATCGAGCTGCTGCAGAACTGCCGAAATATTGTGGTGCTTAAATTCGATCGAGCTGTCACTGCGATCGATCTGGGCCATAAGTGCTCTTCGATGCTGAGTTTTGTCGTAAGGTTCGTGCCGTATTTCAGCATCCCGCATTGCAAAATAGTCAGCAACGATGAGGTTAAGCTCCTCATCGGTCCAATTGCGGCGCTCCTTAGACTCTTCTGCCATCGTCACTTACAAACACTATCCAGCCCCCTATGACGGTCCTCGGTCGGGGTCGTATCGGTCGACGGCCGCAAAACCCGTTTCTTCCCCGCGCCAGCGCATACTGCGGCCAGAAAGTGCCGATCTCACCTGACGCGAATTGAACACACGAAATTCAAGGAGAGTCGCTGTCTCCCCATTGCCGATGTGTATTGCGCCGTCATAGCCAGCCTTCTTTAGACGCTCGGCCTCGATGGGATCGTCCGGAAATTTATAAGCGCAATAATAGAGGTTCTCGAGTTCGTCCGGTTTTTCCTTGAGCAGTTCAGCGACGCTACCGTACTCACCGGAATAGTTATCATCCCAGTTGCCCGTGTAGCGAATATCATTGTCGAACTTTATCGCAATGCGCTTCGCCTCTCTGTACCCTAACTTATCTATAAGGTCAGACAACTCGACAAATGGATCGTCGCGGTTCTCTATAATCGGATTTTCGATTTTCAGGTGGACTGGCATAACTCGGGGGGCCTCGGCCACTTTGTCGAGGTGGCTGTTGTTCGGGGACGTAGCGTAAATATTCGCGGCGTCCCTGTCCTCAACGAATGAAAGACTGTTGAGTTTAGACTGGAGATGCTCAGTCTCGGCCCGCGCACCATGCTCGCCACGATAGAGAACTAACGGTGTTCCGTCAGGCGTGATGGCTCTGCTTTGGCCAAACCATTCGGTGAACTGCGGCTCGGAAGGACGCAGCGCCAAGGCATCCTGAGCAGCACCGAAGCCTGACACTTGTCGGCAATCCGCATCTTCCACGTCGTCGCCCTCCGCAAAAGACTGAGACGACAGATTATAGCGCTCGGTTTCGCTGAGCAATGACCTGACGACCTTAAGGAGACCCGGCCGCCAACGCCTCCCGCGCCGCCCGCTCCCCGCTGTCCCTTGCCCCATGCGCGGTGGAGAAGAAGTTCGGCGAGGTGGCTTCGCCCGCGAAGAACAGCCTGTTGTCGACGGGTGCGGCGAGCACGGCGCGTTTTCCGGCGTGGCCCGGCAGGGCGTGCGAGTAGGAGCCTCGCGCGAAGGGATCGTGCGCCCAGCGGGATCCCAAGAGTGGCCTCAGCTTCCTGCGGTAATCATTGCCGAGCAGCGCTGCGATCTCGTCGATTGCCTGTGCCGCCAGCGCGCCCTTGCCGGAATCTTCCAATGCCTGTGCGAAGCTGCCGCCGAAAAAGCCCTCGATGCAGGGTTGCCCGAACGGGCGCAGATGATACGTCCCCATTGCGGTGCGCATGGTGGTGCCGCGCAGATTGCCATCCTTCGGCGGCGCATCAGGCTCATCGAGCGCCAGCATCACCTTGTCGGCCAGTCCCAACGGCAGGCCGCGCGCGGCGTCGACTTTAGCGGGCAGCGCGGGGTGAAAACGAATCGTTTCGTCGGCGATCAGGTTGGTCGGCACGGTGATAATCACCTTGCTGGCGGAAAGCGTGCCCTGCGATGTCTCGATCCGCACGCGCTTGCCGGAATGATCGATCAGGGTGACCTTGGTATTGACCGCGCGCGGGCAGGGTGCGCCATAGGTCAACACCAGCAGGCCGAAGCCGCGCCGCACCCGCCAGTTGATGCCGGTGTCCTCATAGGCGTCCATGTCGAGAATCGAAACCCGGTCGAGCTCGGCGCCGTTGACGTAGGTCGAGATCGCATCGATCATCGGATTCCACCGATTGCCGGGCTCGAGATACGCGCTTGCCGCGCTGTCGCGGCCCCTTTTGGCGGCTTCCTCGGCGCGGTCGTAGAACTCATCCAGCGCTTCGATAAAATCGGCGCGTTCCTTCGGCGGAAAGACCGCATCAAAACCCTGCTCGCGCCACGGCGGCCGGGTCTTGTCGATTTCGAAATTCAACTGTTCTGCGATTTTGACGAATGAATTCCGGTCCGCCGAATGCAGCCAGCCACAACCAAGGTCGAAGGTGATGTTGGGCTCGGCCGTGAACTCGCTGTGTCCGGCCATGACGGTGTAGGCGCGCCCACCGATGCGGTGGCGCGCTTCGAGCACGATCACCGAGAGACCGGAATTCTCAAGCGCTCTGGCAGCGCCGAGGCCGGCGGCGCCCGCGCCGATGATCGCGACGTCGACGGACGAGGGGAGGGACATGAAGTGGCGAATAGCGAATGGCGAGTAGCGAGTAGCGAGTAGCGAGTAGCGTATAGGAAAGCCAGCGACGCGCAAACGCTCCTATTCGCTATTCACCACTCACTATTCGCTTATCTTACGCCACCGCCTGGCGCGCCTTCTCGGCGCGCTTGCGGTCGTTGGCGTCCAGAAACTTCTTGCGCAGGCGGATCGACTTCGGCGTTACCTCGACGAGCTCGTCGTCCTCGATATAGGCCAGCGCCTTTTCCAGCGTCATCTTGATCGGCGGGGTCAGCCGCACCGCCTCGTCCTTCGACGTGGTGCGGATGTTGGTGAGCTGCTTGCCCTTGAGCACGTTGATCTCGAGATCGTTGTCGCGGGTGTGCTCGCCGACGATCATGCCGCGATAGACCTTCCAGCCCGGCTCGATCATCATCGGGCCGCGGTCTTCCAGCTTGAACATGGCGTAGGCGACCGCCTCGCCCTGTTCGTTGGAGATCAGAACGCCGTTGCGGCGGCCCTGGATCTCTCCCTTGAACGGCGCATAGCCGTGGAACAGCCGGTTCATGATCGCGGTGCCGCGGGTATCGGTGAGCAGTTCGCCCTGATAGCCGATCAAGCCGCGGGTCGGCGCGTAGAACACCAGCCGCAGGCGGTGGCCGCCGGAGGGTTTCATTTCAATCAGTTCCGCCTTCCGTTCGCTCATCTTCTGCACCACGACGCCGGAATGTTCCTCGTCGACGTCGATCACGACTTCCTCGATCGGCTCCTGCCATTCGTCGGTGGCGTCGTCCTTTTTCAGAACGACGCGGGGCCGCGACACCGAGAGCTCAAAACCCTCGCGGCGCATGGTTTCGATCAGGATGCCGAGCTGCAACTCGCCGCGCCCGGCGACTTCCATCGCATCACTGTCGTCGGATTCGCGCACGCCCAGCGCCACGTTGCCTTCGGCTTCGCGCAACAGGCGGTCGCGGATCATGCGGCCGGTCACCTTGGTGCCTTCGGTGCCCGCCAGCGGCGAATCGTTGACGCGGAAGGTCATCGCCAAGGTCGGCGGATCGATCGGCTGCGCCGGGATCGGGGTTTCCACTGCGGGATCGCAGATGGTGTGGGCGACGGTGGCGTTCGGCAGGCCGGCAAGGGCTACGATGTCGCCGGCTTCCGCCTCTTCCACGGCGGTGCGTTCGATGCCGCGGAAGGCCAGCACCTTGGTGATGCGGCCGGTCTCGATCAGCTTGCCATCATGATCGAGCACCTTGACGCTCTGGTTCGGCTTGACCGATCCCGAGGTGATGCGGCCGGTGATGATGCGGCCGAGATAGGGATTGGCCTCCAGAATGGTGCCGAGCAGGCGGAACGGCCCTTCCTCCACGACCGGCGGCTTGACGTGGCTCAGGATCAGATCGAACAGCGGCTTCATGCCATCGTCGTGCGAAGCCTCGAGCGAGGTCGCCATCCAGCCTTGCTTGGCGGACCCGTACAGAATCGGGAAATCGAGTTGTTCCTCGCTCGCGTCGAGCGCCGCGAACAGATCGAACACCTCGTTGATGACCTCGACCGGGCGTGCGTCGGAGCGGTCGACCTTGTTGATGACGACGATCGGCTTCAGCCCCATCCGCAGCGCCTTGGAGACCACGAATTTGGTTTGCGGCAGCGGACCCTCGGCGGCGTCGACCAGCACCAGCGCGCCGTCGACCATGTTGAGGATGCGTTCGACTTCGCCGCCGAAATCGGCGTGGCCGGGCGTATCGACGATGTTGATGCGCGTGCCCTTCCATTCGACCGAAGCGGCCTTGGCCAGAATGGTGATGCCCCGCTCGCGTTCCAGATCGTTGGAATCCATGGCGCGCTCGACCTGGCGCTGGTTGTCGCGGTAGACGCCGGATTGCTGCAGCAGGCGGTCGACGAGGGTGGTTTTGCCGTGGTCGACGTGGGCGATGATGGCGACGTTGCGGAGATTCATGATCTGCTTCTTGCTTCCAGCAATGGTTCGGGCGCGATCTCGCCGGATAAACGAGGACCCTCGGTTCGGATAACGCTCAAAACCTTTGAAATTCGAAGGGCTTAGCCCAAAAAGGAAGCCCGGCCATCGGACCGGGCACACCTTTACGCGTTGCGGCGCAATATATTCAGAAAACGCCAAAAAACAATGGGTTGTTTGGCCTTTGGTGAACTAGTGGTCCGATTCCAACATTCGTATTCCATCTCAGCGGGCACCTTTACGAATGTTGGAATCAAAGGACCACTAGTAAAATATTGATTCTAGTGGAGCTCTGGATTTGACGTTCGCTTCGCAGGTTCTCGGCCTGTAGTGTGGCGAACGTCAAATCCGCTCCACTAGATTTTTGCGGGTCTTAATTCCCGTTCTCCTCGGTCGGATACACGCCGCGCAGCACTTCCTCGAAATGGGACTTGACCGCCTCGTTGCAGAGACAGGCGCGCAGCTGCAATCCTTCGCGATTGCGGACAACGATCGCGCCGCGCCGGGTCTCCAGGATGCCTTCCGCCTTGAAGGTCTGGATCACGCGGCTGGCGTAGGAGCGGCCGACACCGAGCAAGGTCGCCAGCTGCTCATGCGTCAGCGGCACGGTGTCGCTACCGTCGGTGCGCTCCATCGCCGAGACGATCCATTTGGCGGTGCGTTGCTCGATCGAATGCACCGCGTTGCAGGCGGTCGATTGAAACATCTGCGCCAGCATGCAGTCGGCATAGCGTGCGAAGATGTTGTGCAAGCTCGCCGACCTGGCTTTCGCGGCTTCGAGCCTGCTGATCGGCAGCCGCGCGAACGGTCCTGCGAATTTCACACAGATGCGCGTGTAAGCGGGCAGATAGCCATGGCTGACGATGCCGCCGACCGCGCCTTCGCGGCCGATCAGAATCGTCTCGACGTCGCGGCCGTCCTCGTTGGGGACGACATAGGACACCAGACTCGGACCGCAGGGAAAATGCACGATCTCGACATCCTGGCCCGGATTGTAAAGCAGTTCGTTGGGTGCGCATTGGGTCGCACCGAGAAAAGGCTCGATCAGCGCGAAATCGGCGCGGTTCAATTGGCGCAACAGATTATTGTTCGGCCGGTCCTTGACCTTGGCCGCGGCGTCACGTCGCGTCAGCATGATCCCTCTCCGTCCCACCAACGTGACGATAGGCGAACCGGTTCCAAAGTTATGTCCACAAGTGCACAGACAGGGTCGGATGAAACGTGCAGGTTTCAATGAGGGAACCCGTCGGCGCGCTTGTTTGGGCATGATCTTTTCGGAAAACCGCTTCACACCCCGCATCAAGTGCGGGGCAGGCTTTTTTCCGGATCATGCCTTGGGGAGCTGACAGGGGGACGTCCTGATCGAAAAGTCGGACCCGAAAAACTGGCGAGATCATGGAACCCGCCGATCCCGTTCGCGTGCCTGCCGATGTCCTCATTGTCGAGGACGATCCGCTCATCGCACTCGACTTCGAGGACACGATTTTGAACCTCGGCGTCAGAAGCGTGCGCTGCGCCGGCAGCGTCGCCACCGCGCTCGGTCTGATCGCGGCGCGCGTGCCGGAGTTTGCGCTGCTCGATGTCGGGCTGGCGCGCGAAAAGAGTTTTGCCGTCGCCGAGAAGCTCGCCGCGCTGAAAATTCCGTTCGCGTTCGTGACCGGCTACGGCGCGGACAAGGTGCCGCCGGAATTTGCCGACCGGCCACGCTTGCCAAAGCCGTGCTCGAGCGACGCGCTGCTGATCGTGCTGCGGCGCTTCGCGCCCAAGGCTTGATTTATCAGATCGTGCCGGTGGCGCGGAATTGCGCGGCGGAGGCGGCGCGCAGGTTCTGCGGCAGGCTCACCAAGAGCGCGCGGCGGTCGGCGACCGCATGATGGAATTGCACCAGCGCGATGTTGAAGGCGGTCAGCGCGCCTTCCTCGATCGCGCCGTCCTCGAAACAATGCAGGGTGTCGCGCAGGATGGCGTCGGCCTCCGTCTGCATGCTGTCGAGATCCTCCATCGAGTCGCTCTTGCGCGCGCCCGCGATCATCTCGAGCAGCCGCTCGCGCAAGTGGGAATTGTCGCTGCGCTCGTCCTTTCGGACATAGCCGGCGAACCAGGCGCCGACCGAGCCCATCGCCGAGAGTCCCATCAGGCTCCACCAGATGTAATCGCTGTAGCGGTCGAGGAAACTCTTCTCCTCGCCATCGACAAAGGCGGCGGCACCGGGATGCACGGGGATCGCGGCGTCCTTGTCGGTGTCCGGCGTCTCGATCTTTGCGACCTGGGGGAATTCCGACATCAGCTGTTGGCGGACCGCAAACAGCTGCCGGGTGAAGGCTGCGATCGTCGCCTCGGATACGCCTTTGCGCGCGACGATATGGTGAGCGAAACTGAGCGTCTTCACCTCTTCCTCGGGCCGGTCGGCCGATCCGAAAGTGCCCGCGGGGATTTCCGTGGCTTCGTACACCGGATGGTTTTGCGCAATCGCCTCACTCGCATCGATGGCAAGGAAGGTCGGCGTGCCGCCATCCTTGGTCGAGGCCGTGAGCGCATCCGCGGTGATCTTGCTGTTGAGCGGACCCGCGGCGAAATAGGCGTCCGCCGTCTGCTTGCGGATCGCGTCGGCGGCCTCACCGGCCGGGAATTGCACGACCTCGACCTTGGCCGGATCGACGCCATATTGCAGCAGGATCAGCTTCAGCAGATTCACATTGGCCTGGGTGCGCCCGACCACGCCGATCTTGCGTCCCGCAAGCTGCGAGATCTTGGTGATCTTCGGGCCCGCCTTCTTGCCTTTGCCCTTGGCCGGCGGCGGCACCCACAGCACGACGTAGTTCTTGCGCAGCGTGGCAACGGCCTGCGCGTTGCGCGGCACGTCCAGATCGCCGCGGACGATGGCGAGATCGACCTTGCCTTCCGCGAGCGCCTCGGCGCTCGCGGTCGCGCCATCGGTCTGGATCGGCTTCAACCGCACATAGCTGCGCGTCTCGGTGAAGGCCTGTGTCAGCCGCTGCACCACCTTGACGTCGTCGCTGTTGGCGGGGCCGACCGCGATCTTTAGCGGCACCGGCCGCGTGGCGAAATAATAGCCGCCGGCCAGCGTGCCGATGATGGCGAGGATGCCCGCGGCGGTGACGAACGTCGCCCGGCGCACCGCAGCGCGCGTCGACGACGGCGCCGCTATTTGGGCTAGCTCAGGACCCCCGGTCATGGATCTCGCAAACAGTCGTTTGACGTTCAAATTCATTTCGCGGCACGCTTAAGCCCCTGATTGTAGCAAAATTTCAGCCGTGGCGCGGATTACATCTGCGTCATGGTTACCACGTGACAGGATTGGACCTAAAAAGCCTTTTCAGGTGTTAGGGTTGCGTGAGCAGAAGGAGGCGGACATGGCGGAGAAGCTGTCGGCGGAGGCACGGAAATCGGCCCTGGCGGGGCTGGCCGGCTGGAAAGAGGTGCCGGGCCGGGATGCGATCGCAAAGACCTTCACCTTCAAGGATTTCAACGAGGCCTTCGGCTTCATGTCGCGCTCGGCGCTGGTGGCGGAGAAGAACGACCACCATCCGGAATGGCGCAACGTCTACAAGACCGTGGAGGTCGTGCTGTCGACCCATGACGCTGGCGGCGTCACAAGCAACGATATCGAGCTCGCCAAGGCGATGAACGCCATTTCCGGCAGGTAGGATAGCGGAATCGGACTTGCGTCCGTTATGTTGAGTCCCCAACTTCCGCTTGGGCGAAGCCGCGGCGATCTGCCGCGGAAGAGGGGAGGCCTGCAATGGCATCCGATTTCAGCATGGGCTTTGAGCCGGCCGATCGCCTCGCGCAGGATCGCGACAGCGTGCGCCGCCGCTTCTGGATCAAGCTCAAGAAGGTCGCAGCGAAGCTGCCGTTCACCGAAGATCTGCTTGCCGCCTATTACTGTGCGTTCGACAAGCGGACGCCGCGCCATGTGCAGGTCGCGTTGCTCGGCGCGATCGCCTATTTCATCCTGCCGTTCGATTTCATTCCGGACATGATGCCGGCGCTCGGCTTCACCGACGATGCGGCCATTCTTGCGACCGTCATCCGCCTGGTGGCCGGCAACATCACCGACGATCATCGCGAAGCGGCGCGTGCCGCCTTGAAACGCGGCTGTGAGGAGAGCTGAGCGCGTCTATCCTACCTTTCGTCATGCCCGGCCATGACGAGCGCGGGGTAGCAGCGCTTCTGCGATACACCACGCGCTATTGTTCTTTTTGTTGCCGGCTCGCGCGAACGGCGGGGCCGGGAGCTTGTGCCCTTGCATTTTCCTTGGCGGCCTGATCGGCCTGCCATGCCTGGAATTGCTTGAACAGCGCCTCGCGGTCGGTCTCGGACCGTGGACCATTCGCTCCTTGCGGCTTCTGGTTCATGAAGTCGTCGAACTTCGCGCGCGCCACCGGCGAGATGCCGTTCTTGTCGAGCCATTGCTGCGCCGCCGGCAGCCGATTCCATCCGGCGAGCGGCGCCGCCAGCGAGATCTCCTTCCACTTGGGGTGGAAGGGCGGATGCTGGAAGGTGGGGAATTTCGTGAAGAACGCGTCGACGAACTGCGCCAGCTTGCGATAACGCTCGCTGCTGGGCGCCCAGTTATAGGCGGCCAGCACCGCCGGCACCGCGATGGTGTCGACCTTCTCGCCCTCCGCGATCAGGTTCGGATAGTCCTTGGCCGTCAGCGTCGCCGGCAGATAGTCATTCTGCAGCGGCTTGTCGTAATCGACCCGCACGAGGTGGAAGCGGCCGTCATTGGCGAAGGTCGAGACCGACTTGTAGGGCTTGCCGCCGACCACGATCACGGCGTCGATCTGGCCCGCCTTCAGCTTCTCCATCGCGATGCGCTGCTCGATATAGACGAAGTTCGCCTTCATCCCCAGCCGCTCGGCCACCGTTAGCGCCGTGACGAAGGTGCCGCCGTTCGGCAGGTCGACGCTGATCGTCTTGCCTTCGAGATCCTTCAGGCTCTGCACCGATTTCGACGCGATGACCTGCATCTCCTCGTTGTAGAGCTTGGTCACATAGGTGAACTGCTTCTTGATGTCCTTGGCGAAACCCTTGCGCTCGAGATAGTCGAGCGTGTCCGAGCGCACGATGCCGAGGTCGACGCCCTGCAGGAACAGGATGTCGGCGACGCTCTGCACGGAGCCGCGCCCGACGATCGGCAGTACGCGCAACTTGTTGCCGTCGTCGAGCACGGAAGCGAGGTCGGCGCCGACCTGCACATAGGTGCCGCCGATGGTGCCCGTGATCAGGGTCACCGTGTTGGCGTTCAGCGCCTGCTTGGTCTGGGCCGAGCCGAACTGGAAGATCGCCTTCAGGCTGTCGCTGACCTTGGCCGGGTCATATTCGCCTTCTTCGGCGCGGGCCGAGAGGCCGCACGCCATCACCATGGCAACGAGTGCCAGTCCGAATAAACGTCGCATGTTGTCCCCTGAACTAAAGTGAAAATCAGTTTTGCATCTGGGCCAGCCGGCGCTGCGCGTCGGCCGAACCGAGTTGTGAGGCGCGCTGGTACCAGCCGCGCGCCTTGTCGGGCTCGGGCGTGATGTTGCGGACATCCGAGGTGCCGAGCACGGCGGGATCGTAGGTCTGCGCCAGCAACAGCGCGGCGCCGGCGTCCTGACCGTCGGCGGCTCGCTCGAGCAGCAGCCGCGCGACCGGGATATCGCCGGCCGCGAGCGATTCCTTCGCCCGCTTCATCAGCGTTGCGAGCTCGTCGGCGTCCATCCGCCGCGCTTGCGGCGCGGGCGGCGGCGGCGCGACCGCAACCGGGGCCGTCACCTGTGGCGGCACGACTGCGGGCGCTGCGGCAGGAGCGCGGCTCTGCAGCGCGCTCTGATAGGCCGAGGTAATCTCGTCGCGCGACGGCGCGGCGGAGGCGACCTGCTGCCGAGGAGCGGCGTTTGCCTGGGTGGCCGGTGACGGCCAGCGCGCAGGGTCTTTCGTTTGCACAGGATCCTTCAGCTGCACGTCGCTTGCCGTGAGCTGAACCGACGGGGCAGCCTGGCTCGCCTCCGCCTGCGCGGCGGTCGACGGGATCGGCAGCACGGTCGCGATCGAGGCTTTCGCGCTGATCATGACGTCGCGCGTGGCATCCGAGGTGAACCACGCGAACATCACCGCCACGCAAGCAGCGGTCGCCGAGGTCATCAACAGCTTGAACGAGAGCGAGAAGCGCCGCTGCGGCTGCAATCCGTTCGAAATTCCTCCGGATCCGGTTCACCATCGGGATCGCTGAGGAAGAGTGGGACGGAATCGCCATAATCGGTGTTGGCGGTTCGCCCAAACGCGTAGCGCCGGGGGCGCTCGGCGATGTCTTCGTTGTTTAGATCGGACTGGTCAGACCGATAATGTGTGTGCTCCACCATGGTATGTTCCCCACGCACTCTGTGACGCAACAAATCGGGGCATTCCTTGGCTTCACTTTCTTGCTGTTGTTGCTGTTCAAGAGAGGCCCCGTGACTGGGGGCATACTCGCCGTTTGAATCAGCCCAAAACGCGGCCTTGCCCGGCGCGATTTGGGTAACATTTTGGATTCATTTTGGCAGAGCGTCGAAAATGACAGGAGAATTGCGGTGTGATTTTGCTGCACGCCGTGCAAATGCGTCAAACTGGGACAATACCATCCCTCGTCATTCCGGGGCGCCGCGAAAGCGGCGCGCCCGGAATCCATTTTTCCGAGCAATCCGGCGACGCGATGGATTCCGGGTCTGCGCCTTCAGCGCAAAATAGACGCGTTCGCGTCAATTTTGTCGCGACGGCGCATCCCGGAATGACGATCCTTCAACTTGCGCGTCCGCTTACGGATGCAAGATCACCTTGCCCATCGCCTTGCGGCCAGCGAGCACTTTCAGCGCATCCGCCGTCTGCGCCAGCGGGAACGTGCGGTCGACATGCGAGGAGATTTTTCCCTCCGCGGTCCACTTCACCAGCTTCTCGAGATTGGCGCGGTTCTTGTCGGGATTGAGCCGCGCCCAGTGACCCCAGAACACGCCGCGGATGTCGCAGCCCTTCAGCAGCGCGAGGTTGAGCGGCATCTTCGGAATGTCGCCGGCGGCAAAGCCGATCACCAGGAAGCGGCCTTCCCATGCGGTCGAGCGCAACGCGGCTTCGGCGTAGGAGCCACCGACCGGATCGAACACGATGTCGGCGCCCTTGCCGCCCGTCAGCTTGCGCAGGCCTTCCTTCAAATCTTCCTTGGCATAATTCAGCGTCAGCTCGGCGCCGTGTTGTTTGGCAAACTCCAGCTTCTCGTCCGACGACGCGCAGGCGATCACCTTCAAGCCCATCAGCTTGCCGAGCTCGCAGGCGGCCAGACCCGTGCCGCCGGCCGCGCCCAGCACGGCGAGGGTTTCGCCCGGCTTCGGGCTGGCGCGGTCTTCGAGCGCATGCAGCGCGGTGCCGTAGATGATGATGATCCCGGCGGCGCGATCGAAATCGAGATTGTCGGGAATCTTGACGATCGAGGCCGCCGGCAGCGCGATCTTCTCGCGCGCGCCGTTGTGACCGCAGGACGCCACGACGCGGTCGCCGGGCTTGAGACCGGTGACATCAGCGCCGACGCTCTCGATTACACCCGCGATCTCGGCGGCCGGCGAGAACGGGAAAGGCGGCTTGATCTGGTACTTGCCCTGGATCATCAGGATGTCGAAGAAATTCAGCGCCGCCGCCTTGATCGCGATCACGGCCTCGCCCGGGCCTGCCACGGGATCGGGTATGTCGGCGAGCACGAGATCGTCGGGCTGGCCGTATTGCGAGCAGAGAATGGCTTTCATGGACGCACCTGGCTTTCGGACGAACGATAAGGCTTGATACTCCATGCCGGATTTAGGGGCGGCCGACAATATGCGCGGGATACGCCGGGAAGCGGAGGAATCGAACGATGTTTGAAAAAGGCCTGCTGAAGGGAAAGCGCATCCTGATCACCGGCGGCGGCTCCGGGCTCGGCGCGGCCATGGGCCGGCGCTTCCTCGAGCTTGGCGGCGAGCTCGTGATTTGCGGGCGCAGGCTGGAATTGCTGGAAGCGACCGCTGCCGACATGCGCAGCCATTCCGGCGGCACGGTCGGCGTGATCAGCTGCGACATCCGCGATGGCGCAGCAGTCGATGCGATGATGGACGAAATCTGGCGTGATGGGCCGATCGATGTTCTCGTCAACAATGCGGCCGCGACCTTCATCGCGCAGACCGAGCAGCTGTCTTTTCGTGCTGCGGACGCGATTCTCGCGCCAACCCTGCATGGCACGATGTATTGCACGCTTGCCGCCGGCAAGCGCTGGATCGACGGCAAGCACAGGGCTGTCGTGCTCTCGATCCTCTCGACCTCGACCATCACCGGGCGCGCCTTCACGGTGCCGTCGGCGATGGCGAAGTCGGCAATCCTGGCGATGACCAAAAGCCTCGCGGTCGAGTGGGGGCCGAAGGGCATCCGCACCGTGGCGATCGCGCCCGGCGCGTTTCCGACGCCCGGCGCCACCGGTCAGCTTCGCCCCGAGGGACGCGACTCCAACTGGGCCGCGCGCAATCCGCTCGGGCGTGCCGGCGAGCATCGCGAGCTCGCCGATCTCGCAAGCTACCTGATCTCGGACGGTGCCGCCTATATCAATGGCGAGATGGTGGTGCAGGATGGCGGCGCGCATCTGCGCTCCTCCGGCGCCGAGGACTTGCTGCAATGGACCGAGGCGCAATGGGAGGCGCAGCGCGCCGCGCGCGCCAAGGGCTGACGCCGGTGCCCACTTTCCGAAGTTCGTGATCCATTGCAGCAAACACCTTTCACGAACTTCGGAAAGTCATGGGCACTGGCAAACCTATGATCCTAGTGCCGCTTTCGATCTGAAGTCCCTGAACCCGATTTTACAGCGAGTGAGTCAGGGACTTCAGATCGGCGGCACTACGCCGTCACCCCGGCTTGTCACAGGCGTCGCGGCGGGCCATCTTCCAGTCACAATAATGGGGGAACCACTCCGCATGTTTCGGCGGATTTTGGCGACTTTTGCGGCAAGTATGCTGCTGTGCGGGGGCACAAGCTTCGCGCAGGCGCCATCGGCTGGGCCGAAACAAGCTCCGACTGCCGCGCCAAAACCGACCAAGAGTGCGGCCAAGCCGGCCGAACCGGTCAAGCCGCCGGCCGCCGTCGCGGGCGGCGCCGAGCCGACCCTGATCGGCCAGTTCGGAACCTGGGGCGCTTACAGCGCGACACCGAACGGCAAGCTGGTGTGCTTTGCGCTGGCCAAGCCGTCATCGTCGAAAACCAATCCGCCGAACCGTCCGCGCGATCCGGCCTACGCCTTTGTCGCGACGCGGCCGGCCGAGAAGGTGGTCAACGAAGTCTCGGTCATGATCGGCTACCAGCTGAAGCCCGGCTCGGAATCGAGCGCCGATGTCGGCGGCGCGTCCTATGCGATGTACACCCAGGGCGACGGGCTCTGGATCAAGAACGCCGCCGAGGAGGACGCGATGGTCCAGGCCATGCGGCGCGCGCCCGACATCACCGTCAAGGGCGTCTCCGCCAAGGGCACCGAGACAACAGACACCTTTTCGCTGAAGGGCCTGTCGCAAGCCCTCGACAAGATCGCGCAGGACTGCCGGCGCTAAACCCTGTTTTGAGAGATTTCACGCCTTTCCAGCGCGTGCCGGAGGGCTTATTTGATGTGCCATGACCGATACCATCACCAGCGCGGCTGACGCGCGCGCCAATGCGCCGCTGGAAAAGACGCCGCTCGAAACCTATGTGCCGCCGGCCAAGCCGTCGCTGATCGGTTTGTCGCGCGCCGAGCTTGCCGATCGTCTCGGCGAGATTGGGGTTGCCCCCGCGCAACGCAAGATGCGCGTGCAGCAGCTTTGGCACTGGATGTATTTCCGCGGCGCCAAATCCTTTGCCGAGATGACCAACGTCTCGAAGGACATGCGCGCCGAGCTGGAAAAACATTTCACCGTCGACCGGCCCGAAGTCGTGGCCGAGCAGGTCTCCAACGACGGCACGCGCAAATGGCTGTTGCGATTGCCGAGCGGCGACGCGGCCGAACGTCCGCATGAGGTCGAGTGCGTCTATATCCCCGAGACCGACCGCGGCACGCTGTGCGTCTCCTCCCAGGTCGGCTGCACATTGAATTGCTCGTTCTGCCATACCGGCACGCAGCGGCTGGTGCGCAATCTCACCGCCGGCGAGATCGTCGGCCAGGTGATGGTGGCACGCGATCGTCTCAATGATTGGGCCGACCGCGAGAACGGCACCCGGCTCGTCACCAACGTCGTGATGATGGGCATGGGCGAGCCGCTCTACAATTTCGACGCGGTGCGCGATGCGCTTCTGATCGTCGCCGACAATGAGGGCATCGGCATCTCGCGACGGCGGATCACGCTGTCGACCTCGGGCGTGGTGCCGAACATCATCCGCACCGGCGAGGAGATCGGCGTGATGCTGGCGATCTCGCTGCATGCGGTGCGCGACGAGTTGCGCAACGAGCTGGTGCCGCTCAATCGCAAATATCCGATTGCCGAACTCTTGCAGGCCTGCCGCGACTACCCCGGCGCCTCGAATGCGCGCCGCATCACCTTCGAATATGTGATGCTGAAGGGCGTCAACGATTCGCTGGACGATGCGAAGCTTTTGGTGAAGCTCTTGAAGGGCATTCCGGCCAAGATCAACCTGATCCCGTTCAACCCGTGGCCGGGCACGGTTTACGAATGCTCGGACTGGGACCAGATCGAGAAGTTCTCCGAATACATCTTCAACGCCGGCTATTCCTCGCCGGTGCGCACGCCGCGCGGCCGCGACATCTTGGCCGCCTGCGGGCAGCTCAAATCCGAGACGGAGAAGTTGTCGGTGCGCGAGCGGCAGGCGCTGCGCGCGATGGCGATGACGGATTGAGGCCTATGACGCCGTGCGTTATTGCCGTCATTGCGAGGAGCGCAAGCGACGAAGCAATCCAGAGCCGAACGCGAGGCTGTGGATTGCTTCGCTTCGCTCGCAATGACGGTGTCTCATGGCGCTGATCGGCCGCCTCTTCGTTATCTTCTTCGGCTTCCTCGCTGCCTGCCTGGTGGCGGGGATGATCGTGGTCACCGCGGTGCTGTTTCCAGATTTCAGCGATCTCGGCGCGGGCCCGGTCGATCAAAGCGTGATCGACATCATGATCGGGTTCGGTTTCATTTTCATCTCGGGCTTCGCGCTGCTGCCGGCGATGATCATCGCACTGCTCACCGAAGCTTTCTCGATCCGGGGCGTGCTGGCTTACGCGATCGGCGGCGCGCTGGTCGGCGTCGCCGGCTATCTCAGCCTGGTGCCGTTCGATACGGAGTCGTTGCGCTTTGAAGGAATCGTGCGTCGGCACATGGAGATCATGACCGGTGCGGGCATTGTCGCCGGCCTCGTCTACTGGATGATCGCCGGTCGCAATGCCGGCGCCTGGCGCGCGCCGCCGCGGCGGCCCCCGCCTCTACCTCCGCTGCCGTCGGCGTCACGTCCGCCGCCGTTGTGACGCTTCCCATCTTGGCGTCCCTCCGCTAAACGCACCCCATGAACCGGACCGGACTTTTCATCGCGCTGTCGCTCGCGGCCGTCATCGGCGTGCTGTTCGGACTCTATCCCGAGCTCGACCTCAAGCTTGCGGCGCTGTTCTATGACGTGCAGGCCAAAACGTTCCCGCTCAAGGCCAACGCGCTCGCGGCGTTCGCGCGCGATGCCGCGATGTGGATTTCGTGGGCGCTGGTGATCCCGGCGTTGGCTGCGCTCGCGATCAAGATCGTGCGGCCGGACCGGCCGCTGTTGATCTCGGGCCGGGCGATCATCTTCCTCACCGTGACGCTCGCGCTATCGTCAGGCATTCTCTCGAACCTCGCCTTCAAGAGCCATTGGGGCCGGCCGCGTCCTGTCGTGGTGACGCAATTCAACAGCGGCCAGTTCGACAAGCTTGCTTTCGTGCCGTGGTGGGACCCGCGCGGCGGCTGCGGCTGGAATTGCTCGTTCTTCTCCGGCGAGGGTGCGGCCGCATTCTGGACCTATGCGCCGGCCGCGTTGACCCCGCCCGCATGGCGGCCACTCGCCTATGTCGCGGCGACCGCCTTCGGCGTCACCACCGGCTTGCTGCGCATGGCCTTCGGCGGACACTTCTTCACCGACATCGCCGCGGCTGGCATCGTCGCCTTCCTCGTGGTCTGGTTGATGTATGCCTTGATCTATCGTTGGCCGAGGACGCGGCTGTCGGATGAAGCGATCGACGCCGTGCTGACGCGCCTGTTCTGGCCGCTCTATCGCCTCCGCCAGCGCTGGTTCAGGCGTGAAAGCGGCCCGGCCGCTTCGGCGTAAGCGCTATTAAGGCGTGCCCACGCCCGCGAAATTTGTTATTCGCGCACTCACCTGTTTCGACCGATTGGACGCATGATGACCACGATCCTGAAAGGCCTGCCCAAGGGCGAGAAGGTCGGCATCGCCTTCTCCGGCGGGCTCGACACCAGCGCGGCGCTGCTCTGGATGAAGCAGAAGGGCGCGCGCGTCTTCGCCTATACCGCCAATCTCGGCCAGCCCGACGAGAGCGATTACGACGCGATCCCGCGCAAGGCGCTGGAGTTCGGCGCCGAGAAGGCGCGACTGGTCGATTGCCGCACCCAGCTGGTCCACGAAGGCATCGCCGCGATCCAGTCCGGCGCCTTCCATGTCTCGACCGGCGGCATCGCCTATTTCAACACCACGCCGCTCGGCCGCGCCGTGACCGGCACCATGCTGGTCTCGGCGATGAAGGAGGACGGCGTCAACATCTGGGGCGACGGCTCCACTTACAAGGGCAACGACATCGAGCGGTTCTACCGCTACGGCCTGCTCACCAATCCGAACTTGCGCATCTACAAGCCCTGGCTCGACCAGCAATTCATCGACGAACTCGGCGGCCGCGCCGAAATGTCGGCGTTCATGACCGCGAGCGGCTTCGCCTACAAGATGAGCGCGGAGAAAGCGTATTCGACCGACAGCAACCTGCTCGGCGCCACCCATGAGGCCAAGGATCTCGAGAGCCTCGACAGCGGCATCGCGATCGTCAACCCGATCATGGGCGTGCCGTTCTGGCGCGACGACTGCGCCGTCAAGGCGGAAAGAGTCGCCGTACGTTTCGAGGAAGGCCAGCCGGTCGCGCTGAACGGCAGGACCTTTGCCGATCCGGTCGCGCTGTTCCTCGAAGCCAACGTCATCGGTGGCCGGCATGGGCTCGGCATGAGCGACCAGATCGAGAACCGCATCATCGAGGCCAAGAGCCGCGGCATCTATGAGGCGCCCGCCATGGCGCTGCTGCACATCGCCTATGAGCGGCTGGTCACCGGCATCCACAACGAAGACACCATCGAGCAGTACCGGATCAGCGGCATGCGGCTCGGCCGCTTGCTCTATCAGGGCCGCTGGTTCGACTCGCAGGCGCTGATGCTGCGCGAGACAGCGCAGCGCTGGGTGGCGCGCGCCGTCACCGGCGAGGTGACCCTGGAGCTACGCCGCGGCAACGATTATTCGATCATGAAAACAGAAAGTCCGAACCTGACCTATGCGCCGGAGCGGCTCAGCATGGAGAAGGTCGAGGACGCCGCGTTCACGCCGGCCGACCGTATCGGCCAGCTCACCATGCGCAACCTCGATATCGCCGACACGCGCGCGAAGCTCGGTCTCTACGCGGATACGGGATTGCTGTCGAAGGGCGACGGGTCGTACATCCCGAAGCTGGAAGGCGAGAAGTAGATTTCCTCACCCTCCCCGCAAGGGGAGGGTGAAGCAACAAAAATGGCCGGGATCGCTCCCGGCCATTCTGCATTCTGCGACTCACGTCACCGCGGCGGCGCGATGCCGGGCGGAGGCGGCGGCAGCGAGGTGTTGCTGCCGGTGAGCAGCGGCGTGATGCGGCGGACGGTGACGCGCCGGTTGATGCGGCTCGGCCCCGGCGTCTGCTCCTTCAGATATTGCGAGCCGTAGCCCTGCGAGGTCAGGTTCTCCGCAGGCACGCCGAACTGCTGCGTCAGCAACTCGGCGGCGGCCTCGGCGCGCCGGTCGGACAGCGACAGATTGTCGGTGTCGTTGCCGGTTGCGTCGGTGTGACCCTCGATCAGGAACACCTCGCGCGGATTGCGCTGGATGGCGCGGTTGAGCCCGTCGGCGATCGCCTGCAGCTTCGCGGCCTGGTCGGGAGGAATCTCCCACGAGCCGAGTTCGAAGTTGATGGTGTTGACGTCGATGCTCGGCATCAACATGCGCACGTTCGGGCTGTAGCGGATTTCGTCCAGCGAATAGCGCCGGTCGATCCGGTCCACCGGCGGCGCGATCAAGGTGTCGTAAATCAATTCCGGCGGCGCGTCGTCGTAATCGACGATGTAGCGATCGTAGGGGATGCGCACCACCGGCGGCGCCAGGTCGACAAAGAAGCCGCCAACGGCGCGCGGATCACGATACGTGTTGTCGATGATGATGATCTCGCGACCCTCGCGGTCGCGCCGGATTCGCCGCAGCAACTGGCCGTCCGGACCGACGGACGTGATGATTTCACTGCCATCCGGACGAATCACGACCGTGCGGGTCTCGCCGCCGACCGTCTGGGTGCGGATGTCACGCGCGCCGTAGCGGAAGCGATCGAGTTCGTTGTGGCGCACGAACTCCTGTCCGCCCGGGTCGCGGATGATGATGCGGCCCGGCTCGGTGATGATGGTGCGGCCGCCCTCCTGCCGCTCCTGGCGTGCGCCGCGGAAATCCTCCATGCGCCGCGGACCTTGCGGCGCGGCGCCGGGTGCGATCGGCGTCAAGGCCGCTGCAGGTGGCGCGACAACCGGTAGCGGCGTGGTGACGGATGGCGCGCGGCGGAATGCGGGCGCAACCGTCGGCGGCGCGTTCTGCGCGCGGCCGGGTGGCACTGCTGCATTCGGCGCGCCGGGCACCATGGTCGGCGCCGGTGCGCCTGCGGGTGGCGCTGCTCCACCGGCCGGTGGCGTGCCCGCAGCCGGCGGGGCGCCTGGCGGTGTCCCGGGCGGACGGTTGAAGGTCGATCCTGGCGGTGTGCCCGGTGCAGCGCCGGGCGGCGGTGTCCGGCCCGGAGGCTGACCGGTCGGTGGTGTGGTCGGCGCAGGCGTGGTGGTGGGCGCGGCAGCCGGCGGCGGCGTGGTCGGTGGACCGCTGTGTGGCGGAGCGCCTGCTGGAGGAGTGCCGCCTGGGGGTGGTGCACGCTCCATACGCTCGCGCGGAGACGTACCGGCCGGCGGCGTGCCTGCAGGCGGTGTCGTCGTCGGAGCAGCAGTCGGCGGCGCGGGCGGTGTGGGACGCGCGGGTGCTGCAGGCGGAGGCGGGGGTGGCGGCGGCGTATGAGTCGGCGCGGCAGCCGGCGGCGTCGGCGCTTTCGGCGCTGCGGGTGGGGGCGGAGGTGGCGGAGCCTTTGGCGCTGCGGCCGGCGGCGGCGGCACGTGTGGAGGCGGCGGTGGTGCCGCGTGTGGAGGTGGCGGCGGCGGCGGCGCTGCATGGGGAGGTGGGGGTGGCGGAGGCGCTGCATGGGGAGGTGGGGGTGGCGGAGGCGGCGGTGCCGCCGGCCTCGGTGGCGGTGGCGGGGGAGCGGCAGGCCGTGCGGGAGCCGCGGCCGGCGGCGCGCCCTTCGGCGGCGGTCCCTTCCTCTCCTTCTCGGCTTCGCTCGGCGCCTGCGCGACGATCACTGGTGACGAGGTGCTTTGCGCGCGCGCCACAACGCTTGCAAATTGCATCGCTGTGAGGGCGGTCGTGGCAAGCAGCACGAGGCGGAGTTTGGTCATGATGGTCTCGATCCCCGGAATGAGCTTTGGATTCTCGGCCTTCTGATTCAAGGCTTTCAATTCAGGATTTGGCGATCAACGAACAAGCGTTAGGCTGGATTGTGGCGGCGTTCAAACGCGGAACTGGATTTATTTCTCGCTGGAAAGGCGCAAAAACACCCCTGTTCATGGCGTATTCAGACGTTGGTTTCAATTCGGATTGTCCCTGCCCCGGTACCTCATCGGGCATTTTGCCAGGCAGTTCCTGCGGCTGGGGCGGCGCGCCGGGCTCATGCACCGGCGGCGGAATCTCCGGATTCGGATTGCCGGGCGGATCCTCGCGCGGCGGTTCGGTGGGGTGGCCCGGCGTCGGCGGCGGGATCTCGGGCGGTTCGATTGGCATCGTTGTTCCCTTCGGGCGACAACGACGCGCCGCACGCACGGTTCCGTCGAATACCGGCTAGCCGCGTCTGAGCAGCGTATTGCTGCGTGTGCGTCCCGCCTCGCGGTAACCGCGCGCGATCATGTCGGCGATGGTGTCCTGCTGCCATTCGTCGCGCGACAAATGCTCGATCACCACCGCGCGCGGCCACAGCGATGGCGGCGCCTCCTCGAAGAACGGGATCAGCGCGCGATCCTCGAAGCCTTCGATGTCGATCTTGAGCGCATCGACGCTTGCGATGCCGGCGTCGCCGAGAATGCGCGCCAGCCGCAGCGACGGCACCTTGATGGCGTCGGCCGATGGTGCGCCGGACACCACATGGCTGGCGCCGAGATTGTCGCCGTCAGTCTCGATCATGAGCTCGCCGTCGGCGGAGCCGACCGCGGCCGCGATCAGCCTGACCTGATCGGCTGACGATGCATCGCGGTTGAACGCGAGCCGCGCATGGATCACCGGATGCGGCTCGACCGCGATCACCTTGCCGCCGGCGCCGACATGACCTGCGATAACCAGCGCATAGGTGCCGACATTGGCGCCGAGATCGACGAAGGTGCCGCCAGCAGGCACGTTGGCGCGCAGGAAATCGAGCTCCTCGCGATTGTAGTCGGCGTTGAAAAGTGCGCCGCGCTCGGTCGCGCTCGCCTGGTGATGCAGGCGGAACGCCGCGCCCTGATAATGCACGTCGACGGGACCCGCGCGCAACAGATTGACCAGCCGCGACATCATCGGGCGGAACGCGCCGCGCTTCAGTCCCGAACGCTGCGTCAGCGCGATGACCGCGGCCTGCGCCGCATTCGGCGCACGCGCGCCAAACGGCGCGGGCGAAGCATCATCGTCGGGAGTCCTCGACATGCGTCAGGCCGATAGCACGAGGAAGCCCGCGCGCGGAAAATGCACGACTACGTCGCCGGCCCTGGAGTCATGGCGGCGGATCGCGATGTGCTGCGGCGACAGCGCGACGATCTCGCCGGCGACGCGGATCTTGCCGTAGTCGTCCGGCATCACCTCGACCTTGTCGCCGGGCTTGCGGCCATTGGGATCGTTGGGGTCGGATAATTCCTCGGTCTCGGGGGTCGCCTTCGCGGCGATCACGAGCGCTTCCGCGGTCGTCATCTCGATGCGGTCGCCGTGGCCGATGGCGCGGACGCGCCCGGCCCAGGCCCGCGCATGGTCGAACTCGGCGAACAGTTCGTCGGCATTGGGCATGTTCGCGCGGGCGTACCAGACGTTCATGTAAGCGTTGATGTCGAGCAGGCTCGGCGCGCTGCCCGCAAGCCAGATACGCTCGTCGCAAAGCTGCGCATCGATCCAGGCGAGATGCGCGCGAAACTGATCGCGCATCTGCGGGATCGCCGCGGCCATGCCGGCAACGTCGAATTTCGCGCCACGCAGTTTCTCGCGGTCGGCGATGAACTCGGCCGACACCCTGTCGGCGAGCGAGCCGAACACGAGGTTGACCGTGCTCTGGAAGAACATGCGGTCGGTCCACATCGCGCTGCCCCAGACGAGGCCGTCATAGCCTTTCGGCAGCAGGCTCGGCTGCGGGAAGCGCCGTTCCAGCTCGCGCATGATGCATTGGGTGTCGCAATAGATGTCGGCGCCGATCTGCATCACGGGCGTGCGCCGATAGCCGCCGGTCATCGGCATCAGGTCGGGCCGCGGCATGATGCGGCTGATGCGCACCGAGGTCCAGGCGAGCTTCTTGATGCCGAAGATCAGCCGGATTTTCTCGGAGAAGGGAAATTCGTCGAAGTGATGCAGGATGATGGGGTAAGCGGGCATCACGTAATCCTCTCGTGTCCCGGACGCGCTGCGGCGTGCTTACACTGCAGCGCAGATCCGGGACCCAGTCATCCGGGTTACCATGGGCCCCGGATCAGCTGCGCATCACCATAGCGCGTCGCAGACGCGCGTGTACGCGCTTTTGGTGCTGCGCAGCATCCGGGGCACGAGACCTAAATCTGCCGTTCGACCAGCTTCATCTTGAGCTCGGCAATGGCTTCCGACGGATTCAATCCCTTCGGGCAGGCCTTGGCGCAGTTCATGATGGTGTGGCAGCGATAGAGCCGGAACGGGTCCTCGAGATTGTCGAGCCGCTCGCCGGTCCCTTCATCGCGGAAATCCTTGACCCAGCGCGCCGCCTGCAGCAGCGCGGCGGGCCCGAGGAAGCGTTCGCTGTTCCACCAATAGCTTGGGCACGACGTCGAGCAGCAGGCGCAGAGGATGCACTCATAGAGGCCGTCGAGCTTCTCGCGGTCCTCGTGGCTTTGCTTCCATTCCTTCTGCGGCGTCGGCGAGGTCGTCTTCAGCCACGGCTCGATCGAGGCATATTGCGCATAGAAATTGGTGAGGTCGGGCACCAGGTCCTTCACCACCGGCTGGTGCGGCAGCGGATTGATCTTCACCGCGCCGCCGGAGGCGACGTCATGCATCGACTTGGTGCAGGCCAGCGTGTTCTGTCCGTCGATATTCATGGCGCAGGAGCCGCACACGCCCTCACGGCAGGAGCGGCGGAACGTCAGCGTCGGATCGATGTGGTTCTTGATCCAGATCAGGCCGTCCAGCACCATCGGGCCGCAATCGTGGACGTCGATATAATAGGTGTCGAAGCTGGGATTCTTGCCGTCGTCCGGATTCCAGCGATAGACCTTGAACTCGCGCGTCTCGGTCGCGCCCGGCGGCTTCGGCCAGGTCTTGCCGCCGGTGATCTTCGAGTTCTTCGGAAGTGCGAATTCAACCATCTGCTTGCCTTTCGTCATTCCGGGATGGTCCGAAGGACCAGACCCGGAATCTCGAGATTCCGGGTTCGATGCTTCGCATCGCCCCGGAATGACTGGTTGTTGCTAGTACACCCTCACCTTCGGCGGGATGCACTGCACGTCGTTGGTCATGGTGTAGTCGTGCACCGGGCGGTAATCGATCGCGGTCTTGCCGCCCTCGTCGATCCACACCAGCGTGTGCTTCATCCAGTTCTTGTCGTCGCGATTGGGAAAGTCCTCACGCGCATGCGCGCCGCGGCTCTCGGTGCGGTTGGCTGCCGAATCCATCGTCACCACCGCCTGCGCGATCAGATTGTCGAATTCCATCGCCTCGATCAGGTCCGAGTTCCATACCAGCGAGCGGTCCGACACCGAGATGTCGGAAATGCCGCTATGCACCTTGTGGATCTCATTGTGGCCTTCGTGCAGCACCTCGCCGGTGCGGAACACCGCGCAATTGCGCTGCATCACATGCTGCATGCTGTCGCGCAGTTTTGCGGTCGGCGTGCCGCCGGAAGCATGGCGATAATGGTCGAGCCGGCCGAGCGCGCGGTCAGCGGAATTTTTCAATAATTCCGGCTGCTTGCCATTCGACGTCAGTTTTTCCGCGCAGCGCAACGCCGCGGCACGGCCGAACACCACGAGGTCGATCAGCGAGTTGGAGCCGAGCCGGTTGGCGCCGTGCACGGAGACGCAAGCCGCCTCGCCGAGCGCCATCAGGCCGGGCACGGTGGCATTGTCGTCGCCGTTCTTCTTGACCAGCACCTCGCCGTGATAATTGGTGGGGATGCCACCCATATTGTAATGCGCGGTCGGCACGATTGGAATCGGCTCGCGCGTCACGTCGACATTGGCGAAAATCCTCACCGATTCGGAGATTCCCGGCAGCCGCTCGTGCAGCACCTTGGGATCGAGATGGTCGAGATGCAGGAAAATGTGGTCCTTCTTCTTGCCGACGCCGCGGCCTTCGCGGATTTCGATGGTCATCGCGCGCGAGACCACGTCGCGCGAGGCGAGGTCCTTGGCTGACGGCGCATAGCGCTCCATGAAGCGCTCGCCTTCGGAGTTGACGAGATAGCCGCCTTCGCCGCGCGCGCCTTCGGTCACGAGGCAACCCGAGCCGTAGATGCCGGTCGGGTGGAACTGGATGAACTCCATGTCTTCCAGCGGCAGGCCGGCGCGCAGCGCCATGGCGCCGCCGTCGCCGGTGCAAGTGTGGGCACCGGTGCAGGAAAGGTAGACGCGATTGTATCCGCCGGTCGCGAGGATCGTGGTCTGGGCGCGGAAGCGATGCAGCGTGCCGTCGTCGAGTTTCAGCGCGATCACGCCGCGGCAAGCGCCATCGTCATCCATGATCAGGTCGATGGCGAAGAACTCGATGTAGAACTCGGCCGCGTGCCGCAACGCCTGACCGTACATGGTGTGCAGCATGGCGTGGCCGGTGCGGTCGGCGGCGGCGCAGGTGCGCTGCGCCTGGCCCTTGCCGTAGTCCAAGGTCATGCCGCCGAACGGGCGCTGATAGATCTTGCCGTCTTCGGTGCGCGAGAACGGCACGCCCCAATGCTCGAGTTCGTAGACCGCCTCGGGCGCGTTGCGCACCATGTATTCGATGGCGTCCTGGTCGCCGAGCCAGTCCGACCCCTTGACGGTGTCGTACATGTGCCAGCGCCAGTCGTCGGGATGCATGTTGCCGAGCGCTGCGGAAATGCCGCCTTGCGCCGCGACCGTGTGCGAGCGCGTCGGAAACACCTTGGTGATGCAGGCCGTGCGCAAGCCCGCCTCGCTGCAGCCGACTACTGCGCGCAGGCCCGCGCCGCCGGCGCCGACCACGACCACGTCGTAGGTGTGATCCTCGATCGGATAGGCCTTGCCGTTGGTGGCGGGGCCGCTGCCGTTGGTGGCTTTTCCGTTACCCTCGGCCATAGATCAGACTCCGGATGACAGTTTGAGGATGGCGTAGATCGATGCCAGCGCCACCGCAAAGGAGAAGAAGTTGTTGGCCATGATCGCAGCGAGTTTCAGCTTTTCGCTGTGCACATAGTCCTCGATCACGACCTGCATGCCGATCTTCATGTGCCAGGCGCTGGCGATGATGAAGAGCAGCATGATGATGGCGATCGGCAGCGAGCCAAGGATCAGCTTCGCACCGGCCTGATTGCTGCCGATCAGCATCAGCACGATGACGATGACCGGGATGATCAGGAGTGTCATCGCCGCCGCCGTCAGGCGCTGGCGCCAGAAATCGGTGGTGCCGGAATGCGAGGCACCGAGATTGCGGACGCGGCCGAGCGGCGTGCGCATCGAAGGTGCGCCGTGGCTGTCGCTCATCGTCCGCCTCCGATCGCATAGGCCGCGATCCAGACCAGCACGGTCAGCGAGATGCCGCCGATCAGCGCGCCCCAGGTCAGCGCTTCGCGCTCATTGGCCTTGAAGCCGTAGCCGAGGTCCCAGACGAAATGTCTGATACCGCTGAGCAGATGATGCAGCAGCGCCCAGGTGTAGCCGAACACGATCAGCCGGCCGATGATGCTCGCGGTGAAGGCCTGCACATGGGCGTACGCGGTCGGGCCGGAGGCCGCCGCGATCAGCCACCAAGCCAGCAGCAGCGTGCCGAAGTAGAGTGCGAGGCCGGTGCCGCGATGGACGATGGACAACATCATCGTCAGCGTCCAGCGATAGGTCTGCAAGTGCGGTGAAAGCGGTCGTTCGATCCTTGCGGTCATCTGCTTTTTTGACGGTTGTGACGGACCCACGGGGCCCGTCGGATCGCGTTGGATGATTTCTATTTACGGAGTCGAAACAGCCAGTGCAACGGCGAATATCAGCAATTCCGAACCAGCATTCATCCTTAGCGATGACTGGGTTCAAAGCTTCAGATGAGCCTTGCAAATGTGAGGTATCGAAGGGGTCGACGCCCCCCGCTCGCTGGTATACCTGAAGCACGATTCAAGAACGCGGCCAGTTTGTCGTAGCGCGTTGCGATGCGCCTGAAACCCAACCGCTTCGCCAATGGGGAGATATTCTTTTCCGAGGGCCGTTAGCGTGCCTGCTCGCGGCGCCGGTGAAGCGTCCGAGACCGGTCGCGAGCAGCGGCTCGCACAACCGCGGGCCACCGATCATTTCGACCGCCATGGAGACAGCCGCGGAATCCACCGCGGGACGTTGGCCCGAAAATCCTCGTACTGGGTCCCAAACTGCTGAGCAAGCACCGGCTCCTCGTACGCGAGGACAAAGGCGTGGAAGGCGAGCCACATGAGCCCGCCGTAAGCCATGAGACGCCAATCGCCGAACAGGATCGCCTGGCCCAGAATGACGGCGACTACGGCAACGTATATGGGATTGCGCACGTGGCGATACAGACCCGTCACCACAAGGTTCTGCGTCGGTGCGATCGGCGCCGGCGTGCCGACCCCTTGCAGGGCAAAGCGCGCAAACGAGTCAACAAGCCCAGGCACGCCTGCGAGAATCATTATCGCGCCGATGCCGCGCGTCAGCTCCAGACCAAGGAACGGCGGCCGGAGTTGCCAACCCGTGATCGACCATGGAACGAGCCCCGCCAGCGCAAATGGGGCGACCACGAAGAAAACCGCCGAGCCCAGGACGGCAATGGTTCGTTGCACGGCGGTTCCCGACGCTCGCTGCGAGCTCATTCCAACCTCCCCTTCATGGTTTCCCGTCGTCATCCGGGTGCCGACACGCTCGCCATGTTATCCCAAAAGCGGAAACCGCGTACGACTAAAGCCAGAATGCCACGGCGGCAACGAGGCACAGGGCGCACTCCAGCGGTTGAAGCGATTGTAGACCGTCTTGGCCGGCCCATATTCCGGCGGACAATCGACCCATCGACATCCGCTCTTGAGCACATGCATGATCCCGCTCAAAATGCGCCGATTGTTCTTCGGCTTCACGCCACGGCGATTGCTTGGAATAAACGGCTCAATCCTCGCCCATTGCCCGTCGCTAAACCAAGACAAGTTCGCCCGCATCTGTTGGCGCCCCAATTCGGTTGACCAACCCGTTGAATCTCAACATGGTCAATTGGGTCTTGTCCGTAGGCCGGCGCGGCGGAAAATGTCGGGGGATGGAATGGCGATCGCTGGCCTGAGCGAGTCGGGCATTGTCGAGCTCGGCCTGCTGTTGATCACGACCGGCGTGCTGTCGGGATTTTTGGCCGGCCTGTTCGGTATCGGCGGCGGCGCGGTGCTGGTGCCCGTGTTCTACGAATGCTTTCGCCTCGCCGGCGTGCCGCTGGAGGTGCGGATGCCGCTTTGCGTCGGCACCTCGCTCGCCGTGATCATCCCGACCTCGATCAGCGCGTTTCGCGCGCATTATCGGCGCGGCGCGGTCGATATGGACGTGCTGAAAGTCTGGTGGCTGCCGATCGTGGTCGGCGTCGTCGCCGGCAGCGCGATTGCGCGCATAGCACCTGAGCGGCTGTTCAAATACGTCTTCGTCTGCGTCGCCTTCTCGGCGACGTTCCGGCTATGGTTCGGGCGCGAGAGCTGGAAACTCGGCGACGAGATGCCGAAGGGGCCGGTAATGCGCGGCTACGGCTTTTGCGTCGGCATTCTCGCAACGCTGGTGGGTGTCGGCGGCGGTCTGTTCTCCAATTTGTTGATGACCTTCTACGGCCGCTCGATCCACCGGGCGGTCGCGACCTCTTCGGCGCTCGCGGTGCTGATCTCGATTCCCGGCGCGCTCGGCTATGTCTACGCCGGCTGGCCGGCGGCCGCGCGGTTCCCCGATGTCGCCGCGCTGCAGATGCCGTTCACGTTCGGCTATGTCTCGCTGATCGGCGCGATCGTGGTGATGCCGACCAGCCTCTTGACCGCGCGCCTCGGCGTGCGCACGGCGCATGCGATGTCGAAGCGCATGTTGGAGATCGCCTTCGGCTGCTATCTTTTCATCGTCGGCAGCCGCTTTGTGATAAGCCTGTTGAACGGGCAGTAGCCCCCCGCGGGGAACTCATGAGGCGTCGCGAATTGCTTTCGTTGATGGGCGCCGCTGTAGCGTGGCCGCTCGCGGCGTCGTGCTCGCGAGCCCGCGCGCAACAAGCGGAGCAGATGCGTCGTATCGGCGTGTTAATGGGATATGCCGAAGGCGATCGCGCAGGTGAAGCCTTTGTCGCGGCGTTTCGAGAGGGCCTGCGAAACCTGGCCTGGATCGAAGGCCGCAACGTTGCAATCGACGTTCGCTGGGGAGGGGGTGGCGATGAACTGACGCAGCGACTTGCCGCGGAACTGATCGCGCTGAAACCGAACGTCATTATCTCGCACAGCACGGTGACGACAGCTGCTGTTTTAGTCCAAACGCGCGCCATTCCGGTTGTCTTCGCCAATGTGACCGATCCGATCGGGAGCGGATTCGTCGCGAGCCTGCCGCACCCCGGCGGCAACGTCACCGGCTTCATCAACATGGAAGACACGATGAGCGGAAAATGGCTGCAATTGCTCAAGGAAGTGGCGCCGCGCACCCGCACGGTAGCCTTCCTCTTCAATCCGAAGACCGCGCCCTATTTTCTTTACTATCTGAACTATCTGAAAACGACCGCGCCATCTTTCGGGGTTGAGGCTGTTGCCGCCCCGGTTGACGATCGCTCCGAGCTTGAGCAGGTCATAGGAGCGCATGCGCGCGAGGATGGCAGTGGCTTGATCGTGATGACGGATAATTTCACCACCTCGAACCGCGTCGAGATTGTCGCGTTGGCGGCGCGCTATCGTCTGCCTGCAATCTATCCGTACCGCTTCTTCTCGGATATTGGCGGCTTGCTTTCGTACGGGAGCAGCATCCCCGACAACTTTCGGCGCGCCGCAGGTTACGCCGATCGTATCCTCAAGGGGGCCGGTCCGAGCGAGCTTCCTGTTCAGGCGCCGGTCAAGTTCGAACTGGTGGTCAATCTGAAGACCGCTCGCGAACTCGGGCTGGACGTGCCCTCGCAGCTTCAGCAACGCGCCGACGAGGTGATCGAGTGAGGCGTCGCGAATTCATCCTGCTTCTCGGGACGAGCGCGGCCATGTTGCCGCCCGCCGAACGCGCGCAATCGGCCGAGCGCGCCAAGCGGCTCGGCGTGCTCATGAGCAACAAGGAAGACGACCCGGTCGCGACCATGCGCGTCGCTAAATTCCGTGAAGGCCTGGCGCAGCTCGGCTGGCATGACGGGCAGAACCTGCAGATCGAGTGGCGCTGGGGCGGTGGCGATATCGGGCTGACCCGTCTCTATGCGGAGCAGCTGGTGCAGCTTGCGCCCGATGTGCTGCTCGGCAACGGCACGCCGGCAACCGTCGCTCTGAAGCAGGCGACATCGACGATTCCCATCGTGTTTTCGGTGGTCAACGATCCGGTATCGCAGGGCATCATATCAAACATGGCCCATCCCGGCGGCAACATTACCGGCTTTTCCTTTCTGGAATATTCGATGGTCGGCAAATCGCTGGAGATGCTGAAGCGGATCGCGCCGCAATCGACCAGCGTTGCGATCATGTTCAATCCGGAGACCTATCCCTACTTTGCGATCCATCTGAAAGCGTTCGAGACAGTCGCCAAACGTCTCGCGCTCGAATTATCGGGGGCGCCGGTGAAGAGCGTAGCCGAGGTCGAGGAGAGCTTCGCGAGACTCGGCAAACAGCCGGGCGCGACGGTGTTCGTTTCGCCGGATCCCTTCATGCTGGTGCATCGCGGCGCCGCGATCCGGGCGGCCGCGCAACACCGTGTGCCAGCGAGCTATTCTTACCGGCAGATCGTGACGGAGGGCGGGCTGACCTCCTACGGCGCCGATGCCGGCGACATCTTCTTGCGCTCCGCCGGCTACATCGATCGCATCCTCAAGGGCGCGCCGCCCGGCGATCTGCCGGCACAGGCGCCGGTGAAGTTCGAGACCGCGTTCAACGTCAAGACCGCGAAGGCCTTGGGTCTGGAAATTCCGCCCGATCTGCTGGCGCTCGCCGACGAGGTGGTGGAATGAGGCGGCGTGAGTTTCTCGGGCTTGCGGCGGCGCTCGCAGGCTCGCCGTTCGCGGCGCGTGCGCAGGGCGAGCGCGTCAGGCAGATCGCCATGCTGTCGGAGTTTTCCGAAGCGCAGATGCAGCCGCTGGTCGCTGCGTTCCGCGCTCAGTTGCAGCGCTCGGGGTGGAAGGACGGCTCCTTCAAGATCGATCTGCGTTTTGCCATCACGGATGCCGCGCAGTTCAAGGAGAATGCGGCGGCGATCGTGACGAGCCATCCCGACGTGATCGTGGCGCTCGGCTCGCGTGCGCTGCGGGCGCTCAAGGACGAGACGCAGAGCATTCCGATCGTGTTTACACTGGTCGCCGATCCCGTCGCGCAGGGGCTGGTCAAGAGCCTCGCCCGGCCGGACGGCAATTTCACCGGGCTGACCAACTATGAATATTCCTTCCCAGGCAAGTGGGTCGACGCGCTGAAGGAGATCGAACCGCGCATCAAGCGCATCCTGCTGATCGTCAACCCGCAAAACTCCGGAACGCTGGCGCTGGCGAAATCCGTCGAAGCGATGGGCCCTGATTACAGCGTGGAGATGGTGCGTGGCGAGGTGCGGACCGTGGTCGACATCGAAACTGTCCTCGACCAATTCGGCGCCGGCGCCGATCGCGCGGCGATCGTTTTGCCGGACGGGCTGGTGGTCAACAACCGTGCGATGCTGATCGAGCACATCAACCGCGCCCGGCTTCCGGCGGTGTTTCCGTTCCGCTCCTTCACCCAGAGCGGCGGGTTGTTGTCGTGGGGGCTCGATTTCGTCGACGTCTACCGTCAGGCGGCGGTTTTCGCCGACCGTTTGTTGAAGGGCGAGAAGCCCTCGGACCTGCCGATCCAGGCGCCGAACAAGTTTGACCTGTCGATCAACCTGAAGACCGCACGCGCGCTCGGCTTCACTATGCCGCCGACATTGCTGGCGGCGGCAGACGAGGTGATCGAATAGCAGGACGGCGCCTGGCGGGTGGGCCTCGGCCGTCAGATCGTCTCGCTTTTCGCCAGTTCCTCGACCTCGCTTTTGCTGTAACCAAGCAGGCCCGTCAAAATCTCGTTTGTGTGTTCGCCGAGCCGGGGCGGAGCCGCGTAGCTGTCGAGCGGCGTGTCGCTGAGATGCATGGGGTTCTTGATGTTCTTGACGATGCCGACGTCCTTGCCGGCATGCGGCATCTCGGCAATCATGTCGCGCGACTTCAGGAGATCGCTGTCGCAGACCTCGCCGACCGTCCTGATCGCGCCGCTCGGAATGCCGGCGGCATCCATCAGGGGCAGCCAGTCGTCGCGCTTGCGCTGCCGGATGATGTCCTTGACGATCGGGACCAGGATATCGCGGTTACGCACGCGGTCCGCTGCCTTGGCGAAACGCGGATCGTCGGTCAGTGCGGGCCGCTCGACCAGCTTGCAGAAACGCTTCCATAGTTCGTCATTGGCAATGCCGAGACTGATCCAGCCATCGCTCGCTTCAAACGTCTCATAGGGCACGATGGTCGCGTGCGCATTGCCGCGGCGCTTCGGCGATTCGCCCGTCGCGAAATAAATGCCGGCATTGAAGCTGAGCAGCGCTGCGATCGATTCGTACATCGAAATCGAAACGTGCTGGCCGCGTCCGGTCGTCTTGGCCGCATAGAGTGCCGCGAGAATGCCCATTGCCCCGTTCATTCCGGACGTCAGATCGGCGATCGAAGTGCCGACCTTGTACGGCGCGCCGTCGGCAGGCCCGGTGATATCCTGAATGCCGGCTTCGCCCTGCACGATGACGTCGTAGCCGGGGCGGTCCTTGTACAAGCCGGTGTTGCCAAATCCGGAGATCGAGCAATACACCATGGCCGGCCGGCGCGCGCTGACGGCGGCGTAGCTGAAACCGAGGCGATCCATCGCGCCCGGCCGGAAATTCTCGACCAGCACATCCGACGTATCGATCAGCCTCCACAGCACCTCACGGCCGCGCTCGCTTTTCATATCGAGCGTGATGCTTTTCTTGTTGCGGTTGACCGACAGGAAATACGCCGCTTCGTCGCCCTGATAGGGAGGCGCGAAGGCGCGGGTGTCGTCGCCGTCGCCCGGCCGCTCGACCTTGATCACCTCGGCGCCGAGATCGCCGAGCTGCATGGTGCAGAACGGTCCCGACAGCACCCGGGTCAGATCGACAACGCGTAGTCCTTCAAGCGGACGCATGCGCCTTTTGCCTCATTTTTCCACGAACGTCATGACCGGAAAACGGATTGGTGTTTAGGGAGCGTTCATGCATCATTGCAGGGTGGCCGCTCCCGATCCGGCCGTATTAGCCTTAGGGCGTTCCATAGCAAGAACGTCCTTCACAAAGCAACGGAGACAGTTGGCATGACAAAGGGCGGAAAACGCGTGGCGTGGGTGACCGGCGGCGGCACGGGGATCGGCGAGGCCGGCGCCATTTCGCTGGCCGAGGACGGCTGGACGGTGGTCGTCTCGGGCCGCCGCAAGGATGCGCTCGACGCTGTCGTGGCCAAGATCAAGCAGGCCGGCGGCGAGGCCGAGGCCGTCGCGCTCGATGTCAGCAAGGCTGCCGATGTGCAGAAGGTTGCCGACCAGATCCTGGCCAGGCACGGCCGCATCGACCTCCTGGTCAACAGCGCCGGCGTCAATGTGCCGAAGCGGCGCTGGGCCGACATGGAGCTGGAAGGCTGGAACCAGCTCGTCGATATCAATCTCAATGGCGTGCTGTATTGCATGCGCGCGGTGCTGCCTGCGATGCGCAAGCAGAACGACGGCTGCATCATCAACGTCGCCTCATGGGCGGGCCGCCACGTCTCCAAAATGCCGGGCCCGGCCTACACCACGACCAAGCATGCGGTGCTGGCGCTGACGCATTCCTTCAACATGGACGAATGCGTCAACGGCTTGCGCGCCTGCTGCCTGTCGCCGGGCGAAGTGGCGACGCCGATCCTGAAGCTGCGCCCGGTGGTGCCGAGCGAGGAGGAGCAGGCCAGGATGCTGCAGCCGGAGGATCTCGGCCGCACCATCGCGTTCGTCGCCGGCATGCCGCCACGCGTCTGCATGAACGAGATCCTGATCAGCCCGACGCATAATCGCGGGTTCATCCAGACCCCGGCGAGCAGGGACTAAGGCTTGGCCAACTCTCTCCAATGTCGTCCCCGCCTGGTGTGCAATTGCGCACGGGAGCGGGGATTCATAACCACAGGACGTTGTCGTTAGATAAAGGCCGGAGCCCCAGCCTTCGCAAAACCACTTCCTGTGGTTATGGATCCCGGATCGCGCTCGCACTTGACGGCGCTTCGCGCCGCAAGGGCCTCGCTTGTCCGGGACGACAACAGAGGCACACGGGCTTACCCGCACTTAAGTTTCACCCATCACAAAGAATTATTTCCCGAAACCGCCCGCAAAACCTCCCGTAGCTCCGGGCAACGACGGCGCTTGCAAAACCAACGATCAGAGCAGCGCGGTTGTTAATCCCTTCGTCGGCGGATGGCCGCCGGTCACCAATCCAATCGGGAGACACTCCATGTCCAAGCGTATAGCATTGCTTTCGGCGGCTGCTTTCAGCGTGCTGGCGGTCACCGCGACCTTCGTTGCGCCGGCGCGCGCCGAAGAGAAGACCGTGATGGTCGGGGGTGCTGCGATGTATCCCTCCAAGAACATCATCCAGAACGCCGTCAACTCCAAGGACCACACCACGCTGGTCGCCGCGGTGAAGGCCGCCGGCCTGGTCGAGACGCTGGAAGGCAAGGGCCCGTTCACGGTGTTCGCGCCGACCAACGCCGCGTTCGGCAAGCTGCCGGCCGGCACCGTCGACAATCTGGTGAAGCCCGAGAACAAGCCGACCTTGACCAAGATCCTCACCTACCATGTGGTCGCCGGCAAGCTTGACGCCGCCGACCTCACCGACGGCAAGAAGCTGAAGACCGTCGAAGGCGAGGAACTCACCGTGAAGAAGTCCGACGGCAAGACCTGGATCATCGATGCCAAGGGCGACCAGTCGATGGTCTCCATCACCAACGTCCATCAGTCCAACGGCGTCATCCACGTGGTCGACACCGTGCTGCTGCCGGCTTCGTAACAGCAGCGCACCCAGCCTTCCACTGTCCCCACGGGACGCGCGACCGCGAGCCGAGGAACGAACCCCCGGCTCGCTTTTTTGTGAATGCCATAGGCTTAAGGTATCGACCCGATAGCCTTCCGGCAGTAACGCAGCCGGTGTTTAGGCGTATATGTAGTCGAGGAGTTCCAGGGATCAGCCATGTCCAGCCTTGCCGCATCAGACAGTTCCGCGACGCGCGAACCCGCCCAAGAAAAAGCCAAAGTCATCCAGCCGGCCTGGGTGCGCGCGATGCACTGGGCCAATGCGGTTGCGATGATCCTGATGATCATGTCGGGCTGGCAGATCTACAACGCCTCGCCGCTGTTCGGCTTCCGCTTTGCCGGCAGCATCACGCTCGGCGGCTGGCTCGCCGGCGCGCTGCTGTGGCACTTCGCCGCGATGTGGCTTCTCATGGTGAACGGCCTGATCTATCTGATCACGGGTTTTGCCACCGGTCGCTTCCGCAAGAAGCTGCTGCCGATCACCCCTCACGGCGTGATCTCCGACGTCAAGGCGGCGCTGACCTTCAAGCTCGCCCATGAGGATCTCTCCACCTACAATTATGTTCAGAAGCTGCTCTATGCCGGCATCATCGCGGTCGGCGTCGTGATCGTGCTGTCGGGACTGTCGATCTGGAAGCCGGTGCAGCTGAGCTGGCTGGTGGCGCTGTTCGGCGGCTATGACTGGGCGCGCTATGTCCACTTCTTCTGCATGTCGGCGATCGTCCTGTTCCTGATCGTGCATGTCATGCTGGCGCTGCTGGTGCCGAAGAGCCTGCGCGCCATGATCATCGGCCGCTAATCCTCAGGAGTTCATCATGGGACGCATGCGCAAGCTTCTGATCCCCGGCGTCGACAAGCAGCTATTTGTCCGCGACGCCGTCAAGGCGATGCCGGACCTGACGCGGCGGCGCTTCATCTCCGGCGGCGTCAGCATCGGCGCGCTCGCGTTGCTCACCGGCTGCAACGTCGTCGACAGCGATTCGGCCGAGGGTGTCCTGAAGCAGGTCTCCAAGTTCAACGACGCGGTGCAGGCCTGGATGTTCAATCCGGATGCGCTGGCGCCGACCTTTCCGGAGAGCATGATCACCAAGCCGTTCCCGTTCAATGCCTATTACGATCTCGCCGACGCGCCCGAGGTCGACGGCAAGGCGTGGAAGCTCGAGGTGCGCGGCCTCGTCGACAACAAGAAGTCGTGGACCCTGGACGAGCTCTATCAATTGCCGCAGGTCAAGCAGGTGACGCGTCACATCTGCGTCGAGGGCTGGAGCGCGATCGGCAGCTGGACCGGCACGCCGCTGCGCGACTTCCTCAAGCTGATCGGCGCCGACACCAAGGCGAAATATGTCTGGTTCCAGTGCGCCGACAAGGAAGGCTACAACTCGCCGCTCGACATGCGCACTGCGCTGCATCCGCAGACGCAGATGACGTTCAAATTTGCGGACGAAATTTTGCCACGCGCTTACGGCTACCCGATGAAGATTCGCGTGCCGACCAAGCTCGGATTCAAGAATCCGAAATACGTGATCTCGATGGAGGTCACCAACGACTACAAGGGCGGCTACTGGGAAGACCAGGGCTATAATTCGTTCAGCGGAAGCTGAACCGGCCCCGGCGCGCCGCGGACGACAGCTCGCCGCCAGGCCAAGGCGGTTGTTGCCGGCAGCATCCTGTGACACCATCGACCGGATTGTCATGACTTGTAGACGCTATGCCGCGCCGGAAATTTGCCTGGGAAAAGCTGTCGGATGACCAGTTGCTCAAGCGACGCCTCAGCACGCTGAGGGTTACGGTCGAAGGCACCTGGCTCGAGGATTGTCTCAACACTCTCTATGAGGAGCTCGAAGAGCGGGGCATCCGGCTGCGGCCCCATGCATGGATATCGAGCGAATGGTTCAGCCCGGCCCATGTGCCCGGCATCGCCATTCCCTTCTATCTCGCCCATCCGCGCCTGATGAAGCTCGAGAAGAAAATGATGTTCGACGTCGAGGGCGGCACCTGGTCCGAGTGCATGGCCATTCTCCGTCATGAGGCGGGACACGCCGTGCAGCACGCCTACCAGCTGCAACGCCGCCGGCGTTGGCAGCAGCTGTTCGGCCCGTCCTCGAAGCACTACCCGCGCTACTATCGGCCCAATCCGGCGAGCCGCCGTTATGTCCAGCATCTTCGGCTCTGGTATGCGCAGAGCCATCCGGACGAGGATTTCGCGGAAACCTTCGCGGTGTGGCTGCGGCCGCGTTCGAACTGGCGGACGCGTTATGCCGGTTGGCCGGCACTGAAGAAGCTCGAATATGTCGACGAACTGATGGGCGAGATCGCGGGGAAGCGGCCGCCAGTCATGACGCGGGAGCGTCTCGATCCGCTGCGTGAGCTGGGCCAGACGCTTGGCGAGCACTACCAGAAACGGCAGGCGTTCTACGCCTTCAACCCGCCGAAGACCTACGACCGCGATCTGCAGCGGCTGTTTTCCGCCGAACCGCGGCACCGCCGGGGACGACCGGCTTCGTCCTTCATCAGGCAACACCGCGCCCGGATCAGGCAGCTCGTCGCGCGCTGGACGGGCGAGAACCAGTTGACGCTGGATGCCGTGCTCGACGACATGATTTCCCGCTGCCGTGAGCTCAATCTGCGTGTCGTCGGTTCCGAACGGAAGCTGCTAACCGACTTCACGGTCCTGCTGACCGCCAAGACCATGCACGCGCTGTTCGGCCCGTCGCGACGCAAATGGATCGCGCTATGAAACGCCTGCGCATTCTGGTGCTGATGCATCCGGATTACATGCCGCCGGACTCCACCGACGGCTACACGCCGCGGCAGATCAACGAATGGAAAACGGAATACGACGTCGTGAGCACCTTGCGCGCGGTCGGCCATGACGTTCGCCCGCTCGGCGTGCAGGAGGAAATCAAGCCGGTCCGCGACGCGATCGAGGATTTCAAGCCGCATGTGATTTTCACCTTGCTGGAGCTGTTTCACAACGAGCCCGTCTACGACCAGCACATCGCAAGCTTTCTCGAGTTGATGAAGGTTCCGTATACCGGGTGCAATCCGCGTGGCCTGATCCTGGCGCGCGGCAAGGATCTGTCCAAGACATTGGTGCATTATCGCCGGATCGCGGTGCCGGACTTCGCCGTGTTCCCGATGCGCCGCAAGGTCAAACGGCCGCCGCGCCTTGCGCTGCCGCTGATCGTCAAGAGCCTGAACGAGGATGGCTCCATTGCCATCTCGCAGGCATCCATCGTCGACACCGACGAAAGGCTCGCGGAGCGCGTCGCCTTCATCCACGAACGGGTCGGAAGCGCTGCCATCGCCGAGCAGTATATCGAGGGACGCGAGCTCTATGTCGGTGTGCTCGGCAACACGCGGCTGCGCGTGCTGCCGGTTTGGGAATTGCAATTCGGCACCATGGGCGGCCAGCAAATCGCCACCGAAAAAGTCAAACACGATGTCGGCTATCAGGAGCGCGTCGGAATCGTGGATGGGCCGGCCAAGAACCTCGCGCCGGAACTATACGCCCGCATTCAGCGCACGGCGAAACGCATCTACCGGACGCTCGGGCTCGACGGCTACGCGCGCATCGACTTCCGCCTCGCTGCCGACGGCACGCTTTATTTCATTGAGGCGAATCCCAATCCCGAAATCGCGAAGAGCCAGGAGTTCGCGACGGCGGCCCGGCATGACGGGCTCGATTACCCCGGCCTGCTGCACCGCATTCTGGCGCTCGGAATCAGCCGGGCCAAGGCCGGCGTATCCGTGGGCTAGCGCATGGTCCGGAAAAGTGTGCAGCGGTTTTCCGAAAAGATCATGCGCAAAACAAAAGGCATTAGTCGACCTTGATGCCCGCGAACTTGATCACCTTCGCCCACTTCTCGAGCGCCGCGGACAGGATCGTCGCGAATTCCGCAGGCGAGCCCCCGGCCACCGTGCCGCCCAGCTCTTCGATCCGCTCTCTGATCTTGGCATCGGCGAGGCCGGCATTGAGCTCCTTGTTGAGCAGGTCGACGATGTCGGCCGGGGTGTCCCTGGGCACGCCAATGCCGGCAAAACCGCTGGCCTCATAGCCGGGCACGAAGTCTGCGACCGATGGAATCTCCGGCAACACGTCCAGTCGCTTGGTCGTCGTGACCGCGAGGGGACGCAACTTGCCGGCCTTGATGAACTGGATCGACTCCGACACCGGACTGAAAATCACCTGCAAATGGCCGGCCAACAGATCGGTCGTCGCAGGCGCGCCGCCCCGATACGGGACGTGGACCAGATCCACTCCGGCCATCATCTTGAACAGTTCGCAGGCGATGTTTTGCGGGGTGCCGGGGCCGGCCGATCCGTAGTTCATCTTGCCCGGGTTGGCCTTGGCATAGGCGATGAACTCGGGGATCGACGCGACGGGGACCGATGGGTTCACCACGACGACATAGGCCAGCTTCGCGGCGCAGATCACCGGCGCGATGTCGCGCATGAAGTCGAAATTGAGATTGGAGTAGAGCGCGGCGTTGATCACGTTGGGGGTCACGATCTGCAGCAGCGTGTAGCCATCCGCGGGAGATTTGGCGACCGTCTCGGTGCCAATGTTGCCGCTGGCGCCGGCGCGGTTTTCGACGATGAATTGCTGGCCGAGGCGATCCGACAGCCATTGACCCATCAGCCGCGCCTGGATGTCGGTAGCCCCGCCGGCGGCAAAGCCGACCACGATGCGCACTGGCCGTGACGGATAGGCTTCCGCCCGCGCCATGCGGGGCAGGGCCGGCAACGCAGCGGCACCCGCGGCCAGATGCAGGAATGTGCGGCGGGGCAATTCCATGATGCTGCCTCCCCAATTTGCGCCTTCTCGCGGACTTGCAATCCATCTGGGCGCGCTATGGGATCAGACTACACCGGTCGTGTGGGGACGTGGAAGGGACGAACGTCTTCCGGGCGAGCCTTCGCGGACCGCGGAGCCGTCTACGCCTCCAGCGACTCGATCCCGATGGTCCGCAACAGCTTGTTTGCCCGTTATAGCCCCGAGACGAGGTGACCACCGTCGACCGCCACCACGCTGCCGGTCATGAACGAGCCGGCGTTGGAGATCAACAGCAGCAGGGGACCGTCGAGCTCGCTGAGCTGCCCGAGGCGGCGCTGCGGCACGCGCTTGATCAGCGCCTGGCCGGCCTCGCTCTTGAAGAAATCGTCGTTCAGATCGGTGGCGAAATAGCCCGGCGCCAGCGCGTTGACGCGAATGCCGTAGCGCGCCCATTCCAGCGCAAGCGCCTTGGTCATCTGGATCACGCCGGCCTTGGAGATCGCATAGGGCGCAACCGCGCCGGCGACGCGCAAGCCCAGGATCGAGGCGATGTTGACGATCGACCCCTTCACCTTGTTGGCGACCATGCGCTTTGCGGCCGCCTGTGCCACCAGCCAGACGCCCTTGAGATTGGTGTCGATCACGCTGTCCCAGGCGCGTTCGTCCTGGTCGAGCGCGGATTTGGTTGCGGTGACGCCGGCATTGTTGACCACCGCGTGGATCGGGCCGAAGTTCGTTTCGGCCTGCGCCATGACAGCATCGATTGTCTCGGCGACGGTGACGTCGAGCACGACGATCTGCGCCTTGCCGCCTGACGTGTTGATCTCATCGACCGCGGAGGCCAGCGCCTCGGCGCGCCGTGCGGCGAGCGTGACCTTGGCGCCGTTGCTCGCAAGGAAGCGCGCGAAATGCCGGCCGAAGCCGCTCGATCCGCCGGTGACGAGAATGTGCTGATTGCCGATTTCGAACACGGGGACCTCCAAGTTGTCATTATGACGGGCGGCGTTTTGTTGCCGCTTCTCGTCAGTAATGAATTTGCGCAACTTTGCGCAATTCATCCGATGTGGTGGTGCCGAAGCCGAAGAATTCGAGATAGGCCGGAATCTGCTCGAACAGCATGTCGGTGCCGACCTGATAGTCGCAGCCCTTCGCGCGCGCTGCCGCCAGCAAGGGCGTGATCTCCTCTTTCATCACGACCTCGCCGACAAAAGCCGATGGCGCGATGCGTTCTACCTCGAGCGGCAGCGGATCGTCCTTTTTCATGCCGAGCGGGGTGGCATTGACCACAATGTCATATCCGGCGGGATCGGCAGATCCCGTGATGACCTCGAGCTTCGGATAGGGACCCCGCAGGCGCTCGGCCAGCGCGTTCATCGATTGCGGGAATGTGTCATAAAGCGCGAGTCTCGACACGCCTGCCTTCGCGAGCGAGGCGGCGATCGCCGAGCCGACACCGCCGCAGCCGGCGACCAGCGCGCTGCTGCCTTCGAGCCGGCGGCCTTTCTTCAGCACACCGCGCACGAAACCTTCGCCGTCGAACATGTCGCCGATCATGACGCCGCGCTCGTCGAGTTTGACAGCGTTGCAGGCGCCCGCGATCTTCGCGGAGACCGAGGCCTCGTCGACGAGATCGAGCGTGGTGACCTTGTGCGGCATGGTGATCAGCGCGCCATCCACGTTGGTCAGCCTGAAGGCGAGCTTCAGGAACGACGCGTAGTCATCGCTCTTGCAGCCCATCGGGATCACGGCGGCGTTGATCCCGCGCGCCGCAAACCACGGATTATAGATCATCGGCGACTTGAAGGACTCGATGGGATAGCCGATGTGGGCGATGAGCCGTGTTTTTCCGTCGATCATCATTTTCCCGTGTCTGTTCGTTGGTTACGACTATGCGCCCTGCCTTGCCGGGAAGCCATTTTATGGGGCCGCGACGCTTCGGAGAAGGAGCAGAACGAGCGCCGTGTGCGCCGCATCCAGCGAGGGTGTCGATGCTGCGGCGCGTCAGGTACGGCGTAGCTTCCTCTGGAACGCCGCAAGCATCGCACCCAACACCAGCAGCGCGGCGGAGACGTTCAGCGCGTAGGAGAGATTGCCGAGCCAGTCGGTGACCGCGCCGACCGCGATCGGCCCCAGCGTTTGACCAATTCCAAAAGCAATGGTCATCGCCGCGATGCCGGCCGGCCATTCCGACGGCGAATAATTCAGCCGCACGAACGCCGTGGTCGATCCCACCACCGCGAAGAAGGCAACGCCGAACACCAGCGCCGAGATCGCGAGAAGTAGCGGCGCATGGCCGAAGATCGGTAAGCTGGCGCCAAGCGCGTTGGTGCCGAGGATGATGGTCATCGCGAGCCCGCCGCGGTCGAGCGCCAGCACGCGCCGCCATACCCAAGGTGTGGCGAAGGCGCTGACGCCGATCAGGCTCCAGAACGTTGCCTGCGCCGCCGCACCGCCGCCGCCGTCGCGCACATAGGCGATCATGAAGGTCATGTAGGCAATGTAGCCCGCGCCAAACAGGAAGTAGGCGGTGAGATAGATCAGCACTGGCCGCACCGAAAAGCGGATGCGCGGCCCCTGGTCGATCAGCGCGTTGCCGCCGAGCGGCGCGAGCAGCAGCGGCACGATCATGACCAGCGAGAGCAGCGTCAGCGCCCACCATACGATCCACCACGAGCCAGGCCCGAATGCCTGCAGCGTGAACGGCGCAATCAGCCCCGAGGCGAGGATGCCGATCCCGGGTCCGGCATAGAACAGGCTGAGCAGGAAGTTCGCCCGCGCCGGCCGCGACTGCGCGATCGTCGCGGCGAGTGCGCCGCCGCCGACAAAGCCGAAAGCTGCGGCGAAACCCGACAGCAGCCGCGCAAAACTCAGCGCGGCAAAGTTGCCGGTGATTGCGCAGAGCGCGAGTGAGGCGACGCAAGCGATCGTGCTCCAGCGCACGCTGCGGATCAAGCCGAAGCGCTTGATCAGTTGCGCCGCGATCAGGGCGCCGACGAGATAGCCGACCGCGTTGATGGTGTTCATGAAGCCGGCCGCCGAATACGACCACGCCAGCGCGTCGCGCATGTCGGGCAGCACCAGCGCATAGGCGAAGCGGCCGATGCCGAGCCCGATGGTCGGCGCCAGCGACAGGATCAGGATTAGCCGCGCGGGATGCGCGTAGGTGTGGGGAGGATCGGGGCTCGCACAATTTGCTCCGGCAGGTCTCTGTTATGGAGATCGGTCCGTGCCAGAGCAACCACGTCCATGGCAAAGGTGTCTTGCAGGTCATGCAACAACGATGGCTCTCGCGCCGCCCGCTTGCCAAGCCGCGCGGGGCGTTCTAGCACTCGCTCGATTTCCCATCCCTCGTCATGGCCGGGCATGACGATAGTTCTGAGGTAGTGACCCATGGCGACCCACAAGCTTCTGCTGCTCCCCGGCGACGGCATCGGCCCCGAAGTGATGGCGGAGGTGAAGCGCCTGATCGATTGGCTCAATGCGAAGGGCATCGCGAGCTTCGAGACCGAGCAAGGGCTGGTCGGCGGCTCCGCCTATGACGCGCACAAGGTCTCCATCACCGAAGACACCATGGCCAAGGCGAAGGCCGCCGATGCCATCATCTTCGGCTCTGTCGGCGGTCCCAAATGGGATCATGTGCCTTATGACGCCCGGCCCGAGGCCGGCCTGCTTCGCTTACGCAAGGAACTCGGCCTGTTCGGCAATCTGCGTCCCGCGGTGTGCTACCCGGCGCTCGCCGATGCCTCCAGCCTGAAGCGCGAGGCGGTCGAAGGCCTCGACATCATGATCGTGCGCGAGCTCACCGGCGGCGTTTATTTCGGCGAGCCGAAGACCATCACCGATCTCGGCAATGGCCAGAAGCGCGCCGTCGACACCCAGGTCTACGACACCTATGAGATCGAGCGGATCGGCCGCGTCGCCTTCGACCTCGCGCGCAAGCGCCGCAACAAGGTGACCTCGATGGAGAAGCGCAACGTCATGAAGTCCGGCGTGCTGTGGAACGAGGTGATGACGCAGTTGCACGCGAGAGAGTACAAGGATGTGACGCTGGAGCACCAGCTCGCCGATTCCGGCGGCATGAATCTCGTGAAATCGCCGAAGCAGTTCGACGTCATCGTCACCGACAATCTGTTCGGCGACATGCTGTCCGACATCGCGGCGATGCTCACCGGTTCGCTCGGCATGCTGCCCTCGGCCTCGCTCGGCGAGGTCGACGCGAAAACCAGGAAGCGCCGCGCGCTGTACGAGCCCGTGCACGGCTCGGCGCCCGATATCGCAGGTCGAGGGCTGGCCAACCCGATCGCGATGCTCGCCTCCTTCGGCATGGCGCTACGCTATTCCTTCGACATGGGTGCGCTTGCCGACAAGCTCGATGCCGCGATCGCGGCAGTGCTGGCGAGCGGACTGCGCACCGCCGACATCAAGTCGGAGGGCACCATGGCGGCCTCGACCGCAGAGATGGGCGAGGCGATTTTGGGCGAGATACAGAAGCTGCATGCGTAGTAACGAAGAGCGTGCAGCCCGGATGAGCCAACGGGTCGCGCGAATGCGCGCCCGATGATAAACTCAGCGACATCCGGGGACCTGCAGAATGAACCCGCATGTTGCTGACGCTCATGCGGACTACGGGACCGACGTGGGCCCAAGCTCGGGATAAAAGGGAAGAAGCACAAAATGAAGTTACTCCATTTCGATGATTTCAAGCTCGGCGTGCTGAAGGGCGACGCCGTGGTCGATGTCGGTGCCGAGGTCAAGGACATCCCGCGGACCTGCCCGGGCGATTTGATGAACGGGCTGATCGAGCATTGGGGCAGCTACAAGCCGCGGCTCGAGGCGGCGGTGGCGCGCGGCACAGGCGTGCCGGTCTCGAGCGTCCGCATCCGTCCGCCGGTGCCGGGCCCGCGCACGATCGACTGCATGGCGGTCAACTACATGGAAGACGGCACGCGCAGCGCGCCGGCGCCGATCAACGCCTTCCACAAATCGCCGAGCGCGATCATTGGACACGGCGACACGATGGTGCTGCCCGACGTGCCGGCCACGATTTTCGAGGGCGAGGCCGAGATCGCCGTCGTCATCGGCAAGAGGTGCAGCCACGTCAGCGAGCTTGATGCGATGAGCTGCGTCTTCGGCTACATGAACTTCATCGACGGTTCGGCGCGCGGCTTGCCGCCGCAAGGCAACGTGTTTTTCCAGATGAAGAGCCGCGACACGTTCGCGCCGATCGGCCCGTATCTCGTCACCGCCGACGAGATCAAGGATCCGCAGAAGCTGCAAATCAGGCAGTGGAACAACGGCGTGCTGATGCAGAACTTCAACACCGACGATATGGGCCACAAGATCGCCAAATGCATCGCCTGGCTGTCGTCCATCCATACGCTGCTGCCCGGCGACATCGTCGCCACCGGCACCAATCACCGGGGTCTCAACCCGTTCATGGACGGCGACACGATCGAGCAGGAAACCGAAGGTCTCGGCCGCTTGAGGTTCGGCGTGAAGGACGATCTGAAGCGCACCTGGGCACGCAAGACCCGCCTCCAGATGCACGAAGAGGCCAGGGAGAAGACTCCGGGCGCCTATCCGGACATCACCCCGCAGCTGACGGGTAAATACGCGAAGTAACTGCTGCTTCCGTCCTCGCTCCCGGGCAATCGCCAAAAAGCCCGCCGCCTGTTTTGCCCGACGAGTCAAGCGCGCCTCGCAAAAATATTTCTCTTTCCGTAAGTCAGAAATTATGATTTAACGAATCTATCCCGCGCTCGCCAAAGAGGCGCTTCGCGGTCGTCACGAAACGTGGCGCGGGATGCGATGGACGCGGGTCGTGCCGCAAGACGTGCGGCAGGAGCGCGTACGGTCAAGCCGTGTGGTCCTGATTCCCCGACGCTGGGATCAAGTTTGCCGAGATCATCGGCAGGCGATGGTGGCTAAAAAGCCCGGTACACCAGGGAGAGCGCGGAGTAAGCCGTAAAGCCATTGCGCAGGGAGTGCCGGATGTTTTCGGCCTTACCTGACTACTTGTGTGCACTCTTCCTTTTCAGCACACAAGCCTGCGGGTGCGGCCAGCGCCCGGCATTCCCTGCGCCCTCTTTTTGAGGGAGCGACGGTTTGATGCATCACCCGGACGCAAATCGCGTCGCGGGAATGCTGACGCTCGTCATTGCGAGCGCAGCGAAGCAATCCACCTATCCGCTTGCGGCGCGATGGATTGCTTCGTCGCTTCGCTCCTCGCAATGACGAGGAGAACTGTTTGAATCCGAATCCGAAGATCGACCGCTCAATACAGCGGGAAGCGCGTCGGCTCGCCGCCGAGATCGGATGCCGGGTTGAGCGGCTGGCGCTCCAGCGGACGGTTGCGGTTCTGCATGCCGAACGATTGCGTCGGCGGGATCGCATAGTCGGTGAACTTGCGCTCGCCGGGCAGCACCTCGGTGCCGCCATCGAGCCATGAGCGCTTGCTCACATAGATACGGGTGCGGCCCTGCTGGTACTGCACGTTCGGTCCGCTGGGCCCGTAATAGGGCCGGCCACGGTTATCCAGGGCCGGTCCGGATTGCGCGGCGGCCGGCGTGGCCAGGCTCGCGGCAAACATGGCGCCAGCGAGCACCAGCGCGACACGGAACGAAGATCCTTGGGTCATTATGCACCCTCTACTTGCGGCGCTGACGCTGCCAAACCCGATTTGGCCGGCAGACTATCTGCCGCCGATAGGGCGCCACAAGGTCAATCCGGCCACACCGGATGAGATAAATGCCAGCTGCGACAAAAAAGTTGCATGAAAACCAGAGCCTTGGCTGGTCCTTTGGCGGCCAAATCGCTCAGAGCGCGCCCCGCAGCTGCGGGGTTTCGGCCGAGGTCATCCAGTCCGCCATCATCCAGCGCAGAATGTCCTTCCGGCCGCCCGCGGGATGTCGAAGGATGGTGTAAGAAGCTGTTTTTTCGTGCAAATCTGCCCTGCTGACGGCGAACGCCGGGTAGGACCGGTCGGCCAGGCTCCAGCCCGGCTTGGACGTAGACTCATCCGCCAAAACGTCCTGCAACTGATACCAGGCATGGAGGCCAAGGATGCCGAGCAGCGCCAGCGTTCCCATATAGGCGAACAGGCGCGCAAAAGTGGCGCAGACCTCGTCGGTGAAGCTTGTCAGTGAGGGGTGAATTCTGGCCGCAAAAAGCGAGCGGGCGGGACCGCCCGGAAAGGACTGCATGAAACGCCGCCGCGCCATGGTAACGTTGTATTGACCGCGGTTCTCGCATAGAAGCGCTGCCGCTTCCCTTTCCGCTTGCAGCGAGGGAGCGGGCATTTTTCTTCGGAGAGTGAACGATGGGTTACAAAGTCGCAGTGGTCGGCGCGACCGGCAATGTCGGGCGCGAAATGCTCAACATTCTGGACGAGCGCAAATTCCCCGCCGATGAAGTCGTAGCACTTGCCTCACGCCGCAGCATGGGCGTCGAAGTCTCCTATGGCGACCGCACCCTCAAGGTCAAAGCGCTGGAGCATTACGATTTCTCCGACGTCGACATCTGCCTGATGTCGGCGGGCGGCGCGGTGTCGAAGGAATGGTCGCCGAAGATCGGCGCCGCCGGCGCGGTGGTGATCGACAATTCGTCGGCCTTTCGCATGGATCCGGACGTGCCGCTGATCGTGCCGGAAGTGAACGCGGATGCGGTCGCGGGCTTTGCGAAGAAGAACATCATCGCCAATCCGAACTGCTCGACCGCGCAGCTCGTGGTGGCGCTGAAGCCGCTGCATGACGCCGCGACCATCAAGCGCGTCGTGGTCTCGACCTATCAGTCGGTGTCGGGCGCGGGCAAGGACGCGATGGACGAGTTGTTCCAGCAGACCAAGGCCGTCTACACCAACGACAACCTCGTCACCAAGAAATTCCCCAAGCGTATCGCCTTCAACGTCATCCCCGAAATCGACGTGTTCATGGAGGACGGCTACACCAAGGAAGAGTGGAAGATGATGATGGAGACCAAGAAGATTCTTGATCCCAAAATCAAGCTGACCGCGACTTGCGTGCGCGTGCCGGTGTTCGTCGGCCATTCCGAGGCGGTCACCATTGAGTTCGAAAATCCGATCTCGGTCGACGAGGCGCGCGACATCCTGCGCAAGGCGCCGGGTTGCCTCGTGATCGACAAGCATGAGCCGGGCGGTTACGTCACGCCCTATGAGGCGGCGGGCGAGGACGCGACCTATATCAGCCGCATCCGCACCGACCCCACGGTCGACAACGGGCTGGTGCTGTGGTGCGTCTCCGACAATCTGCGCAAGGGCGCGGCGCTGAACGCGGTGCAGATCGCCGAAGTCTTGATCAACCGCAAGCTGCTCAGCGCCAAGAAGAAGGCGGCGTAACGCGAAAAATCGCTCGCCATCCGCTATTCGCCAGCGTGCGCTTCGCGCACGCTGCGAAACTCCTTCGCCACCCGATCGAGCAGGAACAGCGAGCCCTCGGCGACGCCGAAATAGGCGCCGTGCAGCTGCAACTCGCCGCGTTCGATCCGATTGCGGACGAAGGGAAACGTCATCAGGTTCTCGAGGCTGCGGAACACCGCGGCCTTCTCGATGCGCGTGATGAATTGCTGCATCGATTCATGTTCGCGCTGCTCGACCACCTCGCCGGGCTTGATGAACATCGCCATCCACTTGCCGATGAAGTCACCGGCAGACAGCGGCGCCGTCTTGTCGATGAAGGCACGGATGCCGCCGCATTGGGCGTGACCGAGGACCACGATATGCTTGACCTTCAGGACGTTGACCGCAAATTCCAGCGCCGCCGATACGCCATGCGCCGCGCTGTCGGGCTGATAGGTCGGGACCAGATTGGCGATGTTGCGCATCACGAACAATTCGCCGGGGCCGGCGTCGAAGATCACCTCCGGCGAGACGCGGGAATCGCAGCAGCCGATCACCATGGTTTCCGGCGACTGGCCCCGCACCGACAAGTCGCGATAGCGCGACTGCTCGGTCGGCAATCGTTGCTCCCGAAAGGTGCGGTAGCCGTCGAGCAGCGCCTTGGGAAACAGGTCCATGGCCTAGTGTCCCGGTTCTGACATTCGTATCATGTCGCGGCGAATTCTTCGAATGTCAGAACCACAGGGACACTAGCATCAAAATGATTCCAGTGCGGTTTTGGATTTGAACATTCGCTATGAGGCTTCGCGGACAAGCTGTAGCGAATGTCAAATCCACCGCACTAGCCTAACCACATGCCGATGAGCGGAACAAGACTTTCGGCCGGCAGCTTGAAATGATATCGCCTGATCAGAAAAACGTGAGGAACCGTCCATGATCCGCCCGCGCCGCAGCCTGCTCTTCATGCCCGGATCGAATGCACGGGCGCTGGAAAAGGCGCGCAATCTCGCGGCAGACTGCCTGATCCTTGACCTCGAAGATTCCGTTGCGCCCGACGCCAAGTCGAAAGCGCGCGACCAAATTGCGCAGGCCGTCCAGGCCAAGGGGTTCGGCAAGCGCGAGATATTGATCCGCACCAACAGCCTCGACACCTCCTGGTGGTCTGACGATTCGGCAATGGCGGGCGCGGTCGAGCCCGACGGCATCCTGGTGCCGAAGATTTCGACCGTGGACGACCTCAACAAGATCGGCGCGCGGTTGAGCGAGCTCGGCGCGCCGGCCTCGTTGAAGGTCTGGGCCATGATCGAGACGGCGCGCGCGGTGCTCGATGCCGACAAGCTCGCGGCCGCATCGCGCGATCCCAAGACGCGGCTTGGCCGGCTTCGTGTTCGGACCGAACGACATCGCGCGGGAGACGCGGATCAGGATGATGCCGGGCCGCGCCGCGATGATCCCGATGATCACGCATTGCGTGCTGGCGGCGCACGCGCACGGCCTCGAAATGCTCGACGGGCCCTATGGCGATATCGGCAATCTCGACGGCTTTGCCGCCGAATGCGCGCAGGGCCGCGACCTCGGCTTCGACGGCAAGACGCTGATCCATCCGAGCCACATCGAGCCTTGCAACGCGATCTTCACGCCGCCGGCGGACGAGGTCGCCGAGGCGCGCAAGATCATTGCCGCCTTCGACTTGCCGGAGAACGCCGCGCGCGGCGCGATCCAGCTCGACGGCCGCATGGTGGAGCGGCTGCACATGGAAATGGCCAAGCGCACGATCGCGATCGCGGAAGCGATCGCGAAGATGGGCTGACTACCCAAACCGCTCCACGGCCCACGCATAGAGGCTGCCGGGGATCGGTACCGAGTTGCCGCGGCCCTTCGGCGAGATGTGCAACCCGATGATGCCGGGGTCTGCGATCAGCGCGGAAAAATCGCCCGGCTCAAAAAAATACTTCGCGTCGGCATGCACCGCGTAGAACGATGTCTTCGGCAGCGCGTCGCGTGCGGCGCCGGTGTGATTGGCGAGCGCAGTCAGCGCCGCCGGTCCATAGATCGCCACGCGAACATCGGACACGCGGTTCGAGCCGCCGCGCAAGCGCCGCAGCGCGAAGGTGAGGCGGTGCTTCAGCGACAGCCAGTCCGGCGTCAGTTCCTCCTGCTCCATCAGATCCTCGAACGCCGCGACGATGGGATCGTCGGGCGGCAGATAGAGCACGGAGTTGCCGAGCTGGCGCGGCCGCTCCCAGGCGAAGTACGGCTTCGCCGGATCGAACTCGATGCGCTTGAGCAGCAGCACGTCGGCATCGAGCCAGAGGCCTGCGCCGCGCGCCATCAGCCGCATGCGGAAGAAGTCGGAGAACTGCAGCGTGGTCCAGTCGCGCCACGAGCCGTCCGGTTGCGGCGGGCGCAGCTTCTCGGAGAACGCATGGGGCAGGATCGCTTCGGCGTCGGCATGCGCGATGCCGTCGGGCAGGCCCGGAATGCTGCCGAAACTGTAGACGGTGACCCTGTGTCCGGCCGCGAGCTGCGACCTCAGGCAGGTCTGCCGGAGCAGGTCCAGCGGACCGTGCCAGAAGGTGACGACGTCCGGAATCAAGCCCAGGCGCGCTCCTTGAGCTTCGCCTCATAGGCGTCGATCGACGACTTCTTCTCCATGGTGAGCCCGATGTCGTCGAGGCCGTTGAGCAGGCAGTGCTTGCGGAACGGATCGATCTCGAACTTCACCTTGCCGCCGTCGGGACCGCGGATCTCCTGGTTGGGCAGATCGATGGTCAGCGTCGCGTTGGCGCCGCGCTCGGCGTCGTCGAACAGCTTGTCGAGGTCCTCTTGCGACACGCGGATCGGCAGGATGCCGTTCTTGAAACAGTTGTTGTAGAAGATGTCGCCGAACGAGGTCGAGATCACGCAGCGGATGCCGAAGTCGAGCAGCGCCCAGGGCGCATGCTCGCGGCTCGAGCCGCAGCCGAAATTGTCGCCGGCGACCAGCACCTTCGAATTGCGATAGGCGGGCTTGTTGAGCACGAAGTCCGGATTCTCGCTGCCGTCGTCCTTGTAGCGCTGCTCGGAGAAGAGCCCCTTGCCAAGGCCGGTGCGCTTGATGGTCTTCAGATACTGCTTGGGGATGACCATGTCGGTGTCGACATTGATGATCTTCAAGGGCGCCGCGACGCCTTCCAGCGTGGTGAACTTGTCCATCGGTCGAGCTTCCGTTCGAGGCTTTTGGGAGCGGTTGTTTATCGCGAATGGGCGGCTCGATAAAGGCCCGAAAAATGCAAAGCTAGCGCCCACTTTCCGAAGTTCGCATCCCTCTCAGCGACCTCTTTGCGAACTTCGGAAAGTCAAGGGCGCTAGCAAGCTCATGATTCTAGTGCCGCTTTCGATTTGAAGTCCCTGATCGAATGTGCTGCGGGCGGCGCAGGGACTTCAAATCGGCGGCACTAGTCGGCGGTAGCCTCGATTTCGGCTATGTCGTCGTCGGACAGCCCGAAATGATGCCCGATCTCGTGGATCAGGACATGGCGGACGATGTCGCCCAGCGCCTCCTCATGCTCGGCCCAGTAGTCCAGGATCGGCCGGCGGTAGAGCCAGACCATGTTGGGCATGCGGGCGACGTCGTCGTTGCTGCGGAAGGGCAGGCCGGTGCCCTGAAACAGGCCGAGCAGGTCGAATTCGCTCTCGGCCTGCATCTCGTCCAGCACCTCCTCGGTCGGGAAATCGTCGACGCGGAGGATCACGCCCTCGCACAGCTTGCGAAAGCGCTCGGGCAGGCGCTCGAAAATCTGGTGCGCCATCGCTTCCATTTCGGCGAGCGACGGCGCCTTCAGGCTGGTCCACATGGACGTCTCTTTAGCGCGAGTTCCGCCACACTGCATCTCGGATTTGTGGCGGGGCTGGCAGGCGCAGGGAGCGAATGTTACAAACGGTCAGGCAAACAGATGTGGTGAGCGCGATGGGACGGATTGCGGTGGCGACAATTCTGGCGGCCTTGGCGGTGAGCCCTGTGTCTGCGGCGCAGACGCGAGCAGGCGCAGCCCGTCTATCAGGCTGGCGCAGGCGGCTCCATCAGACGCGCCGCCGCGCCGCGCTTACCGGCCGCAGGCCCGCCTTCGCGTCACGCCCAATTACGATCCCGATACGATCTATCCGCACTACAACCCCGGCCCGAACGCGGTGCGTGTCTGCAACGCGCATTACGTGCAGGAATATCGGCCGAGCGGCACGGTGATCGTGCCACGCATGAGCTGCTACTGGCAGCGCTGAGTTCTAGCCGCATTCAATGTCGGCGGATCGCACCGATCAATCCGGTGCCGACCACGAGCGCCGAGATCCCGTAGACCAGCACGGCCATCGCAAGTTGGGTGAAATGGCCGGCGGTGCCCATGCCGGTGCCCGGTCCCTGCGAAGCCAGTGCAGTGCCTGCCCAGCAGAACGCCGCGAGAGATGATGCCGCGCCGATGCAGCGTGCCTTCCTTGATGCCGATCGCATAGCGATCTCCATTAAGACGCCTTCGGAAGATACGCGGATAGTCCACGCCGGTTTTGAAAATCGCGCGGAGATTTTCTGCGCACCGCTGTTGAGGGAACCGTTGCGTCGCTTGCGCATTCATCTTGATGACGCAGCCATTCAGTCCGCATTCACGTCGCTCATCCTACGAATTCCATCTGCGTCGCGCCGGGACGGTAAACAAGCCGCACGGCGCTGACGTGATTTCCTGATGGGAGGTACGAGATGAACGGGACGAAAGTTTTGGGCCTTGCGGCCATCGCCGCAGTCTTGCTGGTGGCCGCGCCGGTCGAGCGTGCCGGCGCGGTGTCGCTGATCAATCCGGGCGCCGCGACCGCAGTGCAGGATGAGACGAGGCAGCTCACGACCGAAGTACGCTGGGGCCATCATCATGGCTGGCATCGGGGCTGGGGCCATCATCGCCACTGGGGATGGCATCGTGGATGGCGTCATCACCGCCATTGGGGATGGCATCGTCATCGCTGGCACCGCCATTGGTGAGCTCCGCACATCGAGACCGGAACAGGCCCGCGAGAAAATATTGATTCTAGCGGAGCTTTGGATTTGACGTTCGCTTGCGAGTGCGCGGCTTGCGGGTAGCGAACGTCAAATCCGCTCCACTAGCGGGTTTGTTTTTCGTTCGCGCCTCCGTGCTCAGGTGCTAGGCTCGCACCGCGAATGGTGGAACGGATGGTTTCATGAAAGCATCGATCGGGACGGCGTTGCTGGCGGCAACACTGGTGCTGGGCATCTCGGCGCACGCCGCGCCCACAGCGGCGGAAACCGCCGCGAAGAAGCCACAAGCGGCCGGCGCAAGCGATGTCAGCGCGCGCCGTTATCACCGGCATGACCGTTACGCCTACCGTTCCAATGTCCTTTATCCCATGTATTACGGCCGTCCGGTCTATTATGCACCGGCGCCGTTCCTGCCGATCCCGCCGCTGTGGGGCTATGGCTGGGAGTGGTGGTGACGCGTTCGAGTCAGGTTGCGAAGCCCTGCGCGAGCAGCACGATGGCTTCCGCGCCGGCTTTGCGATCCCTCGATATCTCCTGATACTCCGGCGAGTCTGCCCAAGCGCGGTATGCGGCGGTGTTCGGAAACGACATCAGCACCAGCTTGTCGCGATCCCACTTTCCTTCGAGGACGACAGGATGCTCGTCGGCTGAAAGCAACCGGCCGCTGAAGTTCCTGAACACCTCGATGAAGCGGCGCGGTCGGTCATCTTCAGCTGAACGATCACATAGACAGTTATGACGATGCTCTCGTGAGCACGAGTTCGCGCGAACACCATGCATTGTTTGTTATTCCACCGCGCGCGATTGCGCCAACCGATTTAATGATCGCACGCAACGCGCATTATTCATGCCGGGTTCACGTCGCGGTCACTAGCGTCAACCTGGGGATGTCAGCAATGGGGACATGATGCAAGCGCGCGTTCGCGCGAGCGCGTTGCCTGCACTCACGGAGGAGGACAAACGCATGAAGGGCATTTCGATTTCAACACCTGGCTTCGTCCGCAGCCTTTGCCTTGCAGCGGCTGCGGTGCTCGCCCTGTCGGCTGTGCCGAACGAGCGCGCTGAGGCGATGTCGCCGATCAATCCGGGAGCCGCGCCGCCGACGCAATCCGCGACGGATGACTTGATGATCCAGGTCCGCGGCGGTGGAGGCGGCCATGGCGGTGGTGGTGGCGGCGGCCATTTTGGCGGCGGTGGCCATTTCGGCGGCGGCGGCCATTTCGGTGGCGCCCACTTCGGTGGTGCTCACTTCGGTGGTGCTCACTTCGGTGGTGGCGGCTGGCACGGCGGAGGCGGTTGGCATGGTGGGCGCGTCGCGCATTTCGGCGGCTTCCATCACGGTGGTTTCGCGCACTTCCATCACCGCCGCTTCTTCCATGGCGGCTATTACCCGTACTACTCCTATTACCCGTATTATCACCGCTGCCGGATCGTCTGGACCTATTACGGTCCGCGCCGCGTCTGCTGGCACCGCCACTGGCACCGCTGGCACCGCTATTATTGATGAACGGTGGAATCGAAAAGGGCGCCCGCGAGGCGCCCTTCTCTTCAAGCCTGTTCAAACCCAGTCTTTGAACTTCCAGGGATGCAGCTTGATCTTCCACGGCGTCAGCTTCTCCAGCCGCCATTGCTGCAAATGCGTCCGGCGGCCAGTTGCTGAGCCGCTTCTCTTCTCTTGGCGCAGCCTCGATGACCGCGCGCTTGGCCGGACGTCGCCAATTCTGGCGCGTCGCATCCGAAATCAGATCGACGAAATCGGACTTTTTCGGCCATGGCAGGCTCCTCGCGATGGTGAAGGAGTTTGCGCCCTGTCCGTTAAGGAGCCGTTGCCAAAGCCCGTCGAGCTTGAGCGAACGGGCTAACGCCACTCCCTGACGTCGACGAAATGCCCGGCGATCGCCGCGGCCGCCGCCATCGCCGGCGACACCAGATGCGTGCGGCCCTTGAATCCCTGGCGGCCCTCGAAATTGCGGTTCGAGGTCGAGGCGCATCGCTCTTCCGGCGCCAGCTTGTCCGGGTTCATCGCAAGGCACATCGAGCAGCCCGGCTCGCGCCACTCGAAGCCGGCCTTGATGAAGATCTTGTCGAGGCCTTCGGCCTCCGCCTGCTCCTTCACGATGCCGGAGCCCGGCACCATCATCGCGTTGACATGCGCGCTGACGGTCTTGCCTTCGGCGATCTTGGCGGCGGCACGCAGATCCTCGATGCGGCCGTTGGTGCAGGAGCCGATGAAGACGCGGTCGAGCTTGATGTCGGTGATCTTCGTGCCGGCGACGAGCCCCATATATTTCAGCGCGCGATGCTTCGAGAGGCGCTTGGCCTCGTCCTCGATCTTGTCGGGATCGGGCACCATGCCGGTGACCGAGATCACGTCCTCGGGCGAGGTGCCCCAGGTCACGATCGGCGGCAGCTTTGCCGCATCGAGGCGAATCTCATGATCGAAATGCGCGTTGTCGTCGGAGCGCAGCGTCTCCCAGTAGCGCATCGCCGCGTCCCACGCCGCGCCTTTCGGCGATTTCGGCCGGCCGCGCAGGAAGTCGAACGCCTTCTGATCCGGCGCGACGAGCCCGGCGCGTGCGCCGCCCTCGATCGACATGTTGCAGACGGTCATGCGGCCTTCCATCGACAGCGAACGGATCGCTTCGCCGGCATATTCCAGCACGAAGCCGGTGCCGCCCGCGGTGCCGATCTCGCCGATGATGGCGAGGATGATGTCCTTGCCGGTCACGCCTTCCGGCAATTTGCCGTCGACGATCGCGCGCATGTTCTTGGCCTTCTTCTGGATCAGCGTCTGCGTCGCCAGCACATGTTCGACCTCTGATGTGCCGATGCCATGCGCGAGCGCGCCGAACGCGCCGTGCGTCGAGGTGTGGCTGTCGCCGCAGACGATGGTGGTGCCGGGCAGGGTAAAGCCCTGCTCCGGGCCGATCACATGGACGATGCCCTGACGGCGGTCGAACTCGTCGTAATATTCGATGCCGAACTCCTTGGCGTTCGCCGCCATCACCCGCATCTGCTCGATGCTCTCTGGGTCGGGGTTCGGCTTGGAGCGGTCGGTGGTCGGGATATTGTGGTCGACGACGGCGAGCGTCTTTTCCGGCGCGTGCACCTTGCGCTTGGTCGCGCGCAGGCCTTCGAACGCCTGCGGTGAAGTTACTTCATGAACAAGATGGCGGTCGATATAGAGCAGGCAGGTGCCGTCATCGGCTTCGTGCACCAGATGGTCGTTCCAGATTTTGTCGTACAGCGTGGTCGGTTTGGACATGAGCGCAAGCTCCAGGAAATTTTGAGATCGGTTCGGCGCAGTCGGGCGCCGCGAAAGGGAAACGTCAGCGCGTCACAGCGCGCGCGTAAGTTCCGAGGTCGCCGACGTCGCGAACCGTCCGAAGAAGCGGCCGGGCAGGCGCGAGCGGTCGTCGATCACGACGCGCCGGCGGATCATGCTGGTTTGAGCGAGAACCATTTGGAGCGCTTCTAACATAGGCTTCAGCGGGCCGGCAATCAATCGGAGGCCGGACCATCGCTGCCGAAATCGAGGCGGAGAATGCCGCTATCGCGCGTCGGCGGGGTTGATCGCGGGCAGGCTGCGAACTAGGGTCCCGCGCGCCATGAGAGACTATTTCAAACGGTTGTGCCGAGCAGCCCTGCTGGTTCTCGCGCTGCAGCCGCTCTATCTGCTGGCCCTCGTTGCGACAGATTACGTGGCCCCGGCCGAACTGCGACGTGAGCGAATGACGCACCTTCCGCCGCCACCGAGCGGCGGTGACGACACCATTGAATGCGTCGCGCTGGCGATCGGCTTCGAGCCAGGCGGCGTCGGCCTGCATAACGCGATCATGGCGGCGCGACCGCTTTCGGAGGGCACGCCTTGCCAGTCTCTGCCTGCGACGATCGCGAAAGACCCGGCAGTCACCTGGCTGCCCTATCCACGTTATTGGCACGGTTACCGCGTCGTGCTCGATCCCCTGACCGCCTGGCTTCCGATGTACCCGGTGCGTTATTTGATGCTGGCAGCGATGATAGCGGCACTGACATGGTTCGCATTCGAATTGCGCTCCCTTGTCGGCGCCGATGCTACACTTGCCCTGATCGTGCCGACCGTCATTCTTACCGATCTCTGGATCAATTGGAACTATGCCGCGCAGACCATTGCCATCATCGTCATCTTCGCCGGAAGCGCGGTCGCAGCCCGGAAGGCCCGCGACCCCGACAGCGATCTGATCCTGGTCGCCGCTTTGTTTGGCAGCCTGTTCAACTACGTCGACTTCCTCGTCAATGTGCCATGGCAGCCGATGTTGATCGCCTTTGTCGCGCTCGCGGCCGGGCGGCGTGTGCCCGAGACGATCGCCATTGTCGTCGCATGGTTCGCAGGATATTCCCTGACATGGGCCTCGAAGTGGGCGATCGCCGTTGCTGCTGGTGCCTCGTGGTGGGATATCTTCGACGTGATCACCTATCGCCTGAACGGCGATGCACCAGGTTATGTCAGGCATCACTTCCTCGCGCCGACCGAGAAGGTGCTCGGCTATCTCTACCATCAGACGCAGCCGGCAATGCTCTTCCTGCTTTTGCTGCCGACGTTGTTGCTGGCGGTGCGGCGGCCGAACCCGAAGCGGTTCGCGCTCCTCTCGTCGCCTCTCCTGATTCCCTTTGTGTGGTTCGAAGTCCTCTCCAACCACACCCAGATTCACACTTGGATGGTGTATCGAACCGCCGCCTCCTGCTTCGGAATTCTGATGGCGGCGGCCATCATCGCTTCGCGCGACGAGCCTGCGGGCGCAAAGGCGCAACAAAAAAGCGCGGGGTGATGCCCGCGCTTTCGATGATTTGAGTTTCGGCGCGCTTACTCGCCAACGGCAGTGCGGTGGTCCTGCTTCTCGACGATGCGGGCCGACTTGCCGCGCAGGTTGCGCAAGTAATACAGCTTGGCGCGGCGCACCTTGCCGCGGCGCACGACCTTGATCGAGTCGATCATCGGCGACATCACCGGGAACACGCGCTCCACGCCCTCGCCGTAGGAAATCTTGCGCACGGTGAAGCTCTCGTTGAGCCCGCCGCCGGAGCGGCCGATGCAGACGCCTTCATAGGCCTGCACGCGGGTGCGGTCGCCTTCGACCACCTTGACGTTGACGATCACGGTGTCGCCGGGCGCGAAGTCCGGAATCTCCCTGTTCGCCGACAGCTTGTCGAATTGCTCTTTTTCGAGCTGTTGAATGAGGTTCATTGGAAATCTCCATCGGCGGCGCGCCCAGCCTTGTGCGGGCTCGCGCTTTGTCTGCCGTTAGTTGCGGAATTGGCGCTGCTATACGGCATGGACCGGGCTTTGTCACCCTTCCGTCGTGTTTTTTGGCGGCTTTTGCTGAGCCCATAAGTCCGGCCGGCGGGTTCTGGTCAGGGCTTCGGCCTCGGCCCGCCGCCAGGCCGCAACCTTGGCATGGTCGCCGGAAATCAGGATTTCCGGGATGGGACGGCTCTCGAAGGTCTGGGGCCGGGTGTATTGGGGGTATTCCAGTAGGGCTTCGGAGAAGCTCTCCTCGGTTCCCGACTCGGGCCTGCCCATCACCCCCGGCAGCAGCCGGACGCAGGCATCGATCAGCACCATTGCGGCGATTTCGCCGCCCGACAGCACATAGTCGCCGATCGAGACTTCCTCGAGCCCTCGCGCCTCGATCACCCGCTGGTCGACCCCCTCAAATCGGCCGCACACGATGAGCGCGCCCGGACCGTTGGCCAGCTCGCGCACGCGGGACTGGGTCAATGGCCGACCGCGTGGGCTCATCAGGAGGCGAGGAACGCTCGCGGGCACGTTCGTGGCGTCGATCGCGGCGGCGAGGATATCAGCGCGCAGCACCATGCCGGGCCCGCCGCCGGCCGGAGTATCGTCGACGCTGCGGTGCTTGTCGGTAGCGGACGCTCTGACGTCGCGGGCCTCCAGCGCCCAGATGCCTGACGTCAGCGCCTTGCCGGACAGGCTGACGCCGAGCGGCCCCGGAAACATCTCCGGGAACAGCGTGAGGATGGTGGCGCGCCAGGTCATTGAAATCCGGTCACCTGAGAGTGGGCGGCTCGTCGCCTTCGATTTCGGCGGGCAGCTCGATCACCACGCGTCCGCCGGCGATGTCGACGGTCGGCACGACCGCGTTGGAGAACGGCAGCAACATGGTCGGCCCACGCGGCGGCGCGATCTCGATGATGTCGCCGGCGCCGAAATTATGGATCGCGACGACCTTGCCGAGCGGCTGGTCCGCGCTGGTGACTGCAGCAAGCCCGATCAGGTCGGCGTGGTAATATTCGTTGTCGTCGGTCGCGGGCAATTTCTCGCGCGCGACATAGAGCTCAATACCGTTGAGGCGCTCGGCCTCATTGCGGCTGGTGACGCCCTTCAAGGTCGCCACCAGATGGCCCTTGCCTTCACGCGCGTTCGCCACTTCGAACGCGCGCGCGCCGTCTTTGGTCGAGAGCGGCCCGTAGCGCGTCACCGCGAACGGATCCTCGGTAAAGGTCCACAGCTTGACGGCCCCGCGCACGCCATGCGCGGTGCCAATCCTGGCGACGCAGATTTGCGCGGGCACCGTCGCGCGCCGGGCTTACTTCTTGGCGGCCGCTGCCGCCGCTGCTGCTGCCGTTTTGGCGGCCGCAGCGGAAGCTGTGGCGGCCGTGGCGGCGGCTTCGGCGTTGGCCTTGCGCTCCTTGCGCGGCACCGCCCTTTCCGGATTCTTGCGCGGTTCGCGCTTCTTGACGCCGGCGGCGTCGAGGAAACGCATCACGCGGTCGGAGGGCTGCGCACCCTTGGCAAGCCACGACTTGACCTTGTCCATGTCGAGCTTCAGCCGGGATTCGTTGTCCTTCGGCAGCAGCGGATTGAAATGGCCGAGACGCTCGATGAAGCGGCCGTCGCGCGGGAAGCGCGAGTCGGCGGCGACGACGTGATAGACGGGGCGCTTCTTGGTGCCTGCGCGCGCGAGGCGGATGACGACTGGCATTTGGTTCTCCTTAAGTGCGGTTCGATGAAAAGATTAGCTCGTCATTCCGGGGCGCGAGCGAAGCGAGTGAGCCCGGAATCCATAACCACCATCGTGAGTATGGATTCCGGGCCCGCGCCTAGCGGCGCGTCCCGGAATGACGAACGGAGAGAGAGTGCGCTTCCTCATTTCTTCTTGCCCGGAAAGCCGCCGAGGCCCGGCAGTGTCGGCTTGCCTGAGAGCCCGGTCAGTCCCGGCAAATTCGGCAGGCCCTGACGCAGGCTAGGGGGAAGATCTTTCGGCAGGTTCGGCAAACCGCCCGGCAGTCCACCGCCGCCCTGCAGTTTCTCGGACATCGCCTTCAATTGCTCCGGCGATGGCGCGGGCATGCCGCCGCCAAATCCCATCGCCTGCGCGATGCCGGCGAGCGGGCCGCGCTTGCCCGAACTCATGGCCTTCATCATGTCGGCCATGTTCCGGTGCATCTTGAGCAGCTTGTTGACCTGCTCGACATTCTGGCCGGCGCCGGCAGCGATGCGCTTCTTGCGGCTCGCCTTGAGGATATCGGGATGGCGGCGCTCGTCGCGTGTCATCGAATTGATGATCGCGACCTGGCGCTTGATGATCCTGTCGTCGAGGCCGGCCGCCGCGATCTGGTTCTTCATCTTGGCGATGCCGGGCATCATGCCCATCAAGCCGCTGATGCCGCCCATATTCGACATCTGCAAAAGCTGATCGCGCATGTCGGCCAGATCGAACTGGCCCTTGCGCATCTTCTCGGCGGCGCGCGCGGCCTTTTCCGCGTCGATATTGGCGGCGGCCTTCTCGACCAGCGAGACGATGTCGCCCATGCCGAGAATGCGGCCGGCGATCCGCGCGGGGTGAAAATCTTCCAGCGCATCGGTCTTTTCGCCGGTGCCGATCAGCTTGATCGGCTTGCCTGTGACCGCGCGCATCGACAGCGCCGCGCCGCCGCGGCCGTCGCCGTCGACGCGCGTCAGCACGATGCCGGTGAGCCCCACGCGCTGATCGAACGCGCGCGCAAGATTGACGGCATCCTGGCCGGTCAGCGCGTCGGCGACCAGCAGCACCTCATGCGGATTGGCGGTCGATTTGATCGAGGCCGCCTCCGCCATCATCTCTTCGTCCAGCGTGGTGCGGCCGGCGGTGTCGAGCAGCACGACGTCGTAGCCGCCGAGCTTGCCGGCCTCGAGCGCGCGCCGCGCGATCTGCGGCGGCTGTTGGCCTGCGACGATCGGCAAGGTCGGAATATCGAGATCGCGGCCGAGCACGGCGAGTTGCTCCATCGCCGCCGGGACGATAGATGTCGAGCGAGGCCATCAGCACCTTGCGCTTGTCGCGCTGGACCAGCCGGCGCGCGAGCTTCGCGGTCGTGGTGGTCTTGCCGGAGCCCTGCAGGCCGACCATCATGATCGCGACCGGCGGAACCGCGTTGAGGTCGATGGTCTGTCCTTCGGAGCCGAGGGTCGCGATCAGCTCGTCATGGACGATCTTCACCACCATCTGGCCGGGCGTGACCGACTTGACGACGGTGGCGCCGACCGCCTGTTCGCGTACGCGCTCGGTGAAGCCGCGGACCACGTCGAGCGACACGTCGGCCTCGAGCAGCGCGCGGCGCACCTCGCGCATCGCGGCGTCGACGTCGGCCTCCGACAGCGAGCCGCGGCCCGTCAGCCGATCGAGAATGCCACCAAGCTTTTCCGACAGATTGTCGAACAAGGCGTCTTTCCTGTCGCTCTTCCTCACCCTGAGGAGCAGGCGCAGCCTGCGTCTCGAAGGGTGCGATCACAATGGCCACATCCTTCGAGACGCCGTTTCGCGGCTCCTCAGGATGAGGGATTTCCAAACACGTTTGCGCCCGAGGGCGCATCGCGCTGTCGGGCGTTGGCCTCCGGCTTCAAGAACCGGTCGGCGGGTCGAAGAAATCTCTTCGAGAAGTGGCGGCGTTAAACTCTCCCCGGCGCCGAAAGTCAAGGAAAGCCAGCAATAGGTATTTTAGTAGGGAACATAAGGTATTGGAAATATGAACATTTTTCTCGCGGCCTATTTTTGATGAGCCGGCGGCGTTCCCTCACCAGATAGCCACGCCATATAAGTCCTCACCACTTCAGGACCTGCATCCCGCCTGTGCCGATCACCCGCCGCCGTCTTCTTGGATTCTTCGCCGGTGCCGCCGCCGCGATCGGCGTCCCCTCCGTCTGGATTTCCCGCATGAAAGCCTATTCCGGTCCCGTCTCCGATCATTTCGACGGGGAGCGCTTCTTCGACCGCGATGGCATGCCGCCGAAGACGCTGGGCGAAGTGCTGCGCTGGCAGCTAGGCGAGCGCAAGCGCGCGACGCTGGCCGGATTGGGTTGACGAACGAACACGCCGATACGCCGCCGCGGCGCGTCGAGGGCAACAACGTGCGCTTCTCCTTCGTCGGTCACGCGAGCTGGCTGATCCAGACCGCTGATATCAACATCCTCGTCGATCCTGTTTGGTCGATGCGGGTCTCGCCGGTGAGTTTTGCAGGCCCGAAGCGTCACAACGATCCCGGCATTGCCTTCGACGCGCTGCCTGACATCGATGTCGTGCTGGTCTCGCATGGGCACTACGATCATTTCGACATGCCGACGCTGTCGAAGTTGGCAGCGAAGTTTGGACCTCGCGTGATCACGCCGCTCGGCAATGATGCCGTGATGCGCGATGCGGACTCCGCGATCAAGGCCGAAGGGTTCGACTGGAAGGATCGCGTCGAGCTTGGCAATGGCGTTGCGGTGACCCTGGTGCCGACGCGGCACTGGTCGGCCCGCGGCGTGTTCGATCGCAACAAGACGCTGTGGGCGAGCTTCGTGCTGGAGACGCCCGCGGGGAAACTCTATGTCGTCTGCGATTCCGGCTATGGAGACGGGACCCATTTTCGCCGCATCGCCGAGGCGCATGGGCCGTTCAGGCTCGCGATCCTGCCGATCGGGGCCTATGAGCCGCGCTGGTTCATGCGCGACCAGCACATGAACCCGGAAGACGCGGTCAAGGCACTGGACGACTGCGGCGCCGCACAGGCGCTGGCGCATCATCACTTCACGTTCCAGCTCACCGATGAGGCGATGGATGCGCCGGCGATTGCGCTCGGCGAGGCGCTGGATGCGGCGAAGATTCCGCGGGAGAGGTTTGCGGTGTTGAAACCGGGGCAGATGTTCGAGATTTAATCGTCATTGCGAGCGAAGCGAAGCAATCCATCTCGACACTTGCGGGACTATGGATTGCTTCGTCGCTGCGCTCCTCGCAATGACGAGGTTATTGCTTGATCGCCCAGGTCACGCTGACCGAGACCGACAGCGTCTCCTCGCCCTGCGCGATCGGCGTCGGCGCAGCCGCCATGCCGGCCATCACCTTGCCGCGGAACACCGGCTGCGGCGCGCCGCCTTCGGAAATGCTCAAGGGAGCGCCGAGCGTCACGCCCGCGGCCTTGGCGTAAATCTCCGCCTTGCGGCGAGCGTCGGCGACCGCCTTCTCTCGCGCGTCATCCAGCAATTTCGAGGCCTGCGAAACCTCGAAGACGACATTGCCGATGTCGTTGGCGCCGGCGCCGACCAGCGTGTCGATGACGCCGGCGACCTTGCTCACGTCGTGAATGCGCACCGTGACGCGATTGCTCGCGCGATAGCCTGTGATCGGCGACGGGCCCGAGCGGTTCGGTGCGTATTGCGGCTGCAGCGACAGCCGCGAGGTCTGGATGTCCCTGGCGTCGATATTGGCCACCTTCAACGCCGCGAACACCTTGGCCATCGCGGCGGTGTTGGCCTCCGAGGCTTCGCGCGCGGTCCTGGCGTCAGTCGCCACGCCGGCATCGACGAAAGCGATATCGGGAGCCACCGAGATTTGCGCCTCGCCGGTCGCCGAGATCGCCGGCGGAAAATCCGCAGGCGTTTCCGCCAGCGCCGGCGCGCTCAGCAGGACAGCGATGAGGAGGAAAGCGCTTCTCATTTCAGCGGCACATAGACGTTGATCACGAGCTTGTCCTCCGCAGTCTTCAGCGGATCGGTGATGTACTCCTCGATGAAGGTGTCTTTCGCCTCGAGTTTCTTGTCGTCGAGGTGATTGGTGATCGCCTCATAGGTGTTGTCCATATTGTCGTAGGAGCCGCGATGGACGAATTTCAGCGCCTGGCCTTCCGGCGATTTGCCCATGCTCATGTCCTTGCCGAGAGTTCTTCGGCTCCTGCTCGACCGGAATTTCGGCGAGATAGGTGAAGCCGGTGTCGTCGGTGGAGGTGTAGACGATCATCAGATTGCCTGACCGTTTGACGCCCTGCTTGTCGAGCAGCGCATTGATCGCCTTGAACGAGTCTATCAATGTATCGAAGGCGGAATCCCAATTGGCCTGCCCCTTGGCGACCACGACCTTCTTGCCTTCCAGCGTGATCGGCTCGCCGAAGGGATCGGCGGCCTGCACGGGCGATGCGGGCGCCGGCGTTTGCGCCACCGACGGCGAGGGTGATGGGCTCGCGGCCGGTGCCGGCGAGGCCGAAGCGGCAGGCGTCGGGCTCGCAATCACTGCCGGAGCCGGGCTTGCGGATGCGGACGGAGTGGGCGTTGGCTGCTGAGCCAGTGCGGGTGCCATCCCCAGCCAGATCGCGGCCGCCGGGATCAATGCGATCAACATTCTGCGGGGAAGGAAAGGGAGAGTCATCCAGCTGTCTCCGTCGGAAGATCGTGATTCCCAGTGTCGCAAGCCTAACACGGTAGGGCGGCCAGCGTCCCCTAACAGATCGGTCATCAGCCCTGCGGGGGTGGTCATCGGGCCATCATTCGCCATATAACACGGGCGGAATTTTGGACTTTTCATGAGCGCACTCGCCAACCACGCCTTTGCCAAGATGAACGGGATCGGCAACGAGATCGTCGTTGTCGATCTGCGCGATGCTGCCGGAAAAGTGACGCCGGCGGACGCGCGCGCGGTGGCGGCGGAGGTCCCCTACGACCAGCTCATGCTGCTGCAGCCGCCGCGGCTGGCCGGCACCGAATCCTTCATCCAGATCTACAACAGCGACGGTTCCGAAGCCGGCGCCTGCGGCAACGGCATGCGTTGCGTGGTGAGCCGCCTGTTCGAGAAGACCGGCCAGACCGCGGTCACGTTCGAGACGGCGGCCGGACTTCTGAACTGCTGGCAGGGCCCGTCGCCCGAGCTCTACACCGTCGACATGGGCGCGCCGAAGTTTGGCTGGCAGGATATCCCGCTCGCGGAAGAGTTCCGCGATACCCGCTACATCGAATTGCAGATCGGGCCGATCGATGCGCCGATCCTGCACTCGCCCTCGGCAGTGAACATGGGCAACCCGCACGCGATCTTCTGGGTCGACGACGTCAATACCTACGATCTCGCGCGCTTCGGGCCGCTGCTGGAAAATCATCCGATCTTCCCTGACCGGGCCAACATCACGCTCGCGCATATCGTCGACCGCGATCACATCACCATCCGCACCTGGGAGCGCGGCGCGGGACTGACGAGAGCCTGCGGCTCCGCGGCCTGCGCGACGGCGGTCGCCGCGGCACGGCTGAAGCGCGCCAATCGCAACGTCGAGATCACGCTGCCCGGCGGCAAGCTCGCGATCGAATGGCGCGAGCGCGACGATCATGTGCTGATGACCGGCACGGCGTCGTTCGAATATGAGGGGAAGTTTGACCCCTCCCTGTTTTCTTCCGTCGCATGAGCGTCGAGGTCGTCACCTTCGGCTGCCGCCTCAACGCGTTCGAATCCGAGGTCATCGCGCGCGAGGCCGCGAGCGCGGGCCTTGAGCAGACCATCGTCATCAACAGCTGCGCGGTCACCAACGAGGCGGTGGCGCAGGCGCGCCAATCGATCCGCCGGCTGAAACGCGAGCGGCCCGATGCGCGCATCGTGGTGACCGGCTGCGCGGCGCAGATCCAAGCGGCGATGTTTGCTGGCATGGCAGAGGTCGACCGCGTCATCGGCAACGACGACAAGATGCGAAGCGCCGCATGGCGCGACGCCCGCGCGGCGTTCGATGTTGATGCGGGCGAGAAGATCGCCGTCAGCGACATCATGGCGGTCAAGAAGATGGCGCCGCATCTGGTCGACGGCTACCAGCGCGGCCTGCCGCGTGTTTTCGTGCAGGTGCAGAACGGTTGCGACCATCGCTGCACCTTCTGCATCATCCCCTACGGCCGCGGCAATTCGCGCTCGGTTCCCATGGGCGCCGTGGTCGAGCAGGTGCGCGCGCTCACCGAGCGCGGACACGCCGAGATCGTGCTGACCGGCGTCGATCTCACCAGCTACGGTGCTGACCTGCCGGGTGCGCCGAAGCTCGGGCGGCTGGTGAAGCAGATCCTGCGGCATGTGCCGGAGCTGAAACGATTGCGGATTTCATCGATCAATTCGATCGAGGCCGATCGCGATCTGCTCGATGCCATCGCGGACGATGCCCGGTTGATGCCGCATCTGCATCTGTCGCTGCAGTCGGGCGACGATCTGATCCTGAAGCGCATGAAACGGCGGCATTCGCGAAAAGACGCGATCGACTTCTGTGCGTTAGTGCGGCGGCTGCGGCCGGATATTGCACTGGGCGCCGACATCATTGCGGGTTTCCCGACCGAGACCGAGGAGATGTTTTCGCGCTCGCTCGATCTGGTCGGCGAATGCGACCTCACCTTGCTGCATGTGTTTCCCTATTCGCCGCGTCCGAGGACACCGGCAGCGAAGATGCCGCAGGTCGCGGGCGGCGCGATCAAGGAACGCGCGAAGCGCTTGCGGTCGGCAGGCGAGGCGGCGTTGTGCCGACGATTGTCGGCCGAGGTTGGCGCCCTTCGCAATGTGCTGATCGAAAGCGCGACCGCTGGTCGTACGGAGCACTACCTGCCGGTTGCGATCGAAGGCGAGACCGTGGGCATGGTGAAGCGGCTCGCGATCGCGGGACATGATGGCCGAAGGCTGATTATCTAGATTTCGTCATGCCCGGCCTTGTGCCGGGCATCCACGTCTTACTAATCTGCAGCAAAGACGTGGATGGCCGGGTCAAGCCCGGCCATGACGAGCTGAGAAAAATCACTCCCCATTCCACCCACATGCGCGCAAACGCTCGTGCATGTGCTCCGGCGTCGGCGCGACCACGCGCACCGGCTCCTTGTTCCTGGAAATCGGCACGCCGATCCCGCGCGAATGCAGATGCAGGCGCGGCTCGCCGAAGCGCGGACCGTTACCGTAAATGTTGTCGCCAAAGATCGGCCAGCCCTGCGAGGCCGCATGCACGCGCAGTTGATGGGTGCGGCCGGTCACCGGTTCCATGGCGAGCCAGGTGAGACCGTCGCTGCGTCCCAACACCTTCCAGTTCGTCACCGCCGGCTGGCCCTCGGGATCGGGCTTCTGCCACCAGCCGCGCTCGGCATTGAGGCGGCCAATCGGCAAATCGATGGTGCCTTCGTCCTCGGCCGGTCCGCCCTCGACCACGGCCCAATAGGTCTTCTCGACCTTGCCGTGTTTGAACAGCAGTCCGAGCGAGGCGGTTGCCTTGCGGTGTCGCCCAAGCACGAGGCAGCCCGATGTGTCCTTGTCGAGCCGATGCGCCAGCACCGGCGGCCGCGGCAGCCCAAACCGCAGCGCATCGAACGAATCTTCCAGATTCGCTCCGCCCTTGGGTCCGCGATGTACCGGCAGCCCGGCCGGCTTGTCGATGATGAGCATCAAGCCGTCGCGATGGAGCACGCGCGCCTGGATTTCTTCCGCCGTGAGTTCTGGAACATCCATCAAAGTGCAAGACTTTTGTTTGTGCGGCGAAACGGCTAACACAGCTCCAGCATGAGCGATACCACATCGGAAGCACCCAAGCTGAGCTGGTGGCGGCGGCTGTCCAGCGGACTGAAGCGAACCTCGAGTTCGCTCGGGACCGCGGTCGCCGATCTCGTCACCAAGCGCAAGCTCGACCGCGCGATGCTCGATGACATCGAGGACGTGCTGCTGCGCGCCGATCTCGGCACCGAGGTGGCCGCTCGCATCGCCGAAGCGGTCGGCGCCGGCCGCTACGACAAGGCGATCAGCGCCGACGAAGTGAAGAGCGTAGTCGCGACGGAAGTGGAGAAGGTGCTGGCACCGGTGGCGAAGCCGCTCGCGGTCGACGCCGCAAAGGCGCCGTTCGTCATTCTGGTGGTGGGTGTCAACGGCTCCGGCAAGACCACGACGATCGGCAAGCTCGCGGCGAAATTTGCCGCCGAAGGCCACAAGGTGATGCTGGCGGCCGGCGACACCTTTCGTGCCGCCGCCATCGAGCAGCTCAAGGTGTGGGGCGAGCGCAGCAAATCGCCTGTGATCGCTGGCGCGCAGGGATCGGACTCCGCGAGCCTCGCCTTCAATGCACTGACCGCAGCAAAAGAGCAGAAGCGCGACATTTTGCTCATCGACACCGCCGGCCGGTTGCAGAACAAGGCCGAGTTGATGAACGAGCTCGAAAAGGTCGTCCGCGTGATTCGCAAGGTCGATGCGACGGCGCCGCATGCCGTGCTGCTGGTGCTGGATGCTACCGTCGGACAGAACGCGCTGTCGCAGGTCGAGGCTTTTCAACGCACGGCGGGCGTGACCGGCCTCGTCATGACCAAGCTCGACGGCACCGCGCGCGGCGGCATCCTGGTGGCGCTGGCGGAGAAGCACAAACTCCCGGTGCATTTCATCGGTGTCGGAGAGAGCATCGACGATCTCGCGCCGTTCACGGCCAGGGATTTCGCAAGAGCAATTGCTGGAATGGAAGCATGACCCCGAAAAGTGGAAACCGGTTTTCGGATAAGGTCATGCCTCAAAACAAGAGCGTGAATTGATGGACAAGACCCAGCCGCATCCGATGTTCAAGCTGGCGACCGAGCTCGGTCCGCTGATCGTGTTCTTTGTCTTCAACGCGAAGTACCACCTGTTCGTCGCGACCGGCGCCTTCATGGTGGCGATCGTGGCGGCGATGATCGTCTCCTATGTCGTGACGCGGCACGTGCCGATGATGGCTGTTGTCACCGGCATCATCGTGCTGATCTTCGGCACGCTGACCTTGGTGCTGCATGATGAGACCTTCATCAAGGTCAAGCCGACCATCATCTACGGCCTGTTCGCGGCCGTGCTCGGCGGCGGACTGTTGTTCGGCCGTTCCTTCATCGCCGTCATGTTCGACCAGATGTTCAACCTGACGCCGCGCGGCTGGCGCGTCCTCACCATGCGCTGGGCGCTGTTCTTCTTCGGCATGGCGATCCTCAACGAGGTGATCTGGCGCACCCAGAGCACGGATTTCTGGGTCGGCTTCAAGGCGTTCGGCGTGGTGCCGCTGACCATGCTGTTTGCAGTCACGCAGATGCCGCTGATCAAGCGCTACCATCTGGAGCCGGTGTCGCTGGAGGCGAGCGACGCGGCAGAGGGCGATGTGAGCAAGGGTTGATTCGTCATTGCGAGGAGCGAAGCGACGAAGCAATCCATAGCGTCGCAAATGGAAAGATGGATTGCTTCGCGGAGCCTGTCATCGGGCCGCGCTTCGCGCGGACCCGTTGGCTCGCAATGACGAGACTACGAACCCGCGCCCAGCGCCTTGTCGATCTCGGGCTTTAGCACCACGCCGATATTGTCCGGCGTCACCGGTCCGACCATCTTGTAGACGATGGTGCCGTCGCGGCCGACGATGAAAGTCTCCGGCACGCCATAGACGCCCCATTCGATTGCGGCGCGGCCATTGCCGTCGACGCCAACCACACCGAACGGATTGCCGTAGCGGCCGAGGAAGCGCCGTGCATTGTCGGGTGCGTCCTTGTAGTTGATGCCGACCATCTGCAGCCGCTTGTCTTTGCCGAGCTCGGTGAACAGCGGCGCCTCGTCGTGGCAGGGTACGCACCACGACGCCCAGACATTGACGATCGAGACCTTGCCCTTGAACATCTGGGGATCGAGGCCCGGCACCTGCGCGCCGTCGGCGGTCAAGCCGGTAAGCGGGGGCAGCGCCGTCTGCGGTGCCGGATGACCGATCAGCGCCGAGGGAATTTTCGATGGATCGCCGCTGCCAAGCCGCAGCCAGAACAAGGCTGCCAGCCCTGCGAATACGATCAGCGGCAGCACCATCAGGAGCCGGTTGCGCGGCGCGGATGTTGACGTCTCGCTCATCACATCTCCACCGCGCTGCGGCCGGAGCGCCTGACCGCGCCGCTCTCCTCGAGCGCGCGCAGCCGCTGCGTCTGGTTACGATAGTCGATCGCGATCCAGCCGATCAGGATCGCCAGCACCAGCGCCACCAGCGCATAGGCGGTGACGATGAACGAGGCGTAGGGACCGAGCGACATCACGCGGCCTTCTGGCTCGCCTGCATCATCTGCAGGCTGCGCACGCGACGACGCAGGATCTCGTTGCGCATCGCCGCCAGATGCAGCGTGACGAAGAGCAGCGTGAAGGCGATCGCCATCACCAAGAGCGGAATCAGGAAGGCGCGATCGAGCGTGGACCCGCCCATGCGCAGCACCGAGGCCGGCTGGTGCAGCGTATTCCACCAGTCGACCGAGAATTTGATGATCGGCAGGTTGATGGCGCCGACCAGCGTCAGCACCGCGGCGGCGCGTGCCGCGCGCGAGGGATCCTCGACCGCGCGCCACAGCGCCATCAGCCCAAGATACATCAGGAACAGGATCAGCACCGACGTCAGCCGCGCGTCCCATTCCCAGTAAGTACCCCACATCGGCCGGCCCCAGAGCGAGCCAGTGACGAGCGCGAGAAACGTGAAGGCGGCGCCGATCGGAGCGGCGGACTTTGCGGCAACGTCGGCAAGCGGATGCCGCCACACCAGCGTGCCGAGCGAAGCGAGGCTCATCACGCCCCATACGAACATCGACAACCACGCATTCGGCACGTGGATGAACATGATCTTCACGGTGGCGCCCTGCTGATAGTCGTCGGGCGCGGCGGCGGATTGATAGAGGCCGATCGTGAGCAGGATCGCGGTCGCAGCCATCAGCCACGGCAGCACGCGCGCGGTCAGCGCGAGAAATCGTGTCGGGTTGGCGAAGTCGATCAGCGACATGGCATCCTGTTAATCGTCACGCGCACCGCAGGCAATCAGCATAACGCCGCCTCTCGCAAGAGTTGATCGGCATCAGTCCAGCCCCTGCCGCAGGCTCGCCGCCGCGGCGACGGGGCCGATCAAGAAGCTGACCAGCGACAGCGCGCACAAGATCGCAAACGGCGCGCCAAAGGATTGCGGACCTGTGATCGCGGCCTCGGAGGCGGCAACGCCGAAGATCAGCACGGGAATCGACAGCGGCAGCACCAGCACGGCAAGCAGCAGCCCGCCGCGATGCAGGGTCACCGCCAGCGCCGCGCCGATCATGCCGGTGAAGGTCAGCGCCGGCGTTCCCGCAAGCAAGGTCAGCGCAACAACCGCGGTCGAGGGAACATCGAGATTGAGCAGCAGCCCGAGCACCGGAGTCGCCACGATCAGCGGCAGGCCAGCGGCGATCCAGTGCGCCAGCGCCTTCGCCGCGCAGACAAGTTCCAGGGAGTTGCGGCTCATCATCATGAGATCGAGCGAGCCGTCGTCGTGATCTGCCGTGAACAGGCGGTCGAGCGTCAATAGGCTTGCGAGCAGTGCGCCGAGCCATAGGATCGCGGGTCCAAGTCGCGCCAGCAGTTTCAGGTCGGGGCCGACCGCGAACGGCATCAGCACGACGACGGTGAGGAAGAACAGCACGCCGATCAGCGCGCCGCCGCCGACGCGCAGCGCGATGCGGATGTCGCGTTGGATGAGGGCGGAGAGCGCGGTCATGATGTGCTCCGCTCTCGCAACGAGCATGCTGCGTTCCCTCCCCCCTCTTGTCCGCCGAAGCCCGCCTTCTGGCGAAGGCGGATGCGGGGGAGGGTTAGGGAGGGGGGTACCGAGCAAAGATTCGAAGTGTGTGGACCCCCACCCCCAACCCCTCCCCGTAAGGGGGAGGGGAGTTCGATCAGCGCAAGCGGAGAACGCTCCATCACGCCGCGCCCCCGATCCTCAGTTCGCGCGCGTCGATGCCGAGCGGAGCGTGGGTCGCAGCGACAATCAGCCCGCCGCAGGTGAGATGATCGCGCATCAGGCCGGCAAACAGCTCCTGCCCGGCCGCGTCCAGTGCCGCGGTCGGCTCATCCAGCAGCCAGACCGGCCGGCGCACCGAAAGCAACCGCGCCAGCGAGAGCCGTCTCCGCTGGCCGGCCGACAGATAGGCCGCGGGCAATCGCGCGGCGTGGCCGAGCCCGACCAACGCCAGGCTTCCGCTGGCGTCGAAGACATCGCCGCCCAAAAAGTCGCGCCAGAAGGCGAGGTTCTCCAGCACACTCAGGGCCGGCTTCAGCGCGTCGCGATGGCCGAGATAGTGCGCCTGTTCCGCCAATGTCAGCTCCGCCTCGCCACCATCGAGGGCGATCGCGCCGCCGGCGGGGATCAGCAGCCCCGCGATCAGCCGCAACAGCGAGGTCTTGCCCGATCCATTGGGGCCGGTGACCGCCAGTACTTCGCCGGAGCCGGCCTCGAAATCGAGGCCGGCAAAGACCTCGCGGCCACCGCGCACACACCTGACGCCACGTCCCGAGAGCCGCATCTTGCCTACTCTTTGAGCCTGTCAAAACCGATGGGTAGCGCGAGAGAATTTAGCGGTGGCGCATCGCCGCCATGGTGCTTGCAGGTGTGGCGGCGCGATTGGAAAGATTCTATAAGCCCCGGAACTTGATGCCGCACACGATCGACGCCTGCAAGCGATCAAGCCAAAGCCCGACCGCCGGTGTCTAAATACCCTTATCGGGTACAACGATAAATTGGGATTCCTAACATGACCTCGCTCGACAGCTTCAAATGCCAGAAGACCCTCAAGGTTGGCGGCAAGACCTACGTCTATTACAGCCTGCCCGCCGCCGAGAAGAACGGTCTGAAGGGCATTTCCAGGCTGCCCTATTCGATGAAGGTGCTGCTCGAGAATCTCCTGCGCAATGAAGACGGGCGCACGGTCAAGAAGGCGGACATCGAGGCGGTCGCGAAATGGCTGAAGAAGCGCAAGCTTGAGCATGAGATCGCCTTCCGCCCGGCACGCGTGCTGATGCAGGATTTCACCGGCGTCCCCGCCGTGGTCGATCTCGCGGCGATGAGGAACGCAATGCAAAGTCTCGGCGGCGATGCCGAGAAGATCAATCCGCTGGTGCCGGTCGATCTGGTCATCGATCACTCCGTGATCGTGAACTTCTTCGGCGACAACAAGGCTTTCGCCAAGAACGTGGTCGAGGAATACAAGCAGAACCAGGAGCGTTACGAGTTCCTGAAATGGGGTCAGCGCGCGTTCTCGAATTTCTCCGTGGTGCCGCCCGGCACCGGCATCTGCCACCAGGTCAATCTCGAATATCTGGCGCAGACGGTGTGGACGAAGAAGGAGAAGCTGACGGTCGGCAAGAAGACCGGCAATTTCGAAGTCGCCTATCCGGACTCGCTGGTCGGCACCGACTCGCACACCACCATGGTCAACGGCCTCGCCGTGCTGGGCTGGGGCGTCGGCGGCATCGAGGCGGAAGCCTGCATGCTCGGCCAGCCGCTGTCGATGCTGCTGCCTGACGTGGTCGGCTTCAAGCTCAAGGGTCAGCTCAAGGAAGGCGTCACCGCGACCGATCTCGTGCTGACGGTCACGCAGATGCTGCGCAAGCTCGGCGTGGTCGGCAAGTTCGTCGAGTTCTACGGCCCCGGTCTCGATCATCTCTCGGTCGCGGACAAGGCCACCATCGGCAACATGGCGCCCGAATACGGCGCGACCTGCGGTTTCTTCCCGGTCGATGCCGCGACCATCGATTATCTCAAGACCTCGGGCCGCAAGTCGGACCGCGTCGCCCTGGTCTCGGCCTATGCGAAGGCGCAGGGCCTGTTCCGCAACAACAAGTCGACCGACCCGGTGTTCACGGAAACGCTGACCCTCGACCTCGGCGACGTCGTGCCGTCGATGGCGGGGCCGAAGCGCCCGGAAGGCCGCATCGCACTGCCATCGGTGGGCGAAGGTTTCGCCGCGGCGATGGCGAGCGAATACAAGAAGGCAGCCGATGCCTCGAAGCGCTATGCGGTGGAAGGCCGCGACTTCGATCTCGGCCATGGCGACGTGGTGATCGCCGCAATCACCTCGTGCACCAACACCTCGAACCCGAGCGTGCTGATCGGCGCGGGCCTGCTCGCGCGCAAGGCGGCGGCGAAGGGATTGAAGGCCAAGCCTTGGGTGAAGACCTCGCTGGCGCCGGGTAGCCAGGTCGTCGCCGAATATCTCGCCAACTCCGGCCTGCAGGAGGATCTCGACAAGGTCGGCTTCAACCTCGTTGGTTTCGGCTGCACCACCTGCATCGGCAATTCCGGTCCGCTGCCGGACGAGATTTCGAAATCGATCAACGACAACGGCATCGTTGCCGCCGCCGTGCTCTCCGGCAACCGCAACTTCGAAGGCCGCGTCAGCGCCGACGTGCAGGCGAACTATCTCGCCTCGCCGCCGCTGGTGGTGGCGCATGCGCTTGCCGGTACCGTCAAGAAGAATCTCGCGACCGAGCCGCTCGGCGAAGGCAAGGACGGCAAGCCGGTTTACCTCAAGGACATCTGGCCGACGGCGAAGGAAATCAACGCCTACATGAAGAAATACGTCACGGCACAGATCTTCAAGAAGCGATATGCCGACGTGTTCAAGGGTGACGGCAACTGGCGCAAGATCAAGACCACCGACAGCGAAACCTATCGCTGGAACATGTCGTCGACCTATGTGCAGAACCCGCCTTACTTCGAGGGCATGAAGAAGCAGCCCGAGCCGGTGAAGGACGTGGTCGACGCGCGGATTCTCGCGATGTTCGGCGACAAGATCACCACCGACCACATCTCGCCGGCCGGCTCGATCAAGCTGACCTCGCCCGCTGGCAAGTTCCTCAGCGAGCATCAGGTGCGGCCCGCCGACTTCAACCAATACGGCACGCGGCGCGGCAATCACGAGGTGATGATGCGCGGCACCTTCGCCAATATCCGCATCAAAAACTTCATGCTGAAGGGCGCCGACGGCAACATCCCGGAAGGCGGCCTCACCAGACACTGGCCCGACGGCGAGCAGATGTCGATCTACGAGGCCGCGATGAAGTACCAGCAGGAGAACGTGCCGCTGGTGGTGTTTGCCGGCGCCGAATACGGCAACGGCTCATCGCGCGACTGGGCCGCGAAGGGCACGCGCCTGCTCGGCGTGCGCGCCGTGATCTGCCAGAGCTTCGAGCGCATCCATCGCTCGAACCTGGTCGGCATGGGTGTGCTGCCGCTGACCTTCGAGGAAGGCACCTCGTGGCAGTCGATCGGGCTCAAGGGCGACGAGACGGTCACGATCCGCGGCCTGCAGGGCGATCTGAAGCCGCGTCAGAAGCTCACGGCCGAGATCGTCTCCGGCGATGGCGCGCTGCAGCGCGTGTCGCTGCTGTGTCGTATCGATACGCTCGACGAGCTCGACTACTACAGGAACGGCGGCATCCTGCATTATGTGCTGCGCAAACTCGCGGCCTAGCGCCGCCGATCTGGGCACTAGGCGAAGATGTGATCGGCGGCTCACTTCGAAGTGAGTAGCGACTAAAGATGAGGCGGCCTATGGATGAGGCCGCCTCATTGCTTTTGGGGCAAGCGGACCCCGTAAAAACACGGAATCTGGCTGTGACAGTATGGCAGTGATGATGGCCCATAGTTCGATCTCGCGCTGGTCGAGTGCGCTTGGCATCTGCGCGATCGTCGCCGTCATCCGGCCCGCCCATGCCGCCGACCCGCGTGCGGTGGTGGAATTGTTCACCTCGCAGGGTTGCTCGTCCTGTCCGCCCGCCGACAAGATCATCGGCGAGCTTGCGAAAGATCCCTCCATCATCGCGCTCAGCATGCCGATCGACTATTGGGATTATCTCGGCTGGAAGGATACGCTCGCCAATTCGCGGTTCACCGCGCGCCAGAAGGCCTATTCGAAAGTGCGTGGCGATCGCGAGGTTTACACGCCGCAAGCCGTGATCAACGGTGAGACACACGTCATCGGCAGCGATCGCGAGAGCATCGAGACCGCGATTGGCGCCACCAACAAGACCGACGGCGTGATGTCGGTGCCGGTGACGATGACGCAATCCGGCAAGCAGATCACCGTATCGGTCGCGGCGGCCAACAAGATTCACGCCGCATCGCACGGCGAGGTCTGGCTGTGTGGAATCTCCAAGGCTGTGCCGATCTCGGTCGGTCGCGGCGAGAATCGCGGACGCGAGCTGACCTACTACAACGTGGTGCGCAACCTCGTGAAGGTCGGCGACTGGAACGGCAAGCCCGAGAGTTGGACCGTTTCGCTCGACAGCGTGGCGCATGACGGCGTCGACGGCGCCGCAGTCCTGGTCCAGGACGGCAATCGCGACAAACCCGGTCCCATGCTGGGCGCGGCCTACACGTCGCTGCACTGATCTCTCGGAAATCGCCGGATCTGATTCGGACCGCGCCTCGCGATTCGGGCGGTGCCGATTCGCGCCTTAGTCTTTCGGCTGAGAAGCATGCCGCAAACAAAAAAAGGGCCAACTGACGTTGGCCCTTTGATTTGCTGCGCTAGGCCCGGTCCCGACGATCTCGGGGGGCTGGGGGCTGAGGAATCCGAAACCGAAAGAACCGGGCCAACGCAGTGCAGTGTTTCTCGCAATCCAGCGCGGCAGGCGGTTGGCGGAAAAAGGGCTGTATTGTGATTCCGCTAACGATCCCGTGACGGCGCGGACCGGACAATTCGCCGCGTTTTGGCGCGAAAATATGCGCCCAAGGAACCCTTGCGGACGGCGTCGGTTAGCGCAATCATGTTCCAGTGTCCGGGTTCTGACATTCGTATCACGTCGCGACGGACTCGTTTACGAATGTCAGAACCAAAGGGACACTGGCAACGATATGATTCTAGTGCGGTTTTGGATTTGACATTCGCCATTCGAACTCGCGGGCATACTTCAGCGAATGTCAAATCCACCGCACTAGCCATGACAGGAGGCGCTCCATGAGTCTGATGTCGGAGGATGCCGATCCAAGCGGAAGTCACGCAGCGGCGCGGGCCGCTGCGAATCACGGTTCCCTGCCGAACCGGGTGACGTTCAACCGCCTCGAACTGCATCGCATTCTCAATCTCTACGGCCGCATGGTCGCCGACGGCGAGTGGCGCGACTACGCGATCGATTTCCTCAAAGACCGCGCGGTGTTCTCGGTGTTTCGCCGCTCCTCCGAAATACCGATCTACCGGATCGAGAAGGATCCGCGGCTGACGCGCAAGCAAGGCATGTACAGCGTGATCTCGGCGACCGGGCTGATCCTGCGCCGCGGCCACGAACTGGAGCGCGTGCTGCTCGTCATCGATCGCAAGCTGGCGCTGGTTTAGGTCTCGGGGGCAGGCACCGTCGCTGCACCCTCGCCGAGCGGGAGCTGCATCATCACGGTGTCGAGCCAACGACCGAATTTGAGCCCGACATTCGGGTGGGTCCCGATCATCTGGAATCCGCAACGCGCGTGCACGCCGATCGATCCGGCATTGGCGGAGTCGCCGATCACCGCGATCATCTGCCGGTAGCCCCGCTTCTCGCACTCGTCGATCAGGCTTTGCAGCAGCACGCGGCCGACGCCGCGCCGATGAATGGCAGGGTCGAGATAGATCGAATTTTCCACCGTGAAGCGATAGGCCGGCCGCGGCCGGTACGGACCGGCATAGGCGTAGCCGGCGACGCGGCCGTCGAGCACGCCGACGAGATACGGGAAGCCGCCATCCGCCAGCGATTTGAAGCGGCGCGTCATCTCGGCAAGATCTGGCGGGATCAACTCGAATGTCGCGGTGCCATGAAGCACCGCATGCTCGTAGATTTTGGTGACGACGGGCAGGTCGGCCTCGGTGGCGGGCCGGATTTCGGGCGAGGACATGGGACGAAGATATCAGCGTAGTCGCCCCAATCAATGTCGTCATGCCCGGCCTCGTGCCGGGCATCCACGTCTTTCCTTGCTCGTTGAACCCGAGACGTGGATGGCCGGGTCAAGCCCCACGAGTGTCCGGTTAAGAGACTCAAGTGATTCAAATGACTCAAGTTCGCAATCGCGTGTCAAGATTGCCAGCGAATACTGTGAACCAAAGTCGTTTCAACCACTTGCAATGACTCTCGAATTTCTAAACCGGACACTCGTGGGTCAAGCCCGGCCATGACGAGGAGGTGTATAAACAAAAACCCCGGCCGAATGGCCGGGGTTTCGCGTTCGTCTCAGGTCGAGCGCGTCAGTCGCGCTGGCCGAGCAGCTGCAACAGCAGCGTGAACAGGTTGATGAAGTTCAGGTACAGCGACAGTGCGCCGGTGATCGCCGCGCGCTCCGCCACGTCACCGCCGGCAGAGGCGTAGCCGTAGATGTACTCGTTCTTCAGCCGCTGCGTATCCCAGGCGGTGAGGCCCGCGAACACCATCACGCCGACGACCGACACGATGAACTGCAGCATCGAGCTGGCCAGGAACAGGTTGACCAGGCTCGCGATGATGATGCCGATCAGGCCCATGAACAGGAACGATCCCATCCCGGTCATGTCACGCTTCGTGGTGTAGCCATACAGGCTCAGCGCGCCGAAGGTCGCCGCGGTGATGAAGAACACCCGCACGATCGAGGTGTGGGTATACACCAGGAAGATCGACGACAGCGAGACGCCCATCAGCGCCGAGAATACCCAGAACAGCATCTGGGCGGTTGAAGGCGCCAGGCGGTTGATGCCGGCCGAGATGACGAACACCATGATGAGCGGCGCGAGCATGAACAGCCATTTCAGCGGGCTCACGAACATCGCGTAGCCGAACGGCGTCAGAAAGAGCTTTCCGACGCGGATCGCATCTGCAGATGGAGCCGTCCGTCACCGCCGCCATGTAGATGCCGAGCGCGGCGAGGCCGGTGATGGCCAGCCCAACGCTCATGTAGTTGTAGATGCGCAGCATGTATGCGCGCAGGCCGGCGTCGACGACCGCGGCGTCAGCACGCCCGGCAGCCCGGCCGAAAGGAGATGCGTAGTTACGGTCAAAGTCCGACATGGTCGAATTCCCGTTGGTTGTCCGGCGGATGCGCCCGTGTAAGCTTCGTGTAAGCTTTCGCCTCGCCGGGTGGTGAAACCCTATCTCAGATTTACGTGGCCTGCCGACATTAATTTTGTGTCATCAAGCCGCGCCATCTGACCCACGCTGCTATGTGGGCATTTCCTGTACAAACTACCATAGCGGCGTACGGCTCCTACGCGCGGCTGTTTGTCGCTCTCCGTCGCGTAGCGGGGCAAATCCGGCGTTCCATAAACAATATAAATCTCATAAAGACCGCGGGAAAATGCCCGGGCCGCAGCGTTAACCTTCGCTAGTGGTCCGATTCCAACATTCGCATCCCATTGCCGCGGGTACTTTTGCGAATGTTGGAATCCAAGGACCACTGGAAAATATTGATTCTAGTGGAGCTTTGGATTTGACGTTCGCTTGGGAGTGCGCGGCCGGCAGGGAGCAAACGTCAAATCCGCTCCACTAGCGTGTGCTTCAATTTGTCATAGATTGCGCAGCACTGTCGCAGGCTTCTGGTTCAGCGCGAGCAGCGTGCCGGCAAGGCCGAGACCGACGGTGACGATCAGTGCGGAAGCGACCACGGCGGCCGCACTGCTGGCCTCCCAGACGAAACTCAACGTCATCAGCCGCGTCACGATGAAGTATGCCGCGACGGAGCCTGCGATCACGCCGAACACGGCCGTGGCCAGTCCGATCAGGAGATATTCCAGCGCATAGGCGCCGAGCAGCCGCGCGCGCGTGGCGCCAAGCGTCTTCAGGATGACGGCGTCATAGACGCGATGACGATGACCGGCGGCGAGCGCGCCGCCGAGCACCAGGATCGCGGAGATCAGCGTCACGGCGCTGGCGCCGCGGATCGCCAGCGCCAGATTGGTCACGACCGCTCCGATCGTCTGCATCACCTCGCGCACCCGCACGCTCGTCACCATCGGATAGCTCGCCGCCACTTCCTTGATGATGCGGGCATCCTCCGCGGCGCTCGGATGCGGCTCGGTCAGCGTCGCGATGTGGGTATGTGGCGCGCCCTTGAAGGCGTTGGGCGAGAACACCAGGACGAAGTTGATGCCAAGCCCCTGCCAGTCGATGTTGCGCATATTGCCGATCTTCGCCGGGATGTCGCGGCCGAGCACATTGACGACGATCTCGTCGCCGAGCTTGAGGTGCAAACCGTCGGCGATCTTCTTCTCGATCGAGACCAGCGGCGGGCCGCTGTAGTTCGGTCCCCACCATTCGCCCTCGACGACCTTCGAGCCTTTCGGGACTTCGCCGGTATAGGTCAGGCCGCGGTCGCTCTGCAGCACCCATTCGGCATCGGTCGACGGGTTCAGCTCTTCGGCGCGCACGCCGCGCGCGGCGACGATGCGCCCGCGCAGCATCGGCACGTCCTCGACGGTCGATTGCGGCTCGGTTGTCTGCAGGAAGGCCGCAAAATGGTCGGCTTCGGAAGAGGGGATATCGATGAAATAGAATGACGGGGCATGCTCCGGCAGCGCCGCCAGAAATTGCCGGCGCAGATTGCCGTCGATCTGGGTGATGGTGACGAGCACTGCGAGTCCGAGGCCGAGCGACAGCACCACCGATGGCGTCAACGCGCCGGGCCGATGGATGTTCGTAACCGCAAGCCGCAGCATGGTCGAACGCGTGCGCGGCAGGTGGCGTGCTCCCGCCATGACGGCCCAGGCGACACCGCGCAGGACCGCGAACACGACCGCCGACGACGCGACGAACACCGCCGCGATCCGCTTGTCATAGGCAAGCCCGATCACGACCGCGATCAATAGCGCGATCACGATCGCCATCAGCGCGAGATAGCGCCAGCGCGGACGATGCCATTCGGCGACGACGGCTTCGCGGAACAGCGCCGCGACAGGTACGTCGTGCACCCGGCCGAGTGGCCAGAGGCCGAAGGCGAGCGCGGTGAGCAGGCCGTACACAAAAGATAGCGCGAGTTCGTCGGGATGCACGGCCGGCACCACCGGCAGCGGCAGCAATTTGCCGAACAGCCCGACAATGACAAAGGGCAGCGACGCGCCGGCGGCAAGGCCGATCACCGAACCGACACCGGCGAGCAGCATGACCTGCGTCAGGTAGATCGCGAACACGTCGCGGCCGGTGGCGCCGAGCGCCTTGAACGCGGCGATCACCTCGAGCTTGCGATCGATGTGGCTCTTCACCGCGTTGGCGACGCCGACGCCGCCGACGAGCAGCGCGGCAAGGCCGACCAGTGTCAGGAACTGCGTGAAGCGGCTGATCGTGCGTTCGAGTCCGGGCGAGGCGTTGGCGCGGCTGCGAACCTCCCAGCCGGCTTCGGGCGCAGCGCGCCGCGCATCGTCGATCAGTGCGGCCATGGCGCGATCGTCGGCGGCATTTTCGGGCAGTTTTAGCCGGTAATTCCAGCGCACCAGGCTTCCCGGCTGCAACAGGCCGGTGGCGCGCAGCGCCGTTTCGCTGATCAGGAAGCGCGGACCGAAGCCCACGCCGACGCCGAGCTTGTCCGGTTCGGCCTCGACCGCGCTACGGATCTGGAAGGTGGCGTCGCCGACATTGACCTTGTCGCCGATCTTGAGATCGAGCCGCGCCAGCAAGGTCGGATCGGCCGCGGCGCCGAACACGCCGTCGCGCTGTTCGAGGATGTCCTCGAGCGGAAGTTTGGGATTGAGCGTCAACTCGCCGAGCGACGGATAGGCGCCATCGACCGCTTTCATTTCCACCAGCGCGAGCCGGCCGTCAGCGGCGCGCGCCATCGCGCGCAAGGTCGCGATCACGGAGAGGTCGCCGCGCGAGCGCAGGAAGGCGAGTTCCTGCGGCTTGGCCTCGCGCTGGAACAGCACGAAGGCGACGTCGCCGCCGAGCAGGTTGCGGCCCTCGCGCGCCAGCCCTTCGCCGAGGCTGGCCGCAACCGAGCCGACACCCGCGATCGCCATCACGCCGAGCGCGATGCAGGCAATGAAGACGTAGAAGCCGCGCAAGCCGCCGCGCAATTCGCGCAAGCGCGTAACGCAGGCTGAGCGAGACCATGCGTCCGCTGCCTGCAGGTGCGGCGGCGACGCTGCCGATGCTTTCCGAAGCGACGCTCATGACGCCTTGATGTGATCGGAGCCGGCCGCCTCGATGCGGCCCGAGCGCAGCCGCACCACGCGATCGCAGCGCTGCGCCAGCGCGGTGTCGTGCGTCACCAGCACCAGCGTCATGCCGCGCTCGGCATGCTTGGTGAAGAGCAGATCGACGATCTGCTTGCCCGTGGCTTCATCGAGATTGCCGGTCGGCTCGTCGGCGACGAGGATCGCGGGATCGGGCGCGAGCGCGCGCGCCAGCGCGACGCGCTGCTGCTCGCCGCCGGAAAGTTGCGTCGGATAATGATGCAGGCGGTCGCCGAGGCCGACCGATGCAAGCTCGTGCGCCGCGCGCTTGCCCGCATCCGGATCGCCCGCGAGTTCGAGCGGCACCGCGACGTTCTCCAGCGCGGTCATGGTCGGGATCAGATGAAAGGACTGGAAGACGATGCCGACCTGACGGCCGCGGAAGCGCGCCAGCGCGTCCTCGTCGAGGGCATTGAAAGGCGTGCCGTTGACCACCACCTCTCCGCTGTCAGGACGTTCGAGGCCCGCCATCACCATCAGCAGCGTGGATTTGCCCGACCCCGAAGGCCCGATCAGGCCGATCGCCTCGCCGGAGCCGACGCGCAGGCTGATGTCTTTCAGGATATGAACGCGCGCGGCGCCGCTGCCGAGCGAGAGATTGACGCCTGTGATGGTAATGGTGTCGGCGGCCGCGCCGGCGAGCGAGGGAGATTCGATGAGGCTGTCCATGGCCCGGTCATATGGCACATTCGCACGCGGGGTCGAGGGGCGGCATACCCTGTTCGCGCACATCCTTGTGTTGATGCTGGCCTTGACCGCGCTGGACATGACGCTCGCGCACGCAGCGCTCGCGGACGACGTCAAGCCGATGAAGCTCGTGGTGCTCGGCGATTCCCTGTCGGCCGGGCTTGGCCTGTCGGCGGCCGACGCGTTCCCGGCCAAGCTTCAGAAAGCATTGAGAGACAAGGGGATAGCGGTCGATATCGGCAATGCCGGGGTGTCCGGCGACACTGCCTCGGGCGGCCGGGACCGGCTGGACTGGTCGGTTCCGGAGGGAACCCAGGGCGTGATCGTCGAGCTCGGCGCCAACGATGCGTTGCGCGGCACCGATCCCGCAGTCACCAGGGCGGCGCTGTCAGACATTTTGACGCGTTTGAAAGCGCGCGGCGTTCCCGTGCTTCTGTGCGGCATGCTGGCGCCGCCGAACTATGGCAAGGATTACGCCGATCGCTTCAATGCGATCTATCCGGATCTGGCGAAATCCTTCGGCGTGCCGCTCTATCGATTCTTCCTTGACGGCGTCGCTGCGGATGCCAAGCTCAACCAGGCCGACGGCATTCACCCGACACCCGCGGGCGTCGACATCATCGTCAAGACCATCTTGCCTACCGTCGAGGCATTCCTCGGCACAATCAAAGAGCAGGCTCACTGAACGCAGGCAACGTAACCCTGATCCTCAACGCTATTCACGGAGGTTTCCGCACAGTTAACGCATCGTGCTTCGCAGAGTCACACAACTCAGGTACAAAATAGCCGTCGGTGATTCGTCATCGGGAATTGTTTAGGGGTTTGCGCTATGATTTGCGGCGTCAAACCCAAGCATCGGGAGTCCCAACGATGCCGCGTTTGTTTACTGGACTGGAAATTCCGGCCGAAATCGGCCAGACGCTTTCCGGATTGCGAGGCGGCCTTCCCGGCGCCCGCTGGATCGATCCCGAAAATTATCACGTCACCCTGCGCTTCATCGGCGATATCGACGGCATCTCGGCCAGCGAGATCGCCTCGATGCTGTTTCGGGTCAACCGCAAACCGTTCGACGTCAAGGTGCAGGGGCTGACCAGCTTCGGCGGCCGCAAGCCGCGCGCGGTGGTCGCCACCGTCGAACCGAGCCGGCCGTTGATCGAGCTGCAGGCCGAGCTGGAACGGCTGATGCAACGGATCGGGCTGGATCCGGAAGGCCGCAAGTTCACCCCGCACGTGACCCTGGCGCGGTTGCACGACGCCTCGAGCCAGGACGTCGCCGACTATCTCTCGGTGCGCGGCTACTTTCCGAGCAAGGTGTTTACTGTCGAGCGCTTCGTGCTGTTCTCCGCGCGCGCCTCCACCGGCGGCGGACCCTATGTGGTCGAGGATTCCTACGCGTTGAGTGCGTAGAGGCGCCCCGTGCCCCGGATGCAGCGCAACGCGCAACCATACACTGGTGTGCGCCGCCGACAGACTCGAGCGTTGCGCTGCTGATCCGGGGCCCATGAAGATTCTGAAAATAATTGGATCCCGGCCCAGCGGCGCACCGTGAAGAACGCTGCGCCGCGTCCGGGACACGAGAAACAGATACCCCCAGCCCCAATTCTCGGCTTGCAATTTGCGCCCGGCTGAGGCCGTAAAGGGCCATGCTCACCACGCCCGAACTCCTTCCGGCAGCATTATCAGGCCCTGGTCTCCTCAGGCACGATCGAGCGCGACGCGGCGCAGGCTGGGCTCGCCGATGCCTTTGCCGCGCTGGAGCAGCGGCTCGTCCGATACAAGCCCGCGCGCAAGCAGCGCCTGCTTGGCCGGCTGTTCCGCGACAAGGACGAGGAGCCGCCGCGCGGCCTCTACATCCACGGCGAAGTCGGCCGCGGCAAGACCATGCTGATGGATCTGTTCTTCCAGACCAGTCCCGTCGAGCACAAGCGCCGCGCGCATTTCCACGAGTTCATGGCCGACGTGCACGAGCGCATCTATGCCTATCGCAAGAGCATCTCTCTCGGCCACCTTGCCGACAGCGATGTCATTACGCTCACTGCAAATGCGATCTTCAACGAAGCGTGGCTGCTCTGCTTCGACGAGTTTCACGTCACCGACATCGCGGATGCGATGATCCTCGGCCGCCTGTTCGCCAAACTGTTCGAGTTCGGCACCGTGGTGGTGGCGACGTCCAATGTCGCGCCCGAGGATCTCTACAAGGGCGGCTTGAACCGCGCGCTGTTCCTGCCCTTCATCGCGCAGATCGAAGCGCACATGGACGTGATGCGGCTCGATGCGCGCACCGATTTCCGGCTGGAGAAGTTGACGGGCGTCAAGATGTGGCTGGTGCCCGACGATGGCGAAGCTTCCGGCGCGCTCAACAAGGCGTGGGCGAAGATGACCGGCAATGCGCCGTGCAAGCCGCGCGATATTTCGATCAAGGGCCGCATTTTGCATGTGCCGTGTTCTGCGCAAGGCGTGGCCCGCTTCGCCTTTGCCGATCTCTGCGAGGCGCCGCTCGCCGCAAGCGACTATCTGCGGCTGGCGCGCGACTATCACACCATCCTGGTCGACCACATCCCGGTGATGGATTATCCCGAACGCAACGCCGCCAAGCGTTTCATCTCACTGATCGACACGCTTTATGACAATGCGGTGAAGCTGTTGGCCTCTGCCGCGGCCGATCCGGTGTCGCTCTATCTTGCGACTGATGGCAACGAGGCCAACGAGTTCAAACGCACCTCGTCGCGCCTGATTGAAATGAGTTCGGAATCCTATCTGGCCTTGCCTCACGGCCGGAAGGACTCGTCCGCCAGCGGCTCCACCACGGGTCTGGTCGAAACCTGACCGCCGCGTCTGCCGCGGCGTGCCTCCGGATGCCAGCTAGTGTCCCGATCCTGACATTCGTGTCAGTATCGGGGGCGCTCGTTACGAATGTCAGGATCGGAAGGACACTAGCAAATATAAGATTCTAGTGCGGTTTTGGATTTGACATTCGCTTGGAGAACTCACAGCAACACTGAAGCGAATGTCAAATCCACCGCACTAGTCGAATAGGCAAAGGCCGACTTGAACGCCCTCCTCGAAAGGGCTAACGAAACCCCACCTTCCCACCTCTTCCCGTTCGGGTTCTAAAGGATTTCCCATGGCGCGCGACAAGATTGCCTTGATTGGCTCCGGTCAGATCGGCGGTACGCTGGCTCACCTCATCGGCCTGAAACAGCTCGGTGACGTCGTGATGTTCGACATCGCCGAGGGCGTGCCGCAGGGCAAGTCGCTCGACATCGCGCAGTCCTCGCCGGTCGACGGCTTCGATGCGCATTACACCGGCGCCAATTCCTATGAGGCGCTCGACAACGCAAAGGTCTGCATCGTCACCGCCGGCGTGCCGCGCAAGCCCGGCATGAGCCGCGACGATCTGCTCTCCATCAATCTCAAGGTGATGGAGCAGGTCGGCGCCGGCATCAAGAAATACGCGCCCGACGCCTTCGTCATCTGCATCACCAACCCGCTCGATGCGATGGTGTGGGCGCTGCAGAAGGCCTCCGGCATGCCGCACAAGAAGGTGGTCGGCATGGCCGGCGTGCTGGATTCCTCGCGCTTCCGCTATTTCCTCGCCGACGAATTCAACGTCTCGGTCGAGGACGTCACCGCTTTCGTGCTCGGCGGCCATGGCGACACCATGGTTCCGCTGACGCGCTACTCCACCGTCGCCGGCATCCCGCTGCCCGATCTCGTCAAGATGGGCTGGACCTCGCAGGCGCGGATCGACGAGATCGTCGATCGCACCCGCAACGGCGGCGCCGAGATCGTCAACCTGCTCAAGACCGGCTCGGCTTTCTATGCGCCGGCGGCCTCCGCGATTGCGATGGCCGAGAGCTACATGAGGGACAAGAAGCGCGTGCTGCCCTGCGCCGCCTATCTCAACGGCGAGTACAACGTGAAGGACATGTATGTCGGCGTGCCCGTGGTGATCGGCTCCAAGGGCGTCGAGCGCATCGTCGAGATCGATCTTGCCGGCAAGGACCGCGAGGCCTTCGACAAGTCGGTGTCGGCCGTGCAGGGCCTGGTCGACGCCTGCAAGAAGATCGCGCCCGATCTGCTCGGCCGGTGAGGTTCCTGCGGCCGGGGCCGGGATCTGCCAGAGCTCGGCCCTTGCAACTATCTTGGTATATGGTATGCCAGACCTAAAATCAGGGTGAATTCAGCAGAATTCGCTGCAGGGTTCGGGGAGCGTCCGCAATGAATATCCACGAATATCAGGCCAAGGCGCTGCTTGCCGAGTTCGGCGTGCCGATCTCAAAGGGCGTGCCGGTGCTGAAGGCCGAAGACGCCGAGGCCGCGGCGAAAAAGCTGCCCGGTCCGATCTGGGTGGTGAAGAGCCAGATCCATGCCGGCGGCCGCGGCAAGGGCAAGTTCAAGGAAGCCTCCGCCGGCGACAAGGGCGGCGTCCGCATCGCCAAGTCGCCGGACGAAGTCAGCCAGTTCGCCAAGCAGATGCTCGGCGCAACGCTGGTGACGGTGCAGACCGGCGCGCATGGCAAGCAGGTCAACCGCCTCTACATCGAGGACGGCTCCGACATCGACAAGGAGTTCTATCTCTCGATCCTGGTCAACCGCGAAACCTCTGAAGTCTCGTTCGTGGTGTCGACCGAAGGCGGCGTCAACATCGAGGACGTCGCACACAACACGCCCGAGAAGATCGTCACTTTCTCCGTCGATCCCGCCACCGGCATCATGGGCCATCATGGCCGCACGGTTGCGAAGGCGCTCAATCTCACCGGCGATCTCGCCAAGCAGGCCGAGAAGCTCGTCAGCCAGCTCTATGCCGCCTTCGTCGCCAAGGACATGGCGATGCTCGAAGATCAATCCGCTGGTCGTCACCAAGCAGGGCCAGCTCCGCGTGCTCGACGCGAAAGTGTCGTTCGACGACAATGCGATGTTCAGGCATCCCGAGGTCGCGACGCTGCGCGACGAAACCGAAGAGGATGCCAAGGAGATCGAGGCCTCGAAATACGATCTCAATTACGTCACGCTCGACGGCACCATCGGCTGCATGGTCAACGGCGCGGGACTGGCCATGGCGACCATGGACATCATCAAGCTCTACGGCATGGCGCCTGCCAATTTCCTCGACGTCGGCGGCAGCGCCAGCAAGGAGAAGGTGGCCGCCGCGTTCAAGATCATCACCGCCGATCCCAATGTGAAGGGCATCCTGGTCAATATCTTCGGCGGCATCATGAAGTGCGACGTGATCGCCGAGGGCGTCACCGCCGCGGTGCGCGAGGTCGGCCTCACCGTGCCGCTGGTGGTGCGGCTCGAAGGCACCAATGTCGAGCAGGGCAAGAAGATCATCCGCGAATCCGGACTGAACGTGCTGCCGGCCGACAATCTCGACGACGCCGCGCAGAAGATCGTGAAGGCCGTCAAAGGGAGCTAATCGCCATGGCCGACCATCTCGCCGCGCCGTCGCCGCTCGAGGAGCATCGCAAGCTTTCGGTGTTCGCCGGCGAATGGAACGGCGAGGAGATGGTGTTTCCGTCGCGCTGGAATGCGGGCGGGCCCGCGACCTCGAGGGTCGTGGCGCGCATGGACCTCAACGGCTTCTATTTGATCCAGGACGCGCGCCAGATGCGCGACGGCAAGGAGAGTTTTGCCACCCACGGCGTGTTCACCTACGACCGCGAGGACCGGACCTACAAATTGTTCTGGCATGATTCCCTCGGTTACTATCCTCCTTCGCCGGCCTCCGGCGGCTGGGCCGCCAAGTCGCTGATCCTGGTGCGCGGCTCGCTGCGCGGCAATGCGCGCCATGTCTACGAGGTCGTCGACGACAATACCTACAACATGAAGATCCAGTTCTCGCCCGATGCCGAAGGCTGGAACGACGTGCTCACCGGCACCTACAAGCGCGCCAAATAATCCCGCCAAGTAATCCCGCCTGATTACGCTGCCAGCGAAAGTATTCGAACGCATGTCCATCCTGATCGACAAGAACACCAGGGTCATCTGCCAGGGCTTTACCGGCAAGAACGGCACCTTCCACTCCGAAGCCGCGATCGCCTACGGCACCAAGATGGTCGGCGGCACCTCGCCCGGCAAAGGCGGCTCGACCCATCTCGGCCTGCCCGTGTTCGACACGGTGCAGGAGGCGCGCGCCAAGACCGGCGCCGATGCGTCCGTGATCTACGTGCCGCCGCCGGGCGCGGCCGACGCGATCTGCGAGGCGATCGACGCCGAAATCCCGCTGATCGTCTGCATCACCGAGGGCATCCCGGTGCTCGACATGGTCAAGGTCAAGCGCTCGCTGTCCGGCTCGAAGTCGCGGCTGATCGGGCCGAACTGTCCGGGCGTCATGACGGCCGGCGAGTGCAAGATCGGCATCATGCCGGCCAACATCTTCAAGCCCGGCTCGGTCGGCATCGTCTCGCGCTCGGGCACGCTGACCTATGAGGCCGTGTTCCAGACCACCCAGGAAGGCCTCGGCCAGACCACCGCGGTCGGCATCGGCGGCGACCCGGTCAAGGGCACCGAGTTCATCGACGTGCTGGAAATGTTCCTGGGCGACGCCAATACCAAGTCGATCGTGATGATCGGCGAGATCGGCGGCAGCGCCGAGGAGGACGCCGCCCAGTTCCTGAAAGACGAGGCCAAGCGCGGCCGCAAGAAGCCGATGGTCGGCTTCATCGCCGGCGTCACCGCGCCTCCCGGCCGCCGCATGGGCCATGCCGGCGCGATCATCTCCGGCGGCAAGGGCGACGCCGGATCGAAGACGGCAGCGATGGAATCGGCCGGAATCACGGTCTCTCCGTCGCCGGCGCGGCTCGGACAGACGCTTGCCGAAAAATTGAAAAGCTAATTCAGTCCTTCGTTCTTTTCGGCAAGAACATTCGTCCTAAATAGGGTATGGCTTCGCCAATACGGCCGATCTGCCGGGATCGGTGTATTTTTGCGCCGTCTGTTACGCGCGAACCGAAATCACCAGGACGCCATCCATGTCTCGTCAGGACGCGAACGCAGCCTTTGCCCTTTCATCGTTTTTGCAGGGCACCAACGCCACCTACATCGACGACATCTACGCCCGCTACGAGAAGGACCCGGCCTCCGTCGACGGCGAGTGGCAGGAGTTCTTCAAGAGCCTGAAGGACGCCCCGGACGACGTCCGCAAGAATGCCGAGGGCCCGTCCTGGGGCCGCGACAACTGGCCGCTGACCCCGCAAGACGATCTCACCTCCGCCCTCGACGGCAACTGGGCGACGTCGAGAAGGCGATCGGCGACAAGATCGCCGCCAAGGCGCAGGCCAAGGTACCGTCAAAGGGCGGCGAGGTCACTGCCGCCGACCTGCACCAGGCGACGCGCGACTCCGTCCGCGCGCTGATGCTGATCCGCGCCTACCGCATGCGCGGCCATTTCCACGCCAAGCTCGATCCGCTCGGCATCGAGGCGCCGCGCAACCGCGAAGAGCTCGATCCGCGCTCCTACGGTTTCGCGGAAGCCGATTTCGACCGCAAGATCTTCCTCGATCACGTGCTCGGGCTCGAATACGGCACGCTGCGCGAGATCGTCGCGATCTGCGAGCGCACCTACTGCCAGACGCTCGGCGTCGAGTTCATGCACATCTCCAACGCCGCGCAGAAGGCCTGGATCCAGGAGCGCATCGAGGGGCCGGACAAGGAGATCAGCTTCACCCGCGAAGGCCGCCGCGCCATCCTCAACAAGCTGATCGAGGCCGAAGGCTTCGAGAAATTCTGCGACGTCAAGTTCACCGGCACCAAGCGCTTCGGCCTCGACGGGGCTGAGTCGCTGATCCCCGCGCTGGAGCAGATCATCAAGCGCGGCGGCAATCTCGGCGTGAAGGAAGTCGTGGTCGGCATGCCGCATCGCGGCCGCCTCAACGTGCTGACCCAGGTGATGGGCAAGCCGCACCGCGCGCTGTTCCACGAATTCAAGGGCGGCTCGGCCAATCCCGACGCGGTCGAAGGCTCCGGCGACGTGAAGTACCATCTCGGCGCGTCCTCGGATCGCGAGTTCGACGGCAACCGCATCCATCTGTCGCTGACGGCGAACCCGTCGCATCTGGAAATCGTCGATCCCGTGGTGCTCGGCAAGGTGCGCGCCAAGCAGGACCAGCATGGCGATCCGCCGGACCAGCGCATTTCGGTGATGCCGCTGTTGATGCATGGCGACGCGGCGTTCGCCGGCCAGGGCGTGGTGGCGGAATGCTTCGGCCTCTCGGACCTGAAGGGCTATCGCACCGGCGGCTCCGTGCATTTCATCGTCAACAACCAGATCGGCTTCACCACCTATCCGCGTTACTCGCGCTCCTCGCCCTATCCGTCCGACGTCGCGAAGATGATCGACGCGCCGATCTTCCATGTGAACGGCGACGATCCGGAAGCCGTGGTGTTCGCCGCCAAGGTCGCGACCGAGTTCCGGCAGAAATTCCACAAGCCGGTCGTGATCGACATGTTCTGCTATCGCCGGCACGGCCACAACGAAGGCGACGAGCCGGCGTTCACCCAGCCGGTGATGTACAAGAAGATCGCGGCGCATCCCGGCACGGTCGAGATCTACGCCAAGCGGCTGATCGCCGAAGGCGTGATCACCGAAGGCGAGGTCGAGAAGGCCAAGGCCGACTGGCGCGCGCGTCTCGATGCCGAGTTCGAGGCCGGCACCGGCTACAAGCCGAACAAGGCCGACTGGCTCGACGGCAAATGGGCCGGCTTCAAGATCGCCGACCAGGAAGAAGACGCGCGCCGCGGCATCACCGGCGTCGATACCTCGGTGCTGAAGGAGATCGGCCGCAAGATCACCAAGGTGCCGGACGGCTTCCGCGTTCACCGCACCATCGCGCGCTTCCTCGACAACCGCGACCAAGGCGATCGACAGCGGCGACGGCATCGACTGGGCGACCGGCGAGGCGCTGGCGTTCTGCACGCTGCTGGAGGAAGGCCATCACGTGCGCCTGTCCGGCCAGGACTGCGAGCGCGGCACCTTCTCGCAGCGCCATTCGGTGCTGATCGACCAGGAGGACGAGAGCCGCTACACGCCGTTCAACCATCTCGGCGGCGACCAGGGCCACTACGAGGTCATCAACTCGCTGCTGTCGGAAGAGGCCGTGCTCGGCTTCGAATACGGCTACTCGCTCGCCGAGCCGAATGCGCTCGCGATGTGGGAAGCGCAGTTCGGCGACTTCGCCAACGGCGCGCAGGTGCTGTTCGACCAGTTCATCTCCTCCGGCGAGCGCAAATGGCTGCGCATGTCCGGCCTCGTCTGCCTGCTGCCGCATGGCTATGAAGGGCAGGGACCGGAGCATTCTTCGGCGCGGCTCGAGCGTTATCTGCAGATGTGCGCCGAAGACAACATGCAGGTGGTCTATCCGACCACGCCGGCCAACTACTTCCACGTCGCTGCGGCGCCAGCTGCATCGCGAGATCAGGAAGCCGCTGATCCTGATGACGCCGAAGTCGCTGCTGCGCCACAAGCGCGCGGTGTCGCGGCTCGACGAACTCGGCAAGGATACGACCTTCCACCGCATCCTCTACGATGACGCGCAAATGCTGCCGGACGAGAAGATCAAGCTCGTGCCGGACGACAAGATCCGCCGCGTCGTGCTGTGCTCGGGCAAGGTCTATTACGATCTCTACGAAGAGCGCGAGAAGCGCGGCGTCGACGACATCTACCTGATGCGCGTCGAGCAGCTCTATCCGGTGCCGCTGAAGGCGCTGGTGATGGAGCTCGGCCGCTTCAAGGGCGCCGAGATCGTCTGGTGCCAGGAAGAGCCGCGCAACATGGGCGCGTGGCACTTCATCGAGCCCTATCTGGAATGGGTGCTGAACCAGATCCACGCGCCGAACAAGCGTCCGCGCTACGCCGGACGCGCCGCGTCGGCGGCGACCGCGACCGGTTTGATGTCGAAGCATCTCGCACAGCTCAAGGCGTTGCTCGACGAGGCGCTGAACTGAGAAACGATTGTCATGCCCCGCCGTCGCGCCTCCGCGATGGCGGGCGATGACCACTGATTGCATGACCGCGCAGGTTATTGAGGAAACAAGCCATGACTGAAATTCGCGTTCCGACGCTCGGCGAATCCGTGACCGAGGCCACCATCGGCCGCTGGTTCAAGAAGGCCGGCGAGGCCGTCGCCGTCGACGAGCCGTTGGTCGAGCTCGAGACCGACAAGGTCACGATCGAGGTGCCGGCGCCGTCGGCCGGCGTGCTCGGCGAGATCGCCGCCAAGGATGGCGACACGGTCGCGGTCGGCGCGCTGCTCGGCAGATCAATGACGGCGCGACGGCGCAGCCGCTGCTGCCCACGGCCGCGAAGCCCGCTGCACCACCGCCGTCTCCGGCCGCGCTGCGCCGGCGCCTGCGCCCGCCGCCGAAGGCGCCGCCGTCGGATGCGCCGCTGGCGCCTTCGGTGCGAAAACTCTCGGCCGAGAGCGGCGTCGATGCCTCGACCGTGCCGGGCTCCGGCAAGGATGGCCGCGTCACCAAGGGCGACATGCTGGCGGCGATCGAGAAGGCGGCGTCCGCGCCGACCCCGGTCAATCAGCCCGCGGCCGCCGTGCAGGTCCGCGCGCCCTCACCGGCCGACGATGCCGCGCGCGAAGAGCGCGTGAAGATGACGCGGCTGCGCCAGACCATCGCGCGCCGCCTGAAGGACGTGCAGAACACCGCGGCGATGCTGACGACCTTCAACGAGGTCGACATGACCAACGTCATGGCGCTGCGCTCGCACTACAAGGACGTGTTCGAGAAGAAGCACGGCTCCAAGCTCGGCTTCATGGGCTTCTTCACCAAGGCCTGCGTGCAGGCGCTGAAGGACATTCCGGCCGTCAACGCCGAGATCGACGGCACCGACCTGATCTACAAGAACTACTACCACGTCGGCGTCGCCGTCGGCACCGACAAGGGCCTCGTCGTGCCCGTGGTGCGCGACTGCGACCAGAAGTCGATCGCCGACATCGAGAAGGCGATCGCCGATTTCGGCCGCCGCGCCCGCGACGGCCAGCTCAAGATCGACGAGATGCAGGGCGGCACCTTCACCATCACCAATGGCGGCATCTACGGCTCGCTGATGTCGACGCCGATCCTCAACGCGCCGCAGTCCGGCATTCTCGGCATGCACAAGATCCAGGAGCGGCCGATGGTGGTCGGCGGCAAGATCGAGGTGCGGCCGATGATGTATCTGGCGCTGTCCTACGATCACCGCGTCATCGACGGCAAGGAAGCCGTGACCTTCCTGGTGCGGGTCAAGGAGAGCCTGGAGGATCCGGCGCGGCTGGTGCTGGATCTGACGCTCGATCGTGCCACAGCGCGAGCGACGGCGGCTGAGTTGGGGGCAGGTTTGACGGATAGAGTAGCTGTTATCACCGGCGGCAGCCGCGGCATCGGCCGCGCCACCGCGCTTGCGGCGGCCGCGCGCGGCTTCCGGATCGTGGTCGGCTATGCCAGCAACCAGGCCGCGAAGCGAAGTGGTTGCCGACATCGAACGCGAAGAACGGCAAGGCGATCGCGGTGAAATGCGACGTCGCCGAGGAGAGCGATATCCTCAAGATGTTCGAGGCCGCCGACAAGTTCGGCACGCTCGGCGCGCTGGTCAACAATGGCGGCATCGTCGGCAAGAGCGGCGTGCGCGTCGACGAGATGTCGGCCGAGCGCATCCAGCGCGTGATGGCGATCAATGTCACCGGCGCATCCTTTGCGCGCGCGAGGCGGTGAAGCGGATGTCGACCAAACACGGCGGCAAGGGCGGCGTCATCGTCAACCTGTCGTCGGTCGCGGCCAAGCTCGGCGGCGCCAACACCTATGTCGACTATGCCGCTTCCAAGGGCGCGATCGATTCCTTCACCATCGGCCTCGGCCACGAGGTCGCGGGCGAAGGCATCCGCGTCGCCGCATCCGGCCCGGCCTGATCGATACCGAAATTCATGCCTCCGGCGGCGAGCCCGATCGCGCCCATCGGCTCTCGCATATGGTGCCGATGAAGCGCGTCGGCAGCGCGGAGGAAATCGCCAACGCCATCGTCTGGCTGATGTCGGACGAGGCGTCCTACGTGACCAGCACCATCCTCGACGTCTCGGGCGGGCGATAACACCCTGTCACAGAGCTGAGCTACAGGATTTCAGATCATGGCCAGTTACGATCTCGTCGTCATCGGTACCGGTCCCGGCGGTTATGTCTGCGCGGTGCGCGCGGCGCAGCTCGGCATGAAGGTCGCCGTGGTCGAGAAGAACCCGACGCTCGGCGGCACCTGCCTCAATGTCGGCTGCATGCCGTCGAAGGCGCTGCTGCATGCCTCCGAGATGTTCGAGGAGGCCGCGCATTCCTTTGCCAAGATGGGCGTCAGCGTCTCCGCGCCGAAGCTCGATCTGCCGGCGATGATGAACTTCAAGCAGCAGGGCATCGACGGCAACGTCAAGGGCGTCGATTTCCTGATGAAGAAGAACAAGATCGACGTCATCCACGGCAAGGGCAAGATTCTCGGCGCCGGCAAGGTCGAGGTCACGGGCAGCGACGGCAAGACCCAGACGGTCGAGACAAAGAACATCGTGATCGCCACCGGCTCCGACATCGCGCGGCTGAAGGGCATCGAGATCGACGAGAAGCGCATCGTGTCGTCGACCGGCGCGCTGTCGCTCGACAAGGTGCCGGGCAAACTGTTGATCGTCGGCGCCGGCGTGATCGGGCTCGAGCTCGGCTCGGTGTGGCACCGGCTCGGCGCCGAAGTCACCGTGGTCGAATTCCTCGACCGCATCCTGCCGGGCATGGATGGCGAGATCGCGCGGCAATTCCAGCGCATTCTCGAAAAGCAGGGCTTCAAGTTCAAGCTCGGCGCCAAGGTCACGGGGGTCGATACCTCAGGCAAGACTCTGACGCGGCTGTCGAGCCGGCGGCGGGCGGACCGCAGAAACGCTGGAAGCCGATGTCGTGCTGGTCTGTATCGGCCGCGTGCCCTACACCGATGGACTCGGGTTGAAAGAAGCCGGCGTCGCGCTCGACAATCGCGGCCGCGTGCAGATCGATCCGCACTTTTCCACAAGCGTGAAGGGCGTCTATGCCATCGGCGACGTCGTCGCCGGTCCGATGCTCGCACACAAGGCCGAGGACGAAGGCGTGGCGTGTGCGGAGATCATCGCGGGTCAGGCGGGCCACGTGAACTACGATGTCATCCCAGGTGTTGTGTATACCACGCCCGAGGTTGCCTCCGTCGGCAAGACCGAGGAAGAGCTGAAGCAGGCGGGAATCCCCTATAATTCCGGTAAATTTCCCTTTACCGCCAACGGCCGCTCCAAGGTCAACCAGACCACTGACGGCTTTGTGAAGGTTCTCGCAGATGCGAAGACCGATCGCGTGCTCGGCGTGCACATCATCGGCATCGAAGCCGGTGAAATGATTCACGAAGCTGCGGTTTTGATGGAATTTGGCGGTGCAGCGGAAGATCTGGCCCGCACCTGCCACGCGCATCCGACCCGCTCGGAGGCGATCAAGGAAGCGGCGCTTGCAGTCGGCAAGCGAGCGATCCATATGTGATCGACGCCCGGCTCAAGGTCGGGCAGAGATAACATATGCTGCGCCGCCTTCTGCAACCGCTCTGGGTCCTGCTCGCGATCGTCTTCCTGATCGAGGCCTGGCTGTGGGATCACCTCGAGCCGATCGTGGCCCGGTTCGTAGCGGTCATTCCGCTGCGGACTTTCAAGCAATGGCTCGCCGAGCGCGTCGATGCGCTGTCGCCGGCGATGACGCTGATCGTCTTCATCGTGCCGGTGCTCCCGCTGTTTCCGCTCAAGCTGGTCGGGCTGTGGCTGCTCGCCCACGAATACTGGACCAGCGCGATCTTCACGATCCTGTTCGCGAAATTCGTCGGCGTCGGCGTCACCGCCTTCATCTTCGACGTGACGCGCCAGAAGCTTCTGGAGATGAACTGGTTCGAGAAGCTCTACGAGTTCGTCATCGATCTGCGCGCCAAGGCCAAGGCGCTGGTCGATCCGATCAAGGCACGAATCGCGGAGCTTCTCCGCGGCAGCGGCGAAGGCTGGTCGGCGCGCACGCTGCGGCTGATCCAGCGTTTCCGCAAGAGCGTGCACCAGGCGCGCTGATCGGCACACCGCATCGTAGGGCGAAGCGAAGCTCCACGTTCGCAGATGGCGGAGCACGCGCGTCGCATTGCCATACCAATGCAGCGGCAGCAGCTGCGGATTGAAGATGCCGAGCGCGGTGATCGCGATGCCGCAAGCGTCAGCGCCGAGATCCAGGCCAGCCAGATCATGCCGGTGATGATGGTCGCCGACGCCAGCACGATCGCGATCTGGAACGCCGCCGAGGCCAATTCGAAGTGATGATACTTCTCGGTGGCCACGTCGCGCTCCTCCTCGGCATGCTTGGCGCGCTCGGCCAGCTCCTCGCTGCCTTCATGCGTCGAGGGCTCCGAGCGATAGCGCGCGGCGGTCTTCTGCCAGTCGTCGATCTGCTTTTGCAGCGCTGCCTTGGCGGCATCGTCACCGGGCGTGCCGAGCTTGGCCTGCTCGGCCGCGGTCTGCACCACGGTGCGGCGGATGGTTTTGGCCTGGAAGAAGGCCCAGAGGTTCGAGGCCTCGACATTCTTGGCGATCGATTCGGTCTGCGCGCCCTTGCCGAGCGTCTCCGACAGCGCCAGGCACAGCGCGATCACCGCGATCAGCAGCGCGATCTTCCGGTTCTCGCCCGAGGCATGCTCGGCGTGTTCGGCATGCTCCATGCTTTCATGTGCGCTCATGATTCCCTCCGCTGTGCGAGTCCGCCCAACGATTGCCGAACAATGTGGTCCGGCGCAAGGGGCAAACGGATGTGACGGCAGCGTGTCGGAAATGATCTCAGCTTCGTGGATGCGCGCTGCGATAGACTTCGAGCAGGCGTTCGCTGTCGATGCCGGTATAGATCTGCGTGGTCGAGAGCGAGGCGTGGCCGAGCAATTCCTGGATCGCGCGCAGATCGCCGCCGCGCGACAGCAGATGGGTCGCAAAGGAATGCCGCAGCGCATGCGGCGTGGCGCTGTCGGGCAGCCCGAGCGCGCCGCGCATCCGCTCCATCGTGAGCTGGATGATGCGCGGGCTCAAGGGCCGCCGCGGGCGCCGACGAAGATCGGCCGTTCCGGCGGCAGGGCATGCGGACAGATCGCGACATAATCGGCGATCAGCGCCAGCACATTTTGCAGCACCGGCACCATGCGGGTCTTGTTGCCCTTGCCGGTGACGATCAAGCACGTCGCCTTCGCCGGGCTTCGGCACGTCGCGGCGCTTCAGCGACAAGCGCCTCGGAGATGCGCAGGCCCGAGCCATAGAGCAGCGCCATCACGGCGGCGTCGCGCGCCAGAATCCAGGTCTCGCGGGTCTCGCCCGCGCGCTCATCGGCATCTGCCAGGCGCTTGGCCGCCGCCATCGGCAGCGGCTTCGGCAGGGTCTTGCCGACCTTCGGCGCGCGGATCGCGGAGAGCGCGCCGACCTTGCCCTTGCCCTCGCGTTCGAGGAAGCGGCCGAAGGAGCGCAGGCCCGCCAGCGCGCGCATCAGCGAGCGGCTGGCGATGTCGTCGGCGCGGCGCATCGCCATGAAGGCGCGGATGTCGGTCGCCTCCAGCAGCGAGAACCGCGCCAGCGTCACCCGCGCGCCCCAGTGCTCGCAGAGGAAATCGAGGCACTGCCGCAGGTCGCGCGCATAGGCCTCCAGCGTCTTCGGCGACAGCCGCCGCTCGCTGCGCAGATGCGTCAGCCAGCGCGTCATCTGCAGCGCGACGCTGTCGTCGGCGCTGTCGAGCTCGATCGGTTGGATTGCCGGTTGGGCCATGCAGGGCTTGCCTAGGACTTGTGATTCTCCTCGAATATATCGCACCTCTTTCGTTTACCGTTCGCTAACTTGCGGCGCCGGCGGTAGCCTTAGGGCCCGAAGACACCGATTCCCGATGGACCACAGCTCGCGCCCGACCTCCTCCTCCGCCGCATCGACGCGCATCGTCGATGTGCTGGTGCCGGTCGCGCTGAACCAGACCTATTCCTACCGCGTGCCGCGCGGCATGGAACTGAAGGCGGGCGACGTCGTCGGCGTGCCGCTCGGGCCGCGCGAGGTGCTGGCGGTGGTCTGGGCGGAGAACGCCAATCCCGATCCGCGGCTGCACAACCGCCTGAAGGACGTCAGCGAAAAGCTCGACGTGCCGCCGCTCAAGGACGAGCTGCGTTCGCTGGTCGACTGGGTCTCGAACTACACGCTCTCGGCCCGCGGCATGGTGCTGCGCATGACCTTGCGCATGGGCGAGAATCTCGGGCCGGAGCGGGCGCGCATGGGCGTGCGGCTGGTCGGCGAGCCGCCGAAGCGGCTGACGCCGGCGCGGCGGCGCGTGATCGAGGTGCTGTCCGATCGGCCTGCTGCACGGCAAGTCGGAAGCGGCAAAAGAAGCCGGCGTCAGCGCCGGCGTGATCGACGGCCTGGTCGATGAGGGCACGCTCTACGGTCGAGGCGATGCCGCGCGCGCTGCCGCCGCCGCCGCCCGATCCCGCCTATTGCGCAGCCGGAATTCTCGCGCCAGCAGCGCACCGCCGTCGATGCGATGCGCGCGCTCGCCGCCAACGGCAGCTTTCATGTCGCGCTGCTCGACGGCGTCACCGGCTCCGGCAAGACCGAGGTCTATTTCGAGGCGGTCGCCGAGATCATCCGCCGCGGCAAGCAGTCGCTGATCCTGATGCCGGAGATCGCGCTGACCGGCCAGTTCCTCGATCGCTTCGCGGCGCGCTTTGGCGTGCGGCCGATGGAGTGGCATTCGGAACTGACGCCGCGCACCCGCGCGCGCAATTGGGCGGCGATCTCGGCGGGCGAAGCGCCGGTCGTGGTCGGCGCGCGCTCGGCGCTGTTTCTGCCCTACGCCGATCTCGGCCTCATCGTCGTCGATGAAGAGCACGACCAGGCCTACAAGCAGGACGACGGCGTGCATTATCACGCCCGCGACATGGCGGTGGTGCGCGCGCATATCGCGAAAATCCCGATCGTGCTGGCCTCCGCGACGCCGTCGGTCGAGACCGAGGTCAATGCGCGCAAGGGCCGCTACCAGCGCATCGTGCTGCCGTCGCGCTTCGGCGGCCAGCACATGCCGCAGATCGAGGCGATCGATCTGCGCCGCGAGGCGCCGGCGCGCGGCCGCTTCATTTCGCCGCGTGCTCGCCGGACGAGATCAAGTCACGCGATCGAGCGGCGCGAGCAGGCGCTGCTGTTCCTCAATCGCCGCGGCTATGCGCCGCTGACCTTGTGCCGCGCCTGCGGCCATCGCTTCGCCTGCACCATCTGCGATGCCTGGCTGGTCGATCACCGCTTCCGCCAGCGGCTGGTCTGCCATCATTGCGGCTTCTCGATGCCGCGGCCGCACGCCTGCCCGAACTGCGCGGCGGAGGAATCGCTGGTCGCGGTCGGCCCCGGCGTCGAGCGGCTGCAGGAGGAGGCGGCCAGCGCTGTTTCCGAACGCGCGCACCATGGTGCTGTCGAGCGACCTCATCACCTCGATCGAGACCATGCGCAGCGAGTTGAACGAGATCGCCGAAGGCCGCGTCGACATCATCATCGGCACGCAACTGGTGGCGAAGGGCCATCAATTTCCCGCGGCTCAATCTGGTCGGCGTGGTCGATGCCGATCTGGGCCTCGGCAATGGCGATCCGCGCGCCGCCGAGCGCACCTGGCAATTGCTCAACCAGGTGATCGGCCGCGCCGGCCGCGACCAGGGCCGCGGCGTCGGCTATCTGCAGACGCATCAGCCCGAACATCCCGTGATGAAGGCGCTGGTCGCCTGCGACCGCGAAGCCTTCTACGACAACGAGATCGGTTCGCGCGAACGCACCGTCTATCCGCCGTTCGGCCGGCTGGCGAGCCTGATCATCTCGGCCGGCGATCGCGCGCAGCGCCGAAGGTTTTGCGCGCACGCTTGTGGCGCATCGCGCCGCGCGACGAGCGTGTGCAGGTGCTGGGCCCGGCCGAAGCGCCGCTCGCGGTCATCAAGGGCCGCTACCGCTTCCGCCTGCTGCTGAAATCCGCGCGCGGCTTCGACCTGTCGGATTATTTGCGCGACTGGCTCGCCGCGGGCCCGAAGCCGAAGGGCAATCTCAAGCTCGAAGTCGACGTCGATCCGCAGAGTTTTTTGTAACTTCTCCGTCGTCATTCCGGGGCGCCGCGCAGCGGCGAGCCCGGAATCCATAACCACCATCGTGAGTATGGATTCCGGGCCTGCGTGCTTCGCACGCATCCCGGAATGACGAAGGATGGAATGAGCAAAACTCCCGCCGTCATTTGCGACGGCGGGCTGCTTTGGCGCGCAGCGAAGTTCCCGGCGCCCTTTCTGGACGCGGTACCTTCCAGGTCTGTTTGGAGAGAAGGCGCGAAGCGCTTACGCGACGACCTCGCGGTGACCTGGCCGAGGCCGGAGAGGCCGAGGGCGCGGGCCGCGCCGGTGGAGAGGTCGAGCACCCGGCCACGAACGAACGGGCCACGGTCGTTGACGGTGACGACGACGCAGCGGCCGCCATGGGTCACGCGCAGCTTGGTGCCGAACGGCAGCGAGCGATGGGCGCAGGTCATGGCGTTCTCGTTGAAACGCTGGCCCGAGGCGGTCTTGCTGCCGGACTCGTTGCCGTACATCGAGGCAACGCCGGTGAAGCTGTGGCCGGTGCCGGACGGCGCCGATGCGCATTAGCGTCCCGCCAGGAGGACTTTGACGCGGGCCTTGGAGGCCTCGTCCGAATCGTGGCTGGCGATGTGGTGATGGCCGTGATGCCTGGATCTGGCCGAAGCCTCGGTGGCGGTCCCACCGACCAGGAGAGTTGCGGCAAAAAGCGCGAGCGCCGTGTTCGAACGGGTTACGGTTCCCGCCGTCGACTTCTTGGTATTCTTCATTCAGCTTGTCCCTTAGAGAAGTATTGCCACATATGTGACAAGTGGAACCCCCGTCCCGTTTCGATGAAGGCGCCGTTTTGCGTTGCAATATGGCGTGAATTGGGCAGTAAAGGCCCGATGTCTCAGGCTGTAATATCTTGTTACTTAGCGCACTCTAATCGAGATGATTCCGTAATATTCGCTATTAACCAATTATTAACTAAATTAATACTTAATAATACTGTACGAATATAGTCGTTGTGCAAGTGAAGCCCATGTCTTGCCAAGTAATGCGCAAATCGACTGGACTCGCGGTATTCCAGTGGAACGATTTGGGGCCAGCCATGCGTCGGAGCGATGGAACGATCCCACGGGCCGTCGCTCGAACGCCGAAGCGCAGATCCGACGGCGCAATTCGCGCTGACCGGGCCGAGCAGAAGAGTCAGTTTGTGGAGTGCGCAGCGATGAGCGGCGAATTCACGTCGCCGTCATGTTGCACCTGCGCTCCCTCTATGTTAGCAAAGCCGCGATTTTAACGGACCTGCACTCTCGCGTGCCGGTCGAAAATCGAAGTCCCGCTTGAATTCCAAGGGCTTGGATCGCTAGGCGCCGCTCCGTGGCGACGGTTTTTCCCTTGCGAATTTGACAGCTAAAAGAGCTAAGTCCGTGGCTGCTGAAGATCCGTCTGTTTCCGGAGTGTCCGGCCGTTATGCGACGGCCCTGTTCGAGTTGGCCCGCGATGAAAAATCCATCGACGCGGTCAAAGCCGATCTCGACCAATTCGATGCCATGCTGGGTGAAAGCGCCGATCTCAAACGGTTGGTTCGCAGCCCGGTCTTCGCCGCCGACGCGCAGTCGAAGGCGCTCGTCCGCGGTGCTCGACAAGGCCGGCATCTCCGGCATTTCCGCGAATTTCCTGAAGGTTCTCACCGCCAATCGCCGCCTGTTCGCGGTGACCGATGTGATCCGCGCCTTCCGCGCGCTGGTCGCCAAATTCAAGGGCGAGGCGCGCGCCGACGTCACGGTGGCGGAACCGCTCTCGGACAAGAATCTCGACGCCCTGAAGGCCGCGCTGAAGGCGGTGAGCGGCAAGGACGTCACCCTCAACGTGAAAGTCGATCCCTCGATCATCGGCGGGCTTGTGGTCAAGCTCGGCAGCCGCATGGTCGATAGTTCGCTTCGCACCAAACTCAATTCGATCAAGCACGCGATGAAAGAGGCAGGCTGATGGACATCCGCGCCGCGGAAATTTCCGCGATCCTGAAGGACCAGATCAAGAATTTCGGCCAGGAAGCCGAGGTCTCCGAAGTCGGACAGGTGCTGTCCGTCGGCGACGGTATCGCCCGCGTCTACGGGCTGGACAACGTCCAGGCCGGCGAGATGGTCGAGTTCGAGAACGGCACCCGCGGCATGGCGCTCAACCTCGAAACCGACAACGTCGGTATCGTGATCTTCGGCGCCGACCGCGAGATCAAGGAAGGCCAGACCGTCAAGCGCACCCGCGCGATCGTCGACACGCCGGTCGGCAAGGGCCTGCTCGGCCGCGTCGTCGACGCGCTCGGCAATCCGATCGACGGCAAGGGCCCGATCCAGGCGACCGAGCGCAAGCGCGTCGACGTCAAGGCGCCCGGCATCATTCCGCGCAAATCGGTGAACGAGCCGATGGCGACCGGGCTGAAGGCAATCGACGCGCTGATCCCGATCGGCCGCGGCCAGCGCGAGCTGATCATCGGCGACCGCCAGACCGGCAAGACCGCGATCGCGCTCGACGCGATCCTGAACCAGAAGCCGCTGAACGCCACCGGCGACGAGAAGATCAAGCTCTACTGCGTCTATGTCGCGGTCGGCCAGAAGCGCTCCACCGTCGCGCAGTTCGTCAAGGTGCTGGAAGAGCAGGGCGCGCTGGAATATTCCATCATCGTCGCCGCGACCGCGTCCGACCCGGCGCCGATGCAGTACATCGCGCCGTTCACCGGCTGCACCATGGGCGAGTATTTCCGCGACAACGGCATGCACGCCGTGATCATCTACGACGACTTGTCCAAGCAGGCCGTCGCCTATCGTCAGATGTCGCTGTTGCTGCGCCGCCCGCCGGGCCGCGAAGCCTATCCGGGCGACGTGTTCTATCTGCATTCCCGCCTGCTGGAGCGCGCCGCCAAGCTCAACGACGATCACGGCTCGGGCTCGCTGACCGCGCTGCCGATCATCGAAACCCAGGCCAACGACGTGTCGGCCTACATCCCGACCAACGTCATTTCGATCACCGACGGCCAGATCTTCCTCGAGACCGACCTGTTCTTCCAGGGCATCCGCCCGGCGGTGAACGTCGGTCTGTCGGTGTCGCGCGTCGGTTCGTCGGCGCAGACCAAGGCCACCAAGAAGGTCGCCGGCAAGATCAAGGGCGAGCTCGCGCAGTACCGCGAAATGGCGGCCTTCGCGCAGTTCGGCTCCGACCTCGACGCCACCACCCAGCGCCTGCTCAACCGCGGCGCGCGCCTGACCGAGCTGTTGAAGCAGCCGCAGTTCTCGCCGCTGAAGATGGAAGAGCAGGTCTGCGTGATCTGGGCCGGCACCAACGGCTATCTCGATCCGCTGCCGGTCAACAAGGTGCGCGCGTTCGAGGACGGCCTGCTGTCGCTGCTGCGCGGCAAGAATGCCGATATCCTCAATGCCATCCGCGACAGCCGCGATCTCTCCGACGACACCGCCGCCAAGCTGAAGTCGGTGGTCGAGGGTTTCGCCAAGTCGTTTGCTTGAACAATGGCCGCGCCCGGCAAGCTCCGCGGCGCGCCCCTTAGAGAGGCTGCGGTCGGACTCGCGCGTCGGACCGGCGAGGTGAACGAAGAATGGCGTCACTGAAAGACATGCGGGTCCGCATCGCCTCCACCAAGGCGACGCAGAAGATCACCAAGGCGATGCAGATGGTGGCGGCCTCCAAGCTGCGCCGCGCGCAGACCGCCGCCGAAGCCGCCCGTCCCTATGCCGAGAAGATGGACGCGGTCATCTCCAACATCGCCAGCGCCGCGGCCGCGTCGCCCGGCGCGCCGCCATTGCTGATCGGCACCGGCAAGGACCAGGTGCATCTGCTGCTGGTCTGCACCGGCGAGCGCGGCCTGTCCGGCGCCTTCAACTCCTCGATCGTGCGACTGGCGCGCGAGCGCGCCCAGACGCGCTGATGGCCGAGGGCAAGGAAGTGAAATTCTTCTGCGTCGGCCGCAAGGGCTACGAGCAGCTTCGCCGCCTGTTCGACAAGCAGATCGTCGAGCACATGGACCTGCGCGCGGTCCGCCAGCTCGCCTTCGGCAATGCCGAGGATATCGCGCACAAGGTGATCGCCCGCTTCGAGGCCGGCGAGTTCGACGTCTGCACGCTGTTCTATTCGCGCTTCCGCTCGGTGATCTCGCAGGTCCCGACCGCCCAGCAGATCATTCCGCTCGAGATCAAGGAACAGGACAGCAAGGCCGGCCTCGACCGTCCTACGAATACGAGCCGGAGGAGGACGAGATCCTCACGGTCTGCTGCCGCGCAACCTCGCGGTGCAGATCTTCCGTGCGCTGCTCGAGAACAACGCCTCGTTCTACGGCGCGCAGATGTAGCGCGATGGACAACGCCACCCGCAACGCCGGCGACATGATCCGCAAGCAGACCCTGATCTACAACCGCACCCGTCAGGCGATGATCACGAAGGAGCTGATCGAGATCATCTCCGGCGCCGAGGCAGTCTGAGGGAGGAAGCGATGGCGTACCATACATCTGCAACCACCAAGGGCGGACGCAACGGCCGCGCCGAGCTCGACACGCCATGGGCTGGCGCTCGCGATGGCGCTGCCGAAGGATCTCGGCGGCGCCGGCGACGGCCACAATCCCGAGCAGCTGTTCGCGATCGGCTATTCCGCCTGCTTCGGCCAGGCCATCCTGGCGCTCGCCAAGAAGCATGACGTCGACGGCCAGGCCGCCAAGGTCACCGCCGACGTGACGCTGAACACCGATGCCGGCTTCTCGCTCGCGGTCGAGCTGAAGGTTTCCGTTCCCGGCGCCGACAAGGACAAGGTCCAGGCGCTGATGGAAGAAGCTCACACCATTTGCCCGTACTCGAAGGCAACCAAAGGCAACATCCCGGTCAAGCTGACCGTGGTCTGAAATTCGATTCGAAGGAGACAAGTTGAATGGCTACAGCAGCCAACCAGGTCGGTCGCGTCACCCAGGTCATGGGCGCCGTCGTCGACGTGCAGTTCGAAGGCCATCTGCCGGCGATTCTCAATTCGCTGGAAACCAGGAACGGCAGCAACCGCCTCGTGCTCGAGGTCGCGCAGCATCTCGGTGAGTCCACCGTGCGCACGATCGCGATGGACGCCACCGAAGGTCTGGTCCGCGGCCAGGAAGTGACCGACACCGGCCAGCCGATCGAGGTGCCGGTCGGCGACGGCACGCTCGGCCGCATCATGAACGTCATCGGCGAGCCCGTCGACGAGGCCGGCCCGATCAAGGCCGACGAGACGCGCGCCATCCATGCGCCGGCGCCCGAATACATCGACCAAGTCGACCGAAGCGGAAATTCTGGTTACCGGCATCAAGGTCGTCGATCTGCTCGCGCCCTACGCCAAGGGCGGCAAGGTCGGCCTGTTCGGCGGCGCCGGCGTCGGCAAGACCGTGCTGATTCAGGAGCTGATCAACAACGTCGCCAAGGCGCACGGCGGTTACTCGGTGTTCGCCGGCGTCGGCGAGCGTACCCGCGAAGGCAACGATCTCTATCACGAGTTCATCGAATCCAAGGTCAATGCCGATCCGCACAATCCCGATCCGAACGTGAAGTCGAAATGCGCGCTGGTGTACGGCCAGATGAACGAGCCGCCGGGCGCGCGCGCCCGCGTCGGCCTGTCCGGCCTGACGGTTGCCGAATATTTCCGCGACCAGGGCCAGGACGTGCTGTTCTTCGTCGACAACATCTTCCGCTTCACGCAGGCCGGCTCCGAAGTGTCGGCGCTGCTCGGCCGCATTCCTTCGGCGGTGGGCTACCAGCCGACGCTCGCGACCGACATGGGCGCGCTGCAGGAGCGCATCACCACGACGACCAAGGGTTCGATCACCTCGGTGCAGGCGATCTACGTGCCGGCCGACGACTTGACCGACCCGGCGCCCGCGACCTCGTTCGCCCATCTCGATGCCACCACCGTGTTGTCACGCGCGATTTCGGAGAAGGGCATCTATCCGGCGGTCGACCCGCTCGACTCCACCTCGCGCATGCTGTCGGCGCTCGTCGTCGGCGAAGAGCACTACAACACGGCGCGCCTGGTCCAGCAGATCCTGCAGCGCTACAAGTCGCTGCAGGACATCATCGCCATTCTCGGCATGGACGAGCTGTCGGAAGAGGACAAGCTGACGGTGGCGCGCGCCCGCAAGATCGAGCGCTTCCTGTCGCAGCCGTTCCACGTCGCCGAAGTCTTCACGGGATCGCCCGGCAAGTTCGTCGAGCTCGCCGACACCATCAAGGGTTTCCGCGGTCTCTGCGAAGGCAAGTATGACCACCTGCCGGAAGCCGCCTTCTACATGGTCGGCACCATCGAAGAGGCGGTCGAGAAGGGCAAGAAGCTGGCCGCTGAGGCGGCGTAAGATCGCGAATAGCGAATAGGGAGTGGCGAATAGAGAAGTATTCGCCTTTCTATTCGCTACTCGCCATTCGCTACTCGCCACTTACTATCGCAGGTTCAACCATGGCCACCTTCCACTTCGATCTCGTCTCGCCGGAAAAGCTCGACCTTCTCCGGCGAAGTCGATCAGGTCGACATTCCCGGCACCGAGGGTGATTTCGGCGTGCTGGCCGGTCACGCGCCGGTCGTGGCCGCGATGCGGCCGGGCATCCTGACCATCATCACCGGCGGCTCGAAGCAGAAGATCATCGTGCTCGGTGGGCTCGCCGAGGTGTCGGAAAGCGGCCTCACCGTGCTCGCCGAACGTCGCGACCTGCGATCGATGAGCTCGACCGGGCCAGGTTCGCCGCGACCGATCAACGAGATGCAGGAAAAGCTCTCCGAAAAGGAAGGCTCCGAACTCGACCACGCGCTCGAGCGGCTGGATCATTTCAAGAGCATCCAGCACGAACTCGACACCACCGCGATGCATTAGCGCATCCGCGAAACTCTGCCTTAAAAATTCAATGAATTCAACGCTCCGCCGCCTGCGGCGGGCGTCGGAACCCGGTTGCGCCGGAGCGCCGAAGACGGCATTCTCCAAATCGCAGATTGTGGTCCGGGGCTGGTCTTCATGAAACGCAAGATCGCGGCGATTTTTGCGGCCGATATTGCCGGCTATTCCAGGCTGGTCGCCGAGGACGAAGAGGAGACGCTGCGGCGTCTCGCCTCCTACCGCGCCGTCACCGACGATTTCATTGCCAAGGCGGGCGGGCGGATCTTCAACACGGCCGGCGATGCGGTGCTCGCGGAATTTCCGAGCGCGGTCGAAGCGGTGCGCTGCGCGATCGACATCCAGGAAAGCCTGCGGACCCGCAACATGGCCTATCCGCCGAGCCGGCAGATGTCCTTCCGCATCGGCATCACCATCGGCGACGTGGTCGAGCGCGACGGCGATCTGCTTGGCGACGGCGTCAACATCGCCGCGCGGCTGGAGGGGCTCGCCGAGGTCGGCGGCATCTGCGTGTCGCGCGCGGTGCATGAGCAGGTCGCCAACAAGCTCTCGGTGCAGTTCGCCGATATCGGCGCGCAGGAAGTGAAGAACATTCCGACTCCCGTGCACGCCTACATGATCGCGATGCGGCGCGAGGACGGCACGTTTTCGACGCCGCAGGTCAAGAAGCCCGCCAGCAAGGCTGCGGGCGCGCCGAGCTGGATGTGGCCGGTGGTGGTCGGCGTGGTCTCGGTCGTCGCGATCGGCGTCGCCGGCTTTCTCTATTTCACCAAGCTGGAGCTGACGCCTGGAACGACGGTGACCGCGGCGACCGAAAAGGTCACAGCGCCTGCACCGAACAAGGCACCGGCTCCGTCTCCCGGCGCGTCGCTGGCCGCCACCGCGCCTGCTCTGCCGCCCGGTCCGCCCTCGACGACGAGAAGCTCGTTGCCGAGAACGTGCCCTTCATCGGCGGACGCGCGCGCGCCAATCTGGCCAACGAGTATATGCAAGGCGCGGACTACAAGGCCTTCGCGCTGATCGGTCGGCGGCACGCCCGGCTTTGTCGTCGGTCAGCCCAGCGAGGAAGCGGCCAAGACCGCCGCGCTCGAGCAGTGCCAGAAGCGCGCCGACAATTTCACGCCGCGGCGGCAATGCGAGCTCTATGCGGTCGGCAACACCGTGGTCTACCAGCACGGCCGCCCGCCGATGCCGCCGGCGCCGTGGGTCAGGCACGATCCTTCGACCGAGCGGCCGTTCGTTCCGAAGAACGTGCCGATGATGCGCGATGCTCGCTAGTGCGCCTGGAGAACACGTTCGTGCCCGGCCGCAAATCGAAATCAATCGTGCTCGGTCCGACCGGGCAGCTGTACTTCAATTATCATCAGGACAATGCCGACGAACTCGATCCGGCGAAACCTGGAAACCTGCGGCGCGATCGTCGGCGTGGCCTGCATGATCGTCGCCGTCGACGACGTCTTCGTCGTCCCGGTGCCGACCTTGATGAAGGTGACGGGATTGTTCCGCGCAGCGAACAACGCCTCGATCGTCGCCGATCAGCGTGACGATGTCGTGCGCAAGCTCGCCGAGGCATCGACCGGTTGGAATGCGGTTGCGGTCGGCAGCGCGGGGCGCCCGGGGCTCGGCCTGAAGGCAGCCGGCGAGCAGGACGCCATCAACGAGGCGCTCGGCAATTGCGTCAAGCGCGACAGCGATTGCCACGTGATCGCGATCGGACCGTTCACGGTCGGACCGAATTAGGCCGCCGCAAACTGCGCGAAGCTGACCGCCACCGCGCGATACACCTCGCGGCGGAACGGCACCACGAGATCGGCGACCCGGTCGAGGCGCTCCCAGCGCCAGGCATCGAATTCCGCCGGCTGGTCGTTGCGCGGCGTCAGCGGATCGATCTCGGCCTCGTCGCCGGTGAAGCGCAGCGCGAACCATTTTTGGCGCTGGCCGCGGAATTTCGCGAGACGATGGGATTGCGGTCCGTCATAGGGCGGAAACTCGTAAGTCAGCCAATCCGTCTCGCCGAGATAGTCCGCGCTCGTCACGCCGGTCTCTTCCCACAATTCGCGAATGCCTGCGGCGCGCAAATCCTCGCCCTCGTCGACGCCGCCCTGCGGCATCTGCCATTCGAGTCCCGGCAGGATGATCTCCGGCCCGTCGTCGCGGAAGCGGCGTCCGATCAGCACGAGGCCTTGCTTGTTGAACAACGCGATCCCGACATTGGGCCGATAGGGCTTGTCGGCCGACAAGATCAGTGCCCCGCGAGCGAGGCAAATTCCTTGACCACGCGCTCGTAGACCGGGCGTTTGAAAGGGATGATCAACTGGGTGAGGTTCTTCATCGGCTCCCAGCGCCAGGACACGAACTCGGCCTTGTGACCGCCGCCGGGGCTCGCGACATTGATCTCGTTGTCCTTGCCGGTGAAGCGGATGGCGAACCATTTCTGGCGCTGGCCGCGGTAGCGGCCCTTCCAGGCGCGGCCGGCGACGGTGCGCGGGATGTCGTAGATCAGCCAGTCGGCGACCTCGCCGAGCTTCTCCACCGAGCGGACGCTGGTCTCCTCGTAGAGCTCGCGCTTGGCCGCGGCCCAGGTGTCCTCGCCGGGATCGACGCCGCCCTGCGGCATCTGCCAGACATGGGTGTCGTCGACATGCTCGATGCCCGAGGCGCGGCGGCCGATGAAGACCAGCCCGTCCTTGTTGATCAGCATCATGCCGACGCAGGTCCGGTAGGGCAGATCTTCGTAACGCGGCATTCCGTCAAAGCCTCTTGCAACGCCTTTTTGCGATCCGGCGCTGGCGGATCAACTGGATTTTGATTTCAGGATGGCGGTTGTCAATGGCACAAGCAACACGCCGCGGCTTTCCAGCCCCCTCGTCCAGGCCGAAATCCGTTCGATCGAGACCGGAAGCGCCGAGGCGGTGCCGATGGCAATGCCCCGCTCCTTGGCCATGGTCTCGAGCTTGGCCAGCGCATGGTCGATCTCCGCCGAGGTCGGCACCGCATCGACAGCGACATCGCCCCGCGCGAACGGCATGGCCTGGCTTGCCGCCAGCGAGCCGGCCACGCTGCGCGGTGCCGAGCCGTCGTCGAAATAGCCCAGCCCGCGCTTGGCCACCTCGCGGATCACAGGCGCCATCGCCACGTCGGTGGCGACAAAGCGCGCGCCCATGAAATTGGCGATACCGGCATAGGCTTGCAGGCGTCCGAGATGCCAGAACAGCCGGTCGAGATTTTGCTCGGAGCCAAGTGTCGCAAGGAGCGTCTGCGGGCCGGGATCGTTGTCGGGATAGTCGTAGGGCTCCATCGGAATCTGCAGGAGGATCTCGTGGCGCTGCGCGCGGGCCTTCTCCGCGAGTTTGCCGGGATCAGAACCATAAGGCGTGAACGCCAGGGTCACTGCGCCCGGCAACCTCATGATGGCGTCGGAGGTCTTGGCGGCGCCGACGCCGAGGCCACCGACGACGATGGCGATCACCGGCATCTTTGCCGCCCTGGCCTGGTCGAAGGGCGCGGCATAGGCGGTGAAGGGTTTCAGATTCTCCGCCGCGATCGGGATCATGCCGTAGCGGGTCTTCTCCAGCAGGCGCGGGTCGACGCCGGCCATCGTGGCCGTCGGCGCGGTGGCAGCATCGCCTTCAGGCTTGTCGGCTGCAGGCTTGTCGGACACGGAGGCGTCGCCGCCGCCGATCACGACGTCCTGGTGCTTGCCGCTGGAGCCATCGATGATGGTGACGGTGCGGTGCTCGCCGGGCGCGGCCTCCTTGGGCTCGCTCTTGGCGGCATGTGCGGGTGCTGTGGCGGGCGCAGCCGCCTTCTCGTCGGGAGCCTTCTGGCGCAGCGCGACATGGGCGACCGGCTCGCCGCCCAGCGGATTGTCGCCGAAGAGGGCAAAGCCGGCGAAGGCGACGAGGATCAGGCCGAGCACGACCGCCAGCGCCTGCATGCCCGTGAACGGCAAGCGGAATCGCCGCTTGCGCCGCTCCGTCTGTTGTCCGAGCGGGGCGCTCAGATCGTCGACCGTCTCTGCCATCAGGGGTCCCGAATCAATGGCCGAAGATACCATAGCGGGGCGCTAGTGCCCGCTTTCCGAAGTTCGTAGCCCGTCACGGCACCCTCGTTTCACGAACTTCGGAAAGCTAAGGGCACTAGCAAATCTATGATTCCTGTGCCGCTTTCGATTTGAAGTCCCTGATCGATCTGTGCAGCACCCCGCGCAGGGACTTCAAATCGGCGGCACTGGGAAGCAGGGTCGGAGTCCGCACGGTCCTACGGGGCAAGCAAAAGGGCGGCCCGAAAGGCCGCCCTCTTGTCAGTCGCCGTATTGGAACCGGCCTAGTTAGTTCGCGGCCTTGTTGCCCGGCTTGTCGTTGGAGGCCTTGTCGGTGGGCGCGGCCGGCGTCTGGGCCGAGCTGGCCTTGATGCCATGCAGCAGGTCGTCGGCCATCTTCAGCGCCTTGTCGTCCTTGGCATCCGGCGGAACGTAGGACTGCGAGCCGGTCTTCTCGTCGCCGTCGTTCTTCAGATGGCCGCGCAGCGAAGCCTCGCCCTTGGTGTCGATGCGCGCCTTCAGCTCGTCCGGCACGTCCTGCACCACCTCGATATCGGGCACGATGCCCTTGGCCTGGATCGACTTGCCCGACGGCGTGTAATAGCGCGCGGTGGTCAGGCGCAGCGCGCCGTTGCCGCTGCCGAGCGGAATGATGGTCTGCACCGAGCCCTTGCCGAACGAGCGCGTGCCGACCAGCGTTGCGCGCTTGTGGTCCTGCAGCGCGCCGGCGACGATCTCGGAGGCCGAGGCCGAGCCGCCGTTGATCAGCACGATGACCGGCTTGCCCTTGGTCAGGTCGCCCGGATGGGCGGAGCGGCGCTGAGTTTCTTCGGCGTTGCGGCCGCGGGTGGAGACGATCTCGCCGCGCTCCAGGAAGGTGTCGGATACGGTGACGGCTTCCTCGAGCAGGCCGCCCGGATTGTTGCGCAGGTCGATGACGAAGCCCTTGAGCTTGTCGCCGATCTGATTCTGCAGATTGCCGACTTCCTTCTTCAGGCCTTCGGTGGTCTGCTCGTTGAAGGTGGTGATGCGGATGTAGCCGATGTCGTCGGCCTCGACATGCGCGCGCACCGAGCGGACGCGGATGTTGTCGCGCACCAGCGTGACCTCGATCGGATTGTCGGCGCCCTTGCGGATGATCTTCAGCCGGATCTTGGTGTTGACGGGCCCGCGCATCTTCTCGACGGCCTGGTTCAGGGTCAGGCCCTGCACGGCTTCGTCGTCGAGATTGGTGATGATGTCGTTGGCGAGGATGCCGGCCTTCGAGGCCGGCGTGTCGTCGATCGGCGAGACCACCTTGATCAGGCCGTCTTCCATCGTGACTTCGATGCCGAGACCGCCGAACTCGCCGCGGGTCTGCACCTGCATGTCGCGGAAGCTCTTGGCATCCATGTAGCTCGAATGCGGATCGAGGCCGGACAGCATGCCGGAGATCGCGGACTCCACGAGCTTGCTGTCGTCGGGCTTCTCGACATAGTCGCTGCGCACGCGCTCGAACACGTCGCCGAACAGATTGAGCTGGCGATAGGTGTCGGCGGTCGCGGCGCGCGCGGTCGAGCCCATGAACATGGCGCGCGGCTGGGTCACGAGCAGCGTCAATGCCGCACCGGTGGCAGCGCTGAGGAGAATTAGAGAAGTCTTGCGCATCATCCGCGAACCTTTTCGCCTTCATTTGCGGCCCACCATGGGCCTGGATCGATTGGAGTGCCGTCCTTACGGAACTCGACATAGAGCACGGGTTGGCTCGCATTGGTCGCGAGTATGGACGCGACCTGGGACGTCGACCCCATGGTTGCGACCGGCTCCCCCGTAAGCACAAACTGTCCGATGTTAACCGAAATGCGCTCCATCCCGGCGATCAGGACATGATACCCGCCCCCGGCATTGAGGATCAAGAGTTGTCCATAGCTGCGGAACGGACCAGCGTAAACAACCCAGCCGTCACAAGGCGTTGTGACCTGCGCGCCGGGCCGGCTTGCCAAAGAAATGCCTTTTTCTACGCCGCCGGCGCCGTCGGAACCGCCGAAATCGCGGATTTTGGTGCCGTTAACCGGGAATTTGAACAGGCCCTTGGCCGAGGCAAAGGCGATCGCCGGCGTGGTGCGATTTGGGTTCTTCAAGAGCGCCGGATCGGACCTGCCACTCTGGCTTGCGGCCAGGGCGGCCTTCGCCGCGCTCTTGACGTCCTGCTCCATCTTCGCGATCAGGCCCTGCAGGTTGTCGACCTGCTTGGCGAGCGCAACCGCGCGCGCGCCTTCCGCCTCGATGTCCTTTTCGATTGCTCCCTGCTTGCGCTGCCGCTCGTCGACCAGCGCGGCAAGCCGCGTCTGATCGGCTTTGAGCTTGTCGCGATCGGCGGCGAGCCGGTCGCGTTCGGTCGCAGTGGTCTTGCGAAGCGTGACGAGCTCGCCGAGGTCGTTGGCGAGACTGGTGGCCCGCGTGCGCAAATCGGGCACGACCGAGCCGAGCAGCATCGCGGTGCGCAGCGATTGCAGTGCGTCCTCGGGACGCACCAGTAGCGCCGGCGGCGTGCGGCGGCCGGCGCGTTGCAGGGCCGCCAGCACCTCGACGATCTCGGAGCGGCGCGAATCGAGCGAGGAACGGATCTCCTGCTCGCGCGCGTCGAGCGGGCGCAGCCGCGCTTCGGCGTCGGCGATGCCGGTCTCCGACGTCGCGTACCTTGCCCGCGACGTCGATCAGTTGCTGGTTGAGCTTGCTGCGGTCCTCGCCGATCGCGGCTATCTCGGCCTTGAGCTTCGCCTGTGCTCGGCGGATGTCTTCTGCGCGAGGCGCGCGGCCTCGAGCTCCTGCTCGCGCTGCTTCAGCGCGTCGGGCGAAGCCGATGCATTTTGAGCGGGTGTTGCGGTTTGCGCGGACGCTGACGCGACGGGAACCGCGAGCGAAAGAACGGCGAGCGGCAGACAGGCGAGCAGCCTGCGGGAGGAATGGATCCTGTCGTGCGTCCGGTGCAAAGATCGCTACTCGTCTGCGGCGAATGTCAAATCCACCGCACTAGTGCCCACTTTCCGAAGTCCGCGCTCCATCGCTGCAACGCCTTTCGCGGACTTCGGAAAGTTATGGGCACTAGCAAATCATGATTTTGAGCGCCGCGTTTCGATCTGAAGTCCCTGAACCCGGTTTTGCAGCGAGTGAAGTCAGGGACTTCGATCGGCGGCACTAGGCGCGGTGATAGGGATGGCCCGCCAAGATCGTCGCAGCCCGGTAAAGCTGCTCCAGAAGCATCACGCGAACCAGTTGGTGCGGCCAGGTCGCGGTCCCAAACGCCAGTCCGAGCTTTGCTTTGCCCCGCAATTCGGGCGAAAGTCCGTCCGCACCGCCGATGACGAAAACAGTGTTGGCGACCGAGCTGGTCCCGCAAGCGGCCGAGCTGGCGCGCCAGACCGGCACTGTCGATATTGTCGCCGCGTTCGTCGAGCGTGACAAGCACGGAGTTTTCCGGGACCAGCGCCGCGATCGCCGCGGCCTCCTCGGCGATTCGCGCTCGAGCCTCGCGCGCGCGGCTTTCGGGAACTTCATGGATGTCGAGGCCGCGGAAGCCGAGCTTGCGGCCGATCTCGTCGAAACGCTTGCGATAGCGTTCGGCCAGCTCCCGCTCCGGGCCCTGCTTCAGCCGGCCGACCGCAATGACGATGAGGCGCATGCGCGCAAACTATCATGCGCGCCAGCCGATTCGCATCGGCTCGAATTGTCTAGCTCGCCTTCGCCGCCGTCGGCCCTTGAGTCCACAATCGCTCGAGATTGTAGAACTCGCGGACTTCGGGCCTGAACACGTGCACGATCACGTCGCCGGAATCGATCAGCACCCAATCGCAGTTGGGCAAACCTTCGATGTGAAGATTCTTCTGACCGGTTTGCTTCAGCGCCTTCGTGACGTTTTCCGCGATCGCGCCGACGTGCCGGTTGGCCCGGCCCGAGGTGACGATCATGTAGTCGGAAAATGCGGATTTGCCGCGAAGGTCGATGGTGACCGTTTCTTCCGCCTTCATATCGTCGAGGCGGGAGAGGATCAGATTCAGCGTCTTGTCGGCGTCGCATTGCGCCTTCAAGGCCGCAGCTTTGGTCGAGGTTTTACGCGCGGTCTTGGCAGACTTGGGTAAAACTGACTGGGACAATACAGATGTGGCCAGGGACCATTCCTTTCACTGTATCGCGGGCGCCGAATTCCGGCAGCCCGCTGACCATTCTAGGCATGTGGGGTTAATGGTTTCAATATCCAGTACCCAGCCTCTTCCAGCTGCCATCCGGGTTCCGCAACCCCGTCGACGACAGATTGATTTTCAGCCCGGTCAGGAACACCCAGGCCGGCGCGCGATGATCGGCAAGGCTCCCTGCCTCGTTCTCGGGCAAGCGATAGGGCGCCAGCGCCTGCGCGGCGGGCGCGGCGAGCGCACGGAAACTTTGCGGAGGACGATCGATCACCGCGATCGGTACCTGGGCGGCGATCCGCTGCCAGTTCTGCCAGCGATGGAATTGCGCGAGGTTGTCGGCGCCCATGATCCAGACAAAGCGCAGGCCGGAAATGCGGCGGCGCAGATAGTTGATCGTGTCGACAGTGTAGCGCGTTCGGATGACGGATTCGAGACAGGTGACGTCGATGCGCGGATCGTCGGCCATCTCGCGCGCGGCGTGCGCGCGCTCGTCGAGCTGGTACAGGCGGCCGTTGTCCTTGAGCGGATTGCCGGGCGAGACCAGCCACCAGACGCGGTCGAGCCTCAGGCGCTTGATCGCGAACAGGCTGATGGCGCGATGGGCGACATGCGGCGGATTGAAGGAGCCGCCGAGCAGGCCGACGCGCATGCCGTCGGCATGAAACGGCAAGACCTGGGCGACAGAGGGCGACGCAACGGACGCTTCGCTCAATGCGGACTCCGCGAGGAAGACTCTTTTAATTGACGCGTTTTCTTCACGCGAACCGGTGCCCACCCCGGATCGCGTCCGGGGCAGGCTTTCGCTCGAAAACGCTAGGTATGTGGTCACGGCCGCGTCTGTCCGGTGCCGTGGATGCGGTATTTGAAGCTGGTCAACTGCTCGGCGCCGACCGGACCGCGCGCGTGGAACTTGCCGGTGGCGATGCCGATCTCCGCGCCGAAGCCGAATTCGCCGCCGTCGGCGAACTGCGTCGAGGCGTTGTGCAGCACGATCGCCGAATCGACCTCGTTGAGGAATTTTTGCGCGGCCTTCGCGTCCTCGGTGACGATGGCGTCGGTGTGGTGCGAGCCGTGATTGTGGATGTGCGCGATCGCTTCGTCGACGCCGTCGACGACGCGCGCCGCGATGACCGCATCGAGATATTCGGCGTCCCAATCTTCGTCGGTGGCGGGCTTCACGCGCGCGTCGGCGCGCTGCACGGCCTCGTCGCCGCGCACCTCGCAGCCGGCATCGATCAGCATCGCCACCAGCGGCTTCAGGCTCGAGCCGGCGCCGCACGATCGACCAGCAAGGTCTCGGCCGCGCCGCAGACGCCGATGCGCCGCATCTTGGCGTTCAGCACGATCGACTTGGCCATGTCGAGATCGGCGGAGCGGTCGACATAGACGTGGTTGACGCCTTCGAGATGCGCGAACACCGGCACGCGTGCTTCGGCCTCGACGCGGGCGACGAGGCTCTTGCCGCCGCGCGGCACGATCACGTCGATGGCGCCGTTCAGGCCGCCGAGCAGCAGCCCGACCGCGGCGCGGTCGCGGGTCGGCACCAGCGTGATCGCGGCCTCGGGCAGGTTCGGCCTCGCGCAGGCCCTGCACCAGGCAGTCATGGATCGCGCGGCAGGAGCGGAAACTGTCGGAGCCGCCGCGCAGGATCACGGCGTTGCCGGATTTCAGGCAGAGCACGCCGGCATCGGCCGCGACATTGGGCCGGCTCTCGAAGATCACGGCGACCACGCCGAGCGGCACGCGCACGCGCTCGATGGTCATGCCGTTCGGCCGCTGCCAGCTTTCGGTGACGACGCCGACGGGATCGGCAATAGCGCGCACGGTGGCGATGCCGTCGGCCATGGCGTCGACGCGCGCTTGCGTCAGCGTCAGGCGATCGATGAAGGCGCCGGTCATCGCCGGCGCCGCGGGCCTCGGTCACGTCCTCGGCATTGGCCGCGAGAATCGCGGCCGCATTGGCGCGGATGGCGCGCTCCATCGCCTCCAGCGCGCGGTTCTTCTGCTCCGGCGGCGCCAGCGACAGCACCCGCGCCGCGGCCTTGGCGCGGGCAGCGAGGTCGTTCATCAGGGCCGGCAGATCGGTATTGCCGTCGATGGCTTTCAGGGGCGCGGTCATGGGAGTTTTGGCCTGTCGTTAAGGCCATGTCGTAGCATGGAAATCGAGGCCTTGGCGAGGCGCGGAACCGGCATGGCAGGTGGGCAGGGCGGCCCTGGCGGTCGGCCAATGGCCTATTTGGCCGGGATCGCGCCGGCCGGGCCCACCACCAGATCGTCGCGGTGGATCATCTCGGCCCGTCCGCTGATGCCGAGAATCGCCATCACGTCGGGCGAGGAGCGGCCCTTGATCTTCTCGGCATCCTCGGCGTCGTAGGCGACGAGGCCGCGGCCGATCTCATGGGTGTCGGGCCCGCGCACCACCACGGCATCGCCGCGCGCGAACTGGCCGTCGACCCGGATCACGCCGGCCGGCAGCAGGCTCTTGCCGGCGCGCAGCGCGCTGACCGCGCCGGCATCGATGGTCAGCGTGCCCTTCGGCTCCAGCGAGCCCGCGATCCAGCGTTTTCGCGCGGTGACGGGATTGGCCGGCGTCAGGAACCAGGTGCAGCGGCCGCCATCGGCGATCGCCTGCAAGCGGATGCTCGATCTTGCCGGACGCGATCAGCATATGCGTGCCGCCGGTGGTCGCGATCTTCGCCGCCTCGATCTTGGTGCGCATGCCGCCGCGCGACAGTTCGGAGTCGGCCTCGCCCGCCATCGCCTCGATCTCGGCGGTGACGCTGTCGACGACGGGAATCAGCTTCGCGTTCGGGTTCTGCGACGGCGGCGCGTCGTAGAGGCCGTCGATGTCGGACAGCAGGATCAGCAGATCGGCGCTCGCCATGGTGGCGACGCGCGCGGCGAGGCGGTCGTTGTCGCCGTAGCGGATTTCGTTGGTCGCGACGGTGTCGTTCTCGTTGATGACGGGCACCGCGCGCCATTCCAGCAGCTTGGCAATGGTCGAGCGCGCGTTGAGATAGCGCCGCCGCTCCTCGGTGTCCTGCAAGGTCACCAGGATCTGCCCGGCGCCGATGCCGTGCGCGCCCAGCACTTCCGACCAGATCCGCGCCAGCGCGATCTGTCCGACCGCGGCCGCGGCCTGGCTCTCTTCCAGCTTCAGCGCGCCGCGCGGCAGTTTCAGCTTGGCTGCGCCCGAGCGCGATCGAGCCCGACGAGACGATCAGCACATCGCGGCCCTCGCCATGCAGCTTGGCGATGTCGTCGGCGAGCGCCGGCGAGCCACGCCGCGCGCACCTCGCCCGCGTCCGAATCGATCAGAAGCGAGGAGCCGACCTTGACGACGATGCGGCGAAAGTTCTTGAGCTGCGGACGGCGGGCCATGGGCGGTTCGAATGAGGGAAGACTGGCGGAAAGCAATACGCGCCACCTCCGGACATTGAAAGTGGCGCGCAACGGCGAAACGTCGCGAAAGTTAAGGCGCGATCAGCCCATCACGAAGGCGTTGAGCTTGTTGCCGTCGGGATCGCGGAAATAGGCGGCGTAGAATTGCGGGCTGCGGTTGCCGGGAGGGCCCTCGCAGGTGCCGCCGAGCGACAGCGCGAGCTTGTAGACGCGGTCGACCTGCTCCTTGTCCTTGGCGCCGAAGGCGGCCATCACGCCGTTGCCGACGGTCATCGGCTTGCCGTCAAGGGGCAGGCAGACGCCGAAACCGGCGCCCAGGCCCTTGCCGCCCCAGGCGATCAGGCGATCGTTCGCCATGAAGCGGCCCATGCCGAGTTCGCCGCAAATCTTGTCGTAGAATTCGCCGGCCTTTTTCAGGTCCTTGGTGCCGACGGTCATGTAGCCGATCATGGCATTTCTCTCCGCTCAGGTGCGCGAAGAGCGCTGTTTTGCAGCAGGATGGCGCGCGCAAGGCGGTCTCGCGCAAGCCAGACGTTCAATTCGCCGCTTGCCCAGCGGATCTGCTCTAATGGTCGAGTCTGCAACAGGGAGGAAGCATATGCACCGTCGAGAATTTGCTGGCCGGAGCGCCTGGCGCTGCCGGCTGGCGAGAGGATCGGCACGGCGCGCGGCCGAATCCGGTCCGTTGACCAGGATCATTTTTCCCTTTGCGGCCGGCGGCAGCGGCGACATGCTGTGCCGGCTGTTGGCGCAATATCTTCCGGCGATGCTCGACCGCAACGTCATCGTCGAGAACCGCACCGGCGGCGACGGACTGATCGGCATCAGGGCGGTGAAGGGCGCGAGCCCGGACAGCGCCAACGATCCTGGTGACCACCGGCCCGACCATGTATCTGCTGCCGATGGTGGAGAACCAGCCGAGCTTCGACTCGGCGAAGGATTTCGTGCCGGTCTCGCAGCTTGCGCGCTTCGAATTCGTGGTCGTCGTCAGCCCGTCGATCGGCGTCACGGACTTCAAGCAGCTGGTGGCGTGGATCAAGGCCAATCCTGACAAGGCGAGCTACGGCGTGCCGAGCAGCGGCACCATTCCGCATTTCACCGGCTGGCAGCTCGAAAAGGTGCTTGGCCTGTCGATGACGCGCGTTCCCTATCGCGGCTCTGCGCCGATCATCACCGACCTCATCGGCGGTCATCTGCCGTTCGCGGTCACGACGCTGTCGGACACCATCACGCAGCATCGCGCAGGCGGAATCAGGATCGTGGCGGTGAGCGGACCGACGCGCTCGCCGTTCCTGCACCGATGTGCCGACCCTGAAGGAGGCCGGGGTCGATCTCGTCGCCGACGGCTGGTACGGCATGTGGCTGCCTGCGGGCAGCCCGCCCGACTTCGCGAAAAAGCTGAGCGCGGCGGCGGCCGAGGTGCTGGCGAAGCCCGAGGTCAAGGAGAAGCTGAACGGCGTCACGCTGATCCCGGTCGGCTCGACGCCGGAAGAGCTGACCAAGGCGCTCGCCGCCGACACCGCGTTCTGGCAGCCGATCGTGAAGGCGACCGGTTACAGGATCACCAACTAACTTGTTACAAGCGGCGTCCTCGCCGATGACGGCGCGGGCGAGAAACAACAAGAACAAGCAGGGGAGGCGCATCATGCGCGTTTGGCAGGGGATCATCGTAGCCGTCTTGCTGCTCGGCGGCGCAGCGCCGTCATGGGCGGAGGGATATCCGACCCGGCCCGTGCGCATCGTCGTGGGCTTCCCCGCGGGAGGACCGACCGATGTCATCGCGCGCATTGTCGCGCAAAAGCTGTCGGACAGTCTCGGTCAGCAGTTCGTCGTCGAGAACATGCCCGGCGCGGGCGGCAACACCGCCTCCGGCAGTGTCGCGCGCGCCACTGCCGACGGCTACACCATCATGGCGATCTCGACCGGCTTCATGGTGAACCCCAGCCTTTACGCCAAGGTGCCGTACGATCCGATCAAGGACTTTGCGCCCATCACTCTGGTTGCGGCCTCGCCGAACGTCGTGGTGGTCAACCCGCAGGTCCCGGCGAAGACGCTGCCCGAGCTGGTGCAGTTGATCCGGGATAACCCGGGCAAATACAGCTATGCCGGCCCCGGCGTGGGCTCGACGCCGCATCTCGGCGGCGAGCTGTTTCGCCTGACCTACAAGCTCGACCTGGTCCACGTGCCCTTCACCGGTGCGGCGCCCGCCGTACAGGCGACCATCGGCGGCCACACGCCGATCGCCTTCACCGCGTTGCCGTCCTCGATGTCGGCGATCCGGGCCGGACAGGTGCGCGCGATCGGTATCGCGGCGACGGAGCGTTCGGCGCAGTTGCCGGATGTGCCGACTTTCGCCGAAGAGGGCGTGAAGGATCAGGAGGCGGACACGCTGACCGGCATCGTCGCGCCGGCGGCGACGCCGAAGGAGATCGTCGCGTTGCTCGCACGCGAGATCGCCAAGGGCGTCGGCACGGCGGAGGTCAAGGAGCGGCTTGCGACGCTGGGCTTCCGGCCGGTCGCCAATACGCCGGACGAGTTCGCCGCGCGCATCAAGGTCGAGATCGACAAGTGGGGCAAGGTGGTGCGCGACGCCAATCTCAAGATCGAGTGAACCAGATTTGGGACGTGTACTCATGAAAGCTCCTGCGGGACGCGAGCCGGAGCGCGGAAGCAAATGCTGGCGCCGAGCTTTGCAGTGATGCCCTTCCCCTGTACCATCGGGCCAAGACGGCCCGCATTCAGAGGTCGTACGGCAAGGGGAGGGTTTTTCATGCGTCGCAACATCGTCGCCGCGCTCGCGCTTCTGATGTGGGGAGCGGGGCTGACCGCCGTCGCGTTCGCGCAGCAACCGGTAAAGCTCGGTGTGCTCAACGACCAGACGGGACTGTACGCGGATTTGACCGGCATGGGCTCGGTCCATGCCGCACGGATGGCGGTCGAGGATTACGGCGGCAAGGTGCTGGGCCGCCCGATCGAAATCATCTTTGCCGACCACCAGAACAAGCCCGACATCGGCGCCAACATCGCGCGGCAGTGGATCGAGACCGAGGGTGTCAACCTCATCCTCGACATTCCCAATTCGGCCGTGGGGCTTGCCGTGCGCGAGGTGACGCGCACGCACGACGCCGTCGACATCAACACCGGCGCTGCCACCTCGGATCTCTCCGGAAAAGCCTGCTCGCCGCATGGCGTGCACTGGAGCTTCGACACGTACGGCCTTGCGGCGACGGTCGGCCAGGCGCTGGTGAAGCAGGGTGGAGATACGTGGTTCTTCATCACCGCCGATTACGCATTCGGGCACGCCCTCGAGCGCGACACCTCGGCGTTCGTCACGGCCGCCGGGGGAAAGGTGGTGGGGGCTGTGCGCCATCCGCTCAATACCGCCGACTTCTCGTCCTTTCTGCTGCAGGCGCAAGCCTCGAAGGCGAAGATCGTCGCGCTGTCGAACGCCGGCGGCGACACCGTCAACGCGATCAAACAGGCCGGAGAATTCGGCCTGGGCCGCAAAGGCGACCAGCGCGTAGCCGCGCTCCTCCTGCAGTTTCCCGACACCCACGCCCTTGGCCTCGAAGCGGCACAAGGCCTGACCGCGAGCGAGACTTTCTACTGGGATCTCGACGACGCGACCCGCGCCTGGACCAAACGCTTCCTCGCCCTCAACGGCGGCAAGCCGCCAAGCATGATCCACGCCGGGACCTACGGCGCGACGTTGCACTACCTCAAGGCGGTGGCGGCTGCCGGCACGACCGACGCCACCAAGGTCGTTGCGAAGATGAAGGAACTTCCGATCGACGACTTCTACACCAAGGGCACGGTGCGCGAGGATGGGCGTGTCATGCGGCCCTATTATCTGCTGCAGGTGAAGAAGCCCTCGGAATCCAGGTATCCTTTCGACTACCTCAAGCTGCTCGCCACGGTGCCGGCCGAGGAAGCGGCGCGCCCCCTGAGCAAGAGCGAGTGCCCGACTGTAAAGCGCGGCTGAGCCAAGCCCTGCGACATGTCCAGGGCCGTGTCGCCTGTGGGAAGATGACGAGGGAGTAGCCGATGATCGACGTTCGCGTAAATCCGCGTGCCGATGCGTGGCGAGCGCGGCCGATCTGAAGTCCCTGACTCACTCGCGGTAAAATCGGGTTCAGGGACCTCGGATCGAAAGCCGCACAAGTGGAACGGATTTGACGTTCGCTACCCAACAGGCCACGATCTCGCAAAGCGAACGTCAAATCCAAAGCTCCGCTAGAATCAATGTTTGCTAGTGGTCCTTTGATTCCAACATTCGCAAAAGTGTCCGCTGCAATGGGATGCGAATTTTGGAATCGGACCACTAGAGTCATGGATTTCCTGGTGTCCATAATTTTTCCGAAGTCCGCAAAAAAGATGTTGCGGCGATACAGCTCGGATTTCGGAAAGTGGTGCCCTAATGGACCGGATCCAGCACGACCACCGGTATCTCGCGCTCGGTCTTGAGCTGATAGTCGGCGTAGGGCGGCCAGAATTCGAGCGCCTTTTTCCAAAGCCGGCTGCGTTCCTGGCCCTGCGTTGTCCTGGCTCGTGCGTTCATCTTCTTGGTCCCGACCTGTACTTCGACGTCGGGGTTCGCGAGAATGTTGCGATACCAGCCCGGGTGTTCGGGCGCGCCTCCCTTCGAGGCGATGACGAAGTAACTGCCGCCTTCCGTTCCGTAAAACAGCGGGAATATGAACTTGTCGCCGGACTTGCGGCCGGTGGTGGTCAGCATCAGTGCCGGCGCCGTGATCTCACCGCGCCCCGGCACTGTTGCCTTGTACATGTGCCCGTCGGTTCCGCCGCTGGAAAGGTAGCGGTTGGCGTGCTCGAGCATCCAGCCCGGCAGGTTGGGAGCGAGTTTGGCTTCAGCCATCGTGATCTCCTTCAAAGTTACAGGGAGCATAGCATTGGGCGGCGGTTCGGCCAATTGCCGCGCCCGTTCGACGGATCCGTGATACGATCAAATGCGCTCGAAATTTCCCTGGAATTGTTGCGACGGCCCAAGGTCCAGGTTCAAGTGCTGGGCGCCGGCCACACGGACCGCGTGCACGACAAGGGAGTTGCCGATGATCGATTCGAGCCGACGCACCGTTCTTGCAACCGGTGCGGCCGCCGCGGCGGCAAGCGCAGTGCCGCAAGTGTTCGCCCAGGCCCAATCGGCTGGGGTGATTCCGGGATTGCCTGATGGCGCCAGGGTCGGCTTCTACGAGAAGGGCAATGTCCGCATCCGCTACGCCGAGATCGGTTCGGGCTTCCCGCTGCTGGCGACGCCCGGCGGCGGCTTGAACTCCTGCATGGCCGTGTGGGCGCGTGCGGTGATCAACATTCCGGAGGAGTTCAAGAACGACTTCCGCGTGATCACCATGGACCAGCGCAACGCTACGGGCGGCGAGTCCACCGGACCGGTGCCATCAGACGATCCCTGGGGTGCGTTCGCCGACGATCAATTGGGCGTGATGGATCATCTCGGCATCGACAGGTTTGTCTTCTTCGGCAACTGCATCGGCGGCCCGTTCGCGATGAAGTTGGTGGAGCGGGCGCCACAGCGCGTCGCCGCGGCTATATTGAGTCAGCCGGTCGGGCACAACCCGGCGCACCCGGATTACATGTACGATGCCGGCAAGACCGTCTGGGCCAGGGAGCTGCGCGAGCGCCGGGGCGACGTCTCGATGGAGGCAATAGAGAAATATCTGCACGACCTTTACCGCGCGCGGCCCGATTTCGTGTACAGCGTATCGCGCGATTTCGCGAAATCATGCCAGACGTCGATGCTGGTGCTGCCGGACGATGTCGCCGCGCATCCGCTGGTGACGTCGATCGATGTCGCCTCGCTCTGCCCGAATGCCGAGATCACGGTGTTTCCCTGGAAGGACCCGCCGGAGCTGAAGGCCCGCACCATCAACCGTGCGCGCACCTTCCTGAAGCGATATCAGACGGCGTAGCAACGTCGGATTGCGTCCTCTTGGAGAATCTCCAGGGGTGAGGCCGCGCTTACTTTGTTTTGCGTGCTCTCCTCATCGTTCGCCTGGACGTTTTGCGTCAACGGCCCGCCCACGAGCAACCATCTTCGCAGGTGGGACGTTGCTTCGGAGGCTCACGCGTGAGGGGAGACATGAGAAAGACATTGACAGTTCTGGTGACGGTTGCGGCTGTTGGCGCCGCCGCGGTGGCTGCCCCGACGCCCGCCGGGGCAGGAGACGTCGGTATCAGGCCGATCTTCGGTCCGGTGGTGGGCGGACTGACGGTCGGCGTGGTCGAGGGCTCGCCTTATTATTATGACGGTTATGTCTACGGTCCGCTGCCTTACGGTCAATACTATGGTCCGCGCGCCTACCATGGTCCGCGCGACCATCGCGGCGCGCGCATGCACTATGCTGCGCACGTCCATCACGTGGCGCGCGCCTACCGCGCTTTTGATCCCTATTATGGCGGCGGCCCATTTTACCACCACCACTTCTGCTGTCGTTATTGGTAACGCGCGTGTGACCTGGCCCGACTCCGCGCTCAGGACTCTCGTCTTTTGCGTTGCAGTATTGGGATTAGTTAGAGCCGGGAGGTGATGGACTCGCTTTTCCTCGCCCCCCAGACCAGACGGTCGAAAAAATCCATTTTTGGACTGTTGGAAACGAAATCTCCCTGCGGTAGCCTAGTGCCGCACTATCGTGCGTTTTTGCAGTCCTCAGGGAGCGAACATGAAGAAGAACATCGTTATTGGTTTGGCTATCCTTGCCCTCTCCACGTCCGGCGCTTTGGCCGCGAAAAAGCACCACGCGATGAAGCCGAAAGCAGCTGCCGCCGCCACGACCGCCAGCTCGCCTGCGCCCATGATGGGCCAGGTGAGTGCCGCCGACAAAGCCATGTACAAGAAGAACAAGCACGACTCCGGCATGAAGTAAGCATCACGCCGTTCGTCGATTGCGCCGCTGTCCGCCAGGACAGCGGCGTAATTATACGTGCTGCGCCGCGCGGCTATCCCGCCGACTGCGCGGCGATCCTCGCCTGGATTGCCGCAAGCTCAGCCTCGTCCCAGATGCCGATCAGGATGCCGCCCTTCACCTGCATCTGCTTGTCGGCATAGGCAGCGATCTTCGCATTCGGCGTGGTAATGTGCATCTTCGGATGCAGCGCCCAGTCGAACAGCCTGGCCTGCAGCCGCGCGATCACCTCCATGCAGGCGGGATCGTCGCCGCGATCGGCAAATTCCTGCGGATCGCTCAGCAAATCGTACAACATCGGCCGGAAGCCGGAGGCATGGATGTATTTCCAGCGGCCGTCGAACACCATGAACAAGCGGCATTGTTCGATCGGCTGGTTCAGCTTCAGCCGCACGTCCTGCATCGAATAATCGTATTCGGAGAACACGACGTCACGCCATTGCAGCCGCTCGCCGCGCAACAACGGCATCAGCGAGCGTCCCTCCAGGATATGGTCCGGCGGCGTGCCGCCGAAATAGTCGATGAAGGTCGGCGCGAGGTCGATGCCCTCGACCAGCGCGTCGCAGATGCTACCGCGCGTCGCGTCGGCTGAGTCGGAGGGATCGATCACGATCAGCGGAATCTTGGCCGACTGCTCGTGGAACAGGTCCTTCTCGCCCATCCAATGGTCGCCGAGATAGTCGCCGTGATCGGACGTGAACACGACCATCGTGAACTCGGTGAGGCCGCATTCGTCGAGAAAGCGCATCAAGACGCCCATCTGGTCGTCGATCTGCGTGATCAGGCCCATATAGGCCGGGATTACCTTCTCGCGGGCCTCGTCGCGCGACATGTTGCGCGAGTAGCGCATGTCCATATAGGCGGCGAACACCGGATGCGCCTCCTGGCGCTCCTTCTCCGAACGAATCGCGGGCAGCACGTCCTTTGCGCCATACATGCCGTCGTAGGGTTTTGGCGCGATGTAGGGCCAGTGCGGCTTGATGTAGGAGAGATGCAGGCACCATGGCCGGCCGTCGCTCTCGGCTTCCGTGATGAAATCCATCGCGCGCCGCGTCATATAGGGCGTCTCGGACAGCTCTGCCGGGATTCGCGCGGCCTTGTCGGCATGCACCAAGAGCCAGCCGTTCTGCAATTCGCCGTCGGCGCCGGCGCCGGAGTTCGCCCAGTGCTCCCACGGATTGGGCGCGTCGTAACCTTGCTCGCGCAGATATGAATCGTAGCGCGGGCGCGGCCGGTTCGAGGGATGCAAGCCATCATCGCGCTCATAGGGCTCGAAGCCGCATTCCGAGACATGCACGCCGATGATGGAATCCGGCGCGATGCCAAGCGCTTTCAGCCCTTCGAGGTCGGGCGCCATGTGGGTCTTGCCGACCAGCACGTTGCGCACGCCGATCGTCTTCAGGTGATCGCCCAGTGTCGGCTCGCCGACGCGCAGCGGCCAGCCGTTCCAGTGCGAGCCATGCGAGCGCATGTAGCGTCCGGTGTAAAAACTCATCCGCGAGGGGCCGCAGATCGGCGACTGCACATAGGCGTTGGCGAAGCGCACACCGCGCGCGGCCATGGCGTCGATGTTCGGGGTTTTCAGCGTCGGGTGGCCGGTACAGCCCAGATAATCATAGCGAAGCTGGTCGCACATGATCCAGAGGACGTTTTTCGCACGCGGCATGGGTTTCATATCGATTGTTCAAGGACTAACGCTGGGAAAATGGACATGCTCACGACGGCTGTGACGATGTTGCTGATTTCTCGGAAGAGTCTGCTAGTCGTACATCCCATGATGATTCGATGCTGGCCCGAAGCGTCGAAGCAAGCCGATAGGTTCGTTGTTCCAACTTCCGGAAACTCTCCGTCGATGCTCGCTCTTCCGGTTCGCTTTCAATGATTTCTTGAAGGTGACTCGAGTAGGTCATCATCGCCTTTTTCACGGAATTGTCCTCGACCATCGAAAGCTCGGCCCAGAAAAGCTGATAGAAACGTTTGATGTTTTCGTCCCACTCCGGACCGTTGGGGTCCTCGGCCGTAGCGAGTCTGCCGATCACTTCTGCAGTGTCGCTGTAGACGGCGAGCTGCCTATCGTTGAACGGCTTACGGGCTTCAAATTCTCTGGTCTTGTTGTCTCTTTCTGCCTGCGCTTCTCTGGCCTTGTTGTCTCTTTCTGATTGCGCCGACCGCTCCTCTTGCGCCTCTTCCTGGTGATCGAGATACGTCTTCACAATCCAGATCGCACTAGCGATCGTTGCGAAGCACGTTACAAGATCTTTGATCACACTGACAATTTCGGCGGTTGTCATCTCAAGCCCTCTGATGGCGCGTTCAGGATAGCGCACACGCAGGAGCGATGACCAGTCTCGAATGCAATGTTGGAGGGTATTCGCGGGCGGCACGCGAAAGAACGGTTGGTAGCAAAGTCACACGAAATGGCGTCTAGGCGCTCCAGGGCGCGGCTTCCGCGACGCTCTTGGCCTTGTCGCTGACCGGCTGCTCGCCGATGATTGCGGACAGCGCCCGCAACGCCTCTTTCACGCCATCGCCGGTGACGCCCGACATCAGCAGCGGCGTCTTCTTCGCGGCGCGCTTCAGGCGGTCCTTCTGCTTCTTCAACTCGACCGCATCGACGGCGTCGATCTTGTTCAGCGCGACGATCTCGATCTTGTCGGTGAGCTGGCCGCCATAGGCATCGAGCTCGCCGCGCACGGTCTTGTAGGCCTTGCCGGCGTGTTCGGTCGTCGCATCGACCAGGTGCAGCAGCACGCGGCAGCGCTCGACATGGCCGAGGAAGCGGTCGCCGAGACCCGCGCCCTCATGCGCGCCCTCGATCAGGCCGGGAATATCGGCCAGCACGAACTCGCGGCCGTCGGCGTTCACGACGCCAAGCTGCGGATGCAAGGTGGTGAAGGGATAGTCGGCGATCTTCGGCCGCGCCGCGCTGACCTTGGAAAGAAACGTCGACTTGCCGGCATTGGGCAGGCCGACGAGGCCGGCGTCCGCGATCAGCTTCAGCCGCAGCCAGATCCAGCGCTCCTCGCCGGTCTGTCCGGGATTGGCGTTGCGCGGCGCGCGATTGGTCGACGACTTGAAATGCGCGTTGCCGAAGCCGCCATTGCCGCCCTCGGCGAGCACGAACTTTTCGCCGAGCTTGGTGAAGTCGTGGATCAGCGTCTCGCGATCCTCGTCGAAGATCTGCGTCCCCACCGGCACCTTCAGCACGATCGGCTTGCCATTGGCGCCATGGCAATCCTTGCCCATGCCGTTTCCGCCCTTCTGGGCCTTGAAGTGCTGCTGGTAGCGATAGTCGATCAGCGTGTTCAGCCCGTCGGCGACCTCGAACACGACGTCGCCGCCGCGGCCGCCATTGCCGCCCGAGGGGCCGCCGAACTCGATGAACTTCTCGCGGCGGAATGCCACGCAACCGTTGCCGCCGTCGCCGGAGCGGACATAGACCTTGGCTTCGTCGAGGAATTTCATGGGCCCTAGGTAAGCCAGCGTTTGCGGTGCGGCAACCCTTCACACTCCAAAATGGAACAAAAGCCTTTCAGACTCTTGTGGCTCAAGGGCGGTATTCCACCGTGCCGAACTGCGATAGCGTCAACCTTAGCAATTAACGGGGGCAGGGCAGGAATGAGGCGTCGGGAGTTTGTCGGACTTCTCGGTGGCGCAGCGGTTGCATTGCCGTTTTCGGCACTGGCGCAGCAGGGAGGCCGACGGATCGCAGCCCTGTGGCCGTTCAAGGAGACCGATCCTGACGGACAGGCCGTCTTCGAGGCTTTCCGAAGCGGGCTTCGAGAACTCGGCTGGGGCAGCATCCACATCGAAAGCCGCTGGGGCGGCGGGAATGTCGAGACAACGAAGGCCTATGCGGCGGAGCTGGTGCGCCTCTCGCCGGATGTCATCTTCGCGCACTTGAACGCGCAACTCGGCCCGCTGTCGCGCGAAACCCGCACGATACCGATCGTATTCGTCGGCGCGTCCGACCCGGTGGGCGCCGGATATGTAGCGAGCCTGCCGCATCCCGGCGGCAACATTACCGGATTTACGCTTTTCGAACCGACGCTGGCGGGCAAATGGCTCGGCGCGCTCAAGGAAGTCATTCCAGGACTGGCGCGGGTCGGACTCCTGATCAATCCGGATACGGCGATCCTTCGCGGAACGTTCTATTCGAAGGCATTCGAGACGGCCGCGGCCGGTCTTGGCATCGAGCCGGTTTACGCGAAGGTGTTCAATATCCAGGACATCGACACCGCGATAGCGGCGCTCGGAAAGCAGCCGGGGAGCGCACTTATCGTTGCGCCGGATACTTTCAGCGAGGTCAACGGCGACTTCATCGTGTCGCTTGCGAACGAGCACCGGTTGCCGGCGATCTACGCGATCAGCCGCTACGCAAAGCGGGGCGGGCTGATAAGCTACGGACCTAACCAGTACGACGCGGTCAAACGTGCGGCGACCTATGTCGATCGGATTCTCAAGGGCGAAAAGCCCGGCGATCTGCCGGTGCAAGCGCCCGTCAAGTTCGATCTCGTCGTCAACCTGAAGACCGCGAGGGCGCTTGGCCTGACGATCGCCGAATCCTTCCTGCTCCGCGCCGACGAGGTGATCGAATGAGGCGGCGGGAATTTCTTGGCGCGATTGCAAGCGCCGCCGCGCTGCCGGTCGCGGCGCGGGCGCAGCAGGGAAGGAATTTCAAAATTGGCTTCGTCACCTGGCAATCGCAGGCGGCCGAAGACCAGATGAAATATCTGCGTGAAGGGCTTGCGCGGTATGGCTATGCCGAAGGCCGCAATATCAGCCTCGAGACCTTCTTTACCGATGGCGATCAGGACCGGACGCGGACGGTCCTGCGCACCCTGATCGACGAGCCAGTCGATATCCTGATCGCGCGGGTCACTCCGGTTGCCCAGATCGCCAGGGAGATGACCCAAACGATTCCTATCGTGACGATCTCGGCGGATCCCCTGATGACCGGGCTCGTTCCGAGCCTGTCCCACCCGGGCGCGAATCTGACCGGGTTGTCGCTCGCCTCTCCCGACCTCGCCGGAAAACGCCTCGAGCTCGTTCGAGACATCAAGCCCGACATCAAGGCGATCGCCTTTCTCGGCGCAAAGCAGCAGTCAACCGCTTCCTTTGTCCGCGAGACCTCCGCGGCGGCGAAGGTGATGGGCCTGAAGGCGGTGATCCGTGTGCTGGATACTCCGGAGATGCTGGACCGCGCCGTCTTCGAAGGCATGATGAGCGAAGGTGCCGAGGCGGTGGTCGTGCAGCCGCTCTTTGCCGGCCAGGAGAGCAAGATCGTCGGCCTCGCGATGGAGTCGCGGCTTCCGGTAATCGGGGATTTCGCGGCCTTTGCGCGGGCGGGTGGACTGTTCTCGCTCGGCGTCGATGAGGCCGACATCCTGCGGCGTGCGGCCTATTTCGTCGACCGCATCCTGAAGGGCGCAACGCCCGCCGAGCTGCCGATCGAGCAGCCGACGGCGTTTCGCCTCACGCTGAACGCGCGTGCCGCCAAGACGCTCGGCTGGACTATTCCACCGGCCGTACTTTCGCGCGCCGACGAGGTGATCGAGTAAGTCATTTCGGCCGCCGTCGGATCAAAAACTTCTGCATGCCTTCCAGCACCAGTTCGCGGCGCTGGTTGTGCACTGTCGAGCGCAAGGTCACCACGCCGGTCGAGCGGCCTCCCGTCAGCTCGGTCACCTCCAGCGCGGGATAGATGGTATCGCCGGCATAGACGGGTTTGAGGAATCGGCTCGACTGTTCGAGGAAGCCGATCAGCGACTCCTCGGTGAGATAGGGAAACAGTCCGGCGCCGGGTGCGGTGTGGGCCAGCGTCTGGAAGCCGTGCGCGAGCAAATCGGGCATGCCGCGGGCGCGGCAATATTCCACGTCGTAATGGATCGGATGGGTGTCGCCGCTGGCCGTTTGGAATGCCGCGAACACCGCCGAGGTCTGGGTGCGGCTCGGGATCACGAAGCGTTCGCCGAGCACGAAATCCTCGAACCAGCGCTGCTGCGGCACCATGCGATGCTGGTGCGGATCGAACTCGGTCATGCGATGTCCCCGGGTTGTCGGAGACTATCGGTATCGCGCCGCGTAGCCTGCGGCAAATGGCATAAACTCGTCATGCCCGGGCTTGTCCCGGGCATCCACGTCTTTAAAAGGAGCCTCCGCGAAGGCGTGGATGGCCGGGTCAAGCCCGGCCATGACGAAGAACAAGAGGAAGCCGCGCAACCCATGTCCCTGCTCGCCAAAATCTCCGATAACGGCGACGAACGCTCGGCGCGGCTCGCCGGCATCGGCCTGATGCTGTTCTCGATCTTCCTGTTCTCGTTCGGCGATGCGCTCGGCAAATATATGGTGGCGACCTATGCGGTCGGCCAGTTGCTGTGGCTGCGCGCCTGCGCGGCGCTCTTGGTGCTGTCGCCGCTGATCTGGAAGCGCCGCGCCGAGTTTGTCCGCCTGGAACGGCCAGGCTTGCAATTGCTGCGCGTCCTGCTCTCGACGCTCGATGTCGCGGCATTCTTCCTCGCCACCGTCTATCTGCCGCTCGCCGACGTCATTACCTATTATCTCGCCGCCCCGGTGTTCGTCACTGCGCTGTCGGCGATTTTGCTGCGCGAACGCGTCGGCTGGCGGCGCTGGAGCGCGATCCTGATCGGCTTCCTCGGCGTCGTCATCGCGCTGCGCCCATCGGCGCAGACCTTCACCGGACCGGCGCTGATCGCGCTCGCCGGCAGCCTCAGCTTCTCGGGGCTGATGCTGATCACGCGCTCCCTGCGATCAACGCCCGACATCGTGATGGCGTCGTCGCAGTTCGCCGGCTCGTTCCTATTGGGCGCGCTGATGGCGCCGTTCGGCTGGGTGACGCCGTCGCTGTCAAGCCTCGCACTGTTCGCCATTGCCGGCTGCATTTCCGTGAGCGCGCTGCTCTGCGTCAACCGCTCGCTGAAGCTCGCCGCGGCAAGCGTGGTCGTGCCTTATCAATATTCCATGATCGTCTGGGCCGTGCTGTTCGGCTTGATCGTGTTCGGCGACGTGCCACGGGCGGCGACGCTCGCCGGCGCCGCGATCATCATCGGCGCCGGGCTCTACATCTTCCTGCGCGAGCGCAAGTTGGGGCGTGAGGAGCGCGCGGTCAGCTCGCCGGCGTGATTTTGGATGAAGCGTAGGGTGGGCAAAGGCGCGCATGCGCCGTGCCCACCGTTCTTGTTCGACATAATTTGGTGGGCACGCTGCGCTTTGCCCACCCTATAACTTGCTGCGCGACTAAGCCTCTCGCCGCGCCGCGCTGGCCCAGTTCTTCAGCGACGACCACACGCTGCGCGAGAGGCGGAAGCAGTCGACCGGGCTCGACGAGCCCAGCGCCTCGAAGCGATGCAGCTCGACGCCGGTCCACTGGAAGCCGCACTTCTCCAGGATGTTGCGCGACATCGGGTTGGCGACGCGGGCGCGGCCATACAGCAGCTCGTGGTCGAACGCCTCGAAGAAGTAGTCGATCAAAGCGCGCGCGGCCTCGGTGCCGAAACCCCGGCCCCAATGTTCGAAGCCGAGCCAGTAGCCGATCTCGGCGAAATCAGGCTCGCGGAAATGGATGTTGGCGGCGCCGACCGCCTCGAAATTATGTTCGATCAGGAACGCGACCTCGTTTGGCGTGCCGGCCGCAAGGCGCACGAAATCGATCGCATGCTGCTCGGAATAGGGATGCGGCAGACGGCGGGTATTCTCGGCAATGCGGCGATCGTTGGCGAGGCGCGCAATTGCTTTTACGTCCGCGAGCGTCGGCCGGCGCAGGGTCAGCCGTTCGGTCTCGAGGACGCAAGGACACGCCTCGCGCAAGGTCGGGGTCGGGATATCCTGCAACATGTTGGGCTCCATCAGCGCATTAAAAAAGGGAGGCCGGTGTCCCGCCTCCCCGCGCTGAGAGCCTTGGTGAGCCCCGCCGGTTCGTCAGGATCCGGCGGACTCGTCATGTGTCCACCGTCTATTCGGCTGCAGCGTCCGTCATCGGGCGTACCGAGATGAACGTACGGCCTTTGGCTTTGGCCCGGAATTCGACATGGCCCTCGACCTTGGCAAACAGAGTGTGATCGGTGCCCATGCCGACATTAAGGCCGGGATGCCAGGTGGTGCCGCGCTGACGCGCGATGATGTTGCCGGGAATCACATGCTCGCCGCCATAAATCTTGACGCCAAGGCGCTTGCCCTTGGAATCGCGTCCGTTTCGCGATGAACCGCCTGCTTTTTTGTGAGCCATGACCCGTCTCCGAAGCTATTCTGCTCTTAAGTCAATTCCTTGAAGGAATCATTCACTTTTTGTCACGCGTCTTTGTGCCGCGCATCACTTTTTATCGCTTTTGCCCTTTGCGGCGGCCTTCTTCGCCGCCGGCTTCTTCGTCTCCGCCTTTTTCGACTCAGCCCTGGCGCGCGGTTTCGCCGCAGCCTTGGCAGCCGGCTTCTTCGCGGGCGCTTTCTTCGTCGCCTCGTCGCCATCCTCGGCCGGCGGTGCTGCGACCTTTTCCCGCTTCGGCCGCGGGCCGATCGACGGCTTGGCGTTGTCGGCGAGGATCTCGGTGATGCGAAGCACCGTGATCTCGTCGCGATAGCCGCGCTTGCGGCGCGAGTTCTTGCGCCGGCGCTTCTTGAAGGCGATCACCTTCGGGCCGCGCTTGTGCTGCAGCACTTCGGCCGCAACCGAGGCGCCCGCCACCGTCGGCATGCCCAGCGTCGGCGTATCGCCGCCGAGCACCAGCACTTCACCCAGCTGCACGATCGAGCCGACGTCGCCGGCGATCTTGCCAATCTCGAGCACATCATCCGGAACGACGCGGTATTGCCGGCCGCCGGTCTTGATGACTGCGAACATCGTTTTATTCCTTCGTGTTCGATCCCGCGCCTCAGGCTCAAGCCCGGGCCGGCTTCTTGTTCAGTCGTTATGGGTACGTGTTTCGCGCCGTTCCCAAAGCCAAGAGGACTTCGCGCAAAAACAAGCGGCGCGAGAAAACCCGCGCCGGATTGGGCGGACTTATAGCGGCTCGAAGTGCCGAGTCAAGGCAAACGCGGCCGAAAAGGCACGAAAATCGGCCGAAAACGGGCTACTCGCCCGAAACCAATGGGTTCCCTAACCGTTGTTCCCCCGAGCTAACACGGGCAGGGACCTTCCATGGCTGAGGACGTCATTACCACGACGGGCATTGCCCATCACGGCGCCGCGCGGCTGCCCTCGGTCGATGTCGACAGCTTCAATCTCGAATTGAAGGACGACGAGGGTTTCCTCGGCGACCGGGCGTCGAAGGGCGCGTTCCGCGAGATTTTCGACCGCTGGCGCAAGCCGCTGCACAAGTCGGGCAAGGACCCGTTCGGCGAGGTGCCGTCGGACAAGATCAGCAAGAAGGCGCTCGACGACATCCTGATCGGCGACGACACCGAGGCTAGCGCCGTGGTGCACAGCGCGATCGAGGAGTTCGCGCAGGAGCTCGCCCACGTCACCCGCCGCTTCCTGAAGACCAAGGCCTGGGCGAAGACCGAGCGCATCGTGGTCGGCGGCGGCTTTCGCGATAGTCGCCTGGGCGAACTCGCCATCGCGCGTACGGAAATCATCCTGCATTCGGAGGATTTCAAGATCGAGATGCAGCCGATCCGCTTCGACCCGGACGAGGCCGCGCTGATCGGCGCGCTGCATCTGGCGCCGTCCTGGATCTTCGAGGGCTACGACTCGATCCTGGCGGTCGATATCGGCGGCACCAACATCCGCTGCGGCGTGGTCGAGACGCGCTGGAAGAAGGCTGACGACCTGTCGAAGGCCTCGGTGTGGAAGGCCGAGCTGTGGCGCCATGCCGATGACGAGCCGACGCGCGAGGGCGCGGTGAAGCGTCTGGTCAAGATGCTGAAGCTGCTGATCGATGCCACCGAGGAGGAGGGCTTCAAGCTCGCGCCCTTCATCGGCATCGCCTGTCCGGGCGTGATCAACGAGGACGGCTCGATCGAAAAGGGCGCGCAGAACCTGCCGGGCAACTGGGAGAGCAGCAAGTTCAACCTGCCGGCGAGCCTGGTCGAGGCGATCCCCGCGATCGGCGATCATGATACCGCAATTGTCATGCACAATGACGGCGTGGTGCAGGGCCTGGCCGAAGTGCCGTTCATGCAGGACGTCAGGCACTGGGGCGTGCTCACCATCGGCACCGGGCTCGGCAACGCGCGCTTCACCAACCGCAAGCGCGACAACGGCAAGTCCGAGAAGAAGAACGGCGAGAAGAAGAAGGATTGATGTCGCGTCAAATCCATCCTTCGTCATTCCGGGGCGCGCCAACCGAACTCGGGTTTACCCGAGTTCGGCAACCTTAAACGTCCAAGTCGGCAACAGCCGACTTGGATGGCGCGAGCCCGGAATCCATCGCGCCGCTGGGATGCTGGGAGGAATCGATTCCGGGTTCGCGCTGACGCGCGCCCCGGAATGACGAGCGGATATGGATTGCTTCGTCGCTATCGCAACTATGCGACGCGGGCTTGCCGCGCCGAAGCGCGCAGCGCGTAGGCGGGTAACCTTTCCCGGTTAGGTTAAAAACCACTTCGCGTTGCCCGCTCCATCAGCTTCGCTAGCTTCATCCGCGCCGCACTCGGCTGGCCGGCGAAGCCGCACCTCGCAGGCCAGCAATTGCAATGAGACGGCACGGGACCGCCAATGTTTGCCGCGTATGGCGGTCCCACTTCTCTCAACATTCTCCGCTCTCATCCCTCCCCCCGCGAGCTCTTGCGAGCGGTGGGGAGGGATAAGACGATGCGAGATCGAACCGAACCAGACGCTCCGCTGCAACGACGAACAGAACGGCTGGATGCTGCCGCAAAGCCTGGGAGCCGGAAGCGATGACCAGATGGATAGTGTCGGCGTGCTTGCTCGCGCTCACGGCAACGCCCGCGGCCGCCGTCGATGTGCGTCTCGATTCGTATCGCAATCCGAAGAATGAGAATTTTCGTATCTTCAATCACATGTACCTCGACGGCGTGAAGGGCGGCTTCATGGCCTATAATGCGCTGGTCAAGAGCCGCGGCGGCGAGCTGGCGTTTTGCATGCCGGGCGACCTCGCACTGTCGACCGAGCAGGCCGAGGAGATCATGCTCAAGTCGGCCGACAAGCGCGCCGCGAAAGGCGATTGGCCGGTCGCGAGCCTGCTGCTGTGGGGCCTGCGCGATACCTTTCCGTGCGACAAGGCAGGCGGCGGATAGACGATCGATTCTGAGCCTGCGTTTCGATGCGGCGCGTTCTCTTATCCCTCCCCCCGCGAGCTCTTGCGAGCGTTGGGGAGGCGCAGGCCGCCTTCGGCGGCCGTTCTTAGCGCTAAGAACGCCGAAGCGGAGCTTCGGCTATGCTGAGCCGTAGCGAAGGTCGGGGTGGGGGCGTTTGACTTCTGCTGTGTTCGCGGTGGAACCCCCCACCGTCTCATCGCTCGCTGAATGCTCGCGATGAGCCCCTCCCCACCACTCGCTCTGGCGCGCAAGTGCGCTGCCGAGCTCGCGGGGGAGGGATAAGAACCCGCATAGGCCCGCAAGTTGCCAGTGGATTTCCGGCCCTGCGGATTTATCATTCCGCGCCTTGTCTGGGCGGCATTCCTCGCCTATTACACCGCCGACCACGAGGGGCTCAGCCCCGATTTGGCGCCTGGAGAGGTGGCAGAGTGGTTGAATGCACCGCACTCGAAATGCGGCATAGGTGCAAGCCTATCGGGGGTTCGAATCCCTCCCTCTCCGCCACCCTTTGATTCTAATGATTTTTTGGATTTTTGACGACGCCCCAAAAGTGCGCCATTTCCCTTGTCTCTTTATCTTCACGCTATGAGATACAGCGCGCAGATCAATTGATACAGGTCGATCCGATGGGCGTCGTAAAATAGGATATCAGGGCGAGCAAAACGGACTCACTGAGAAGCGGTAATCGACCAGGAGCTGAAATCGTCTTTCGGACGAGGAGCGCTTAATCAACCTGCTGCGGGTCTAAGTCCGACTTCAGTTTAACCCGTTGGCGGACCATCCGGATGATCACGGCATGCCGCAGGCAGCACACGATCTGCGCTCATGGGAAGTCGCTCAGTGATCGCGGTCGCAGCGCCGGTCTTGCCAGTCTCGGTGGCGGCGTAATCGAGGTCGGCAAATCATCTGGCAAGCTCGGCAGCTTGAGGATGATACTTGTGTTGTTGGTTAATGTACGTTCTTGCTGGATCGTCTGCCGCACGTGCGCGGAGTGTCGTCGATCCGTCTCCATGTCACGCCCTTGGGTTCACCGTCGAATTGAATCGTTGCCCCACAATCCGATGTATTCGCATTGGTGAACGTCCAACCAGACGTCGTTGCAAACGAGATGTTTCCCGGGCCGTCAGTCAGCAAGATACCTGTGGTCGACGCGCCTTGGCCGTTGGTGAACCGCCATCTCTTATAGCCCGTGGCGTATTCCGGGAGATTGCATACCGCTGCCGTATAATTGCACGGACCCTCGCACTTGTAGCTGCCCTGCAGTTTGGCCCAGCGGTCGGGGCAAGCATCCTCGGCGGACGCCAGGCCGCATTGAACAAACACCAGAGCCGCTGCACTGAATACGACCGCGATGACAGCCTTCATCTTGGATCTCCCCTATTTCGCTGTACCGACACTTTGCATCGTTTCGAGATGAGATTTCAACATCGACAGTTCGATGATCGGACCTGACAGACGTGGTGTCTCTATTGGACGCCATACTTGACAAATTCGTCGGCAATATCCGGGTTGTATACCTTCGCTATGTCGATGTCGGCTTTAGCCCCGGCAGCGTTGCCACTGCGCCGTTTGGCAATCCCTCGGCCGTAGAGGGATGACGCTCGCCGGAGGCCACGAAATTGGGACAGGGCGGCAGTGTAGTCGGCAATCGCCCTCTTGTAGAAGCCGAGCTTCAAATTGACCAGCCCGCGACTATCGAGGGCATCCGGAAAATTCGGCGCAGCCTGCAGGGACGCGTCGCAATCCTTGAGCGCCGCTTGCGCTTCGTCGAGCAAAGCGCGAACCCAGCAACGGTCGTTGAGCGCAAGGGCATTCTTCGGATCACGGCGGACCACTTCGTCGAAGTCCTCAACGGCAAGCGTGAAATCGCCCCGAAGCGCCCGCTGCTGGCCACGGCGATAGAAGCCGTCCAGGTCAGTCGGCTCACCGGTGTCGGCTCTGTCCGCAGGTATTGGCGGTGTGGTTGGCGCGGAGTCCTGCGGCGTGACGGTCGCTAATTTGCCAGGGGCCGCAGTCGTCGACTTGTCGGACGTCTGAGCCGATTCGCCGGGGGTCACGGGCTTGTCGGGCGTCACCGGCGCTGGCTTGTCGGGAGCGACAGTCGCCGATTTTTCGGGCGCTGCGCGACTGAGCTCGGCGATTCGCTGGACTGCCAGATCGTGATAGTGGCCCGACGGATGGCTTGCTATGAAGTCGTCCCAAGCCTCCTCTGTCCCCGCCTTTTCGGCCCTTACATAGTCTTGACCAGCCTCGGCTTCGGGATTTAACGACGGTAATCCTGCAGCGATTGTCGGCTGGGTTGATCCGTCGAAGACGGCCGGGATTGATGAACCCGGGTTTACGTCGGGAACGTGATAACCGTGGCAGAGCGTGCAGTTTTCCCACTCGGTCTGCTGGCTGTGACATGAAGCGCAAAGGGCCTTGTCGATGTACGTGAAATTCGGCGTGTAGTTGACCGGATCGCCGCCTTCGTAGGTCTTCAAAAAGCTATCGGTTTGCTGCAATTCGTGGCACCTGACACAGGTCTTGGTGCCGATCAATTCGACATGCGGCTTGTGTGAATAGTTGGTGAAACGGTTGTTGATCGCATTCGCATCGAAGGGACGCCAATTTACGATCTTGGCTCCGGCTCCCTCGTCGACGCTGTGGCACTTGGTGCAGCGGCCGACAGCTTCCTTTGCAGCAAGCTCGTCAAAAATGGGCGCCAGTTCGTGGTACGGGCCGGCGCCGTAGGCTCGGCCTGCAAAGTCGAGCCAGGTTTGCAAGAACTGATCGGCATGACCGGCCGGGTGATAGCGGATGGTGAAATCCTCGCGATACCAGCCGCCGGTCTGCGCCCAGACCTCGGGGTCGAACCGCGCGGGTGCCGTGCCAGGCGAGTTCTTTGCTTCGGCTTTTTGGCTCGCTTTCTGTTCCTTGGGTGCGGCGCTGTCATCACCAATTTGCGACAAGGCGTTGCCGGCGGACGACTTGTCCCCCGACAGAATGTCATCCTTGCTCGGAGCAGAAGCAAGAATATCGTCCGCCTTGCTCGGAGCAAGAGCATCCTTGTTGGTCGGAGTCGGAGCTCCATCCTTCTTGTCCGCGCCAAGAATATCATCCTTGTTGCCAGCGGTACTTCCTCCGGGCGAAAGGATGTCGTCGGATGACGTGGCGCCGGGTGGCTTGGTCGTGGTGGCGGCCTTGCTCTTGGCGGCGGCGGGCGGCGGGTTTGCCGCTCCGGGCATCGGCTTTGGCGGCGGCGTGAAGCTGCTCGTCGGTTCGCCGCGGTCATGCCGCTGAAGATCATCCTGCAAATGGCTCTTGAACCATTCGATATTGGCCGCTGTTATCACATCATGAGACATGCTGCCCGTCATTGCGGCCATTTGCAGGGCATCAACTTGCTTGCCGGGCTTATCGCCGGTGGGAGTCATTACCGCCGCCGGGTTGGTGGTCTCGATGTGGTTGAACAGGCGCTTGATGGCCCACGCCAGCGCCGCAACCCGCGCGAGATCGCGGTCGCTGGCCTTGCTCAGGTCAAGCAGATCAAGGCCCGCCACGGCGGATATGACGTTTTCGCCACTCGATCCGAGGAGCAGCCTCATGAACGGCGTCAGGATAGCATCCGAGTCTTTGGGCCAATATCCGATGTCGATGCCGTGTGCGCTCAGCGTCTTCAGGTCAAGTCCCGGCACGGCGATGACACCGATACCTTTGGGACCGCTGACCTGTGTTGCTCCGGTGATATCACCCGTGTGGCAGCCGGAACACATGGGAGCGAACGATTTTACGACCATATACCTCTTCCGAACGCCCAACTGATGGCAGTCGCTGCAGTCCGCAGGCGCGACCTGCCCTGCAACCGCGGCTTTTGCTGCGTCGGGAAAATACTTTCCCAGATGCGATTGATGGTCGAAAGCGATGCGCGGACGACGATGATATGGAAATTTCGCAAATTGAGGATGCGAATCGGCAAACGAGCCAAGCCTCGACACGTGACAGGTCTGGCAGCGCTGGTTCGAGACCGCCTTCAGGTCGGCAAACACCCCCTGATGCTCTTTGTGGCAGGTGGCGCACTGGATCTCGGCCTCGGCCCCCGACGACCTCGTGAGGGAAGGAAAGGCAATGCGCTGCATCAGGCTCTGGGCCGGCCAGTTCTTCGAATCGCTCCGGAGCTTTCCGGTGAGCCGCTCCAGGTCTTCGACCGGATGCGTGTGCGGGGTAAACGGGTTCGCTCCCATGACGTGGCAGGTTACGCATAGATTGGAGTTTTGCCGCGGCTCGACTGCGGTGAACAAGCGGTGCAGCAAGTCAACTTGGCCGACTCGGGCGCCGGCGTGACAAGTCGAGCAGTTCGTGAGGCCTGCATGGGGCGCCGAGAGTTTGTTCGGCATCATGAAATGACGTCCCTCTTCGCCACCCATGGCGACAGCCAAAACTCCGACCGTCAGCGCCAAAGCAGCAAGTGTGCTGCGCTTGCGCCTCGTGCGCAGGCTCGGACGGGGCACGCAGCGCTCCAAAGTCGTGCAGCACTGCCCGTCCGGCAGCGGACCCGCCTGGCAAGGACCGCCCGCACTCGCGGACCGGCGACACTGCCATCGATCGTTCTCCAATCGCGGCTGACAGACCGTGGTTACACAGCAGCGACCATCCAGGCTCGGGCCGAGCTCGCACGGCTTGCCTTCCGCCAGACGCCCGCAAACCCAGGCGTCCTGCGGGCGCTCATATCTGCTTTCCTTGAAGCCGAATTTCTGGAGCACGATCATGCCGACCTACCCCGCCGTAAAGGCGTACTCCAACACCACATGAATGGCGATCGCCGCCAGAAGGGCATAAGTCGCGGGGATGTGCACAAAAAGCCAAACTCGCATCAGTCCGCCGTTAGTGTAGTGAAAATCGAGGTTGCTCTTGGCCTCGACGAGCTCCCGCATTTTTTGCAATCGAGCCTTACCGGCCTCGTCGAGATATCGCTCGATCGCGGACAGTTGGCCGAGGAGGCGCGCCTGTGGCACCTTCGACGCCGCCAGGTGGGCGAGCGTGTTGCGCGGTCCGGCGAAATAGTCGCTGAGAGCACCGGCATAAAGCCTGGCAATGCTCCGGGTGTTGCCGTCCTGGACGGAATCGCGCGCGATCGCCTCGGCTTGTTCCGCCAATTGCGCCCTGAACAGCGGGATACGATCGAACAAGATGCGTTCTCCCTGCGCCTCGAGGCGAGGCGGCACGATCTTGCTGATCGTCGCACCTGCCAGGCCGCTCAGACTGACCAGCACGAGCAACCCCCAGAGCAGCCAGTGTAGCAGGGAGCCGGGCAGCTCGTGTCTGCTGTGGACGATAAAGACCGCGATAGTCAGGAAACCGACATAGTAGTGCACGAGCAGCCAGAATCTGACGCGACCTAACGGAAGCGTGACAACTTTCTTGCGCCAGCCCAGCAGCATCAACACCATGATGCACGCAAATAAGGTCCAGCCGCTGAAGAACTGGAAATCGTGCAAGGCAATATCGCGTCGCCGATTTTCAAGAAGGAACAGGGCGAAAGCGACGCCGACGACCGCGAGATTGATCGTCGCGTTCCTGCCGAATAATGAGATCAGCCGAGCCACGCCAGCAACTTTCTGGAATCGCGAATATCGATACGGATCAAGGCGTCGTGGGGACAGGCCTGCACGCAGGCCGGCCCCGTCAGTTGATCGACGCAAAGATCGCACTTGGTCGCACGACTGATCGTCTGGCCTTCGCCATCGAGGAGGAAAGCGCCCGTCTTGTCGCGAATATCCACCATCTGAATGTTGTCGTATGGACATGAATTGGCGCAGGTGGCGCAGCCGATGCAGGTATTGTCGTTGATAACGACCGTTCCGGAGTTCTCCTCGCGATGGATGGCGCCGGTCGGACAGCCGATCAGGCAAACCGGATCGGTGCAGTGCATGCAAGCATTGACCACCATGGCGTTAAGATGCGAGAAGCCGTGCCGCCTGAAACGCGGGTTGTTATCGTGTGCCGTCGCGCAGGCCCTCACGCAATCATCGCAGCCGATGCAGCGATCGAGATTGATCACCATTGCCTTCTCGCCGTTGATGAGGCGGTGATCGACGAGAAAATCCATCGTCTCCTGGCGCACCTGCAAAGCTGACGGCTCGGAGATCGCCGCGACCCTCCTGTTGCGGCGGAAATCGGCAGGCAGGCCCGGGAGCACATATTTGCAAACGAGCTTGGTCGGAATGCGAATGATATCGACGTATCCGATTGCGCGCAGGCTGGCATTCAAGGTCACGCCGGCTTCGCCGGCAGCTATGGCGGTGATCTCGTCCAGGCCGAAGACGTCGTTGACGGACAGATGATCGACCGCCTGCTCGCCATAGTCGACGCGTTCGGTCACTCTGGCAAACCCCCGGTTGATCAGAAGCAATCCATCCACGTGATCGCCCTGCTCGCTGATTACCGTCTCCTGCTCGATAACGTTGCTGACGTCGGTTTGCCGCTCCTTTTTGAAACGATGCATCCAGTCGACGTTACCGTAGGTTTCGAACAGCGATTCCTTTGCAATTTCATCCAGCCCCTGCTTGTCCAGATGATGAAGAATGGGGCATTCCCGCAGCCGGCTGACGAGACCACGTTCGCGATAGAGCTTGTCAACGCGCTGGCGGAATGCCGTCGACCAGGTGCGAATGTCCCGTACACCCTGCCAGCGCAACTCGAACAGAAGCGTGTCGTCCTCGGCGGCAACGACAGTGGCCGTGCGCGGCATTCCCGTCAGCGCCGCCAGCTCGCCAAATACCTCGGGCGGCTGGAGAGTGATCGCCGAATAGCGTGTCTTGGCGTCATCCAAGTCGATCTTGTCCAACCCGCTCGGCGCGGCTGAATTGGCCGCCCCGCGACGCGCGCGCCGGCGCGTCGGCCGATACTCCGCAGGCTTGGCCGCTGTGAGTAGCTGTGCAATGGATCGCCACCAGCTTTTTCCGGACTTCGGTGCCTGGCGCTGACGTTCGGTCTCAATTGAAACCGTGAACGTGAGGACTCCGCCCTCCAGTATGACAAACAGCGAGTTGCCGTAGTCGCCTTTGCGAATAATCACCTCGCCGCGCTGGTATCTGCGCAGGCGCCCGTCATTGGCGATGATCTGGTCAAGCGGCAGCCAGGCCTGAAACTCGGCGGCGTCGACATTGGCAAAGGTCGGCAGCGAGAGAATGTGCGCGACAGTTGGCGCATCGAGCGGCTCCTCGCCAAATGGTTGGTCCCATCTGCGGTTGCGCTCTTCGAGGAACTCCGACGCCGCCTCTGACATTTCAGTTTGAGACCTGGCCTTTGTACTTGTCCGGACCGGGGACGTACTGGTCGATGGCCGCAAATCCCGAACCATCGTAGCCGGCGGAAAGCTTCTGGCCCAGCTCGGAAATCTTTCCGGCCGCGGCAACCAGCTCGGCTTCATTGTTCAGCCTCAAGCCCGCGCTTTGGCCGACGTCGGCGATTGCCTTCAGTTCCGGCACATTGGGCAAAAGATTGGCGAGCGCACCAACCGCCTTGCGCGCGTTGTCGGCACGCGTCGCCATCTTCACGGCATAGTCCTTCTTTTCGGTAGCTTTGCTGACCCCTATAAGGGCGGTCTCGAGCTCGACCACGCGGCCGACCACGAACAGCATGCGTTTGCGGACCTGCGAGCCTTCGGGATTGGAAGCCCCCTTGTTGAACCAGACATTGTGGCGAATTTCGCCTTGGCTCCAACTTACAAGCTCGAAGGCGCTGCCGGCAGCGTGGCCGCCGGTATTGACGAGCTTTTCATTCGGCACGACGTGGCAGCTAAGGCAGTTCTTGGCGAGAGCATAGTAGTTGGTCGGGCGAATCATGCCCGCGGCCTCGGACTTCTGCCACCTCGCAGCGATCTCAGCCTTTGTCTCCTGGCCTTCCTTCTTGCCGCTAAATCCGGAATGCACCTTGATCCAGTCCCTGCCGCCGGAATGACACGACTCGCACGAAATACCAGAAATAACTTTGTCAGGCGCCTGCACGGTAAAATGGCAGTTCAGGCACAGGCTTTCCGACTTGAGCCGTTGGACACCCATGTTCGTGGCTATCTTATCCGCATCCTTGCTGTTGGGAAGGTCGCGGAATGTCGTAAAGTGATGAGTTTTCTGCCAGATCTCCGCTTCTTTCTTGTGGCATTCGCCGCACGCATTCGGACCTTGAATCAATTGCGGATCCGACGCGCGCGCCACGGACAATCCGATGGCTGTTAGAAGCACCGCCGTCGCGATCCGTCCCAGCCACATTGGCGCCACCAGATTCGTCCGCGTGGTCGTCATTTCCGTCTCCCATTCAACAGGCGGGTCGCGCCCGTAGTGACCGATCTGCAGTCGTCAGGCATCGAGCACGATATCTCCGGTCGGATGCGCGATGCAGAGCAACGCCGAACCCGGTGCCGGATTGCTCGCCGGCTTGACGAGATAACTTACGCTACCATGTTTCACGGCCGTGACACAGGTGCCGCAGTTGCCCGCGCGACATCCTGAATTGATCCTGACGCCGTTTGCGTCTGCCAACTCCAGCAACGTTCCCGCTTCCTTCGTCCAGACCAGGGATCTTCGCGACCGCGCGAGTTCGACCTTGAAACCCGCGCCCGGAGCCGCTCCGTCCGGTTCTGCCTTCTGGACCTTCTTGACCGATCCCGGACCGAACGCCTCGAAGTGGATGTCAGCCTCGGGCACCCCCCATTCGAGCAGCGACTTGACGACGGCTTGCATCATCGGGGGTGGGCCGCAAATGTAGAACTCGTAATTCGAAGTTTTCAAATATCGTTTGAGCACATCGACGCTGAGGAAACCCCTGCAGTCGTAATCTTTGCCTTCAATGCACTGCTCCGTCGGGTCGGAATACAACGTGACGGTGTTCAATTGCCGCGGATTCTTGTTTGCGGCATCCCGGATTTCATCGCGCAATGCGATATCGTTGCTGTTTCTGACCGCGAGGAAAAACCACGCCGTCCGTCGGCTGCCGGTATCGGCCAGCCATTTGAACATCGATAAAACCGGCGTAAGTCCTATTCCGCCCGCTATGAAGACGGCGGGACGTTCGGAAGCGGTATCAAGGTGAAATCCGCCCGCCGGCGCCTTCACGTCGACAATATCGCCCTCCTTGAGGCTGTCGTGAAAATAGCTCGAAGACAGGCCGGGGGGAACGTCGGGCCCCGCTTTTGGCGGCGGCGGAATACGCTTGATGCTGACCCGATACTGGTTACGTACCAGCGGGCTGTCCGACAGAGAATAACAGCGAACCACCGGCACGGGGTGGTCGGGGACGCTAAGTTCAAAAGTCAGGAACTGCCCCGGCAGAAACGGCGGCAAGGAACCCCCGTCATGAGGCTCCAGGTAGAAGGAGCAGACATCCTTTGCGAGGTTCTCGAACCTCCGCTTCACGAGCCGGAATTTCCGCTTTCCCGACCAGGTCAGCTCGGCTCGCTCGCGTGAAGCTTCGGCGCGCCGGATCAAGACGTCGGTTTGCGCCGTGAAGGCGGCAAGCCTTCGACGATCCATCTGGCGTCTGCGAAAGGCGTGGCCAACTTCCGCGAACACCGCAATGCCGGCCTGCATCAGGACGGCCCCGATGATCAACAGCCCACAAATTTGCAGCACCACAGCCACTACAAGCTGCCCTCTAGATTGGCCGGACCAAGTCGACCGCGCCCGTCACCATCGGGTATTCGTTCCGATGGCAAGACCATATCCGAAATGCCCCTTGTCGGTGTCTAAAACGAAAGCGTTCCCCGAGACACTGGTTCTAGCTGTGATCGCCTGCACGTACTGAGCACCCAAGGCTGCTGCGCTCTCTCTGACGCCTACGATGTCGCCGTTCGTATATTCCTTCACAGCGAGTTCCATTGTCAGCTGTTTCCTTGGGCCGAAGAACATCTGGTAGCCGATGGCGCCACCAACGGCGTGGTTTGCGTCGCCTGCGAGCGGCGAACCCGCCAGGCCTGCAGCGAGCGGGACAAAGAGAATGCCGACCCGTTCCAGCGGGCCACCGACCTGGGCGCTGCGGGCAGCGGAGGTGTAGTTGCCCACGACGCCGAAAAAGTTGGCATAGATGATATCGTTTTTACCCGGCACCGTCCGGGAGATTTCCGCCAAGAACAAGGCGCCATCATCGATAAATGGCCCCTTTGCATCGAGCGCCGTCGAGGTGTTGATCCGAAACGCGGTGTTGATGTCTCCGAAGCGCTGTGTCGTCGACGCGCCCCAAAAAAAGCCCGACCCGCCCCTTTGCAATCCAGTGATGGCGTCTCTCGGGTTGTCGCTATTGAGATAGGCCATATCGAAAGTGACGACGTTCTTGCGAAAATCCGTCTCGGTGAAGACGCCGACCAGTTGGGCCGAGTGATCGGGCAGAGGCAGAACATCGCCGCGCCTGATGTCGCCCCAGCCATATACCCCGGTGATGCGCATGTCCTGGGTGCCGATCCCAGGTATCTGGATCGTATCCTTGGTGATTCCCAGCGCCTGGATGTTGTCGTTGATCATGATCCCTTCCTGGAAGAGGATCGGTTGCTTGCCGAAGGCAAAACCGTAATCACGTCCCAATCTATCGTTGGGGTCGATCTTGGGAAATAGTTGGCGCGTATCACCCTCGAAGAACAGGGTCTGGATATTCGGGTTGAAGGCGTCCACGAATTGTGTGCCCACTCCATCGACATGCAATAGGCCGGTACCCAAATTGGGACCTTGCGAGAAGGGAGTAAAACCGATCACAACTCGCTCGGTGGGCCCAAGCTGCAAGTTACCGAAGATATCGACCCGACCGGACACGTATTCGCGGCCGGGATGGATGCCGTCGTTAGCGATGCCCGCACTGCTCTGGGCGTTGCCATATACCCACAGCGCCGGTTGCCACACCTCACCCGTGGGTATCTTGAACCCGGAAATGATATTGCCGGGGCCGAGGAACGGTAGATTCCATTCGTAGATCGGCGGATTTCTCTCCGGCAGCTGCTTATGTTCCTTCAGCAGCGGCACGGGTTTTTCGCTCAGCCTGCTTTTGCTCTTGCTCGCTGCTGCATGGGCCGCATGCTGAGGCATCGCCTGCGGCTTGGGATTATCGTTGGACTTCTTGACGTGATTGTCGTCGCCACCCGCTGTTGGTGCGCCCGCGGCGGCAATTGTAATATCCGCGGGCTGCCCCGCGGCCGGGCCAGCCGCAGCAGTCTGCGCTGCCAAGCCAAAGGCCTGAACCAGCGCAATCCCACAAACCACCAAGCCCGCCCGCATGTCCCTGCTTCCCCTTTGCCGTCCTTACGGCAGCCTCACTTCAGCCTTGCGCGTCCAGATCGGAATCGCTCCAGCGACGACCGCACGAGCAATTTCGGCGGGGCTCATACCGTAGTCGAATCCCCCGTCCTTGATCGTATCGATGAGGTTGGATGGTATCATCTGCGCGATGAAGCTGATGGTGATCGTGTAGCGCTCGCCGCTCCTCAGCTTGGCGGCTGGGACGGCATAGGTCGCCGTCCGGCGCCCCAGGGGCTCGATCGTCTGCTTGTGTTTGCGCGCGCCCAGCGGATGCCCGACAAGGGTCGTGGCGCGGGTTTCTGGCCGCACGAAGGGAAGGACGTCGACCGACAGGTTGGTCGGCAGAACCTGCTCGCGCTCGCCGCCGCGAAGCGTGCGCACCAGGAAAAGCGACTGCAGATTGAACAGATCCTCGTCCAGCTCCAATTCACCGTTATGCACATAAACCGAGTGAGCATCGCGCACGTCGCCGTTGGGATCGCGGTCGCCCGAGACGTACACCTTGTTGCCGTGACTGTCTGTCACCGTGACCTGGAGGAAGAAGAGCCGCTCGGCATCGAACCCCGTTGGGACCGCGTGGCCGGTCGTCGCATTGATCACATCGATGGAGAACTGCAGGCCGCCGGGGTCGCTCTTGAGGACACTGATGTCGCTGAGGTGGATGCCATTGCGCAAAACCTGCAAGCGCAAGCCGCGCACCTTTGCCAGACGCTCGAACTGGGTCTTGATGATGGCCCGCGCGTCGTAGCGGTCATCACGCGACTCCCAGGCCGGCGGGAACTTGTAGTCCTTCGGAGCCGACTTCTCGAACGCGTCGGTGCCCCAGCCGGCCTTGTAGTTGAACTGGAGCCATTCCGCGAGGGACTTCAACTTCTGTGCTTCGACACTGAGAGGAAAGAGCCCGGGATGGATCACGGAATAGTCGGGACCCGCGAAGGTATGGTTGGTGATCTTGCGGTCCCTGGTCGGAACGCCGCCGACAATGGCGGCTGGTCCGAAATCATAGCCCGACGCCACGCCCTGCACCCTGCCCATGTGGCAGTCTTGGCACTTTGTGCCCTGCTCTCTGATCCCCGGCGAGGCCTTGAATTCCGTGTAGGCCTCTTCCAGCCTGAATCCGTTGAGCAGCGTGACGTCGTGACAGCTTCCGCAGAACGCCGGCTTGGTGAGGAAAAACGCTTGCTTGACCGTGGTGTGGATCTGGCGGCCTGGCACATCCTTGGATGTCGTGACGCGGTATTGTTCCGGCAGGCTCAACACCCGCTTCAACTCGGCGCCGCCCTTCGGCCCGTATACCGGCGAAAAGATGTCGCCTTCCACGGTGGCCATTCGCGCACTGATTTTGCCGTACGCCTGGTTGACGCGATGACAAGCGACACAGGTGATGCCTTCCCGCGACGCCGGCGAGCGGTCGAGGTTGGAGCCGTACACCGATTCGTTGAGATTCATTCCGAGCGGGGTGTGGCAACGTATGCAGAAATCGCCATTGGTGCCGCCACTGTTGATGTTGATTTTGGTCTGCATCGCATTGAAGACCACGCTCAATTGAGCATACGCGTGCTGAGAAACCGACCATTCCTCGAATTGCTTGACGTGGCAGACGGCGCACGTGGTCGCCGACGGGTACTTGGTCTCGAGGAACAGTTTCTCGTGCTCTGCATCCGCCGCCTTCCGCCTGGCCTCCGCGTCCGCCGCCTTCTTCTTGTCCTCCTCCGATTGCTGCGTAGCGGCTGGAGTAACTTTCAGAGCGTCCGCAGGATTACTGGCTCCAGGCGTCAGCAGATCGTTGCCGCTTTGGGCCGGCGCCGGCGTCAGCAGATTGTTCCCGCCGCTTGGCTTCGACGGGGCCAACAGGTCATCGCCGGAAGACTTGCTTGACCCGGACGGCGCCGGCGGGGGAGGGGTGGATGGTGTCAGCAGATCGTCCTTGTTGCCCTGGGCAATCCGGTTGGACCGCTCCTTTCCACCTTTGGCGTGGGCGAGGTAGTTTTGGAGCCGAGCGACATCATCGGCCGCAGCAACCCGGAGCGGGGCAGACGGCCTTTGGTCGCCGTTGACCTCTCCCAAGTAACTTTCAAGCCGACCGAGTTCAGCCGCGGCAGCGCCATCGGGACGGAATGATGTTGATAGCGGGCGGGATTCCGCTGCGGCCGGCAGCACAGGCATCAACCCCGCGCTACCGAAGCAGGCAATGGCCAAGAACAAAATTCGAACGCGATTTCCGAACACGCGAGCCATAACGACCAACCGCAGCAGCGAGCTTCACGCACCGGCGATTTCAAACAACTGATGAAGCCCTAAAATAGGCCTGAAGCCTAATCTCAAGAAATGGCGCCACGCAAACTAAATACACGCACCACGACGACAAGGACCCTCACCTGTGACCTTATTGTCAACATGTGAGGGCTTGGTCGGCCAAAACGACAATAGTATCTTGTGCGATATTGGGATCGGGGCGCGGATTGTCCACAGGCGGCCAGCGATGAAGGCTTGAGCACGGCCATGTTGCAAACGCGGCAGGCCGGCAGCGCCCAAACGCTGTGCACCTGCACCTTTGCTTGGACGCGCGGGACCACCCCCGCGCATGCCGGATCCGGGGGTGATCCAGATCGAGAACGCCCGGTTGCGGCAACGATCGAAAGCGGCTTAACTCAACCCAAACCCGCAGGCCCACAAGGCGCACCGCAAGCCCTTGTCATCCGGTTTTCATGACGGCTGCGGATCCCACAATTTGGGGACCCAGGTTAGCCTTGCAAAGCCTGTTGGGGGCGCGGTCGCGCGCAAGCGCTTGCGAGGGTGAAGGAGCTTCATGACACTCTGGCTGATTCTGATCTCGATGACAGCGGCAGCTCTCGCCGGAATTGTTTGGCCGTTCGCGTTTTCCGGTGCGATGGCTTCGTCCGGCAGCGAAGTCGAGGTCTACAGGGATCAGTTGCTCGAAATCGACCGAGATCGGGAAGCCGGCTCGATTGGCGGTGCAGATGCCGAGGCAGCCAGAATCGAGGTCTCGCGAAGGCTCCTGAAGGCGGCCGAATCTTCCGGTGGCGATCGACCGCCAGTCGCAGGCAAAAAGGAAAGAATGCGCCGCCTCGCGGTCTTGGCGGCTGCCCTGGCGGTTTTGCCAACTCTCGCCGGTGGCACGTATCTCCGGCTTGGATCGCCCAACGCGGCTTCGGTCGAGAAGATTGCCGACCAAGCCCCATCCCCTTCCGACGACGCCTTGATTGACGCCATGGTCGCTCAAGTCGAAGAAAACCTGAAAGACAATCCCAACGACGGCCATGGATGGGAGGCGCTTGCTCCTGTGTATATGCATATAGGCCGGTACGGCGATGCAGCGCGGGCCTGGCGGAAGGCCATAGCCAATCTCGGTGACAGCGTCGAACGGGAAGAAAACCTCGGCGAGTCCCTCTTTGCCGCCGCCGGCGGCGTCGTTACGCGAGAAGCCAGGGCGGCCTTCGCCCAGGCGCTCGCAATCGACAGCGGCAGCGTCGATGCGCGCTTTTATACTGGTCTTGCAGCGAAGCAGGACGGGCGGCGCGATGAGGCGGCCAGGATCTGGCGCGATCTGATAGCGGCGGCGCCCCCCGATGCCGACTGGGTCAATACGGTTCGTGATGCACTTGCGCGGATCGACGAACCTTCGATGGCCGCGATGGACAACGCGTCGCCCTCGGGGGAGCAGCAGGCGTCGATGATCAAGTCCATGGTCGAAGGACTATCGGAGCGCCTCAAAGCCGATGGCGGAGATTTGGATGGCTGGCTCAGGCTCGTGCGTTCGTACGACGTTCTTGGCGAGAGCGACAAGGCTGACGCCGCGGTGGCGAACGCGCGAGCCGCGCTAGCGTCCGATCCCGACAAATTGGCGCGGTTCGAAACGGGCCTGAAGAGTGTCGATCGCCCGCCCAGGAGCGCAGCTCGGGAGGATCCCCGGCAGCCGGTTTCAAAGGTTGCTGCGCCACCGGAACACGACAGCGGCACGATGCAATCGATGGTCGACAAGCTGGCCGAGCGCCTCAAGAGCAAAGGGGGCGACGTCGATAGCTGGCTGATGCTGGTTCGTTCATACGAGGCGCTCGGCGAGCGCGACAAAGCCCTCGCCACTGTCGCCCAGGCTCGCCTGGCCTTTGCCTCTGATCGCGACAACCTTTCTCGTTTCGACCAACTCCTGCCGGCTGCCGATAGCGCTTCCAGTGTGCCAACGCCGGAAACCGTGCAGAAGCCGAAAGGTGAAAAACCGACGGCAGACGCTCCATCGAGCGAACAGCAGATGGCGATGATCAAAGGCATGGTCGACGGTCTCGCCGAACGGCTGAAGCAGGATGGCCACGATGTCGATGGATGGATCCGGCTGATGCGCTCGTATCTCGTGCTCGGTCAGCCGGACAAGGCGTCCGCCGCTGGCCAAAACGCCCGCGTTGCGCTCGGCAATGATGCCGAAGCGCTTCGCCGGCTCGATGCAGGCGCGAAAGAACTGGGCATCGGAGACCGCGCGCCACCGGAACCTCCGAAGCGCTGATCGCGGCGCAGCAACATCTTCAAAAAACCGCCGTCAAACCGCAAATCAGGATGGCTTGCGTGATGTAGCGTCACGGCATTACCTTGCCCACATTCCAGGTCGGGCAACATGGAGTTTCGTATGAAAAAACCGTCTCTTGCTGCGGCCGCCGCAGCCCTCATGCTGGTGTGTTTGCCGGCGACCCTCGTGCTGGCTGAAGATGCGCCGACCAGGAATGCGACGCCGGGCACCGCAGCGACACCGGCTCCGGCGCCCGCGGCGTCTCCCGTAGTCACGACAACAACGCCGGCAGCCACGACACCGGCGACGGCGACCGAGCCGGCGAAGGAGTCCAGGAAAAAACACGCTGCGAAGATCACCAGGCACAACTCGGTGCCCAAGAAGCCCTACGAGCACTTCGTCGGATTCGACAAGATGTTCTAGATTTGCTCCAGTTGCTAAGTGGCCGGCTGCTGCTTGAAGCAGAACTGGAGTTTCAGTCCGCGCGCGCATATCGCGTTGTAAGAACTGGCGCGCCCGACACGACTCGAACGTGTGACCTTTGTCTTCGGAGGTTAAACGCCCACGCTCCAGGCTGAGCGGTGCGACGGCAATTTGCCTTTCGCTAGTCGCTTGGTGGCGCTATTGTCGTGACGGTCCCTTGCACGGGACAGGCTTTTGTCGAAGGCGAAATCCCGTTTTCCGGCGGTAGCTCAAACGGTGGGTTTTTGGACTAGGAAGGTCGAAAATGCTTGATCCTTCGATGGGGATTGACTGACTGACTCCCTCTCCGCCACCCGGTTGAAATTTGGCGATGTTTAACGATCAGTGAAGCGAGTGACGGCGGTGAAGATTGGGCCTAGGCCAGAGAGATGGCTCAGGAAGAAAGCCAGGCAAGGTATGCGCGGCTTTCCCGTTGGCACGGTTGCATTTTACGGCCCTGACAATCGGCATGCCTCGAAAGTTGCCGTGTCGTTCATCCGACAGGAGGGGGCCGAGCCCGAACTGCGCCGCTGGTTCTCGGAAGCCGGCGATGTGCGGACCGACGAGACGATCCTTGGCGAGATAGCGGCACACCTGCAACAGCATTCGGTGCGCTCGGTGGCGATGGTGGATGGAATCATCGGTTGCCCGCACGAAGAGGGCATCGACTATCCGGTGGGCGAGGCCTGCCCTCGATGCCCCTATTGGAAAGGACGAGACCGCTTCACCGGCGAAGTCCACCCGAACGGATGATCGCCTTCGGGTTGGGTGCGACACAGCGCGAGTGAAGCGGGATCACGCCAAAGCCGCGAAGCGGCGACGGCGGACATGTTCGATTCGACGCCATGATGCGCCGAACACCGGCCGAGCTTGCGATCAACCCTCGTCTTCAGCGCCCTTGAACGGATTGAGCACCATCGCGCCGAGAGCAGCGACGTCGCGGTCATTGCGCGTCACCAGGGTCAGGCCATGGGTCAACGCGGTCGCCGCGAGCAGGCCATCGATCGCCGGCAGCGGCCTGATGGCGCTCATGCGCCCCCATTGATCGGACACTGCGTTATCGATGCCGAGCACGCGCCCGTCGAATGCCGGCTCGACGTCCCCCAGCCAGCGTTCGAGCGCCAAGGCCCTGCCCGCGTCCCGCGGGCGCGCAAGTTCGACGCCCTTTCGGATCTCGCCGAGGACGAGCGTGCTCAGGAACAGATCCTCATCGGCAACGGACGCATACCAGGCGCAGACGCGGGCGTCGCAACGCGCGCCCTTGCGGACCTCGGAAATGATGCTGGTATCGATCAGGTAGCTCACACGTCGACGTCACGTCCGGGAGCCGGACTGCGATCGAGGCCGATGCCGTCGAGCGGCGCGGACGCAAGCAGCGCCTTCAGGCTCACTTTGGGCGGCGCGGCGAACCGTTGCCGAAGCAGCCTTCGCGCCTCGGCCTGGCGCGCAGGATCGGACAGGGCGGAAGCCACGCGGCGGACGAGGCTCGCATCTTCCTTGCGGACGTTGACCTCGACCCGCACGAAACCCCGCCGCTCCATCCGCGCGCGGTGTGTCGCTAGAGGGGATTTTGCCTTGGCCATCGATGTCTCCGTATTTCCGGAAATGATAATCGCGAGGGGGCGCAAGGGGCGATGGCGCACTCGCGCGAGTTGGACACTGAGAGAGCGAATTCAAACGCACATTGCACGTTCAACCTCGGTCAATTCTCAGAACGCGATTTTGCCAGTGGCTCTACTTGCAACACTCGATCATGAGTCGAGCTAGTCACGGTAGGCTGTCCGCTCAGTAATTGGCTGCCGTCGAGTCATTGCTCAACACCATTCAGTCCAGCCAACGGTGTGCAGGAGTGGCAGTCAGGTCACTGACCGAATGGTCGCTTGTCTGATTGTTACGGACTGACAGGCGAGGAAGCGGCCGACGACGGACACCTTTGTTGTCCGGCAAAGCTGATGATCTCCTCAACGTAGGTTTGCCACGCGGGCTCGTGCGACAACGGAAAATGATTACGGCTATCAAGCTCGACGAAGCGAGCTCCCGGAATCTGTTGTGCAAGCATCAAGCCAAGCTCGCGCGGGACACTGGAATCTCCTCTGCTGTGAAGCACCAGGGTCGGCGCCTTGACGAGGGGCAGTAGCGCGCTGACATCAATGTCGCCAACAACGCGCTGTATGCGCTCCGCATTTTCCGGCGAGGCCGAGAGCCGTTGCATTTCATCGAACGACCGGGATTGTTCGAACGTGGTTTCGGGCCACTGCCGCGCCGCAAAGACCTGCCGGAAGGCCGGATTGTCCTGCCCCCAGCCGTTGGCAATCAAGGTCAGCAGCGCGGCTCGGGTCGCGATCTCGGCAGCAGCACCTCGTCTGTTCCACCCGAGGGCAAATCCGCCGGAGAGAATGAGATGCGAAACGCGATCGGGGTGTCGCGCCTCATAGGCGATCGACACGGCGGCGCCTTGCGAGGTTCCCAACAGCGCAAATCGTTCAAGTCCGAGTGCATCTGTCACGGTCTCGAGATCACGCACAAATCCTTCGAAAGAAATCAACTCCGGGTTACGATCGGAGAGCCCGCAGCCTCGAGGATCGTAGCGCACGAGACGAAAACGCTCAGCCAATCGCTGAAACAAGGGCGACCAGATCGGGCTGTCCCAATCATGCTGAACATGGGTGAGCCAGGTGCCGATCCTGACGATCGGGAATCCGCTGCCAGAGGTCGCGACCGCAAGATTGACCCCATCGAAGGAACGGCAAAATCTCACATCCTGAATCGGCGCAATCGACCTCTCGTTTGCTTCAAGCGGCACTTCGCTCTTTGGAGTATCGGCAGACTCAGCGACCGCCGGGCTTCCGTCGACAAGCTCCCCGATAAATCGAAAGCCTCGCCGCGGGACCGTCCGAATTAATGCCTGACTTTGGCCATCGTCGCCTATGGCGTGGCGGGCCGCATTGACGCGGCTGTTTAATGTGACGTCCGAAACGGAACGGCCTTTCCAAACAGCTTCGACCATTTCGTCTCTGCTGATGACGCGGTCACGGTGAGTGACCATGTAAACCAGAAGATCGAAGACTTGCGGCTGGACGTGCACCGGCTTCGCGCCTCGGCGAAGCTCTCGGCGGTCGCTGTCGAGTTCGCAGCTGCCGAAGCGGACGAGCATCGTACCAACACTCCTGGGTAAGACAGGATCCAACCTTAGCACGGCCTTTTCGAGACATCGAAAAATCAACCGGCTCTGAACGAAAAATCATCGGTTCGGCAAAGCCAATGGCCGATGACCGGGGCATGATCGCCCAAGCCGTTGGGAGATCGCCGATGCGGATCGATGTCGAATTCACCTCACTTGGTGCAGCGCTTCGAGGATGGCTTTTCCAGCCTGAGGTCGAACTCGCCCCGGCAGTCATCATGGCGCACGGCTTCTCGGCTACCCGTTCGATGGCGATTGATAAGTACGCGGAAGCCTTCTATGCGGCAGGATTCGCGGTGCTTCTCTACGACCACCGCGGCTTTGGGGCGAGCGATGGCGATCCACCTCGCCAGGTGAATCCGTGGGTGCAGACCCGCGGCTATCTGGATGCCGTCGCGTTTCTATCGAAGCTTGACGGAATCGACCCGGAGCGCATCGCTGTCTGGGGTGACAGTCTCAGTGCAGGCGTCGCCTGCGTGGCGGCGGCAATCGACGATCGGATCGGGGCGGTCGTTGCGCAGGTGCCGGCGTTCGGCCCGAGCAAACCGGTCGCCGACAGCGATGGCAAGCTGTTCGAGGCACTGCGAGCAACGATCTTGTCGTCGGATGCGCTCGGCTGCGGCGGACCTGTCCAGGGGCCTCTGCCGGTCGTCTCGAGCGATCAGGTTCGTCATCCGTCTGCGCAGAAGCCGCTGACCGCATTTCGCTGGTTCGTCGAGTATGGCGGCCGGCTCAATAGCAACTGGGTCAACGATGTCACGCTCTCGGTCGAGGGTTGGCAGCCGGGGCTTTGTGGACCGCATCTCAAACAACCGGTGCTGATGTTAGTTTCGCCGCAGGACGAAATGGCGCGCGCGAACCCGCAGGTCGCCCGCGCGGTTTTCGATTCAATCTATGGACCGAAGCAATGGTACGCGATCGGCGGCGGCCATTTCGGACTGCTGTATCACCCGAGCGAGCTGTTCGCAGAAGCACGCGCTGTGCAACTCGGCTTTCTGCGGCGCTGGGCCGACGGTGAAATGGCGATGCCTGTCATCAGCTCGGATTTCGCAGGCAACAGCGTCCTTCGTCAGACTGCCAATCGCAATCGAATCGGATCCCTCTCGTAGACGGCAAACCCCAGCGTGGCCTGTCGAGTCCGCCGGCGGCCTGTGAGTCGAAGTTATTAGAACCGAGGTTTCTCCCATGACCGACTTTACCTGGAATATTTCTTTCCAGCTTACTGGAACGTACGAGAACACCAGCCTGCAGCAGACATTGAACGTGCCGGCGACTGTCACCGGAACGATTGTGACGGATAGCGACAGCGGAATCCTTCTGCAAAGCGACTTCATTTCCTGGTCTTTCACCTATTCGGCACCTTCGGTCGGTTTTGCCGGATCGGCGTCTGGAGATTCATCTGTCATAGCTTTCGGAGGAAATATTCTCAGTGCGTCCGGAGACACGCTATCGTACGTCTTTGATTCTGATACGGGCAGCGGACCTCACGTGTTTTTCGACGACGGCGTCTCACAGGTCGCATTCGGGATAGACCTGAATTTCCACGATTTTGTACAAGGCGATATCAGGCTCCAGGACGCTTTCTTCGACCAGCTTGACGCAACGGTCACGCAACCATTCCAGATCGGCACGGAAGTCGTCGCCACGCTCGCCGACGTCAGCGTCGTCGGCACCAGCCAAACAGACGCCGATCTCAGCACCATTTCCAACGTCAGTGGCAACGTCACCATCAGCGACAATGACCAGCTTGTCAGCGTCGAGCTCAGCAACCTCCAGAGCGTGGGCGGCGATTTCACGCTGACCGATAACGACGCGCTGCCGACGATCAGTTTGCCGAGTCTCGCGACCGTCACTGGAAACATCGATGTCAGTAACGACCAGGCTTTGACTTCCCTTGGGATGGACGGCCTCACGACCGCCGGGAGCGTCAACGTGACCGATGATGCCACTCTAGGCGTCCTCAGCTTGGGCAACCTCACGACCGTCACTGGAAACATCGATGTCAGTAATGACCAGTCTTTGACTTCCGTCGGGATGGACGGCCTCACGACCGCCGGGAGCTTCAACGTCACCGACGATGCTTCTCTGGGCGTCCTCAGCTTAGGCAACCTCACGACCGTCACTGGAAATGTCGATGTCAGCGGTGACACTTCGGCTACAGTCATCAATCTCGGCAGTCTCGATACTGTCACCGGCGACGTGACAGTTGATAGCGGCGCCGACGCCACGCTCGACGCCAGCGCGCTCGGCCCCGGCGGCGGCACGGTCAAGCTGGTCGGCGACAATCTCACCACCACGATCACGCTCGGCAACCTCGATCACCTCGGCGGCACGCTCACCATCTCCAGCGCCGATGGCGTGACGCTGACGAGCCATGCGGGCCTTGGCGAGCTCGACATCACCGGCACCGATGCGGACAACATCCTGATCGGCAGCGCGACAGCGAACAATACGATCGACGGCAAGTTGGGCGACGACGTGATGACCGGCGGCAATGGTGCCGACACCTTCGTGTTCGACTTCAGCGTCAGCCAGCACACGGATCTTCACCACGATTTCGTCAGTCTCGCTGACGTCACATCGGTGACACTCGGCGGCGTCGCCTACACCCGGCCGGCGCCCACAGCCTCGATCACAGCCTGGAGCAACTGGAATACCGAGTTGACCAGCTGGGCCAACAGCCAGCCGGATAACACCGGCGGCGACGATTTCCGCTCGTTCAGCAATGCCAACCCCGGCGGACACCACGCCATCGGCACGATCCAGCTGATCGATGGATATTTCCACAACTCCAAGACGACCGTGACCAACGTTGCCGGCGACGGCTTCGACACCATCACCAACTTCGCCAGCCAGGCCTTGACGGTCGCCAATGGCGGCGCTGGCAACGACGTGTTGCTGTTCGAGGGGCTGAGCAATGATCCGACGGCAGCCAACTACTGGGGCAACGTCCTTAGCGGCACCACGGCGAACGGAAACACGACCATCCACGTCCACGACGTCGCCAATGGCGGGGCCGACGTGTCATCGATTACACTGCTAGGCGTGACGACGGACGTTGCTTCTCTCGTGCACGACGGGGCCATTCAATTTGACTCTGGTTTCCATTTGATCTGAACCGGCTCGTTTCGCGCTACCCATGATTTCGGTTGCGCGGGTTGCGCGGGTTGCCGCGGTTGGTGGGGCGTTGGCTTCAGCAGCAAGGCTCGTCGGCAAGCGTCGGCGATTGTCGGCGGCACTGCCGAGGCATAATGCCGACTGTTGCCCTCGCGACACGACGGGCAAAACACTTGCGGTTTTCCAGAAACGCGTGTCAATCCCTCTCCGCAAAAATATATCTCTTTCCGAAATTCATAAATCGTGAGATAACCCTCCCGTCCCGCGCCTCACAGGAGGGGCGTTTCGCGATCGCTACTTAACGTTGGCGCGGGATGCGATGGACGCGGTGGTGCCGCAAGGCGTGCGGCACCTCGCGTACGGTCAAGCCGTGTGGTCCCGTCCCCCCGACGCTGGGGACAAGCTCGTTGCGATATCAAAGCGAGCGATGGTGGCTAACAAGCCCGGTACACCAGGGAGAGCGCGGAGCAGCCGTAAAACCATTGCGCAGGGAGTGCCGTGCGATTTCGGCCCTGCCTGACGACTTGTGGGCATTCTTCCCTTTCAGCCCACGAGGATTGCGGGTGCGGTCGAGCGCCCGGCATTCCCTGCGCCCTCACATCTGCGAGGGACACGATCCTGCAACAGCTCGGGCAGAATTCCTGCCGCGAGGACGCGGAACCATGTCTGCCATCGCCATTGTTGCGCTACGCGTCCTCACGCGCGATTCCGCGACGCGAAAATGATGTGCCGCGCGTTGCTACCTCAGCGGGTTTGTGAGCATACTTCGCTTACACGTCGCCGCCCTGGGCCGGCCGGGGGAAAGCGAACTGCCAGTTGGGGGATTGGCCATGACCAATGCGGAAACGCTGCACGACGACGCGGTGCAAGCCGTTCGCGGGGGCCGCGCGCAATCGAATCCTCAGCCACGGCCGCCGCGAAGATTCGTTCTGTTCGCGGACGGAACGGGCAATGCCTTCAGCAAGCAGGAATCCAACGTGTGGCGGCTCTACGAGGCGCTCGACCGCACCCAGCCGGATCAGGTCGCCTATTACATCAAGGGCGTCGGCACCGCGAGCTGGGCGCCGCTTGCCGCGCTCGACGGCGCCACCGGCATCGGCGTGCCCGCAAACGTGCGCAAGCTCTACCGCTTCCTCTGCTGGAATTGGGAGCCGGGCGACGAGATCTATGTTTTCGGCTTCAGCCGCGGCTCGTTCACGGCACGAACGCTGGCCGGCATGATCGCCTCGCAGGGCCTGATGCCGGCGAAGATCGACGACATTCCGGTCTCGCATTCCGAGATGGAACGCAACACGATGGACGCCTGGCGCGCCTATCGCCAGCACAGCGTGGGGTACTGGAGCCTTCCGACGATCTGGATCGCGCGGTGGATTCGCAACTTCCTGCTTTATATCTGGCACGGCATCGCCGACCTCTATCACAAGATGCGGCCGGACCGCTCCTATCACAGCCTGCGGACGGCGAGACGCGACCGGCGCTACGTCGAGATCGATTTTCTCGGCCTGTTCGACACGGTGGAAGCGTTCGGCGTGCCGGTCGAGGAGCTTCGCACCGCCATCGATTGGGCGATCTGGCCGATCTCGTTCCGCAACGGCGTGCTGCCGCCGATCGTGAAACGCGCATGTCATGCGCTGGCGCTCGACGACGAGCGCACCACCTTTCATCCGCTGCGCTTCGCAGCACCAGCTTGGTGATCCCCGCATCACGGAAGTCTGGTTCACCGGCGTGCACTCCGACGTCGGCGGCGGCTATCCCGACGGCACGCTGTCCTTCGTGCCGCTGGTCTGGATGGCCGAGCAGGTCGAGGACAGACTGCGCTTCCAGCCGGGCCAGATCGATCATTTCAGGGCTTACCAGTCGGCGATCGGGCCGATGCACGATTCGCGCAGCGGCGCTGCGGTGATGTACCGCTACGGTCCGCGTCCATATCGGCGAAAGCAGGGAAGTCGACGGCGGTCCGCCCGTCGTGGACTTCGCCGTGGTCGAGCGGATGCTGCACGGCTGCGACGACTATGCGCCGGTGACGCTTCCCGCCAGCGCCAACGTGCTGCTGCCGGACGGCAGGATACTGGCGCTGACCAGACGAAAGTTCGTTCCACGAAATGAAGGCCGCCTACAGCCAATCGCGACAGGCACAGGGCAAGGAGACGGCTGCCGTCGCCGCCAATGCCTTCACGCAGATGGTGCCGCCCAACCCGAAGATCGCGGCCGAGGTGCTCGACACCGTGTGGTGGCGGCGCTTCTGGTATTTCTTCCTGCTCGCGTCCGTCGCGTTCCTGGCGGCATGGCCTCTGATGGCAGAGTCGATTGTCGGCGTGCTCAAAGGACCGACGAAGCAGATCGCCGTCGGTGACACGAACGCCTTGGGCGAAATCACCAGGTTCGACTACGGCGTCGGTGCGGCAATCGGCCCGACGGCGCATTTGCTGCAGAGTTTCCTGCCGTCCTGGGTCGCGCCTTACGTGAAGATCGCGGTGTTCTATCCGTTTGCGACGTTGGTCGTGATCGCCGTGATCGCGGGCGCCTGGAAAATGAACTCGTTCTTGCGCGACCGCATCCAGGAGCGCGCGCGGCTCGCCTGGAATACGCCGCGCCGCATGGTCACCGAGATCGGCGACCCTTCATGGTGGCTGCGGATCGGCCGCTTCATGCGGCTTCATGCCGGTCCGGCCCGGTTTGCCTTCGCCGACATTTTCCTGCCCTTGATCTTTCTCGCGATTATCTACGGCGCGGCCGGGCTGTCGCTCGGGCGCAGCTATTTTGCCTGGCGTGACGGCACCGCCGGATTCACCGGGCGCTTCGGTCCGGCGGCCTTCTGCAAGGCGACCGAACATCCAGCCATCGTGGGCGAGAAGGAGCTTGCGGGAAAATCCCCGTTCGAAACCAGCAATCCTTGCTGGGCCAGCGGGCTCTGGGTGGAGAAGGATCGCAAATATCGCATTTCGATCGCGATCAAGGATCCCTGGTTCGATCGCACCATCATGACCGGCGTCAACGGCTTCCAGCTTTCCACCGGCAAGCAGCTCGCCGCCGTTCCATTGCGGCGCTGGATCGGCGCGGCCTGGTTCCAGCCGGTCGCGCGCATCGGGGCGAACGCCGATGCCGAGCTGCCGTTGCAATCGATCGACGGCACGCAGCCGGACAGGCTGCCGCGCCTGCGCGATCCGACCAAGGACAGCACGGAGATCACGGATGCGGACAAATATCCGGTGCGCGTCGAGGACACCACGCCACCGCAACCATGGTACAAGCCGATCCCGAAGGATGCGCTGCCGCGGGCGCAAGCGGTCTGGCAACAGCAGGGCCTCTCGACCCTGATGGTCGCCGAATTCACGGCCGGCGCATCCGGCGAGTTCTTCCTCTACGTCAACGACGCCATCCAGCTTGCGCCATTCTTCGGACCGTTCAACCGGTTCTATCAAAACAACAGCGGCAGCGCCGATGTGACGGTGCAGCGCTTGCCGCTGAAATCGCCGTGACCGAAGTGCCACACTGGCGCGGAATCACCCCGCGCCATCATGGCGCTCCGATGAAGCCACCTTTCCGCCTGCATCCGACGGCGTTTTGGCACGCGGGGACGGGCGAGAGGGTGCAACATGCCATCCATCAGCCATGCGCGCGCGCTTCGCAATTATCCGCAACTGCTGGCCATCGTGGTCGCCGCGGCGTCGCTCGCGGCCTGCGCGCGGACCTCGGTGGTGTCGGAACGATCGGAATGGCGCAGCGCGCCGAGGCAGGCGGTCGCGCATCATCAGGTAAGACCCGTCAGTGTGGCGCGGCGGCACGACGCGCCTGTTCATACCGATGTTGCGAGCGCACCAAACGGGCTCGCCAGCTTCTACACGGAGGGCGCGAAGACCGCGAACGGCGAGACCTTCAATACCCACGAGTTCACCGCCGCCCATCCCTCGCTGCCGTTCGGCACGCGCTTGCGCGTCACCAATGTCTCGACCGGGCAATCGGTCACGGTGCGCGTCAACGATCGCGGACCCTACGTGCCGGGCCGCGTCGTCGATGTGTCCTACGCAGCCGCCGACCAACTCGGCATGGTCAAGGGCGGCGTCGCCAAGGTGAAGCTCGACGTCGTGCAATAGCGCATGATCCGGAAAAGTGTGCAGCGGTTTTCCGAAAAGATCATGCGCCAACAAAAAGTCTACGACTTAAATTCGAATCAAATGCATCCGAAATCTGTCACTCAATTGCGAGCGATCACCGTCAGCATATCCCAACGAATCCGCTGTAAATCCTATCGAGTAACGATGAAGCGCAGGGGTAGGTGAAAAACATGTTGGCAGCGAACAGGCGTAGAAGCGAGCGTCGGGTCTGCAGGAGTCTGGCGAAAATTCAATTCGGCACGGGCTCATTGCCGCGCGATTGCATGATCACGGACATTTCCGACGGCGGCGTGAAGGTCGTGGCCGAGCATCTGGTGCCGCCGTCCGAGTTCACGCTGATCTTCTCGACCGGCAGCCCCCGGCAATGCCGGTTGGCCTGGCAGATCGGCTGCGAATTCGGCGCCGAGTTCATCCGCTGAGCCTCACAAAGGGCGATTTCCCGCCCCAACGAGGGCCGGATTAACCCGAACTTAGGGTTAAGCTGCAACGATTTCTCGGCCAGCCCACCGCAGGCCGAGAGTTCATGTCCAAGTCAGCGTTCAAACGAGGTCGCCTGCCGCGACGCCTTGTCGTCGCAGCCTCGTCTGCGGTGCTCGCGTTCGCGCTGGCCGGCTGCCAGACCACGGCCTCCTCCGATGTCACGGGATCGCTCGGCGACAAGGCCGAGGCGAGCGCCTCGTCCGACACCCGCCGCGACGTCGATGGCTTGCGCGAGCGCTACAAGGCCAACCCGCAGGATCCGGTTGTCGCGCTGGCATACGGCAAGGCGTTGCGCGCAAACGGCGAGCGGTCGCAGGCGGCCGCCGTGCTGGAGCAGGCGGCGCTGCAAAACCCGAAGAACAAGCCGCTGCTGGCCGCCTATGGCCGCGCGCTGGCCGACAACGGCAATTTCCAGCAGGCGTTCGACGTGCTGACGCAAGCGCATACGCCCGAGGATCCCGACTGGCGCATCCTCTCGGCGCAAGGCGCGGTGCTCGATCAGCTCGGAAAATTCGACGAGGCGCGGCAGTATTACGCCAGCGCGCTCAAGATCGTGCCCGATGAGCCCTCTGTACTGTCCAATCTCGGCATGTCCTATCTGCTGTCAAAAGACCTTGCGAAAGCGGAAGAGACCTTTCGCCAGGCGCATGAGCACGCCGGCAGCGATCCTCGCGTTCGGATGAATCTCGCCGTGGTGTTGACCCTCGAGGGCCGTCAGGCCGACGCCGAGAAGGTGTTGAAGGCCGACCTGCCGCCCGACGAGGGCAATGCGCGGGTTGCCGAGCTGAAGCGGCTTCTGACGAAAAAAGATGCGAAACCGGAACGCAGCGCGTCGCGCGGCCCTGGCACGACCGCCAAGGCCGACTAGTGCCGCCGATCTGAAGTCCCTGACTCACTCGCGGCGAAATCGGGTTCAGGGACTTCAGATCGAAAGCGGCACTAGAATCATAGATTTGCTAGTGCCCATAACTTTCCGAAGTTCGTGAACGGTAGCGCGGCAATGGAGCACGAACTTCGGAAAGTGGGCACTAGCCTGCGATCAGCCGCTTGATCGGGCTCAGCAGCGAGCCCTTCGGCTTCTTGACGTCGCCGTGACCGGTCAGCTTGCGGGCGATATCCAGGAACAGCTTGCTGGTGCGATGGTTCGCCGAAATCTCGGCGATCATCTGCCCGTTATTGGCGGCGGTGCCGAACAGCTTCGAATCGAACGGGATCGCCGCGACCGGCTGGCTCTCCAGCGTCTTGGCGAAGCTGCCCTTGTCGATCTCCGGCCGCCGCGGCATGCCGACCTGGTTGAGGCAGAACAGCGGCATTTGATCGTTGGGCCGCGCCGCCTTCAGCGTGTTGAGGATGTTCTTGGCGTTGCGCAGATTGGCGAGGTCGGGCTCGGCAACGATCAGGATGTCGTCGGCGCCTTCCAGCGCGCGCCGCGTCCATCCCGACCATTGGTGCGGAACGTCGAGCACGATGCAGGGCGTGGTCATGCGCAGCGTATCGAAGATCGCATCGAACGCGTTGACGCCGAAATCGTAGACCCGCTCCAGCGTCGCGGGCGCGGCCAGCAGGCTGAGGTGATCGGTGCATTTGGAGAGCAGGCGGTCGAGCAGCGCGCTGTCGGGCCTGTCCGGCTGGAACACCGCGTTGGCGATGCCTTGCATCGGATCCTGATTGTAGTCGAGGCTGGCGGTGCCGAAGGCGAGATCGAGATCGATCACGACCGAATCCAGCGTGAGATCGCGCGCGATCGCCCAGGCCACGTTGTGCGCCACGGTCGAGGCGCCGACGCCGCCTTTGGCGCCCACCACGGCGATGACGCGGCCGGAAGTCACGGTCTCGGTGGACGAGAACAGGCTGCAGATCGAGCGCACGATGTCGAGCACCTCGACCGGGCCGACCACGTAATCGTTGACGCCGCGGCGTACCAGCTCGCGATAGGGTACGTCGTCGGCTTCGTTGCCGACCACGATGACGCGGGTGCCGGGATCGCAGACATGCGAGAGCTCGTCGAGCAAGGGCACGAGCTCGCCCTTGCCGCTGCTCTCCAGCACGATCACGTTCGGCGTCGGCGCATTGTGATAGGCCTCTACCGCGGCCGCCATGCCGCCCATCTTCACCGTGAGATGCGCTTTCGCGAGGCGGCGGTCGTCGCCGGCCGATTTCACGGCGGCGGCGGTCGCGTCGATTTCGCAAAAGGCCTGCACCGAGATGCGTGGCGCGGCCTGGATGTGGTCGCTCGACGGCCGTTCCGGCGGCATGGGCAGCTCGGAGGCCTGTTTGATCGCCTGTTCGATTTTCTTTTTTGTGTCGCTCATTATTTGCCTACGTCGCTGAGCTTGGCCTTCTCGGCTTCGGGATAGGTGGTCGCGGACGAGTTGCCCTGCCGATACTTCTCGAATCCTTCGGTGCGCCGCGCCGTGTAGGCGGGCGTCTCCGAACGCGGCTGCACCAGGTCGGATGGATTGGCGACCATGGCCGCGAGGTTGCGCTGGTTGGCGCAGCCGAAATTGTAGTACTGCTTGTTCTCGTTATAGAGCGGGTTGTCGATGTTCGGGCCGAGATCGTCCGGCCAGGTGCCGCACGGACCCGCGGTCGCCGCGATCTTGGTGAAGCTCAGCCGGATCGGCGTCAGCTCCTGCGGATTGGCGGGGCCATAGGAACGCGTGGCGATGCCGTTCGCCGGCACGCCGCCCGCCATCAGCACCGAACGGATTTCGTGCATGGTTGCCGCCGCCGCCTTTGCGTTCGGCGAGTCCACCGGCACTTCGGCGAGCACGCCGCCGGTGCCCTCGCGAACCCAGGTCCGCGCCAGTCCCATCACGTCGTCGCGCTGTGTCGCCGTCAGGCCGCCGCGGCCGTGACCGACAAAGACCACCGTCGTCTTGGTGGCCTCGGTGATCGCGATCGGATGGCGCAGCCGGTAATCACTGGCCGCGCCCGAGGCCACGTAATCCTCGGATGCGGTGTGGCAACCGCCGAGGATGGCGGACAGGCCGATCAGGGCGCCCGCGAGGCGCAATGTGTGACGGCGTCCGGACTGTGCTGTGTGGGTCATCGTCTTGTCCTTAGGTCCCTCGCGTTTGGCCCGCGCCTGTCTCAGTCGATGAAGAAGCCGAAGTTGAACTGTTTGCCGGTCACGGGATCGACGCGGGCGGCGATGCCGTAGATGCGGTTCATACGCGCGAGCAGGGCCGACTGCGCATCGGAGGCCGGCGCGAACCCGTCATCGGGCCGCGACAGCTCCTTCTGCGCGACAGCGCGCACCACATAGGGCGTCACCAGCACCATCAGTTCGGTCTCGTTGTTGACGAAGTCCTGGCTGCGGAACAGCTGGCCGAGGATCGGCAACTGATCCACGCCGGGAATGCCGTTGACGGCCTGCTTGGTCTGCTGCTGGATCAGGCCCGCCATCGCCATCGAGCCGCCGGAGGGAATCTCGAGTGTCGTCTCGGCGCGGCGGGTGCGGACCGAGGGAATGGTGATGGAGTTGGTCGAGTTCGCGCTCGCCGATTGCGAAATCGTAATGGCGTTGTCGTTGGAGAGCTCGGAGACTTCCGTCATCACGCGCAGGCTGATCCGTCCCTCGCTCAGCACCACCGGCGAGAAATTCAGCGAAATGCCGAACTTCTTGTAGGTGATCTGCGTGGTGCAGACATGCGTGACGGGATCGCAGGAGTAACCTGCGGGAATCGGGAATTCACCGCCGGCGATGAACGTCGCAGAACTCTCCGGAGATCGCGGTGAGATTCGGCTCGGCGAGGGTGCGGACCACGCCGGCACTTTCCATCGCCCGCATGATGGCGCTGACCGAAGGCTGGCCCTTGACCATGGAAAGCGCCTGCAGGCCGTTGCCGGCCACAAGCGGCGAGCCGAGGGCGGTGAACGGGTTGCTGTTGTTGAAGTTCACGACCGCGGTGCCGGCATTCACGCTGGCGGAAAGGTCGATGCCCATCTGCTTGATGATGTCGCGGCGGACTTCGGCGACGTGCACCTTCAGCATGACCTGGTCGCGGCCCTTGACGACGATGCTGTTGACGACCTTGTCGGCGCCGCCGACCAGGCGGGCGGCGATATCGCCGGCCTGCTGCGCCTCGACCGGGCTCGTCACCGCGCCGGAGAGCACCACGCCCTCGCCGACGCCCTCGATCTGCACGCCCGGCAGGATCTGATGCAGCGCGGCGCGAACGCCGTTGAGGTCGCGCTTGATGGCGATATCGTAGGACGCGATCTGCTGGCCGTCGCCGTCGAAGAACACGACATTGGTCTGGCCGATGCCGACGCCGATGACATAGGCGCGCTGCGACGAGCGGATCACGGCGTTGGCGATCTTGGGATCGCCGATCAGCACGTCCTTGGCCTCGCGCGGCAAGTCGATGACGACGGATTTGCCGATGCCGAGCGCCAGGAAGCGCGTCCGGGCCGGGATGCTCGCGGTCGTGCGCACGACCGGCTCTGTCGGCGCCCTCGCATCGGCCTGCGGGCTTGCGGCGGCGGGCGCCGTGGCGGGTGGCGCAACGGCAGGCGGCGCAACAGCCGGCTCGTCGGCGGCGCGCGCGAAATTGAGCTGCAGCCCCAGCGCAAGGATCGCGGAAGCGGAGAGGGCGCGGATGAGGAGCGGTCGGTTCGCCCTGCTGTTCATTTTGGGATCCTCGGTCACTTCTGTGCCGTGACGCGGCGAGCGCGCGGCATGGACGCCGTCGCCGCCGGGTTCGATTGTGGGGATGGGTTCGTCCGCGATCGCCGGGCGCGCGACGGCAGCCGTCGCACGCGTGCCGGCCGGCACGGAGAACTCGTTGTCGACCGTGCTCGCGGACGAGGCGGCAATGCCGCCGGCGCCAAGCGCGACGATCACGACAGTTCGGGCGGTAAACATACTCTTAACGCTACTTACTCCTGCCCTAAGGCTGGTCGGTTCCCCTATCCCCGCGAGCAGCGTTACGCAGCAAAGGTGTAAGCGAACTTGAGACGGGCGGGATGGGCGCGGCGGTAACGGGGGGAATCGTCCTCATGGTGAACGGGACGTTAGCGCGCGGGACACGCCGATGCGCCGTCACAACCAGAGGAGAGGGCCCCTCACTCTGCAATCGCCTAGTGCCCACTTTCCGAAGTCCGCGCGACATCGCCGCAATATCTTTTCGCGGACTTCGGAAAGTTATGGGCACTAGCAAATCTATGATTTTAGTGCCGCTTTCGATCTGAAGTCCCTGAACCGGTCTTGCGGAGAGTGAGTCAGGGACTTCAGATCGGCGGCACTAGGCATGATCCGGAAAAGTGTGAGGCGGTTTTCCCTCGCGACAAACGCGGAACGCGTTTGCGCGGAGATCACGCCCCAAACAATAAGTCAGGCGGCGTGGATGCGCCGCGAGCGTTCCTCGCAGGCGGCGGCTTCGGCGGCTGCGAGCCGCTCCAGCCGCACCGCGACATGCTTGTGATACGGCGTGAGCGCGACGGGGTCGCAATTCTCGCCGTCGGTCAACGCATTGACCCGCGGACCGTTGCTCAAGCGTTCGCCGTCGCTTGCCGGATAGGACTGGCCGTAGCCATGCGGCAAAGCGAGCTGGCCCCGGCGCAAGCTGTCGTCCACCTTGCAACGGACCACGACGCGGCCGGCAGGGGATGCGACGGCGATCCATTCGCCGTCGCGCGCACCGAGCGCTTCGAGATCCTTGGCGTTGATGAGAAGCGCGCCGTCGGGATCGTCGCGCCGCCAGGCCGGATCGCGAAAAATCTGGTTGGCGTTGAACATGCGCCGCTGCCCGGCGGCGAGTACGAAGGGATAGTCCTTCGGTGCTCGGGCTTGCACGGGATCGAGCTCGGCCAGCCATTGCAGCATCGGCGCGATCGCAAGCCGCACCTTGCGGTCGGGATGGCTGACCAGCGACCACACGTCGTCGTAGTCGTGCGCGGTGAAGGCGGCGCCGCTGCGCTGCCCCGACGATGGCGTCGAACAGGCGTCGCCGAGCGATTCGTCCGGCCGTCGCGCCGTTGGCGCCGAGCGCGCGGCGCACGGCCTCGGGCGAACGCTTCGCGCATGACTGCGCCGCCTGCCACAGCGGAGCCGCGGCCGCGGTGCCGTCGGGCAGCGTCTGTCCAAGCGTATGATAGAGCACCAGCGCGCCGATCGCCGCCGCGTTCGGATTGGCGCCCATGAAAGCGCGAAGCTCGTGAGCGAATGCGACACGCGAGTGCGAGGCGGCCTCGCGCAGCGGCGCCAGCGCGTTGTCGCCCGGCAAGCAGACCGAGCGCGCGCGCCAGCCGCGTGTAGATTTCCGGCTCCGGCAGCGTGCCGTCTAGCGGCGGCACCACGCCGGCGCGCACATGGAAATAGTTGGTCGGGAATTCGAAGTTGAACAGCGTGAACTCGGTCTTCTCATATTGCGAGGAGGCCGGCAGCACGTAATGCGCCAGCCGCGCCGTCTCGGTCATGGCGACGTCGACCACGACGCACAGCTCGAGCGCGGCAAGCGCCTTCTCGACCTCCGCGGTGTTGGCCGCGGTGTTGGCCGGATTGGAGCTGTCGATCCAGACCCCGCGCAGCCGGTCCGGATGATCGTTCAGCACGGCTTTCGGAAAGACGTTGGGCGGCAACAGCCCGCCGATCACTTCGGTCGAGGTCGCCGCGAATTGCTGGTTCGGCGAGTTGCCCCACAGGGGCTGCAGCCAGGAGTGCAGCTGATTGGTGCCTTTGCGGCCAAAACTGCCGGTCAGCATGATCAGCAGTTTTTCGAGATAAGAGTTCAGCGTCGAGTTGACGCCCTGCTGGATGCCGAGCTCGACCCGCACTGTCATCGCCTTTGCGGCGGCGATCATGTCGACGCAGCGCTCGATCTGGTCGAGCGGGATGTCGGCGGCCGCGGCCCATTCCGCGACGGGAATGCGGAGCAGGGCGGCTTTCACCTCATCAAAGCCGGTCGTGTGTTGCGCGATGAAGTCATGATCGAGTGCGTCGCGGCGCACCAGGGTGGCGAGGATGGCGCCCAGCAGGAAGGCGTCCGCGCCCGGACGCACAGCCAGATGCAAGTCGGCCATCTCGGCGGTCTCGGAGCGGCGCGGATCGATCACGATCATCTTTCGCGCAGGATCCTTCCGGATTTGATTGAGATGATCGCGCGCATTGGGGAAGCCGTGCGCGATCCAGGGATTGGCGCCGATCACGAACAGCAGGTCGCAATGATGCACGTCCTCGGCGGTGTGGCAGGTCTGGCTGCCGAACATGTGGCCGTTGACCCAGAAGTCGCCGGTCTTCTCCTGCGACAGCGCGTTGAAGACGTGACGCGAGCCGAGTGCGCGCAGGAAGCCGGTGGCATAGGCGCCGCCGGCATGGTTGCCCTGTCCGCCGCCGCCATAGAGCGCAAGGCTCTTGCCGCCATGACGGTCGACGAGGTCGCGCAGCGCGCGCGGCGATTTCCGCAATCGCGGTGTCCCAGTCGATTTCGTCGAAGCCGCCGTCGGGACGGCGGCGCAGCGGCGTGGTCAGGCGGTCGCGGTGATGGGCGTAGAAGGGAATCCGCGCGGCCTTGTTGCAGAGATAGCCTTGCGACTTCGGATTGTCGCGGTCGCCGCGCACCTTGGTGATCTTGCCGCTCGTCGACGAGAACCTCGACCCCGCAATTGACGTAGCAGATGTTGCAGGCGGTCTTGCGCCATTCTGGGCCCGGCATCGCATGGTCCTCCCGCGTCGGATAGCTAGTGTCCCGATTCCGAAGTTCGCATCATTTCGCCGCACTTTCGTTCGCGAACTTCGGAATTGAAGGACACTAGCAAAACCTTATTTATCTAGTGTGGCTTTGGTTCGGAAGTCCGCATGATGACCTCGCGGCGGAAGTGATGCGGACTTCCGAACCGCCACACTAGTATATTACATGATGATCGTCATAAAAACAACGGTGCCGGGCAGGCGCCCGGCCGGTTCCCGCGCTTCCGCCCGTGCGGCATCCCTTTGATATGGACAAGCTGACGGATCGTTCGCCATCCCCGGCGAGCCGTCGACGCTGATCCACTTTTTTGCGGCTTGCTGCTCCTCGGCGGCGCCTGGGCGAGCTTGCGGAAGCAGTGCTGGGCATGATTCGGAAAAGCGTGAAGCGGTTTTCCGATAAGATGATGCCCAAAAAATAAACCCGCCTACTTCGCCTTCTCGTGATTGGCGATGCCGATCGCCTTGTAGTCATAGGTCGGATAGAACTCGGTGCGATAGGCGCCCCAGGCCATGGTCTCGAAGATGCGGTTGACCTCGCGCAGCCGCGAGGCCGGCAGCCGCAAGGTCACGACCTGGCCGACCCCCATCATCACATACCAGCTCACGACCTCGACGCCGTCAGGCGGAAACGCCTTGTAGAAGCCCTGCTTCTCCAGTTGCGCATTGAGCTCGGCGAGCGGCCGCGACTGGTCGTGCTTCAGGAAGATCGTGAGCATGACCGCGTTGTCAGGCGTCGGCGTCGCAGTGTTGGCCGGTGTCGGCGTTGGCGTCTGCGCGCTGCTGGAATTGAACAGCACGGCTGACGCCAGCACGGCCAGCGCCGTCAGCAAAATCCGTCCTCGTCGCATTTTCGTCTCCCTGTTGGCGCATGATCCCGGAAAGGCCTGCTCCGCACTTGATGCGGGGTGTGTAGCGGTGTTCCGTAAGGATCACGCGCAAAAATAGAGCGAGGATCATCGACGGGCAGGAGGGACCTGTGAACGCTGAAAATCAGCGCCTGCTGTATTCTCCCGAAATGTCCTTGCCGGTGTAGTCGGTCATCAGCACGGTGGCGATCAGGGTGATCACGGCGCAGACGGCGATATAGGCGGCGATCGCCGTCGACGATTTGAAGGTCCCGAACAGCCACGCCGCGATCAGGGGCGCCGGTCCGCCGGCGATGATCGAGGCAAGCTGATAGCCCAGCGAGGCGCCGCTGTAGCGCAGCCGGCCCGTGAAACTTTCGGCGATCAACGCGGCCTGCGGCCCGTACAGCATGTCGTGCGGGATCAGCGACAGGATGATGGCGAAGAAGATGATCGGCTCCGATCCGGTGCCGAGCAGCGCGAAGTAGATGAAGCCGAACACGCCGGTCACCACAGCGCCGATCATGTACATGTTCTTCCGTCCGATCTGGTCCGACAAATGCCCGAACACGGGGATCGAGACGAACGACAGCACGGAGGCCGCCAGCACGGCGGTCAGCAGGAAGTCGCGCGACACGTGCAGCGTGCCGGTGCCATAGGAGAAGATGAAGGCGGTGAAGATGTAGAACGGCGCCTGCTCCGCCATGCGCGCAAAGGCCGACAGCAGGATCTCCTTCGGATACTCCTTGATCACGGTGAGCATCGGCGTGCGGTCGATTTTCTGTTCCGCGAGCAGCTTCGCGAAAATCGGCGTTTCCATGATGCCGAGCCGGATATAGAGGCCGACGCCGACCAGCACGAGGCTGAGCGCGAACGGAATGCGCCAGCCCCAGGCGAGGAAGCTGTCGCCTGACATCTGGCTGAAGGCGAGCACGGCGAGATTGGCCAGGAACAGCCCGCAGGGCACGCCGAATTGCGGCCATGATGCGACCAGCCCGCGCGACCTGTCATTGCGCGCCCATTCCATCGACATCAGTACCGAGCCGCCCCACTCGCCGCCGACGCCGACGCCCTGGATGAATCGCAGCACGGTCAGAAGCACCGCGCCCCAGATGCCGATGCTCTGATAGGTCGGCACGATGGCGACCGCGGCGGTGGCGAGCCCCATGAGCAGTAACGTCGCGATCAGCGTGGATTTGCGGCCGATCCGGTCGCCGTAATGGCCGAAAATGGCGGCGCCCACCGGGCGCGCGACAAAGCCGACGGCGTAGATGGCGAAGGCTTCGAGCGTGCCGACCCATGGGTCGGAGTGCGGAAAGAACAGTTTTGCGAAGACCAGGCCCGTGACGGTCGAATAGAGGAAGAAATCGTACCACTCGATTGCGGTGCCGACGGTGGAGGCGATCACCGCGCGGCGAAGCTGGAGATCGTGCTCTGAGGTCGACAGCGGGATTTGATTGACGGGATCTGCGGATATGGTCATGGGCGCTCTCCGGAATAGCCCCAACACATTGTTTTTTCGGGAGAACGCGGATAGGGCCGGCGGGTTCCAAGCTGCCGGCGCCAACCCCTCGTCAAAAAGATTGAGGGATCACGGAGCGTTCAAGCGCCAAATGTGAAGCACATCACACGACTGCGGACCTTTACGGGCTATCAAGCACCCGGCCAGCGCGGATTTTAAGGATTTGAGGACGAGATCATGACGACGCGTCGAAAGGCATATTGGTGGTTCTGGTTCGTGGCCTCGGGACGCTTTCTCGAGACCTTTTTGAACCTGCGCGGCAAGCGCCCGTAACGACCACACTACGGCACCCTGCGCCGCTGTTAGGCGGCGTTGATCAGCTTCTTGCAATAGGCCGCGCCGCTCGTCATGGCGTCGCGGCTCCTCCAGGCCAGTTGAGCCAGTTTGCCCGTCAGTGAATTGCGGCTGCGCAGGCTGCGCGAGGCGAGCACATGGCCGACCTCCTCGGGGAATCGGGCGACTTCGGCTTCCACCAGGCTTGCGATCGATTCCATGAGCGACGTCAGCCGTTCGCCCCAGGCCGATTGATCGAGCTGATCGATGCGAAGATGCAGCGCGTGCTCGATGTCGTAGATCTCGGCGAGGAGATCGCGGGCCACGATCACGCGGTTGTTCCTGAGCGCAATCCGCAGCAGCGCACGATCGTCTTCGATCCGGTCCAGCACCATCGAGACCACGATCGCGTAGGGCGTCTTCGCGACGTCGGCAGCGCCACGGCTCGCCGCCGCCTTGGTGGCGAGGAAAATCAGCCGCCACGGCGTCCGCAGCCGCTGCGCGATCAGCGTAATCGCAAAGGGAACGGCATCGGCATTCTGCTTGGCGAAGCCCTGCAGCAGCGCGGTCATCTTGCGGACCTGCGTATCCTCGAATTTCGCGAAGCTTTCCGGCAGCGCCGAGTTGAATTTGGCGAGCGCGTCGCGCGCGCGCAGCGCCTGCATGATCTTGACCAGATCGTCATAGGCCGAGCGCGACGCGGTATAGGTCGCAAGCTTGAAGCGGGTGTGGCTTACGCTGTCGGCGTCGCGCAGCGTGCTCTCGAGATATTTGACGACCTTGGTCTGGAACGCAGTCACCGCCTGCCGCGCTTCCTTCTGCTTGTCGGCGGCAATCAGATCCTTCACCTGATGCACGAAATCGCGCGTCATGGTCGGCAGCAGGTCGCGGCTGATCCATTCCCAGATCGGACCCAGCGAGCCGCGCGCGATCTTGCCCGAATTGGCGTGGTCGGGTGCGCCTTCGCTCAGCAACGGGTTGAGCGGTGCGAAGAACAGGCGCGGTGGTGAGTTCGTGTCCTTGTCCTTGTCGGCGCCGTCCATGCCGAACTCGGCGCGCAGCTTGGCCTGGATGTCGGCGGAGCGAGGCACTTCGACGCCGCAGAGCTCGAGCCGCTCCAGTTCGGAGAGCAGGCTCTTTCGCGTCAGCGGACTCAGTCGCGCCAGAAAGTCCCACAGTTGCATCATGGCACGCCGCGGCGTCTCCGGAACTGACTCATCCTTGAGGCATTTGCGCGCTCGCAATCAGCGGCCAGCAAAGCAGGCCAACGTTAAAGAAGTGGTAATCTGGTGCGCGGCCGCTGGGGGATATCAGTCGTTCCACAATCTCAAAGAAACATCCTGATGCGTCTGCAATTTCGGCGTTACGGAAGCAGTTTAGCGAGCCGTTTCTTGCAGACGTTCCCGTAGTCTTCGGGTTCCAGAAGTTAACGACTGTGTCCGCCGACATCCGCTAGACAGCCCTGCATGCCACAGCGAGATCTCCGCGCCGGTGCGCGCACCGTTGCTGAAAGATCAGTAGAAATCCTCTTCCGCAAAGGACGCGAAGCGCGGCGTGGAGCGCACGGCGATCCTGGCGGGCGTCGAGGCGGCGGGGACGATGGTGATGGTCCAGCACGGCGGTACGCTGGCCGCTTTCTCCAGCACCGAGCGGACATGGCCGGTGATGGTCGCGTTGCCGTCGCGGATGGTGGCGGCCCGTCCGTTGAACTGGGCAATACGGAAACGCCGGACTTCCTTCTGGTCGGCGGTCTCGTAAGTGAACATGGAAAGCTCTCCTGTGCTTTCCGCCATGATCGCTTTTCATCGTTAGCCAGGGATGAAAATCGACGACCGTACAAGTACGGTTGCCTTGGGCGCGATGGCGCGCGCAGGAGGCGACCGGAAGCTGGAGGCCTATTCGGCGGGACCGAGCACCGCTTCCATCTTGGTCTTCAGCGTTGCGGCGTTGAACGGCTTGACGATGTAATTGCTGACGCCGGCCTTCTTCGCGGCAATGACGTTTTCGGTCTTGGATTCGGCGGTGATCATGATGAACGGCGTCGTCGACAGCTCGGGACTGGCGCGCACCTCGCGCAACAGGTCGTAGCCGGTCATCGGCTCCATGTTCCAGTCGGAGATGACGAGGCCGTATTTCCTGCCCTGCATCCTGGCAAGCGCGGCCGACCCGTCGCTGGCGTCGTCGACGTTCTCGAAGCCGATCTGCTTGAGCAGGTTGCGGATGATGCGGACCATGGTGGAGTAGTCGTCCACCACGAGGATCGGCATCGAGAGATCAAAGGCCATGTCTTGCTCCGCGTCCATGCAAATCAGTCGAGATACGGGCGAGGCGTGACAGCCCGCGACAATCGATCGAAGCGTTCCGGGACTCGCGCCTGGCTCGGCTGTGCGACAGATAACAGCGGTCGTTGAACAGCGCGTTAATCGACGCGCGAACGGATGTCGTATTTATACGGAGCCGGATCGCGATTTGCCGCGAGGCCCACGTGCGGCGGTCTCAGCCGAGCAACTGTTTCTGCCGGGCGCGGATCGCCGCGTGGCATTCGCACGACGTTGCCCGCAATGCTTCGACGTCGAGGATCTCGATCTGGCCGCGGCTGTAGCTGATCGTTCCGGCCTCCTGCAGCGCATGGGCGACGATCGAGATGGCGTTGCGCCGCACGCCGATCATCTGCGCCAGCAATTCCTGCGTCAGCGGCAGTGTCCTGCCGTCGCGGAGATCGCGGGCGTGCAGCAGCCACCGCGCCAGGCGCGACTCGACCGAGTGGACGGCGTTGCAGGCCGCGGTCTGCTGCGCCTGCGCCAGCAGCGCCTCGCCGTGGCGGGTCACGAGTTCGCGTAACGCCGGACTTTGCGCGGCGACAATCCTGAAATCGGCGAGCTCGATCAACGAGGCGGCGGCGGGAAACAGCACGATCGCATCGGTGAGCGACACGCCGTCGCCGAGCGCCTCGCACGCTCCGACGACGCCGTCGCGGCCGATCATCCCGACCTCGACGGACTGGCCTTCGGGAAAGATTTACGACGATGGAGACGGCGCCGCCGTGCGGGAAGACGATCTGGGCCGGCGCCACGCCCGCTTCCACAAGCACGGTTTCGCGGATCAGCTGCAGCGGCTTCAGCCGCGCGCCGACGAGCTCGAAATCCTCAGCCGGCAGCGCCTGCAGCAATTGGTTCGGCGGACGCTGGATCGAGGACATGTGGATCTGCCGCAGGGCGCGGCAGTACATCGGCTGTCTTCTCTGCCACGCGTCCCCCTTTTACGTGCCAAACTATACACATTCGCCCTAAGGGTGTAAATTGTTCCCGGTTTGGTGTCGGACGGGGTCTGCCGGAAGATTCCGCAGGTTGTACGATTGCGATATACACGTCAGAGGGCAGACCGGGCGCTGGGTTTATTGCGGAATTGCGCCGATGGGGCTTTGATTTGCCGGCCGTGCATCCGGGCTGGCACTGCTGGGGCACATCATGACGCGCATTCTCGTGGTCGATGACGATCCGACGGTCTGCATGGCCATCGAGGTCCTTCTGCAACGTCACAATTTCGATGTGGTGGCGACCGACGGCGGCGAAGCCGGGCTTCGCGCACTCGACCGCGGCGGCATCGATCTGATGATCGTCGACATCTTCATGCCGCATATGCGCGGCTTCGAGTTGATCCGGATCTTCCATGAACGCGCGCCGGCGATTCCGCTGGTGGCGATGTCGGGCTATGCCTTCGCCAATCTCAATGCGCCCGCGCCGGATTTCCTGCGGATGGCGCTCGGGCTCGGCGCGTCGCGCTGCTTGCGCAAGCCGTTCGCGCCGGCGGCGCTGCTCGCCGTGATCAACGAGTGTCTTGCCGGGACGCAGGTGAACGCGCCGAGCATCGCGCAGATCACGCGGTGACAAGCCCGGCGGCGCGTGCTTTGCGCGATCGCCGGACGATGATGCGCGCATGGATGGTTAGCGCTCCGGCAAGGTTACTGCGCAATTAGCGTTAACGACGGCGGCGACCGCGTTTTGCGCGCATTCGCTCTCGGTATTTCCACGGACCATGAAATTAACGGGAATGAGAAGCCTCGAGTGCTATCGGGTAAGGAAAAGGAATCCGCTGAACGGAATCCGCACCTGCGGAGCTTCTGCAATGTCAGAGCAAGGCAAGCATCTGGACCGTGTCAATTTCAGCCGCGGTTATGACGTCTGCATCATGGCGATCGACGGCACCTGGCGCCGCAGTTGCCAGCTCAATGCCATCTCGGACAATGACGCGATCCTCACGGTGGAAGGCTCGATCCAGGGCCTCAACCTGAAGGAATTCTTCTGCTGCTGTCGTCGACCGGGCTTGCCTATCGCCGCTGCGAACTGGTGCGCGTCAACGGCGCGGAGATGGACATCCAGTTCCTCAAGGGCAAGGTCAGGAAGCGCAAGGGCGCATCGTCCGGCCATGACGCGGACGCCTGACGCGGCCGCATAGCCGGTTTGCAGGAACGCCCGAAGCGATTGTTCACGCGGATTTGTGCAAGAAGATGTCCTGCCGCAGGGCGGGCTTTCTGGCCACCGACAGGCTGCCGAGCAGCGACTGCAGCGCAGTGTCGAGGCCGACATTGCATGCGCTCAGTGTCGCGCTGGCCGCGGCGTAGCAGGGCGTGACGTCGTCCAGGATCACAACATCGGCGGTCTCGTCGACGGCGCCGGAGTCGCGCTGGATTTCCGTTTCAATAAGCCTGGTGCCGCCGATCTGAAGTCCCTGACTTGCTCGCGGCAAAATCGGGTTCAGGGACTTCAGATCGAAAGCGGCACCAGAATCATAGATTTGCTAGTGCCCATAACTTTCCGAAGTCCGCGAAAGGGTGTTGCGGCGATGTAGCGCGGACTTCGGAAAGTGGGCACTAGTGCTGGCCTGGACATGGACGATCAGCGACATCATGTCGGCGACGATGGACATCAGGTTGGTGACGGAGGATTCCCCGGAATTGATGCCGGCCTGGTTCCTGGCGGGCACTGTGGCGGTCTGCATGCGGCGCTCCCTTGCGCGGCAAGTAAGGCATACCCTGCTACTTGTGGGTTAAGTTCTCCTCCCGTACAAATACGATCGGATCGAATCCGCCCTCGGGTGGGTGTCGTTCTGGCAAATGCGCGTCATTCAAACGATCGGGACGATGGCACATGGCCGACAGCCCTGTTTCTCGCGGCGAGGTCTTCGTCGTCGACGACGACCCTGCCGTGCGCGAGACCCTCAACGTCGTGCTATCGAGCGGCGGCTATGACGTGCTCTGCTTCGCCGATGGCGCGGCATTGCTGGAGGTGGCGCGCAGCAGAACGCCCGCGGCGATTCTTCTCGACGTGCACATTCCCGGCAAGTCGGGCCTCGACATTCTGAAGGAGCTGCACGGCGAGGACTACCCGGCACCGATCTTCATGATTTCCGGGCAGGGCGATATCGCAATGGCGGTCAGCGCCATCAAGAGCGGCGCCATCGATTTCATCGAGAAGCCGTTCCGCGGCAACGAAATTGTGACGCGGGTCAAGGAGGCAGTGGAAGCCTATGCGCGGCGGCAGCAGGAAGCCGGCTCCAACGTCACGTCGCTGCACTTCCCCGGACGCGAGCCGCTGACCCGCAGGGAGCGCGAAGTGCTGCAGCAATTCACCGCCGGTGCGTCCAACAAGGAAGCCGGCCGCACGCTTGGCATCAGCCCGCGCACCATCGAGGATCATCGCGCCAACATCATGAAGAAGCTCGGCGCGCGCAATGCCGCCGACCTGGTGCGGATCGTGATGACCGCGCAGCGCGCGTCGTGAACCTGGCGCGTGATGAAATCAGGTTGAACTGGAGCGGCATTGAAGGTCCACCTCTCCCATAGGGGAGAGGTGAACGGAGTGCGCGGCGGACAGACTGATCAAAGCATGCCCGGCCGGAACAGCCTGCGATATTTGCGGGTCTCGGCTCCGGAGATCATGAACTCGCCGTCGCCGCGATAATGGATGGTCCTGGGAAATTTCGGTGACGTTGCGACATGCGCCTTCACGACCTCGAACACGAACAGATTGTATTTCTTCACCCAGCCGGAATCGGCAAGCCGGCATTCGAGATTGGCGTAGCATTCCTCGATCAGGGGCGCGCGCACATGGGTGCCGGGCTTCGGCGTGAGCGCGAAGGCGTTGAACTTGTCGATGTCGCTGCCGGAGCAGTTGCCGATCTTCACGACGGTCTCGGCGAGGTCGACGGTCGGAATATTGATCACGCATTGCCGGCTCTTGCGGATCATCTCAAAACTGTGGTTCGCGCCGGAGATCAGGCAGGTGACGAGCGACGGCGAGAATTCCGTCACCATGTGCCAGCCCATGGTCATGATGTTGGTGTCGTTCTTGTACGCCGAGCTCACGAGTACGATCGGGCCCGGCTCGAGAAAGCGGCGGACGTTGTGGACGGGGAAGTCTTTCTTGGTATAGCGCGGCATCTGGCCTCCGTTCCCCGGATGCTGCGCAGCGCGTCTTCCATAAGCGCGTTCACGCGCGTCTTCAACGCGCTATGGCGCTGCTGAGCCGGGGTCCATGATGTCATAGGTCCCGGATCTGCGTCGCGTCATTGCATGCCGCGCCGCGTCGGGGACACGAGATCAAACTCACACTTCCGTCTCCGCCAATCCCGCCGCCCACAGCGCAAAGGCATAGACGATTGCGATCTCGTCGAGCCGGTCGAAGCGGCCGGACGCGCCGCCATGGCCCGCGCCCATATTGGTGCGCAACAACACCGGGCCGCCGCCGGCCATGGTCGCGCGCAGCCGCGCGATCCATTTCGCCGGCTCCCAATAGGTGACGCGCGGATCGGTCAACCCGCCCATGGCGAGGATGGCTGGATAATGCTCGGCCGCGACATTGTCGTAGGGCGAATAGGAGCGGATGGTGCGGAAATCCTTTTCGCTCGCGGTGGGGTTGCCCCATTCCGGCCATTCCGGCGGCGTCAGCGGCAGCGAGTGGTCGAGCATGGTGTTGAGCACGTCGACGAACGGGACCTCGGCGACGATGCCCGCAAACAATTCGCCGGCGCGGTTGGCGACCGCGCCCATCAACATGCCGCCGGCGCTGGCGCCATGGCCGACGATGCGTTTCGCGCCGGTGTAGTTCGCCGCGATCAGCGCGCGGGCGCAAGCCGCGAAATCGTCGAAGGTGTTGGTCTTCTTCTCGCGCTTGCCGTCGAGATACCAGTTCCAGCCCTTGTCCGTGCCGCCACGGATATGCGCGATGGCGTAGACGAAGCCGCGGTTGACCAGCGACAGCCGGTTGGCGTTGAAGGAGGCTGACATGGCGAGGCCATAGGAGCCGTAGCCGTAAAGCAGCAGCGGCGCACTGCCGTCGCGTTTGAAATCGCGGCGATGCAGGATCGAGATCGGCACCTCGGCGCCGTCATGCGAGGTCGCCATGATGCGGGTGGTGACGTAATCGGCCGGGTCGTGACCGGACGGAATCTCCTGACGTTTGCGCAAGAGTCCGTGTGCGCGCGGCCATGTCGTAGTCATAGACTTCCGACGGTGTCGTCATCGACGAATAGTTGAAGCGCAAATTCGTCGTCTCGAATTCATAGGAGCCCATGATGTCGAGCGAATAGGCGGCCTCGTCGAAGGCGATCGTGTGCTCCTCGCCGTTGCTGAAATCGCGGATCACGATCGCGGCCAAGGCATTGGTGCGCTCCAGCCGCACCAGATGGCCGGCATAGAGATCGTGCTCGATCACGTAGGTGCCGGCGCGATGGCCGATCAGGTCGCGCCAGTTCTTGCGTTCGGGAGAGGCGAGCGGCGCGGTGACGATCTTGAAGTCGATCGCCTCGTCCGCGTTGGTCAGGATGAACAGCTCGTCGCCGCGATCCGCGACCGCATACTGCACGCCTTCCACGCGCGCGGCGATCAGAAGCGGCGGCGCCTCGGGATTGGCGAGGTCGATCAATCGTTGCTCCGAGGTTTCATGATCACCACCGGCAATCACGCAATAGCGCCCGCTGGTCGATTCGTGCAAATGAGTGAACCAGCCCGAATCCTTCTCCTCATAGACGAGGACATCGTCCTTCTGATCCGTGCCGAGGCGATGGCGCCACACCTGCGTCGGACGGTGATTGTCGTCGAGCTTGACATAGAAGAAGCTCTTGCAGTCCTTGCTCCAGATCGCCGACCCGTCGGTGTCCTCGATCCGGTCGGGGTGATCGCGACAGCCGTTCCATTCGCGCACGAAGATGGTGAAATATTCCGAGCCCTGAACGTCCGCACTCCACGCTACCTGGCGATGATCCCAGGAATGCTTGGCGCCGCCGAACCGGAAATAGTCGCTGGCCTTCGCCAGTTCGTCGCCGTCGAGCACGATCTCGTCCGCGCCGCCGCCGCGCGGCTTGCGGCCGAACATCTCATGCTGCCCGCCTTCGCGGAATTTGCGGAAATAGGCGTAAGGGCCGTCCGGCGACGGCACGCTCGAATCGTCTTCCTTGACGCGGCCGCGCATCTCGGCGACTAGCTTCTTCTGCAAGCTCGCGGTATGGCCCAGCAAACCCTCGGTGTAAGCGTTCTCGGCTTCGAGATAGCTGCGGATGTCGCCATTGAGCAGCTTGGGATCGCGCAGCACCTCCTGCCAATTCGCGTCCTTCAACCAGGCATAGTCGTCGGTGATGGTGATGCCGTGCAGCGTCACGGAATGCGGCCGGCGCGGCGCGATTGGTGGGGCAGGGGTCTTGGCGGCGGCTTGCGTCACGCGGTCCTCGTTGGGTCTGGATGGCCATCTTATATCGGAGCGGATGAGGAGATTGCCAGATAGGCGCTTTCTCGTGTCCCGGACGCGCTGCAGCGTGTCAACGCTGCTGCGCAGATCCGGGACCCATCTGAAAACATGGGCCCCGGATCAGCAACGCACCGCGAAAAACGCGCTGCGCTGCATCCGGGGCACGAGAGTTAGCTATTCCGCAGCCTCGCCGCGGCAGCGCCGCCGCCGAACGTCGGAATCCGGTTCACCGCCATCACCACCACGAAGGTGATGACCAGCATGGCGATGCCGAGCACGGCGATCGCGGCGAGGTCGCCGCTCTCGTTGAGATCGTAGATCAGCACGGACAGCACCTTGGTCTGCGAGGTGAACAGCACGATCGCCGCCGACAATTCGCGCATCACGCCGATGAAGATGAAGCACCAGGTCGCGATCACGCCGGTGCGCAGCAAGGGCGCAGTGATGCGGATCAGCGATTGCAGGCGCGTGGCGCCGAGGATGCGGCTGGCGTCTTCTAGCTCGGGATGGATGGTGGCGAAGGCCGCCTGCAATTGCTGATAGGCCGAGGGCAGGTTGATGGTGAGGAAGGCCAGCAGCAAAATCCATAAGCGTGCCGTAGAGCACCAGCGGCGGCCGCGTGTAGCTCAGGAACAGCCCGACGCCGAGCACGATGCCGGGCACTGCGACCGGCGCGGTGGCAAGGAAGCCGAGCACCCGCGAGCCGGCAATCGCCTTGCGCGTCGTCACATAGGCGATGACGAGGGCAAGGATGGTGCCGATGGTCGCAGTCGCCGTGCCCAGGATCACCGTGTTCTTCAGCACCAGCGCGGTCGACGACAGCTCGATGAAGACGAAGACGATGTTGTGCAGGGTCAGCGTCGACGGCGTCGCGAGCGTCGTGGCGTTCGGCGAGAACGCGGCGTTGAGCAGCGCGAAGTACGGCAGGAACACCGGGCTCATCAACACCAGCATGCAGAAGGCGAATGCCGCCCATCGCCAGGCCTTCATCTCGACCCGGCGTGGTGCACCATATTTGCCGCCGACCACGGAATAGCCGCGGCGGCCGAGGATGAATTTCTGCGCCTGCAACAGCAGGATGGTCAGGATTAGCAGCGGCACCGCAGCAGCGGCGGCAAGCTCGAGCTTGGGCGGATACTGGAACAGGCTCCAGATTTTCGTGGTCATGGTGTGGAAGCCGGCGGGCAGCGCCAGGATCGCAGGCGAGCCGAACAGCGTCATCGCCTGCAGAAACGCGATCAGGCTGCCCGCGACCAATGCCGGCAGCGCCAACGGAATGGTGACGCGCCGCGCGGTGGTCCAGGCCTTGCCGCCGAGGATGGCGGAAGCGTCCTCCAGTTCGCCCGGCATGGTGTCGAGCGCATTCGCCACCAGAACGAACACGAACGGGAAAGTGTAGCAGGAGATCACGAAGATGATCCCCGGCAGCGAATAGATGTTGAAGAGGTAGCTGTCGGATTCCGCGCCGGTGACATGGCGATAGAGCTGGTTGAGCAGGCCGCTGTTGGGCGCCGCCAGCAATTCCCAGGCGACGGCGCCGAGGAACGGCGGCGTCACGAAGGACGCCGTCACCAGCGCGCGGATGGTCTGCCGGCCCGGCATGTCGGTGCGCGACACCAGCCAGCTGATGGGTGCGGCAACGACGCCGCAGAGCGTGGCCGAGGTGACGGCGATGATCGCGGTCGTGAACAGCGGGTCGAGGAAATCGGGATCGGAGAACAGCGTGACGAAATTCTGCAGCGTCGGATGCCGCATCTTGTCGGTGAAGCTGTAGACCGCGAGCCACGACAGCGGCAGCAGGATCAGTGCGACCAGCACCAGCGCGAACAGCCACAGCACCGGCGCGGTCCAGTCGATGCGGGGTTTGGGGGCGTCTGTTGTTGCGATAGTCATTTGCAAACCCAACGGTCGTCATTCCGGGGCGCCGCGGAGCGGCGAGCCCGGAATCCATAACTATCCCGCGCTTGCGGCTTGCCGCATTCGCGGAAAACTAAAATAAGCGCACACGATTGTTTTTTGATTGCGCGAATGGCCCAAGGGCCAAGCGCGCCTGTGGTTATGGATTCCGGCCCTGCGTGCTTCGCACGCATCCCGGAATGACGATGGAGTTTGGACAGGCACATGAGGGTTAGACCTTGAACAGCTTCGCATAGCGCGTCTTGATCTCTTCGCTTTGCGCCTCCACGCCGGCCGCATCCTCCTTCATCAGCTTGATGTCGGAGATCTTGCGGCGTCCCGGCTTCGAGGTGACCTGAGGATGCGCGGAATATTGCGCGGTATAGTCCGTGAAGAATTGCTGGGTTTCGCGCGTGTGCAGCCAGGCCTGGAACAGTTTTGCCGCGTTCGGATGCGGCGCCGACGCAAAGATGGCCGTTGGGCCCGAGATCGTCGGCGCGCCCTCGGTCGGATAGATTGGCTCGACTGGCTGGCTGGCTTCTTTGAGCAGCACCACGCCATATTCATTGCCGTCCGCCATGACAGCGCGCTCGCCGAGCGACAGCTTCTTGGGCGGGTCAGTCGAAGACTGCACCTGCATCACACGCTGCTTGGCGAGCTTCTCATAATACTCCCAGCCGAATTCGCGTACGAGCTGGAAGGTCGCAGTCATGATGGTGCCGCTATAGGCCGGATGGGCCTTCACCATTTTGCCCGCCCATTTCGGGTCGAGCAGGTCGGCCCAGCTTTTCGGCGCATCCTCGGCCTTCACCAGATTGGTGTTGTAGGCGATCGAAGACAAATAGATGCGCGAGATCGCAGCCATGCCGTCGGCGTCGCGATAGATGTCGGGAAAATATTTCGCGACATCCTCAGGGACGAACGGCATCAGCCAGCCGTTCTTCTTCCAGGGGATGACGTGCGAGGCGTCGGAGGTGTTGATCACGTCGGCGGCGTGGATATTTGACGAGAATTCCTGCGCAACGCGCTGGAACAGCCGCTCCGAGCCGGAGCGCTCGATCTGGATCTTGATGCCGGGATAGGCGGCCTCGAAGGCCTTTCCGAGCTTCTCGCCGACCGGCAGGTCCATCGAGGAATAGAGCACCACGGTGCCTTCCTTCTTCGCGGCATCGATCAGCGCCGGCGTGGTCGCTTCGGCCGGCGGCGCGGCGGCGCGCACAGGTGCGGCGAACACGGTGCCGAGCGCAAGCGCGCTTCCACCCTTTAGTACTGCGCGTCGTGAAATGTTCTTCATCTTGCGCTCTCCTTATCGCGCTAGCGCCCGGCAGCGCTCGGGCGGCAATGTCAGCCACACCTCGGCGCCTTGGGCGACGATATTGCTCGGCGACGTGATGACCCGCAGCGAGGTGCCGTCGGCCGTCTCGACCAGATAGTCGCGGGTCGCGCCGAGAAACACCTGCCGCGTCACGCGCGCCTTCACCGCGTTCTGCGGATTCGCCGGTGTCTGTGTCGTGAGCTGGATGTCGTGCTGGCGGATCGCGATCGCCGCGCTCTCGCCTGCGGTGAGCTTGGCGCCGGTCACCTGCAGGGTCGCGCCGGCAAAGGCGATGTGACCGGCATCGCGCGCCACGCCCTTGACGACATTGCTGGCGCCGATGAAGCGCGCGACGAATTCCGACTGCGGCCGGTCATAGATGTCCTCGGGCGTGCCGAGTTGGTCGATCCTGCCGGCATTCATCACCGCGATCAGGTCGGCGGTCGTCATCGCCTCGGACTGGTCGTGCGTCACATAGACCGTGGTGTAGCGATATTGGTCGTGCAGCCGCCGGATCTCGAAGCGCATCTCCTCGCGCAAGTTTGCGTCGAGGTTCGACAGCGGCTCGTCGAGCAGCAGCGTCTCGGGCTCGACGATCAGCGCGCGCGCCAGCGCCACGCGCTGCTGCTGACCGCCGGACAATTCACCGGGATAGCGCTGCGCCAGGATTTCGAGCTTGGTGGCTTTCAGGATCGTGTCGAGTTTTTTCGCAATGGTCGCGCGGTCGAGTTTGCGCAAGCGCAGGCCGTAGACGATGTTCTCGGCGACCGTCATGTGCGGCCACAGCGCGTAGCTCTGGAAGATCATCGACATCTTGCGCTGCTCAGGCGGCAGCGTCTTCGCCGGCGACGACACCACGCGGTCGCCGACATGGATTTCGCCCGCTGATGGTTCCAGGAAGCCCGCGATCAGCCGCAAGGTGGTGGTCTTGCCGCAGCCTGACGGACCGAGCAGGCAGACCAGCTGGCCGTGATCGATCTTGAGGGAGACATCGTCGACGACGGCAAGCGCCGCGAAACGCTTGGTCAGGCCGCGCAATTCAACCGACGCCACTCATATCCCCCTGAGGTCATTCTTGTCTGATACTGCACGACCTTTAGGCCGTGCAGTTAGCACCAAAAATGACGAACGGGGAAGGCTTGCGCCGCGCTTACGGGCTTACACTTTCGCCGAGATACTCGATCGCGGCCTTGGTGCCGCCGCTGCCGTGGGGGATATCGAGCGCGTTCAGCCCGACCTCGATCACGGCGAGCGTGCCCAGGATCATCGGCGCGTTGACATGGCCCATATGGGCGATGCGGAACGCCGCGCCCTGCAATTCGCCGATGCCGGTGCCGAGCACCACGCCGCATTTCTCCTTGCAGTAGCGTTGCAGCGAGATCGGATCGTGCTCGCCGCCCGACACCAGCACGGTGGTGACCGTGTCGGAACGTTCGAACGGTTCGGAGATGTTGAGGCCGAGCACCTGGCCCTCGGCCCAAACCGTGACGGCGCGGCGCACCGCTTCGGCAAGAAGGCGATGGCGCTGGAACACATTCTCCAGCCCTTCGGCGAACAGCATGTCGACCGCCTTGCGCATCGCGAACAGCAGATGCACCGGCGCGGTGCCGGCGTAGCGGCGGTAGTGCTCGGTGCCTTCGCGCTCGGTCCAGTCCCAATAGGGCGTGCGCATATTCGCGTTCTTGTGCGCGTCCTTGGCCTTCTCGCTGGCCGCGACGAAGCCCAGTCCCGGCGGCGTCATCAAGCCTTTCTGCGAGCCGGACATCGCAACGTCGATGCCCCACTCGTCCATCTCGAACGGCATGCAGCCGAGCGAAGCCACCGCGTCGACCATGTAGAGCGCGGGATGGCCGGCGGCCTTGATCGCTCTTCCAATTGCCGCGATGTCGTTGACGACGCCGGAGGCGGTGTCGACCTGGGCGACGAGAATGGCCTTGATCTCGTGGTTCTTGTCGGCGCGCAGCCGCGCTTCCACTTCATCGGGCCGCACCGCACGGCGCCAATCGCCCTTGAGCACCTCGAGCTCCGCGCCCATCAGCTGCGCGGCATGGCCCCAACCGATCGCGAAGCGGCCGCTTTCGAGCACCAGCACCTTGTCGCGGCGCGACAGCACGTTCGACAGCGCGGCTTCCCAGGCGCCGTGACCGTTGGAGATGTGAATGTAGGATTTGTGTTGAGTTGCGAACAATTTCGACAGATCGGCGTGCAGACCGTCGGTCAGGTCGATCATCTCGCGAGAATAGATGTCGAGCGAGGGGCGGTGCATCGCCTGCAGCACCTCGTCGGGCATCGTGGTGGGTCCGGGGATGGCCAGAAATTCCCGGCCCGAACGAACGCTCATTGTGATTTGTCCTTGTTCGTATGGTGCAGGAATGGAGGCAAGCGGCGCGAATATCAAGGGTCAACCGGGCCTATTCGGCAACGTTTGCGCGATCGCATGCCAGATCTGATCTTTCAATTCAGTGGCGGGCGGGCTCGGCAGCGTTGCCACGGGGCCCGCCTGCTTCACACAGTCCGCAACCAGCCGCAGCAGCCACACCTCGCCGTCGGTGTAATAGAGATCGCCGCCGCCGTTGCGCCCGGCCAGCGTCAGCCCGACGCCGGTGACCTGATATTTTGCGGTCGCCATGCCCGATTGCTCGATGTCACCAGCGAGCAAGTCGCGCTCGGCGTCGATATCGGGATCGATGTGATGGGTGATCGCGCCGGTGAAGTGGCTGACGCCGACGCCCTTGTCGAAAGTGACTGCGCCGAGCCACACCGGCCGCTGCTCCTCGCCGCGCTCGAGCACCTTCCAGAAGCGGACGTGATGGCGGCGATCCGCGCTCTTGCCGGCTGGTTTCTCGAAGGCAAAATCCTCGCGGCGGCCGAGATAGAAGAGAGGGCTGACCGGCGCGTCCCTGTAGGCGCGGTCGAACAGCACGCTGCCGGCGATCTCGATCGAGGATTTCAGCGTGACCGGATCGGCGGGAAACCAGCCCGCGGCGTTCATCGCGCACAGCACTTCCTTCTCGTTGCCGATCAGCCCGACATTGATGGCGTCGCCGGGAATGCCCTGCGCGGTGCGCGTCACCATCGGCAGATTGGCCAGCCCCTTTTGATGCTCGTAATGCGTCCACAGCGCCGGCAGCAAGAGATAGGCGATGGCGGCGTAGACCGCGACGACCGCAAGCAGCGTCAGCAGCACGCGCTCGAGGCGGGCGTGGTGATGGGCGCGGACTTGCGGATCGTGGTGGTCGGAGGTCACTTCACCCTCCCCCTCCAGGGGAGGGTGAACCCGAGACTGTGGATAGGCCGATGGCAGCAACGCCCACACTACCGCCGGGTCTCGCGGCAGCCGGCGGCTTCCGCATCCTCGACCGAGCAGAACCAGCGCGTGCCCTTGTTGATCTTCATCTTGATCTGCGCGTACCAGCGGCTGGTCGGCTTGTGATAGATGCATTCGCCTGATGTGTTGACGTTGCCCTTGATGGTGCAGTCGGGCGAGGGCGCGACGTCGCCCGACGCCGAGGCCATCAGGATCGCGTGCGCGTTCGGCGGCACCTTCACGGTACCGAGGATGGCCGTCTTCTTGTTGCGCACGCGCCAGTCCCACGGCGCGATGAAGGCGCCCTGCCACATGCCGGCCTTGGCTTCGCGCGCGGCCTTCTCGTCGGCTTCGTAGTCCTTCGACACGCGGGTGTAGGCCAGTGCCCAGCCGCTCGACGCCAACCATTTCTGGATGTCCTCGCCATCGACCTCGCAGCGCGCCACGATGCGGCCGCGGCGATCGGTGGTGCGGGTGTGACAGGCCCAGCTCCTGGCGCCGACATGCTTGATCAGCTCGTCGCGCGCGGCGACGCCGCAGGTCCAACGCTCGCCCTTGGTGTTGAGGCAGAGCTGGTCGGTCGAGGGCGCGTCGATGCCGCCGAGGCGGATGCGGGCGGCGCCGATCACGATCGAGTCACCTTCGCGGATTTTCGGCACGCCGGTGATGTCTGCCGCCAACGCCAGCGAGGGCGCCAGCATCAGGCTCAGTGCGAGGGCGGGGGCAATTTTTCTGATCATGCAATCGGCCGGATCAATGCGCTCATTTATGCACCAATTGTGCTGCTGATTTGGCGCTGCCGCCAGAGCCTATGTCAGCCGCCCACTGTCAACTTCGCGTCAGCTAGTGCAGCCCCGCCAGCTTCTTCCGCGCCAGCGCCAGTCCCATCAGCACGAAGGCCGAAGTGACCTCGGGCCCGCCTACCAGAATCCGCGTCGGCGTCTTCATCTTGTTCCACTCATAGGCCCGGTGTGGCCCGTGGCGGCCGCCTTCGCCCGCGGCTCCGATGATGCAGCGCAGCGGCGCGGCGAAGGTCGCGACGTCGGCATCCAGATGGGCGAGCGCGATCAGCGCCAGCGCCGCGTCGAACGCGTTCATCTCGGCCGCAATCAATTCGGTCTGCACATAGCCGAGCACGCGCGCGCGGATTAAGCCGAACGCGCCGTCGGGATCAACAGCGGCTTGCGCGTTCGGCGGCAGCGCGACGAAGGCGGCATAGCAGCGGCCGAAATAGGCGCAGTACAGCTCCGGCAAATAATAGATATGCGAGCGCGGATTGGTGAAGGCGCCGCTCTCGGCGAGCCTTCTCTGGAAGCCGATGATGCGCTGAAGCGTCGCCAGCCGCGACGGCGTCTCCAAAATCTTCCAGCGCGCGAGGTTGCGGAAGCTGACCTCGAGAATATCGAGATTGAGCGTGGGATCGAGATCGTTGCCATAGGGCCGCTCGCCCGCGAGATTGTCGATCCAGGTCGCGACCCCGCCCTCGAACTCGATATTGTCGTTGAGCGGCACCGTCACCTTGGGCTCGTTGGCGCCTTCGCGCACCTGATAGCCGGCATAGAAGTCGAGCAGCGGCTGGTCGAGGATCGGATCGGTCGAACCCGCTTGCGTCGCCGCTGAAAACGCGCACGCCGTGGTGTCGCAGTCCGGCACGTAGATGCCGAAGCCGAGGTCCTGCTTGATCTGCGCGAAGAACCGCGAGAACCGCGGATGCGGGCCCGGCGCCAGCGCGGTGACCACGTTGAACGGCGTGCCGTCATGGGCGCGCACTTCCTCAGCACTGATATTGATGCAGAAGTCGACCATGTCGGCGATCGCTTTTCGCGCTGCGGCGTCGTCCGTCTTCGAGGCGAGCCCGGTCTCCAGATAGGACAGCAGCGCCTCGGTGAAGAACGCGTCGTAATAGGCCGAGCGATGCCGGATCTGCATCGGCTCCCACATCGGCTCGGCGATCCCCGTCCATGACGGGTTGATCAGCGTGCGCGCTTTCGAGCGCGCCACGAACACCCGCGCCAGCGAGAAAAGAAGCGTCGAGTTCTTGTAGCCGCGCGCGTTCAAGCCCGTCAGCGCCATCAGCATCTCGCGGCCGCGCACGTCGGCATCGCCGATCAAATTGAAGGCGGCATAGGTCGGGATGAAGCCGTATCTCCTGTAGGAGCTCAGCAGATGCGCGGCCGCGCCGCGGATCGTGCTCTCGATGGTCGAAAGCGGCGGCAGCGCGCCATTGGGTGAGGCCGGCGCGGGCTTCGGATGCGTGAGCTCGATGGTGTCGAGCAGTTCGGCCACCGGCTTGCCGACCGCCTTCCAGTCGGGCTCCGCCTCGTCGCGGGCGTGGCCGATCGCGTTCTGCAAGCCGGCCATGCGCGCCGGATCGGACAGCTCGGGCAGGCCGGCGCCGCGCAACAGCGAGCGCAGCGGCGCGTTGCCGAGCGCCGTGCGATAGAACTTGCAGAGATGGGCGTCGCCGCCATGGCCGTTGAGCAGCAGGGGGTCGCAGACGTCGTACAGCGACGGCCCGTCCTTTTTGGCAGTCAGCGCGCGCCAGGCATCACCGGCGATTTCATAGATGCTCTTGTCCAAGCGTCCTTCCCGCGTAGGCCGACCAATGGTCCCAAAGACAGCGCCCGCGCGAAAGCCGCCCCTGCAAAACCAGCAAGCGGGTCAAACGCTATACGACAAACCGGTTCCCGGAAATGCCTCCAGTTCCGCGACCGCGGAGGGCCCGCTCCACACCCCTATGACAATGTGACGCGGGTCACGGCAAAGCCCGATAGATGCCCGCAATATCAACCATAGCCCCGCTGATTGGCGGGAGATGGTACGCGCCGAAGGAGGTAAAATTTCAAGGATTGCAAAGGTTTATCCGGCAATGGGCCAGCACTATTGCCGGAACCGCCTTTCGGGGCTAAGGGAGTGGTTGTTGCGGTGCCGCAAAATCAGCACATTTCGAGCGCACCGAGCCGGCCAACCCCGGAAACCCAGCACCGTCTCGCGCGACTAACCAGACGCGCGCCCGAGCGACTGAGATGGCACTGAGCAGGAAGTGACCCGCGATGAAAACGCCGCTGAACGTCTACCGCCGCCCGCTACTGGTTGCCGCTTTCCTCGCGGCGACGGTGTCGCTGGCGATCGGCGCCAACGCCGCGCTGAACAAGCGCGCGATGGATGCGGCGAGCGCGGTCGCGACCGAGCAGGGCAATACCGCCGAAGAAGCCGGCCCGCCTCGCGCTGGTGATCGGCAACGGCCATTACCCCGACGCCGGCGATCCGCTGACCCAGCCGATCAACGACGCGCGCGCGCTGTCCGGCGCGCTGCGCCATGACGGGTTCGACGTCGACGTGATCGAGGATGCCAGCCGCGACGACATGACCCGCGCCGTCGAGCGCCTGAAGGGCAAGATCACGCCGGATTCGGTGGTGATGCTGTTCTTCGGCGGCTATGGCGTGCAGGCCGGCCGCGAGAGCTACATGATCCCGGTCGACGCCACGATCTGGAAGGAAGCCGACGTGCGCCGCACCGGCGTCTCGGTCGAGGGCGTGCTCGAGGCGATGAAGGAGAAGGGCGCCCGCGCCAAGCTCGTCGTGCTCGACGCGTCTCGCCGCAACCCCTATGAGCGCCGCTTCCGCCAGTACAGCCATGGCCTGGCGCCGATCAACGCGCCCGACAACGCGCTGATCCTGACCTCGGCGACGCCGGGCAAGGTGGTCGAGGACTCCCAGGGCAAGCACTCGGTGCTGGTCGGCGAGCTGCTCAGCCAGATCAATGCGAAGATGGTCGGCGCCGAAGCCGCCTTCAACAAGACCCGCGTCGCGATCTCCAAGGCGTCCGACGGCGAGCAGGTGCCCGCGGTGTCGTCCTCGCTGCTGGAAGACGTCCGCTTCGGCAGCGACGGTTAGTTTTCGCGTTATTCCCGACGGTGCGCCGCGCATTCCGCGGTGCGCTCCCTCCCGCTTGCGGGCGAGGTCACGCGCGATCGCGCAGCGGTTCCGACATTGTCGCGAAGCGAGCGGTCGGCTCACCTGCCCCTTGCGGGGAGGGGTCGGAGATGGTCCAGAGGTTCGGTGCGTGGTCACCCCCTCCCTAACCGCTCCCCCGCAAGGGGGAAGGGAACGCACCGCTTGCGGCCATCTGAAACTTACTTCCGCCGCTATTCGCCGCCGCCGCCACCGGCCGCACCAGGTCGCCCTCGCGCAAGCAGCGAGCCGGCGCGCGCGACGATGTCCTCGCCCTCGTTCAGCCCGTCGCGGATCTCGATCGAGCCGCCCGACATCAGCCCGGTCTCGACCCGCTTGGTCTCGATGCGCTGGCGCTTCACCACCTGCACCACGGTGCCGGCCGCCGAATACTGGATCGCGGTCAGCGGCACCGCGACGCCGCAGCTCTGCCCGGTCTTGATCAGCGCGCGGCCCGACGTGTTGACCGGCAGCTTCCGGTTGGTGGTGATGCCGAGATAGACCGGCCCGAGCTGCACCGCGGGCTCGACCGTCGGCGAGATGCGGCGCACCCGCGCATCGACGTCGCCGATGCCGATGATGCGGATCGAGGCCGGCTGGCCGTTGGCGAGTTTCGGCAGGTCCGAGGTCGAGGCCAGCCCCACCAGGTCGTATTCGTTGCGGGCGATGATGTTGAACAGCGCCTCGCCCTTGCCCGAGGCCATCGCGCCGATGACGGCATTGGAAACCGAGATGGTGCCGCCAACCGGCGCCTGCACGGTGACGGTGCCGCCTTCGGGCAGATTGAGGCGGGCGAGCGTCTGGCCGGCGGTGACGGTGTCGCCGGCTTCCGCCAGCACCTCGGCGACCTTCAGCCCCTGCCGCTCCGGCCGCACCGCGGTCTCCTCCCGCGGCATGATGGTGCCGGACAATTCCACGATCGCCGCAAAGCAGGATTTGGTGGCTTTGAGCACGGTGACAGCCGGGCCCTTGGGGGCGTTGTCGTCGTCGGCCGCGCGAAGGGGCGCGGCGGAGAGGGCGAGGAGCGCGGCCGCCGCGAGGGTGGGGAGGCGGGGGGCGGGGAAAGGGGGCATCGGGAAATCCGGGGGGTTACTGGTTATGGATAGCAGACAGTGAACCCTCGTGCCATCGACCGAAGAAGTAGCCGCGGCTCAGGAAATAGCCTCCCACGACAGGTAGATCGAAAGTTGCAAGCGTTTGTTGTTGCCGTGTATGGTCACAACCAAGTATTTGATTTGCAGGGATAAAACTGGGGGCGCGCGGTCATACTCACGGATTATCACGCGAAGTTCTTTGCTTACGACCTAACGAAGCAAAGCGCCGCCGACAGTATCGAGAAGCTGGTCGGCGCGCTCGCCGATGCCCAGGTCGATCTTAACCCTCATCAGGTCGAAGCTGCGCTTTTTGCGTTTCAAAACCCGTTTTCGAACGGCGCGATCCTCGCTGACGAGGTCGGACTAGGGAAGACCATCGAAGCGGGGCTCCTATTGTCCCAAAAATGGGCCGAACGGAAACGCCGGCTCTTGGTGATTGCCCCGGCGAACCTCCGAAAGCAATGGTCGGTCGAACTGTCGGATAAGTTTCACTTGCCGTCAGTGATTCTCGAAGCGAAGAGCTTCAATGCTGCGGTGAAATCCGGGAACCTCAATCCGTTCGAGCAAGCGGGGATCGTGTTGTGTTCCTACCAATTCGTTCGCTCCAAAGATCCATATGTCAGCCGCACGGAATGGGATCTTGTTGTCATCGATGAAGCGCATCGGCTTCGCAATGTCTACAAGACATCGAGCAAGATTGCTCAAACGATACGCAGTGCAATTGCGTCGCGGCCGAAAGTATTGCTCACGGCGACCCCGTTGCAAAACTCGCTGATGGAGTTGTACGGCCTGGTCAGCATCATTGATGATTACGCCTTCGGTGACGCCAAAAGTTTCAGTACGCGATATGTGCGCCGCAACAATGCGGACTCGCTCAGCGAGTTGAAGGCCAGGCTTGCGCCGATTTGCAAGCGAACGCTCCGTCGCCAAGTGCTCGAATACATCAAGTACACGAACCGGCACGCGCTTGTTCAGGAATCCAGAACCGATAAGCCGTGAATCGACGCCGCCCCTGATAACATCGAGTGCACCGGTCGTGACGCTGATTTTCGGCGCCTCGATCTTTGACATACTTTTGATCGCGGCAACCGCTCGGGAAACCAAATCGTCTGTCGTAAATTCAACGCGATAGGTCGTCTTTGGTTTGATCTTGTTCCACAGCGCCTCGAATTCGGGAGATGTGAAAATTTCCTTCCGCAACCTGTTGTTACGCTCGTCCTTGTCGCGCCGGATATGACGTTCGATTTGGTGACCGGACAGCACGTCGATCACGGCTGCCTTCAGGTCGTCAAATCTGGCAGGCATCGCCAGAGCGAACCCAGGTTTCTTCGGATCGAACGCCGATCCGATACGCCCCTCAGAATTGAGCATATTTTGATCAACTAGCGCGGCGCGAATGGCCTCACCCGCAACCTTGCCGATCGGTGTTTCCACACCATCGACGACTCGGGTGATACGGGCGAGCGCTGCGAGCGGCACCTTGCCAAACGTGACACCACAATCTTCTTCGTATTCAATCTGAAGCGCGCGAGCAAAATCCTCATAGGATTCATTCGCCATGACGTAGAGCCTGTTGACGCTCTCGTCGAACACACGCATTCCGTCCTTGTCTACTGGAAGTCGAAGGCCGCGCCCGATCTCTTGTCGTTTCTTGATTCCGCTGGCCGTCTGATTCAACGTGCAAATCTGGAAAACATTTGGATTGTCCCAGCCTTCGCGCAATGCAGAGTGGCTGAAGATGAAGCGTAAAGGCGTATCCATCGACAGCAACTCTTCCTTTTTCTGCATAATTAGCTCGTAAGTCGTATCGTCGGCCTACCTTCAAAATGAAACTGAGTTAACGCGTTCGACCTTGGCGCGCATTCTTCGTGAGTCAGGGCGACTTGGAGAAATCGATGCAAACCCGCAACGCTTTCTCGATCAGGTCGCCGCAATCTTGAAGTTCGAACTTCACCGACTTTTGGTTGACGGCATCAAATACGAGAAGATTGTCGGCAAGGGACCTGATACGGAATGGGAGCAGTTGCTTTTCAAGAATGAGGAGTTGGTCAATTTCCTCACCGCGCAACCAGTCAAAAAAGCTCCGTATGAGTACGTGGTCTACGATTTAGAGATAGAGCGAGAGTTCGCGCAGGGCTTGAAAGTCGCGAGGACATACGCCTGTTTATGAAATTGCCGGACTGGTTCAAAGTCGACACGCCGTTAGGCGGCTACAATCCAGATTGGGCCATCCTGAAGCAGGATAGCGAGACCGTCGACCTCGTGCGCGAAACCAAGGGTACTAAGGACTTCTTGAAGCTGCGCACCAGCGAGGCTGACAAGGTTCGGTGCGGGAAGGCACATTTTGACGCGCTTGGTATACCGTTCGCGGTCGCGGTATCGGCTGCCGATATTTAAGCATGTTGTCGAGGGGGCGGCGTGATGCGTCCTTTGGTGATGTGCCGCTGTAAAGGAGGAGGAATTATCAGCAGTATCGGCGGTCCATCGTCCTCTACATCACCTCCGCAACGATTAAAGAAGACGGAAGCGCGCGAAGCGTTGCCTGAAGAATTGCGCCCGATCTACGATAGCTTGTGCGAGGAGACATTGTATTGGTCGCAATACTACTATGGCGCTAGCTTCATTTCATATTCAATACTCAAGGAGCTTGTGGAGGATGGATGGAGGAAAATCCCGAACAAGAAATAAGTGACGGCCTGCCATACGTTGACGGGCGTGGGATCGATTGCCGGTAAGGGGCGCATAGCTACGGTTAGAGTTTCTCAATGACCTTAAGTGACGTGCGCCTAAAATCTAATTTCCCCTTTCATCTCAAGCTGTTTCTACCTGTCCAGCCCTCGCGCGAAAAATAATTCGCTTTGGGCGTCGGGCAAAACACCTGCAGATTTCCGCGCATCCTGTCCTTTCAGGAGGGGCGGCTCATGATCGCCACGAACGCAGGATAGGTTGCGGTGGCCGCTGGTCTCCTCGCAAGGCGTGCGAGGGACGAGCGGACGGTCAAGCCGTGTGGTCCTGTCCCCCCGACGCTGGGGTCAAGTCTGTGAGGCAACTCGCAGGCGACGGTGGCTAAAAAGCCCGGTACACCGGGGAGATCACGGAGCAGCCGTAAAACCATTGCGCAGGGAATGCCGGATGTTTCGGCCTTACCTGACTGACTTGTGGGCATTCTTCCTTTTCAGCCCACGAGGCCTGCGGGTGCGGCCAGCGCCCGGCATTCCCTGTGCCCTCCGACTTGTCAGAGGGACACGATGTTTCGCAAAGCTCGGGCGAAATGAGTCGCGAGAATGCGGAGGTGTGTCTCCACGCTGTCTGAAAATTGAATCCGTGTCTTCACCCTCCCCTGGAGGGGGAGGGTCGATCGCGAACGGAGTGAGCGATCGGGGTGGGGTGAACTTGTCTTACACCGCGCACCCCACCCCGGCTCCCATCTCGCTACGCTCGATTGCTCGCCGACCCTCCCCCTCCAGGGGAGGGTGGCAGAGGAGCACGCCGCGCCAGCGCTCCCTACTTCCGTCGCCTTGCACTCTTCGCCGCGGCGTCGACCACGTTGTCGACCTCCTCGCGCCAGCGCAAAATCTCCATCGCCAGCACGGGATGATTGAATCCCTTCAGCATGAGATCGTCGAGCGGCCTCGCGTCCACCCATTGCTCCACCGCGCCGTAGACGCGCCGCGCCACCACGATCTGGTCGGCCTTGGCTTCGTCGCACAGCCGCGAGGCCATGTTGGTCACGCTGCCGATCGCGGCATATTCCAGCCGCTGCTCGAAGCCGATCTGGCCGAGCGTGGCATAGCCGAGCGCGATCCCCATGCCGAAGCCGAGGCTGTGCCCGCGGTTGCGCCATTTCTGCGTCAGCGCGCCGATGGTGTCGCGCATCTCGCAGGCCATCTTCACCGCGCGCTTGGTGTGGTCCTCGAACTGGATCGGCGCGTTGAACAGGATCATCACGCCGTCGCCGGCATAGCGGTCGAGCGTGCCCTCGTAGCGGAAGATCAGCTCACCGAGCGCGGCGTGATATTCGCGCAGCACGTTCATCGCCTCTTCCGGCTCGGTCGCCTCGGTGAAGGCGGTGAAGCCGCGCAGATCGCAGAACACCACGGTGACCTCGCGGCGATGGCTCTGCAGCAGCGCGTCGTGGCCGTCGGAGGAGGCGATCAGCTGCGCCACTTGGGGAGCCAGGAAACGCTCGAGCTTGCGGATGCGCTCGATCTCGCCGAGCTGCTTCTCGACCCGCTCCTCCAGCGAGCGATTCCAGTTCTTGAGCTGCTCGGTCTGCTCCTGCAGCTTGTCGGCCTGCTCGCTCACCACGGCGTTGGCGCTAGCCAGCTCGCGGCCCTGCTGGTCGACCTCGCTGAACAATCGCGCGTTGCGCATCGCCAGCACCGCCTGGTTGGCAAAGGTGCGCATCAAGCCGATCAGGTTTTGCGGAAATTCGCCGGCGGCGCGGCGCAACACCACCAGCGCACCGAGCACGCCCTGCTGGTCGACCAGCGGCACCACCAGCACCGCATGGAAGCCGGCTCCGACCGCGACCTCGCGCAAGGTGAGATCGTCGGCGGTGGCGAGATCGGCGATCGTGATCGGCTCGCGCTTGGCGGCGGCCTGGCCGAGGATGGTGTTGTCCTCGTCGAGCGTCTGGTGCGGGCCTTCGGCCGACTTGTCGATGCCGCCGGCCTCGACCAGGTTGAACTGGCGCTTGTCGTGATCGTAGCCGTAGATCAGCACCGCATCGGCATGCGTGATCTCAAGCGCGCGCGAGGCGACGGTGGGCAGCACGGCGTTGAGATCGAGCGAGGAGGCGACCGCGCGGCCGACTTCCTCCAGCACCTTCAATTCGCCGATCGACTGCGCGAGGTCTCTCGTGCGTTCCTCGACCTTGGCTTCGAGCACGGAATAGGTCTGGCCGAGCTGGCCGGCCATCGAGTTGAACTGCTCGGCGAGCTCTTCCAGCTCGTCATTGCTGTTGACCTCGATGCGCTGGCTGAAGTCGCCCGAGCCGAGGCGGCGCGCGCCGGCGCGCAGCGCGTTGATCGGCACCAGCATGCGCCGTGCCATCACGCTGCCTGCGATGATCGCGATGATCAGGCCGAGCCCGACCAGGAGCGCGATGCGCATCAGCTGGTCGCGGATCGGGGCCAGCGCGGTCGAGGTCGGCTGCTCGAAGAACACGCTCCAGCCGAGCTTCGGCACCACGGCGGCCGCGGTCAGCATCGAATGGCCGTCGGCGTCGGCCCCGCTCTCGGCCGGCACGCGCTCCTTGGCCATCATCGCCGCGACCTGCGGCAGGGTGGAGACGTCCTTGCCGAACTCGGGGCCCTTCGCCGAAGTCGCGAGCACCTGGCCGCGCGGGTCGACGATGAAGGCGAGGTTGTTCTTGCCGACCTGGGCGTCGCCGAGCATGTCGGAAAGGAAGTTCAGATCGATCTCGGCCAGGGTGACGCCGGCGTTGAAGCCGGAATGCGCCATCGAGATCGACATCAACGGCCGCGTTCCGGAGAAATAGGCCGGCGAGTAGCTGACGCCGCGCGCGACGGCTTCGGTGAAGCGCGGATCGCGCGCCAGATCGATGCCGGTCGAGAGCGCGATCTGGGTGCGCGACAGCCGCAGCAGCTCCTTGCCCTGGCCGTCGAGTTGGGAGAGCTGCGCCACCGCGGGGACCTGGCCGAGCAGCTGGGCATAGGCGTCGCGGCGCTGCTCGACGGTGTGGACATAGGCGGATGTGACGCGGCTGACCTGCCGCTCCAGCTCGCTCATCGACTGGTCGATGCGCTTGGCGGTCGCTTCCGCCTTCTCGGTCATGCCCTCGAGCAGCGTGGTCTTGGTGGCGCGGTAGCTGATCCAGGTCTCGGTCAGGCCGTTCACGGCGAGCACGAACACGACGAGGCCGACCAGCGCCATCACGTATTTGGCGAACAGGCCTTCACGGAGAAACCAGATCTTGTCCTTGACCGCGATCATCCAGATCCTCGGGCGTGCCGGCTCGGATGTTTGCCAACCGGCATCCGCTGGCCGCTCTCACGGCAGCGTCGTTGCAAATCGCAGGCCGCGCCAAATGAGGGGAGGCCCAGGCGGACCCAACGGGGTCCGGGCCGGGTCCGGAAAAGTCCCGGCCGGGGCGGTTCTAGCACAAAATGAACGGTTTGGCCGGGCCGTCCGGCCGCTTGGTTACCGCGGGTGTGGATGGCGCTTATCCCTTCCCACCGCTTCGCGGGGGGAGGGATAAGAGCGTGCTCAGCTCACCGGTTAAACAGCTGACGCAGCACGTCATTCATGGTCTGGCTGTCCTGCTGCTCCGGCGGCGGCGTGTTCTGGGCGGTGGCCGGAGGAGGTGCAGTCTGCTGCGGCTGCGGCGTCGTCGTTTGCGGGGCGTCCATGGGCGTTGCCGGGATGCTGCGGCTGTGCGTGCTGCCTGGCGTGCCGTCCGTGCTGCCGCCGGCATTGCCCAATCCGCCGAGCAGGCCGCCGAGCGCCTGACCGAACCCACCGCCGAGCAGGTTGCCGGCGCCGCCGGTGCCAGCCGCGCCGCCGCCCTGGTTGCCGGCGAGGCTGCCGAGATTGCCGACGATGTTGTTCAGCCCCGCGCCATCGGGCCCGAACAGGCCCTTGCCCATCTCGCGCAGCTTGCCATAGGCGGCATCGGGATTGTCGAGAATGCCCTGGATCTCCGGATAGATTTTCGGCGACGACCACGGTCCCGACAGCACGACGGGAATGCCGAAGCCGACCGGATCGGCGGCGCGGCCCTGGCCCTGCGTGGTCATCACCAGCTGCGGTTCGACGCGGAAGCCGATCATCCTCGTGCCGAGATCGATGGTGCCGACGCCGGTCACCTTGACCAGCGGCCCGACCAGATTGAGATCGAGCGTGGTGGCCTGTCCGCGGTCGATCTTGAAGGACGCCGACAGCTGCGTCAGGTCGGTCGCCTGCTCCTGCTGCTCCTGCCAGCCGTTCAGCGTGCTGGCTGTCAGCGAACGGATCATCTGCGCGACGTTCAACCCGCGGATGGCGCCATCCTGGAAGGTCACGAACGCGGTGCCGGCCATGTTCGACATGATGGCGTGCTGGCTTGCGCCCGCGGATCTCGCCGCGATCTTCGCCTGCATCTTGCCGTCGAGCTTGTCGAACGACGCAAGGCTCGTCAGCAGCGGCAGCGCCCGCACGCCGACGAGGTCGCAATGCATCTGATAGGTCGGATTGCCGGTGGAGGCGTCGACGATCATTTCGCCCGTGGCCTGCCCGCCATAGGCGCCGAGATTGCTGACGGAGGCTTTCAGCACACCGCCCGCCAAGGTCGCCTCGATTGCTGCCGGCGCGAACTGCGCGTCCGCCCAATCGATCTGCGCCGCGGAAATCTTCACCTGGGCGTCGACATAGTTCAGCGCGGACAGATCGATCGGCGCATCGCTCCAGCCCTGCTCGAGCCGAGGTGCTTTGCGCCTTGGCGCCTGGAATGTTGAAACGCTGGAAGTCGAGATCGACCTTCACCAGCGGCTTGCTGGAGACGTCGACCGAGCCCCAGCCGGAGAAACCGCCCTCGTCGAGCGAACCGGTCAGTCCGTTGATCAGCACCACCGGGCCGTTGAGCCGCACCTCAGCCTTGGCCGCCAGCGGCGCGTTCAGCGCGCCCGGCGCCTCCAGCGTGAGCTCGACCGGAATGTTCTGCCGCTCGATCGGCGGCAGCGGCACGGTTGCCTTGATGTCGTACTTCATCGGCGTGCTGCCTGCGCGCGCGGTGCCCGCAAGCTTGATCTTGCGATCGGCGTCGAAGGTCGCCTTGGCGTTGATGGCGTCGATCCGGCTCTCCAGCTTGTCGTGCGAATTGGAGAAGGCGACCGCGCCGTCGATGATTGTGATGCGGTCGATCTGCACGTCGCTCTTGCCCGCGGACGACGCCGGCTTGTCGGCTACTTGCGCGGCGACGCGATGGCGCTCGCGCAGCAGCGGCACATAGAGCACCGGCTTGGTGACGATGAGTTCGGAGATTTCCGGATGGCCCGACCACGCGCTCGACAGCGTCATATCGGCCTGCAGCGAGCCGATCGTGACCTTGTTGGCGCCTTCACGGTCCTTCGGCTCCTGCAAGGTCAGGTCGTTCATGGTGACGTTGAGCGTCGGCCACAGGCTGATCCTGGTCGAGCCGGCAATCGTCAGGCGATAGCCGGTTTCGCGCTCGACCCGCTCCTTGATGGTGGAGGTCAGAAAGCCGGAGGGGACTCCGACGATCATCACAAGCGCGAGGATGACGACGATGGCAGCAACGGCTGCCCCTATGAATTTCAGTGCTCTCATCTGGACGGTCCCGGGCAAAGGGGTGCACGACCGGTTCGGCGGTCATCCCCCGCCGGGGCCGGTTTTTCGAGCTTATCCCGGAAAGGGGATAGCGCTCAAAAGACGCCAAAAATAATCAGAAGCAGCTGTAAAGTTATGTGACTTATGACACACTTCATCGAAGCGGGATTCTCTAAAAGGTCGATTCTGAACGGAACAGGCATTGCCATGAGCAAACAGGCCGAATTTGCGGTCATTCTGAAGATGAACCCGATGTTCGCGGACCTCGGGTCCGACGAATTGTCGCGGATTTCCAATCTTTGCCACACCCAGCATCTTTCCTCGGGCGAGGTGCTGTTCCAGAAGGGCGATGCTGGCGATGCGCTGTTTGGCGTCCGCCGTGGCCAGGTCCGGATCGAGACCGGCGCCTCCGACGGCAGCCGGCTGACGCTGAATTTCATGGGGCCGGGCGACCTCTTCGGCGAGGTTGCCGTGATGGACGGCCAGGACCGCACTGCGGATGCGACCGCGGGCGAGACGACTGAACTATTCGTGCTGCGGCGGGAAGATTTTCTGGGCCATCTCGAGCGCGAGCCGAAAGTCGCGATCAAGATCATCCAGCTGTTGTGCCAGCGCATCCGCTATCAAAGCGAGCGCATGGAAGAATCGATGCTGCAGCCGCTGCCGATCCGGCTGGCGCGCAGGCTTTGCGCGCTCGCCGCCGATTTCGGCTCCGAGGTGCACATCTCGCAGGAGCAACTCGGCATCTTCGTCGGCGCCGCGCGCGAGAGCGTCAACCGGCAGCTGCAGACCTGGCGCAAGGACGGCATCCTCGATCTGCAGCGCGGGCGCATCCTCTTGCAGAACGTGACCCGGCTCACCGCGATCGCGCGCAACGAATAGCGCCCTAGTGCGGTGGATTTGACATTCGCTTCAGTATGTCCGCGAGTCCTCAAAGCGAATGTCAAATCCAAACCGCACTAGAACCCAAAATTTGCTAGTGTCCCTTGGTTCTAACATTCGCAAAGGAGCCAGCCGCAGAATGATCCGAATGTTAGAACCAGGACGCTAGCCCGCGGCACGATGCCGAACCGATCTCACCGCAACCGGGGACATATCGGGATGAACCGCCTGCGCAAGAGCGGGCGCGCGCATTCGTCCGTCCGCGCGACGGCTGTTTCCGCTTCAGACACGACCTCGCACATCATTGCCGTCGGCGACTGCCTCGACACATTGCTCAAGATTCCGTCCGGATCGATCCAGCTCGTGATCTGCGATCCGCCCTACAACATCAACGTCGCGCATTGGGACGAGCATGTGCACTATGTCGACTGGGCCGGGCAGTGGCTCACCGAGGTCGAGCGCGTGCTCGCGCCATCGGGCAATTTCGTGCTGTTCGGCGGCCTGCAATATCAGGGCGAGGCGGGCAGCGGCGACCTGCTCAGCCTGATGGGCTGGATGCGCCAGCACAGCAAGATGGGGCTGGCCAATCTCATCATCTGGAACTATCCGAATGGCATGAGCGCGCAGCGCTTCTTCGCAAACCGGCATGAGGAGATCGCCTGGTTTGCGAAGACGCCGAAATACTATTTCGATCTCGATGCGGTGCGCACACCGCTCGATGCGAAGCGACTCTCGATCTACAAGCGCGATAAGCGGCTCAATCCGGACAGTCTCGACAAGGGCATCAATCCGACCAATGTCTGGAAGATTCCCCGGCTCAACGGCAACTCGAGGGAGCGGGTCGGCCATCCGACCCAGAAGCCGAGGGAATTGATCGACCGCATCGTGCGTGCGCTGTCGTTTCCGGGCTCGACCGTGCTGGATTTCTTTGCGGGGAGTGGGGTGACGGCGCGTGTCGCCATCGAAACGCGTCGGCATTCGATTTCATCGGATGCCGATAAGATGCTGAGGACTTACGTCAAGCGACAGCTCCCGCAAGCTGGTGAAGGCGGCGTAGCGCCCGCCGCCTATGTTCTGATCGAGGACTCGGACTGGTCAGTCCATCCCGCGTTGCGATAGCCGCAGGGAACTGCACGCGGATTGATTTTGCGCTGCCGCACAATTCATCGCCTCCTGCCTGATCGCTGACCTTGCCGCACCACCATACCGGTCGTATCGTTGTCCATCGGGGTCTTTCAATCGGGGGATGACAATGACTGTTATGGCAGAGACGCGTGGAGCGACGGCATCGACGCGGTGGGTGCAACTTGTGCTCGGCTTGATCGCGATGATGGCGATCTCGAGCCCGCAATACGTCTGGACACTGTTCACCGGGCCGCTCAATCAAAAACTCGGCACCACGCTGGCCGAGCTGCAGTTCACCTTCTCGCTGCTTATCATCCTGCAGACCTTCTTTTCGCCGTTCCAGGCATTTCTGGTCGACCGCTTCGGACCAAAACTCCTGATCTCGATCGGCGCCATCATGTCGGGCGGGAGCTGGGTGCTGGCCGCGCAGGCTCAAAGCCTCACCGCGCTCTATTTCACCTACGGCGTGATCGGCGGCTTCGGCACCGGCATCATCTATGTCGGCATCATCGGCTTGATGGTGCGCTGGTTCCCGGATCGGCGCGGCCTCGCCACCGGTCTCGCGGCCGCTGGCTACGGCTTCGGCGCCTTCTTCACCAGCTTCCCGATCGACAGCATGATCAAGAGTTCGGGCTATCAGCACACGCTGGTGGTCTGGGGCATCATCCAGGGCATCATCGGCGTCGCCGCCGCGCTCGGCCTGCGCACGCCGCCCGAGGACTATCGTCCCGAGGGCTACGACCCCGCCACGGTGCAGACCGAGATGCAGGCGAAACGCAGCTTCACGCCGATCGAGATGCTGCAGAATCCGATCTTCTATCTGCTCTTCATCATGATGGCGATGATGTCGACCAGCGGCCTGATGGTGGTGTCGAACGTCGGCCCCTTCGCCAAGGAGTTCAAGGTCGCCGACGTGCTGGTGCTCGGCATGGCGGCGCTGCCGCTGTCGCTCACGCTCTCGCGCGTCACCAACGGGCTCACCCGCCCGTTCTTCGGCTGGGTGTCCGACCAGATCGGCCGCGAGAGCACGATGGCGCTCGCGTTCGCGCTCGAGGCGGTGGCGATCCTCATCCTGTTCGCCTTCCTCGACCATCCGGCGATGTTCGTGGTGCTCACCGGCCTCGTGTTCTTCGGCTGGGGCGAGATCTTCTCGCTGTTCCCGGCGACGCTGACCGACACGTTCGGGCCGCGCTACGCCGCCACCAACTACGGCTTCCTCTACATCGCCCAGGGCGTCGGCTCGATCTTCGGCGGCCCGGCCGCGGCCTATCTCAAGCAGTGGACCGGAAGCTGGACCACGGTATTCATCCTCGTGGCCTGCCTCGATGCATTGACTGCCGTCCTCGCCCTCACGGTGCTCAAGCAGATGCGCCGCCGGCACTTCGAGACGACGAACTGAGTTCTGAAACGGCGGGGCTTATTCCGCCGCCGGCCGGACCGCCGGCGGCTGGCCGTGCGCGGCGGGCGGCGTCGAATGATGGTCGCCATGGTCATCATCTCCGGTGGAGACGATCAGCCGCTTGCCGAAGCGCCAGATCAGCGCGGCGAGGTCGTCCATCACCATGAACATCGCCGGCACGAACACCAGCGACAGCACGGTCGAGAACAACAGGCCGCCGATCACGGCCAGCGCCATCGGCGAGCGGAACTCGCCGCCGGCGCCGAACGCCAGCGCGCTCGGCATCATGCCGGCGACCATGGCGACCGTGGTCATCACGATCGGGCGGGCCCGCTTCATGCCGGCGTCGATCATCGCCTCATCGCGCTTCTGGCCGGCATGGACCGCCTCGATCGCGAATTCGACCAGCATGATGGCGTTCTTGGTGACGATGCCCATCAGCATCAGGATGCCGATATAGACGGGAATGGTGAGCTGCTTGCCGGTGATCAGGAGCGCGAGGACCGCGCCGCCGATCGAAAGCGGCAGCGAGAACAGGATGGTCAACGGTTGCAGGAACGTGCCGAACAACAGCACCAGCACCGCATAGACCAGCATCAGGCCGGTCAACATCGTTGAGGTGAAGCCGTCCGCGAGTTCCTTCTGGCTTTCGGAGTCGCCGCCTTCGCTCACGGTCACGCCTTTGGGCAGGCTCTTCATGACGGGCAGTTCGGCGATCTTGTTGGTGGCGGCGCTTCGCGCGGAGGTGCCGGCGAGGTCGGCCGCAACCGTCGCCTGCCGCTGGCGGTCGTAGCGGTTGATGCTGGTCGGGCCTTGATCGAGCTTGATATTGGCGATTGTCTCCAGCGGCACGCCGCCCTTTTCGCCGTGCTCGCCGAGCGGCACCCGCAATTCCTGCAGCGTGCGGAGATTGCCGCGCGCGGAATCCTCGAGTTGGACCCGGATCGGCACCAGCCGGTTGCCGGCGTCGAATTTGGCGAGCGCGGGTCCGACGTCGCCGATGGTGGCGACGCGGATGGTTTGTGACAGGCTCTCGGTGGTGACGCCCAGCCGGGCCGCGAGATCGGCGCGCGGACGGATGTTGAGCTCGGGACGCTCCAGCGAGGTGTCGGGAACGACGTTGGCGAGCTCCGGAATTCGTTTCATCTGGGTCGCGAGCTCGCTCGCGACATTGTTGACGATGTTGCTGTCCCGACCGGCGACGATCAGCGAGATCGCGCGATTGCCCTGGTCGTCGAGGAACCAGAAGCGGATGTCGGGGATGTTGTCGAGCTCCTTGCTGATCGTGTCCTCGAGGTCGCGCTGCGTGAGCTTGCGCTCGGTCTTCGGGGTGTAGTTGATGATCAGCGTGGCGCGCCGCACCTCCTGCGAGCCTTGCGGCGAGCGGCCGCCGTCGACGAAGACGCTTCGGATCTCGGGCCGCTTGCGCAGGCGCGTGACGATGTCCTCGGTGACCTTTTCGGTGTAGGCGAGCTGCGTGCCCGGCGGCAGCTCCAGGCCGAGCCAGGAGCGCGCGGAATCCTGCGCCGGCAGGAAGCTCTTCGGCAGCAGCGTGAGACTCCAGATCGACGCCACGAAGACGCCGATGCCGATCAAGACGGTGATGTAGTGATGCTTCACCGACCAGGTGACCACGCGGTGATAGGTTTTGAGCAGCGGGCCGGGCGGCGGATCGTCGTGGTCGTGATGCTTCATGAAATAGGCCGCCAGCATCGGCGTAACGAAGCGTGCGGCGAGCAACGAGAAGAACACCTGCACCGATACCGTGATGCCGAACTGTTTGAAGAACTGGCCGGCGATGCCCGGCATGAAGCTGGCAGGCGCGAAGATCGCGATGATGGTGAGCGAGATCGCGATCACCGCAAGGCCGATCTCGTCGGCGGCATCGAGCGAGGCCTGGTAGGGCGACTTGCCCATGCGCATGTGGCGCACGATGTTCTCGATCTCGACGATGGCATCGTCGACGAGGATACCCGTCGACAGCGTGATCGCGAGGAACGAGATCAGGTTCAGCGAGAAGCCGAGGATATCCATCGCCCAGAAGGCGGGGAAGATCGACAGCGGCAGCGACACCGCCGCGATCAGGGTGGCGCGGATGTCGCGCAGGAACAGCATCACGATGATGACGGCGAGGATTGCGCCCTCGAACAGGGTCGAGATCGCGGCCTCGTAATTGCCCCTGGTGAATTTCACCGAGGTGTCGATCATCTTGAGGTCGTATTCCGGATTTGCCTCCTTGATCGCGTCGATGCGCTTTTGCACGGCCGCGGCCACCACGACGTCGCTGGCGCCTTTGGCGCGCTTGATGGCGAAGGCGACGACCGGCTCGCCGTTGGCGCGGGCGAAGGTGCGGCGGTCGGCGATGGTATCGGTGACGGTGCCGAGATCGTCGATGCGCATCTCGCCGCCGCCGAACAGCGGGATCATGGTGCCGGCGAGATCGTTCAGCGTCTTGGCGCCGGCGAGCGTGCGGATCGCCTGGTCGTTTCGGCCGATTTCGGCCCGGCCGCCGGCCAGATCCTCGTTGGTGCCGCGTAGATGCTGGCTGACATTGACGGCCGTCAGGCCCGCGGATTGCAACTTGTCAGGATCGAGCGAAACCAGGATCTCGCGCTCGACGCCGCCGATACGCTGGACTTCGGCGACGCCGCGCACGCCCTGCAGCTCGCGTTTGACGACGTCGTCGACGAAGTAGGACAGTTGCTCGGGCGTCTTGCCGGGCGAGATCGCCGCGTAAGTGACGATCGGCAGGCCGATCACGTCGACGCGCTGGATCAACGGCTCGTTGACATTCTGCGGCAGGTTGGCGCGGACACGGGTCACCGCGTCCTTGATGTCGTTGATGGCGCGGTCGGTATTGGTCTCGATCGAAAACGCGATCGTCGTCACCGACAGGCCGTCGGTGATCGAGGAGTTGATGTGGCGGACGCCCTCGACGCCAGAGACGCCGTCTTCGATGATCTTGGTGACCTGCGATTCAAGCTCGGTCGGCGCTGCGCCGAATTGCGCGACCGCGACCGAGATCACCGGGATGTCGGCGGAGGGCAGGTGGGTCACCGCGAGCTTGGTGAAGCTCAGCCATCCCAGCACCACCAAGATGACCGAAAAGACCACCGACGGAAGCGGGTTGCGGATCGACCATGCCGAGATATTGAGTGCCATCAGCGTGCCCGTCGATCGAGTTCGTCCGCGAACATGGTTTTGACCTGGTCGCCGTCATGCAGGGAGGAGCCGGCGTCGGCAACGACGATTTCGCCGACGTCGAGACCTTCCAGAATTTCGGTCGAGGTGTCCGAGCTCAAGCCCACGCGCACCTTCCGCGTCTCCACCACGTTGCCCTTGATCACCTGCACGGTGAGATGGTCGATCGCGGTGCGCGGAATGGCGACGCCGCAGCTGCGCTTGGCATCGATTGAGGCGCGGGCGAACTGGCCGATCTTCAGCGTCGGATTGTTGGTGACGGCGATACGGACGTGGCCGAGCTGGGTGTTGCGGTCGATCTGCGGCGATACCAGCCGCACGCGGCCGATCAGGTCGGGCGCATTGTCGCGGGTGATGCGCGCGGTGACGCCGGGACTGAGCTTCGGCATGTGGACGCTCGGCACTTCGGCGTCGAGCTCGATCTCGTTGTTGATGGCGATGCGGAACATCGGGCCGGCCTGCGGCGACGCCGGTGCGCCGACCACGGTCCGCACTTCCGTGACGAGCCCGGGCGCCGGCGCGCGCAACGAGACCGGTCCGTTGCTGCCCCGCTGTTGCTGCTGACCGGGCTGCTGCTGCGGCGCGCTCAGGCGCGCCAATTCCTGATTGTCGGTGACGGTGTCGCCTTCGCGGATGAAGAGATCGGTGACCTTGGAGCCTTCCTGGTCGGCGCCGACCGTGGCCTCGCGGCGCGGCACAAGGAAGCCGGTGACGCGAACCAGATCCGAGAAGCAGGCGTTGGTGGATTTGGTGACGACCACCAGGGCTTCGGTGACCGTTTCCTTCTCGACCGGCTCGGGGCGATGCTCCCACCACCAATAGGCGCCCCCCAGCACGACAAAGAACACCGCGCCTGCCGCACGCTTCATGTTCTCGGACAGCGAAAACTGCATCGGCAGACCAACCTCAGGAAATCACGGGCGGGGCCGCGGCGCGGCTTGGAGGTCGCCGTCAGGGTACCTCAAACACACGAGCGTCCCGCAGGATTTGCGGGACGCATCTTTGCCGAAAAAAACCACTAGCGCCAAGAGAAGATCACGAGAAGATGGAGTTACTTCGACGCAGTCGTCTTGTTTTCCATGTTCACGACCTGCACCCGGCGGTTCGCTTCCGCCATCGGCTGGTTCGGATCCTTGAGCTTGCTCTTGCCATAGCCGACGGTGACGAGGTCGGCCGAGGAGATGTGGTAGTTGCCGATCAGATATTTCTTGATCGCGTCGGCGCGGCGTTCGGACAGCTCCTGGTTATAGGTCTCGCCGCCCGCGGCGTCGGTGTGGCCGGCCACGACGAAGGTCGAACCCTTCAGGTCAGGATTGGTGAGCGCGCGGCCCAGAGCCTGCACGGAGGCCAGCGACTTCGAGCTGATGTCGGCCGAGTTGTAGTCGAAGGTGATCTCGAGATCGATATTCGGCTTGTCCTTGACGATGGTCGCGAGTTCTTCGCGCTCGTTGAAGGACAGGCCGCGGGTGCGGCCCTTGAGCGAGGTGACGAACCTCGCTTGCGCGGGATCCTCCGGCTTGGCGACCTCGCCACCGATCGAAAGCCCGCGGGTCAGCGGCTTCTTGGACGGGGTGAGCGCATTGACGATCTGGTCTTCGGTGATGTCGCCGGCGCGCGCCTGGATGGCGCCAAAGGAAAATGCGGCGCCGATGGCCATGACGGAGACGATTGCGGTGAGATAACGCTTTGCGGTCATTTTCAACATTGCTGGTCCCTCCTGCGCGCGCTTCTCGCGCGGCTCAAAAAACTTTGGATAATGGGTCGCGGCCAAACGGTCGCGGCCGTCGCTATTTGCCTGTTTGTCTCCGGCGTTTCCCCCGGGGTTCGAGGAAGCCGGCGACCGCAACGCAAATTAATCTACCGCACCCCGTAACTGTCGAACTCCTGGACGATGTTGGGGTCCATGGCCTTGGCATTGGCTATATCCACATTGCCCTCGGAAATCGAGCCATTCCGCTGCTTGGCGAGCCCCCTACCATAGAGGGAGGAGCTCAGCCGCGGATTGATCCGCAGCGCCGCGTCGAAATCGGTGATCGCGTTTTTCGTCAATCCGCTCTTGAGGTTAACCAGGCCGCGGCTGTCCAGCGCGTCGACGAAATTGGGCCGCAGCCGCAGCGCCTCGTTGCAATCCTTCAATGCCGATTGCAGGTCGCCGACCACCGCGCGCGCCCAGCAGCGATTGTTCAGGGCTTCGACGTCCTTTGAATTGAGGCGGAGCGTATCGTCGAAATCCTTGATCGCGAGGCTGTAGGCGCCCTTGGAGGCATAGACCTGGCCGCGCCGGTACAGCGCGCTGGCATCGTCGGGATTGGCATTGAGCTTGTCGGTCAGGCTCTTGATCGTGGGGTCATCCGCCAGCGCGACCTGGTTCGAGGGCCGCTCGACCGGCTTGTCCGCGATCACGGGTGGTGGGGGCGGGGAGGACGGCGCCTCGAACCGCGGTGCCGGATCAATTGCCGGAGGCGGTGGGGACGGCGGCGGGGGCGCCGTTGTTGCGATCGGAGGCGGGGTCACAGGCGGTGGTGGAGCGGGACGGTTGCCGCTGCCGGGATTGCCGATAAACGCAAAATCCTCGGCGAGCGAAGAAGAAAGGTACGGCTGCTGCTCGCGGTTCGAGGCGCGGGTGACGCCGAGCCGGGTGCGGTTCAGCGCTTCTTCCGCACTGAGGTCGGGAACGCGGATTTCCTTGAGCAATTCCTGCACGAACAGGCTGTGATCGCTGCCATTGTCTGACACGACCGACGACAGCGCCGCCGAATACACCACCAAGGTGCCGTTCGGCGCGATCACGGGCGCAAGCCCCTGGGAGCCCGGACGGAACCTGCGCTCATAGGGATTGCGCCTGGAAGCATCGATCAGTGCGATCTTGACGCCGGCGCCGCGGTTGTTGATCTCGCCGAGCACCGTTTCGAGGCTCAGGCCGTCGCGGCGGACGTCCGAACTCGGTCCAGATCTGGGCGTCGACCGGGATCATGTAGCTCTGGCGGTTCGACGAGATTCCAAAGCCGGAGAAGAAGATCAGCGCCACCGAGCCCGGACGTAGCTTGTTGTAAAGGCGGTCGAAGGCGCGGCGCATGTTGTCGCCGGTGAGGTTTTCGCCGATCTCGACGGTAAAGTCGTCCCGTTTCAACTCGTCGGCGACCTGGCGGGCGTCGTTGATCGGCTCCTTCAGGGGGGAGTCCGCGTCCGGATATTTGGCGTTGCCGATCACGAGCGCGAAACGATCACCCGCGGCGGACGAGGGCACGGTCCAGGCGACCGAGAAAATCACCGACAGCAGCAGGGCGAGGCCAGTCTTCATCAGTCAGGGGTCCAGCGAAAAAGGCGCCAACTCCAGCTTGCGCCCCGGCGACATTACTCTACGCAATCCGCATTATCAAACCGCGCCCCGCGGGCGTCAACCGCTTGGTACGTCGTGGTTATCGCCCCGATTGCGCGCAAGGTGAAATCCTTCCTTCGGGGGGAGACGGCCGGCACCGGACCGGGGCCTGCCAGCCGATGCCGCCGGTTCCCCCGCGCGGTCCGCGCCGCTAATGTGATTTGCCCTCACATTATGCAATCTCTGCGTCACCGCCGTGACAGCGTTTTTGATGTCGGTCAGGATGGGTGCCCTCGGCATCGGCCAGCAAACACAACAAGAGAGAACAATGGGAAACGCCTACGAAATCTACGCGCTTCGCTACGCGACCATGGCGCGCACGCCGCAGATGAACTTCCTCTCCCCCGATCCGCATGAGACCAGCGCCCAGGACCTCGACTATTTCGTCTGGCTGATCCGCGGGCACGGGCGCACCATCCTGGTCGACACCGGCTTCAATGCCGATGAAGCCAAGGTGCGCGGCCGCAAGCTGACGCTCAATCCGGTCGACGCGCTCAATGGCTTCGGCGTCAAGGCCGACGAGATCAAGGACGTCATCGTCACCCATCTGCATTACGACCACGCCGGCAATCTCGACCGCTTCCCGAATGCGCGCTTCCATCTGCAGGATCGCGAGATGGCCTATGCGACCGGACGCTGCATGTGCAACGGCCTGCTGCGCCACCCCTTCACGGTCGAGCATGTCACGCAGATGGTGCGCCACGTCTATGGCGATCGCGTCACCTTCCATGGCGGCGAGGGCGAGATCGCGCCCGACGTGACCGTGCATCGCGTCGGCGGCCATTCCGACGGATTGCAGGTGGTGCGCGTTGCGACCGAACGCGGGCCGGTGGTGCTCGCCTCCGACGCCGCGCATTACTATGCGAACTTGCATCGGCGCAGCCCGTTTCCGATCGTGCTCAACATCGGCGATATGGTGACGGGATGGGAGACCGTGGAGCGGCTCGCCGGCCATCCGGATCGCTTCATTCCCGGTCACGATCCCATCGTTGCCGAGATCTATCCGCGCGCCAGCGACAAGGTCGACGCCTACGCCCTGCACAAGGCGCCGTCGCGCTCGTTTGCGAAACAGGCATAGCGTTTTCAAGCGAAGTGGGTACCGGTTCGCGTCAAGAAAACGCGTAAAAAGGAAAGAGCGCGGATGGCGTACAAGAGCATCGGCTTCATCGGCTTGGGCGTGATGGGCGAGCCGATCTGCCGCAACCTCGTGAAGAAGAGCGGCGCGCGGGTGACCGCGTTCGACGTTGCCGCTGGGCCGCTGCAGCGGCTGCATGCCGACGGTGCTGAGGTCGCGGCCTCGGTCGCCGATGTCGTGGCGCAAAGCGAGCTCGTGTTCCTGTGCTTGCCCAGCGCCAAGCATGTGCGCGCGGTGTTCGAAGGCGACGGCATTTTGAAGAACATCCGGGAGCGGCAGATTGTCGTCGATCTCGGCACGTCATCGGTCAGTCAGACCCGCGATTTCGCAAAGCAATTGCAGGCCAACGGCGCGGCGTGGCTGGATGCCCCGATCGCGCGCACCCGGCAGGCGGCGCAGGACGGTACGCTCAGCGTCATGGTCGGCGGTCCGCGCGAGCTTTATGACGCGGTCGAGCCGCTGATCCGCTGCTTTGCCACCGACGTCACCCATTGCGGCGATGTCGGCGCGGGGCAGGTGACGAAGATCCTCAACAACATGGTGCTGTTCGAGACGGTCCATGCGCTGTCGGAGGCCGTTGCGGTGGCGAAGGCCGCCGGCGTCGATCCGAAGTTGTTGCTCGAAACATTGGCGAAGGGCTCGGCCGACAGTTTCGCGTTGCGCAATCACGGACTGAAGGCGATCGTCCCGGGCGTGTTTCCGGAGCGCGCCTTCTCGACCGAATATGCGTTGAAGGACCTGTCCTACGCGCTCGAGCTCGCGCACGAGGGCGGCATCAGGCCGCGCGGCGCCGAGTTGATCTGGACGATCCTGCAGGAAGCGATCGATGCGGGTTCGGGAGAGAATTATTTCCCGGTGATTGCGAAGCATATCGCTCGAACCTCATCCTGAAGTCTCCAGCTTTTCTCAATTCGTCATGCCCGGCCTTGTGCCGGGCATCCACGTCTTGGTACCGCGTGCAAGAAAGACGTGGATGGCCGGGTCAAGCCCGGCCATGACGAGTGGCTAGGCAATCAATACGCCTGCTTCGCATCCGCCTCTGCGCTGGTCTGCACCAACTCCAGAACTCTTTTCGATCTTGCCTAGCAGTGCGGCTAAATCCTTGCGCTCGGCCGCGGTGAGGCAGGCGAGAATCTCCTGCTCCTTGCGCAGCAGGCGCGGAATCAATTCCTCATAGAGCGCGCGGCCCTTGCGCGTCAGCCGCAGGCGGAATTCGCGGCGGTCCTCGGCATTCTCGACCCGCTCGACAACTTGCCGCGCGAGCAGCGCCGTCACCGCGCGGCTGATGGTCGATTTATGGGTGCGGGTGCAGTCGGAAATGTACTGCGCGCTGCAGGCATCATTGCGAAAGCCGAGCGTCGCGAGCACGCGCCATTCGGGAATGTCGAGCCCGTAGCGCGCGCTGTATTCGCCCGCGAGCGCGTTGCTGACCTCGGCCGCCAGCCGGTTCAACCGGAACGGCACGAAGGCGAACAGATCGAGCCGCGCGGCTTTCCCGGCGTTTTGCCGGGCAGCCGAGCCCGCATCGATGGTGGCCGCTCTGGGCAAAGGATCGCTCCGATTTGAGTTGACGGGGGAGCCTAGCGGCCAGAATAGTTGCAAGTGAAACTAATTCACGCGAGCGACGGGAGGCCGCCGGCTTGAACACGGCGCAGGCAAAGACCCAGTTCGGCTATCGCCGTCATCCCGACCAGGATCGCTCAGGCGTCGCTGTCGCCGAGCATCCGGTGGTGGTGGTCGGCGCCGGACCGGTCGGGCTGTCCTTTGCGATCGATCTGGCGCAGCGCGGCCACAAAGTAGTGCTGCTCGACGACGCCGACCGCATCGGCGAAGGCTCGCGCGCGATCTGCTTCTCGAAGCGCTCGCTCGAGTACTGGGATCGGCTCGGCATAGGCCAACGCATGGTCGACAAGGGCGTGGTCTGGAGCGTCGGCAAGATCTTTCACGGCGCTTCGCAGCTCTATCAGTTCAACCTGTTGCCGGAGCCCGGCCACAAGCGGCCCGCCTTCATCAACCTGCAGCAGTTTTACGCCGAGGCTTATCTGGTCGACCGTGTCGAGGAGCTGCCCGACATTTCCTTGCGCTGGCGCAACAAGGTGAGCGCGCTGGAGCAGCGCAACGATCGCGTGGTGCTGACAATCGACACGCCCGATGGGGCCTACACGCTGCATGCCGCTTACGTCATCGCCTGCGACGGCGCGCGCTCGTCGCTACGTCAGATGGTCGGCGCGGAATTTGCGGGCCAAGTGTTCGAGGACCAGTTCCTGATCGCTGATGTCAAGATGACCGCGGCGTTCCCGACCGAGCGCTGGTTCTGGTTCGATCCGCCGTTCCATGCCGGCCGCTCGGCGCTGCTGCACAGGCAACCCGACGACATCTGGCGCATCGATCTGCAGCTCAGTCCCGATGCCGACGCCGCGGTCGAGAAGCAGCCGGAGAATGTGCGGCCGCGGATCGCGCGCATGCTCGGCCACGACAAGTTCGAGTTCGAGTGGATCTCGCTCTACAAATTCCAGTGCCGCCGCATGGACCGTTTCCTGCACGGCCGCGTGATCTTCGCCGGCGACGCCGCGCATCAGGTGTCGCCGTTCGGCGCGCGCGGCGCCAATTCGGGGCTGGAGGATGCGGAAAATCTGGCGTGGAAGCTCGATCGAATCCTGCACAAGACCTCGCCGGAAAACCTGCTCGAGAGCTATCACATCGAACGAAGTGCTGCGGCAGACGAGAATATCCGCGAGTCCACCCGCTCGACCGATTTCATGGCGCCGGCGACGCGGCAGGAGGCGCGGCTGCGCAAGGCCGTGCTGGCGCTCGCCAGGGAGACCGAGTTCGGCAAGCGCATGGTCAATGGCGGACGGCTGTCGGTGCCCTCGGTCTACGACACGCCGCTGTCGACAGCCGATGTCGATGTCTGGCGCGGCGGCCCGCGGCCGGGCGCCTCGATGCCGGATGCGCCGATGGCGGCGGGCGGCGCGCCGGTGTTCCTGACCGAGGCCTTCATCGAGCAGGGAACGCAGTTCACCCTGCTGGAGTTTGGCAATGGCGCCGTTTGCGAGGCGCCTGCCGGCGTGTCAGCGATCCGGATCGGCGGCGAGGGCGGATTGATCGACTGCGAAGGGCTCGCGGGCTCCCGCTATGACGCCGAGCCCGGAACCGCTTATCTGTTGCGCCCCGATGGTTACGTGGCCGCGCGTTTCCGCCACCCGACGCCATCAGCGCTTGATGCCGCGCTCGCCCGCGCGTCCGGCCTGCATTGAAGGTTGCTCATGCCGCTCTCGACCGCCTCGAATTTTGCGAAGCCCGATGACGCCTTCCGCGCCATCGTCGAAGCGCATCGTGGCTTGAATGACGAGCAAAGCGCCGATCTCGATGCGGCGCTGGTGTTGATCCTCGCCAACCACATCGGCGATATCGAGGTTTTGCGCGAGGCGATCGCGCTGGCGAGGCACCGCATGATCGAGACGAGCCAGCAGCAGCAACAGCAGCAACAATTGAATGCAAATGTCAGAAATCGTCATTGCGAGCGAAGCGAAGCAATCCATGCCTCCACAAGCGGAGATGTGGATTGCTTCGTCGCTGTCGCTCCTCGCAATGACGACGTTGCAAGAGGGAATGAATTGATGGCGAAGGGTTTTGCGTCCACCACCGATATGGTCGAGAAGAAGATCACCTTCTCCGAAATAGGCACCGATCTCTATGCCTTCACCGCCGAAGGCGATCCGAACACTGCCGTCATCGTAGGCCAAGACGGCTGCCTGGTGTTCGACGCGCAGGCTACTCCCGCGATGGCCGACAAGGTGATCGAGCGCGTGCGCAAGGTCACCGATAAGCCGATCAAATATGTCGTGCTGTCGCACTATCACGCGGTGCGCGTGCTCGGCGCCTCCGCTTACAAGGCACAGGCCATCGTCGCCTCGCAGGAGACCTATCGCCTGGTCGCCGAGCGCGGCCAGCAGGACTGGGATTCCGAATACGGCCGCTTTCCCCGCCTGTTCCAGGACGCCCAAAGCATTCCCGGCCTGACCTGGCCGACCCTGACCTTCGAAGGATCGATGTCGATCTATCTCGGCAAACGCGAGATACGCCTGATGCAGCTCGGCGCCGGCCACACCTCCGGCGACATCGTCGCCTGGGTGCCGGATGCCGAGGTGATGTTCTCCGGCGACCTCATCGAATATCACTCCGCCTGCTATTGCGGCGACGCGCATTTGCGCGAGTGGCCGGCGACACTGAATGAAATCCGCGAATTCAATCCGAAAGCGATCGCGCCGGGCCGCGGCGATGCGCTCAATGGGCTTGCCACCGCGCGCGATGCGATCGCCATGACCCGCGACTTCGTCACCACGCTCTATGGCGCAGCTAAGTCTTCGGTTGCGAAGGGCCGCAGCCTCAAGGAGACGATGGCCGCGGCCCGCGAGGTCATGGACCCGAAATTTTCCAGCTTCGCGATTTACGAGCACTGCCTGCCGTTCAACGTCTCGCGTGCGTTCGACGAGGCCTCGGGCATCGACGATCCCGTGGTCTGGACCGACAAGCGCGACCGCGACATGTGGGCCGCCCTGCAAGGAGGATAGCCATGAACATCAACACCTCGCCCGACATCATCAGCCGCGCATCAGCCCAGGTCACGCCGGGCTACATGTCCGGCTTCCGCAACAGCTTCGAGACCGAGTCGCTGCCCGGCGCGCTGCCGATCGGACGCAACTCGCCGCAGCGCTGCGCCTACGGGCTCTATGCCGAGCAGCTCTCGGGTTCGCCCTTCACCGCGCCGCGCGGCAGCAACGAGCGCTCCTGGCTCTATCGCATCCGGCCCTCGGTGAAGCATTCCGGGCGCTTTACGAAAGTCGACGCCGGGCTGTGGCGCTCGGCGCCGTGCCATGAGCACGACCTGCCGATCGCGCAATTGCGCTGGGATCCGACGCCGATCCCGAAGGAGGAGATCACCTTCCTGCAGGGCGTGCGCACCATGACGACCGCCGGCGACGTGCATACCCAGGCCGGCATGGCCGCGCATCTCTTTCTCATCACCAAATCGATGGTGGACCAGCATTTCTACAATGCCGACGGCGAGATGATGTTCGTGGCGCAGCAGGGCGACGTCCGCTTCGTCACCGAGTTCGGCCGCATCGACATCGAGCCCGGCGAGATCGCGGTGATTCCGCGTGGCGTCAAATTCCGCGTCGAGATTCCTGGCGGCCCCGCGCGCGGCTATCTCTGCGAGAATTACGGTGGTGCCTTTACGCTCCCCGAGCGCGGCCCGATCGGCGCCAATTGCCTCGCCAATGCGCGCGATTTTCTCACGCCCGTTGCCGCCTATGAGGACAAGGACACGCCGACCGAGCTCTATGTGAAATGGGGCGGCGCGCTGTTCAAATGCGAGCTGCCGCATTCGCCGATCGACGTGATCGCCTGGCATGGCAACTACGCGCCGTACAAATATGATTTGCGGCGCTTCTCGCCGGTCGGCGCGATCTCGTTCGATCACCCCGATCCCTCGATCTTCACCGTGCTGACCTCGCCGTCGGAGACGGCGGGCACCGCGAATATCGATTTTGTGATCTTTCCGGAGCGCTGGGCGGTCGCGGAAAACACCTTCCGCCCGCCCTGGTATCACATGAACATCATGAGCGAGTTCATGGGCCTGATTTACGGCGTGTATGATGCGAAGCCCGTAGGCTTCACGCCGGGCGGCGCGTCCTTGCACAATTGCATGCTGCCGCATGGCCCGGACCGCGATGCGTTCAATCATGCCAGCAACAGCGAGCTGAAGCCGGTGAAGCTGACCGGCACCATGGCCTTCATGTTCGAGACGCGCTTTCCGCAGCGGGTCACGCAATATGCGGCGACGTCCGCGACGTTGCAGGACGATTATGCCGATTGCTGGAAGGGGCTGGAGAAGAGGTTCGATCCGAACAAGCCGTGATCCGCGTCAATTGAATTTCGTCATGCCCGGGCTTGTCCCGGGCATCCACGTGTTGAAACAATCAAGAAAAGTCGTGGATGGCCGGGACAAGCCCGGCCATGATGATGTTTAGTCGGAGGAATACCGTGCCCCATCCCAACGACCCCAAACTCCGCTCCTTCATTCCGGTCGACTCCAATTCCGACTTCCCGATCCAGAATCTCCCTTACGGCGTGTTCTCGGCCCGCGGGTTCGCACCACGCATCGGGGTTGCGATCGGCGATTACGTGCTCGATCTCTGGGAGCTGGAGCAGGACGGCCGCTTCGCGTTCGGCGAGATCGGCGTGTTCTCTCAAGCCTCGCTCAACGCGTTCATGGCGCTCGGACCGAAGGTCTGGGCCAGGACGCGGGCGCGCATCAGCGAGTTGTTGCGCCACGACCATCCCGAACTGCGCGACAACGAAGAGCTGCGCAAGCTCGCGCTGGTGCCGATGCGCGACGTCAGGCTGCACATGCCGATACAAGTGGCCGGCTACACCGACTTCTATTCGTCGAAGGAACACGCCACCAATGTCGGCGTGATGTTCCGTGGCAAGGACAACGCGCTGCAGCCGAACTGGCTGCACATGCCGATCGGTTATAACGGCCGAGCCTCGACCGTGGTGGTGTCCGGCACCAAGGTGAGGCGGCCGCGCGGGCAGCTGAAGCCGCCGAGCGCGCAAGCGCCGAGCTTCGGACCGTGCAAGCGGCTCGACTTCGAGCTGGAGATGGGCGTCGTGGTCGGGCAGGCGTCGGCGATGGGCGAGATGCTCAGCGAGCAGCAGGCCGAGGAAATGATCTTCGGCTTCGTGATCCTCAACGACTGGAGCGCGCGCGACATCCAGCAATGGGAGTATGTGCCGCTCGGCCCGTTTCAGGCCAAGGCGTTCGCGACCTCGATCAGCCCGTGGGTGGTGACGCGCGAGGCGCTGGAGCCGTTCCGCCTGCACGGGCCGGCGCAGCAGCCGGAGCCGCTGCCGTATTTGCGCCAAGCGCAGCCGAACAATTATGACATGGAGCTCGATGTGTCCTTGCGCGCGTCGCAGATGAACGCGGCGCAGACGATCTGCCGCACCAATTTCAAATACATGTACTGGTCCTCGGTGCAGCAACTGGTGCACCACGCTTCCAGCGGCTGCGCCATGAATGTCGGCGATATCCTGGGGAGCGGCACCATCTCCGGTCCGGAGAAACACCAGCGCGGCAGTCTGCTTGAGATCAGCTGGAACGGCAGCGAGCCGGTCGAGCTCGACGGCGGGGTGAAGCGCACATTCCTCGAGGACGGCGACTCGCTCGTGATGCGCGGCTGGTGCCAGGGCGACGGCTATCGCGTCGGCTTCGGCGAGGTCGAGGGGACGATCGTGGCGGCGGAGTGACCGCGAAGCGGTCATTCCGGGATGGTCCGAAGGACCAGACCCGGAATCTCGAGATTCCGGGTTCGCTCGTTTCACTCGCGCCCCGGAATGACAACCTGAAACCTACCGCTCCTCCGGCGGCACGTCCTTCACCCTTGCCGAATGCGCCGCGACATCCTCGCGGCTGTATTTCAGATGCACGCGCTTGTCCGACGGCGCGTGCTTCGTCACGCACACCCCGGGCCGCCATTCCGTCGTGGGGCGGATCGGCCGTGGCACGAAGCCGCCGCCGCAATTCGGGCAGACATTGAAGAGTTTCGTCTCCACGCAGTCCGCGCAGAAGGTGCATTCATAGGAGCAGATGCGCGCCTCCGTCGCTGACGGCGGCAAGTCCTTGTCGCAATACTCGCAGTTCGGCCGCAGCTGCAGCGCCATGATCTCGCTCCTTTCGCGATGCCATCATCGCAAAGACATGCGCGAAAGCGAATGCCGAATTTCCCTCGATTTGCGCCACGTCGTCATTCCGGGATGGCCCGGAGGGCCAGACCCGGAATCCATTTTTCAGCACGACGCGCGGCCTGATGGATTCCGGGTTCGCGCTACGCGCGCCCCGGAATGACGAGGGGAGATAAGCTAAGCCCGCAGCGGCAGCTTGGTGCTCTCCTTCAGGCGATCCAGCACGATCGAGGAGCGCACATGCGCCACGCTCTGGTGCGGCATCAGCACATTGTTGACGAGATCGGACAGGCCCTTGAGATCGCGCAGCACTGCTTTCAGCACGTAATCGGCGTCGCCGGTCGAGCGAATAGGCTTCCTGAATTTCGTCGACGCGCCCGACCAGCGCGCGAAACTTCTTGGCGTTGTCGGGCGAGTGGGTCGCGAGCGTGATGTGGATGAAGGCGATCAGGCCGAAGCCGAGCGCTTCGCCGGAGAGATCGGCGTGGTAGCCGGCGATCACCTTCTCCTCTTCCAGCCGCATCCGCCGCCGCGAGCATTGCGAGGCCGACAATCCGACCAGATCGGCGAGCTCCTGGTTGGTGAGGCGGCCATCGCCCTGCAGCGCGGCCAGCATCTTGAGGTCGAAGGCGTCTACCGAGATCATGCGTCAAATGCCCATAACATGCACAAACCGTGCATGATCCTAGCCTGCCGCGGTTCCGTTTGCACGCCCTTTGCGCCGGATTCGGCGGAAACTGCCGGCAACAATCGAGGGAGATTCCGCCATGGGTCCGTTTCCGCACGACGCGCCGCCCGCCACCATCAGCGCCGACAACCCGATGGGTACCGTCGGCTTCGAGTTCGTCGAATATGCTCATCCCGAACCTGAGCAATTGCACGCGCTGTTCAAGCTGATGGGCTTTGCACCTGTCGCGCGTCACAAGACCAAGACCATCACGGTCTATCGCCAGGGCGACGTCAACTATCTCGTTAACGAGGAGCCGGGCAGCCACGGGTTCGATTTCGTCGCGGCCCACGGTCCCTGCGCGCCGTCGATGGCGTTCCGCGTGGTCGACGCGCAGCGCGCTTACGAGCGCGCCATCGCACTCGGCGCCGAGCCGGCGGATGTGTCATCCGCGCAGAAGACGCTCGACGTTCCCGCCATCAAGGGCATCGGCGGCAGCCTGTTGTATTTCGTCGACCGCTACGGCGCCAAGGGTTCGGCCTACGATGCCGAGTTCGAGTGGCTCGGCGCGCGCGATCCGCGCCCCGCCGGCGCCGGCCTATATTACATCGATCATCTCACCCACAACGTCCATCGCGGGCGGATGGATGTCTGGACCGGCTTCTACGAGAAGATGTTCAACTTCCGCCAGATCCGCTTCTTCGACATCGAAGGCCGCGCCTCGGGCCTGTTCTCGCGCGCGCTGACCAGCCCGGACGGCAAGATCAGGATTCCGATCAACGAGGACGCCGGCGCCTCCGGCCAGATCGAGGAATATCTCAACATTTATCGCGGCGAAGGCATCCAGCACATCGCCTGCGGCGCGCGCGATATCCATCGCACCATCGAAGGCCTGCGCGCCAGCGGCCTGCCGTTCATGCCGTCGCCGCCCGACACCTATTTCGAGAAGATCGATGCACGGCTGCCGGGCCATGACGAGGATATCGCGCGGCTGCAAAAGAACGGCATCCTGATCGACGGCGAGGGCGTGGTCGACGGCGGCCACACCAAGGTGCTGCTGCAGATCTTTTCGGCGAACGCGATCGGACCGATCTTCTTCGAGTTCATCCAGCGCAAGGGCGATGACGGATTCGGCGAGGGCAATTTCAAGGCGCTGTTCGAATCGATCGAGGAAGACCAGATCCGCCGCGGCGTGCTCAAGGTCGAGCACGCGGCGTGATCGCTCTCGTGTCCCGGACGCGCTGCAGCGTGTCAACGCTGCTGCGCAGAGCCGGGACCCACTCAATACAGGCCCCGGATCGGCAGTGCACCGCTGGCGCGCTGCACTGCGTCCGGGGCACGAGAGCTTACCGTCCCGCCTTCCACTCTCCCACCAGCTCCCCGATCTCCGCAATCTCGGGATCGCGCGCGGTCGACGGCGTACGCGAGAAGCGCGGCGCGGGCGCGGGCTGGGTCACGCCGTGGCGCTCGATGAACACGTGTCGCGCCGCATTGTGCGGATGCTTTGGCGCTTCGGCCATGGTGAGGATCGGCGCAAAGCAGATGTCGGTGCCTTCCATGATCTTGCACCAGTCCTCGCGCGTCCTGGTCTTGAACACTTTCGCAAGTTTTTCGCGTAGCGCCGGCCACGCCTTGCGATCCATCTGCGCGTCGAAGTCGGCGTCCGTCAGCACCGCATGCTTGCGCAACAGCGCGTAGAATTGCGGCTCGATCGAGCCGACCGAGACGAAATGGCCGCAGGAGCATTCATAGACGCCATAGAAATGCGCGCCGCCGTCGATGAAATTGTTCTCGCGGCCCTCGACCCAGCGGCCTGAGGCGGTCATGTCGAAGAACATCGACATCAGCGACGCGGCGCCGTCGCACATCGCGGCATCGACCACCTGACCCTTGCCGGATTTCGAGGCTTCCAGCAGTGCGGCGAGCACGCCGACCACGATGTAGAGTGCGCCGCCGCCGAAATCGCCGACCAGATTGAGCGGCGGCACCGGCTTCTCCCTGGGACCGATCGAGGCCAGCGCGCCCGTGATCGCGATGTAGTTGATGTCATGGCCGGCCGCGTTCGCGAGCGGCCCTTCCTGGCCCCAGCCGGTCATGCGGCCGTAGACCAGTCTTGGGTTGCGCGCCAGCACCAATTCGGGGCCGAGCCCGAGCCGCTCCATCACGCCGGGACGAAAACCCTCGATCAGCGCATCGGCACTACTGAGCAGGTCGAGCACCTGCGCAATCGAACCCTTGTCCTTGAGATCGAGCTCGACAACCTTGCGGCCGCGCGCTGCGACGCCTTTCAAGTTCTTCTTGGCGCCGATGCGATCCAGCGTCACCACCTCGGCGCCCATGTCGGCCAGCATCATGCAGGCAAACGGACCGGGTCCGATGCCGGCGAACTCGACAATGCGGTAGCCGGCCAGCGGACCGGTGGCGCGTGTGGAGGTGTGAGGCGCGGGTTTATCCAGCATGGGTTTGTGCCCTAAGCGTTTCTTAGTGTGGCGGTTCAGAAGTCCGCATCATTTGTGCCGCGACTTCGTCATGCGGACTTCTGAACCAAAGCCACACTAGATCAATATTTTACTAGTGTCCTTCGATTCCGAAGTTCGCAAACGAAGGCGCCGCGAAATGATGCGAACTTCGGAATCGGGACACTAGTCGAAAGTGTCCTGCCGCGGACGCGTGGGAGCAAGTGTTTTCGGTGCCAAAAACAAAGCGGCGCGCAGGCTATGCGCGCCGCTCGCTCCGAAGTTTGTGTCCAGACGCTAGCCTGCCGCAGCCACCGCGCGTTGCGCCATCACCCTGACCAGATTGGCGCGGTAATCGGCGGTGCCGTGGATATCGCTGAGCATGCCGTCGGCCGGGATCTTGACGTTGTCGAGCGCGCCGGCCGACCAGTTCGCCTTCAGCGCGGACTCGATCGCGGACACCCGCATCACGCCGTTCTGCGAGGCACCGGTCGTCGCGACGCGGACATCGCCGCCGGGGGACTTCGCCACGAATACGGCCGTCAACGCGAAGCGCGACGCCGGATTGCGGAATTTGGCGTAGCCCGACTTTGCCGTCACCGGGAACGAGACCGCGGTGATGATCTCGCCGTCCTGCAGCGCGGTCGTGAACAGGCCCTTGAAGAACTCGTCTGCCGGGATGGTGCGCTTGTTGGTCTTCACGGTCGCGTTCAGCGCCAGCACCGCGGCCGGATAGTCCGCGGCGGGATCGTTATTGGCGAGCGAGCCGCCGATGGTGCCGCGATAACGCACGGCGGGATCGCCGATCACGGAGGCAAGATAGGCAAGACCCGGGATCGCCTTCTTCACGGCGTCGCTATTGGCAACATCGTAATGCGTCGTGGCGCCCTTGATCTCGATCCCGTTATTGGTCGGCCCGATGCCGACCATGTCCTTGATCTTCGTGAGATCGATGACGTCGGAGGGTGCGGCGAGGCGCTGCCGCATCACGGGCAGCAAGCTTTGGCCGCCGGCGAGATATTTGGCTTCCTCGCCTTTGCCGAACAGGCTGGCCGCTTCATCGACGGAAGAGGCGCGGTGATAGGTGGTGGAATACATGTGGGTGCTCCCTGGGCGCTGCGCACATCGCAGCCGTTGCACTTTGTTTTTCACCTCCCCCTGAAAGGGGGAGGTCGATTTGCGAAGCAAATCGGGTGGGGGTCACCTTGTCTCTGACCCCCTCCCTGACCCTCCCCCTTACAGGGGGAGGGAAAACAGCTAACCGTGGATCGCATGCCAGACGCGGTCGGGCGTCGCCGGCATTTCCACCTTGTTGTTGCCGATCGCATCCGTGATCGCATTGATCACGGCAGCGGAGGCGCCGATCGCGCCAGCCTCGCCGCAGCCCTTGACGCCGAGCGGATTGCTTGGACAGAGCGTCGTGGTGTGGCTCAGCTTGAACGACGGCACGTCGTCGGCGCGCGGCATGGCGTAGTCCATGTAGGACGCGGTCACGAGCTGGCCGTTGCTGTCATAGACGGTGCCTTCCAGCAGCGCCTGGCCGATACCCTGCACGAGCCCGCCATGGACCTGACCCTCGACGATCATCGGGTTGATCAGCCGCCCGAAATCGTCGGCCGCGACGAAGTTGACGAAGCTGGTCTTGCCGGTGCCGCGATCGACCTCGACCTCGCAGATGTAGGTGCCCGCGGGGAAGGTGAAGTTGGTGGGATCGTAGAACGCGGTCTCCTTCAGGCCCGGCTCCATGCCGTCGGGCAGGTTGTGGGCGGTGTAGGCCGCGAGCGCGACCATCGGCAGCGCGATCGACTTGTCGGTGCCGGTCACCTTGAACTCGCCGTTCTCGATGACGATGTCGCCCTCCGAGGCCTCCAGCGCGTGGGCTGCGATCTTCTTGGCCTTGGCCTCGACCTTCTCCATCGCCTTGACGATGGCGGTGCCGCCGACCGCGATCGAGCGCGAGCCATAGGTGCCCATGCCGAACTGCACCTTGTCGGTGTCGCCATGAACGATCGAAACCTGGCTGATGGGAACGCCGAGGCGCTCGGCGATCAGCTGGCAGAACGTCGTCTCGTGGCCCTGGCCGTGACTGTGTGATCCCGTCAGGACCTCGATGGTGCCGACCGGATTGACGCGGATTTCCGCTGAATTCCCACAGGCCGACGCCGGCGCCGAGGCTGCCGACCGCCTTCGACGGCGCGATGCCGCAGGCCTCGATGTAGCAGGAGACGCCGATGCCGCGCAGCTTGCCGTCTTTCTTCGCTTTCTCCTTGCGGCCTGCAAAGCCGGCGTAGTCGATCGCCTTCATCGCCGCATCGAGCGAAGCGCCGAAGTCGCCGGCATCATAGGCCATGATGACCGGCGTTTGATGCGGGAAGCTGGTGATGAAGTTCTTGCGGCGCAGTTCGGCCGGATCGACCTTCAACTGCCGCGCCGCGGTTTCCATCAGACGTTCCACCACGAAACTGGCTTCGGGGCGGCCTGCGCCGCGATAGGCGTCGACCGGTGTGGTGTTGGTATAAACGGTGATCACCTCGGCGAAGATGTTGGGGATGTTGTATTGGCCCGACAACAGCGTCGCATAGAGATAGGTCGGCACCGAGGACGAGAACAACGACATGTAGGCGCCGAGGTTGGCGTAGGTTTTGACGCGTAGCCCGGTGACCTTGTTGTTCTTGTCGAAGGCCATTTCGGCCTTGGTGAGGTGATCGCGGCCGTGCGCGTCGGTCAGAAACGCTTCGGTGCGATCGCCGGTCCATTTCACGGGCCGTCCGACCTTCTTCGAGGCCCACAGCGCCACCATCTCCTCGGGATAGATGAAGATCTTGGAGCCGAAGCCGCCGCCGACGTCGGGGGCGATCACGCGCAGCTTGTGCTCGGGCGCGATGTTGTAGAACGCCGACAGCACGAGACGTGCGACATGCGGGTTCTGCGAAGTCGTATAGAGCGTGTAGTGCTCTTCCGCCGTGTTGTAATCGGCGATTGCCGCGCGCGGCTCCATCGCGTTCGGCACCAGGCGGTTATTGGTGATGTCGAGCGAGACGACATTGGCGGCCGATTTGAACGCCGCATCGGTGGCGGACTCGTCGCCGATGGTCCAGTCGTAGATCACGTTGCCCGGTGCTTCCGGATGCAACTGCGGCGCCCCCGGCTTGATCGCAGACTTGATGTCCGGAGCCGACGGCAGCTCTTCATAATTGACGACGACGGCTTCCGCCGCGTCCCTGGCGAGGTTCTTCGTGTCGGCGATCACCACCGCGACCGCCTGTCCGACGAAGCGCACGGTCTCCGGCGCCATCGCGGGCCAGGCGCCCATCTTCATGCCAGTGCCGTCCTTCGAGGTGATGGCCCAGCCGCAGATGAGATTGCCGACCTTGTCGTCGACCAGCTCCTTGCCGGTCAGCACCGCGATCACGCCGGGCATCTTCATCGCCGCGGAGGAGTCGATGCTCTTGACCCTTGCGTGCGCATGCGGGCTGCGGACGAAATCGGCGAAGGTCATGCCGACCAGCTTGATATCGTCGACGTAACGGCCCTTGCCTGTGATGAAACGCTTGTCTTCCTTGCGCACGACGCTGGCGCCAATGCCTTCAACACCCATGTCCTGTTCTCCCTATCGGAGTTCGTTGGCCGCCACTTCCATCGAAAGCGCGGCGATCTGATTGTGAGCGAGTGAAATGGTCCGCAGGCCTGCCTACTCGGCAGCCTGCGAAACCTTCATGCGGCCGGCTGCGTCGAGCACGGCCTTGACGATGTTGTGATAGCCGGTGCAGCGGCAGATATTGCCTTCGAGCTCCTCGCGCAGCGTGGCCTCGTCGAGCTTGCTGCCATGACGGTTCACGATGTCGATCGACGACATGATCATGCCCGGCGTGCAATAGCCGCACTGCAGGCCGTGATTGTCGCGGAACGCCGCCTGCATCGGATGCAGCTCGTCGCCCTTGGCGATGCCTTCGATGGTGGTGACGCTGGAGCCCGCGGCCTGCCCGGCCAGCACCGTGCAGGATTTCACCGCGCGGCCGTCGATATGGACGACGCAGGCGCCGCACTGGCTGGTGTCGCAGCCGATATGGGTACCGGTCAGGTTGAGATTGTCGCGCAAGAGATGCACGAGCAGCGTCCGGTCCTCGACGTCGACCGACACCGCCCTGCCGTTCACTGTGAGTTTGACGGTAGACACGCGCTTACCCTCCCGAGATGATTTTTGAATTGGGCCGATTAGAGACCGGGGGGAGGGAACTTTGCAACTGGGAATTTGGGTGCGGCGTCACGGGAATGAGTGGCGGCGTGCAGTGTTTCCGTCTGTCCGGTGCGTCCCCCCGCCGTCATCCAGCCTTCATGCTTTAGGCCGCGGGGCGCGACAAATTTACCGGGCCTTATCCATTCTGCCCTAGTTTTCGGCAAACGCGCCGGGGATCACCGTTCCCGGCTCCGCTGGCTTTGGGGATATGGGGGTGAGGATGTCGAAGTGGCAGTCGTTGACACGGAGGCTTCCGACCTTGCGCTTCCGCGCCAAGATCATCCTCGGCTTCGCTCTTGTGCTCGCGATCTCGGCGGTGAGCCTTTATATCGCCTATCTCGGCTTCGAGAAGGTGTCCTCCGCCGTCGCCTCCTGGCGCACCAGCGTGTCGGAGGCCGATCTTGCCCGCAACATCGACCGCGAGCTGATCGCCTATCGCGGACTCGTGCGCTATTACGTCGTCACGGCCAAGGATGACGATGCCAAGGCGGCGCAGGCCGCCGAGGCGCGGCTGAAGGACGCGATCGACGCGTCGATGCGGGGCACCGGCAATCCGGCGCGCCTCGACCAGGTCACGCGGCTGTCACGCGAATTCCAGAGCTTCGCCAGGGTTTTTGCCGAGATCGTCCAGGTCAAGAGCGAGAGCGCGCTGCTGGTGCAGAACAAGCTGTCGCGCGACGCCAATATGCTGCGCTACAAGCTCGACGATCTCCCCAGCAATGCCGACGATGCGGAGCTGCAGGCGATCCAGTTCGGCACCAAGAAGGTGATTGACCAGTTCCAGTCGGCGTCGGCGCTCGCCAATACCTTCGTCATCAATGCCGATCAGGCGATCGCCACGGGCGCGATGGCCCGCCTCAAATTCGTCGAGAATTCGCTCGGCGCGGTCTCCTCGAAGAACGAACGGATCGTGGCCGGCCTGAAGGAGGCGTCCGGTCTGCTGACCGAATACGGGCAGACGCTGGGCAAGCTGATCGAGAACACCAGGAAAGTCGACCAGCTGGTCGCCGAGATGACCAATTCCGCGGACGCCATCGTCAAGGGCGCAAGCGCGATGAAGGCGGATTTGCTAGAAGACCAGCAGCGGCTGGAGCGGCAGTCCAACGCCGCCATCGGCGAGACCGAGCACCTCATCATCATGCTCGCGATCTGCGGCACCTTGCTCGGTGCGGCGCTGGCGCTGGTGCTCGGCCGCGGCATTTCCGCGCCGATGACCGCGATGTGCCGCGCCATGCGCGAACTCGCGAACGGCAAGTTCGACGTGGTGTTGCCGGGTCTCGGCCGCAAGGACGAGCTCGGCGAGATGGCCGGTGCGGTGGAAGAGTTCAAGCTGCAGGCGATCGCCAAGGCCGAGCGCGATGCCGCGGCCCACGACGCGCAGAACAAGGCGGCGGGCGCTGCGCGGCGCGCCGAGTTGATCCGCTTTGCGGACGATTTCGAGACCGCGGTCGGTTCGATCGTCTCCAATGTCTCGGCCTCGGCCGGGCAGCTGGAGCAGGCGGCGGGCACGCTGACGCGCACCGCGGAGACGACGCAGGGCCTGTCGAGCCATGTCGCCGGCGCCTCCGAGGAAGCCTCCACCAACATCCAGTCGGTGGCCTCGGCGACCGAGGAATTGTCGGCCTCGATCGGCGAGATCGGCCGGCAGGTGCGCGAGTCCAACCGCATTGCGGAGGCCGCGGTGCAGCAGGCGCAAGCGACCGACGGCCGCATCGGCAAATTGTCGCGCGCGGCACAAGAGATCGGCGACGTGGTCAAGCTGATCAATGCGATCGCCGAGCAGACCAATCTCCTGGCGCTGAACGCCACAATAGAGGCGGCGCGCGCGGGCGACGCCGGCCGCGGCTTCGCGGTGGTCGCGGCCGAGGTGAAATCGCTGGCCAGCCAGACCGCGAAGGCGACCGAGGAAATTTCCAGTCATATCGCGGGCATGCAGGATGCAACGCAGGAGTCGGTTGCCGCGATCAAGGCGATCGGCGCCACCATTGCGCAAATCTCGGGGATTGCGTCGACGATCGCGAGCGCGGTCGAGCAGCAGGGCGCGGCGACCAGCGAGATCGCGCGCAATGTGCAGAGCGTCGCGATAGGCACGCGCGAGGCCGCCACCAACATCGTGCAGGTCAATCGCGGCGCCACCGAGACCGGCGACGCGTCGGCGGAAGTGCTGAGTTCGGCCAAGGCGCTCACCAGCGAGAGCACGCGGCTGCGCGCCGAACTCGACCGCTTCATGGGGAATATTCGGGCGGCCTAATCAGCGGAGAATTTGGCGCCGGCTCGCCCCTCATTCCCTCCCGAACTCCTTCTTCAGTTCGACCTTCGCCTGCTCCAGCCGCGTGCGTTGCGTCTTCGGCAAATTCTTCCCCGCGCGGTTGATATAGAAGGTCAGCATCGACAGCGCCGAGCGATAGGCGCCGCTCTTGCGCCGCGAGCTGCGCTCCGCCGAGCGTTTCAGCGAGGACGCGATCTTCCTGGCGCTGGTCTGCTTGAACACGCCGCCCTTGAGATCGAGCGCGTCGCTCTCGCGGGTGACGCGGGCCGACCAGCGCCTGGTTGTCTTGCGCGCTGACGTCTTGCGCGACGCGGTGCGCCGCGATGTCGTTCGTCGTGTCTTCTTGCGCGCTGCCATGGTCATCTCCTTGTCGTGCAACGAGAAAACGAGCTCGCTTGCGCGCCGTTCCCAAGCCGTCGCCGGAACCTCGGCATTGCCGGGACGTTGTCTCTGCGTGGCAGGCCAGGCTTTGCCGCATTCGCGCTTGATGAACCTCGGGGCGCACCGTTCCGGGGCATTTTGCATTGGTTCGACCAATGGCTTTGCAGGAGACCGACGTCTTACCCGATGACGCACCGAGCGCGCCGCCGCGCCATGATCGCGTGATCGAGACGGCGATCCCGTCGCGGCTCGATGCACTGACCTGGAGCGGTTTCCACACCCGCGTGGTGCTGGCGCTCGGCATCACCTGGATCCTCGACGGGCTCGAGGTGACCTTGGCCGGAGCGTTGTCGGGTGCGTTGAAGGCAAGCCCGACCATGCACTTTTCCAATTTCGACGTCGGCCTCGCCAACTCTCTCTACCTTGCCGGCGCCGTGTTCGGCGCCATCGGCTTCGGCTGGCTCACCGACCGCATCGGCCGCAAGAAACTGTTCTTCATCACGCTCGCGGTTTATCTCACAGCGACCGCTGCGACCGCGTTGTCATGGAGCGTTGCCAGCTACGCGCTGTTCCGTTTCCTCACGGGCGCCGGCATCGGCGGCGAATACACCGCGATCAACTCCACCATCCAGGAGCTGGTGCCGGCGCGCTATCGCGGCTGGACTGATCTGGTCATCAACGGCAGCTTCTGGATCGGCGCCGCGCTCGGCGCAATCGCCGCGATCGTGCTGCTCGATCCCGCCGTGACCGGTCCCGACCTCGGCTGGCGGCTCGCCTATTTCACAGGCGCGGTCCTCGGCCTGATCGTGTTCGTGATGCGGATGTGGATTCCGGAAAGCCCGCGCTGGCTGATGATCCACGGCTATCCGGATCAGGCGCACGCCATCGTCGACGGCATCGAACGCTCGGTGGCCGGTCACGCGCATGATGCGCGCACGGGCACATTCACGAAGATCAAATTGCGCATGCGCGACCACACCCCGCTCGGCGAGGTCGCGCGCACGCTGTTTTCCACCTATCGCCAGCGTTCGCTGGTGGGACTGACGCTGATGGTGGCGCAGGCGTTCTTCTACAATGCGATCTTCTTCACCTTCGCGCTTGTATTGACCGACTTCTATGGCATTCCCGCCGACAAGGTCGGCTGGTACATCCTGCCCTTTGCCGCCGGCAATTTCCTCGGACCGCTCTTGCTCGGCCGCCTGTTCGATACGCTCGGCCGCCGCGTCATGATCGCCTTCACCTATGGCATCTCCGGCGTGCTTTTAGCGTTCTCAGGTTATCTCTTCTCGATCGGCGTGCTCAGCGCGCAGACCCAGACCATCGCCTGGATGGTGATCTTCTTCTTTGCCTCGCCGGCCGCGAGCGCGGCGTATCTGACGGTCAGCGAAAACTTTCCGCTGGAGGTGCGCGCGCTTGCGATCGCGCTGTTTTACGCCATCGGCACCGGGATCGGTGGCGTGATCGGGCCGGCGCTGTTCGGCGTTCTCATTGATACGGGATCGCGCAGCAGCGTGTTCGCGGGTTACCTCTTGGGCGCGGCGCTGATGATCGCGGCGGCCGCCATCGGCTGGCGCTACGCGGTGGCCGCCGAGCGCAAATCGCTCGAATCTGTCGCGGCCCCGCTCGCTTTTGTGGAGTAGGATGAGATGAACCAGGAACTGGCCGAAATGCCGTTGGACGATATGTCGCCGGAGGATCTGACGCCGTTGCAGGAGAAGCCGGATGCCGTCCCGGTGCCGCATCTCCTGGTGCCGCATTTGAACGAGACCGCGATCCTGCTCGACATCGACGGCACCTTGCTCGATCTGATGCCGACGCCGCGCGAGGTCTGGGTGCCGCCCGGCCTGCGCGAGACCCTGAACGGCCTGCTGAAGAAAACCTCCGGCGCGCTGGCGCTGGTCAGCGGGCGCTCGCTCAACGACATCGATCTGATCTTCGCGCCGGAAGAGTTTCCCGCGGTCGGCGGCCACGGCGCCGAGATGCGGCTGTCGACGGACGGCCAGGCAGTCGCCACTCACGCGCCGCCGATGGACAAGGAATTGAAGAAGCGCCTTGCCGCCATCGCGGCGCTCAGTCCCGGAATCCTGCTCGAGGACAAGGGCTACTCGCTGGCGCTGCACTATCGACTCGCGCCGCATGCGGAGAAGGCGATCTATGAGGCGGTGTCGCTGATCCGCGCCGATTTGCCGAATGCGCCGATCGAGGTGCTGCCCGGCAAATGCGTCTGCGAGATCAAGCATTCCGGCTTCACCAAGGCGACCGGCGTGCGCGAATTGATGACGCATGCGCCGTTCAAGGGGCGCAAGCCGCTGTTCATCGGCGACGACGTCACCGACGAAACGGTATTTGCGATCATGCCCGATTTCGACGGCGTCGCCTTCTCGGTCGGCCGCCGCGCGCGCGGCGTCGACGGGCATTTCGATGCGCCGGACGACGTGCGCGACTTCCTTTCGAAACTGCTGGCATAAGCAAGCCGGCCAAAGCGTGACGCGCCGGCGTCTGATTTCCGATCCTCACGCTCGCTTTATGTCATGCCCGCGGTTTTTCAGCGCCGCGCGTGCTTTTGGCGCATCAGATGAATTCTTTTCGCCGGGGAACCCCGGTTCCGTCGCGAACAGTCCGATTTTCGTTTCAATTGATCGAAAATCTCCCGGAAATGGCGCCGTTCGAAGGACTTGTGGCCGATCCGGAAATACGGCGTCAGGAACCATAATGATGAACGGCAGTTAAACAGCGGCACTACAGGAGGGGACCTGTGAACCTCGTCGTCGTTTCCAATCGTGTATCGCGTGGCAAGCCCAATGAGCCGATGACCGGCGGATTGGCGGCTGCGCTGCTGCCGGTCGTCGAGAATTCCGGCGCGATCTGGGTCGGTTCGTCCGGCCGGGTGCGCGACGGCCTGCAGAAAGAGCCGCTCGCCCAGATCGAGGCGCTCGGGCAAGGCGCGCTCGCGATGCTCGACCTGCCGGCCGCGCATTACGGCGGCTATTACGAAGGCTTCGCCAATTCGGCGCTGTGGCCGGCGCTGCATTCGCGCAGCGATCTGATCCGCGTCACCCAGGGCGATTATCTCAGCTATCGCGAGGTCAACGCCTTCATGGCGCGCGCGCTGCTGCGCTTCAACAATCCCGACACCGCGTTCTGGGTGCAGGACTATCATTTCCTGTCGCTCGGCGCGGAGCTGCGCGACCTCGGCGTGAACGAGCCGATCGGCTTCTTCCTCCACACGCCGTGGCCGGCAGCTTCCGTCATCGAGGGCGTGCCGCATCATCGCGAGCTGGTCGAGGCGATGCTGGCCTACGATCTGATCGGCTTCCAGACCGAGGACGACTGCGACAACTTCATGGCCTATGTGAAGAACGTGCTGGCGCTGCAGGTCGCCGGCGATGTCGCCACCTCGCAACACGGCCGTACCCGGCTTGCGGTGTTTCCGATCGGCATCGACGCCGACAAGTTCGCCGCCTATGCCGCCAAGTCGATCACGCATCCAGACGTGTCGCGGCTGCGGCGCAGCCTCAACGGCGAGAAGCTCGCGATCGGCGTCGACCGGCTCGACTACTCCAAGGGCCTCATCAACCGCATCAGGGCGTTCGACCGGCTCTGGATCGACCGTCCGCAGCTCCACCGCACCATGTCACTGCTGCAGATCGCAACGCCCTCGCGCGGCGCCATCGAGGCCTATGGCAAGCTGCAGGCCGACGTGGCGCGGCTCGTCACCGAGGTCAACGGCCGCCATGGCGAGGCCGACTGGACGCCGATCCGCTGGCTCAACAAGGGTTTCAGCCAGCAGGTGCTGGCCGGGCTCTACCGCACCGCGCAGGTCGGCGTGGTGACGCCGCTGCATGACGGCATGAACCTGGTCGCCAAGGAATATGTCGCCGCGCAAAACCCGGCCGATCCCGGCGTGCTGGTGCTGTCGAAATTCGCCGGCGCCGCCAACGAGCTCGACGCCGCGCTTTTGGTCAATCCGCACGACATCGACGGCATGGCGCGCAGTATCGCCACCGCGCTGTCGATGCCGCTGACCGAGCGGCAGCTGCGCTACGAGGCGATGATGGTGAAGCTGCGCGGGCACACCATCCAGGACTGGTTCGCCGAGTTCACCGACGCGCTCGGCGATTGCCGGTTCACGCGCGTTGCGAGCGAGCCGCTTCCCGCCAGCCCGCCGTCGCTGTGGCCGCTGCGCTCGGCGAACTCGAATGCAAGGTATCACTAGTTTTCTCATCCCTCCCCCGCGAGCTCGGCAGCGCACTTGCGCGCCAGAGCGAGCAGCGGGGAGGGTCGACATGAGCGAAGCGAAGGTCGGGGTGGGGGCGCTTCATTAGCGTACGCTCCTCTCAACTCGTCATTCCGGGATGGCCCGACTTGTCCGCCGAAGCTCGAAGAGCGTAGGCGGAAGGGCCAGGCCCGGAATCCATAACCACCGCCATTCGTTCACGCGAGATGGCGGCCCAGCTTTCTTCAACACGCCGGCCTGTGGTTATCGATTCCGGGTTCGCTCGTTTCACTCGCGCCCCGGAATGACGAAGGAGCCTCAATAACAATACGCCACGCCGTCCAGCACCGGGCAGCGCGACTGCGCGCTCGGATTCTCCATCGGCACCGACCCCTTGCCGCTTCCGCTCCCGACCATCACGCTCTGGCCGACAATGACCGACGATTTGTTGCCGATCACGACGCTCGGATGCTGCGAGGCGAGGTTTGCGCGCGTGCCGTCGGCCCAGACGATGGCGTCGCCGGTAAAGATGCCGCGCTTGCCGCCGTCGCAGGTGACGTCGTTGCCCGGGCGGGTGCAGGTCTGCGCCGCCGCGGGCGCCGCGGAGAGCAGCGCGATCGCAATCGCCGCGGCCGCGAATGCCTCTGTCTGGCGGATGCTCACGTCGTCCCCTCGGTTGGCCGGTGTTTGCCGCTCACATCGGTCGTCGCGGAAGCGCGGATTCGGGTTCACTACGCGCCGGAACGGCCTCGCCGCTGGGCAGGTCGCCTTCGATAAATATGAAGATATTTCAATTGTTTGGCTGAATTTCAGCCGCTTCCTTCGCCACCCGCTTGCAAAAACCCGCCTAGCCCTTCAAGAGAGGGCATCTGGAGAGATGGCCGAGTGGCTTAAGGCGCACGCTTGGAAAGCGTGTGTGCGGGAAACTGTACCGTGGGTTCGAATCCCACTCTCTCCGCCATCGCGTCTCACCGAAAATGACCTTTGAGGCTCGATGACCTCGAATATCTCGCCATTTTTTGAGAGATTTTCGGTCGGGAGAATTCGGCAAGCCCGGCCTGATAGCCTTCAGGAAGGGCTGGAGAATGCATTTTTCTCCAAAACCTCTGTACCTCGTGAAATGAGGTCAGGGCCGATTTTGTAGCCCGGCCAACGGTCCTGGTCCCCCTTGTTTCGAATCTCTCTTGCTCATGCGACAGTCTTTGCTTCCATCGCGGTCGCTCCGGCCGCTTTGGGAAAAGGGGCGGGAGTGGCGTCGTCTTGGGCCGGCGAGGGTGAATGATTGCCGCGAATTCGCTAAATTGCCGTCAAGCAAAATAGCCGTGGTTCAGTTCGAGAACAGGACGCAAGCTGATCAGCACTGGTCCACAATGTCGTCGACCTTTGTCGCCTGAATGTACCGCGCGGGATTCGACCCGGTTGCCAATGCCTGAAAGTGCGCTTTTGCGATTGGGCAATTTGCAACGCTTTCCCGGACGGCACCTTCATGTTGCCAAACGGGCAAAGAAGAGAGCTTGTTGTACTTCATCACGCCATGCGGGCAACCGTTGGACTGCCGACATCTCTGGAACACTCCCGCGGAGTCGACTTCATCAAAGAAACGATCGTAGCAGTCGCTGGCCTCGAGGCTTTTTGTGACACGCACGATGTCGATTTGCCGCGACAACTTAGGGGTCGAGTACCCATAATTCGAAGGCTCTTCAACAAAAGGCGTCAGCATCCGGCTCCTCTGGATTGTGAGAGAGGCTCAGAAGTCGCCAGCCTTATCGAGGCCAGACAATGGGCCGCGGGCGCGATTGATTCGGTGCGCTCCATGATCGAGCAGTGCAGCAGCGATCCGAAGGCGATGTCTTCGGAGTACGTTAGATGCAAAACAGCGGCGCGGCGATCATTTTCAGCGCCGGAGATTTGGTGGGGCATCTAAACTGTCGCTACCTCACACACCTCGACATCAAGGTCGCCCGGGGCGAGTTGGCCATTCTAGATCGCTGGATCAAAGGCCAAGCCGTGTGGGCCAAGTGGCCCGGAAACGGCGAGGAGTATCAAGGCACAGTCGAAAAGATTTCGGGCACTAGGCTACGCATTGTCTGGCGAGATGGTGACGCGCCTACCTGGGTCGACATCAAGGATGTGCGGCCCAAACACGCCGCGCGAAGGTCCGATGCGACCTAGCAGCATCTCGGGTTCGGCCATTGGCCGGCTTGTTCCGTAAGCTCTCATTTGCGAACGTTTTTCAGCCGGGGCCCGAGGCTTTCTCGCGGCTCGTGACGGAATTCTGTGGTCTACGGCTTCGCAGATACGCACATCAACAATCATATACGCGAGGGCGCCGCCGCCGGATTGAAGCTTTTCATCATCGATCCAAACGGCGTGAATGCAATTGATACTCTTCGCGACCGCAGCCTCTACAATTTCGGAAGCTCATTGCAAGGCAGTTTCATCGGAGCATCACGAAGAGACTTGTTGGCTACCCTGACGCGCGACATGGTCGAGCGCGCCAAGGTCATGCGTTTCTTTTCTTGAACCTTGCGCATAATTGAATGACAGAGGCCTTCATGCCCCCCACCTTCTCCACCCTCCTCCTCTACCGCCGCGACAACGGCATCCTGCTGGTCACGCTGAACCGCCCCGAGGCGGCGAACGCCATGAACACGCAGATGGGGCTCGACCTCATGGCGCTGTTCGAGGGCTTTTCGGTCGATCTCGATAGTCTCCGCGTCGTGATCCTGACCGGGCAGGGCAAGGCGTTCTGCGCCGGCGGCGATCTCAAGCAGCGCAACGGCATGACCGACGAGGCCTGGCAGGCGCAGCATCTCGTGTTCGAGCGCATGCTGCGCGCGATTCTCGCCTGTCCGCTGCCGGTGATCGCGGCGGTCAATGGCGCTGCCTATGCCGGCGGCTGCGAGATCGCGGCCGCCTGCGATTTCGTCTACGCCGCGGCCGAGGCGCGCTTTGCGCTCACCGAGGTCACGCTCGGCATCATGCCGGGCGCCGGCGGCACGCAGAATCTCGCCGCGCGCAGTTGGCGAGCGGCGGGCGAAGGAGTTGATCCTGTCGGGCCTGCCGTTCTCGGCTGCGGAGGCGGAAGCGTGGGGCCTGGTCAATCGCGTGCTGCCGGCGGATCAGTTGCTGCCGGCGACGCTCGCGATCGCCGAGCGCATCGCCGCCAACGGCCCGCTCTCGGTGCGCCAGGCCAAGCAGGCCATTCATCGCGGCCTGCAGATGTCGCTCGCCGATGGCCTCGCTTTCGAGATCGAAGCTTATAATCGCCTGGTGCCGACCGAGGATCGCCGCGAAGGCGTGCGCGCGTTCAACGAGAAGCGCAAGCCGAATTTCAGGGGAAAGTGAGGAGCGTTGCTCTCGTGCCCCGGATGCTGCGCATCACGAAGTGATGCGCTGCTGATCCGGGGCCCATGAGGCCCGAATATGGGTCCCGGTTCTGCGAAGCAGCGCTTCGCGCCCGGGACACGAGAGCGAGAATGTTGCCACTTCAGCCCGAGGCACAATTCGCAAAAAAACCGCCGCCTGTTTTGCCCGACGAGTCAAGCGCGCTACGTAAAAATATTCTTGTTTACGAAAATCGGAACGCGTGTATATTCACTGCCGTCCCGCCTCGGCAAGAGGGGCGTTAGGCCTGTCGTCACCAAACGCGAGGCGGGATGCGATGGACGCGGTCGTGCCGCAAGACGTGCGGCAGGAGCGCGTACGGTCAAGCCGTGTGGTTCTGGCTCCCCGATGCTGGAGTCAACCCCCGGGTCAAGAGCCCGGGGGGATGGTGGCTAACAAGCCCGGCACACCAGGAAGAGCACGGAGCAGCCGTAAAACCATTGCGCAGGGAGTGCCGGATGTTTCGGCCTACCTGTACCGACTTGTGGGCACCTTTCTTTTTCAGCCCACAGGCCCTGCGGGTGCGGCCAGCGCCCGGCATTCCCTGCGCCCTCTGCTTTCCGAGGGACGATGTCGATGCAAAATCCGGACGCAAATCGCGCCGCGGGAATGCTGCTGCTTGTTCTCGTCATTGCGAGCGAAGCGAAGCAATCCATCCCTCCGCGCCCGCTGAAGCATGGATTGCTTCGTCGCTTCCGCCTTCGCCCTTCGGGCTGCGGCGGACAAACCGCTCCTCGCAATGACGACGTGGAGAGAGCGTCCGGGTCATCCCGACCAATACCGCCGCGCGGAAAAAGCCTCGACTAAATGTCATCCAGCCGCGCGAGGCCGTCCCGCCGTCGTCCTTGCTGCGCCTCACGCGCCGGTATTGAATACGCGCCGGAGCGAAGCGCTCCCAATAACGACAATCGGCAACAATCAACACGTAAAAGGGAGAAAACGGATGGGCCGAAGGAATCTGCTGCTGCTTGCCGCCGTGCTGGCGATCGCAGCACACCCCGCCGCCGCGCAAGTGAAGATCGGCGTGCTCAGCGACATGAACTCGCTCTATGCCGACATCACCGGCAAGGGCACCGGCGTTGCGGCGCGCATGGCGGCGGAGGATTTCGGCCCCGTGCTAGGCAAGCCGGTCGAGATCGTCACCGCCGATCACCAGAACAAGGCCGACGTCGCCACCAACATCGTGCGCAACTGGTACGACAATGAGGGCGTCGACATGATCACCGACGGCGGCTCGTCCGCGGTGGCGCTGGCGGTCGAGGAAGTGTCTCGGCAAAAGCAGAAGCTCGTGCTGTTCAACGGGCCGGCGTCTTCCGACATCACCGGCAAGAGCTGCTCGCCCTATGCCGCGCACTGGAATTACGACACCTACGCGCTGTCGCATGTCACCGGCTCGGCCGTCGTGAAGTCCGGCGGCAAGTCGTGGTTCTTCCTCGCCGCCGACTATGCGTTCGGACGCGCGCTGCAGCGCGACACCGCCGAGGTGGTCGAGGCCGAAGGCGGCAAGGTGCTGGGTTCGGTCTACGCACCGATCAACAGCTCGGATTTCTCTTCCTTCCTGCTGCAGGCCCAGGCCTCCAAGGCCGAGATCATCGGGCTCGCCAATGCCGGCGGCGATGCCACCAATGCGATCAAGCAGGGCGCCGAGTTCGGCATCCTGAAGGGCGGGCAGAAATTCGCGGCGCTGCTGTTCTTCATCACCGACGTCCATGCAATGGGCTTGCAGGCGGCGCAGGGGCTGCAATTCACCACCGCGTTCTACTGGGACCAGAACGACGAGACGCGCGCCTTCTCGCAGCGCTTCATCAAGGAGGTCGGGCACATGCCGACCATGGTGCAGGCCGGCGTCTACAGCGCGACCCTGCATTACCTGAAGGCGGTCAAGGCGCTGAACGGCAAGGACCCGCTCAAGGTGATGGAGAAGATGCGGGAGACGCCGATCAACGACTTCATGACGCATAACGGGAAACTGCGGATCGACGGCCGCGTGCTCCGCGACATGTACCTGGTGCAGGTCAAGAAGCCGGAGGAATCGAAGGCGCCGTGGGATTATATGAAGATCGTCCAGACCGTGCCGGGCGAGCAGGCCTACCGTCCGCTCGACAAGGGCAACTGCCCGCTGGTGGAGGCTGCGAAGAAGGGGTGAGGCTTATAAAGAAGGTGCCGCGAACTCAGATCACCTCTCCCCGTAAAGAACGGGGAGAGGTGAAGAGGGACCTACCGGTACGCCGCGACGATATCGCCCACCGCGCGCTCAAGCTGCTGCGCGGTGGCGCATTGGCGCACCACGTTGCAAAAAGTGGCGTAGCGCGGCATCTCGGAATCGCCAAAACCCCAGGTCAGCCGGCCCTCGGGATTGAGCCACACCACGCGCTTGGCGCGCTCGGAGATGCGCCGCAGAATATCGGCGCCGGGATCGAGATTGTTGCTGCGTGCGTCACCGAGCACGATCACCGTGGTCTGCGGCGTCACCGCCGACATGAAGCCGCGCTCGAAATCGGCGAGCGAATTGCCGTAGTCGGACGAGCCGAAGCCGACCTTGCCCATGATGTCGGCCATCGCCTCCTCGGCGCCCTTGGCTTCGAGGATGTCGCTGACCTCGATCAGGTGGCCGGAGAATGCAAAGGAGCGCACGTCCGAAACCACCTCATGCAGGCTGTGGATCAGCAGCAAAAAGAAATCGGAGACGCGCGCAACCGAGCCGGAGACGTCGCACAGCGCCACGATCTTCGGCCGGTCGCGCCGCCGCCGCTTCCACGCCGTGAGGAACGGTACGCTGCCCCAGGCCGCATTCCGCCGCAGCGTGCGGCGCACGTCTAGATGACCGCGGCGCTGGCGCTTGCGCGGCTTGGAGTAGCGCTCGCGCAGGCGCCGCGCGATCTGGCGGATCAGCGCGCGCATCTGCTCGATCTGCCGCGGCTCGATCCGCGACAGCGGCGCATTGCGCAGGATCTCGTTGCGCAGGTTCTCGGCCTCTTCCCGTCCATACAACAGCAAAGCCTGCGAGACCGCGTCGCGCACGTTTTCGCGCAGGCCGTCGGTCAACGCCGCGAGCCGTTCCCCAAGCGCCGGATTGTTGGCGGTGAGTGCCTCCAGGTCATCGTTGAGGCGCCCAATACCCATCTGCTCCAGGATGCGGCTGGAGAAGATGCCGCGCTGGGTGAAGAAGCGGATGTCGGAGAGCGACGCGGCGGCCGAAGCGTTGGCGATCGCCGCAGCGACTGCGTTCCGATCCTGCGACAGCAGCATCTGCGCCAGCGGACCGAGGTTTTGGGATTCGGCGCTGCCACCGGTCGTCGGGCTTTGCGACGCCGGCGCCTCGGCGTTCGCCTCATTGTCGTTGGCTTCCTTCCGCTCAGGTTCGGGCTGCGAGAAGAACAAATCGAAGCAGGCGCCGAGCGCCTTCTTCTCGTCCTCGGATTTGGCAAGCGTCAAGAGCAGCGTGTCGCGCAGGATAGTGCGCTCGGCAAAGCCGACCTTTTCGACCGCGCGCATCGCATCGATGCTCTCGGCTGGCGAGACATGCACGCCCGCGCCGCGCGCGGCGCGAAAGAACCGATGCAGGTTCTCGCGCACGTCCTGCTAACCGAACACGTTTTGCCGCGTCGCCTTGGCGACGAACGTCGTCACCTGCGGCAGTGCCGCCTCGACGTCGGATTCGTATTTCAGGAGCACGTTGAGCGTGTCCTTCACCATCTCGTGGCCGAGCTCGGCGGCCTGCAACAGCACCAGCACGCGCGCCCAGTCGATGGTTTCGCTCACCGAGGGCTGCTTCTTCAGGTCAAGGGTGCGCAGTTCATGGATGAAGCCGACCAGCTGCTTGCGCAAGGTTTGCGAAATGCCGGGCACGCGGCTTTCGACGATGCGCTCCTCGAGCTTCTGCTCGGGAAAGCCGATATGCAGATGCAGGCAGCGCCGCTTCAGGGCGTCGCCGAGATTGCGCTCGCTGTTGGAGGTGAGGATGACGGTCGGCGGCACCACGGCGGCAACCGTGCCGAGTTCGGGAATCGAGACCTGGAAGTCGCTGAGGATTTCGAGCAGCAGCGATTCGAACTCGGCGTCCGATTTGTCGATCTCGTCGATCAGGAGCACGCAGCCGGCCGGCTGCTCCAGCGCCTGCAACAGCGGCCGCGGCTCGACGAACTCCTTGGAGAAGAACACGTCGCCGAAATCATGCAGCTGGCCGAGCGCGTCGTGGAGAGTCTGTGCGCCGCCGAGCACCTCGCCGAGCTTGTCCTTGAGGATCTGGGTGTAGAGCAGCTGCTTGGCGTATTTCCACTCATAGAGCGCCTTGGCCTCGTCCAGCCCCTCGTAGCATTGCAGACGGATCATCTTCAGGCCGCGCCAGCCGGCGATCGCTTTCGCCAGCTCGGTCTTGCCGACGCCGGCCGGACCCTCGACCAGGATCGGTTTGGCGATCTGCTCGGAGAGATAGACCGCGGTCGCGATCTGGCGGCTCGCGATATAGCCCTGCGAGGCCAGCCCGCGTTCGACGGCTTCGATCGAGGTGAGAGGCGAGCTCAAGCTCTTGGGATCGGCCACGGATTTCGGCTCCAGCATTGTCGGTCGCCTCGGGGCTTATCACGGCGGCGGGGGCGGATGGCCGCGAATTTTGCGCACTCCAGCGTGCAGCAAGATCGGGCAAGGAGCGGAAGTATCAAAATACCAGCGCCTTTTCCTTTGCCACCCCGGCGCCGCAGCCGGCCCGGCTCACGCTTTTAAGCCGAGCGTTGCCGTACAGTCACAGGCGAACGCCGGCCGCGCTGATATTGTCCCGCAAAATACGTGTCTGGGGCGTCAAGATGAAAAAGCTTTTTCCGCTTGCAGCGGCGTTCGTGAGCCTGGCGTCGGCGGCCTCGGCCGCGGATTTTCCGGTGGCGCCTCCCATGAAGGCCGCGCTGCCCGCGCCGATCCTGTTCTCGTGGACCGGCTGCTATGTCGGCGTCGAGGGTGGCGGTGCCAGCGGCCAGGGCGAGCAGATCGCAAATTCCGGCGCCTTTCCCAACGCGACCATCACCGGCGGCATGACGATCAAGGGCGGCATCGCCGGCGGCACCGTCGGCTGCAACATCCAGATGAGCAATTTCGTTGTCAGCGGCGAGGCCGATTTTTCCTGGACCAACAAGCGCGGCAGCACGAACGATCTGCCGCCGTTCAACACGGCGACCGTCAGCGAGACGCGCGAGAAGTGGCTCGACACCTTCCGCGGCCGCTTCGGCTACGCCATCGATCGCTTCATGGTCTATGGGACCGCGGGTGTCGCGTATGCCGGCACGCAGGTCACCGCCACAAATCCGGCCGTCGGCACGGTCAGCGAGTCGCGTGCGCGAACAGGCTGGGTCGCCGGTCTCGGTGGCGAATTTGCGGTGTGGACTGGCGGCGCGTTCGACGTGACGCTGAAGGTCGAATATCTCCACGCCGGTTTCGAAACCAAGCAGTATTTCGTTCCGCCGATCACGATCGGGGGGCTCACTTTCGTGACCCGCGACACCAAGCTGACCGACGACATCATCCGCGCTGGCCTGAACGTGAAGTTCAACTGGGGCCCGGTGGTCGCGCGCTACTGACGGATCGATCCAAGCCAAAGGGCCCGGCGTGAGCGCGGGCCCGTTTTGTTGGTTGGCAGGCGCGTCTCAATGCGCGCCGCCGCTGCCCGCGCCGGCACTGACCTTGCGCAGCATCATCATTGCAATGGCCGCGAGCAGCAGTACGACGCCGATCACCGCGAAGGTGTCGGAAAAACCCATCACCAGCGCCTGGCGCTTGACGATGTTGCCCAGCGCGACGATCGCCTGATGCCGCGCATTGGCCGGGTCGGGCACGCCGTGCGAGATGAAGTAGTTGGTCAGCTGGGCGATCCGGGTACGTACTTCCTCGCGGCCGAGATCGACGGACTGGCCGATGATGTTGGAGTGGAATTGCTCGCGCTTGGTGACGATGGTGGCCAGCACCGCGGTGCCGATCGCGCCGCCGAGATTACGCATCATGTTGGAGATGCCGGAGGCGGCCGGCGCATCCAGCGGCGCGACGCTGCCGAGCGTGACGGAGCTCAGCGGGGCCAAAGTCAGCGCCTGGCCGACGGCGCGCACGATATTCGGTAGCCAGAACTGGTCGCCGGAATAGTCGAGCGACATCCAGATGTTCATGAAGGAGCTCGCAGCGAACAGCAGCAGACCGGTGACCGCGATGTGGCGCGCATCGAAGCGCTGCATCAGCTTCGGCACCAGCGGAATCAACAGAAGCTGCGGCAGGCCGGTCCAGGCCAGCACGTTGCCGATCTGCTCGGCATTGTAACGCTGCACCTGGCCGAGATAGGCCGGCAGCAGATAGACCGAGCCGAACAGGGCGAAGCCGAGGAAGACGGCGGCGACCGTGCCCATGCCGAAATTCCATTGGGTCAAGAGCCGCAGCCGCAGCACCGGCTTCTCCACGGTGAGCTCGATCCAGATGAACAGGGCGAGGCTGACTGCCGAGATCACCGCGAGCCGCACGATGAAGGGCGAGCCGAACCAATCGTCCTTGTTGCCTTCCTCGAGCACGGCCTGCAGTGCCGACAACCCGATCGCCATGGTCGCGATGCCGAGCCAGTCGCCGTCCCGCAACAGGCCGAGATTCATCGGCTGGCGCTCGAGGGTGAGAGAGAGCAACACGACCATGATCGCAGTCGGCACGACGTTGACGAAGAAGATGGTCTGCCAGCCGTAATTCTCGGTGAGATAGCCGCCGATGGTCGGGCCGATCGCCGGAGCGAACGTCACCGCGAGCGAGAACATGGCAAGCCCGATCGGCTGTTGCTGCTTCGGCAGCTTGGTGAAGACCAGCGTGAAGGCCATCGGGATCAGCACGCCGCCGAAGAAGCCCTGAAAGGCGCGCATCGCGATCATCGAGGGCAGGTCGGTGGTGAAGGCGCACAGCACCGAGAAGATCGCAAACAGTGTCGCAAACCAAAGCATGACGTTGCGGAAGGAGAAGACGCGGCTGAGATAATCCGTCAGCGGAATGACCACGATCTCGCCGATCAGGTACGAGGTCGAGATCCAGGAACCGTTGTCGACGCCGGTGCCGATGCCGCCTTCGATGTCGAGCAGCGAGGCGTTGGTGATCTGGATGTTCAGGATCGCCATGAATGCGCCGATCATCGCGGCGAGAATGGCGATCCACACCGTCGAGCTGGCGCGGGGGGTACTGGCGACTGCAGCCGGCGCGCTCCGCGGGAGCTGTGTCGGGGCTGAAAGGCTGAGGGCACTCATGGCATCACCTCTGGAGCGACGCGATCTTCGAAGGTGCGTCCGACCTGGAGTCGCCCTGAAGTTTCGTCGAAATGTGGGGAACGACTGACATGCCCGGCCGCAACTCGATCGGCGCGCCGCCCTCGAGCACGATCTTCACGGGAATGCGCTGCACGATCTTGGTGAAGTTGCCGGTGGCGTTGTCGGGCGGCAGCAGCGCGAACTCCTGGCCGCTGGCTGGCGCCAGCGAGTCAACGTGGCCGTGCACCACCCGGCCGGGGAACATGTCGACGGAGATGTCGACCGACTGGCCTCCGCGGACGTGAGTGAGCTGCGTCTCCTTGTAGTTGGCGATCACATAGGCGCCGGAGGCCGGCACAACCGACATCAATTGCGTACCGGCCTGCACGTATTGTCCGACACGCAGCGTGCGATTGCCGACCACGCCGTCGATCGGCGCTGATATGGTGGTGTAGCCGAGATTGAGCTCGGCCTGCGCCTGCAGCGCGGATGCGCGGGCCGCGGCCGCCTCGGCTTGAACGATTTCGGCCTTGAGCAGGTCGACCTGCTTCAACGCGGACACCAGATTGGCCTGGTCCCGCAGGATCGCCGCTTCCGCGCTGGCGTTCTTGGACTGCGCGGCCTGCGCATTCTGCTGGCTACCGTAACCGGTAGCGGCGAGATCGGTGTAGCGCTTGTTCTCCTGGCCGGCGAAAGTCTGGTTCGCGATGTCGACCCCGATGGTCGCCTTTGCCGCTGCAATGACTGACTGCTGCACCTCGAGCTGCGCCCGCTTGCTCGCAACGGTGGCCTGCGCTGAGCCGACGTCGGCCCGGGCCTGATCGAGCGCGACCTTGAAATCGCGTTCGTCGATCCGCGCCAGCACCTGGCCGGCCTTCACATGCTCGTTGTCGCCGATCAGCACTTCGCGCAGATAGCCGGACACCTTCGGCGCGATGGTGGTGCTGTCGGCGCGCACATAGGCGTCATCGGTCGAAACCAGGAAGCGGCCGACTGTCCAATAGTCAAAGCCGTACCAAGACGTCCCGGCCAACGCGGCGATGGCGACGCCCGCCAGCAGGAGCTGGCGGAAGCGGCCGGTGGACTTGGCCGCGGGCAGGGTCACCGGGACCGGGTTAACCGCTGGATTTGGCAGTGGATTCGGTTCTGCGAGCAGCTCCTGCGCCACTCCTGCTGGGACTTCGCGCTCGGCTTCGAAAGATGCGGTATGACGGCTCATGATGCCCTCCTGGGGCGGCTATCCCGTTGCCAAGAAAGGGAAATCTCCTTCCGCTTGGCGAGGATAAATAGGAAACTTGACGTTTTCCAAAATAGCGCCTACGTTGGGACTGTCAATAGAATGACAGGCATCATGTAAAAGCATGGCGGTCACAAAGATGAGAGGCGGTGAAGACGGCGGCCCGGCGGAGCCACAGCGCGGCCGTGGGCGGCCGCAGATGCGCTGCGACGAGGAAACGCGCGCCGTCATCGTCGATGCCGCACGCAAGCAATTCGCTGGCACCGGATTTGCCGACACGAGCATGGACAGCGTCGCGCGTGCCGCCGGCGTCTCGACCAAGACGCTCTATCGGCTGTTCCCCAACAAGGTGGAGCTGTTCGAGGGAATGGTGACCGAGCGCACCGATGCGCTGGTCTCGACTGTGAAACTGCGCGCCTGTGACGGCGGCGACGTCGAGCCGGCGCTTGGGGAGGCCCTGCTGATGTGCGGCGAACTGATGCTCGACGGTGAGGTGATCGCGCTTCAGCGCGTCGTCGCCGGCGAGAGCGACAAATTCCCCGATATCGCCGAGGCCTTCTTCAACAAGGCAATCATGCGAACGCAGGGCGCGCTGGCCGATTGGCTGCGTCTGCAGGTGAAGCGCGGCACGATCGCACTCGACGATCCCGATGTCGCCGCCGGAATGCTGCTCGGTATGCTCGCGCTCCAGCCTTTACGCGCGGCGATGTTCGGGCATCGGCCACCACCTGGCCGCAGCGAACTCGAGCAACGCGCGAAAACCTGCGCCGCGCTGTTTCTCAGGGGATGTCGCCGCGCGCCGTGAACCGCCTCTGCTGTCGACGCGACGGATGTCGTCTCGTCTCGTCGGCGTACGGCTTCAGGCAAGGAGCTGAGTGATCCCGGTCACATCCACCCGGTCACAATGTTGGGATAACGTGCTAGGATTTGCCTGCGCGTGGGCGCGGCGGCTTTCATGAGGCGGGACATGAAACCTCTATCGGTCGAACGGAGACTGTTGCTCAAGGCCGGCCTTGTCGGCCTCGCCGGGCTTGCCAACAGCTATGCCTATGCGGCGATCCTCGATGCTGCCAGCGCCACCAACCCGAACAACAAGGCGATCGGCAGCGACGATCTTCTCGCAGCGCAAGCCCGGCTCGGCGAAAACCTGATCCGCTATCTGGCAGGCCGCGGCAAGGCGGACGCCGCCGGCAACTTCGTGGTTTCGCCTGCGAGCATCGCATCGATCCTGTCGTTCGTCGATCTCGGCGCCGGCAACATGATGCGCTCGGCCATTCATCGCACCCTCGGCTTCAAGCACGTCGCGCGGCGGACGCAGGCGGACGAGGATTTGCGGAGCCTGCGCAACGGCGTGTCCGCAATCATCGCAAAGAGCGCGGGCGATAGTCCGCTGGCGTTGGCCAATTTGCTGGCCTTCGACCGCGCCGTGAGACCGAAGCAACTCGCTTTGCTCGGCCTGTCAGGCGCCGGCGCGGACGTGCTGGTCGACAGCCTCAGCAATCCCGAGATCGTCGATCGCATCAACCGCTGGGTCAAGGACAAGACGCGCGATCTGATTCCCTCGATCCTGGAGGAGGCGCCGGAGACGCTCGGCCTCGTCGCCGTCAACGCGCTTTACTTCAAGGACAAGTGGCAGGTTCAATTCAATCAGGCCAAGACGCAAACCGAGAAATTTCAATCGCTGTCGGGCAATGTCGACGTCGCGATGATGCATTCGCCGGTCGCCAAATTCGCATTCCGCCAGGACGAGCGGTTCATCGCCGGCGAGCTCGGCTATGCCCATGACGATTTCAAGCTGGTGGTGGTGACGACCAAATCCGCGCCGACGAACCCGGCGGACTTTGCGCCGGTCGCGGGCTGGCTCGGTGGCCAGGGCTTTGAGACGCGGAACGGCGAAATCGGCATGCCGAAACTGTCGCTGTCATCGGTGGAAGAATTGCTGCGGCCGCTGGACGCAATGGGCCTGCGGGACGCGCGTCAGCGCAAGGATGCGCTGGAGCAATTCTCCGACGACGACCTGATCATCAGCCGTGTGGTGCAGAAGCTGGAATTGCGGCTGTCGGAGGAGGGCACCGAGGCGGCGGCCGCGACCGCCGTGGTGACGACGCGATCGATCGCGCCTGACGACCATGTCAAGATGATCGTCGACAAGCCGTTCGTGTTTGCGCTGCGCGACCGCAAGACCGGCTTGATCCTGTTCATGGGTTATGTCGGCGCGCCGCCTAAAACAGCTTGAGCGTCGACCTAGGCTCCGGCGCGCTGCAAGGCTTCCGCGACGCTGAGCATCGGCATATTGCGTCGCTTGGCCGCATCCAGCGCATGACGCAGCAAGCCCGGCGTGCAGCCCCACCGGCTCGGGGTATCAGCCACGTCGTGGGTGTAGAAGATCAGCCAGCCGTTGGTGGCAATGGCTTCATCGAAGGCACGGTCGACGCCGGCGCAGTCGATGTCCTTGTCGATCAACGGGGTCGCGCGCAGGAACTGCAGATCGATCGTGCCGCTGTTGACGCCCGGCAGGATGCCGCGCGCGGAGCGGAAGTTGTTGGTCAGCTGCCGCTTGCGAGCCACCGTCGCGAGCCCATAGGGATAGGCGAAATTCTCCAGCTTGATCGAGGCGTCGAGCCCTTCGAGAAAGCGGCGGTTCTGTTCGAGTTCCGCCGCCATCGTCCTCGCGTCGAGGTCGATCGCGCGCTGGTGCGAGAACGTATGACAGCCGATCTCGTGGCCGCTGCGGTGAAGCCTCACGATTCCGCCGGAATCGATGCTCTCGCCTTGATCGGTGTGGCGATTGACCAGGACACCGGCGACATAGAAGGTTCCGCGCCCACCAAAGTCCTCCAGCATCGGCGCGCCGACGGTGGCGGCGCTTAGCGGGATGTCGTCGAAGGTGAAGCTCACCATCGGCTGCCTGCTCTTAAGCTGCATCGGCGCGGCGAAGAGATGCCGGGCCAAGCGATTGGAGAGGCGCGCTCTGAAGTTCGACAAGGCAGCCATGATCATTTCCGCGTCGACGCGGGCTCGCGCGCTTCCTCGCGAAGGAAGCCGAGCCAGTTGCGGAAGATGGTGTTGGCCGCCGCACCTGCAGCGATGTCGGAGCGGAGCGTCAGTCCTGGCAGTTCGGCCGCCAGTACGGGATCGCGATTGGCGCGCGCCCGCCGTTCGAAGCCTTCGAGTTGTGCGACCGTCGCCGCGTCGAAATAGCCGACGGGGATATTGGGATAGCTGTCGCGCTCGCCGGAGAGGAAGCGCGCGAGATCGCGCATATATTCCCGCTGCAGCGACGAAGCGTCATATTCGGGATGGCCCTGGAAGAAGATGAAGCGGCTTTCCAGCTGCCGTGCAAAGATGTCGACGCCGGCGATGTCGGACCGCGTCAGGATCTCGTAGCCGCGTGCGGTCAGCTCGTTCTCCCTGAGCTCGTTGTAACGAGAGTGCGAGACCTTGAGCGTGGGGGGCAGACCGCGTGTCAGCCAGTCGTCGCCGGCCTTGCTGCAATCGTAGACGCCGGAGCATTTCTCGTTCATCCGATGCCGTTCGATACCGTCGAGGTACTTAACGGCGGCATGGGCCGCGAGGCACGACCAGATCGTCGAGCGGGTATTGGTCCTGGCCCAGTCGATGATTTCGGTGAGTTCGCTCCAGAACGGCTCATCCGGCAACGATGGAGCGATCGGCTCGGCGCCGGTCACGATCAAGCCGTCGATCTGCAGCCGATCCAGATCGGCAATGTCGGCATAGTCCTGTGCGATGTGCTCGCTTGCCTGCTTGGATCGGGCAACCGTCGACAGCGAGAAACAATGGAAGCTGACGCGGACGTGGCCTGAGGCGGCCTGCACCAGCCGCATGAACTGGCGCTCGGTGGCCTTCAGCGCGCTGTCTGGCATGTTGTTGATCAGCCCGATGGTCAGTTCGCCCCCGGCGCGTCCGAATGCGTCCTGTGCAGGCGCCAGCGCCGGGCTCTTGATCGGCCGAGCTTTGTCGAACAGGAGCGTCATGGCCGAACCGCCAGCCTTACTCCGCGGCCTCGAGCCGCGATGATCCCGCACAGGCCGCTGCCAGCGCCTGATCGATGTCCTCGATGATATCGTCGATGTGCTCGATGCCGATCGAGAGGCGGATGGTTTCCGGTAGCACGCCGGCCATGCGCTGCTGCTCCGACGACATCTGGCGATGCGTGGTGGAGGCAGGGTGACAGGCGAGCGACTTGGCGTCGCCGATATTGACGAGGCGCGTAATCAGCTTCAGCGAATCGTAGAAGGCCTTGCCTGCATCCATGCCGCCCTTGATGCCGAAGGTGAACAGCGAGGAGGCATTGCCGTCGAGATATCTCTCGACCAGCGCGTAGTAGGGGCTGTCTGGGAAGCCGGCATAGTTGACCCAGGCGACGCGGGGATCCTTGCGCAGGAATTCCGCGACCTTGCGCGCATTCTCGACGTGACGCTCGATGCGCAGCGCCACGGTCTCGATGCCCTGCAGCAGCAGGAAGGCGTTGAACGGCGACAGCACCGAGCCCATGGTGCGCTGATAGATGCTGCGCGCCCGCTCGATATAGGCCGTCGGCCCGAAGCGCTCGGCATAGACAAGGCCGTGATAGGAGGCGTCCGGCTTGTTGAAGGACGGGAAGCGATCGGCGTGATTCTTCCAGGGGAAGCGGCCGCTGTCGACGATGGCGCCGCCCATCGTGGTGCCGTGGCCGCCCAGGAATTTCGTCAGCGAATGCACCGAAATGTCGGCGCCGTAGTCGAACGGTTTGAGCAGGATCGGCGTCGCCACCGTGTTGTCGACGATCAGCGGAACGCCGTTGCGATGCGCGACCTTCGCCAGCGCCTCGATGTCGCAGACATTGCCGGCGGGATTGCCGATGGTCTCGGCGAACACCGCCTTGGTGTTGTCGTCGATCAGCCGCTCGATCGCGTCGGGCTGGTCGCTGTCGGCAAAGCGCCCCTTGATGCCCTGACGCGGCAGCACATGGCCGAGCAGGGTGTGCGTGGTGCCGTAAAGCTGCGGCACGGAAACGATGTTGCCGCCGTCATCGGCGACATTGACGAAAGCGAAATGCAGCGCGGCCTGGCCGGTGGCGACCGCAAGCGCGCCGACGCCGCCTTCGAGCTCGCTGACGCGCTTCTCGAGGACCGCGGTGGTCGGATTGGCGATGCGGCTGTAGCGAAAACCTTCGCTCTCGAGATTGAACAGAGCGGCGCCGTGGTCGGCGCTGTCGAAGGCATAGGCGACGGTCTGGTAGATCGGGACGGCGACGGACTTGGTCGTCGGATCGGGCTCGTAGCCCGCGTGAATAGCGATCGTCTCGTTGCGCATCGTCGGCCTCCGCGTCCAGCGCAACGCACTCTTTGCCGGTGCCGTTCTTGCGCTGCTGTCTGGATTAGAGGCGAGGGATGAAACGAGCAATAATTAGCGGCAAGATTGATGAAATAACCCTAATGAAACGCAGAGAGTTAAGTAAAATTTGAAACAACTTTTCACATATCGTTAGCCAACCGCGCGGCGCACCTGTTCACCGATCTGTGACAGGATCAGACGCGCCTGCGGCAGCACGGCGCTCATGGCGTGGAAATTGTGGATCATGCCCTCGTGGCAAACGTGTTCCACGCTGACGCCGGCCGCGAGCAGCTTGCGCGCATAGGCGTTGCCCTCGTCGCGCATCGGATCGAATTCGGCGGTGTGGATGATGGCGGCGGGAAGGCCTGCGACATGCAGCGCGCGCAGCGGCGAAATCCTGACGTCGGCCGGGTCGGTTCCATCGGGCAGATAATCGGCGAGGTCGGCTTCCAGCGTCGCCCGATCGATCAAATGGTTCTCGGCGAACGTTTCGCGCGACGGAGAAGTCTCTTCAAAATCCAGCACCGGGCAGATCAGGCATTGCGCGACAATGGCCGGGCCATGCCGGAGCGCGTGTTGACACACCACGGCAGCCAGCGTGGCGCCGGCGGAATCCCCGCCGACCACGAGCTTTTCAGCATTGATGCCGAGACTGGCCGCGTTGTGCGCGACGAACGCGGTCGCGGCGATGGCGTCCTCGATTGCCGCGGGGAACTTGTGCTCCGGCGCCAGACGATAATCGACCGAGATCAGCCTGCAGCCTGTCGCGTCTGCAAGCGCCGCAGCGACGCGGTCATGGGTCTCGACGCTGCCGGCGACCAGGCCGCCGCCATGGAAGAAGACGAACCCGGGCGCGGGTCCGTCACTCTCGGGCGCGTAAAGACGATAGGCGATCTCGCCGCCCGGTCCAGGCAGAGTGCCGTCGGTCGCGCTTACGTTGGTCGCATCGGTTCGTGCGAACTGCATCAGCTTGGCCAGCGATGCGCGGCGCTCGCTCGTTGTCGGCCTTCGCCGCTCGGCGGGCGCGGCCGCAGCCATCATGGTGAGCAGGCGTTTGGCGAGGGGATCGAGCGGCATGTCGGTTCCGGTTAACCACGAGAGCTTACCATGACGGTCGATCCGCCGTGAATTGGCCCCGGTCTTCGACTAATGTGGATTCGCCGGGCAATCCGGACAAGGATGTTTAACGTTCAATGTGCTGGATCGACACATGACAAACATCATCAAGCCCGTCAGCTATTCGCAGACCTGGACGTTTTTCGAAGGGCAATGGCACGAGGGCAACGCGCCGATCATGGGGCCGCGCACGCACGCGGCCTGGCTCGGCTCGACCGTGTTCGACGGCGCGCGCGCCTTTGAGGGTGTCGCGCCCGATCTCGACCGCCACTGTGCGCGCGTGAACTGGTCCGCGACCAATTTCCGGCTCAAGCCGGTGGTCGATACCGAGACCTGGATCGGCCTGGCGCGCGAGGGCATCGCCCGCTTCGGGGCCAATGCCGAGCTTTACATCCGTCCGATGTACTGGGCTCAGCATGGCAGCGGCGGCGGTGTGCTGTTCGACCCTGATACCACCAACTGGTGCCTGTGCATCTACGAGGCGCCGATGCCGGAGGCGTCGGCCAGTGCGATCACGCTGTCGCCGTTCCGCCGTCCGACCATGGAGACCGCGCCGGTCGATGCCAAGGCGGCGTGTCTCTATCCCAACAATTCGCGTGCGCTGATCGAAGCAGCCTCACGCGGCTTCCAGAATTGCCTGATGCTCGACATGCTCGGCAATGTCGCCGAGTTCGGCAATGCCAATGTGTTCATGGCAAAAGACGGCGTGGTCTATACGCCGGCGCCGAACGGCACCTTCCTCAACGGCATCACGCGCCAGCGCGTGATCGAGCTGTTGCGCGGCGATGGCGTGACGGTGGTCGAGAAGACGTTGCGCTACGAAGACTTTCAAGGCGCCGACGAGATCTTCTCGAGCGGCAATTTCGCCAAGGTCGCCCCGGTCATCCGGATCGACGACCGCCAGCTTTCGCCAGGGCGCTTCTACACCCGTGCGCGAAAACTCTATTGGGATTTCGCGCACGCGCGGCGGATGGCGGCGTAAGATTTGTGTTTGTCATTCTGGGGCGATGCGAGTTCGAACCCGCCGTACAGCCTATGCCGCAGGTTGGTAGCGGGTGGGCGAACCGAGCTCCGCATCCCGGTCGAAGACTGTTTCCATTCTGATACGGCTTCCGATGACAAGTCCGGTGAGCGCGAACAGAAGTCCCAGCGCCGGCGGCGCGAACAAGGCCTCTTCCTGAAACATCCCGTTTAACAGTACGACCATGACACCAAAGCCCGCAAGGCCTTGGGTCAAGTTTCCGGATGAGGCGTATAGCCGCCAGGCCTTTAGGGCCATCGCGAAGTAAAAGCCGAGCGGCACAAGCGCGGCGATGCCCATTTGGTACAGCAAGACGCCGATCGCGCTTTCGACCGCTCCATCGATGGTTCCGGCTTGCTGTGCTGCGCTCCAGTCGATCGAGAAATAGCCGTCTGACAGATTTCCACCAACTCCCAGACCCCGGCCAAGCGGCTTTTCGAGGAATCCGTGCCAGCCCCCCATGAGGCCAATGACGTGATAGTCGCCAATCTGCAAACCCACATGGATCGCAACAATCGCGAACGCAATCAGAGCCGACAAGCCGAGCGCTAGCGTCACCAGGGCGCCGAGCAGACGCGTCGATATCCAGGCCGCGACCACGAATATCACCATGATGAGCGCTCCCTTCACACTGCAAAAAATCAGCAGGGGTAGCGCAGCGATGGCCAAAAGGGGACGCCCCACCGAAAGCAGGAAAAGCAAAAAAAAGGCGATCCCGTACCCGAAGCTGATCGCGCTCATGTTCGGTCCGTGGATGCGCAAGAGCTTCGAAAGACCTGTCCCCTCGAGCAGAGGAGTATTCAGGAAGTCGAAGCTGAAGCGATCTTTCAAGTCGACGGGCACATTTCCCGTCATTCGCATCTCCGCTTCCCAGGTGCCCGAATGGGTAGCCTTGAGCTCATCGAAACCCCAGAACGTGTAGCCATTCGTGATGGCCAGCCAGAAGTCCCGGAATGCAAACTCGATGTAGCCGCAAAGAATGAGAATGACCGCGAGCGCCACCAGGAATGGCGTGGCGCGGATCTCATAGGTTGCGGCCGTCAGCAATGAAAGCTGAAACAGAAACAACGGAAGAACGATATTGCGCAGGTAGACCGATGCCGCTTGGCCATTCATGGTGAAGCCGATCGCGAAATACAACACCACCACAGCCAGTGCGGCGAAACCCCAGCGCATGATCTTGTTGACTTCAGGCGACTGTTTCCTTTGGCCCAGCGCATAAAGCGCAAACGTCACCAGCCACATGACGGAGCAGACAAGAAAATTATAGCCTTTGATGAAATCCAGATCGGATGGGGTCGGAACCAAGGGCGACAGCACCGAGACGAACAGGTTCTGGAAAAGCAGGACGAAGATCGCGATTGCCGGCGCATGCGTCGGAGCTGCGAGCACGATGGCGATGCCGATGAACGTCTCGACGGCAACGGCCAGAAAGGGACTGGCGACGTGCAAGACGGGAGCAAAGCTGATCGATGCGATGGCAATGAATATCGTCGGGGTCAGCTCGCGCCAAGGACCAGGCAATTGCCGGGGGATGCCGAGTAGCTCGGTCTGATACTGTGGTTGGTACCGGCCAGTCATACGTCGTGCCTCGGGATCGAGCAGAAATCGCGATAGCTTGGAATGTGTAAAGATTCGTTAACGATAACGGAATTTACATGGTCCCCGATGCGAGGTCCTCGCCGGCGCACGCCGCAAAGGGAACCAAACAAGCAGTGAAGCAGTGCAACGTCTCAAGGTGATACTGTTGGTGCGCAAGCGCTTCTTGAAATCGCTTTCGCACCTCCGCGGCGGTTGTACCGCTCAGCCAGTTCGTTTCGTTGGTGTCCCTCGGGAACCAAAGCCTCCGCCGGTCCAGGTTGATATTGACCAATGCCAACAGCAGAATAGCAGAAGCCCGAACATTAACACTCCCGGTTCGCGGGCGTGCTATTGCTGGGCCTCCAGGTCGCCGCGAGCATCTTGAAATGAGAGATGTGCTGTACGTCTCATGATTGATTTTATTCTCCAGCTGATACGGCGTGATGTGACGCGCGGGGTTGCCGGAACCATTCTCCTGAAGGTCGGCAGCGGAGGGCTTGCCTTCGCGATGTTCTCTCTGGCGGCACATGTGATGTCGCCCGATGCCTTTGGCGATTTCGCGACCTGGCTTTCCGTTGCCCAGACCGCATCGGTGGTGGGCCTGGTTGGCCAGGAGTTGCTTCTGGTTCGGTTCCTGAACGAATACCAGGTGAACGAGCAGCCCAGCCTCATAAAAGGTGTCCTGCGCTCCAGTCTGAAGATATCTTTCGTCGCGATGTCGATCGCGATTTCCGCAATTGCAGCGCTAGCGATGGGCAGGGGCCAGTCGTGGCCATTGATATTTGGCGTGTGCGCCTTCACGGCCGTGAATGCCGGGTTGATGCTCGGCAGCCAGATCGCGCGATCTCTGGTCAGCATTCTGATGGGAGAAGGCAATCGGGAATTTTTCTGGCGGGTTGCCGTGGTCCTCGTCCTGCTCGCGGTGTTGTTTGGTCATGGACGTCTGGAACCCATCGAGCTATTCGCCCTGATTGCGATTGCGATGGCGCTCGGGTTGGCCGTTCAGGTCTTTTCGATTGCGCGCGCCCTGCCGAACCTGCGCAATGTGCCGGCGCGATCGGAAACGTCTCGCTGGACCAGGAGCGCACTTCGTTTTTGGCTCGCGTCGATCCTCGAAGCAGTAAACCAGTATTTCGACGTCATCCTGGTGTATTGGATGTTGGGTCCGGTAACCGCCGGCGTTTATTTTGCAGCGTCTCGTTTGGCGAATATCTTCGCGATGCTGTCGGCTGCTTTGTATACTTTTGCGGCGCGCCGACTGCCCTCGCTCTACTTTAGCAAGAACCACGGCGAATTTGAACGTACCCTCCAGCTCATGGCCGAGGTCACCGCGCTGTGCGTCGTCGGCGGACTCCCCATTATCTGGATCGGCGCTCCCTATCTGCTCAGTTTGTTTGGCCCCCACTTTGCCCCCCAGCAATGGGTGCTGATCGTGTTGTCGATCGGGACAGCCTTTCAGGCGGCTGGCGGTCCGGCTGCCGCCATTCTCCAATTGACGGGTCACGAGGGCAAATATGTTCCCGTCGTCGCCGCCAATGTGGTGCTTCGCCTGCTCGGCTTCGTCGTTCTCATTCCTTTGCTCGGCGTGCTGGGTGCTGCGATTTCGGCGACCGTTTCGCTGGCGCTTGCCACGATCGCTCTCAACGTGCTTTGTCGCCGGCTGACGCATGTCGATCCGTCGATCCTCGTGCTGGCTCGTCTTAGGCCGTCCAAGCTGCGACTTATGTGGTCTGCGGCCGATACGACCGACTGAACGCTTTGTCTCAGGCAAGCCGAGAGCAATCGCAGTCGCGGAAGCAGTTGAACGCTTGGGCTCTCTATTCGGGACCGAGCAATGCCCGCAACACGTCGGCATCGGGCTTGCCCGTGCTGTCGTCAAGCAGGCCGAACCCCTGAGCCAGCTCCCAATGCGCCCAGCCCCAACAATGCTCCCGAGCATAAGAGGACACCAGGGAGAGCCAGCGCAATCGGCTTTCCCTGGGCGCGCCGGCCTTCAACACGCCAAATTCGTTGATGATGATCGGTCGCGAGAATTGCTGCTGCCACGCAACAGCGGGTTCAAGCCACCGATCGATTCCGGGCTTTCCATCGCCAGTGGCAATCGCACGGTCGAGCATACCAAGCGCTCCCGTCGCGTTCTCGTCCTGCAACTCGCGGCGGATCAGCTGAACCCTGGTATCCTTGGCATTGATCGGGTAGGGCAGTCCTTTGATCCGGTGAAGCGGCTCTTGCGTATTCCAGTGCCCTTGGTGGGTAAACACCATGGGGTCATAGAAGTGGATGGCGTAAACCGTATTCCCATCCGGCAACGGACGGAACTCCGGAAGCGAGTCCGCCCGCTGCCAGTTGACCGGCCCGACAACGAGGGTGGTGTCGGGAAGCAACCGGCGAACGAAGGCAGCGAGCGCTTCGACTTCGATTTGCCACCTGTGGGCATCCAGATCGGGCTCATTGAGTAGCTCGGCAAAGATACGATCGGCCGGATACGATCGGATGACCCCGGCCAGGCCGGTCCACGCATCCTCGATCTCGCGCAACGACGCTTTCGGATCCTCCCGGTGCATCCGATTGAAACGCTCGCCGGGATGAAGATCCACGGACGTGGAGTAGCCGAGAGACGTGAGTATCTCCAGGGCTTGGTCGAGCGTCCGCAGCGTCTCCTCTCGTTCTGCCTGCGAAGCGAAACAGCGCATGATGCGCTCCGCGGGCACCGGCAACCGGACATGGCTCATTCCCGCCCTGCGAAGCTGCTGCAACAATCCCGAGCCTGGAGCTGCGGACCTGGGACCGTTGATCCAGCCGTCCGCATTGAACCCGCGGGACAATGCAGAAAGCTTGTCCGGCGAGACCGTATTCGGCAGAGCCACACAGGTGTTCGCCGAAGTCGATGGGCCGAATGAAATCGACAGGAAGACCGCAGTAATAAGCAATTTTCCTTTGCAGGCCACGGCGGTCCACCAGAGTTGAAGACCGGTATGGTGCTGCCGGCCTCACGAAACCTACAGATTAGCGGGGACGACGGCTACCGTGTATTCGTCAAAACCGCTAGCCCGCTTCACGAAGAGGAGACGCCGAGTCCATGGCTGCATGGTTAATGACGAGACCACTCGGCACGCGGTCGAATCTGGACACGGCTGCGGCAATCCTTCGCATGGCACCCGAATCAAGTTCGGATTCGCGAACCACCAGGATGATCAAATCCGCCTGCGCGGCCAGCGTAACAGCGTCGGGCTGCAAGGCGAGACATGTTGCATGAAGGACAATCAAATCGAACTCGGAACGAATATCCTCCGCAGGCCCCGAGGTTGCTTTCTTGCCGGCACTCAGCAACTCGTTCACCGACTGAACGCCTGCCATAGTGGCGCCACCCTGGTATTCGGCCGCGGCAGCCCCGGCACCGGCCAATTCGGGCTGCACCTGGATCAGGACGCTCAGCATTCCCCGGTTCACGGCCGTGCGATTCAGAGATCGCGCAACGGAAGTGCCGCCGGCACTTTTGCCAACTGACAACACGAGCGCGACTTTTCCAGCAGGGCCCGGCGCACGCTCGATTTTTTCAACAAACGGACGGAGGTAGGCGCCCAAGTCGAGTTCCGCTGCCGCGGTAATCGGCTTTTGCCAAATCGTTTTAGGAGGCGTCAGATCTGGAATCCGGGCCCATACGGGTAGGTTCGGCAGCGCTCGGGCCGGTGGCAAGGCAGAAGCCGAACCTGCGACTTGCAGACCAGGCGAGCCGCCTCTTGCCGTATGCGCAGGAGACCGAGCAGGGGCAGGATCATTCGATTCGCTCTTCATCATCCCAACGGCGGCTGTCGACGTCAATATCGATGCGATGGCAAGCGCCGCGAGGAGCAAAGCGAGCGGTGGACGCGTTGGACGAATTGGAGGAATGGCAAGCGAGACGATCTTGGTTTGGGAATTTTGCAGCAGACGCTGTTCATTCGTTGCCTTGAACCGGGACAGGAACTGCTCATAAATGTTCTTGTTGGCCTCGGCGTCTCGCTGCAGCTCCTGCAGCCTGACGACCGCTTGACCGTCGACCAGCATCTGTGTCTCGACAGCCGTGAGCTGTTTTTGCAGCGAGTTTTGCTGCTCCAGCTGAGCCTCATATTCGGATTTCGCGGTATCGATGTTCTTCTTCCGCTCGATTTCAATTTGCCTGTTGAGGTCGTTCAGTTGGCTGTACGATATCACGAGGTCCGGATGGCGGTCGCCGAACACCGCTTTCTTTTGCGCAATTTGATCATTCAGGGCCGAGCGTTGAGCTCGCAGGATGCTCAGAATGTCCTGCTTCACCGGCCCTTCGACATTGGTCTTGAGATCGCGTTGCGCCTGCTCATAACGAGATTTTGCGTCCTCCGTACGAGCGCGCGCGGCGGTGACTTGCTGAGTCAAATCGGTCACACGCAATTGCTGGGTCGTGGATTCCTTCCCGGCATTGACGATCTTGTGCTCGAGTTTGAAGGTGGCAACGGCATCCTCCGACGCTCGCAAGCGCTCGTTAAGGGTCTTCAGGCGGTTCTTGAGCCAGTCGGCGGCCTCATCCGTGGCCTCCGTGCGGGTGCGGCCTTGATTGGCGACGAAGGCCTCGGCGATCGCGTTGGCGTAATAAGCGGCTCGCTTCGGATCGCTTGAGGTAAATGAAATAGCAATGACGTACGTGAGTCCGCGGCGTGAAATATCAAGGCGGCTTCGGAATTTTTCGAGGAGGCGTGTGGGGTCGGTTTGACCGCCCGCGATATCTTCGTCGCTGCCGATCTTGAGCTGTTCGATTAATGGCCGAAGAAAGCCGTCCGATTTGGCTATTTCAATCAGACTCTGAAGCGCCGCGGCATCCTGACCGATGCCCGGCAGCACGTCCTGATCCGTGGTTACGCGCTGCTCCCGAGGATCAACGACGACCAGTGCGGTCGCGGCAAAGCGGACCGGGAGAACTATCAGAACAACGATTCCCAAGCCGAAGATTGCCAAGGCCAATGTCAGAATGCGTCGTGCATTCTCTCGCAGCAAGGAAAGTGCACCGGAGAGGGTGAGCGATCCCTTGATGAAGGCGGTGCCGGCGCGATCCGGATTTGCTTTCGAGACCACGGGCGCTTCCCACGAGGCCGTGGGCTCGGCCTGGGCGAAACTCCGCGGGGATGGGCGGCTACCGAACGTCATGGGTTTGGACTCAAATTCAACTGACAGTCACTGTTCAGTGGCCTGCTAGAGCGTAAATATTCATAGTTAACCGACGGTTACGCCATATCGCGATGACCAGTACCCAATTTATTAACGATCGGGCCGTCGCTTGCCTGCGATCATTCGCTGTCTTGCAAGAAGTCCGGCTGCAAGGGCCTGTATTAACTCCGTTTTCGGCTTGTCAATCTGCGCGCGATTATTGCGTGGTAGCTAAGACGCAAAGGGCAAGCATCCTTGCGCGCAACCGACAACCAATCCGTGACTTTATTTCAACCAACCACCGAATCGCGCGGAGCAACGATGAAGTCGTCGACCGCTACACGTTTAACAAACATGAAAAGGCCAATGCCGCGAGTGCTTCTGATGCAGACCCAGGCTGAGAATGCCGGCGCCCAGGAAATCTCAAGGCTCCTTGGTGCAGGCCTGCGTGCACGCGGCTATGAAGTTTTCAATCTGTTCTTCTTCCGCAAGTCGGATTCCTTTGAGGAGCCGCCCAACACGCTCTACTGCGCGATGAGCCGGCCAAACACACCCTTGGCGCTGTTGCGAATGCTATGGACGCTCGGCCGCCACCTTGGGAAGGTAAAGCCGGATACGGTCCTAACGTTTCAGCATTTTGGCAACGTGATCGGTGGCGCTGTTACGCGCCTTGTCAGCCGAGCCCCCGTCATCGCCAACCAGGTGTCGTCCGCGATGTCGATGAGCTGGCCGGTCCGCGCCGCCGACATTGTCATGGGCAGTCTTGGTGTCTTCAAATTCATAACGCTCAACTCGCAACACATGGAGCGCGAATATTCGCATTACCCCGCCTCCTATCGTTCGCGCATGAAACACGTCGCGCACGGATTTGACGATAAGTCGCTCGATCTGCCGAAGAGAATTGCGCGGCAACGGTTCAAACTACCTCCCGATCCTGCGCTGCTTGGGTGCGCAGCGAGATTGCACCCTCACAAGCGCCTTGATGCCGCGATCCATCTTCTGGCAGGCGAGCCGTCCTGGCATCTCGCGCTGGCCGGCCAGGGCGCAGACGAGGAGCGGCTACGGCTCTTGGCGGACGAATTAAAAGTAGCCGACAGGCTGCATTTCATCGGAGAGATTTCTCCGCAACAGATGGCGAGTTTCCTCGCTTGCCTGGATGTCTTCGTGTTTCCCTCGCAAGCTGAAACCTTCGGGCTTGCGGCGGTCGAGGCGGCAAGCGCCGGCGTCCCTTCGGTCGTCAATGATCTCGCCGTCTTGCGCGAGGTATTGTCGGTCGAAGGCAAGCCCGCGGCGCTTTTCGTCGATGCATCAGATAACGCGAAGCTGTCGTCCGCCGTTTCCAGGATGCTGACGGACCACGCTCTGAGGAATGAACTGCGGCAAAACGCCAAAGGACTGAGGGCGCGCTATTCAGTAGAGACGATGGTCGAGGAATACGTGCAAATTCTCGACCAGGTGATTTGATCGTGAGTTTGCTTCGGAAAGACGGGCGACATGATTATCGAGTTTCGCTGCGAAATTGAGCATGCTCGGCTCTGGATGAATCGCGGAGCCCTGTCCGTCGGGGGCCGGGAAATTCCAATTCAGATCGCATGGTCGGCTACGACCGAAGCGCGGCCCGGCGGTCTTGAAGCGCTGTTCGAGCTCGAGCGTCTGGTCTTTCGCAAGGGGAAAAGCGGTGGCGCTGACCGATTGAAGGCTATACCGGAACAACCACTCTCCCGCGTCGGCAAGGCGGACGTAGTCGTGGATTTTACAGGCGCCGAACGGGATCATGACTGCTCGGCCCGACTCTATCTGCGGCCGCTATTTAACGGGCTCGCGGGGGAGAACGCCGCCTTGTCGGTTATCCTGGCGGGAGATCTGCCAGTTATCGAAATCGTCAACGAACTCGACGGCGCGGTGTTGGATCGCGGTCATCCTTCCGGAGAAATCGCTGCGGGCCTGAGTGGCGCGCTCGAAGCCGTCATGGCGCGCACCCTGACCATGCTGACGGCAATTCTGACCGGGGCGCCGAGGATTTTGCCGCAACTGGCATATTCCGTTGCGAACAGCGGCCGGCCACGGCCCGCGGGCTATGTATTGCGTGGCCTGGCCACTTCGATCGCAAAGGAAATATATCGACTGTGCTGCTACGCTCCTCATTGGCAGGTCGGATGGCGCTATAGTCAGACGACGAATGTTCTGCAGTCAGGGGATCTGTCGGGGCCCCGCTGGAACGTGCTTGGTGATCCTGGGCATCGCTTCTACGCGGATCCATTTCCGGTCGAATGGCAGGGACGAACATTCGCCTTCTTTGAGGATCTCGACCACCGGGTGGGAAAAGGGATCATTTCCGCAATCGAGTTCGACGGCACGGGACCTGTTGGAGAGGCGATGCCCGTGCTGGAAGAGCCCTGGCATCTTTCCTATCCCTTCCTGATAAAGGACGGCGACGATTTGTGGATGATCCCGGAAAGCTCGGAGCATCGCGACGTCGCGCTCTACAGGTGCCTTCGATTTCCAGACAGGTGGGAGCGTCATTGCACGCTGCTTTCGGGGCTCGAGCTGGCTGACGTCACCATCACGCTGCACAACGGACTGAATTATCTTTTCGGAGCCTGGCGGGACGGGACCGGCGGATACTCCGACACTCTGTCGATTTTCTACGCCGAGAGCCTGTTCGGTCCCTGGTTGCCCCATGCGAGCAATCCGGTCCTGATGGACCGCGCAAGCGCGCGGCCAGCGGGAAATTTCGTGAGAATGAATGGAAGGCTGTGGCGACCGGTCCAGGATTGCACGAATGGATATGGAGCCGCGCTCGGTCTTGCGGAAATTCTGGAGCTTTCACCGAGTACGTTCAGGCAAGTCGTTCGGCGGATCTTGAGGCCCGGACCAGCTTGGCCTGGCAGAAAACTGCACACCCTCAATCGTTGCGGCCACCTCGAGGTCATAGACGGATCGCGGATTCAGCTAAGGAGCACTTTCCTTCGCGGGCGCGCGTCAGCCCTGTCCGCCGCCGGAATGCCCGCCGCCGTCTCGCGGTGATCGGCAGCCATGTGGGTACTCTCAGGCTTGCCCGCCATTTTTCAGCCGTCGCGCCAGTGAACGACTTTCGGAGCCGGCGTTAGCGAGGACCGCCGGGCTTGAAGGGCGTTGTTCCCTTCATGGCCCGAAGAGCACCAACTCCGTATCGGTGAGATCGCCAGGCCTCGGGCAATGCGGGCCCTTGAAATATTTGCGGCCCCGCTCGGTGTAGACGCCGCGAAGGCCGGGCATGGGGCCGTTGGAATCGACGATCACCGAGATCTTGCCGAGCCGCAGCAGCAGCCGGCCGATGCGGCCCGCGCAAGCGACATACTCGGCGATGTCGCGACAATAGATGAGCCGCATTGCCGGCAACGCAATCCAGCCGCGGCGGACCCGCACGGGCTGAAAAATAAAGGGAAACGCGCCTTGCGGTGTGCGGACCACGAGGCTCAGGCAGTCATACCGCATATGCCGCGTCAACAGCTCGACATCGGCATCGGCGAGTCCTTCGATCTGCCGGGAATGCGATCGGATGACCTCGATCCCCGTCGAGCCCCGTACCGCTGAGAGGGCCGGCACCGAAAAGAACAGGCCCTTGCAGTAGGCGCGAAAGCCCTGGGCCTCGACGATCGCCCAGGTCCAGGGCGCGGGGCTGATGTTGAAGTAGCTGACTTCCTTGCGGCGCTGCGCGAGGCCGGTCAGCATCGGCGCATAACTGCGAAATGCCGGTTCCACATACCAGCTCGAGAGGTTGCAGTGGACCGTGGTCTCACCGTCCGCGTCGCGCAACGAATAGATCAGGAGCAACAGGCCGACGGGTGCGCCCTCGTGATCGAGCATGTAGCCGAAGCGCGGATAGCCCTGCGGGACGTCACGCGCCCCCTGTCGCCGCAGTCCCTGCAGCCAGTAGTCGCGCGAACGGCCGTAGAAGCCGCGCGCCAGCAGATCGGCGACGCCGTCGATATCGGCTTCGCCAATTTCCCGGCACCGGATCTGTGGCCTGAGCGCGTTCATTGGCGAAGTCCTCTGGAAGGCGCCTCAGCGCCAGCCTTCGCCGTGGCTATCGGCAGCGACAGGCGTTGTCAGGCCGAGCATCTCACGCACCTTGACGGGCCAGGCGGTTAGATCAGTGCCATGGATGTGGAACATCGCGACCGCGAGACGATCCATGCCGAAGGCGACGCAGCCGGTGTGCGCAGGCTCGCCATTTGCGTCCTGGATGCCCCAGGTCGTGCCGAAATGCGCCTGGTGATAGTTGAAGCTCATGCAGGCGGTCGGCTGGTCTTCCGATCGCAGCGGCACCAGTAGTTCGAACTTCAGCGACTGCTGCTTCTGGCTCACCGCCTTCATCTGACCAACGCGGCCGAAGAACGGATCGCTGGCGTAGTCAACGCGGAAGGAGAGGCCGAGGTCGCGTGCGATACCCTGCGCGCGCACCATCCAGCGCTCGCGGAAAGTGGCGACGTCGTCGGGCGTGCCGATGCAGACATATTCGCGCATCCGGAACGACTGCAGCCGGTCGAGATGACGCGAGGGCTCGCGGCGGAAGCAATCGGCGGCGACGTCGAAACGCAGGCCGCCCTTTGGCAGCTGGCCGCGGCTTGCCGCGATCGGGTAGACCGGATAACAGGCGGCGGGCGAGAGCACGAGGTCGGCCGGCGACAGCGAGGTGGTCCAGTCGCCGCCCTTGTCGAAGCGGCCGACGGCGTCGTGGATCTCTCGCTCGGTGCCATGCAGGCCGCAAACGCAGCCGAGCAGGTTCGGGAAGCTCTTGAGGTAGCCGGATTTCTCCAGCTGCGCGCGGTTCATCACCGGCGGGAAACGCATCACCTCGGTGCCGGGCTCGCGGTTACGCGTGATCAGCGCGGCCAGGCGCTCGACCACGTCCTCATAGAGCGCGGTGCGGGCATAGACGCCGTCCGTGCCCATTTTGTGGAACAGCACGTCGGCAAGATGATCGAGGGGATCGGCCGATTGCGGCGCGAGCTCGGGCGATTCGGTTCGGATCGGGGCAGGGACGTTCATCGCTGGTCTTTCCGTTTTGTTGTTGTCAGTCGCGCAAGGAGGTCGGCACGCCGCTCATCAAGCTCGACGTGGCGATGTTGCTGAGAATACGTTCGTTGTTGATCATCAGCGGCGAAGACAGCACGTCGCGCAGCAGCCGCCCCACGGTGAACTCGCCGTCATTGCGATAGCCGGAGAGGCCGCAGGCGCGCATCGCGCTCATCACGGTCTGCACCGCGAGCTCCGAGGCTTCGACCTTGAGCAGGTTGATCGAGGACTGGAAATCGAGCGATGACAGCGCGCGCTCGTCATGTTCGCGCGCGGCGTAATTGTCGAGATTGGCAGTAATGATGGCGCGCAGCTTGGCGAGCGACATCTTGGCGGCGGTGAAATGCGCGGCTCCAGGCGGCATCTGGCCGCCGGCGCCGCGAGCGGCCTTGCGGATGAAGCGCTGGGCGCGATCGACTGAGGCAGCCGCAATGCCGGCCCACACCGAGGACCAGCAGAGATGCGCGACCGGGGTCATGGTCTGGGCGTGGATCTTCTCATAAGCTTCCGGGAAGACCTGTTCGGCCGGTGCCTTCGCCTTCAGCTCGAAGCCCGCGCTGCAGGTTCCGCGCATGCCCAGCGTCTCCCAGGCGAGGCTGCGCTCCAGCGTGTAATTCTCTTTGGTAAAAGCGACCAGCACCTGGTCGGAAGAGGCCGCGTCGCTGTTGCGACGGGCGATGGTGACGATGCCGTCGGCCTCGGCGCCGTAGGAGATCACGGTGGCGTTGCGGTTGAGCGAAATCTCGGCCTCGCCGGTCTCGACCGCAGCGGCGCTGGAGCGGATGTTGCCGCCGTTCTGGCCCTCGGTGGTGGAGGAGGCCAGCAGAAGTTGCTCAGACGCCACGCGGCGCATCAGCGCCTCGTGATAGCGGCTGCCTGTGCCGTGCCGTACCAGGCAGGCGACCTTGGTCTGATGCATGGCGAAGATCATCGCCGCCGAAGAGCAAGAGCGTCCGAGCGTGTAGCACATCTCGGTGATGTCGAAGATCGAGGCGCCGAAGCCGCCGAACTCGACCGGGATCTGCGCGCCGAGCAGCTTGCGCTCGCGGGCGGCGTCGATCGCGGCTTTCGGGAAGCGCGCCTTGAGGTCGACTTCCTCGGCGTCCGCCGCGGCGGCAGTAGCGACCGCTGCGGCGCGCTCCTGGAAGGAGGGTCCGCGATTGAGCAGCTGCTCGCTGCGTTCGACGATGGTGCGAAGGCCGGCTTCCTGGACGTTCATGTCTGACGCGCTCCGACTTTTGTTGTTATGAATGCCTGCTTTCGGCGTCAAATGCCGAGGCAAGCGTTCCCTCAATTTGCGATTTGACCCCAAGGCTATGGATTTAATTCAAATGCGTCGATGAAATTCAGGGTAAACGCGTCCTTTTCAAAATCGACGGTTAACCCATCGTATTTTAACGGTCTCGATTTTCCGCGATCGCGTTAGCGTTAAAATGAAAACCAGCATTTACGCTAAAGCCGCGACACAGTTTTTCAGCAATTGAGCGGTTATAAGCCCAGCTCACGAACGAGAAGTGAAGAGGCCAGCGATGCCAAGTTTTGATGCCGACATTCGTAACCGGATCGTGATCCTGGTGAAGGGAATCCTCGAGCAGAATTCGATGTCCGCCGAGGTGACGACGGATGCGCCGCTGGTCGACGTCGGGCTGACCTCGATGGACATGGTCAATCTGATGCTCGGCGTCGAAGCCGAGTTCGATTTCACCATTCCGCAAGACAAGATCACGCCGGAGAATTTCCAGTCGGTAGCGACCCTGGAGCGCATGGTCGCCGGCGAGCTTCGCGCCGCGCAGGCGGCGTAACGACCACCAAACGTTAATTCCGTCGTCATCGCCCGCCTTGTGCGCAATTGCGCACTGGGGCGGGCGATCCAGTATTCCAGAGACGTTAGTGCATGAGCCGACAGGCCGCGGCGTACTGGATGCCCCGCTTGAAGCGGGGCATGACGGCAGAGGGATGTGCGGCGCCGCTGTTCCAAATCTGGCGCAAAACTGGCATAGCTCGACCCGATTGGTGGGGTGAGCATGGCGCAGGCAGTCCTAGGCATCATCGGCGGCTCCGGCATTTACGATCTGCCGGGTCTCGAGAACATCCGCGAGGAGGCGATCAAAAGCCCTTGGGGCGAACCATCGGCACCGCTCCGCCGCGGCACCATAGCCGGATTGCCGATCGTGTTCCTGCCGCGCCACGGCGCGGGCCACAGGCTCTCGCCGTCCGACATCAATTACCGCGCCAATATCGACGTGCTGAAGCGCGCCGGCGTCACCGACCTGGTTTCGCTGTCGGCCTGCGGCTCATTCAGGGAGGACCTGCCGCCGGGCACCTTCGTGATGGTCGACCAGTTCGTCGACCGTACCACCAGGCGCGAATCGTCCTTCTTCGGCAAAGGCTGCGTGGCGCATGTCTCGATGGCGCATCCGGTCTCGCCGCGGCTGCGCTTTCACCTGACTGCCGCGGCCGAAGCGGAGAGCATTCCGATCGCGCGCGCGGGCACCTATGTCTGCATGGAGGGTCCGCAATTCTCCACCTATGCCGAGAGCATGACGTATAAGGGGCTCGGCTATGCCGTGATCGGCATGACCAACATGCCCGAAGCCAAGCTCGCCCGCGAAGCCGAGATCTGCTACGCCACCGCGGCGATGGTCACCGATTTCGATTGCTGGCATCCCGACCATGACGCGGTGACCGTGCAGGACATCATCCGCGTCCTCACCTCCAACGCCGACAAGGCGAAGGCGCTGGTGGCGCGGCTCGCGCGGGATTTCCCGCGAGAGCACGAGCCCTGCCCGGTCGGTTCGGACCGCGCGCTCGATACCGCGCTGATCACGGCGCCGGAGGCGCGCGATCCCGAACTCCTGAAGAAGCTCGATGCGGTTGCGGGCCGCGTGTTGCGCGCATAAGATTTGGCCATGAAGGTCGACGGCAAGCATTTCCGCAGCATCTGGCGCGATTCCGACGGCTGGTCCGTCAGCGCGATCGACCAGCGCCGATTGCCGCACGAATTCGTCGTGGCGCGGCTGACCAACTGCGTTGAGGCCGCCGACGCGATCCGCTCCATGCTGGTGCGTGGCGCGCCGCTGATCGGCGCGACCGCGGCCTATGGCATGGCGCTGGCCATGCGCGACGACCGCTCCGATGCCACGATCAATCGTGCGTATGAGATGCTGATCGCCACGCGGCCGACCGCGGTCAACCTGAAATGGGCGCTGCGAGAGATGCAACGCGTGCTGCGGCCGTTGGCGCCGTCGGCGCGGGTCGATGCGGCCTATGCGCGGGCCGACGACATTGCCGAGGAAGATGTCGTCATCAACCAGGGCATTGCCAAAAGCGGTCTGCCGCTGATCGACGCGATTGCTGCCAGGAAAGAGCCCGGTGAGGCGGTCAATGTGTTGACCCATTGCAATGCCGGCTGGCTCGCGACGGTGGATTGGGGCACGGCGACTGCGCCGATCTATCTCGCGCATGATCGTGGCATCCCCGTCCATGTTTGGGTCGACGAGACCCGCCCGCGCAATCAGGGCGCCTCGCTAACCGCTTGGGAACTCGGCCATCACGGCGTCAGGCACACCGTGATTCCCGACAATACGGGCGGGCACCTGATGCAGCATGGCATGGTCGATCTCGCCATCGTCGGCACCGACCGCGTCGCCGCCAATGGCGACGTCTGCAACAAGATCGGCACGTATTTGAAGGCGCTGGCCGCGCATGACAACGGCGTCCCGTTCTATGTGGCGCTGCCGTCGCCGACCATCGATTTCTCCGTGGCCGACGGCATCGCGCAGATTCCGATCGAGCAGCGCAGTGCCGATGAAGTGACGCACATGACCGGCCGCACCCGCGACGGCCGCATCGAGACCGTGCGGATCGTGCCCGAGGGCTCGCCCGTTGCGAATTACGGTTTCGACGTCACACCGGCGCGGCTGGTGACGGGGTTGATCACCGAACGCGGGGTGCTGAAGGCGGGTCGGGCCTCGTTGGCGGCGGCGTTCCCGGAAAGGATCGCGACCGCGGCGGAATAGCTAACTGAGCTTCATCCCCGTCGCCACTTCCAATTCCCCGATCGCCTGTGCGGCGCTGGCCACCTTGATCGTGGTCATGCCCATCTCGCGCGCCGGTTTCAGGTTGACGCCGAGGTCGTCGAGATAGACGCATTTCCCCGGATCGACCTTCAATGTTTCCACCATCATCCGATAGATGCGCGGATCTGGCTTGCGCAGGCCGATCTTGGCGGATTCGATGACATGATCGAACAGCACCATGATTTCGGCGATGTAGAGCGTGCGTCCGCTGGTCGACCCCATCGCATTGGCCGGCAAATTGTTGGTGATGCAGCCGGTCCTGAATTTGGCCTTGATGCGCTTGAGCGCCTCGACCATCTCGGGACGCAGATCGCCCTGCAGCAGCGGCAGCACGTCCTTGCCGCGGACTTCGGCGCCGAGCGCGCGTGATTCGACGGCGAAAAGTTCGTCGAAGGCTTCGATATCGACCTCGGCACGCTCGAATTTCGCCCAGGCATTTTCCAGATGATTGGCGGCGTTGGTGCGGCGGATGATGTCGACGGGAAAGCCGCGCTCGCGTTCGAATCGCGTAAACGCCTCGAACGGCGACGTCGTCAGCACCCCGCCGAAATCCCAGATCACCGCCTCGATCATTCCATGCCCCGCATGCCGTGTTTGGCGGAAGCGGCTAGCATGATGCGCGCGATGATGCTAGCCCGCCCGAGGCTTGGCGATGCTTGCACCTCGGGCTATTGCTGTCAGCGATGAAATTCGCCGCCGCAATCGCGCTTTCCTTGATGGCCGCTGCGCCGCCTGCCCACGCCATCGTCGGGGGCGCGGCTGCCGCGCCGGAGACAATCGCCCGCTCTATCGTCACCATCGTCGGCTCGCGCGGCAATTTCTGCACCGGCAGCCTGATCGCGCCCTCTCTGGTGTTGACTGTGGCGCATTGCGTGCAGCCGGGCGCCGACTACAAGATCGTGCGTTATGGTGCAGACAAGACGCCGCAATTGCAGGACGCGAAGAGCATTGCGATCCATCCGGGCTTCCGGATGGAGGCGATGCTCGCCCATCGCGCCACCGCCGACGTGGCGTTGTTGCGGCTGGGCGGTCCTGCAACAGGAAAGGTGCCGGCGCCGCTCGGAACGCCGCAATTGCCGATCGCCGTCGGCGCGTCGTTCACCATCGCCGGCGTCGGCGTCACCGTGCGCGGCGACGGCAAGAGCGCCGGCACCATCCGCAGCGCGGTGCTGGTCGCGACCGGCAAACCCGGCACGCTGCAGATTCGCCTGGTCGATCCGGCGACGATGGGGGCGCGCGAGGGACTCTGCGCCTGCACCGGAGATTCCGGCTCGCCGGTGTTCGAGGATCAGTCGGCCGGCGCCACGATCATCGGCGTCGTGAGCTGGTCGACCGGGCCGAACGGCAGCGGTGGCTGCGGCGGTATCACGGGAGTAACCCCGCTAACGCTTTATCGCGACTGGATTTTGCAGACGGCGCGGCAATGGGGCTTCGCGCTCTGATTAAAAATCAAACGCTGTTTGATTTGCAGCCCTGCATCAACATGCGCTTGACCGATCCGGACAGTTGAGGTCACTTCAGTCAAATCCCAGGGAAAAGACAAATGAACGTGGAAGCCGCCCGCAGGACGTTCGCGTCCGCATCGCAAGCGTCAGAACATTTCGACGTGCTGATCGTCGGCGCCGGCATTTCCGGCATCGGCAGCGCCTGGCATCTGCAAACGAAGATGCACGGCACGAGCTTCGTGATCCTCGAGATGCAGGAGAGCTTTGGCGGCACCTGGTGGACGCACAAATATCCGGGTATCCGTTCCGACTCCGATCTCCACACGTTCGGCTACAGCTTCAAGGCATGGGTTGGACCGCCGATCGCGACCGCTGACGAAATCCGCGCCTATATGGGCGAGGTGATCGAGGACAACGATCTCGCCGAACACATTCGCTACAAGCACCGGATTCTGCGGGCGAGCTGGTCGAGCGAGGAGAATCTGTGGACCATCGAGGCCGAGAAGACCGATAGCGGCGAGAAGGTCGTGATATCCGCGAACTTCCTCTGGATGTGTCAGGGCTACTATCGCCATTCCGAAGGCTACACGCCGGATTGGGACGGCCTGAGCGACTTCAAGGGCCGCGTCGTGCATCCGCAGAACTGGCCCGAAGATCTCGTTCTCGACGGCAAGCAGGTGGTGGTGATCGGCTCCGGCGCGACCGCCGCGACCCTGATCCCCAACATCGCGGACCAGTGCGCGCATGTCACCATGCTGCAGCGCTCGCCGACCTTTTTCCGTCTCGGCCGCAATGCCATCGACATTGTCGAGGAGTTGCGTCGGCTGCAGGTCAAGGACGAATGGATCCACGAGATCGTGCGGCGCAAGATCGTCTACGAGCAGGATGCTTTCACGAAGCGCTGCCTCGCCGAGCCCGAGCAGGTCAAGAACGAGCTGATCGGCCAGATCAGTGCCGTGCTGGGTCCGGACTATGACGTCGCCACGCATTTTACGCCGCGTTACCGGCCATGGCGGCAGCGCATCGCTTTTGTGCCGGATGCCGACTTCTTCCACAGCGTCAAGGACGGCAAGGCTTCGGTCGTCACCGACGAGATCGAGCGCTTTGTCGCGAACGGTATCCTGCTGAAATCGGGCAAGACGTTGCCTGCCGACGTCGTGGTCACCGCGACCGGATTCAATCTTTGTGTGCTCGGTGACATCGACTTTATGGTCGACGGCAAGCCGCTCGATTTCGCCGGCACCGTGACCTATCGCGGCATGATGTTCACGGGTGTTCCGAACATGGCCTGGGTGTTCGGCTATTTCCGCGCCAGCTGGACCTTGCGCACCGATCTGGTGGCGGAGTTCGTTTGCCGGCTTTTGACTCACATGAAAGAGAAGGGCGTGCGCAAGGTCGTACCCGCGCTGCGCCCCGAGGACCACAACATGCCGCTGTTGTCCTGGATCGACCCGGAGAATTTCAATCCGAACTATCTGATGCGCGACATGCATCGCCTGCCCAAACGCGGCGACAAGGCTGAATGGCAGCACAGCCAGGAATACTGGACCGAGCAGCGCGAGTTTCCGGGAATCGATCTCGATGACAAGGCGTTCGTGTATAGTTGAACTCGTTCGGTCTTATCCCTCCCCCCGCGAAGCGGTGGGGAGGGTCGCCATAGGCGGCCTTCGGCCGCCGTTCTTGAAAACAAGAACGCCGATGCTTTGCATCGGCTATGCGGAGCGAGTGGCGGGGTGGGGGGTGCTTCTTTCGCGCCGTGCTCGCAGAGGTAGGCCCCCCACCCGCCTCGCTTCGCTCGGCACCCTCCCCACCACTCGCTCTGGCGCGCAAGTGCGCTGCCGAGCTCGCGGGGGGAGGGATAAGAGAGCTCGCAATCGGGACGGAAATAAAGCTACTGCCGCTTCTGCTGCGGCCGGCGTGGCGGCGCAGGGGGCGGCAGCGCGGACGGGTCGATCTTGCGGGTCATGTTGTTGGCGCTTTCGCTGAGATCGCTCAGCATCCTGCGGCCATCGTCCATGAAGGTGTCCGCTTTCTTCTTGTAGGTGTCGGCGAGCTCACGCAGCGACTTCATCTTCTCGAACAGCTCTTCGGCCTTGCCGTCGGCAAAGCCCGGCAGCGCGTTGGTGATCTTGTCCATGCCGCTGTCGAAACCGGCAAAGGCGCTCTCGGCCCTGCCGAGAATGCTCTCGATAGCATCGGCCTTGCTCTTCAGCGAGGCCGTGTAGCTTTCGGCCGACAGCATGCTGTCCTTGATCGACTCGCGGTTCTCGATGAGAAAATTGTCGACCCGGTGCAGCGTATCGACGACCGATTCCTGCTGCTCGCGCAAATCCGCGTTCAGCACCGGAACGCCGTCCGCGTCGAGCGGCACCGGCGGAGCCGCAGGCGCGCCGCCGACCAGCGAGATCGCCGCCACCCCTGTCAGCCCCTGGAATTCGATCCCGACCACGGTATCCTTGCGGATCGGCGCGCTGTTATCGAGCATCGCCATCACCACGATCTTGCGCGGATTCTCGAGCTTGATGGAGAGGATTTGGCCGGCGGGAACGCCGTCGAAATTGAGCGCGCCGCCCTTGCGCAGGCCCGATGCGGAACCGTCGAACACGATGCGGATCGGGCTCTGGTTCCGCACCGCCCGCACTTTCTGAACGACGAGCATGCCGACGAAGCCCGCGGCAAGCACCGCAAGCGTCGTCGTGCCGATCACCAGATTGGTCGCGCGCATGGTCCCATTTTATGGGGAAAGGCCGGCCAACAAAAGGCAAATGCGGCGCGTCGCGTGCCTCTTTGGCGCTGCTTGACAGCCGAAGAGGCGGGGGTCACGCTCGTTCCAACGCCAAAAACAAGAGCAATGGGAGGCGAATGTGCCCAAGATGCTAAGCGAGGCGGATGTCGCCTCCTATCGCCGCAACGGCTACCACTTCCCGGTCGATGTGCTGAGCGCGGACGAGGTGGCGGGCTTCCGCCGCAAGCTCGAGGAGTATGAGGCCGCGAGCGGCGGCCCGATCCAGGGCGAGATGCGCCATCGCAGCCATGTGCTGTTTTCCTGGATCGATGAGATGATCCGGCATCCCAAAATCCTCGATGCGGTCGAGGACCTGCTCGGTCCCGATATCCTGTGCTGGAACACGAGCTTCTTCATCAAGGAGGCGCACGATCCCGGCTTCGTGTCCTGGCATCAGGACGCGACCTATTGGGGGCTATCGTCGTCGGACGTCGCGACCGCGTGGGTGGCGATGTCGCCGGCCAACAAGGTGTCCGGCTGCATGAAGTTCGTCGCGGGCACGCATTTGAAGCAGGTCGAGCATGAGGATACTTTCGACAAGAACAACCTGTTGACGCGCGGGCAGGAGATTGCGGTCAAGGTCGACGAAGCGCAAGCCGTGCATGTCGAGCTGAAGCCGGGACAGGCCTCGTTGCATCATGTGCTGCTGTTCCACGGCTCGGAGCCGAACCGCTCCGACCAGCGCCGCATCGGACTCGCGATCCGCTATATCCCGACGCATCTCAAGCAGGCCGTCGGCTCGCGCGACTGGGCAACCCTGGTCCGCGGCAAGGATGCTTACCGCAATTTCGAGCCGGCGCATGTGCCAAAGCGCGACCTCGAGCCCGAGGCGCTGGAATTCCACCGGATGGTGTCGGAGGAGCAGGTACGGGTGCTCTATCGCGGCACCGGCAAGACCGCCTATCGCGCTTGAGTCAGCCGATGGTCCATTCTTCGGCGCTGGCGCCGGCGAGCGCACGGACCCGCGCGTCATCGGCGGCAAGCTCGCGCGCAGAGCCGGAATAAACCACCGCGCCGTCATCCAGCACATAGGCGTCGTCGGCGATCTCCAGACTCATGCGCGCATTCTGTTCGACCAGCAGCACGGAAATGCCCTCGGCCTTCATCTGCTTGACGATGCGGAACACCTCTTGGACCACCATCGGCGCGAGGCCCTGCGACGGCTCATCGAGGATCAACAGCCGGGGATTGATCAGCAGCGCACGGGCGATCGAGAGCATCTCCTGCTCGCCGCCGGAGAGCTGGCGGCCGCGGCTGAACTTGCGCTCCTCCAGCCGCGGGAACAGCTTGAAAATGCGCTCGACGGTCCAGGGACCGCCCCGCTCCAACGGCACCTTCAGATTTTCCTCGACGCTGAGATTGGCGAAGATGCGCCGCCCCTCCGGCACATAGCCGACGCCTTGGGCGGCAATGCGGTAAGTCGGCCAGCGTGTCGTGTCTTCGCCGAAGATGGTGATCTTGCCCTCGCGCGGCGGCGTCAGACTCATCAGGCTGCGCAAGGTCGTGGTCTTGCCCGCGCCGTTGCGCCCGAGCAACGCGGTGATGCGGCCCTCGGCGACTTCAAGGCTGACGCCATGCAGGATGTGGCTCTTGCCGTAATAGGTGTGCAGGCCCTCGGCGGTGAGTGCGGCGCTCATGCGGCATGGCCCAGATAAGCGGCCTGAACGGCCTCGTTGGCGGCGATCTCCTTGGGCGTGCCCTGCGCCAGCATGCGCCCCTGGTCCAGCACGCAGACCCGGTCGGCCAGATTGAACACCACGCGCATGTCGTGCTCGATCAGCACGATGGTGTAACTGCTGTCACGATGTAGCTTCCGGATCAGCTGCGTGATCTGGTACGTCTCCTGATCGCCCATGCCCGCCGTCGGCTCGTCGAGCAGCAGCAGATGCGGCTTCAGCGCCAGCGCCATGGCGATCTCGGCCGCGCGCTGGTCGCCATGCGAGAGTTCGCCGACCAGCCGGCCGGCCTTGCTCTCCAGCGCAACCAGCTTCAGCGTGTCCTCGACGTGCTGCTGGACTTTTGCGGCCTCCGCGCGATTGATCCATGGCCGCAGGCGATAGCCGCCGGCGACTTCGGTCGCGATGCGGACGTTTTCCAACACCGTCAGTTCGGGGAATATCTCGGTGATCTGAAAGGTGCGCGCCATGCCGCGGACGACGCGCTGATCGGTCGCAAGCTTCGTGATGTCTTGACCGTCGAACTTTATCGCGCCTGACGTCGGCGGGAAGAAGCCGCTGATCAGGTTAAAAAAGGTGGTTTTGCCCGCGCCGTTCGGTCCGATGATCGCGCACAGCTCTCCCTTTGCGACATCAAGCGAAACGTCGCGCACGGCGACGAGGCTGCCGAACCGCTTGGTGACGTTGTTGATCTCCAGAACGTTCACGCCTTGCTCCTCTGGAAGAAGCCGAGCAGGCCGCGCGGGAAGAACAGCACGACCAGGACGAACAGCAGTCCCACGAACGACATCCAGTTGACCGTGACGCTGGAGAGGTAGTCCTGCAGGATGACGAAAATGGCGGCCCCGAGCAGCGGACCCCAGAAGCTGCGCATACCGCCCATCACGGCCATCATCACGAAATCGCCGGACTGGCTGTAATGCAGGCCGCGCGGATCGGCGAAATTGTTGACCAGCGCGTAGAGTGCGCCGGCAAAGCCCATGAAGAAGCAGGACAGCGAGAACGCGATCCAGATGTGCCGCTCGATGGGAATGCCGAGGAAGCGGGCGCGGCGCTCGTTCTCGCGGATGGCGATCATGGTGCGGCCGAACGGCGAGCGCAGGATGAAGCCCATTGCGCCGACCGCAAGCGCGAAGCAGGCCAGCACGAAATAGTAGAAGACCTCGGCATTGCTGAGAATGTCGAGCTTGAGGAAACCCAGATTGATCGGCGCGCGCGAGAAACCGCGCAGGCCGTCGTCACCGCCGGTCAGCGAGCTCCACTGGAAGGCGATGTAGTAAAACACCTGGCCGAAGGCGATGGTGACCATGGCGAAATAGACGCCGCGGCGCCGCACGATCAGGGTCCCGAGAATGGCGCCGCAGATGCCGCCGAGCAGGATGCCGCAGAGCACGGCGAGCGGCGTGCTGGCAGCGAGGTATTTCAACGACAGACCCGCGCCATAGGCGCCGAGGCCAAAATAGGCGGCGTGACCGAAGGAAAGCACGCCGGTGAAGCCGAGCAGGAAATTGAGCGACATCGCGGCCAGACCCAGCACCAGCACGCGGGTGGCGAGCGCCGTATAGCCGCCGAGCGGCGCCATCCAGTAGGGCGCGAGCAGCAGCACGGCCCAGATCGCAACGAGGACGATCAGCTTGCGGGACTGCTCGGTCAACTCAGCATTCCCTCTTCGCCGAACAGGCCGCGCGGCCTGGTCAACAGGATGATCGCCATCATCACGTAGATTACGGCCTCGCTCGCGGCAGGGAAGAACACCGCAGTGATGCCGGCCGCGACGCCGATCAGGAGGCCGCCGACCAAGGTGCCCGGCAGGCTGCCGATGCCGCCGACGATGATCGCGATGAAGCTCGGCATCAGCAGGCCCGTGCCCATGGTCGGCTCAAGGCCGAGCTGTCCCGCCGCCAATACGCCGGCAAGGCCGGCGAGGAAGATGCCGACGGCGAAATTCAGCGAGCGCAGCATGCCGACATTGATGCCCAGCGCCGCGACGGTCTCGAGATCGAGCGTGCCGGCGCGGATGCGGATGCCGAGTCGTGTGTAACGCAGCAGCACGAACAGCAGCGCGATCGCGATGACGACGACCGCGACCATGAAGAGGCGATAGCCGGTGATGAAGAACAGGTCGTTGCTGAGCGGCTGCGCCAGGAACGGCGGAATCACGAACGGCTTGCCCTGCGGGCCGAAGATGAAGCGGGTGCCGTCCTCGATCATGAATGCGAGGCCAAAGGTGAGCAGCAGGCTGTAGAGCGGATCGCGGCCATAGAGCGGCCGTATCAGGACGCGCTCGACCGCGAGTCCAAGGATCGCCGTCAGGGGCGGCGCCAGCAGCAGCGCGCCCCAGAATCCGACATAGGGCGAAAGCGCGTAGGCGATGTAGCCGCCGATGACGAGGAAGCCGCCATGGGCGAAATTGATGACGTTGCTGAGGTTGAGGATCAGCGAAAGCCCGAGCGCCATCAGCACGTAGAACGCGCCGACGATCAGCCCGTTGGTGATGTTGAACAGGAGGAGCAGTGTCATCGTTCACCGGAGAGGAAGTCATGAGCCGATCCGGGACGTGTCCCGGATCAGAAAAACTGCAGGTCTATCCTGGTGGAGTGGACTTGACGTTCGCTACGCTATTGAGCGCGATTTCGCAAGCGAACGTCAAATCCAAAGCTCCACTAGAATCAACATTTGCCAGCGGTCCTTTGATTCCAACATTCGCAAAAATGCTCGCTGCAATGGTGTGCGAATGTTGGAATCGGACCACTAGGATGGCCATTTTACATTACAACCGGTTTCTGACACGGGCGGCGCGGTCTTGTCGCCGGGGACGACTTGGTCGACGCGGTACAGATCCTCCGGATCGTCCTTGCCCTTCGACTGCGCCTCCCCGACGAAAGCGGACGTCATCAATTGATGGTCGCCCTTGCGATAGTAGACCTTGTTCGGTTGCAGTTTGACGTCGTCCGGCAGTTCGAAATTTTCCAGCGCGGCTGCGAGTTTCACCGCATCGAGCGTCTTCTCCTTGTTTGCGACCAGCGCGAAGCTCATCGCCGACACATAGCCGAACCAGTGACGGGCCGTCGGAACGTTGCCGCTGTTGACCTTGCGGATGTCGGCCACGAACTTGTCCACGCCGGCAACGCCGGGCTGCTTCCAGTACCATTCGAACATCCAGACGCCGATGCGGGCTTCCGGCGGCAGGCCGGCGAGCGACTCCAGCTCCTGCTGCGTGCCCGCTACATGGATCTGCTTGTCGAGGCCGAACTGCACGACCTGCTTCAGGCAGTTGATCATGTCGGAGCCCTGCACCAGCAGGAGCAGAACGTCCGGACTGGCCGCGCGCGCCTTGATCAGATAGGCGGCGAAATCGGCGGTCCCCAGCGGCGTCAGCTCGTTGCCGGTCACCGTGCCGCCGAGCTTCTTCAGATTGTCGGAGCAGGCGTCATAGAGGGTGTGGCCGAAAGCGTAGTCCGGGGTGATGAAGTGCCATTTCTTGCCGTATTTCGTGAACAGCACGTTCGAGACGGAATTCGCTTCCATCCGGGTCGTGTTGCAGACACGGAACACGTTCCATTTGCAATCCTTGCCGGTAATCGAATCGGTGTGACCGCCGGAGACGATGTGCAGGATCTTCTTTTCGCTGGTGACTTGCGAGATCGCGGCAGCGATGCCGGAATTGACGTCACCGATCATGAAATTGACCTGGTCGCGCTCGATCAGCTTGCGCGCCTTCTGCACGCCGGTGCCGACGTCGTTGGCGGAGTCTTCGACCAGCAACTCGACTTGCCGGCCGAGGATGCCGCCCTTTGCATTGATCTGTTCGACGGCGAGCTTGGCGCCCATCACCTCGTTGCCGGCGGGCGCGGCGTAAACACCCGTGATCGGGTCCACCATGCCGATGCGGATCGGCGTCTCGCCGCGGGCCTGAATGAGGAATGGCGACGTGACCTGAAAGGCGCCAAGTGCGGCGGCGCCCTTCACAAGCGTGCGACGGTTCAGCTTCGGTCCGAGGGTTTGCGACGTCATATGTTTTCCTTTTCTTGTCAGGATGCTTTGTCATCCATGTGCGAATTGCCCGGCGGTTGCACGCCGGGCAATTCGCTTGTCGATTATTTGATTATGCCGGCCACTGCATCTTGCAACCGGTCGACTCCACGGAGCCGGCGGCTTTCTCGCCAGGTACCGGGGTCTTGATGGTAAACATATTGTCGGGATCGCCCTTCGGCGGATGCGCCTCGCCGACGAACACGGTGCTCATCAGCTGGTGGTCGCCGGCCCGATATTCCGGCGCAGCCGGCTGCAGCGCGATCTCCGGCGGCAGTTTGAAGCCGGACAGCGCGTGCGCAAGCTTCGGCGCATCCAGGGTCTTCTCCTGGTTGGCGATCAGGGCGAGCGTCTGAACCGAGGCATAGCCGAACCAGTGGCGCGCGGTGGCGGCCCCGCCGGTGAGCTTCTTCATCGCGGCGTTGAATTCCGCGACATGCGGTACGCCGGGCTGATCCCACCACCATTCCATGGTCCACCAGCCGACGCGGGCACTGTCGGGCACCGCGCGGATGCTCTCAAGCTCGAACAGCGCGCCGCCGACCGCCATCTGCTTGTCGAGGCCGAACTGAACGAACTGCTTGAGGCTCGCGACCTGGTCGTTACCGCCCATCACGTTGATCAGCACTTGCGGACCATAGGCCTTGGCCTGGATCAGGTAGGACGAGTAATCGGGCGTGCCGAGCGGCACCAGCGAACCAGCGGAGGTGCCGCCCGCCGCTTTCAGCACTTTCTCGAAGCCGGCCTGCACCGAATGGCCATAGGCGTAGTCCGGTGTCAGGAAGTACCATTTCTTGCCGAACTTATCGATCAGCGTCTGGGCGATCGCGGCCGAATCCATCGTGGTCGAATTGCAGACGCGAAATACGTTCCACGAACAGCTTGGACCGGTCACCACATCGCTGTGACCCCCGGAGACGATGTGCAGCACCTTCTTCTCGCTGGTGACCTGCGCCATCGCGATCGCGATGCCGGAATTGACGTCACCGATGATGAAGGAGACCTGGTCGCGCTCGATCAGCTTGCGGGTCTTCTGCACGCCGGTGCCGACGTCGTTGGCGGAGTCCTCGACCAGGAGCTCGATCGGACGGCCCATGATGCCGCCTTTGGCGTTGATCTGCTCGACCGCGTATTTGGCGCCGATCACCTCGTTCTGCGCGATGGCGGCATAGACGCCGGTCAACGGATCGACCATGCCGATCTTGATCGGGGTCTCGCCTCTGGCCGTGATGATGAAGGGGGATGAGAATTGCGCTGCAGCAATCGCGGCGCCGGATTTCAAAATTGTGCGGCGATTGATCGACCAGGGCCGTTTCGAGCTAGCCATTCAGTCCTCCCGGAAGGTGATTATGTCTTGTTTGACGGCATTTCCGATGCCTTGCGCCAACAAGCGTAGCCTCTCTCGATTGCTTTTGCCAATAGACCGCGTTGCGACCTTCGGCCTATTTGAACTCCCTCACGAGGCCGTTATTCCCTCGCGTGCACCTCAATGCGCGGCCGCGCTTTTTCGTGCCGCCTCATTGTTCAGCACGATCAGGGCGTCCACCGCGATGCCGGTCTTCGGGTTGATCAGGAACGGATTGACGTCGATCGACGCGATGCGATTGCCGGCATCCGCGATCAGGTTGGAGAGCCCGACCAGCGCCTTCACCACGGAAGGCTCGTGCAGCGCCGGCTTGCCGCGGTAGCCCTTGATCTTCACGCCGGCCTTGGTGCGGGCGATCAGCTGCTTTGCCTCGGCCGCATCGAGCGGCGCGCCGGCGAGCGCCACGTCTTTCAACAACTCGATGTCGATGCCGCCGGTACCGAACAGCACCACAGGTCCCATCTCGGCATCCAGGGAGGCACCGACCACGAGTTCCAGATCGGCCTTGACTTGCTGCGCGATCAGGATGCCCTCGAGCTTCGGCTTGTTCTTGAGTTTCTTGACCCGCGCGGTGATGTCGTTGAAGGCCTTCTTCACCTCCGCCGCGCTGTTGAGATTCAGCACCACGCCGCCGATATCGGACTTGTGCAGGATGTCCGCGCTGACCACCTTGGCGACGACGGGGAAGCCGATCTGCTTTGCGCTCTTTACCGCGTCGGCTGCGGTCTGCGCGATCGCCTCCTGCGAGACCGGAATGCCGTAGGCCTTCAGCAGCGCTTTCGAGGCGACCTCATCCAGCGCCGCGCCCCTGGCCTCCTTCAGTGCCTTCTCCAGCACCTTTCGCGCAGCGGTCTTCGAGCTGGAGAGGATGTCGGGCACTTCCTTGCGAAGGTTGGCGTACTCGATCAGCGATTTGATCGCGGTGACCGCGCGATCCATGCCCTGCATGACGGCGATGTTCGGCAGCGACTTGCGCAGCACCTTCATGAAGTCGGTAAAACCAATGGACATCGCGCTGATATAGATCACGGGCTTGCCGCCGCGGCCGGCCATCTCGTTGACGATGCGCAAATTGCGCTCGCGCAATTCATGCGGCGCTTTCGGCAGCTCGGAATCGATGATGACGATGTCGATCTCGGGATCGTCGATCATGATCTTGATCGACTGCATGTAAACGGAGGGATCGACCACGGCGGCAAATCCCGCGTCGAGCGGATTGCCGACGATCGAGCCCGGGCCCAGCATTTTCGCAAGCTTGTCGTGGGCGTCCTTTTTCAGCGGCGCGAAATTCAATCCGGCCGAGTAGAAGGCATCAAGCAGCAATCCCCGCTTGCCGCCCGACAGCGTGACCGCGGCGAGCCGGTTGCCCTTGGGCGAAGCCGCGTGAACGAAACATTCCGTGGTCTCGATCAACTCATCGAGGCCACGCACGCGGATCACGCCCTCGCGGGTCGAGATCGCGTCGAACGTCTCGATCGAGCCCGCGAGCGCGCCGGTATGCGCCATCGCAGCGGCACGGCCGCCTTCGGAGGCGCCGAGCTTGAGTGCGATGACGGGTTTGCCGGCGGCGCGCGCCGCCTTGCAGGCGTCGCGGAAGGCCTTGGTATTCCGCACACCCTCGAGATAGACCACGATGACGCGGATCGATGGATCGGCCGCGAAATAGCTCATCAGGTCCGGTGTCTCAAGGCCGGCCTCGTTGCCGGTCGTCACCATATAGCCGACGCCCACGCCGCGATCCTCCAGCGCCTGGCGAATTGCCATCACGATCGCGCCGGATTGTCCGGCGATCGCGACCGCGCCTGCCTCCATGGTGACGATGCGGTCGTCGATATTGGTGAACAAGTTCTCGCCGGCGCTTAAGTTGCCGAGGCAGTTCGGGCCGGTCACCGCCATGCCGGTCTCGCGCACCGCCTGCTGCAGTTCGACGGCAAGCCGCTGGCTGTCCTCGTCCTGGAGCTCGGAGAAGCCTGACGTGACGATGGTCGCCGAGCGCGCGCCCGCCGCGGCGGCATCGCGGATCACCTGCACGGCAAAGCGCGCCGGCACCAGCACCAGCACGTGATCGGGCTTTTCGGGCAGGCTGGCGAAGTCCTTGTAGCAGGGGACGCCCCAGATCTGCTCGCGCTTCGCGTTGATCGGGAACAGGCGGCCCGCGTATTTGTACTTGATCAGGTTGGTCCAGATACGCTCGGCGTAGTTGCCCGGCTTGTCGGTGGCGCCGACCAGCACGATGTTGCGCGGGTGCAGCATCGCGTGAATCCGTTTGACGATGTGACTTGCGTCAGGAGCGGGCTCCCATTTGCTTGAGGGAACAGACATGACCTGAGCTTCCATCGGCGTACCTCACCCCTGATATTTTCCGCGGCACGGATGAGCCGAGCTGCGTCTTTTCTCACCTCTATTATGGGGAGTTCGCCGGGGTGGCAACCGACGCGGCCGAATGGCGCCCCGCGTTGTCGGCCTACCAGACCTCGCGCGGTCGCGGCGGCGAGGCGAGTCCGGCCAGCAGCACAGCGAGAATGCCGGTCAGGAAGATGCCGTCGAATGTTCCGGCGCCGCCGATGGAGGCGACGGGTGCGCCCAGCCCGCCGATCTTGTCGAGATTCATCAGGTCGGCCCCGATCAGTGTACCCATCGAGCCGCCGATATAGGCGAGCGGAGCGGCATATTCGCGCGACAGGATGAAGGCGAGGATGGCGGTCGCGATCACAGGCGCGAACACCGGGACGGCGATGCCGACGCCCTGCACCGGCGTCGCACTGGCGTGGATCACGATCGCGATCACGACCACCGCGATCGCGGCCTTCACCCAGAGCTGATAGCGCAGCACCAGATAGGTCGACATCAAGGTCGGGATCACCGCGCCGCCGACATTGACCGCCAGCACCGTGCCCGGCGGCCATGACGTGACATAGGGCACGACATAGCGCATGCCGTAGAAGTCGACGATCTCGCCGGTCTGGATGGTGTGTCCGGGCAGGATGGTAACGGGAATGTTGAAGTAGCTGCCGATCAGCGAGCCGAACAAGAGCGCCAGCGCCGTACCGGGACCGACGCCGAGCTTCATATAGGCGTAGCGCAGGACGCGGAGCTGGATCAGGATGATCAGCCCGGCGAACAGCAGCACGAGGACCGAGAACAGTCCCGGCGTCAGCGGAAGATAATGGACCTGAGAACCCATGGGATCGACCGTCGCCAGCCGCGAAGCGGCCGCTGCAGGTAATTTGTGTTGGCGTCCCGCTATTTCAAGAATCCGGCCTGATCATCGTAGCATGCAGGATGTAGCGTTCCGGGCCCGGCGTCAGCGCATCGAACGGCCAGCAGGTCGTCAGCACCAGCTCATATCCGGCCGTGAGGGGATCAATGCCCAACTCGTCATAGCGCACGACCGTGGTCGCATCGGCCCGGTAGCGGAACGTCTGGCCATCGTTGCGGGTGACACCGATTTCGTCGCCGACGAGGACATTGCGCAGGAAGCGGAAGTGGGTGTCGCGATGCGCCGAATAGACGGCGACGCCGCGCTCGCCAGCATCAGGCGTCAGCTCGACATGGCCGGGCCCGAACGCGAGCGCCTGTCCGCTGCTGCCGGCCAGCACGATCGTACTCGCATGCAGCCGCTTCACCTCGATGTGCGCGACCGGCCAGGTGTCGGCCCAGAACCATGGCTTGACCGGATGATGGCTCGCGATCGATTCGGTGAAGGCGCGTTCCAGCAGCACTTGCGCGAGAATCGCTTTCGCGTGGATGTAGCCGCCATGGCCGAACAGCAGGACGCCGGCGAGAGCGAGGGCGATCGGGGCGGCGAAGCGGGGCATTGGGCTTCCGGTAAGTCGCGCGCGCGGCCTCGGGGGGACGGAAGGCCGCGCGCGCTGTGGGAAGAGGAGGCAGGTCGCGCCTCCTCCTTTCATCCGGCGTCAACGCGCAAACGAGTGGCGCCGGTTGAAGACCAACAGGATCAGGCTCAGCGCCAGCAGGATCGAACCGGCGATCATGCTGAGTTCGGCATCGGTCGCTGTCTTCGGCAGAGTGATCGTGCTCGGAGCAGGTTGGACGACCGGTCGCTTCAGTGACGCAAGCTGTGCATGAGCATTGCCCAGCTCCGCGCGGCGTTCAGCAGGCGGTTTTAGCCGTTCGCCAAACACCTTTTCGAAGTCCCAACCCGCCGGCAGGTTGAGCGGCAGCTCGGTCAACTTCAGAGCCGCGCCGGGACGGGTCGGCGTCTTGTCGACGGCGACAAGGCTGGTCAGGCGCGTAACCAATTGATGCTCCAGCGCCAGCGCGAGGATGGCCTTGTCCGCTTCCTCGGGGCCCGCCTGCCGCAGCGTGCGCGCGACCTCGGCGTCGTCGATCTTGCGGCGCGCCCAGAGTTTGGACAGGCCCTTGCCCTCGGCGGCATTCGCGATCGGCAAGGTCACGACCCACGGCCGGTCGCCGACGCGGCCCTTGATCTCGAAGGTGCCCGCGAGCTTGTCGAGCTTCGCCGCCAGCACCAGCGGCTCGCCGCGATAGATGTCGGGCAGTACCGCCGGCGTCACGTCGGCCTTGGCGTCGGAGAACTTTGCGGTAAGACCGGTCACCGCGGGATTCTCCAGCTTGGCGAACAGGCCGCGCATGCGCTCCTCGACCTGATCGACCGAGCCGATATGGGTGAAGGCGCCGCGGCCGATCTCGGCAGCACGCGTCATCAGGAAGGTATTCGGCGCCGATCCGATGCCGATCATGAAGACGCGCGAGCGCCCGCGCATCGCTGCGATGGTCTCGAACAATTGCTGCTCGTTGCCGATCGCGCCGTCGGTGAGGAACACCACTTGACGGACGAAAGTGCCGTCGCCGCTATTGCCGTCGGTCAGCGCCGCACGCATCGCTGGCACCATCTCGGTGCCGCCGCGGGCCTGCAGCGCATCGACAAAGGCGCTGGCCGTGCCGATGTGCTCGGCATCGGCCGGCACGGACGCAGGGAACACCACGTCCATGGTGTCGTCGAAGCGGATCACGTTGAAGCGATCGTTCGGCTGCAGGCGGCGCAGCGCATAGAGCAGGCTTGCCTTGGCCTGCTGAATCGAGGTGCCGCCCATCGAGCCGGAATTGTCGATCACGAACACGACCTCGCGAGGGAGCGGCTTCCTCTCGGCCTGCTCGACCGAAGGCGGCGTGACAAAGGCCAGCAGATAGTCGGCGCCTCCGACATGCTCACGGAACAATCCGACCGACGGCGCCTTCTCGGAAGCCGGCTTCCAGGTCAGCTCGAAATCGCGATCGGCGGGCTCGAGCTCTTGCGCCAGCGTGATCACGCGCGTGGTCTCGTCCACGCTTGCGATCTTGACCGGGTGATGATGGCTCTTCACCTCGCCGAGTGCAAAGCCGGCCTTGAGATGCACGGTGATGCTGGTCGGGTTGACCTTCGGGTTGAAGGCGGGATCGAGCACCGGCGGTGAGATGCGGTCTCGGTCCGGGACGGAGTCGGATGTGGTGGCGCCCCAGCCGCCGCCATCGGCGCGCATATCGACGCTCTGGATGACAGGCGCAGGGTTATAACGCGGGCCAATCACCAGCGGCACGCGCAGCGAGAATTCGCTGCCGTTCTGCTGCACCGGCTCCTGATATTCGATCTGCACCAGCACGGTTTCGCCGGGGCCGATATTGGCGATCGAGTTGGTGAAGATGTTCGGCCGCTCCTGCTCGGTCAGGGCCGCCTTCTGGCCATTTCGCTTTGCCTGTTCGTAGATGACGCGCGCCTGCTGGCGCTCCTTGATATCGCCGATCACGACGCGGTCGCCGACCACCATCTTCAGTGTGTCGACCGCGCCGCCCTGCGGCAGCGGATAAACGTAGGTCGCCTCCATCCAGTCCTTGCTGGGGTTACGGAAGATCTGCGTGACCCGGGCGCGGATGGTCGGACCCGACACATCGAGGTCGACGTCGATGCCGAGCCGCGTCGCGTCGGCATAGCCGTCCTCGGTCCTGAACAGCAGCGAGCCGGAGCGTGCGTCGCTTTTCTTGGCTATTGCGGCCGGCGCACTCTCCGCCGACCAGGCCGGTGAGAAGTTCAAAAATAAGGCCGCAAACCCGATCAGGAATGCGGCTACGGTTTCGACCAGAAAGAACAGGATAATTCGCGTCTTGCGCGACAGGCGTTTGGGCGCGGGCACCGCGATCTCGTCAATCGTCGTCATTTTCTTCTCCCGGGGGACGGCTTCGACGCCGTGAAATCTCGGGCAAGCGCGAAAATGGCGCGAGCAGAATGATCGGCAATGTTCGGCCGCCCTCCGGCGCCGTCCGCCGCGCCCGGTGCGGTTTTGTGCTGCCTTGTGCGGTCTGGTAGGATGGCGAGGTGCGAACGGGAGAATCGATGCCGACGCCGGACAAGCAGCTTTCCACCGAGCAAAGCCGCCAGATTTCTGAGACCATCCGCGAGGAAATCGCGCGCCGCCGCATCTCCCGGCAATCGCTGGCCGAACAGGCCAAGCTCAGCCTTTCAACGCTCGAAAAGGTGCTCGGCGGCCGGCGGCCGTTCACGCTCGCGACCACGGTGCGGCTGGAGCACGCGCTCGGCGTATCCCTGCGCAAGGCGCCTTCGGCGCCAGCGCCGATTGCGGTCAACGGCGACGTCGCGCCGGATGGTCTTGGCTCCTATTCCCGCCGCGCCGTTGCACGCCTCGAGGGAACGTACCTCACGGTGCGGCCGTCATTCGGCGTCAAGGACGCGATCTACGCCTACCACACGGTGATTGCCTGGGACCCCACGGTGCCCGGCCTGCTGTTCAAGGAAGGCGAGCGGCTCGATGTCGATTTCAGCCAGTATGGCGAAGTCGCGGTCCCCAACGAGTTCGGCTTCATCTATTTGGTGACCAACCGCCACGGCCAGCATCGTGTGATCACGATCTCGCGGCCGACCATATCAGGCGAAATGTACGGCATCATCACGACACTGCTGGCGGGACGCGCCTCGCAGCTGACGCCGATCGCGGCCCCGATCGCGCTGTTGCCGATCAAGACCATTGCGAATCCGAGCGTAGGGCGGATCGCATCAGGCGATGCGAATTACGCGCTCTATCGGCAGCATCTGCGCCGTACCGTGGAGGAGCCGTTCGCGCTGTTCATGCAGGGATAGCTGGTTGCGGAATAACGGCACCGTACCAGCCACTGGACGCAAGTTGGCCGCGAGTGTTACGGCCATGGTGAATTGAGCTTCAAGGGAAACGCATGACGAGCCCGTTCTACACGGCCGAGCATGAGGCCTGGCGCGCGGTGGTGCGCCGCTTTGTCGAGAACGAGATCGAGCCGCACGCCCATGAATGGGACGAGGCCGGCGAGTTTCCGCGCCAGCTCTACGAAAAGGCTGCGGCGATCGGCCTGCTCGGCCTCGGCTTCCCCGAGGAATATGGCGGCACGCCTGCCGACCAGTTCATGAAGATCGTGACTTCGCAGGAGCTGGCGCGGGCCGGCGCCGGCGGGATCAATGCGAGCCTGATGAGCCACACGATCGGCTCGCCGCCGATCGCGCGCGCCGCTCGGCCTGAGGTGAGGGCGCGGGTGCTGCCGGAGGTGCTGTCGGGAAAGAAGATTTCCGCGCTTGCGATCACCGAGCCGGGCGGCGGCTCGGATGTCGCCAACTTGCGTACCAAGGCGCGGCGCGATGGCGATCATTACCTCGTCAATGGCGAGAAGACCTTCATCACCTCAGGGATGCGCGCGGACTATCTGACGGTCGCCGTGCGCACCGGTGGCGAGGGCGCTTCCGGCGTCAGTTTGCTGCTGATCGAGGGCGACACGGCGGGCCTGTCGCGCACCAAGCTGAAGAAGATGGGCTGGTGGGCGTCGGACACCGCGAGCCTGCATTTCGACGATTGTCGCGTGCCGGTCACCAACCTGATCGGCGAGGAAGGGCAGGGCTTCAAACTGATCATGCACAACTTCAACAGCGAGCGCATGGGCATGGCGGCAAGCTGCACGGCCTATGCCCGCGTCTGCGTCGAGGACGCGATCGCCTATGCCAAGGAGCGCAAGACGTTCGGCAAGCCGATCGCGCAGCATCAGGTGATCCGCCACAAGCTGGTCGACATGGCGCAGCGCGTCGCGGCATCGCAGGCGATGCTGGAAATGCTGGCGTGGCGGCTCGGGCAGGGCGAAAGCCCGATCGCGGAAATCTGCATGATGAAGAACCAGGCGACGCAGACCATGGCCTATTGCGCCTCGGAGGCAGTACAGATTTTCGGCGGCGCCGGATTTATGCGCGGCATCAAGGTCGAGCGCATCTATCGCGAAGTGAAGGTCAATGCGATCGGCGGCGGCACCGAGGAGATCATGAAGGACCTCGCGTCACGGCAGATGGGGTTGTAATCGTGCCCTTCACTCCCACGTCATTCCGGGGCGCGAGTGAAACGAGCGAGCTAAGATGCGCAATTGCGCATCTGAGAATCCATACTCACGGCGGTGGTTATGGATTCCGGGCCTGCGCCTTCCGGCGTTTCCCGGAATGACGATGGGAATTATCCTGCCGGGCCTGAAGAAGGGGAATGCCTCATGATCACGCTCTATCATTGCGACGGCGCGCGCTCGTTCCGGCCCTTGTGGATGCTGGAGGAGATGGGGCTCGCCTATGAGCTGAAGATGCTGCCGTTCCCGCCGCGGGTGTTCGCGAAAGAATATCTCGCGATCAATCCGCTCGGCACGATTCCTTATCTGATCGACGGCGAAACCAGGATGACGGAGTCGTCCGGCATCTGTTACTACCTCGGCAAGAAACACGGCCCAACGCCCCTGATGGTCGGCGAGGACGATCCCGCCTATGGCGCGTTCCTGAACTGGATGTATTTCTCCGATGCGACCCTGACATTTCCGCAGACGCTGGTGCTCCGCTACAGCCAGCTCGAGCCGGAGGAGCGGCGCAATCCGCAGGTCGCGACCGACTATGCCAAATGGTTCCTCGGCCGGCTGCGTGCGGTTGAGGCCGCGACCGCCAATGCCGAAACCCTGTGCGCCGGGCGGTTCACCGCCGCCGACATCGTGATCGGCTATGCGCTGCGGCTGGCTTCCACGATTGGGCTGGCCAAGGATTTCGGCCCTCATGTTGCGGCTTACTGGAGCCGCCTTCAGCAGCGCGATGGTTACAAGCGTGCACTCGCGGCGGAACAGCGCGCCGGGGCCGAGCAGAACATCACGCCACGGGTCAGGGCGTGATTGTCCCGGAATGATACCGGTGACAGCCCGCCAATTTGGGCTAATGTCGCTTCCATCGCAGCGGCCCCAAGAGCCGCGCGGGGAGGACATCATGGACGACCGGACCCGCAATTCAGGCCATCTGATGCTGATCACGCCGGAGCGGGTGTTTTACGCCGGCCTGCTCGGCCGTCCGCGCGAGCGCTGCCCCGGCGCGTTCCATATCTATGTCGCGCTGCGTGGCGGCTTGTGGCTGACCACAGCCGACGGTCGCGAGGCTTATGGCGAGCTGGTCGCCGTCGCTCCGAACATGCGCCACACCATCGCGAGCGACCATCGCTCGGCGATCTGCATCGCGCTCGAGCCGGAGAGCGTGCCGGACGGTATTTTGGAGCAGTGGGAAAGGCGGCTGCAAGGATTCGAGCGCGATGCCTTCGCGCAACGCATCCGCACGACCTATGAGACCTTGCTGACGCGCGTCCGACGTGACGATATCGATAGCGCCCTGTTCGACGAGATGTGTTTCGGCGAGGCTTTGCCTCGGCGCGCGCTCGATCCGCGCGTGGCGCGGGCGATGGCGACCATCGGCAAATTCTCGGGCGAGCCGGTCACCGCTGCTAGCTGCGCGACTGAAGCCGGCCTTTCTGCCTCGCGCTTCCTGCATCTGTTCAAGCAGGAGACCGGCATCTCCTTCCGTTCGTTCCGCGCCTGGAAGCGCGCGCGGCACCTGCTGCACTTCGCCAACCGCGATCTCAACCTCGCGCATCTCGCGCAGGACATCGGCTATCCCGACTCCACGCATTTCAGCCACTCGATCCGCCGCTTCTACGGCCTGAAGCCGCGTGCGATCTTCTCCGGCTCGCGCGATCTGGCGATCTATTCCAGCGAGCAGAGTGGGCATAGCGCGTTGACGCAAGAAGCTGGCTGATGCGGCGCCGATGATCGCGGTAGACCGCGATCTCCTTGAGGCACAAGGCATTTCATGAGCGACAAGGCCGTCATCACCTGCGCGCTGAACGGCGTGCTGACCGATCCGAAGCAGCATCACGTGCCGGTCACGCCGGAGCAGATGGCGCGCGAGGCCAAGGCCGCGTTCAATGCCGGCGCCAGCATCATGCACATCCATCTGCGCCAGCAGGAGCCGAACAAGGGGCATCTGCCGTCCTGGGACGTCAGCGTCAGCAAGGAGATCCAGCAGGCGATCCGCGAGGCCTGTCCCGGCGTGATCATCAACCACACCACCGGCACCTCGGGGCCGCATTATCAGGGCGCGCTCGATTGCGTGCGCGAGACTAGGCCCGAGATCGCGGCCTGCAACGCGGGCTCGCTGAACTACTTGAAGGTGAAGGCCGACAACAGTTGGGCCTGGCCGCCGATGCTGTTCGATAACGCGGTCGAGAAGGTCCAGGACTATCTCGACGTGATGAAGGCGGCCGACACAGTTCCGGAGTTCGAATGCTTCGACGTCGGCATCGTGCGTTGCGTCGGCATGTACCGCCAGACCGGCATGTATTCCGGCCCGCTCGAATATAATTTCGTGATGGGCGTCGCCTCGGGCATGCCGGCCGATCCGGAGTTGTTGCCGATCCTGTTGAAGCTGAAGGTACCGGACGCGCATTGGCAGGTCACGGCGATCGGCCGCGCGGAAATCTGGCCGCTGCATCAGCGCTGCGCCGATCTCGGCGGCCATCTACGCTCAGGGCTCGAGGACACCTTCTATCTCGGCGACGGCACCAAGGTGACCTCGAACGGACAACTGGTCGAAACGCTGGCCGCCTGCGCGCGGCGCGCCGGCCGCGAGATCGCGTCGCCTTCGGAAGCGCGCAAGATCTTCGGGACCAGACGCTAATTCATGGCCGTCATCGAAAACACCATCGCTGCCGCAAGCGATACCTTCAAAGCCAACCGCGACGGCATGCTGGCGCTGATCGCGCGGATGCGCGCGTTGGAGGAGCGCACGCGGACAGCGTCTGCTGCGGCGAAAGACCGATTCCACAAGCGCGGACAGCTGTTGCCGCGCGAGCGCGTCGCGCTGGTGCTCGATCCCGGCAGCCCCTTCATCGAGTTGTCGACCTTGGCCGGCTACATGTTCGACGTGCCGGATTCCGAGAAGAGCGTCCCGGGCGGTGGCGTGGTTGCAGGCATCGGCTTCGTCTCGGGTATCCGGTGCATGGTCAGCGCCAACGACGCCGGCATCGATGCCGGCGCGCTGCAGCCTTACGGCCTCGACAAGACGCTGCGGGTCCAAGAGCTCGCGCTGGAGAACAAACTTCCTTACGTGCAGTTGGTCGAAAGCGCCGGCGCCAACCTGTTGCGCTACCGCGTCGAGGACTTCGTTCGCGGCGGCAACATCTTTCGCAACTTGGCACGGCTGTCGGCGGCGGGACTACCCGTCGTCACAGTCACGCATGGATCGTCGACCGCGGGCGGTGCGTACCAGACTGGCCTCTCGGATTACATCGTCATGGTGCGCGGCCGCACCCGCGCCTTCCTCGCCGGTCCGCCGCTCCTGAAAGCCGCGACCGGCGAGATCGCGACCGAGGAAGAGCTCGGCGGCGCCGAGATGCACACCGCGATTTCGGGTCTGGGCGATTATCTCGCCGAGGACGATCGCGATGCGCTGCGGATCGCGCGCGAGATCATGGCAAAGCTGGAATGGGATCGTCCGGTCGCAAGCCCGGCTAGTGTCAAGCTGCCGCGTTATAACGCCGAGGAACTGCTCGGCATCATGCCCATGGATCACAAGCGTCCCGTCGACATGCGCCAGGCCATCGCGCGCTTTGTCGACAATTCCGACTTCACCGAGTTCTCGCCGAACTACGGCCCCGCCACGATCTGCGGCCACGCCCGCATCGAGGGCCATGCCATCGGCATCATCACCAACAACGGCCCGCTCGACGTGCCCGGCGCCAACAAGGCGACGCATTTCATCCAGGCTTGCTGCCAGACGCGTACGCCACTGCTCTACATGAACAACACCACCGGCTACATGGTGGGCAAAGCATACGAGGAAGCCGGCATGATCAAGCACGGCTCCAAGATGATCCAGGCGGTGACGTCGGCGACGGTACCGCAGATCACGCTGTATTGCGGCGCCTCCTTCGGCGCGGGCAATTACGGCATGTGCGGCCGCGGCTTCCACCCGCGCTTCTGCTTCTCCTGGCCGAATGCCAAGACCGCTGTCATGGGCGGCGAACAGGCCGCCGAGACCATGGCGATCGTCACCGAGGCCGCCGCCGCACGCCGTGGCAAGCCGATCGAGAAAGACAAGCTCGACGCGATGAAGGCGCAAATCGTCGGCGTGTTCGACGGCCAGATGGACGTGTTCTCGACCTCGGCGCGCGTGCTTGACGATGGCGTGATCGATCCGCGCGATACGCGAAGCGTACTCGCCGAAGTGCTCGCGATCTGCCGCGAGGCCGAGGTGCGTCAGCCGCAGCGTATGCAGTTCTCGGTGGCGCGCCCATGAACGGCGTGATGAAGCGGACGCCGTTCTTCAAGATCCTGATCGCCAATCGCGGCGAGATCGCGCTTCGCATCACGCGTACCGCGCGCCGGCTCGGCTATGGCGTGGTCGCGGTCTATTCGGATGCCGACCGCGATGCGCTGCACGTGCGCGAGGCCGGCCAGGCGGTGAGAATCGGCGAGGCGCTGCCGGCGCAGTCCTACCTTAATATCGAGGCGATCATCGCAGCTGCCAAGGCAAGCGGTGCCGGCGCGGTGCATCCGGGCTATGGCTTCCTCGCCGAGAACGAGGATTTCGCACAGGCCTGCCGCGACGCCGGTCTCGTCTTCATCGGTCCCTCACCGGAATCGATCAAGGCGATGGGCAACAAGGCCGGCGCCAAGGAGATCATGCAAAAGGCGGGCGTGCCCGTCGTACCCGGCTATCAGGGCGCGGACCAGAGCGACGCGGTGATGCTCGCGGAAGCAAAAAAGATCGGCTTTCCCGTGATGATCAAGGCGGTCGCGGGTGGCGGCGGGCGCGGCATGCGGCTGGTGGCCGACGAAGCGGGATTTCCCGAAGCGCTACGCAGCGCGCGGTCCGAGGCAAAAGCCGCGTTTGGCGACGGTGCCGTGATCCTCGAGCGCGCGATCAAAAATCCACGCCACATCGAAATCCAGGTGTTTGGCGATCGCTATGGCAACGCCATCCATCTCGGCGAGCGCGACTGCTCGGTGCAGCGGCGCCACCAGAAGCTGATCGAGGAAGCGCCGTCGCCCGCGGTGTCGCAAAAACTGCGGCAACGGATGGGTGAGGTCGCGGTCGCAGCGGTCCGCTCGCTGCGCTACGAGGGCGCAGGCACGCTGGAATTCCTGCTCGACGAACAGGGCGAGTTCTATTTCATGGAGATGAACACCCGCCTGCAGGTCGAGCATCCCGTGACCGAAACGATCACCGGCCTCGACCTGGTCGAGTTGCAGCTCCGTATCGCCGGCGGCGAACCGCTTGGCCTGGTGCAGGAAGAGATCAAATTCTCCGGCCATGCCATCGAGGTTCGGTTGTGTTCGGAAGATGCGGAACACGATTTCATGCCGCAATCCGGCACGATGGCGCGCTGGCGGATGCCGGAGGGCGTGCGTGTCGAGCATTCTCTGCAATCGGGCTCGGAGATCCCGCCGTTCTATGATTCCATGATCGCGAAGCTGATTGCCTCCGGATCGAGCCGGGAAGAAGCGCGCAGCCGCCTGATCTGCGGCCTCGAACAGACGATCGCCTTCGGCGTAACAACCAATCAATCGTTCCTGATGGCCTGCCTGCGTCATCCCGCCTTTGCGAAGGGCGAAGCGACAACGGGCTTCATCGGCAGCCACCGGGGCGAACTCGTGACCGGCGCCCATCGCGAAGAGGCTCCGGTGGAGGGAGTCGCTTCGGAAGTCGCGCTTGCTGCACTGCTGCTCCATGTCACCCATCCGCAAGCGCGCAGCCGGCGCAGTGGCCGGACCCTGGCCGCGACCTTTCCGATTCCGTTGCGTGTCGAAATCGACCGGTTAGTGCATGATCTGGAATTGCTGCGCGAGCGTGAGGGCGGCTATCGCGTCAACGACGGCGGACGCGACTATCGCTTCGAGATCGAGGCGATCGAGGCGGAGGCGGTTCGCTTCCGCAATGGTGTCGTCATCGAGCGTGCCGAATATTGGCGCGATGACGACCGGCTCTGGTTCCTTCATCGCGGCATCACCCACGCGGTTCGCGATCTCACGCTGGCGGCGCCCGAGAGCGCTGTGGCAAGTGGCGGCGACGGCAAGGTTCGCGCCGCGATGAACGGCCGCGTGGTCGCGGTGCTGGTGAAAAAGGGAGATCACGTCACCGCCGGTCAGGCGGTGATGACGCTGGAAGCCATGAAGATGGAGCATGTGCATCGCGCCGGCATCGCCGGCACGGTCACTGCGATCGATGTTGCCGAAGGCGAGCAGGTCGCGATGGGCAAGGTCGTGGTCGAGATCGAGGCCGCTACCGTCGTCCCGGGCGAGCGGAGCGAAACCCGGGACCCATAGCCACAGGCCTTTGCTTTGCGAAGAACGTCAGCCAACGCGCGTCACGGTTAGATTCCGCGGTATGGGTCCCGGCGTTCGCCGGGACGACAGTCAAGCCTCCCGCCCCGTGCCGTCATTCAGCAGGCACGCCACCTGATGCCCCGTGCCCGCCTCCTTCAGCGGCGGCCGCTCGATCTTGCAGCGGTCGAAGGCGTAGCGGCAGCGGGTGTGGAACGCGCAGCCGGACGGCGGATTGACCGGGCTCGGCACATCGCCGTCGACCAGCGGCTTCAGCCGCTTCGTGCGGGGATCGGCGACCGGCACCGAGGCAAGCAGCGCCTGCGTATAGGGATGGCGCGGATTCTTGAACAGCTCGATCTTGTCGGCGATCTCGACGATGCGGCCGAGATACATCACCGCGACGCGGTGGCTGATATGGGCGACGACCGCGAGATCGTGCGCGATGAAGAGATAGGAGAAGCCGTGCTCGCGCTGCAGGTCGATCAAGAGATTGATCACCTGCGCCTGGATCGAGACGTCGAGCGCCGAGACCGGCTCGTCGCAGACGATCAGGCGCGGCCCGAGCGCGAGCGCGCGCGCGATGCAGATGCGCTGGCGCTGGCCGCCGGAGAATTGATGCGGATAGTTGCGCATCTGGTCCGGTCGCAAGCCGACCTGCCGGAACAGGGTCGCGACGCGGTCCTGCTTCTCGGCGCCGGAGGCGAGCCCATGCACGCTGAGCGGCTCGCCGACGATGTCGCCCGCGGTCATGCGCGGGTTCAGCGAGGCGAACGGATCCTGGAACACGATCTGCATCGAGCGGCGCACCGGACGCAACTCGGTCTTGCTGAGATGGGTGATCTCCCGGCCGTCGATCCGGATCGCCCCCGAGGTCGGCTCGACCAATCGCAGCACGCTGCGCGCCACCGTCGACTTGCCGCAACCGGATTCGCCGACCAGGCCGAGGGTCTCGCCGACGCCGACCGAGAAGCTGACGCCGTCGACCGCATGTACGGTGCCGACCCGGCGGCGCAGCACGCCGGCGCGCACCGGATAATGCTTGACGAGGTCGGTGACTTCCAGCAGCGGACGCGGCTCGCTCATGACAGCGCCACCGTTTCATCGGCGCGCCAGCAGGCGGCAAGGTGCTTGGCCCCGTAATCCACCAGCGGTGGGTATTCGGCGCGGCATTTATCGATCGCGAGCTTGCAGCGCGGCGCAAAGGCGCAACCCGCCGGCAGGTTGGTCAAGGACGGCACCATGCCGGGAATTTCGGTGAGCCGCGCTTCCGCCTTCTCCTGCAGCGCCGGCACCCCCGGGATCGAGGCCATCAGTCCGCGCGTATAGGGATGCAGCGGGTTGGCGAACAGGGTGTTGACGTCGGCCTCCTCGACCTTCCGGCCCGCATACATCACGATCACGCGCTGCGCGGTCTGCGCCACCACACCGAGGTCGTGGGTGATCAGGATCATTCCCATGCCGAGCTCTTTCTGCAGGTCGAGCACCAGCGCGAGGATCTGCGCCTGGATGGTCACATCGAGCGCCGTGGTCGGCTCGTCCGCGATCAGCAGGGCCGGCCGGCAGGCCATCGCCATCGCAATCATCGCGCGCTGCCGCATGCCGCCGGAGAGCTGATGCGGATATTCCTGCGCGCGCCGCGCCGGCTCGGGAATGCGCACCAGCCGCAGCATTTCGATCGCCTTGGCCCAGGCTTCTTTCGACGACATCGCACGATGCAGCCGCACGGCCTCGCTGATCTGGTCGCCGATCCGGATCACCGGATTGAGCGAGGTCATCGGCTCCTGGAAGATCATGGACATGCGGTTGCCCCTGATCTGGCGCATCCTGGCTTCATCGAGCGCGAGAATATCCGTGCCCTCGAGCATGATGCTGCCGCCGACGATCTTGCCGGGTGGATTCGGTACCAGCCGCATGATCGACAGCGCGCTGACGCTCTTGCCGCAGCCGGATTCGCCGACGATCGCCAGCGTCTCGCCGCGCTTAACGTGAAAGGAGACGTCGTCGACCGCGCGGAACAGGCCGGAATTGGTGAAGAACACCGTTTGCAGGCCCTTCACCTCGAGGACGTTCAACTCGGCCGGCGCTCCGCTCATCAGCCGCGTTGCCTCGGATCGAGAATGTCGCGAAGTGCGTCGCCGAACAAATTGGTGCCGAACACGGCGAGGCTGATCGCAATCCCCGGAAAGATCACCAGCCACGGCGCGGTGCGGACATATTCGGCCGCCGATTCCGACAGCATGCGTCCCCAGGACGGGTAGGGCTCGGGAATGCCGAGCCCGAGAAAGGACAGCGACGCCTCGGTCAGGATGGTCGAGCCGAGCTGCGCGGTCGCCAGCACGATCAGCGGCGCCAGCGTGTTGGGCAGCACGTGGCGCAACGCGATGCGCGTCTCGCTCATGCCGATCGACTTGGCCGCCTCGACAAAGGGCTGCTCGCGCAGCGCCAGCGTGTTGGCGCGGATTACGCGCGACACGACGGGAACCAGCGGGATGGCGATGGCGATGATCACATTGGGCAGCGATGGGCCGAGCGCCGCGGTCATCACCAGCGCCAGCACCAGCAGCGGCAGTGCTTGCAATATGTCGGTCACGCGCTGGAACACGAGGTCGACCCAGCCGGACAGATAGCCCGAGGTCAGTCCGACGATGACGCCGATGATGCCGCCCAGCGCGGTCGAGCCGATGCCGACAGCGAGCGAAATGCGTGCGCCATGGACGATGCGGGCCCAGACGTCGCGGCCGAAGGAGTCCGTTCCCATCCAGTGCCGCGCATCGGGACGCAACAGCGCATGCGCGGAATCGACCGTCAGCGGATCGTAGCGGCAGATCAGGTCCGCAAACAGCGCGGTCAACACGAAGGCCGTCATGATCACGAGGCCGACGGTGCCGAGCACGTGACGTCGCGCGAGGAAGGTGTAGCGGCGCCATCCGTGCGTCGACGTTGCGCCCGCCCGCCTCAGCTCGTTGTCGAAGTTGATGGTGACCACGTCCGCCCCCTAGTCCGTATAACGGATGCGGGGGTCGAACACCGCATAGAGCATGTCGACGATGAAATTCGCCGAGACTACGACGACCGCGATCAGCATCACCAGGTTCTGCACGATCGGGTAGTCGCGCCAGCGGATCGCCTCGACCAAATAGCGGGCGATGCCGGGAACGTTGAACACGGTTTCGGTAACGATCAGGCCGCCGATCAGGAACGCGGCCTCGATCCCGATCACGGTGATGACCGGCAGGATGGCGTTCTTCAGCGCGTGATGAAAATTCACCGACGACTCCGAAGCGCCCTTGGCGCGCGCAGTGCGGATGTAGTCCTGGCGCAGCACCTCCAGCATCGAGGAGCGCGTGATGCGCATGGTCAGCGCCGAGCTGCGGAAGGCGACCGCCAGCGACGGCAGGCACCAGGTCGAGAACATCTCGCCCAGCGTTTGCGGGTTCGGATTGAAGATCGGGATGCTGCCGAACATGGCGACGCATGCCATCAGGATCAGAAGGCCGAGCCAGAACGAGGGCAGCGACAGCCCGCTGAGGCTGACCACGCGCAGCGCATAGTCGAGCTTCGAGCCCTGCTTGACGGCGCTGAGCACGCCTAAGGGAATGCCGATCGAAGCCGAGAACAGCAAGGCGAATGCGGCGAGCCGCGCCGTGATCGGAATCCGCGGCAGGATTTCCTGCAGCGCAGGCTTCTCCGATACGTAAGAGTAGCCGAGATCGCCGTGCAAGAGCCCGTTGATCCAGTGCAGATACTGGAACACCAGCGGCTGGTCGATGCCGAGCTCGCGCTCCAGATTGGCCTTGTCGGCGGGATCGACGAAGCCGGCGGCGTCGAACAGGATGTCGACGATGTTGCCGGGAACGATGCGCAACAGGAAGAAGATGACGACCGATATCCCGAACAGGGTCACGAGCATCAGGCCAAGGCGGCGCACGATATAGCCAAACACGTGGGCCTCCTCCTGTCGAACGGCGGCGTTGCGTGGTGTGGCCCGGACTACTTGTCCATCCACACATCCTCGTAACGATAGCCGTTATACGAGCTGTTCACCATCACCGTGACCCCCTTGACATAGGGCTGCCAGCAGGTGGCCGCGCGCGCATGCAAGATGATCGGACGGGCGACGTCCTCCTGAAGTTTCTTGTCGATGTCCCAGACCAGCTTCTTGCGCTTGTTGAGATCGGTCTCCGCCGACTGCTGATCGAACAGCTTCTCGATGTCCTTGTTGCAATAGTTGGTGTAGTTGCGCTCGGAGCCGCAGGAATAGTTCTCGTAGAACGACTGGTCGGGGTCGTCGACGGCATTGCCGGTCAGGTTGAGGCCGAGCGAATAGTCCTTGCGTGCGACTTTCGGAAACCATTGCGCGGTGTCGACCACATCGAGCTCGCCGTCGATATAGATGCTCTTGAGCTGGTCGATCAGGATCACCGCGGGATCGCGATACTCCGCGAGATTGCGGGTGGAGACCTTGACCGCAAGATGCTTGTCGGGGCCATAGCCGGCCTTCTGCATCAGCTTCTTTGCTTGCTCGCGGTTGGCGTTGACGTCGGGGCCGTAGCCGGGAATCAATTCCAGCATGTCCTTCGGCATCGCCCACAGCCCGTCCGGCGCCGGCTCCATGGTGCCGCCGGCGTCGGCCTGACCCTCGAACAGGATCTGGATGAAGGCCTTGCGGTCGAGCGAAAGCGCCAGCGCGTGGCGGATGTCGATATTGTCGAACGGCGGCGAACTCGAATTGACGATGATATTGGTGGAGACGTTGGTCGGCGCGGTGACGCAGACCGCGTTCGGCGCCTGCGATTTCACATCCTTCAGCAGCGGGATCGTGATATGCGTCGGGAAGGTGATGTCGAACTTGCCGGCGACGAAGGCGAGGATCGCGGTCGAGCGGTTCGTGATGATGGTGTACTCGATGCCGTCGAGATAGGGCCGGTCCTTCTTCCAGTAGTCGGTGTTCTTGGTCAGCTTGATCAACTCGTTGGCCTTGAATTCCACGAATTTGAACGGGCCGGTGCCGATCGGATGGGTGCGCATCTCCGCCGGTGAGATGTGGCAGGGATAGATCGGGGTATAGCCGGAAGCGAGCAGCGCCAGCAGCGACGGCTGCGGCCGCTTCAGGTTGAAGGAGGCTTCGAAGTCGCCGTTGACGCTGATGGCCTCGACCTGGTCGTACCAGGACTTACGCGGGTTCTGGCGGAATTTCTGCTGCGACTTGCCCATCAGCATGTCGAAGGTGCATTTGACGTCGGCCGAAGTGAACGGCTTGCCGTCATGCCATTTGACGCCCTGCCGCAGCTTGAAGGTCAGCTTCTTCTTGTCGTCGCTCCAGCTCCAGCTTTCGGCAAGCTCCGGGCGGATATCCTCCAGGCTGTTCTGCGCGATATGCTGGTCATAAAGCACCAGATTGTTGAAGATCGGCATGAAGGGAACGTTGAGCGAGTAAGTCGCGCCTTCATGGATCGAAGCGCTGCCGGGGCTGTCACGGTGATACATTCGCAAAATGCCGCCGGATTTCGGCTGGTCGGCCGCAAGTGCAACGCCGCAAATGACCGGCAAACACAACATCGCGACGGCAAACGCGCGCACGCTCCGCATGCTCTTCCTCCGTTGACAATCCGGTCTTGTCCTCGGGCCGCCCTGGTTTGCCCTGACCGGTTTGCGGCGACGATATCGGGGGCCGGGAGGGGAGGCAACGCCCCGCGCCGCCGGCTGCATTGGCAATTGGGATGATGGAAATGCCGATTTCCGCCGCATCAACACCGTCGGCGCGATTTCCTGCCGCGGACGGATCGCGCCAAATTGTCTCAGCTGGAGCGCGATGGCTCATCGCACGCCAGCTTGCAGACCGCTCGGGCTACACGATGCGTGAGGTCTTGTTGCCCCAATAGCGGTCGCGCAACAGGCGCTTGTAGAGCTTGCCGGTCGGCAACCGCGGCAACTGCTCCTCGAAATCGATCGAGCGCGGCACTTTCTGGCGCGACAGCGACTGGCCGCAGAACGCGATCAGCTCCTCGGCGAGCGCCTGGCACGGCTCGACGCCGGGCATCGGCTGCACCACCGCCTTCACCTCCTCGCCGAGATCGGGATTGGGCACGCCGAACACCGCGGCATCCGCGATCTTGGGATGGGTGATCAGCAGGTTCTCGCATTCCTGCGGGTAGATGTTGACGCCGCCCGAGATGATCATGAAGGTCGCGCGGTCGGTCAGATGCAGATAGCCGTCGGCGTCGACATAGCCGACGTCGCCGACCGTGCTCATCGTGCCGTCGGGCGAGCGCGCCTCCCTGGTGCGCTCCGGATCGCCGAAATATTCGAACTGGGATGCCGTCTTGAACCAGACGGTGCCGGGCGTGCCGGCCGGGCATTCCTGCATGTTCTCGTCGAGAATGTGCAGTTCGCCGAGCAGCACCTTGCCGACCGTGCCGCGATGGGCGAGCCATTCCTCGCTGTTGCAGGCGGTGAAGCCGAGCCCCTCGGTGGCGCCGTAATATTCGTGGATGATCGGCCCCCACCATTTGATCATGTCCTCCTTGACCAGCCCGGGGCAGGGCGCGGCGGCATGGATCGCGATCTCCAGCGATGACAGGTCGTGACGCGTGCGCGCTTCCTCAGGCAGCTTCAGGAGGCGCGAGAACATGGTCGGGACCAGCTGGCTGTGCGTGATGCCCCATTTTTCGATCAGCGCGAGATATTGCTCGGGGTCGAACCGCTCCATGATGACGACGGTGCCGCCGACGCGGATGGTGAGGTTGACCGCGGCCTGCGGCGCCGAGTGATAAAGCGGCGCCGGCGACAGATAGATCATGCCCTCGCGGTACTGCCAGAGTTTTTGCAGGAAATCGAACAGCGGCAGTTGCTGCGACGGCGGCTGCTCCGGCAACGGCCGCAGGATGCCTTTCGGCCGTCCGGTGGTGCCGGAGGAATAGAGCATCGCGGTGCCGACGGTTTCGTCGGCGATCGGCGTCGAGGGCAGGCCGGCGGTCGCCTGCGCAAGGCCGACGATGCGATCGCTTTCACCCGGCCCGTCGGCGACGATGCAAAGCTCGATATCGGGACATTCCTTGATCGCCTCGCGCGCGCAGTCGAGCTTGGCGAGCGAGGTGATCAGGATGCGCGACCGGCTGTTGGTGAGGATATAGGCGAGCTCGCTAGCGGTGAGATAGGAATTGACGCAGGTGAAATAGAGGCCTGCGCGTTCGCCGGCGCCGCAGGCTTCGAGATAGCGGCTGTTGTTCTCCATGAAGATCGCGTAGTGGTCGAGCCGCTTCAGGCCGCGCTTGCGGAACAGATGCGCCAAACGGTTGTTGCGCGCTTCCAGCTCCCGGTAAGTCACGGTCTCGCCGGTCGACGCCATGATGAAGGCGGGCTGCAGCGGACGCAACAGAGCATGCTTGCCGGTGTACATAGTCCTGTTCTCTCCTACGCAGCCAATTCGAGAATCTCTTTCACATCGGACGGGCTGTCGATCCTGCGCGGATTGCGCGGTACCCATGGCGTCGCCATCGCGGCCTTGGCGATCGAATCGAAATGCTCCGATGTAACGTGCACCTCGCGCAGGCTGCGAGGCATGCCGAGATTGCGGATGAAGCTATCGAGCACTTCGCCGGCATCCTTGCCCGGCTGTCCCATCGCTTCCGCCACCAGCTTCTGGCGCTCGGCGTTCACGGATTTATTCCAGCGCATCACCGACGGCAGCATCACGCAGGAGGTGTAGCCGTGCGGCACGCCATGCGCGGCGCCGAGCACATAGCCGATGCCGTGACTCGCGCCCATCGGCACGCCCGAGGTGAGCGCGCCGGTCGAAAGCCAGGTGCCGATCTGGCAATCCATCCGCGCATCGAGATCGTTGCGATCGGCCTTCACCCGCGGCAGGCCTTGGGCGAGCATCGGCAGTCCCTTCAGCGCCTGCGCGTCGGCATAGGGATGCGCCTCATTCGAGCACAGCCCCTCGACGCAGTGGTCGACGGCGCGGATACCGGTCGAGAGAAACAGCCAATCCGGCGTGTGCAGGGTGATCGCGGGATCGAGGATCACCGCGCGAGGGATCGCAAGCGGATGACGCACGCTCTCCTTGACCCTTGTGGCGGTGTTGGTGACGCCGGCATTGGCGGAAAATTCGCCGCCTGCGATCGTCGTGGGCACGCTGATCTGACGCACCTTCGGTGCCGTCATCGGCGGCGCCGCGCCCTTGGCAGCGCGGATGCCGTCGATTGCCTCCACATTACGGATATCATTGGCGAGGCAAAGCTGCACCGCCTTGGCGCCGTCGGTGATCGAGCCGCCGCCGATGGTGACGATGAGGTCGGCATTGGCGTTGCGCGCCTGCTCGCTGGCGGCGATCACGGCCTCGCGCGGCGTGTGCTGCGGCATCGCATCGAAAATCGCGGCGCAGCGGCCGCCGAGCGCCCGGCTGATATTATCGACGACGTCGGTCTCGCGCCGCAGCGTGCCCGACACCATCAGGAACGCGCGTTGCGCGCCCAACCGGTCCATCTGCTCGACGATCGCTTCGGCGGCCGGCTTGCCGAACACGACCTCGTCCATGGCGCCGAAAACGACACGCCCTCTGTGCACGCTGTCCTCCCCTGGGATCGTCTCTGGTTGCTTGAAGGCAATCTAGCTGAGCCGGCCAGCGGCGTCATGACTGAAGATTGCATTTCACGCGGGCGGGAGATTTCAGATTTCGCCGCAACGAATCGGGGCGCGTAAACCTCTTGACTTCATAATCTGAAGTATAGAATATACAAACGGTAGTAAGAGGAGGGGTGCATGGCGACACTGCCGGCGCAGGCGACGTTTACTTCGACCCGAAACTTCTGGTTCGGCGTCGCGGCCTATCTCGTTCCGAGCTTTCCGATCGCCTATGCGTGGCATCTCGTCTGGTTCGCACCGAGCTACGAGGCGCTCGGGATCTATCGGTCCGACCCGATCATTCCCTTTGGCCTGGTGTCGATGCTGATCCAGGGCGTGATTTTCTCTCTCGCCTATCCGCGGTTCTTTCCCGATCGCGACGGCGCCGTGCTGCGGCCGGGACTTCTCTATGGGGCGGGGCTCGCCATCCTGTCATGGTCGTTCACGACGCTTGCCGTTGCGGCCAAGAACATCATGGGCTCGGTGCCGGCCTATATTGCGCTGGAGACCGGTTTCACCGTGCTGCAATTCGTGGTCGTCGGCCCCTTGATGGCGCTCGCCTACCGGCGCTGACGGCCGCCGAATTTATAGCGAAGGAGGTGTCATGACGAACTACGTCATCGCCTACCATGGCGGCAGGAAATTCGTGACGCCGCAGGACGGTGCGGCCTATACGGCGAGATGGAAGGCGTGGATGGGCAGCCTCGGTGATGCGGTGGTCGATCCCGGAATGCCGCTCGGCACCGGCAAGCTGATCAGCGCGGCCGGCGTGACCGACCGGGGCCCGGATCTCCTGACCGGCTTCTCGATCGTCACCGCAGAGAGCGTGGAGGTCGTTCTCGACCTGGCGCGGCAGTGTCCGCACCTCGATCACGGTACCATCGAAGTCGCCGAGGTGATGGAGATGAAGATGCGATGATCGATCGGGCTTGGGGCCGATTGACGGCGATGGCGCCGTCGGCCATCTCTACGAGATGAGCGGAACACATTATGCGCAATTCTGCGCGCTCGCACGGGCGGCTGAGATCATTGGAGAGCGCTGGACGCTGCTCATCATCCGTGAGCTCTTGCTCGGACCGATACGCTTCGGCGATCTCGCCGCCCGGCTCAACGACGTCAGCCCCGCATTGCTGACCGGACGTCTCAACGCGCTGATCGAGAATGGCGTGGTGCGCCGTGCGACACTGCCGGCGCCGTTCAACGCGCAGGTTTACGAGCTCACCGAAGTCGGCCGCGCGATCCAGCCCGCGATCCGCGAATTGATCCGCTGGGGCGGGCGCTTTCTCTTCCCCATGCGGCCAGACGACGTGTTCGAGCCGGACTGGGTGTTGCTCGCGCTCGATGCGATCGCCGAGCGCGCGCCGACGCCGGCCTGCCGCATCGCGTTACGCGTGCCGCATTCCGAAGGGGCTGCGGCCTTCATCATCGAAGGCGGGCCGGAAGGTACCCGCATCGCCAGGGGCGAGCTTGCCGAAGGCGCCGCCATCGAAGCCCGCTTCGACGTGTTCCTGCAGATTCTCGCCCGGCAACTGTCCCTCGGAGATGCCGTGGCGAGCCGGCAGGTCCGTCTCGAAGGCAGCGAGCGAACCCTGCGCAGGCTGCCGCAATTGTTCGATCTTGCGACCGCGCGTCGCTGAGGATCACGCGGCGAGCAGGCCGGCCACGTCCGGTTGCGAAAGTTTCCGTTCCGACAGCAGCAATTCCACCGCCTCGCCTTCCCAATCGGCGATCGACGGCGCGAGCGGATCCTGCGTGCCCAACCGATGCTCGAGCACGAGCCGCGCCAGCAGGGCGCGCCGCGCATCCGTGCCCGGCTGGCTGGCCTCCCACGTCATCAGCACGGCACTCGAGATATGGTAGAGGCCGCTCGCCGCTCGCCTCGCGTTCGCCTCCAGTGCCGGCTCGGCGGCGACGCGCTCGGCGAAGTCGAGCGCACGCTGCAATGTCGCGCGCAGGCGGTCGCGGAATGCGGCGGGAATCGCCGCCGCCTCGTCCAGCAATTTGCGGAGTGATGCGGCCAGCGCGCGGTGCGCGCCGCTCTTGCCGACGGCGCGGGTGATAATGTCGAGCGCGTTGATGTTGCTGGTGCCTTCCCAGAGCACGCCGATATGGGCGTCGCGGACCAGCCGTGGATTGACCCATTCCTCGATATAGCCGTTGCCGCCGCGCACCTCCATCGCGCCGGTGGCGACCGGAATGTTGTCGCGGCAGGCACGGAATTTCAAAAGCGGGGTGAGGATGCGCAGGATGCGGGCGGCTTCCTTGTCGCCGCCATTGGCGCGATCCATCGCGTGCGCCGCGAACAGGAACATCGACAGCGACTGCTCGACCGGCAGCATGATCTTCAGAAGCTGCCGGCGTAGCAGCGGATATTCGATGATGGTCCTGCCGAAGGCGACGCGGCTGTTCGCGCAGGTCATCGCTTCGTTCAGGCAGCGTCGCATCATCGCGGAAGCCCGCACGCCGTGCGACAGCCGCGACAGGTTGACCTGCTCCATCATCTGCTTCAGCCCGGCCCTGGCGTCGCCGACCAGATAGGCGAGCGCGCCCTCCAGCCGGATTTCGCCCGATGCCATCGAGCGGGTGCCGAGCTTGTCCTTCAGCCGTACGATCCGATAGCTGTTGCGGCGGCCGTCCTTCAGCCGGCGCGGCAGCGCGAACAGCGCAAGCCCTTTGGTGCCCGCGGGCGCGCCCTCGGGACGCGCCAGCAGCAGCGCGACGTCGGCGTCCGCATGCGAGCAGAACCATTTGTCGCCGGTGAGCCGCCACTCGCCGTCCTCGAGCCGCGCGGTCGTCTCGATGGCACCGACATCAGAGCCGCCGGCGCGCTCGGTCATGAATTGCGTGCCCTTCCACATCGTGGCGACATCATCAGACAGCATTTTCGGCAGGAGATAATCCTGCAGCGCCTTGTCGGCGAACTTGCGGATCAGGTGGGTCGAGGTATCGGTGACGCTGATCGGGCACATCAGGCCGAACTCGGCCTGTACGAACAGATATTGCAGCGCGTATTTGGCGACCGCCGGCAACGGCGCCTCCATGTCGAGCGCACCGGCGCGGTGGCTCATGGCGTGGAACTGGAAATCACCGAAGGCGATTTCCTCCATCTCGCGATAGGCGCCGTGATAGTCGATCCAGTCCTCGTCGCGGCCGAAGCGGTCGCGCGGATGGAGGATCGGCGGATGCTTGTCGGCGATGCGGGCGAGTTCGGCGAGCCGGCCCCCGGCCAATGCGCCGAGCCGATCGAAGTGCGGCTCGAGCTTGGCGAAGTCGCTGGTCGCCAAATAGAGCGGCAGCAGATCGCGCAGGCCGCGGTCGAGGGTATAGAAATTCTGGCCCGCGCAGTCCGGGGCGATAGTGGCCGCGGCGCGATCGGGATCGCCGGTCAGGGATTTCCTGCTTGCAAGCGCGTCCATGGTGGGCCTCGTCAAATCATCACATGAATTCTTAGCCCTTCCGCAGCCAGCGTCCAGCCCCCACCGGCGATTGGCATCGCTGCGGGCAAAAGCGTTTCCTTTCGCGCATTGCAGCCGATGCGGGATCCGATCGTTCAAATGGCGAAATATCGTGCGAAACAAAATAGCGTGATCGCAACGCGCCCTTGAACGGGCCTGTCGCCGGGTTCATCTTGTCTCTGCCCGATCCTGGGCGCCGGCGTGCGCGGGGGAGAGAAGCAGTTGCGCGAGCTACAGATTTCGCGGCGCCTTGTTCGAGGCGCTCAATCCGGACAGGCTTATTTCGGCAGGCTCGGCCTGCTGTTGCTGATCGCCAGTGCGCTGTCGGCCTGCGGGGAAAAACCGCAACAACAGGCGGCCGCGCCGCCGGCGGTCACCGTGGCGCAGCCGGTCAAACGCACCGTCACCGATTGGGATGAGTTCACCGGCCGCTTCGAAGCGGTCGAGGAGGTCCAGGTCCGGCCGCGGGTCGGCGGCTATGTCACCAATGTCGAGTTCAAGGATGGCGACATGGTCCATGCCGGTGACCTGCTCTATCTGATCGACTCCCGCCCGTTCGAGGCTGTCGCCGCCCAAGCCGACGGCCAACTGGCCGATGCGCGGGCGAAGGCGGAGCTTGCCAAGCGCGATCTCGACCGCGGGCTGAACCTTGTGCAGACCAGCGCGGTCTCCGAACAAGTCGTCGACCAGCGCCGTCAGGCCTTGCAAGCCGCCCACGCCGCCGAGACCGTCGCTGAAGGCGCGCTGAAGGCTGCCCAGCTCAATATCGAGTTCACTCATGTGCTGGCGCCGATCACCGGCCGCGTCAGCCGCCATCTCGTCAGCGTCGGCAATCTCGTGCAGGGCAGCGATACCGGCACCTCGACGCTGCTCACGACAATCGTCTCGGTGGATCCAATCTACATCTATTTCGATGTCGACGAGGCGACCTACCTCAGGAACAACAGGCTGTGGTTCGAGGGCAAGCGGCCGAGTTCGCGCGATACGGCGAACCCCGTGCAGGTGACGCTGAGCGGCGAGACCAAGCCGTCGCATGACGGTCATATGGACTTCCTCGACAACCGGCTGGACGTGTCGACCGGAACGCTGCGCAGCCGCGCCGTGATCGGAAATCACGACCTCTCCATCCTGCCCGGTCAATTCGGCCGCGTGCGGCTGATCGGAAGCGCGCCCTATGAGGCGCTGCTGTTGCCCGACACGGCGATCGCGACCGACCAGTCGCGCAAGATCGTGTTCGTGGTCAAGGACGACAACACGGTGGAGGCGAGAACGGTGATGCTCGGTCCGCTTGACGACGGCCTGCGCGTGATCCGCGAAGGCCTCAAGCCGGAGGACCATGTGATCGTCGACGGTCTCCAACGCGCCCGCGTCGGCGCCAAGGTCAACCCGCGCAAGACCGAGATCGGCGGCAAAAAGTCATGAATCTCGGGCGTCTTTCCATCAACCAGCCGATTCTGGCGATGGTGCTGTCCATCGTGCTGCTGATCGTGGGCGCGCTCGCCTACCGGACACTGCCGATCGCCGAATATCCCGAGGTGGTGCCGCCGACGGTGGTGGTGACCGCGCAGTATCCGGGCGCCTCCGCGCAAACCATCTCCGATACCGTCGCAGCGCCCATCGAGCAGCAGATCAACGGCGTCGAGGACATGCTGTACATGTACAGCCAGGCGACGTCGAACGGCCAGCTCACCATCACCATCACCTTCAAGCTCGGCACCGATCTCGACAAGGCGCAGGTGCTGGTGCAGAACCGCGTCGCGATCGCGCAGCCGCAATTGCCGGATGAAGTGCAGCGCAACGGCGTCGTCACCAAGAAGAACTCACCCGACATATTGATGGTCGTGTTCATGCTGTCGCCGGACGGCCTGCTCGACCAGCTCTACATCTCCAACTACGCGCTGCTGCAGGTCCGCGACCAGCTGCTGCGGCTCGACGGCATCGGCGACATCCAGATCTTCGGCGCGCGCGACTATTCGATGCGGCTGTGGCTCGACCCCGACAAAATTTCCAATCTCGGCATGACCTCGGGCGACGTGGTGGCGGCGATCCGCGCCCAGAACCTGCAGATCACCGGCGGCCAGCTTGCGAGCCCGCCAATCTCCGACCGCGCCTTCCAGCCCAACCTGACTTTTACCGGACGCTTGAAGGATCTGTCCCAGTTCGAGGACATCGTGGTCAAGGCCGGCCAGGACGGCCGCATCGTGCGGCTGCGCGACATCGCGCGGATCGAGCTCGGTGCGCTCGACTACTCCACCAACAGCTTCGAGCTACGGAAGACCGCGGTCGCGATGCTGGTGACGCAGCGTCCCGGATCGAACGCGCTCGCGACCGCCAAGGGCATCAAGGACACCATGGCGAAGCTGAAGACGAGCTTCCCGAAGGGGCTCGACTACGACATCGGCTACAATCCGACCGAGTTCATCGCGCAGTCCATCAGCGAGCTGATCAAGACTATCTATGAGGCGATGGCACTTGTCGTCGTCGTGGTGCTGGTGTTCCTGCAGGGCTGGCGTCCGGCGATCATCCCGATCGTTGCGATCCCGGTCTCGCTGGTCGGCACCTTCGCCGCAATGGCGGCACTGGGCTACGCCATCAACAATCTGACGCTGTTCGGCCTCGTGCTCGCGGTCGGCATCGTGGTCGACGATGCCATTGTCGTGGTCGAGAATGTCGAACGCCATCTCGAGCATGGCATGACCAGGCGCGACGCGGCGCTGAAGACCATGGAGGAAGTCGGCGGCGCGCTGGTTTCGATCGCGCTGGTGTTGTGCGCGGTGTTCGTGCCGACCGCGTTTCTCGGCGGCATCACCGGGCAATTTTTCCAGCAATTCGCCGTCACTATTGCGGTGGCGACCGCGATCTCCTGTTTCTGCTCGCTGACGCTGTCCCCGGCGCTGGCTTCGCAGATTCTTACGCCGAATGACGAGAAACGACCGCCTGCTTCGTGGAACGTGGTCGCGCGCGGCTGGAACTGGTTCACCGGTCTCTTCAACCGCGGCTTCGACTGGCTGTCGAATTTCTATGCAGGTCTCGCCGGTTTCGTGATCCGGCACCGCGTGGTGATGCTGCTGGTCTATGTGGTCCTGATCGGCAGCGCCGGCTGGCTGATTGCCACTACGCCACAGGGCTACATTCCGGCACAGGATCGCGGCTACGTGATCATATCGGCGCAATTGCCGGGCGCGGCCTCGCTGGCGCGGACCACCGAGATCGTTCGCAGGATTGAGAGCATTGCGCTCGATACGCCCGGAATCTCGCATATCGCGGTCTTTGCTGGTCTGTCGGGCGCGACCCGCACGCAGGCGAGCAACTCTGCGGCGCTGTTTCCGGTGTTCGAGGAGCCGGAAGCGCGCCTCAAGAAGGGGCTGAGCGCTCAGGTGATCACCGCGGACCTGCGCAAACGGCTCTCGGCCATCGAAGGCGCGTTCATCATCGTGATTCCGCCGCCGCCGATTCCGGGCATCGGCACCGGCGGCGGCTTCACCATGCGCATCCAGGATCGCCAGGGCCGCGGGCCTGAACTGCTCGCGGCTGCGACCGACGAACTCGTCGCAGCGGCGCGCAAGTCGCCGCTGCTCCTCGCCCCTACCGTGTTCTCGCCGTTCTCGGCCAACACGCCGCAGGTGTTTGTCGACATCGATCACGTCAAGGCGCAGAAGCTTGGTGTCCCCATACAGAACATCACCGACACCATCCAGACCTATTTCGGCTCGACCTATGTCAACGACTTGAACCTGTTCGGCCGCACCTACCACGTCACGGCGCAGGCCGATCTGCCGTTCCGCAAGGAGCGCGCTGATCTGGCGCGGCTGCGCACCCGCAACGCCAATGGTGATATGGTGATGCTCGGCAGCGTGGTGGACTTCAAGGATATCTCCGGGCCGGACCGCGTCGCGCGCTACAATCTCTATCCCGCCGCCGAGCTGCAGGGTGAGGGGGTGCCCGGCACCAGCTCGGCGACCGCAATCGCCACGATGAAGAAGCTTGCCGAGGACACGCTGCCGAGCGGCTTCTCCTTCGAATGGACCGACCTGTCCTATCAGCAGACCACCAGCGGCAGTGCGGGCCTTGCAGTGTTTCCGATCTGCGTGCTGTTCGTCTTTCTGGTGCTGGCCGCGCAATATGGCAGCTGGACGCTGCCCTTTGCCGTCCTCCTGATCGTTCCGATGTGCCTGCTCGCCGCAACCGTTGGCGTGCGCATCATGCATCAGGACGTCAATATCCTGACGCAAATCGGCTTCGTCGTGCTGGTCGGACTCGCAGCCAAGAACGCGATCCTGATCGTCGAGTTCGCGCGCGACATCGAGCTTGAGGGCAAGGAGCGGCTGGAGGCCGTGATCGAGGCCTGCCGCCTGCGTTTGCGTCCGATCCTGATGACGTCGTTCGCCTTCATCCTCGGCGTGCTGCCGCTGGTGGTCTCGACCGGCTCCGGTTCGGAGATGCGCCAGGCGGTCGGCGTCGCCGTGTTCTTCGGCATGCTCGGCGTCACCCTGTTCGGGCTGCTCTTCACCCCGATCTTCTACATGGTGGTGCGCAATCTTGCCGATCGCAGGTCGCCGAAGAAGACCGAAGCGGCAGTGGCATAGCCCCGCAACTCCTCAATACTATTGGCTAATTTGAAATAGATGGGCACGGACAGGGTTATAAAATATACCCTTGTCACGAACAAAAACTGCTGGGAGGCGAAACATGAAATCAGTGTGGTTGGCCGCGGTCGCGTGTCTTGTGCTGGCTGCGCCTGCGTCCGCGCAAGGCGTGAAGATCGGCATCTTGAACGACCAGTCCGGCGTTTACGCCGACTACGGCGGCAAGTATTCGCTCGAAGCCGCACATATGGCGGTCGAGGATTTCGGCGGCGAGGTGCTCGGCAAGAAGATCGAGATCGTTACTGCCGACCACCAGAACAAGCCCGATCTCGCCACCGCGATCGCGCGGCGCTGGTACGACACCGAAGGCGTCGACATGATCACGGAGCTGACGACCTCCTCGGTCGCGCTCGCCGTGCAGGAGCTTTCGAAGGAGAAGAAGAAGATCGACATCGTGGTGGGTGCAGCGACCTCGCGCATCACGGGCGATGCCTGCACGCCCTACAGCTTCCACTGGGCCTACGACACCCGCGCGCTCGCGGTCGGCACCGGCGGCGCGCTGACGAGGGCGGGTGGCGACACCTGGTTCTTCCTCACCGCCGATTACGCCTTCGGCTATGCGCTGGAAAAGGACACCAGCACCGTCGTCGACGCCAATGGCGGCAAGGTGCTGGGCTCGGTGCGCGTGCCGCTCGAACTCGTCGGACTTCTCGTCCTTCCTGCTGCAGGCACAAAGCTCGAAGGCCAAGATCGTCGGTCTCGCCAATGCCGGCCTCGACACCACCAACTCGATCAAGCAGGCGGCCGAATTCGGCATCGTCAAGGGCGGCCAGAAGCTCGCCGGCCTCCTGATGACGCTGGCCGAGGTGAACGGCCTCGGGCTCGAGGCCGCACAGGGCCTGGTGCTGACCGAAGGCTTCTACTGGGATCATGACGACCAGACGCGCGCCTTCGGCGAGCGCTTCATGAAGCGCACCGGGCGGATGCCGAGCATGATCCATGCCGGCACCTATTCGGCGGTGATCAGCTATCTGAAGGCGGTGAAGGCCGCCGGCAGCAAGGATACCGAAGCGGTCGTCGCCAAGCTGAAGTCGCTGCCGGTTGATGACGCCTTCGCCAAGGGCAAGGTGCTCGCCAACGGCCGCATGGTGCACGACATGTATCTGTTCGAGGTCAAGAAACCCTCGGAGTCGAAGAAGCCGTTCGACTATTACAAGCAACTCGCGGTGGTGCCCGGCGACACGGCGTTCTTCACGGCCAAGGACAGCGGCTGCCCGCTGACGAAATGATCCTCGTCATTGCGAGCCAACGGGTCGCGCGAATGCGCGCCCGATGATAAACTCCGCGAAGCAATCCAGACAAAACTGGATTGCTTCGTCGCTTACGCTCCTCGCAATGACGATGAAGTCATGGGTAAATAATCCGCCACACTACCGCGCCGATTGCGCCGAACCACAGCACGATGACGGCGAACGCCTGGATACCGAAGCCCGGCCCGCGTCCGGGAACGGATTTGGTGTAGCCGATCATGTAGACAACGCGGCCGACGATCCAGACCGCGCCGATCGCGGCCGCAATGGCATCGCTGATGTAGATCGCAAACAGCCACAGCGACGGCAGGAAGATCGGCAGCCATTCCAGGGTGTTCATCTGCACCCGGAACACGCGCTCGAAATCCGGATTGCCGGTGATCGCCGGCAGCTTCACGCCGTATTTGTAGCGCGCCCTTGCGACCTGCGTTGATGTGAAGAAATAGAACGCTACGGCGAGCATCGTGACGAGCGCAGTGTAGTGATACATGGCAATCCCCTGAAACCCGTCAGTTTACAGTCAATAGCCCGTCAGCTCCAGATAGCCGACGCCGGCGTGACTGCCGCTAAAACCGATCGGGCCTTCCCAATAGGCAAAGCTGGTGCCCATCCAGGCGCGATCGTTAAGCGCGCTGCATTCGATCGAAAGCGACAGCGACGGAATTTCGATCCGCCATGCGACGGGAAGCTTGCGTCCATCGATATTGATGGGCGCGCCCGGAATCATCCTGATGTCGGCGGGACCGAGCTGCCGCGCGGGGCCGTCGGGAACAATCCAGTTGCCGGAGACATAGTCGTTCCCGTCGCTCTGCCGCATCCGGTAGAGCATCAGCTTCTCGCCGCCTGCAAAGTGCAGCGCGAACCAGTCCCAGCCTCTTTGATCCGGCGCCAGCGGCTGGCTGCTCCATTCGCGGTCCATCCAGGCGAGACCGCTGACTTCGACAGGCTTGTGGTCGATACTGAGACGGCCGCGTATTTTAAAGAAGGGCTGGCTGTAGTAATAGGAGGCCTGCTCGCGCAGCGATTTCCGGCTGTAGCCGTCGTCGCCCTGCAGCACCAGCGGATGATCGGCTTCGAGCTGGAGTGTGTAGGAGAAATCCTTGCCCGACGCGTTCAGTGCAAGAGGCGAGACGTTATTCGCGTTGAAGGCATCGGCGCCGCGCATCGCCCAGGAATCGATCCAGGCCGCAAACGGTTCTGGCGTGACGCCGGCCTGACCGACCCCGCCGCGGGCGTAAGCCTGGTTGAAGCGGTGGGTGTCGGCGCGCGTCACCGCGGCATGCGCCATCCAGATCTGCTGGTTGGCCCAGCCCTCCTGCTGCGCGCCGGGCGCGAGCGCCTGCCGGAACAGCGTCCATTGCGCGCCGAAAGCCGTGCCGTTGCTGTCTTCCAGATTCGCTGTCACGTACCACCACTCGATCCGGAACTCCGGATGCGGGCCGTGATCGGCCGGGAAGGAAAACACCTTGCCGGGCTTGACCTGCGCGAAGTCGGCGGCGTCCTCGCTCAACCCAGCAAAGCCTTGCGCGTGCGCGCGTGCACCCAAGCCGATCAGCGCAAGTCCGCCGCCAAAAGCACGACGCGAGATTTTTCGGTCAGCGCTCACTGGCGAACACCTTGACCAGATTGGCCGGCTGCATCCGCGCCAGCCGCGCCACGGGGACGAGCGAGGCAAGCAACGACGCAACCAACGCCACGCCGAGCAGCTTCAAGAGTTGCAGCGGAAACACGTCGAACGGCAGCCGCCAGCCGAACGCTTTCACATTGACGATCGCGATCAAGCACCAGGCCACCAGCAGTCCAAGAGGCAGCGCCAGCAGCGCCGTGATCAGCGCGACTGACATCGTCTTGGTCAGCTCGATCAGCGCAAGGCGGCGGCGCGTCACGCCGATCGCCCAGAGCGGCGCAAGCTGCGGCAGCCGTGAATTGGCCAATGTCAGCAGGCTGGTCAGTAGCGCCACGGCGGCGACGCCCAGCGTGAAAGCGTTCAGCGCCGTCGTCACGGCAAAGGTACGATTGAAGATCCGAGTCGACTCGGCCTTCAACGCCGACTGGTCCAGCAGGTTGCGGCCATCGAGGCCGAATTGCGCCGACATCGCCGTGATCAACCCGCCGACTCTCCCGGGCTCGACCCGCAGCGCCATCCGCGTTTGCGGCACATCGGGAAAATGTTCGAACAACGCACCCGCATCGACCGCGACCTGACCCTTCGGGTTGCCATAGTCGGCATAGATACCGGCAACCGTGAGCGGCCAATTGCCATCAGGCGTAGGCACGTCGATCCGGTCGCCCAGCGACAGGTTCATCTGCCGCGACAATTGCTCGCTGACGAAACAGGTCGCACCCCGCGGAAGCCTGCTCCAGCCATCCGGCGTTACCTGCAGCAGCGGCCAGTGCTCGCGATAGGTGGCGTGATCGGGCAGGCCGAGCACCTCGACCGGCGCGCCTGCGATTTGCGCTTCCGCGCGGCCTCCCGATAACACGGCTTGCATCTCCGCCCGTCCGTGCAGCCACGCCCTGATCTCGTTCGCCTGCGCATTGTCTTTTGCGCTGACATAGATGTCTGCCGCGAGCCGTCCGTCGAGCCAGGTCAGAAAAGTCTTGCTGAAGGTCTCGACCATGGTGGCGACGCCGACATTGACCGCGAGCGCGAGCAGCAGCGCCATCAGCGCCAGCGAGAGACCGGAAAGCTGCTGACGGCTGTCGGCCCAGAACCAGGTGGCGAGCGCACTGCGTGTGCCGCGCTCGCCGGCATGAAGCACGATGTCGAGGATCGCGGGCAGGATCAGCGCGGCGCCGAGCAACAGCGCGGCGAGCAACGCAAAACCTGATATCAGCGAATTGCCGGCAACAAGCAGCCACGCCGCGATCGCGAACGCGATCAGCGCCAGCGCGCTCTGCACCATCAGCCAGCGCCATTGCGCCTCGCGCCAGGCCTGCGGCTGCGCCACCGCCAGCACCGGCAGACGGATCGCCTTGAGGAGGCTGGTTGCCGCGGCCGCCAGCGCGCCGGCGATGCTGACGGCAAGGCCGGCGATCCACCATTCGCCCCGCAGCGACAGCTCGCCGGGAATCGGCGCGCCATACAGTCCGCGCAAGGATGCTGCGACATCCGGCAGCAGCGCCGCCGCGATGAAATAGCCGCAGACCATGCCGATGAGCCCGCCGATGATCGCGAGCGACACCAGCTCGATCATCAGCACGGTATTCAGCAATTTCGCCGAGATGCCGCAGGCGCGCAGCGTACGCAGCATCGGCAGCCGCTGTTCGAAGGCGAGGCCGATCGCGGAATTGACGATGAAGAGCCCGACCATGAAGGACAACAGACCGAACGCCGTCAGATTGAGATGGAAGCTGTCGGTCAGCCGCTCGAGGTCGGTTTCGGCATCGGGCGCGACACGATGAAGCTCGTTGCCAGTGACGCTCTCGAGTGGTTCGGCCGGGCCCTCAGGCTTGCCGATCAGCAGGCGCGAGACCTGGTTGGACTTGTCGAGCAGCTTCTGCGCAATCCCGATGTCGACCACCAGCACGTCAGGAACGAGCTGGGCCTGCGCTAACAGCGGCGGCAGAACAGCGCCGCCGCTTGCTTCCGGCATGGCGCCTTGGGCGAGATGCAAATCCGCGAGCGTCTCCGGCGCGACCAGTGTCTGGCCGGGTGGGGTGATGAAGGCGCGCAAGCCGTCGCGTCCGAGCGCCGGTGCGTTGCCGACCTCGGCCGGCAGGGTCACCGGCTCGATGCCGAGCAGGCGATAGGAGCGGCCCGATATCTGCACCCGGCCTTCCAGCACCGGCGACATCGGCCAGCCGGCGCGGCGCAATTTTACGAACAGTTCTTGCGAGAATGTCGCTGATTTGCCGACCAGCATCGCGGTGCGCGCGCCGCCAAAGATCGCGGCGGCGCGATCGTAGGACTCGCGCGCCTGCTGGTTCAACGCCTGCACGCCGCTCCACAAGGCGGTGGCCGAGATCAGCCCGATCAACAGCGTCGCGAGCTGCAGCGGATGCCGACGCCAATGACTCAAGAGCACGGCGAGCGTCCAGATCGCGCGCTTCATGTGACTAGTGCTCCGATTCCGAAGTTCGCATCATATCGCGGCAACCTCGTTTGCGAACTTCGGAATCAAGGAGCACTAGCAAATCTTCGATTCTAGTGCGGCTTGACTTTGAAGTTCCGATGGCGAATAGGCGGCACAACTGATCGGAACTTCAAAGTCACCGCACTAGCCCCGAATGCAGCGTGACCCGGCGGTCGAGCGTCGCGGCCAGACGCGCCGAATGCGTCACCATCAGGAAGCCGCAGCCGGAGCGCGCCACGAGATCGCGCGCCAGCGCCAGCACCTCGTCGGCGGTGGTCTCATCCAGATTGCCGGTCGGCTCGTCCGCGAGCAGCAATTTCGGCTTGGTCGCAAGCGCGCGGCCGATCGCGACCCGCTGCTGCTGCCCGCCCGACAATTGCTCGGGATAACGCTTGAGCAGATTGCGTAAGCCCAGCCGCTCCACCAGCTCCGCATGCCAGATGGGATCATGCCGGTCGGCGATGCGCGCCTGGAAGGCGAGGTTGTCGTCGACGGAGAGACTCGGGATCAGGTTGAATTGCTGGAACACCAGGCCAAGCCGGTCGCGCCGCAGCTCCGCGCGGCCGGCGTCGGCGAGCGTCGTGATGTCGGCATCGTCGAGCCTGATCTCGCCGCCATCGGCGGCATCGAGCCCGGCGATCAGATGCAACAGCGTGCTTTTGCCCGAGCCGGATTCGCCTGTCAGCGCCACCCGCTCGCCGGCCGCCACGTCGAGATTGACCCCGCGCAGCACGGCAATCTCTTCGCCTGCAGTTCGATAAGCCTTGGTCAGGTTGCGGACGCGCAGCACGATTTGAGCGGCTGATGCCTTCACATCGGCTTCTGATACTTCAGCACGAACTCGTCGACCGGCACCGCCGGGCGGAACACTTTCGCGTCGCGCGGGTCTTCGGGATGCCGCAGGAAGTCGCCCTCGGCTGCGAGCTTGAAACCGGCGGCCTCGATCTCCTGTTTCAGCGTCGCTTCCTCGATCCGGTGCAGCGTATTGGCGACGGTCGTGCCTTCACCCGGCTTTGCCGAGTGATCGGCGATGATCAGATAACCGCCCGGCTTCAGCGCCGCGAACATCTTGGCATTCATCTTGGTGCGGTCGACCTGCATGTACGTCACGTCATGATAGGCAAAGAAGAACGTGATCATGTCGAGGTTCGATGCTTCGGGCGGGATCGGATCGTCGAACTCACGGATCACATGCACGACATTCTTCATCGCGGGGCTCTTGGCGCGATTGTCGAACTTGTCCTTGACGAAGCGCTCGATGATCGCCTGCGGGTCCTGCGCATAGACCACGCCTGATGGCCCCACCGCGCGCGCCAGGAGCTCGGTCGAGTAGCCGGCATTGGCTTCCATATCGAGCACCTTCATGCCGGTCTTGACGCCCGCGAAGGCCAGCATCTTCTCGGGCTGGCGGCGCTGATCGGTCTGCCGGTCAGCCTCGCTGCGATCGGGGGCGGCGACGATCGCCGCATAGTCCTGCGCCTGGCTTACGCCCGGAGCGAAGATGGCAAGGACAAACGCGCCGGCCGCAATGGTACGGGTGATATCGATCATGGAAGCTCCCTCCGATTTTGCCCGAGCATAGCAAGGCGCGCCCACAAGATCACGACATCCCGGCGATGCCGACGCGATCGTGATCCGGTTGCAGGCTCCGCTCGCAGCTAGTGGTCCGATTCCAACATTCGCACCCCATTGGGGCGGCAATCTTGCGAATGTTGGAATCGAAGGACCACTAGAAACTACTGATTCCAGTGGAGCTTTGGATTTGACGTTCGCCTTTGGGTATGTGGACGGGGAGGTGGGCGAACGTCAAATCCGCTCCACTGGTGTCAGGCGGTGTTCTCGGCAGTGCGATAGCACCGGTCGGTGCGACCCCGTACAAATGCTGGTTGCGTTACGCGGAAAGCCATGGCTAGCATCGGTGAGATACCTGACCAACAGGGCCTTCAAAATAGTTTCGAGACGGGGGAGAAGATGGCCGCGCAAGCGACGCCCAAGGGCGCCTGGAAGATCACCTTTCTGCTGTTTTTGTTCATGCTGGTGAATTTCGCCGACAAGATCGTGGTCGGCCTCGCCGGCGTGCCGATCATGACCGAGCTCAAGCTCGAGCCAAAGTCGTTCGGTCTGCTCGGCTCCTCATTCTTCTTCCTGTTCTCTATCGCGGCCATCGTGGTCGGCTTCATCGTCAATCGCGTGGCGACGCGCTGGGTGCTGCTGGTGCTCGCCGTCGTCTGGGCGCTGGCGCAGTTTCCGATGATCGGCACCGTCAGCTTCACCACGCTGCTGATCTGCCGCATTATCCTCGGCGCCGGCGAGGGGCCGGCCTTCTCGGTCGCCACGCACGCCGTCTACAAGTGGTTTCCCGACGAGAAGCGCACGCTGCCGACCGCGATCTTGTCACAGGGTTCGGCGTTCGGCGTGATCCTCGCCGTCCCGGCGCTGAACTGGCTGATCGTCAACTACAGCTGGCACTATGCGTTCGGCGCGCTCGGCGTCGTTGGCCTGATGTGGGCGGTGGCGTGGCTGATCCTCGGCAAGGAGGGCCCGCTGGTGCAGACCGCGACGCAAGCCGCCGATGAGCCGCGCGTTCCCTATTTCCAGCTCCTGACCTCGCGCACCTTCATCGGCTGCGTGGCCGCAACCTTCGGTGCCTATTGGGCGCTGTCGCTGGGCCTCACCTGGTTCACGCCCTTCATCGTCAAGGGGCTTGGCTTCTCGCAGCAGCAGGCCGGCTTCATCTCGATCCTGCCCTGGGTGTTCGGCGCCGTGATCGTGATCCTCACCGGCTGGATCTCGCAGGTGATGCTGTCGCGCGGCTTCACCACCCGTGCTGCCCGCGGCGTTCTCGGCGCCGGCCCACTGGTCGTCGGCGGCGCGATCATGGCGATGCTGCCCCATGTTCCGGGCGCCGGCCTTCAGATCGCGATGCTCGTTCTCGGCTCCGGCCTCTGCGGCTCGATCTATGTGGTCTGCCCGCCGATGCTTGGCGAGTTCAGCCCGGTGTCGCAGCGCGGCGCTGTCATCGCGATCTACGGCGCGCTCTTCACGCTCGCCGGCGTCCTCGCGCCCTATGTCATGGGCAACGTGATCCAGAGCGCGGCGGCGCCGCTCGACGGCTACATGACGGGGTTCACCATCAACGCGGTGATCCTGATCGCGTCGGGATCGCTCGGCCTGCTGCTGTTGTGGCCCAACACCGAGCGCGCGCGGCTGATAGGCGAGCAGGTGGTTGAGGCGAAGTTCGCGTAAGCGAAGAAGTAGGGTGGGCAAAGCGACTACGTCCGCCGTAGCTTCAACGAGCGAAGGCGGAAGCGTGCCCACCATTTCTCTAGCCGCTAGATAGTGGTGGGCACGGCGCAAGCGCGCCTTTGCCCCACCCTACAAAACCTGACAACTACCCCGCCGCCGCGCCGAACTCCCGCGTACCGCCCTGCGCGCCACGGATCAGCTTGCCCGGACGCGCCCCGGTGGCGCGGCCCTCGCGCCGGGTGACGACGCCCGACACGACGGTGGCCTCATAGCCGTCGACCTGCTGCAGCAAACGCCTTCCGCCGACCGGCAGATCGTAATGCACCTTCGGTGGATGCAGATGCAGTCTGTCGTAGTCGATCACATTGACGTCGGCCTTATAGCCGGGCGCGATCAGGCCGCGGTCGGAGAGGCCGACCGAGAGCGCGGTCTTGCGTGACTGCGCCGCCACCACGAACGGGATGGAGAGCTTTTCGCCGCGCTTGCGATCGCGGGTCCAGTGCGTGAGCAGATAGGTCGGGAAGCTCGCATCGCAGATGATGCCACAATGCGCGCCACCGTCGGACAAGCCGGGCACTGAGCGCGGATCGAGCAGCATCTCGCGGGTCGAGTCGAGATTGCCTTCGACATAATTGAGGAAGGGCACGTAGAGCATGCCGCGGCCCTCGTCGGACAGCATGGCGTCATAGGCGAGCTCCTCCGGCTTCCTGCCGACCTTGCGTGCCTGCGGGCCCAGCGCGTTCTCAGTCGGTTGCTCATAATCGGGGGGATCGCCGAGCAGATACATCTTGTCGTAGTTCGGCCGGAAGAACAGCGGATCGTCGGTCGATGTCGCGCTCTCGCTCAGGATCGCCGCGCGCACTTCGCTCTGGTGCAGGCGCTTGACGCGCTCCGCCAGCGGCAAATGCGCAATCGCCTTGTAGCTCGGATGGGTCTGGAACGGATTGCGCGACAGTTCGAGACCGAGCAGCAAGCCGACCGGGCGCGCAGCGATCTGCGCGGTGATATTCAGCCCATGCGCCGCGGCGGCGTTGATCTCGGCCAGCGTCTGGCGGTAGCGCTGCGGCGCCTTGTCGTTCTGGGTGATCGAGAAGGTGATCGGGCACTTGGTGGTGTCGGCCACCCGAAGCATCATCGGCAGATCTTCATGGATGGTCGAGAGGTCGAGCACGAATTGCAGCACGCTGCGGCCCTGGCCGTGCATCGCGGCCGCGATCGCGGTCAGCTCGTCCTCGCCCGCTTTCAGGGTCGGCGTGTAGTCGCCGGTCGAGGTTCGGTGATTGAGCGTGCGCGACGTCGAGAAGCCGAGCGCGCCCGCGCGCACCGCTTCGCTCGCCAGCGCCGCCATCTTCCTGTTGTCCTCGGGCGTGGAGGGATCGCGCCGCGCACCGCGCTCGCCCATCACATAGACGCGGAGCGCGGCATGCGGCAGTTGCGCGCCGATGTCGATGTCGAAATCGCGCTTCGACAGCCAGTTCATGTAATCCGGAAAACTTTCCCACGACCACGGGATGCCGGCGCTCAAGACCGGCTCCGGAATATCCTCGACGCCTTCCATCAGCTGGATCAGGCGGAGATGATCGGTTGGCTTGCAAGGCGCGAAGCCGACGCCGCAATTACCCATGACCGCCGTGGTGACGCCGTTCTGCGAGGAGGGCGTGATGTCCTGGCTCCAGGTGACCTGACCATCATAATGCGTGTGGACGTCGACAAAGCCGGGCGCGACCAGCTTGCCCCTGGCGTCGATCTCTTCCTTGCCTTTGCCTGAGACCTTGCCGATTTCGCTGATGCGGCCGTCCTTGATGGCGACGTCGCCTTCATAGAGATCGCCGCCATTTCCGTCGGCAATGGTGCCGCCGCGGATCACGAGGTCTGGATTGGTCATGGCGTTTCATCCCGCGTTGAAATGTCTTGGGGCGCATCATCGGCGCCGACGGAAAACTGTCAACGGCTGGTGCCCCGTTTCCGAAGTTCGCGAACCATCGCGGCGCCCCTGACGCGAACTTCGGAAACAAAAGGGGCACCAGCAATTAAATCCTATGGTGTCGCTAACGATTTGAAGTTCCTGTACTTCCGTGAGGCAATCTCTGCAGGAACTTCAAATCGGCGACACCATGTTGGGGCTCAGCAATGCATCGGCTTCCCGCTCGTCGGCGGTCTCTTGTTTCGGAGCAGTTTTCCGCTCGGTGAAAAATGTCAGCGCCACCGTCAGCGCCATGAACAGCGCGGAGACGATGAACACTGCATGCGGCATGTTCTGGTCCATGATCCAGCCGAACAGCAGCGGACTCGCGATCCCCGAGAAATTGAACCCGGTGGAGACGATGCCGAAAGCGCGTCCGGCAGCGCCGGGAGGCGCGGCGTTACGCACCAGCATATCGCGCGACGGTGCGATCACGCCGCCGAGGAATCCCGCCGTCGTCATCGCTACAATGAGTGCGATCGCGGGCAGGGTCACGAATGCGATCACAAGCACGATCGCGGTGTTGACGGCAAAGCAGACGGCTGCGAGTTGGCCGTGTCGCTCGGTGCGGTCGGCAAGGAAGCCGCCCGCGAGCACGCCGACGGCGCTGGCGCCGAGATAGGCGGTCAGTGCGATGTTGGCGGTCGAGAACGAGGTGCCGTAACCGCCCATCAACGCGACCACGCCGAAATTGGCGATGCCGGCATTGGACAGGCCGAGCAGGGTGAAGAACCCGGTCAGCACGATCAGCGCCGGCGTCAGGATGCTGGTCTTCGGCGCCACGGGTTTGCCCGCGGCCCGCGCATGTTTGGCGCCGGCATCGGGAATGCCCGCGATCAGCAGCAGCAAAGCCGCTGCGACACCAATCGCGCCGGCCGCGATCAGCGCGCCGAAGCCGCCGATCCAGGTGACCAGTGCGGCCATGACGGCCGGCGCCACTGCGCCGCCGAGGAAGCCGGCAAAGGTGTGGATGGAAAAGGCGCGGCCCATCCGCGCTTCGTCCATATGCGCCGACAGGATCGCGTAATCGGCCGGATGATAGACGCTGTTGGCGACGCCGAGCAACGCGGCACACGCGATCAGCGACCAGTAGCTCAGATGCAGGCCGAGCAGGATGAACGCGAGGCCGCCGGCGGTGAGCCCGAGCAGCAGGATCACGCGCGCGCCCATGTGGTCGACGATGTAGCCGAGCGGCGGCTGGGTCACGCCCGAGACCACGCCGAACACGGTGAGCGCGAAGCCGAGCTCGATATAGCCGACGCCGAGTTGCTGTTTCAGGAACGGAAACAGCATCGGCAGCACTAGCAAATGAAAATGACTGACCCAATGCGCGACCGAGATCAGCGTCAGCGTGCGGTTCGGCAAATCGGCGTTGGGCTGGGCTTGTTGCGGTGCGGCGACGATGTCGGCCATTTGCGGCTGCGATTCCTTGAATTGAGGGCCGCGACTATCGTCGAGCGGGGCTACCTTGTCCACGAATACGGGCGCATGGCACCCTCGCGGAGAGAGCGGAATTGGGGCGATAAATCATTAAGATATCGCTATCTTGCGCCAGGTTTTGCGCGATCGATCATTGGATCGGATCACACAGAATGCTAAGCTCCGAAACCGACACAGGCAGGCAGCAATGAGGCCGTCCGTTTCCATTGCAAGGCACGGCAGCCAGGTTCGCCAGATCCTGGATCGTTTTCGCATGCGTAACCCTCGCGTATTCGGCTCGGTCGCGCGTGGCGTGGATGTCGAGGGCAGCGACTTGGACCTCCTGGTTGAAGCGCCTCCGGGGGCCACGTTCTACGACCTTGCTCGGGCCGAGCTGGAATTGGAACAGATTCTCGGCTGCAAGGTGGAAGTGCTGACAAGGGCCTCACTGGCTCCAGACATCGCCGAGAATATGGAAGCCGATCTCATACGCATTCCATGACACGACGTTCGGAACGCGATTGGCTGTCGGACATCGTTTCCTGGGGTGAACGGCTGCAGGAGCACATCGCCGGGGTTAGTCGGGAGACGTTTTTCACCGACGCTCTGATCCAGGATGCGGTCTCGAAATGCGTCGAAGCGATTGGCGAGGCGGCCGGCAAGCTCGACGATCTCGATCCGGAACTGGATGGAGCCGTACCTGATCTCAATCTGAAGCTTGCGCGAAAAACTCGAGATCGTCTGTCGCACGGATACTATCGTATCGATCCGGTGCTGCTGTGGGAGACGGTTGTCGTAGCTATCCCGAAAACGGTGGATGCGGCGCGTCTTGTCAAAACGCGGTATGACAAGGCCGACTGAACGCAGGGTTCCGATGCCGCTACGCGTGCTCGTCTCGGAAGGCTCCAGCACCTCCAGCCGGGAGGCGATCACGATCCTTGGCCTGTTAGGCCATCACGTTGAAATCTGCGATCCCTCGCCTTGGTGCCTGGCGCGCTATTCCCGGTTCGTCAAAAAGTTTCATCGCTGTCCGCCGCTGCGCGACGATCCCAAAGGATATCTCGCCTTCGTCAAGAACCTCACCGCGTCGCGGCCGTTCGACGTGCTGCTGCCGACTCATGAGCAGGGATTCTTGTTCGCACGGGTGCAGGAGCGGCTTGCGGGCAAGGTCGCGCTCGCGTCGCCGTCGTTCGACGGCTATCGTACCTTGCACAGCAAGGCCGGCTTCAGCCGGCTGTTGAGCGAGTTGGGATTGTCGCAACCGGCGACGACGATCGTGACGTCGGAAAGTGAGCTGCGCGCCGCAGTCTGCTTTCCCGGCGTGATCAAGACCTCGATCGGTACCGCCAGCCGCGGCGTCTGGTTTGTGCGTAATATGCAAGACCTCGATGCAGCCGTTCGTGAGCTTGTCGCAGCGGATGCCTTTGTCGATGAAGTGCTGGTGCAAAAGTGGATCGCGGGCGCGACAGAGAAGGCGCAGTCGGTTTTCTCTCGCGGCGAGCTGAAAGCCTTCCATGCCTATCGTGGAATCGCGCACGGCGTTGGCGGCGGCGAGGCGATCAAGGAGAGTGTCGGCCGGCCGCAGGTTCGGGCTATCCTGGAGACGATTGGCCAACGCCTCGCCTGGCATGGCGCGCTGTCGATCGACTATCTGATGCCGGAGACGAGTCCAACGCCATTGCTGATCGATTGCAATCCTCGCCTTGTCGAGCCGATGAGTGCGTATCTCGCCGGAACCGATCTGGTCGGATTGTTGCTGGATGTCTCGCGCGGCGCAACGCCAGTGTCCTTGCCGGCGAGCCGCGAAGGCGTCCGCACGCACCTCGCCATGCAGGCGCTGCTCGGTATCGCAGCGCGCGAGAACTCGCGGCGTGCGCTGTTGCGCGAGTGCTGGCGCCTCTGGTGTGGCCGCGGTCCCTATGCCGGCAGCCGCGAGGAAATGACTCCGATCAATCTGGACTGGATGAGCGCCGTGCCATTAGTAACGGCGGCGATGCTGCTGTTGGCGCGGCCGCGAGCGGCGATCACGCTCGCGCGTAGCGGTTTTGGCGCGCACTTGCTCAGCCGCGAAAGTATCCGGAAGATCGAAAGCGATGAGTTTTTGTAGCCCGCATAAGCGCAGCGATATGCGGGTCAACCCGGGTATCGCTTCGCTCACCCGGGCTACGCTCCCCTGCCGCAGCGGTCGCCATGTCATCTTGACTCCCGGCTTGAATTCCGGGGCAATACAGGCCGGATCAGATAAGCTGGAGGATCTCCCATGGCACAGGCAGCGCTGTCCGAAGCCGCCCAGCACGCCACGCCGTGGCTTCACGGCCGCGCCTTCGAATCCTGGCGTGAACAGTTCGACACAAACGGCTTCCTGATCTTCGAGCGCGTGCTCTCGCCCGAGGCTGTCGCTGCGATCCGCGCGGCGCTGGCACCGCATCTGGCGCGGGACCTGAAGGGCCGCAATGATTTCGAGGGGCTGAGCACCAACCGGGTCTATGCGCTGCTGGCAAAGTCGCCGGTGTTTGCCGAACTGGTGACCCATCCGCTCGCGCTGGCCTTCGTCGAGGCCGAGCTCGGGACAAGCTGCCTGTTGTCGGCCTGCCTCGCCATCAACCTGCAGCCGGGAGAGACCGTGCAAGCCTGGCATACCGACGATGGTGGCGCGCGCTTGCCGCGCCCGCGGCCGGCATTGGGCATCAGCACGTTCTGGGCGATCGACGACACCACCGAGACCAACGGCAGCACCGAGATCGTGCCGGGCAGCCATTTGTGGGACGAGCGTCGCATCGCGGGCGCGACCACGCCGGAAGTTTTCAACACGAAGTCGGCGCTCGACCAGGACCACGATCCCGGTCATCGCGCCGACGCCGTGAAGCTCGCGATGCCGTCGGGCTCACTCGCAATTACAAAAGGCACGCTCTGGCATCGCGGCGGCGCCAACCGCTCCGACCGGCCGCGCCTGATCATCACGCCGCAGTACTGCGTCGGATGGATGCGGCAGCTGGAGAACATGTGCCTCGCGGTGCCGCAGGACGTCGCGGAGAATCTTCCCGAACGGGCGCGCGAGCTGATCGGCTATTCGATCCATCCGCCGTTCATGGGTTATGTCGACGGCACACATCCGCGGCGATTGCTGCGGAGCGCTTGAAGGAGCGCCATTACCCGGGCAGCACCGGGCCGCCGGCCTTCTTCCAGGCATCGATGCCGCCGGCGATGTGCGCGGTGTTGGCAAGGCCGGCTTCCTTTGCGGCCGCCACCGCCATCGCCGAACGCTCGCCGAAGGCGCAGAAGAACACGATACGCCGTCCGGTCGCCGCCGCCACCTCGCGCAGCATGCCACCGGGCCGCAGGTTTTCATCGATGGACGGATAGGGCGCATGCAGCGCGCCCGACAGCGTGCCGTGCTTGGCGCGCTCGCTGCTTTCGCGCAAGTCCACCAGCAGCACGTCGGGCCGGCCCAGACTGTCGATCGCCTGGCGCGCGTTGAGCGCGAGACCCTGCTTCGCAAGCTCGTCCTGATGCAACCCGACATGCATGTTGGCGGGGATCACCACATCCATCAGCTTGGGGTTCGGCAAATTGAGGTTGCCCATCAGCTCGACATATTCGTCGATCGACTTGACCTGCAGGCGCGGATTGTAGCGCTTTTCCTCGCCGATGGTGGAGACGGTGTCGCCCTTGTAGTCGTGGGCGGGAAACACCAGCGTTTCGTCCGGCAGTTTCAGGAGGCGATTGAAGATCGATTCGTATTGCGCCCGCGCGCTGCCGTTCTGGAAATCGGTGCGGCCGGTGCCGCGGATCAAGAGCGTGTCGCCGGTGAACACGCGGTCGCCCATCAGGTAGGAATAGGAATCGTCGGTGTGGCCCGGCGTGTAGAGCACGTCGAGCGCCAGCCCCTCGATCGTCACCTTGTCGCCGTCGGACACCCGCATCGACACCACGTCGGCCTTGCTCTGCTCACCCATGATGGTGATGCAGTGGGTGCGGTCGCGCAGCGCGCCGAGGCCGGTGACGTGGTCGGCATGCAGATGTGTGTCGACCGCCTTGACCAGCTTGAGGTTCAGCTCCTGCAGCAGCCTGCAGTAGCGGTCGGCCTTCTCCAGCACGGGGTCGAGGATAACAGCCTCGCCGCCGGGACGGCTCGCGAGCAGGTAGCTGTAGGTGCCGGAAACGCTGTCGAAAAGCTGGCGAAAGATCATGGCGGTGGCCCGCGTCCTCAATCGAGTCTCGCGGGAGCACATTATTCTATAGTGGCGGCCTATTCAAACAGTCTTCATCTCTCGGATAAGGATATCTCGAAACGGGCATCCAGTCAGGGTCGCACGTAGCTCCAGCCCTGCTCTTGCAATTCCATCAGCCGCACCACGCCTGCGGGCACAATCGTCGCCTCCGGCACGATCGAGATCGCGTGACCCTCGGCCTTCTCCATGTTCTGCTTGGTGTTGTTGCAGGCCGAGAACTGGACCTTGCCCATCTCCTTGAGATGCTTGATGCGGTCGGCTACCGGCGAGGTGTCGGCGCGCAGCATGTGCATGCCCGGGCCATAGGCCACGATCTCGACGTCCACGTCCTCGTTCTTGGCGCGATAATATTCGATCACATTGGTGGCGTTGTTCAGCACCATGTTCATTACCTGTGGGTCGTTCTGGTCGACCTGGATGGCAACGCGATGGGTCTTGCCGTCGGCGGCAAGCGCGGATGTGGCGAGAACGATCGAGAGCAACAGGGATGTCGCGAGGCGAAGAAACATGGGGTACTCCTCAGTAAATTGGTTCGTCATTGCGAGCCAACGGGTCGCGCGAATGCGCGCCCGATGATAAACTCCGCGAAGCAATCCAGAAAACCTGAACACGGCCAGAGATGGATTGCTTCGTCGCTTCGCTCCTCGCAATGACGACTGCCAACTATGGCCTTACCAGTGTATAGCCGTTTTCGGCGAGAAACAGTATTTGCCCGACGCCGACCTGCACCGGTGTCGCGCCCGGCATGATCTCCGGCCGCCGCCCGGTCTCGCGCTCGATGGTATCGACGGTATTGAGGCACACGTCAAAACGTACGCCTTGTGAAATAAGGCTCTCGACTTGCTTGCGCGCGGGGCTTTCGCTGCGCAGCAACTCGATGCCCGGGCCGAATGCGACCACCTCGATCGCGACCTTGTCCGGATCGTAGAATTTCAGCAGGTTATTGGCGACGCTGATCACGAGGTTTTGCTTGCGGACGTCGTTGTCGGACAGCTGCAGCACGATCTTGTGCTCGGCGAACGGCTTGTCCTGCAGCGGTACCTGTTGCGCGCGCAGGCTGCACGGCAGCGTAGTGGCGAGGACCGCCACGCCGACGAGAACGCGAAGCAACTTCCAGATACTCATCCCGCAATCCCCGGATTGCCGTCGACGCCCTTCAGGGCGACATGACTTTCACGTGAGCCTGCAAGCTTGCCGGACCGCAGATGGTTGGCGAACACCTCCCACACCGGCTTGCCCGTTTGCGGATTGACCGAGGCCCAGCCCGCCACCTTGTAACTCCGGCGCGCCTCCAGGGTTCGGCCGTTGTCGAGCTTCAATTCGGAAATGCGCTTGCCGACGCCTTCCGTCGGATTGCAGGTGTAGGACAGCCCGCCGACGCGCACCATGTCGCCGCCCTGTTGATAATAGGGATCGGCGTTGAACAGATTGTCGCAGACGTCTTCGAGCACGTCCTTGATCTGGCCGCCGGTCATGCTTGTCACATAAGTCTCGGGATAGGTGATCGCGGTTTCCGCGAGCACATTCTCCATGGTCAGCTGCTGGCCCGCGAGTGCAGTGGTGCCCCAGCGGAAGCCCGGCGACAGTGCGATTTCGGCATCGAGCTCACTCTTCAAGGCATCGCACAGCAACTGGTCCATGGAGCCAGAGAAATTGCCGCGGCGGTAGAGCAGGCGGTCCACGGTCGCGACCGGATCGATCCAATCCTTTGCGTGCGAGGCATGCAACCGGTCGATCAGCGCCTGCATCGCGGCATCGGGCTTGAGCAATTCCGAGAAGACCGGCAGCAGCCGGTAGCGGATGTCCTTGACCTTGCCCTTGCCGAGATCGAGGTCGAGCACGCCCAAGAATTTCCCGTTCGAGCCGGCATTGGTGACCAGCGTGACATCGCCGTTGTTCTTCACCGCGACCGGCTGCGGCACGGCGTCATGGGTGTGGCCGCCGAGGATGACGTCGATGCCGGTGACGCGGCTCGCGAGCTTGAGGTCGACGTCCATGCCGTTATGCGACAGCAGCAGTACCGCATCGGCCTTGTCGTTGTTGCGCAGGCCATCGACCACCTTCTGCAATTCGTCGTCGCGGATGCCGAAAGTCCAGTCCGGCGTGAAACGCCTGGGATGGGCAATCGGCACATAGGGGAAGGCCTGGCCGATCACGGCGACGCGGAAGCCGCCGACGTCGCGCATCAAGGAGGGCTTGAAGACGCGGCCCGAGGCGGGATCGAACGCTTTCGCGTCGTTGAATTTGGCTTCCTCGGTGAGGAACACATTCTGCGCCAGGAACTCGCCCTTGAAGCGGTCGAGATTGCCGCGCAGCGCCTCCTCGCCATAGGTGAATTCCCAATGGCCGGTCATCGCCTCGACGCCGAGCAGGTTCGCCGCCTCGACCATGTCGGCGCCCTTCATGGCATTGGCCAGCCCGGTGCCCTGCCAGAGGTCGCCGCCGTCGAGCAGCACCGAGCGGGTCGGGCCGACGTCGCTGCGCAGACGGTCGATCAGGGTCTTCAGATGCGCAAAGCCGCCGAGCTTGCCGAAGCGCGGCGCCGCCTTCTCGAAATCGACCGAGGTGAAGGCGTAGGCGTCGGCGCTGTCGGCGCGGATGCCGTAACGATCGAGGAAAGCCTTCGCCACCACATGCGGCGGCTGCCCCGCCATGTCGCCAATGCCGATATTGACGCTGGGCTCGCGGAAATAGACCGGCTGCAGCTGCGCATGCGTATCCGTCATGTGCAGGATGCGCGCGTTGCCGAAGCGTTCGAGGTCGTAGATGCTGGGCGTGTCGGCGGCGCGAGCGGTGCCGATGATGGGGCCCGAGAGCGCGGCACCCGACAGTTTCAGAAAATCCCGGCGGCGGATTTTCATGTGCGTTACGCCTTCAGCCGGTTCCAAACCACTCAGCGGATGTCCATGTCCTTCCAGCGCGTCTTTTCGCTGGTCGCCTGATAGATCGACGCGAGCGCCAGCGCCTCGGCCTCTCTTGCCGCAGCAATCGCTGCGTCGAAATCTCCTGAAGCTGCCGCCTTCTTCGCCGTGGCGAGCTCCGACTCCGTCGTGGTCCATTTGTTACGCAACTGATCGGCCTGCTTCTCGGCGGCCTCTGCTGCGGCATAGGCAGCCTTGAAGTCGGCTTCGGACGTAGCGCGCGCGGGCATCGCACCTGTCATAACCAACACCGCGGCGAGGACGATATTTCGCGTCACGCTCATGGTCGGGCTCCCGGGCCCGAGATCGGCAGGCCGTTAGAGACATAGGACAGGTAATATTCCAGATCGCGATATTCGTCCGACTGCGGTTCCAGCGGCACCGCGCGGGTCTGGCTGTTGCAGGTCAGGAAGCGGCGGCTGGTGGTCCCCATGCCGCTCCATTCCGAACGGTAGATCGGCATCGCGTTCATGATGCCGAGCGCAGGCGCCAGCACCTCGGCGCGGATGTGCTCGCCCGGGCTCTGCACATGGCAGGTGGCGCAGGAGAAGTTGAGCTGGCCGCGGCGGGTGTAGAAATAGCGTTTACCGTTCTCGTAGGCCTCGAGCGCGCGCGGATCGTTGGGGATCCTGATGTCCATCTTCTGGCCGCGCGACGTGAAAGCCATATAGGCGGTCAGCGAGGCCATCTCGTCCTTCAGATAATTGTATGGCGCCTCGCCATTGGCCTCGCGGCAGCGGTTGAGCGCGAGCTCGAGCGTGATGACCTTGCCTTCTTTCTCGTCGAAAGTCGGATAGTTCTGGCGGATGCCGATGCCCTTGTTGGCAAAGCAGTCCGCATAGGTCTTGCCGTTCTTGAACGGAGTAGCGAACATTTCCTTGCCGGTCTCGACCGCGAACTCGTAGGGCGGAAACTGCTCCTTCTCCTCCCACTGCCTGTGCAGGCCCTCGTCCATGGAATAGGGCCCGTTGACGAAGTCCTCGTACGTCAGCTTGGGAAACTTCTTGATGAAGAAGTTTTGGAACGCCTTCTGATCGGCCGCGGGATTTGGCTTGTCGTCGGCAAAGGCCGGCACGAGCGACGCCAGAACAAGAATCGATGCGACGGAGAACGCCTTACGCATGCGACTCACGCGATCTTCGCCGTGGTGGAATCGGAGGCGCCCTTGTTGTCGACCCAGCTGACCTTCAGCTCGTCGCCCTTGGCGCCGCCCTTGAACGCGAATTTGACGTAGGGGTCCTTCGACACTGCCGGTCCCCAGTCCGCCAGGAATACAGTCTTGCCGTTGTACTCGAAGCTCAGCTGCTGGATGAAATGCGCGGGAATGATCTCGCCCTTTGCATCCTTGATGAAGCCGGAATCCATCGGGTGCTGGATCAGCGCCTGCACCTCGGTGGTGTCACCGTTGTTGGTGGCGCGCACGCGAATGGTCGATGCCATGATCTCTATCCCTATCTATTATTGCGCATGAACTTGTCGGAAAACCGGCTCCCACTTTTCCGGATCATGCGCGCCTAACCGCCGCAGCCGCCGACGGTGACTTTGACTTCCTTGGTGGCGCTGTGGAGCTTGCCGCCGGATTCGACGATCGCGATCACGTTGCAGGTCTTGGCCATCTTCAAGCGATTGGCGACGGCGGGCACGGTACCGGCCGGAATGACATAGGAGGCCGCCAGCGCGTTCGGATTCTCGCTGACGAAGAACGAGATCGAGGTGACGTCGGAAAGCGTGGTCGTGACCGCGATCGGCACCACCGCGCCGTTCTCGGCGATTTCAGGCGCGTCAAGCTTGACCTTGTCAGAGGCTTCCGCGGTCTTGCCATAGAGCGCCTTGAGGGCGTCGGCGTCGCTCTTCTGCTTGAAGGCGTCCTCCGGATATTTGTCGTTGGCCGCCGCAAGCGCCGGCGTGAACGACAGAGTGCCGAGGCCGAACAGCGCGACGGTGCCTGCGCCCTGCAGGATCAGGCGGCGCGTCGGGGGCTGGCAAGTGCTCATGGCTTGAGGTCTCCAGAAAAGGCTTACAGCGTTTGCAGGAAATCGACGATCGCGTTGATTTCCTTCTCGGTCAGAATGCGGTTGCGCCCGAACGGCGGCATCACGGTCTGCGGATTGCGCCTGGTCTCGTCGCCGACGATGGCGACGAGATCGTTACGATCCGGATATTTCGTCTTGATGTCTGCGAGAGCCGGCCCGATCGTGCCGGGCGAGTCGCCGCCCTTGATGACGTGACAGGTCAGGCAATTGCCCTTGCCGCGGTCGAAGGCCAGTTTCTGGCCGTCGGCGGCGCCCGATTGCGCGTGTGCGGCGCTCGCCGACAGGAGCAGGACAAGCGCGGCGAGCGCGGTTCTGGCGGAAGAGGAGATCACAAGCGTTTCCGGCGGTTTTGTCTTGCGAATATAGGTGCTGAAAAGCACAAAGACCATTGGCTGGCAATCCGACCTTTGAGGCCCGAAAAACGCGGTTAAGATGGCTTTTGCGCGACACCCAAAGAGGCTGTTCCGGGATGGCGGAGTATGTGGTCGAATTCGGCAAAGACGGGCGAGCCGCGCCCGATGGCCGGCTGGACGCCGCGGCCTTTCATCGCAACCATGCGCCGATCTGGGCCGTGCTGCAGCCCTTTCTCGCCGGCCAAACCGGCGACGCGCTGGAGGCCGGCAGCGGCACCGGTCAGCATGTGGTGCACTTCGCCCGCCACAGTCCCGGGATCACCTGGTGGCCGAGCGATCTCAACGAGGCGCATCTGAAAAGCATTGCGGCCTGGCGCGCGCATGCGGGGCTGCCGAATATCCGCCCGCCGCTGCGGCTCGATCTCGCCGCTCCTGCCTGGGACGCGGCGATGGCGAGCGCCAACGGTCTGCCAAAGCTGCTGGCGCTGTTCTGCGCCAATGTGATCCACATCGCGCCATGGCGCGTCGCGGAAGGATTGTTCGCGGGCGCCGGCCGCATTCTTCGCGACGAAGGTCGGCTGTTTCTCTACGGGCCGTTCAAGCGCGACGGCCGGCACACGGCGGCTTCCAATGCGGCGTTCGACACCAGCCTGCGCGAAAACAATCCGGAATGGGGCGTGCGCGACATCGCCGAACTGGAGAAGCTCGCCGTAGCGAACGGCCTGCGGCTCGCGGACACGTTCGAAATGCCCGCCAACAACATGATTTTGGTTTTCGATCGTTCTTAATTCAGCTTGCACGGTCTAATCCCTCCCCCGCGAAGCGTGGGGAGGGTGGATCAGCGTGAGCGCGAGCGAACGCTGAGCCGGGTGGGGGTGCCTCATTTACACCGTGCTTGCCGAAGCACCCCCCACCCGCCTCGCTTTCGCTCGGCACCCTCCCCACCACTCGCTGCGCTCGTGGGGGGAGGGATAAGAGCGAGGGAGCCCGCGCATAGCCCATGCCCGCTGACGCCGGTTGATCGGTGCGGCGCATCCATTAGAAGTGTCGCGAAACGACGCCCGGGCGGAAAAGCCGATGATCGATGTGACGGCCAGCAACGAGACTGCCAATGACGCACGCGTGCGATCGAACGTGCTGCGGCTCGCCGCGGCACAGGCGCTGACCGGCGCCAATGGCGCGGTGATCTTCGCCACCGGCTCGATCATCGGCGCGACGCTTGCGCCGAGCATCTCGCTCGCGACCGTGCCGCTCTCGCTTTATGTGCTTGGCATGGCCGCCGGCACGCTGCCGACCGGCACGATCTCGCGGGCCTATGGCCGCAAGGTCGCCTTCATGATCGGCACCACGCTTGGCACGTTGACCGGCCTGCTCGGCGCCTTCGCGGTTCTGCATGCGTCCTTCTGGCTGTTCTGCTGCGCGACGTTCCTCGGCGGACTCTATGGCGCGGTGGCGCAATCCTATCGCTTTGCCGCCGCCGACGGCGCCAGCGCCGCGTTCCGGCCCAAGGCGGTGTCGTGGGTGATGGCGGGCGGCGTGTTCGCCGGCGTGATTGGTCCGCAGCTGGTGCAATGGACCATGGATATCTGGCCGCCTTACATGTTCGCCTTCTCGTTCGCGATGCAGGCCGTGGTCGCGCTGGTGGCGATGGCGGTGCTGGCCGGCGTCGATGCACCAAAGCCGGCGCCGGCCGATCTGCATGGCGGCCGTCCCCTGTTCGAGATCGTGCGGCAGCCGCGTTTCATCGCCGCGGCACTCTGCGGCATCATCGCCTATCCCATGATGAATCTGGTGATGACCTCGGCGCCGCTCGCCATGAAGATGTGCGGGCTGACGGTCTCCGATTCCAATTTCGGCATCCAGTGGCACATGGTGGCGATGTACGGCCCGAGTTTTTTCACGGGCTCGCTGATCGCGCGCTTCGGTGCACCGCGGATCGTCGCGCTGGGGCTCGCGCTGGAAGCCGTCGCGGCCACCATCGGTCTCACCGGCATCACCGCGCCGCATTTCTGGGCGACCTTGATGGTGCTCGGCGTGGGCTGGAATTTCGGCTTCGTCGGCGCCTCTGCGCTGGTGCTGGAAACGCACCTGCCGCAGGAAAAGAACAAGGTGCAGGCTTTCAATGATTTCCTGGTGTTCGGCACCATGGCGATCGGATCGTTTTCCTCCGGCCAGCTGCTCGCCAATTACGGCTGGAGCGCCGTCAACCTCGTGGTCTATCCGCCGGTCGTGCTCGGGCTCATCGTGCTCACCCTGGTGTCGTTCGCCAAGCGGCGTGCGATGCGTTTCGAGGAAATGGACGAATTTCCCGATCCCACCTGATCGCCTGACAGCGGAGTAAGAATTCATGCCGTCGCGCGCCCGTCTCGATGAGTTCATCGCAACTGTGGTCTCCGGCGACCATGCCGGGGCCATTGAACGCTATTATACCGAGGACGCCAGCATGCAGGAGAATGCCGCGGCCCCACGGGTCGGCCGTGACCATCTCGTCGCGCACGAGCGCGCCGTGCTGGAACGGATGGCGCAGGTCCATTCCAGGTGCGTGTCCTCGGCGCTGGAGGGCGATCGCGTCGCCATTCACTGGAATTTCGAGCTGACCGACAAATCGGGCAAGACGCGGCATTTCGACGAGGTCGCGCTGCAGGAGTGGCGCGGCGACAGGATCTTCCGCGAGCGCTTCTTCTACGATCCCACCAAGATCGGCGGCTAGTGCCATCTGCTGACAGTTCGACCGGCATCGAAGCGATGTGATCTGGCGCTGATCCGGCGTATCAATACCTTCACTTTCGGAAATCGGGTGTCGTCGCTGGCTGAGACGTGCCAACGACCGCAAGACGAGGGAATTGCCTTGGACGCCTCCACGCACATCGCGATCGACGAGAGTTCTGTCCGCTACGAGGGCTGGCGCATCGTCGGCGTTTGTTTCCTGGTTGCGACCTTCGGCTGGGCGTTCGGCTTCTACGGCCAGAGCGTCTATCTCGCCGAACTGCATCGCACGCAGGGCTGGCCGGCTTCGCTGGTCTCGGGCGCCACCACCTTCTTTTATCTGTTCGGCGCCGGGATCGTCGTGTTCGTTGCGGAAGCGGTGCGCAAACTCGGTCCGCGCAATTGTTTGATCGCGGGGACCTGCGCGATGGCGCTCGCCGCTGTTGGCATCGGCCAGGTCAACGCGCCGTGGCAGCTTTATCTTGCCGATGCTGTACTTGCCTGCGGCTGGGCCGGGATGAGCCTTGCGATGGTCAACAATACGCTCGGGCTGTGGTTCGACCACAAGCGCGGCATGGCGATCAGCCTGGCGCTGAATGGCGCCAGCTTCGCCGGCATCGTCGGCGTGCCGTTGCTGGTGGTTGCGATCGGCTATTTCGGGTTTGCAAAGGCGATGATCGTCGCAGCCTGTGTGATGGTCGCGCTGGTGGTTCCCACCGTGCTGCTATTTGTCGGACGTCCGCCGCTGCACAGGAGCAGCGCGGCGGCGGCCTCGGCCGACGCGCCGTCCAGCATGCAGATCCGTTCCTTCGCGCTGCGCGACATCTCGTTTCTCTCGGTGACGACGGCGTTCGCACTGGTGTTGTTCGCCCAGGTCGGCTTCATCGTGCATCTGATCTCGTTTCTCGATCCCGTGATCGGTCGCGCCAGTGCCGCGACCGCGGTGGCGCTGCTCGCGGCCATGGCGGTCGTTGGCCGCGTCTTGTTCTCGACCGTGATCGACCGGCTCAATCAGCGGCTGGCGTCCGCGCTCTCCTTTGTCAGCCAGGCCATCGCGCTTGCGGTCATCATCAATTTCCGCATCGAGGGGCTTTTGATCGCGGCCTGTGCAGTGTTCGGTTTCTCCGTCGGCAACGTGATTACACTGCCGTCGCTGATCGTGCAGCGTGAATTCGACGCGCGTGCCTTTGGCGTGCTGGTCGCCTTGCTGACTGCGATCACGCAAGTCACTTACGCGTTTGGTCCCGGCGTGATCGGCGTGCTGCGCGATCTCTCCGGCAGCTACACGGTGCCGTTCTACGCCTGCATCGCGCTGGAACTGACCGCCGCGGTGCTGATCATGATTCGGGGCTCCAAATCGTCATTGCGAGCGAAGCGAAGCAATCCAGAATCTTCGTGAGGCTTCTGGATTGCTTCGTCCGCTGCGCTCCTCGCAATGACGAGGGTTAGGCCTGCCGCTGCTGCAGCAAATCCTCCACGTCCAGCCGCTTCGTGAACATCGCGAGCGTGCCGTCGGCCGTGCGCGGCCACATCTCCTTCGGCCGGTCCCAATAGAGCTCGACGCCGTTCTCGTCGGGATCGCGCAAATACAGCGCCTCGCTGACGCCGTGGTCGCTGGCGCCGTCGAGCGGAATACCGGCGCTCAGCACGCGATGCAGCGCGTCCGCCAGCGCCGGCCGCGTCGGGTAGACGATCGCGGTGTGGTAGAGCCCGGTGGTGCCCGGCGGCGGCGGATGGCCGCCCTTGCTCTCCCAGGTGTTGAGCCCGATGTGGTGATGATAGCCGCCGGCCGATATGAAGGCGACATCCTCACCTCTGCGCTGTTGCAGCTCGAAGCCGAGCACGTCGCAGTAGAAGCCGAGCGCGCGATCGAGGTCGGCGACCTTCAGGTGCACATGCCCGATGCGGGTGCCGGCAATGACGGGCGGGTTGGGGGACATGGGACTCTCCGTTTTTCACCTCTCCCCGCGTGCGGGGAGAGGTCGCCGCGCCCTTGCGCGGCGGGTGAGGGGGAATATCCGCATTCCCATATGTGTCGAGGTGCCCCTCACCCCAACCCTCTCCCCGTAAGAACGGGGAGAGGGGGCTTCACACCAATTCCGACACCTCTCCGTTCGGCAAAGTAAACTCGAACGTGTTCAAGGTGAAGCTCACCAGCGTGTAATACCCGCACAGCCCGATCACCTCAGTCAACCCGCGCTCGCTCAGCACCGCGACGGCCTCGTCATAGAGTGTCTTCGACAACCCGTGGCCCTCATGCAGCGACTTCGCCACCTCATAGATCGTCTTGCCCTTGGGATCGTCGAAGATGGGCGTGCGGCGATCGCGGATCGCATCGATGATCGCAGGGTCCATGCCGCCCTTCAGCGCGAGGCGCCTGTGCGCCCACCATTCGTAATGTGCGGTGAAGTGCCGCGCCGTAACCAGGATCGCAATCTCCGACAGTTTTGCCGGAAACATGGTGTTGAAGCGCAGTTCCTCGCCGAGCCGTGTCGCATGCCGCGCCATCGACGGGCTGTTGAGCCAGGCCATCATCGGCGCCGGCGCCGAGCCGCGCTTGCCCGCGATCGCCTCCTCATAGGTCTGTTTCTGGTCGGCGTTCATTTCGCCAGGCGAAAGCAATTTCAGCCGCATTGTCGTTTCCTCTTGTTTTTCAATCGTTATCGCTCAAGCCCTATACAACATCGCGCTCGCCTCCGACATCTGCGCAACTGCATCGAGATATTGAAATCCGCAAGCAGCCCGCTAAGGTCGGCGCAACGATCTTGACAGTGGAAAGCACCGATGGCCGATCTGGACACATTCCGCAAGGAGACCCGCGCCTGGCTGGAAGCAAACTGCCCGGGCGAGATGCGCAAGCCGATGACGGCGGATACCGACACCTTCTGGGGCGGACGCAACGCGAAATTCTCCTCCGAGCCGCAGCGCGTCTGGTTCGAACGCATGCGCGACAAGGGCTGGACCGTGCCGCACTGGCCGAGGGAGTATGGCGGCGGCGGTCTCGACGGCGAGGAAGCCAAGATCGTGCGTCAGGAGATGGCCGCGATTGGCGCGCGGCAGCCGCTGACCTCGTTCGGCATTTCGATGCTCGGGCCGGCGCTCTTGAAATACGGCACCGAGGCGCAGAAGAAGGAGCATCTGCCAAAAATCACCGCGGGGCTCATTCGCTGGTGCCAAGGCTATTCCGAGCCGAACGCCGGCTCCGACCTTGCCTCGCTGCAGACCCGCGCGGTCGCGAACGGCGACGACTACGTCATCAACGGCCAGAAAATCTGGACGTCCTACGCCAACTATGCCGACTGGATCTTCTGCCTGGTGCGCACCGATCCAGCCGCCAAGAAGCACGACGGCATCAGCTTCATCCTGTTCGACATGGCCTCAAAGGGCGTCTCGACCAAGCCGATCCTGCTGATCTCGGGATACTCGCCGTTCTGCGAGACCTTCTTCGACAATGTACGCGTGCCGAAGTCGCATGTGGTCGGCACCGTCAATCGTGGCTGGGACGTCGCGAAATATCTGCTGCAGCACGAGCGCGCGATGATATCAGGCATGGGCGAGCGCGGGGTGGGGCGTCCGCTCGGCCAGGTCGCCGCCGATTCGATCGGCGCCGACGAGCAGGGTCGGCTGGACGATGCCGGGCTGCGCAGCCAGATCGCGAATTTCGAGGTCGATGAAGCGGCGCTGTCAGCCGCCGCCGAGCGCATGGTCGATCTGGCCAAGGCCGGGCAGGCGCATCCGGCGTTCTCCTCGGCGATGAAATATTACGGCACCGAGCTCAACAAGCGCCGCTATGAGATCCTGATGTCATCAGGCGGCATCGATGCGCTGGAGTGGGAGAGCGAGCGCTCGCGCGACGGCGCCCGCCCGCGCGCCTGGCTGCGCACCAAGGCCAACTCGATCGAAGGCGGCACGAGTGAGGTGATGCTCGGCATCGTCGCCAAGCGCATCCTCGATCTGCCGGGGGCGTAACTCTTCCGTCGTTCCGGGGCGACGCGAAGCGTCGAACCCGGAACCTCGAGATTCCGGGTTCGCGTCTGCGACGCGCCCCGGAATGACGAACTTAACTCTCTAAACGGAATCCCAAATGGCCCTCGTCCTCACAGAAGAACAATCGATGCTGCGCGACAGCGCGCGCGGCCTGATCTCCGACAAGGCGCCGGTGTCGCATTTGCGGGCCCTGCGCGACGCCAAGGACGCGACGGGCTTCTCCCGCGAGCTCTGGAAAGAGTTTTCCGCGATGGGCTTTGCCGGCCTGTTGGTGCCGGAGGAATTCGGCGGCAGCGCGCTTGGCTGTGTCGAGGCCGGAATCGTGATGGAGGAGATCGGCCGCACCCTGATGCCGTCGCCGTTCCTGTCGACCGCGGTGCTCGCTGCGTCTGCGCTGTCGCGCGGCGGCAGCGCGGCGCAGAAGGCCGAGCATCTGCCGAGAATTTCCTCCGGCGAATTGATCGCGACGCTCGCCGTCGACGAAGGCGCCAAGCACCGCCCGCTGCAGACCGCCCTCAAAGCCGTGCGCTCCGGCAACGGCTTCAGGCTCTCCGGCGCGAAGGCGCTTGTCGTTGATGGTCATGTCGCCGATCTCCTGATCGTTGCCGCGCGCAGCGCGGGCGCGGCCGGCGAGAGCAACGGGCTGACCTTGTTCCTGGTCGATCCCAAGGCCAAGGGCATTGCGACCGAGCGCACCATCATGGTCGATTCCCACAATGCCACGCGCATCGAATTCGACAATGTCGAGGTCGACAGCGATCATTTGCTCGGCGAGGTCGACCAGGGCCACGCATTGCTCGAAGGCGTGCTCAATATCGGCCGCGGCGCGGTTGCCTCCGAAATGGTGGGCTTGAGCGAAGAGGTGTTTTCCCGCACCGTCTCCTATCTCAAGGAGCGCAAGCAGTTCGGCAAGGCGATCGGCGAGTTCCAGGCGCTGCAGCATCGCGCCGCGCAGCTCTATATCGACGTCGAGATCACCCGCGCCGCCGTGCTGAAGGCGCTGCAGACGCTCGATGCAAATTTCGACGGGGCGGCAAACGCGGTGGCGGTGGCCAAGGCCCGCGCCGGCACCACCGCGACCCGCGCGGTGCAGGAGGGTGTGCAAATGCATGGCGGCATGGGCATGACCGACCAGTTCGACATCGGCTTCTTCATGAAACGCGCGCGGGTCTGCGAGGAATTGTTCGGCGACGCCAATTTTCACGCCGACCAACTCGCTCGCATGCGGAGCTACTGATCCGTGGCGGACAACTTACCCATCCGCTTCCGCGATAAGGCGATCACCTTCGCCAACGGCGCAACCGGTGTGAACATAACGATCCCGTCGGCGTCGCCGACCAACTACCATCACGTGATCTCCGCGGCGGGCCCCCTGCCGAAAGTGGAGCTCGACGGCAAGCTGTTCCTGCCGCCTGCTGCAAAGCGCGCCGCCGGCAAGCTGCCGCTCGTCATCGTCGTGCCCGGCAGTCTCGGGGTTGCGCCGTCGCACGTCACTCACGCGGAGACCTTGACCGACAACGGCATCGCCGCCTTCGTGCTCGACAATTTTGGCGGACGCGACGTCACCTCCACCGTCGCCAACCAGACGCAGTTTTCATTTGCGGCCAGCGCCTATGACGTGCTCGCAGCCTGGGCCGTGCTGTCAACGCATCCCGAGATCGACGCGACGCGGATCGGCGCGCAAGGCCACAGCCGCGGCGGCTCCGCCGTGCTATCAGCGGCGACGCGACCCTTTGCCGACGCTGTCATCGGCAAGGGCAGGGGATTGATCGCGATCCTCGCGGCGTATCCCTGGTGCGGCCACCAGTTTCTTGATCCGCGTGTCGGCACCACGGAAGTGCGCGTTCTCATGGGCGATGCCGACGAGTGGTGCTCGCCGATGCAGGCGCAGGGACATGTTCAGGCGCTGCGTCTCGCCGGGGCAGACGCGAGCATGCGCCTGTTCGCCGGCGCGCAGCACAGTTTTGATCGCGGATCCGAGATCGTGAACGTGCCTGATGCCGCGGTTTCGCCGGCTGCGCCCACCGCGTATCTCGCCGACGACGGCGCCTTTATTCATCCGATTGATGGAGCGGCGAACCCGACGCTGATGGACCGCGACCTCATGGTCTACGGCCTGAAAGCCGGTTACGGCCGCAAGGGCGCGCGAATCGGCAGCCGCGATGGCGACGACAAGCTGTTTCGCGACGAGATGGTCGCGTTCTGGCGCCGCGTGATGAGGGCATGATCCGGAAAAAGCCTGCCCCGCACTTGATGCGGGGTGTGAAGCGGTTTTCCGAAAAGATCATGCCCAGATAAGAAGCCCGCCGTCCTGAAATTTCCAGAGTTCCTGCTTGACGAACGCATAACCTGATGGTTATAGGTTGATCCATAACCAACAGGTTATCGATCAAATGTCGAAGGCGCAGGATGTGCTGTTTCGAACGCTCGCCGATCCCACGCGGCGGGCGATCTTCGAGCGGCTGTGCCGCGGCGGCGAGCAGACGGTCGGCGCGCTGACGGCACGGGCTGGCGTGTCGCAGCCGGCGGTGTCGAAGCATCTAGGCCAGCTGAAGCAGGCCGGCCTGGTGCGCGACCGCCAGGACGGCCGGCAGACGCATTACAGCGCGCAAGTCTCGGCGTTGGCGCCGCTGCTCGACTGGACCAGCCAGATGACCGGATTTTGGCAGAAGCGGTTCGATGACCTCGAGGACCTGCTCAAAAGGATGGACCAATGAACACCGAGACGCGTTCCGTCGTCGTCGAGCGTGAGATGCCGCATCCGCCGGAGAAGCTGTGGCGCGCGCTGACCCAGCCGCATCTGATCGCGGAGTGGCTGATGAAGAACGATTTTGCGCCGGTGGTCGGTCATCGCTTCAATCTGCGCGGCGAATGGGGCGGCGTGCTGGATTGCGTAGTGCTGGTCGTCGAGCCCAACAAGGAGCTCGCCTACACCTGGAATCATGCGCACGACGACCCTGCCTTCAGTCTGCAAAGCGTCGTGACGTTCACGCTGACGCCGACGGCCGCCGGCACGCGCCTGCGCATGGAGCAGGCGGGCTTCCGGCCCGATCAGCGGCAGGCCTTCGGCGGCGCCAATGCCGGATGGCAGCAAATGTTTGTCAAGCTGGAGCAGGTGGTGGCGCAAGCGTGAGACAGGAGGTGGAATTGAACTGGAACAGACTGATACGGCAAACCCATCGGTGGCTGTCGATGGCCTTCACATTGGCTGTGATCGTTAACCTGGTCTTCCTGATGCAGAAAGAGCAAGTCGTCTGGGTCGGCCTGCTGGCGCTGTTCCCGTTGATCCTGCTGCTGCTCAGCGGCCTCTACTTGTTCGCGTTGCCCTATCTGGCTAAGGGACGATCATGAAAGCAACCAAAAGCGCCGCGACCAAAGCAAAAGAGGGATCCTCTCCCTCAAAACTCATCGATGGCAGGATCAAGGAGCTCGGCGACTGGCGCGGCGCGACGCTCGCGCGCATCCGCGCGCTGATCAGAGAGGCCGATCCTGGCGTGGTCGAGGAATGGAAGTGGCGCGGCGTGCCGGTATGGGAACATGACGGCATCGTCTGCACCGGCGAGACCTACAAGGCCGTCGTGAAGATGACCTTCGCCAGGGGCGCGGCGCTGAAGGATCCCGCCAAGCTTTTCAACGCGAGCCTCGAAGGCAATGTCCGGCGCGCGATCGATATCGCCGAGGGTGATAACATCAACGAGAAGGCGCTGAAGGACCTGGTCCGCGCCGCGGTCGAGCTCAATCAGGCGATGAAGAAGCCAGCGAAAGGTACGAAGCAGTGAGGCGGCGGCTTTTCTCGGACATCACATCAACCGGCACTCGTCATGGCCGGGCTTGTCCCGGCCATCCACGTCTTTGTTGCCACAAAAACGAAGACGTGGATGCCCCGCTCAGGGCCGGGCATGAAGAGTTTCATTTGGGCAGGCGGCGTCCCTATCCATTCCTGTAAGTGTAACTGTATCCATTCAGCGCCGGCGCGCCGCCGAGATGGGCGTACAGCACCTTCGATCCGTCCGGGAAGAAACTTTTCTTCACGAGATCAATCATGCCCTGCATCGATTTGCCCTCGTAGACGGGGTCGGTGATCATGGCTTCGGTGCGCGCGGCAAATCGTATCGCTTCGTTGGTCTCGTGGCTCGGAATGCCGTAGGCCGGATAGGCATAACCCTCGAGAATCACGATCTCGTCGTCGCGCACCTTGCGGCCGAGCTCAACCAGGCTCGCCGTGTTGTCGACGATCTCTCGCACCTGGGCGCGAAGCGGCGCCGGCGTGCCCGACGCATCGATGCCGATCACCCGGTGCGCGCGGTCATCGGCGGCGAAACCGACGATCATCCCGCCCTGCGTGGAGCCGGTGACGACGCAGACGATGATGTAGTCGAACCTGATACCCATCTGCTTTTCCTGCGCGCGCACCTCCTCCGCGAAGCCGACATAGCCGAGCCCGCCATATTTGTGCACGGAGGCGCCGGCCGGAATCGCGTAGGGCTTGCCGCCGGCATCTTTCACTGACTGGATCGCCTCCTCCCAGCTTTTGCGGATGCCGATGTCGAAGCCGTCATCGACGATGCGGCTCTCGGCGCCCATCAGCCGCGTCAAGAGGATGTTGCCGACGCGGTCGTAGACCGCGTCCTCATGCGGCACCCAGCTCTCCTGGATCACCACGCACTTCATGCCGATCTTGGCGGCGGTCGCCGCCACCATGCGGGTGTGGTTCGACTGCACGCCGCCGATCGAGACCAGCGTGTCGGCGTTGGAGGCAATCGCGTCCGGCACGATGTATTCGAGCTTGCGCAGCTTGTTGCCGCCCATCGCCAGCCCCGAATTGCAGTCGTCGCGCTTGGCGTAGATCTGCACCTTGCCGCCGAGCGCCGCTGTCATGCGCGGCAAATGCTCGATCGGCGTCGGACCGAAGGTCAGGGGATAGCGCGCGAATTTGTCGAGTTTCAACATGCGGGTGTCCTTTCGCCGGCCAATATAGCCGCAAGCACGTCGTGTTGAACCGGTTGACATTTGCCCGCGTCTCAGAGGGAGCTGAGGGACGAGTGCCGCCGATCTGAAGTCCCTGACTCACTCGCGGTAAAATCGGGTTCAGGGACTTCAGATCGAAAGCGGCACGAGAATCATAGGCTTGCCAGTGCCCATGACTTTCCGAAGTTCGTGAAAGTGTTTGCGGCAATGGATCACGAACTTCGGAAAGTGGGCACTGGTATGAGCGTGCCGAAGAAGCTGGCCTTGATCGCGCTGGGCTATGTGCTCGCGCTTGTGGCCGGCTTTGGCGCCGTCACCGTCAACGAGCTCCTCATGCCGTCCGACATTTCCCAGGGCTCGCCCGGCATGGTCGCCTTCGGCGACATGATCCTGTTCGTGCTGGTCGCGGGCTTTGCCGGTCTCATCCCGACCTTGTTTCTCCTGAGGCTCGCCATCGACAAGGCGCCGCGCGTCTCGCTGGCCGTGCTGGCGCTGGTCGCGGTCGCCGGACCGTTGAGCTGGTTGACGGTGAAGCATCTCGCGGGCGGGCCGCCTGCCGCTGCGCCTCAAGCTATCAGCCAGCTGCTCGGCCTGTGGCTCGCCTTCGGCGCCATTCCCCGGATCGTCGCCGGCCCGGTCCTGATCGTGGCCGAGGGACTGGCCATGCTCCTCGTCCGGCAGCGCAGCATGTGCATCGTCCTTGCCGCGGCTGTCCTGATCGACCTGGTCCCGATCGGTCTTTACGCCCTGCATATGGCCCGCGCGACGATCCGCTGAACCCCTCCAAAAGTTTCTGCAGACAAATCACCTAATCCGGGCGTATCGTGCTCGTGGGCGTTAGGGGACTTTCACCCATGGACATTGCGGAGCGGTTCTTCGTCGCCGCCGCGGCGACGAGTCTGTTGCTCATCGTGGCAACGGCCTGGCTCGAATTGAGCTAGCCGTTCGAGAGCAACCTGATCTGATTTTGCGGGACCGACAGCGGCCCGGCCTGTGACCGTTTGTTGCCCGCACAAATGAAAAAGCCCCGGACTCTCGTCCGGGGCTTTGCGTTTCGAAGGCGTTCTCAGTATCTCGCGACCACCGGGCCGCCGAAGGTGTAGTTGATCCGGACCGTGCCCATGTCGACATCCTGCTTGATGGTGTCGGTGCGGGTGACCGCGATGGCCGATGCCGGGAAGACCACGCTGTGGCTGCCCATGAACAGGTGATCGTATTCGAGGCCGACCGACAGGTTCGGCGCAAAGCCGAATTCGATACCGGCGCCCACGGTGCCGCCCCAGCGGGTTTCGCTGGCGGAATTGAAGATCACACCGGTGCCGGTGAAGAAGCTGTCATACTTGTCGTCGGTGACCGCCGCGCCGCCCTTCACATACAAGAGCACGTTGTTGAAGGCGTAGGCGACCTGGCCGGTGAACAGGCCGATCGCGTCGATCTTGGTCCTGTTGGTATAGGGAATGATCGCCGTCAGGCTCGAATTGGTCCCCTTCAGATTGGCCCAGTCGCCCTGGGCCTCCACGCCGAATACCCAGTTCGCCATCTGCCAGCGATAGCCGACCTGGCCGCCGGCAAGACCGCCGGTCGCGTCGTGGCAGCCTTCCGAGTTCGGAGCAACCGCGGCACCGGCAACGCTTGTGATGGTGTAGCAGTTATGGCTCGAGCCGCCGCCGCCATTGATGCCGGCGTAGAAGCCGCCCCAGTTGTAGATCGGTGCAACGATGGGCGCGGGCGCCCTGTAGGTACGCGCAGGAAGGTCGGCGGCGTGAGCCGCTGTGAAGCCGGCAATCGCGAGCAGGCCGGCGCCGGCGATGACAAGACGTTGCATTTGCAGTCCCTCAACGATCAAGACGCAAAAGGGGTATCTCGCACGAAACCTCCCGATGTGACAGACTGCCCCATCCTCAGGTTGAGCTTTGTCGTTGGGTGTTGCGGAATTATCGCAGGGTCAGCAAAGGAGCGGCCGATGCCAAATCGTCGGACATTTCTTGGACTTGCCGCCGGTGCGCTCGCGGCGCCGCAATTGGTGCGGGCTGCGGATCGTGACAAGGCGATGACAAGCCAGGCCTTCTTTTATGTCAGCCGCGGCCCCTCCTTGCGGCTCTATTTGACCGATCCGGACAACGCGGGACTGATCGAACGCGGTGTCGTGCAACTGCCGGAAAATATCCAGTATGCCTGGCCGCATCCCTCGGCGCCGTTCCTCTATGTCGCCTCCAGCAATGGCGGCTCCGGCACGACCGGCGTCAAAGGCGACCGGCATTTTCTGAGTGCGCTGCGCATCGACAAGGCGAGCGGCGAGCTGCAGGCGATGGGTTCACCGGCCGCGCTGCGCTCGCGCCCGATCCACGTCTCGCTCGACCGCACCGGCGGCTTCGCGCTCACCGCCTACAACAATCCGAGCAGTGTCGCGGTGCATCGTATCAATGCCGACGGCGCGATCGGCGAGGAGGTCGCGCAATCGGCTCAGCTCGATTGCGGCATTTTCGCCCACCAGATTCGCACCACGCCGAAGAACGACGCCGCGATCCTGGTCTGCCGCGGCAACGACAAGGCCAAGGACAAGCCGGAGGATCCCGGCTCGCTGAAATTCTTCGCGTTCAAGGACGGCCAGCTCGCCAACCGCGTCTCGGTCGCGCCCGAGGGCGGCTTCGGCTTCGGCCCGCGCCATCTCGAGTTTCACCCGACGCTGCCTTTCGTCTATGTCTCGCGCGAGCGGGAGAACAAGCTCAATGTCTATCGCCTCGTCGACGGCGTGATCGATCCGCAGGCGCTGTTCGTCAAGGAGACCCTGGCCGCGCCCGACAAGCTCGTCTCGCGCCAGGCCGCCTGCACACTGCATGCGCATCCGAATGGCCGCTTTCTCTATCTCGCCAATCGCGCCTACGACACCGTCAAGGTCGACGGCAAGGACGTCTTTCCCGGCGGCGAGAACAACATCGCGGTGTTCGAGATCGACCAGTCGACCGGCGAGCCGACGGCGATCCAGCACGAGGACGTGCGCGGCATCTATCCGCGCACCTTCGCGCTCGATCCCTCCGCGCGCATGCTGGCCGTCACCGACGTCGAGCCGAAACTGGCGCGCGATCCCATGGGCGTGACGACCATTCCCGCCAACATCTCGACCTTCAAGGTCGGCAGCGACGGCAAGCTCACCTTCACCAACAATTACGAGATCGACACCGCCGGCCAGCTGCAGTTCTGGAGCGGGATGGTGAGCGTGGGGTAGGGCCGCCGCTGCTGGGGCGTCGGCTTCCGCCACATATCCGATGTCATCGCCAGGCTTGCGCTCATACCAAGCGGTTACTCTTATCCCTCCCCCCGCGAAGCGGTGGGGAAGGAAGGCCGACGCGAAGCGGAGGCGAGGGTGGGGGGTAATTCCGCAAGCGCGCTGCGAATGAAACGCCCCCCACCCCGACGCTCGCGTTGCTCGCGTCGACCCTCCCCACCACTCGCTTCGCTCGCGGGGGGAGGGATGGGAGAGAGCGCTCAATACGGCGGCGGCTTCCGCTTGCGCTGGTCCGTTGCCGCCTCGATCCACCACAGCAGATCGTCGGCAAAGCGCGGGAACGCGCGCTCGACGGCGGCGCCGGCGGCGCCTGTCGGCTCACCCTCGGCCGACAGCGTCTCGGTAATCGGGCCGACCGCGATCGTGCTCGAGATCACGACCATGCCCATCTCGCACAGCGTGCCGTGCCAGGCGGTCGCGGCATGCGCGCCGGCCAGCCGCCCGGCCGAGTAGCTCACGATCGCGGCGGGCCGCCAGAACCATTCCTCCAGGAAGTGATCGGTGAGGTTCTTCAGCCCGGGCTGCATGCCCCAATTATATTCGCCGGTGACGAAGACGAATCCGTCGGCGCTGCGGATCTTGCCGGCGAGTTCTTCCAGTGCGGGCGGCGCCGCACCTTTCGGGTACTCCTTGTACATGCGGTCGAGCATCGGAAGATTGACCGCCTTGGCGTCGATCAGCTCGACCTCGCAGCCGCGGCGGCGCAAGCGCTCGACCACGAAATGCGCGAGCCGGATTCCCAACCGGTCCGACCGGTACGAACCGTAGAAGACGAGGATGCGAGGGCTCATGAAACGTCGCCCGAGATCGGTTGCGTGCTGCGCGAAAGGTTACGTCGGCCGCGCAGACAGGGATAGCGCGGTCTATCGGCCGCTTTCATTCTAGCGCGTCAGCTGTACCGCAAGATAATCGGAAAATGTTCGTACCTTGAGAGACGGGCGACGGCCGCCCGGATAGACGGCGTGCAGTTCGACCCAGTCAAGCTGATAGTCCGAAAGGATCGCGACGACCTCGCCTGCCTCGAGTTCGGCCCGGCACATCCATCGCGAAGCGACGGCTATTCCGAGCCCTGCTTTGGCGCAGGCAACGACGCCGTCGGCCGAGGCGACCTTGATCGACCCGTCCACGGTTACGGACACTGCTTTCCCCGTTTGCATGAAACTCCAGCCGGCTCGCCCGGAGAGCCCCGGGCCGAGAATGCAGTCGTGTATGGCTAGATCGGTCGGCGTTCGTGGCGTTCCCTTGCGCGCAAGGTAACCAGGCGAAGCAATGACGGCGCGCGGAGCCTTGCTCAGTAATCGCGCGCCAAATCCGGAATCGGGCAGAGGACCTAACCGCAAGGCCATATCAGCCCCTTCGGTGATCAGGTCCTCGGTCCGGTCGGACATCAGCAGCTCGATGCGAAGTTTCGGATGCTGCGCCGCGAACCCAGGCAGCCGGGGGATGACTTCGCGGGTTCCGAATGCTCCCGACAACGCCACCCGCAATGTGCCGCGCAGGCTGTCCATGCCGCGCGCTGCGTTTTCGGCGTCGTCGAGATCACCGAGGATTTGCCGCGCCCGTTCGAGAAACACCCGGCCGGCGTCGGTCGGCGTGACGCGCCGCGTGGTGCGCAAGAGAAGCTTCACACCCAGCCGCGTCTCGAGGTCCGCCACCATCCGCGATATCGAAGGCTGCGACACGCCCAGTTCGCGCGCGACACGGGAGAAGCTGCCGGTCTCGCCGGCGCGGACGAATGCGGTCAATTCCCGGAGCCGGTCACTCATACGGCTGGCGTATAAGTCAGATACGCAGCGCCCGTCTACTGCGCGCACCCGTTCGACGTCATCTTTTTGCGCAGCCGGACATCACGCCGGCAGCCCAGGCGAACGAGACAAGGAGGCGCTCATGACGACGACAGCCCTTATCACCGGAGCAACGAGCGGTATCGGCCGCGCAGCAGCCGACAAGCTGGCGCAGTCGGGCGTTCATGTCATGGTCGTGGGCCGCAATGTGGAACGCGGTGAACGGACGATTGCCGAAATACGTGCGGCGGGTGGCAAAGCCGATTTCATCCCGTCCGACCTTCGCGATGCTGCGAGCGCCCGGGCGGTCGCGAAAAAAGCCGTCGCGTTGGGAAACGGCCATGTCGACGTGCTGATCAATAACGCGGGCGTGTTTCCATTCGGCCCGACCCATCAAATGAGCGAGGAGACGTTCGACGACGTCTATGCGCTCAATGTGAAAGCTCCCTATTTCCTCGTCGCTGAGCTTGCCCCGTTGATGGCGCAGCGAGGGAAAGGAGCGATCGTCAACGTTTCAACGATGGTCGCCGATTACGGCGCAGAGGGCTTGAGCCTCTATGGATCGAGCAAGGCCGCCATCAATCTACTGACCAAAGCCTGGGCAGCCGAATATGGACCCAAGGGCGTCCGCGTAAATGCAGTCAGTCCCGGACCGACCCGCACCGAAGGCACGGCGGCGATGGGCGATGGCCTGCAACAGCTCGCGGCGCAAGCGCCGGCCGGCCGCCCGGCCGCGCCCGAGGAGATTGCCGAGGCGATCATGTTCCTGGCGAGCGACCGCGCCAGTTTCGTCCATGGTGCGATTCTGCCGGTCGATGGCGGCAGAACCGCCGTATAAATTCCGTCGCACTCTCGTTCGAACGCGAGGTCAGCTTTCGGCATTTTTCGCGCGATGCCTGTGCTACCATGACGTCGCAGCGAGAATGGCAGCGGTGAAATGAAGGGAAAACTGATCACGGTGATCCTGGGCGCGTTCATCGCGCTTGCGTCATGGGTGCCGCTATGGATTGTCGAGGGGTACGATCGCTATGCGATGCCGGTCGGGCTCGGCCTGTTTGCTATTGCCGGCAGTCTTGTCGGCGGCGTGATCGCCCTGGTCGGAGTCATCAGGCTTGTGATCCAGGCCGCACGTGCTTCAAGGGCGCGATCCTGATCCGCCCGCCGGTGTTGCGAAATTCGAGGCAGCGATGCGGCTGTGGCAAAAGAGCGCAAGGCCGCTTTGAAAGGGCGTTCGGCTCCGTGCGCGCGGCGAAACTCTGCTCCGAGCTGAAGCTTCCGACCTCCGACCAGTTCGAGGATTTCCGTGGCGCGTCAGAATGCATTCCTGTATCGCGCGATCTCACTGTGAGTGCCATAAATCCACATCGGTTCGCCGCATTCTCTTGGGCCCTGATCGGTCGCGCAGGCAGCGCTCCATGGCGGAGCTGCGATCTGGCGGCCCTCGATTACATTTGGATGTGCTCGAGCGGCGACGTGGTCAATTCGAGGCCGAGCTGTCGCTGACGTGGCGAGCGACGCGAGCAATAACGCCGCCAGAAAGCATGAGATTTTCATCGCCGGGATCCTTGGGTGTGGGACGGGAGTTGCCGTTGCGCATGAGCGCTTCTGACAACCAGACTTGCGCTGGGGTCCTGATATTTCCCGAACACCGAATAGTGAGAACTCCTCAACCATCCGGTCGCTGCGAACCCGGAGCCGTACGCCATCGCCGAGCGGATCGGAGCAGAATGACGGCGTTTTGACTCGGCGATATCGCTCGCGATCCGTTGATGCGCCGTGATGAAATATTCCAGGTGGATCATTGCACTTGGTCCCGGGAGCCGAGCTTGCTTGGCTTCTGTCACCATGTGGAGAAAACAATGACCAAAATGACCATCGTCGCGGCTGCGCTCGTTGCGGCAGCCGCATACACCAGTGAGTCTTCCGCTGCGCGCAGCAATGTCGCGCCACGGCACAGCTCGGCTACGACGCTGACCGGTCAGGTAGGCAATTGCGTGCGGGCTCCAGACGTCGGCGCGTTCGCCTCGGCTCCGTATACTTCGCCGCCGTGCATGCCGGGCACAGCTGACTGACGGTGCGAATGGTCGGGCTCGCGGACTTTTGGCTGGCCCGATCATCGACGTGCGTGTATGCGCGTCACCCGCCGTTGCGCGCGCATCCCGGCATGCCGCGGGATGTCTGGTGTGGTGTGGTGGATGCCTCGTTTGTGAAGGCAGATAAGGAGCGGGCCTTCTTCAACATTTCTTGAGATGTGAGATTGGTCACAGCTGGGCGGCGGGTGCCGGTGACATCTTGGTCTTGTTGATTTGCGAGTCGGCGTTTGAGTGCGGCAGTTCTTGGTGCTTTTTGAGCACGTATCGTCGTCGGTGTTTTTTTCAAAGGAGATTATTGCATGAAGAATGATCGCGGCGACGTTGGACTAGCCGAAATCTGGCGCAACGCAAATCACCGCCGCACGCAAGATGTCTGGTGGTTGATCACCAGGATTTTCAAAACAGTAGCCGTTCAGATCGCGCGTACCCGAAACGAGAATGCGCTGGGCAAAACTCTCCTGGCATCAGGAGACAGTTCGTTCGCTCGCGGAAAGACCAGAATGGCGGGAGGACAAAGTGGGTCATGATCTGCCTCTCGCGGTGTTTGGCCTGAGCGGAATAGCAGCAGGATTTTTCGCGGGCCTGTTCGGCATTGGTGGCGGACTGATCCTGGTGCCCGTGCTGGTTTATGCGTTCACAACGACCGGGGCCGATACTCAACATGCGGTGGCGATGGCCCTCGGGACGTCGATGGCCGCGATCGTGTTCTCGGCTGCGCAAAGTGCCTACGGCCATTATCGCCGGGGCAGCGCCTCCACAGGAATGCTCCGCCGTGCCACGCCCTGCGTGATCCTCGGTGTCACACTTGGCAGCGCCGTGGCTGCGGAATCGCCGGCCGTTCCACTGCTATCTTTTGTGGCCTGCTTCCAACTGTTCGCGGCGGCGTTGATGATAACAGATGTATCGAAGCTCGGAGCGTTGCAGACATTGGCGCGGCGCGACTCGGCATTGAACATGTTCAGCCTGGCTTTTGGCGGCGTCGCTGCGCTCGCCGGGATTGGCGGCGGGACGTTGTTCACGCCCTATTTCAAGGCTGCCGGCATGGAGCCGAAACTTGCGATCGGAACTTCGGCAGCCATCGGGTTGCCGATAAGCCTGGCGGGTGCGCTCACCTACGCCTGGGAAGGACGCAATGTACCGCTTGGTCATTGGATGATCGGCTATATCAATTTGCCCGCGCTTGTAGCCGTTGTTGCAGGAATCCTGTTGACGGTTCGCCTTGGCGTGGCAGTCGCGCACTGGCTGTCTGCGGGGATACTGGCGCGGCTCTTCGCCTTGTTCCTGGTCCTGAATGGCGCTCATATGCTGCATTCGGCTTTAGTTTGAAATCCTGCGGATTTGCCGCGAGGACGTAATCTCCCCGCCGGACGCAATGGCGTTTTTGAATACACCGTGGGGAAAAGTCGCATCGCACTGTTGCCGCCGCAACACGACGGGCAAAACACCTGCGGATTTCCAGAAAGGCATGTCAAGCCCTCACCGCAAAAATATTTATCTTTCCGAAAACCGGAAACCGTGGTTCAATGCGCCCACCTCGCCCGAACATGAGGGACGTTACGGCCAATCGTCACGACACGTCGGGCGGGATGCGATGGACGCAAAGGTGCGCAGGCGATGCGCATTGAAGCGGACGGCGAAGTCGTGTGGTCGTGGTCCCCCGACGCTGGGATCAACCCCCGGGTCAAGAGCCCGGGGCGACGGAGGCTAACAAGCCCGGTACTCCGGCGAGAGCGCGAAGTAAGCCGTAAACCATTGCGCAGGGAGTGCCGGATCGTTTCGGCCTTACCTGACTACTTGTGTGCACTTCTACCTTTCAGCACACAAGCCTGCGGGTGCGGCCAGCGCCCGGCATTCCCTGCGCCCTCTATTTTCGAGGGACGAGAATGACCCATCACCCGGACGCATCCGCGCCGCGGGAATGCGGAATCGTGCGCTTTCTTCACCCTCCCCTGGAGGGGGAGGGTCGGCGAGCATCGTCAGATGCGAGCCGGGGTGGGGTGATCCTTCACTTCGCACACGTGCACAGGATGAGAGACTGCCACCCCACCCCGATCGCTCATTGCATTCGCGATCGACCCTTCCCCTCCAGGGGAGGGTGAAGAAAGACCTCGGAAAGACAGCCATGCCAGCTCTGTTGTTGAGCATTGAGCCGACTATCTCTAGTCTGTCTGCAAATAACCCCGCGCCAGGAAACGCAGGAGAGAGCCATGTCCGCCCCGTCCGACGACGATTTCGGCTTCGCGCCCGAACACGATTCCCCGGTCCCCTACATGCAGCGGACCCGCGATTACTATACCGCGATCGGCTACACCACGCCGTACCGCTGGGCGCACTATGTCGACGCGCCGTTCCAGAAACTGAAGAAGCCGCTGGCGCAATCCCGCGTGACCCTCATCACCACCGCTGCGCCCTACGATCCCGCCAAGGGCGATCAGGGGCCGGGCGCGGCCTACAACGGCGGTGCCAAGTTCTATCAAGTTTATGACGGCGACACCGCGAAGGAGCACGATCTGCGCATCTCGCATATCGGCTACGACCGCAAGCACACCTCTGCGACCGACAACGGCACATGGTTTCCGCTGCCGCAGTTGATCAAGGCGCAGGCGCGGGGCCGGATCGGCGAGGTCGCGCCGCGCTTCTTCGGCGCGCCGACCAATCGCAGCCATCGCGTCACCATCGACACCGATGCGCCGGAGATTCTGGCGCGCTGCCTCACTGATGCGGTCGATGTCGCGGTGCTGGTGCCGAACTGCCCGGTGTGCCACCAGACCACGGCGCTGGTCGCGCGGCATCTCGAGGCCAACGGCATCCCGACCGTGGTGATGGGATGCGCGAAGGATATCATCGAGCACGCCGCGGTGCCGCGTTTTCTGTTCTCCGATTTCCCGCTCGGCAACTCCGCCGGCAAGCCGCATGATGCGGACTCGCAGGCGCTGACGCTGGAGCTGGCGCTCGGCCTGCTCGAAAGTGCTGTCGGCGCGCGCACCACCATGCAATCGCCGCTGCGCTGGAGCGCGGACGCCTCCTGGAAGCTGGACTATAATAATGTCGCGCAGATGAGCCCCGAGGAGCTGGCGCGCCGCCGCGCCGAGTTCGACCGCCAGAAGGAGATCGCCCGCGGCACCCGCGCGGCGTGAGCGGACAGTGGTATTTCGTCATTGCGAGCGAAGCGAAGCAATCCATATCGCCGCTTGCGTCACTATGGATTGCTTCGTCGCGGCGCTCCTCGCAATGACGGTGCTCTATTGAGGACCCCCGCGTGACCCGACCGTTCGAAGGCGTGAAGATCCTCGACTTCACGCAGGTGCTGGCCGGCCCCTATGCGAGCTATCAGCTCGCATTGCTCGGCGCGGACGTCATAAAGATCGAACGGCGCGGCGGCGAAGACATGCGTCGCACGCCGCTGAGCCGCGAGTGGGCGGAGCGCAACCTCGCTCCGGCCTTCCAGGCCGTCAACGGCAACAAGCGCAGCCTGACGCTCGATCTCTCGAAGCCCGAGGCGCTCGCCATAGTCAAAAAACTCGCCGCGCAGGCCGACGTGGTGATGGAGAATTTTCGTCCCGGCGTGATGGACAAGCTCGGCATCGGCTACGAGGCTTTGTCAGCGATCAATCCGCGCCTGATCTATTGCGCGGTGTCCGGCTTCGGCCAGACCGGGCCAGCGCGCGACGGCGCCGGCTATGACGGCAAGATGCAGGCGATGAGCGGCATCATGGCGATCACCGGCCATGAGGCGAGCGGGCCGACGCGCGCGGGCTTTGCGGTCTGCGACGTGCTGTCGGGCGCCACCGCCGCGTTCGGCGTCTCCAGCGCGCTGTTCCAGCGCAGCCACACCGGCAGGGGCCAGCTGATCGACGTCTCCATGCTGGAGGCGTCGCTGGCGTTCCTGTCGGGCCAGGTCGCGGACTACTCCGTTGCGGGGCATCGCCAGCAATTGTCCGGCAATCAGGCCGTGAGCCGCAAACCGACTGCCAATCTGTTCAGGGCGGGCGACGGCCATCTGCTGCTCGCCGTCAATAACGAGAAGCAATATCGCGCGCTGATGACCGCGATCGGCCGCGAGGACACGTTTAGACGATCCGCGCTTTGCCGACTGGTTCGCGCGGCAGGAGAACGAGCCGGCGCTGCGTGCGATCATCGAGGAGGCGCTGGCGAAGAAAAGCCCGCGCGAATGGGAGAAGATCCTCGATGCGGCGGGCGCGCCCTGCGCCAGCATCTGGAAGGTCGAGGAGGTGATCGATCATCCGCAGATCGCCGCGCGCGGCGCGCTGCAGGAAATCGACACGCCCTACGGCCGCCTGCGCTTTGCCGGCAGCGGCTTCCGGCTGGCGCATGGCGGCGGCCGGCTCGACACCATGGCGCCGGAGCCCGGCGCGCACACCGACGAGGTGCTGGCGTCGATCGGTTATGACGCCAAGGCGATCGCGGATTTGCGGACGAGAGAGGTGGTTTGAGCGGTTCGAGCGCTGTGTTTCGCGACGCCACGAAATGGCCACAACAGGCGAAGTTCCGCGAAACTTCGTGATCACCGAAGCAGGGAACGCAGCGTGCTTCGCGTCGTTCTCACAGCGGCGCTCGTTCGCGGAGCGTCCCGCTTGTTTGGATGAGGAGTACCCCATGCGCAAATTGATCCTGGCAACGACCGCTGCGTTCGCTCTCGCGACGCCCGCGATCGCCTATGACACGGGCGGACAATTCTCGATGCAGCGCGCTCTCGACGTCGCGACTGCGATGGGAATCGCAACCATATCCCACACCCAATTTGCCGGCGACGAGTGGCAGATCGAGGGGCGAGATATTTCCGGCCGTTACATGGAAGTTGATGTCGACGTGAACACCGGCCAGGTGCTCAACGTCGACCGGTAGGACTAACCCGACAGCACCTTCACGCCGCCGAACGACGTCACGCGGCCGCTCCTGAGCATCACGATCTGTGTCGCGAGCTGGCGCAATTCGGCGGCGTCGTGACTGACATAGACCATGGGAATGCCCTCATCGCGCAGCCGTATCAGATAGGGCAAAATCTCCACCTTGCGGCCCTCGTCGAGCGAGCCCATGGGCTCATCGAGCAGCAGCAGCCGCGGCTTCGACAACAGCGCGCGGCCGAGCGCGACGCGCTGGCGTTCGCCGCCCGACAATTTTCCGGGCCGGCGATCGAACAGGGGACCGATATCGAGCAGGTCGGTGACGCGCTTGTGCTGCGCGGGATCGGCGGCAAGCCCGTTCATGCGCCGGCCGTAGTCGAGATTGTGCCTGACATCGAGATGCGGAAACAGCCGCGCGTCCTGGAACACATAACCGATGCGGCGGCGATGCGGCGGCACATGAACGCGCGCAGCGGTGTCGTCCAGCACCTCGCCGTCGAGCGCGATGGTGCCGCGGTCGGGCGTGAGCAGCCCTGCGATCATGTTGACCAGCGAGGTCTTGCCGGCACCGGAGGCGCCGAACAGGCCGGTGACGCGGCCTTCGCTCTGGAAGGCGGCTTCGAGCGAGAACTCGCCGAGCTGTTTGCGGACATCGACCTGCAGCATGGCTTAATTCCCGTGCAGGCGCGCCGTCGCGCGCCGCGCAAACCATTCCGCGCCGATCAGCGCCGCAAATGCGATTGCGATCGAGATCAGCACCAGCCGCATTGCGGCGGCATCGCCGGCGGGCGTCGAGATCAGCGCATAGATCGCCGACGAAATCGTCTGCGTCTCGCCCGGAATGTTCGAGACGAAGGTGATGGTGGCGCCGAACTCGCCGATCGCCTTGGCAAAGCCGAGCACCATGCCGGCGAGAATGCCCGGCAGCGCCAGCGGCAGGGTGACGGTGGCGAATACGCGCCACGGCGCCGCGCCGAGCGTCGACGCGGCCTGCTCGAGCCTGCGGTCGACGGCTTCGATGGAAAGCCGGATCGGCCGCACCAGCAGCGGAAATGCCATCACGCCGCAGGCCAGTGCGGCGCCGGTCCAGCGGAACGCGAACACGATGCCGAGATGATCGGCGAGCCACGCGCCGACCAGCCCGCGCCGGCCGAATGTCGAGCAGCAGCAGATAGCCGGTAACCACCGGCGGCAGCACCAGCGGCAGGTGCACCAGTGCATCGAGGATCGACTTGCCCCAGAAATCGCGCCGCGCCAAGAGCCACGCCAGCGCGATGCCGAATGGCGTTGCGACCAGGGTTGCGATCACGGCGACCCTGAGCGAGAGCAGGATCGCCGTCCATTCCGTGGGTGTGATGTCGAACACGGGTTCGGATCAGGACGTCGGCTTGATCAGATAGTTGAAGCCGTATTTCTCCAGCACGGCCTTTGCCGCCGAGGACTGCAGGTAATCGAGATACGCCTTGGCCTCGGGCTTGGCGGTCGACGTCGCCGCCACCGGATAGATGATCGGCGGATGCGAGTCGGCCGGGAAGGTGCCGACGATCCTGACGCCGGGCTCGACCTTGGCGTCGGTCGAGTAGACGATGCCGAGCACGGCCTCGCCGCGCGCCACCAGCGTCAGCGCGGCGCGCACGCTCTCCGCCATCGCGAATTTCGGCTCGGCGGCTGTCCAGGCGCCGAGCTTCTCCAGCGCGGCCTTGGCATATTTGCCGACCGGCACGGCCTTGACGTCGCCGGTTACGATCCTGCCGTCGCCGGCGAGCTTTGCGAGGTCGAAGCCCTGCGCGATCGTGACGTTGTCGATCCCCGAATCCTTCGGCGCGATCAGCACGATGCTGTTGCCGATAAGGTTGACCCGCGTCGGCCCGTTGATGGTCTTCCTCGAGATGGCGTAGTCCATCCAGTCGGTGTCGGCGGAGACGAAGATGTCGGCCGGTGCGCCCTGTTCGATCTGCTTGGCCAATGTCGAGCTTGCGGCATAGCTGGCGTTGACCTTGACGCCGGTCCTGGCGGTGAAGACCGCATCGATGTCGTCGAGCGCGTTCTTCATCGAGGCCGCGGCGAACACGGTGAGGGTTTTGTCCTCGGCGGTGGCAGGGGACACGGTCGATCCCCACAGGATGGCAAAAGCGGCGAACAATCCGGCAAGACGATACATTTGACAGCGCTCCATGCGTGTTCGCGGCGCTTGGCGCGCGCAAATCAGGCGTCGGTTCGATCGGAATGCGACCTGCGGAAGCGCTGTCCCGGCAATCCCCGTGACTTACGGTGCACGGGGATGTCGCTGGAGTGGACAATATCAGGCCGACCGGCTCCGTCAAAGCGGCCCTTTGCCTAAGGCCGGCCTATTCCGAGGGCAGGATCGCGATCGAGGCTAGTGGTGGCGATGTTGATGGCCGCCGCCACCATACCCGCGCAATTCCGCGTACTTCATCATCTGCGGTGGAGTGAGCACCTTACCCGTCAACAGGTGGTACTTCAGATGCGTTTCGCGCAGCACACCCTGCGTCGCGGCGATCGCGGCCGTGGAGGCTTTAAGGCTTTCAGGCGTCACGGTGTGGTTGGCAAACTGCCCGTCAAGGTCGGCCTCCTGCTCGAGCAGTCGAGAACCCAATGGGACAGCCTCCGCTTTCATCGAATCGAACAGACCTTGCACTCTCGTTCGCTGGTCTGTCGAAAGATCCAGCCCGTCGGCCAGTTCGAGAACGTGCGCGGGACCTGGATAACCGTTGAGTTCGGCCGCCAGCGCCAAGCCCATGCCGCGCCCCGCGCTCAGGTCAGCTATTTGTTGCTCCGACAACGCTTTGATTGATCGGGTCTGCATTCCGGCATACGGCGTCTCGGCATTGACACTCGTGATCAAGGCCAGCGAAGCGATGATGGGCCAGATTTTCATCTTCCTCTCCCTGATGAATTCATTCTGTCGCGGGAACTATATAGCTGCGTGCCGGAGCACGCTCGCTAACAAACCCGTTACGGCTTGGCGTCCGCCGCGTTCAGCACCGCCTTGCACGCCGCAGGCATCGCGGAGAGCTTGATCCCGTCGGTCAGCTTCGGCGGCGGCTTCGGCGGTCCGGGCTTGGGATGGATGATCGAATCCTTGAACCAATAGGCCATCTCGGCGGGCTTGCAGCCGTCATCGCCGCCCTGATCCGACTGACCCTTGCACTCCTTGTCGCCGTCCGGGCAGCGCATGCGGATGTGGAAGTGATAGTCGTGGCCCCACCACGGGCGCACCTTGGAGAGCCAGTTGCGATCGCCCTTGGCCTCGCGGCACAGCGCCTTCTTGATCGCGGCATTGACGAAGATGCGCTGCACCGCCGGCTCCTGCGCGGCGTCGCGAATCACCATCCAGTGCGTCGGCGTCCAAGCCTTCGGATCGACATCGAGCCGGTCGTCGCGCACCATCATGGTCGCGGACATCTCCTCGCGTTCCTGGCGCGACAGCAGATGATCCGGCATCGGCGTCAGCCAGATATCGGCATCGAGCCCGATCTGGTGGCTGGCATGGCCCGACAGCGCCGGTCCGCCGCGCGGCTGGCCGATGTCGCCGACCAGGATGCCCGGCCAGCCGGCGTCCTTGTGCGCCTTCTCCGACAGCCGTTTGATCAGCGCGATGGTCTGGGGGAAGCCCCAGTAGCGATTGCGCGACAGCCGCATCACCTGCCAGGTGTCGCCGGTGATGGGCATCTGCTCGCCGCCGGCGAGGCAGCCATTGGTGTAGGAGCCGATCACCTTCGGCGTCTGCGACGACGGCAACAGCTTGCGCGCGAAGAACTGCTTGGCGCCGATCTTGGGATCCTTGGGATTGTCCAGCGGCGGCAGCGGTTTTGCATCGACGCTGCCCTTGTCCTGCGCCGGCGCTGACGAGGCAGTGGCGAGAATGATCAGAAGCGGAAGGAGGATTCGACGGGCCTGCATCGGCCTACTCTATGCGGCCATCGCGGCCTCATGGAAGGGGGGAAGCCATCGCATTCGGTTGATGGCCCCAGCATTAATGTTGACGGGCAACTCTGCACCAGGCGCTCTTTACAAGTCAGGTGCGGACACAACATCATGGGCGCATAAAAACGGGCAGGCGATCATGACAATTCGGCGGGACGGATGGCGCGCGGCATCTGTGCTGGCGGCCATGCTGTGGATGTCGGCGGCCCAAGCGGACGTGGTGGTGCATATCGACAAGTCGTCGCAGCGCATGTCGGTCAGCGTCGACGGTGCGAGCCGTTACAATTGGGCCATCTCGACCGGCCGTGACGGCTACGGCACGCCGAGCGGTACCTTCCATCCGCAAGCGATGATGCGGTCGTATTTTTCGAGGAAGTATTACAGCGCGCCGATGCCGCACGCGATCTTCTTCTATTACGGCTTCGCGATCCACGGCACCAACGACATCTCGCGTCTCGGCGGACCGGCCTCGCATGGCTGCGTCCGGCTGCATCCGGCCAATGCCGCGACCCTGTTCGCGCTGGTCCAGCGCAGCGGGCCGCGCAACACCACCATCGAGATTTCCAATTAGACTTGCGAAAGCCTGCCCGGATGCTGGAAATCACCGCGTCTTAACCCGCCGATAACCCTGTTGCAGGTTGGCGAAATTTGATGCGGCGCGCGTGGATTTCGCGCCTGTTGGCCTGCGTGTCATCGAATTGTCGTTGCTTTGGCAACGATTTCCCGCCTTTCCGCCCACCCAGCGGCGTCGCGGCCCCCAGCATACAACTTTCGATAGTATTCCGTCCTTCCTGCGCCCGCAAAACAGGCAGCCGGACCGGCCCCGTTAACCGGTTGCATCCGCACAAAGATACCTTTTTTTCAGAGAGTTGGCCCACAACCCGAGACGCAGAATGCGAAGCGGGGCGGTTGATGCCGAGAAGCCGGCCAACAAAACCAAAGAAGCAAAAGCGCGCGCCGATGACCCTCCTTCCGGTGCGGCAGATGCGACCGCATACAAAGCTGGGCAGACCAAACCCTTCAGCCGATCCCGCCGAGGTCGCGCGCACCCGCGCGGAGACCGAAGCCGCCATCGCTGAAGCGCGCAAATCGCACGAGCGGCTGCGCGAGGCGATCGACATCCTGCCGCAGGGCATCGTCTTCCTCGACAATGAGGGACGCTACATCCTCTGGAACAAGAAATACGCCGAGATCTACAAGGCCAGCTCCGACATGTTCAAGCCGGGCGCGCGGCTTGCGGACACCATCCGCGTCGGCGTCGAGCGCGGCGACTATCCCGACGCCATCGGCCGCGAGGAGGAATGGATCGCCGAGCGGCTCGCAAAGATGGATCAACCGATCGGTCGACACCAGCAGACGCTGACCGACGGCCGTGTCATCCTGATCGAGGAACGCAAGACCGAGGACGGCGGCATCATCGGGCTGCGCGTCGACATTACCGAGCTGAAGCAGCGCGAGGCATCGTTCCGCCTTTTGTTCGACAGCAATCCGGTACCGATGATCGTCTGCATGCCGGAGGGTGGACGCATCCTGTCGGTCAACGAGTCCGCGATCGAGCACTACGGCTACAGCCGCGCTGAGTTCGAGAAGCTCACCATCCACAGCCTGCAGGCGTTCGAGGGCGAGCCGCCCTGGGTCGGCGATCACACCAGTGACGAGCAGGCGGCGCGGACCTGGAAGCACGTCAAGGCCGACGGCTCGCTGATCGATCTCGCGATCTATTCGCGTGAGCTGCTCCACAACGAGCAGCCGTCGGTGCTGCTGGCGCTGATGGACATCACCGAGCGCAAGCGCGCCGAGGCGCGGCTGGCGTTCCTGGCGCAGCATGACGGGTTGACCGGCCTGCCAAACCGCAATCTCTTGCGCCAGCAGATGGACGAGATCCTGCTGCATACCCGGCGCAGCGCCGAAAAGGTCGCCGTGCTCGTGCTCGGCCTCGACAATTTCAAATCGGTCAACGACACCCTCGGGCACGGCGTCGGCGACAAGCTGTTGCGCGGAGTAGCCAAACGCCTGCGCTCCTCGCTGCGCGAGGAAGACACGCTGGCGCGGCTGAACTCCGACGAGTTTGCGATCATCCAGACCGGTATGGCGCGGCCCGAGGACGCCGCGTTGCTGTCGCGGCGGCTGCTCGATGCGATCTGTGATCCCTATCTGCTCGACGGCCATTCCGTGGTGATCGGCGCCACCATCGGCATCGCGATGGCGCCCGGCGACGGCGAGGATTCCGAGAAGCTTCTCAAGAACGCCGACATGGCGCTGTCGCGCGCCAAGACGGAGTCGCGCGGTACCTTCTCCTTCTTCGAAGCGGACATGGACGCTCGCGCGCAAAAACGCCGCAAGATCGAGCTCGAACTGCGCGACGCGATCCAGAACGAGGTGCTGCGGCCGTATTACCAGCCGCTGATCGACCTCTCCACCGGCCGCATCACCGGTTTCGAGGCGCTGGTGCGCTGGCCGCATCCCGAGCGCGGCATGATCTCGCCGGGCGACTTCATCCCGGTCGCCGAGGAAACCGGACTGGTCAACGGCGTCGGCGGCTTGATGCTGCGCCGCGCCTGCATGGACGCCGCACTCTGGCCCGACGACGTCCGCGTCGCGGTCAACCTGTCGCCGGTGCAGTTCCGCGTCGGCAATCTCATGGCCGTGGTGATGGATGCGCTGAAGCAGTCCGGACTGCCGCCGGAACGGCTCGAGGTGGAGATCACCGAAACCGTGCTGCTGGAGAAGAGCGACACCGTGCTCGCGACCCTGCACGCGCTGCGCTCGCTCGGCCTGCGCATCTCGATGGACGATTTCGGTACCGGCTTCTCGAGCCTGAGCTATCTGCGCAGCTTCCCGTTCGACAAGATCAAGATCGACCAGATCTTCGTGCGCGACCTTGCCGCCAACCGCGATGCCCAGGCGATCATTCGCTCCATCGTCAGCCTCGGCAAGGGACTCGGCGTCACCATCACCGCCGAGGGCGTCGAGACCGAGGCCGAGCTGAGTTGCCTGCGCGCCGAAGGCTGCCACGAGGCCCAGGGTTTCCTGTTCAGCCGCGCGCGGCCGCATGACGAGATCGTCGCGCTGTTGAGGGCGCAGTGCGACGCGGATGCGGAAGCCGATGCCGATCTGCAGGCCATGATGGTGGCGTGACGGACGCCGTCATTGCGAGCGCGAAGGCTTCGTAGGGTGGGCAAAGGCGCCTTGCGCCGTGCCCACCGTCATAAATTCCGCACGCAGTGGTGGGCACGCTTGCATTGTCGCGTGTTGAGCCACCACCAACGTGAGCCGCTTTGCCCACCCTACGGATTCTTGCGCTTGGCGAGATGATACGTCAACGCCAGCGCCACGCAGTGGCGGAGCTCTGCCTCGGGAAGCTTGTCTTTGGCATCGAGCAGGATCGCGCGGTTGCCGCTGAACCTCAGGTCCGGATAGAGTTCGCGGAAGGTCTCGACCAGGTTGGTCTGGCAGTGGAAGTAGACCGCGACTTGGTCGGGGACGTCCTTGACGCGGTCGATCCGGATGGTGCTGCCGCTCTTGCTCTCGCGTGGTGAGATAGCTCGGCTGTCCCCATTTCAGCGCTTCCTCGATCGCGCCGACGCCCTCGGTCTTGCGCGCGGTGTCGAGGATCAGCTTTCTCACTGCAAGCAGCTTCGCGCGCATGCGGCGCAGCGCCAGCAATTTGACTTTGAGCGGCTTTGGATAGCCATCAAACACCGCGGCGACGGCGGGATCGGGCCGATCCGCGCCGGCCGGCTTCGCCTGCAATTTCTTCCTGGCACTGCTCTTCATCCCGCCGAGGATAGAGCACGCGGCAAGCAAGGTGAACGGCTATTTGCTTCGCGCGGTCTTGCGTGCCTTCGAGCGTTTGGTCGCATCCCGCTTGCGGGTGGCAGCCGCTTTCTTGCCGAGCGCGAGCGCGCCGCCGCCGGACGACTGGCAGCAGCCTTGCCGCCCGCGATGCACCGCCGCATTTATTTTCCTCTCATCGCGACGTCGGCGGCTTCTGCAGATTGGCCGACAGGATCGCCTTGCCGGCGTCCTCGTAATGCGTGTCGCGGGCCTGGATCTGCTGCGCGATCGCGTGCATGTCGCGGAAGCGCCGCTCGAACGGATTTTTGGCGAAGACCGCGGTCGCGCCCGACATGTGATAGGCGGTGTCGACCACGGAGGCCGATTGATGGATGGTCCAGGTCGCGGCGATGCGGATCGCGATGCGATGCGCCTCGGTGACCCTCTCGCCGCGCTCGAGATCGCGCCAGACCTCGGCCGCGGTCGCATAGAGATAGGCGCGTGCGGCGCGCAAGGACGCTTCCGTGCGGCCGATCACGCCCTGCACGGCGTTGTTGTCGCGCATCGCGCCCAGGCCTTGCGGAATCTTGGAACGCGCAAGATCGATCGCGGCATCGAGCGTGGCGCGCGCGACGCCGACCGAGGTCGCGGCAAAGCCCATGCTGAACACGGCGTTGGTGGTGAGCTTGTAGAGCGGGCCTTTTTCGCGCACCGCGTTCATATCGTCGCGCAGCGCCACGAATTTTTCCGGAATGAACAGGTTCTCGACCGAATAGGAATCGGTAGCGGTGCCCCTCAGCCCGATCGTGTCCCAGACGTCGTACATGGTGGCGCTATCGATCGGGAACAGGATGGTGCGGATTTCAGGCGCGCCGTTGGCTTTCTTGCGCAGCGTTCCGTCGGCCTCGACGATCTTCACATGCGCGCCCAGCCAGCTCGCCTGGCGCGAGCCGGAGGCGAACTCCCAGCGCGCATTGGCCATGTAGCCGCCGGGGACGACCTTCACCTCGTGATTGATCGCGCCCCAGGCGAGGATGCCGGGCGGCGTGTTGAAGATTTCGTTGACCGCATCCGGCTCGAGATAGGCCGCGGTCATGGCGCAGACCGCGCACTGGCCGAGGCACCATGCGGTGGAGGCATCGGCCTTGGCGATCTCCTCCTGCATCTGCATGAAGGTTTCGAGCGGCACTTCGTGGCCGCCGACGCTGCGCGGCAACAGCGCGCGATAAAGCTCGTTCTCGATCAATGCGGCCGTCACTGCCGGCGTCAGCCGCCGCGTCCGCTCGATCTCATCGGCCTCGCTTGCGATCAACGGTTGCAGCGCGCGGGCGCGCTCGACCAGCCCGAGGCCCTGCGGCTTGTTCATCGTCCCTTCCTCGCCCTCTTTATCGAGTGATCAATTATATCAGACAGTGATCGATCCTGGGCGAGAGAGCAAGTAGCGCCGCTCACGCGGTGGCGGGGCCGAGGCCGAGCGCCTGCGTGCGCTTCGACGGGAAGCTCAGCGCAATCGCAACTGCGGCCAGCCCAATGGCGAAGGAGCCGGCGTGCAGCCAGGTGTAGCCATGGGTAGTGTCGTAGATGTAGCCGCCGGCCCATGGCCCGAGCGCCATGCCGAGGCTTGCGAAAGCGGACACCGCGCCGAACACCGTGCCCATGATGCGCGCGCCGAAGAACTCGCGCACCAGCACGGCATAGAGCGGCATCACGCCGCCATAGGCGAGGCCGAAGGCGACAGACAACGCGTAGAATTCGCCGAGATGCGCCACCGCCAGATAGGTCGCGATGCACAGCGCCTGCACGAACAGGCCGCCGACCAGCACCGGCTTGGCGCCGAGCCGATCGGCCAGCGCGCCGAGCAGCAGGCGGCCGCCGAGCCCGGAGAAGCCGGCGAGGCTGTAGACGGTGACTGCGGTCAGCGGCGCGATGCCGCAGACCATCGCGTAGGACACCATGTGGAAGATCGGACCGGAATGCGCCGCGCAGCATGCGAAATGCGCGCCCGCCAGCGCGACAAATTGCGGCGTGCGGAACGCCTGCGCCGCGGTCCATTCGGTTTCCGGCGCGTCGTTGATAGCCGCGGGCGCATCATCCTCGCTCTTCGGCGCCGGGCGCACCAGGAAGCTCGCGGGGATCAGCAGCGCCCATGCGGCGATGCCGATCACGAGCATCGCGGTGCGCCAGTCATACGCTGTGATCAGCGCGCTTGCCGACGGCGCGATCGTCACCGGTGCGACGCCCATGCCGGCGGACACCAGCGCCACCGCGAGGCTGCGATGCTGCGACGATCCAGGCGCTCGCGACCGCCATCATCGGCGCGTAGAAGCTGCCGGCGGCGATGCCGATCAGCCCGCCGAACAGCAGCTGGAATTGCCAGAGGCTTTGCGCCTGGCTTGCGGTGACGAGGCCGAGGCCGAGCAGGACGCTGCCGGCGAGCACCACGATGCGCGTGCCGAAGCGGTCGGACAGCGTGCCCCAGACGAAGGCGGCAAATCCCATGAACAGGAAATCGAGCGTCGCCGCGGCGGAGACGCCGGCGCGCGACCAGCCCATCGCCTCCGTGATCGGCTGCAGAAACACCGCAAGCGACAGCATCGTGCCGAAGCCGACGCAGGTCATCAGCGCGCCGGCGCCGACGACGACCCAGCCATAGTTGAAGGAAGAGGCCTTCATGCGTTTCCCTGCCGTCTTTGGTCTTATTGGTGTGCGACGCCGATGCTCGTCTATTCGGTCGGCGAGGGCAAGGCAGCCTTTGTCATGCCGGGCGTGCGAATCTGAAACAGCGCCCGCCATGGATGGAGTATATCGTCGCGCAAACAACGCGCATGGCATCGATTGGAGGGTGCAAATGAAGACCTACCAGCTCTACATCAATGGCCAGTATGTCGATCCCGCCAATGGCGAGTGGTTCGAGTCGATCGATCCCTATCGCGGTGAAGCCTGGGCGAAGATTCCGCGCGGCTCCAGGGCCGATGCCGACAAGGCCGTGAAGGCCGCCAACGAGGCGATGTGGCGCGGTCCGTGGTCGAAGATGACGGCCTCCGCGCGCGGCAAGGCGATGCGCAAGCTCGGCGATCTCGTCGCGGCGAATGCCGAGCGCCTCGCCGAGATCGAGGTGCGCGACAACGGCAAGCTGATGGCGGAGATGCTGGGCCAGCTGCGCTATCACCCGGAGTGGTGGTGGTATTTCGGCGGGCTCGTCGACAAGCTGGAAGGCGGCCTCGTGCCGATCGACAAGCCGGAGACCTTTGCCTACACGACGCACGAGCCGGTCGGCGTCGTCGCGGCGCTCACCGCCTGGAATTCGCCGCTGCTGTTCGTGGCCTGGAAATGCGCCGCCGCGCTTGCCGCCGGCTGCGCCGTCATCGTCAAGCCGTCGGAATTCACCTCGGCCAGCACGCTGGAATTCGCCGCGCTGACCAGGGAGGCCGGCATTCCCGACGGCATCTTCAACGTGGTCACCGGCTTCGGGCCCGAGATCGGCACCGAACTGATCAGCCATCCCGGGATCGCCAAGATCACCTTCACCGGATCGGACACGACGGGCGCGAAGGTCTACGAGACCGCGGCGAAGAGCCTGAAGCGGGTCTCGCTCGAGCTCGGCGGCAAGTCGCCGAACATCGTGTTCGAGGATGCCGATCTCTCTGCCGCCGCGGCCGGTGCGGTCTCCGGCATTTTCGCGGCGACGGGCCAGACCTGCATCGCCGGCTCGCGGCTGCTGGTGCAGAACTCGATCAAGGACAAGTTCGTCGAGCGCCTGCTGGAGCTCGCGCGGTCGGCGAAGATCGGCGATCCCATGAAGTCCGGACACCAATATCGGGCCCGTCACCACGCCGGCGCAGTACAAGAAGATCCTCGACTATATCGATATCGCGAACGAGGAAGGCGCGCGCTGCCTGCTCGGCGGCAAGCCGGCCTCGGGCGCGGGCATCGTCGGCGGCCAGTTCGTCGAGCCGACCATCTTCACCGACGTCGACAACTCGATGCGGATCGCGCGCGAGGAGGTGTTCGGGCCGGTGCTCTCGATCATCGGCTTCGACAGCGAGGACGACGCGATCCGGATCGCCAACGACACGATCTACGGTCTGGCCGCCGGCATCTGGACCCGCGATCTTGCGCGCGCCATTCGCGTCCCGAAATTGCTGCGCGCCGGCACGGTGTGGGTGAACACCTACCGCGCCATCAGCTACATGATGCCGTTCGGCGGCATGAAGCATTCCGGCGTCGGCCGCGAGAGCGGCATCGACGCGGTCCGCGAATATCTGGAAACCAAGAGCGTGTGGATTTCGACCGCGACGGATGTTCCGGCCAATCCGTTCGTGATGCGGTGATCGCGCCTTAGGCCGGCGTTGCCACTTATCATCGTCATTCCGGGATGCGCCGAAGGCGCAGGCCCGGAATCGATTATGCCGCACGAATGCTTTGAGAAATGGATTCCGGGTCCACGCCTGTCGGCGTGTCCCGGAATGACTGAGGTCACCGCCCGCAATTCCACGCCGGCCCGATCGGCGTCCAGCTCCAGCACGGACCGAAGCTGCCGCCATTGTAGCGGCCACGGACAAATCCAGGCCGGCCGAAATAGTGCAACTCGCCGTCATAACCGAAATATTGCGGGGAATAGTCCGGCTGACCCTTGACTGCTCCCTTCCGGCTGTAGATGGGAACGGCATTGTTCGGCGGCTGATGGTAGCCGGGCAGGAAGCCGTAGCCGTGCCAGTGATAAGCGTGTCGTTTCTGCGCGGGCGCGCCTGACGTCACCGCCGGTAGCAACGACAGGAGGATAGCGATCGAGAGGGACAGGGTGCGGGACATAGGGAGTCCAATCGGGGTTTGGCGTTCATCTTTGACTTCTGGCAAGACCCAACACCAGAAGAAGCGCGCTGTTCAGGTTGGCGATGACCTCCTCGTCGAGCGTTCCCAGCACCCGACGCACGCGCTCTCGCCGCAACGCATTGATTTTGTCGGTCATGATTTGCGAGCGGAGGCGCAAGCCGTTTGTCGCGGTTGGCTCGATGACGGGCCGCAAACGATGGAGTTCAGTTACGTCCGACGACATCGGGCAAATCAGGACCGAACTCGTGCCATCGCCGAGTTCATCAGCTTGAACAACAACGCCTGGACGCGGCTTGCCCATGTCCCCTTGCGAGACGACGAGGACCACGTCTCCGCGCTTCACGGCCAATCGTCCGGATCCCGGATCGCGTCCAGCCAGTCGTTGATCGCGGCGTCCTCGGGATGTTTGGCCATCATTGCAGCTTCGCGTCTGATTTCGGCGCGGACCCGCGGATTACGAAGGTCGGGGACCCAATGCTGAACCGGACGCAGGCCTTGCGCCCGCAAGCGCGCCCTGCGTGCCGCCATGCGCTGCTGCGGCGTGCGCGCCTGTGTGTTCTTGCTGGTCTTCCCGCGTGCAGCCATGCTCGAGCGTAACATGTTACGTTCGTGATTTCAACACCTCAACTATCCACCTTCAGCGCGGCAATGAAGGCTTCCTGCGGGATGTCGACCTTGCCGAACTGCCGCATCTTCTTCTTGCCTTCCTTCTGCTTCTCCAGAAGTTTGCGTTTGCGGGTGACGTCGCCGCCGTAGCACTTCGCGGTGACGTCCTTGCGCAGCGCGCGCACGGTCTCGCGCGCGATCACCTTGCCGCCGATCGCCGCCTGGATCGGAATCTGGAACATGTGCGGCGGGATCAGCTCCTTCATCTTCTCGACCATGGCGCGGCCGCGCCCTTCCGCGCGGGTGCGATGCACCAGCATCGACAGCGCATCGACCGGCTCGCCGTTGACCAGGATCTGCATCTTGACGAGATCGGCGGGCTTGTAGTCGGTGAGGTGATAGTCGAACGAGGCGTAGCCCTTGGACACCGATTTCAGGCGGTCGTAGAAATCGAACACCACTTCGTTCAGCGGCAGATCGTATTTCACCATCGCGCGCGAGCCGACGTAAGTCAGCTCCTTCTGCGCGCCGCGGCGGTCCTGGCACAGCTTCAGCACGCTGCCGAGATATTCGTCCGGAGTGAGGATCGTCGCCTCGATCCAGGGCTCCTCCATCTCCGCGATCTTGACCACGTCGGGCATGTCGACCGGATTGTGGATCGCGATCTCGCTGCCGTCGGTCAGCTTCATCTTGTAGATCACGCTCGGCGCGGTCGCGATCAGATTGAGATCGAACTCGCGCGACAGCCGCTCCTGGATGATCTCCAGATGCAGCAGCCCGAGGAAGCCGCAGCGGAAGCCGAAGCCGAGCGCGGCCGAGGTCTCCATCTCGTAGGAGAAGCTGGCATCGTTGAGCCTGAGCTTGCCCATCGCCGCGCGCAGCGTCTCGAAATCGTTGGCGTCGGCCGGGAACAGGCCGCAGAACACCACGGGGATCGCCGGCTTGAAGCCCGGCAGCATCTTGCTGACCGGCTTCCTGTCGTCGGTGATGGTGTCGCCGACGCGCGTGTCGGCGACTTCCTTGATCGCCGCGGTGATGAAGCCGATCTCGCCGGGGCCGAGCTCGTCGACCTGCTCCATCTTCGGCGTGAAGAAGCCGACGCGCTCGACGTCATAGGCCGCGTTGGTGCCCATCATGCGGATGCGCTCGCCCTTTTTCATCACGCCGTCGACCACGCGGATCAGCACGACCACGCCGAGATAGACGTCGTACCAGCTGTCGACCAGCAGCGCCTTCAAGGTCGCGTCGCGGTCGCCTTTCGGCGGCGGCAGGCGGGTGACGATCGCTTCCAGCACGTCGGCCACGCCTTCGCCGGTCTTGGCCGAGATCGGAAGCGCGTTCGAGGCGTCGATGCCGATCACGTCCTCGATCTGCTGCTTGACCTTGTCGGGCTCGGCCGCGGGCAGGTCGACCTTGTTGAGGACCGGCACGATCTCGAGATTGTTGTCGATCGCCTGATAGACATTGGCGAGCGTCTGCGCTTCCACGCCCTGGCTGGCGTCGACCACCAGCAGCGCGCCTTCGCAGGCGGCGAGCGACCGCGAGACTTCGTAGGCGAAGTCGACATGGCCGGGCGTGTCCATCAGGTTGAAGATGTAGTCCTTGCCGTCCTTGCCGCGGTAGTTGAGCCGCACCGTCTGCGCCTTGATGGTGATGCCGCGCTCGCGCTCGATGTCCATGGAATCGAGCACCTGCTCCTTGCCCGCCATTTCGCGATCGGTCAGCCCGCCCGTCATCTGGATCAGGCGGTCGGCCAGGGTCGATTTGCCATGGTCGATATGGGCGACGATGGAGAAGTTGCGGATGTTGGAAATGGGGGCGGTCGTCATGGGGCGCGGGATAGCATTCGCAACTCGGTGCGGCAACCATATTGCTTGATTTCAAGGGGGTTTCTTCACGCCAAGCTGATTTCACTGATGCCAAAAACGCGCTAGGCGTGAGCGTATGTCTTCAACGTCCATTTCGTCCTCAGCCCCGCGCCGCCGCCGCAGATTGCGCTTCCGCAAGCTGGCGGCGTGGCTGGTCTCGCGCGCCACCAGCCCCAGGACCGATCTCTGGCTCGTCATCACCTTCGCGGTGGTGCATGCGCTGTTGTGGACGCGGATCCTGATCGATCTGAAGGCGGCGCAGGATGTCCATATGGACGTCGCCGAGGCGTTCGCCTGGGGCCAGAAATTCCAGCTCGGCTATGGCAAGCATCCGCCGCTGACGGGCTGGATCGCCGGTCTCTGGTTCCAGTTCTTCCCGGTCGCGGACTGGGCGACCTATCTGCTCGCGATGACCACGCTCGGCATTGGCCTCGTGATCTGTTGGTTCGTGGCGCGGCGCGTGGTTGACCGCCGCCGCGCCTTCTTCGTCGTGGTGATGCTCGCGCTCTACCCGATCTTCAATTTCAAGGGTTTCAAATACAATCCCGACCTGCTGCAGCTCGTGACGTTGCCGCTGGTCGTGCTGGCCTATCTCAACGCGTTCGAGCGGCGCACGTGGCTGAGCGGAATCCTGCTCGGGTTGGCCGGCGCGTCCGCGCTGATGACCAAATACTGGGTGCTGACCATGATCGGCGCCGTCGGCCTTGCCGCGCTGATCCATCCGGAGCGGATGAAATTCCTGCGCTCGCCCGCGCCATGGGTTGCGATCGTGACCGTTGTGGTCGCGATGATCCCGCATCTGATCTGGCTGAAGGAAGTCGACTTCGTGCCGCTGACCTATGCCGGCGATGTCTACGGCCTGTCGAACCGCACGCAAAGCGCGTGGCTCGTGCTCGGCTATGTCGGCCACAATCTCGCGCTGCTGGCGCTTCCGGTCGTGATCGCGGCGCTGGTGCTGTTCCTGCCGCCGCGCTGGATTTCGCGCGCATGGGGCCGCGGGCCGTCGGTCGTCAATGCGCCGCAGGCTATGAATGTCTGGCTCATCCAGGCCATTGTCGCGATCGGCCCGCCGCTCGGCGGCTTGCTCTTTACCGTCTACATGAAGACCGATTGGGGCATCTCGCTGTTCTTCCTGGTGCCGCTGGCGCTGATCGCGATTCCAGGATTATGCATGCGCGCGGCCGCGGTGCCGTGGATCACGGTGATCTATCTGGCGCTGTCGCTGGCGACGCTCGCCGCCGCCCCGCGCATCGCCGTCATCGAGATGGAGCACAATCCGAACAGCGCCAACTCCTATGGCGCGCGCTCGCAGCTGGCGCGCGAGCTGACGCAGGCCTGGCACAGCCGTTTCGGCTCGCGCTGGGCGGTCGTCGCCGGCACCACCGAGATCGGCGAACCGATGACCTTCTACAGCCCCGATCATCCGGCGCCGTTCACGCCGGGCGAGGTGTGGTCGTCGGGGCTGACCTCGTTCGAGGAAGCAAAGAGTCTCGGCTTCATCGGCATCTGCGACACCACCGATGGACGCCTGCCGATGTGCGAGAAGTGGATGAAGGACAATGCGCCGGACGCCGAGCAAGTGGTGATGACCACGCAGCGCTTCTTCAGGGGGCATGCGGGACCTTCGATCGCGTGGAAGGTCTATATCGAGCCGCCGGGGAAGTAGATGCCTCTATTCGTCATTCCGGGGCGCGCGGAGCGCGAACCCGGAATCCATAACCACAGGTCGTCGTGTTTGGGACCTCGGCTGACAATCTTTCCAATCAAGTGCTGCTGTGGTTATGGATTCCGGGCTCAGCCCTTTTGGGGCTGCCCCGGAATGACGAGCGCAAAGTAAGGAACAACAGATGGATCTGGATCTCACGGGAGAACGCGCGCTGGTCACGGGTTCGACGCGCGGTATCGGTTTTGCCGCCGCGGCCGGTCTTGCCGGGATGGGCGCGGAGGTGATCGTCAATGGACGCGACAGCGCGGTCGTTGCAGAGGCCATCGCGAAAATCAGGCAGGCGACGCCGAACGCGAAGCTTCATGCCGCCGCCTTCGATCTCGGCAACGCGCAAGGCTGCGCCGCGTTGATCAGGGCCTTTCCGCAAGTCGACATCCTCGTCAACAGTCTCGGCATCTACGAGCCGAAAGCTTTCTTCGACATCGAGGACGCCGACTGGTCGAAAATGTTCGGGGTCAACGTCATGAGCGGCGTGCGCCTGACGCGGCACTATCTGAAAGGCATGCTCAATCGCAGCGACTGGGGCCGCGTTGTGTTCGTCTCCTCGGAATCCGGCATCTATGTGCCGAAGGAGATGGTGCATTACGGCTTCTCCAAGGGTGCGCAGCTCGTGATCGCGCGGGGGGCGGCCGAGCAGACCAAGGGCACCAACGTCACGGTCAACTCGGTGCTGCCGGGTCCGACCTGGGTCGAGATGGCGCCGGTGCGGCTCGCCGCACGGGCCAAGGCGATGGGCACGACTGTCGACGATCTCGCCGCGCGCACCTTCACCGAGCGGCGGCCGGCCTCGCTGCTGCAGCGCTATGCCAAGCCTGAGGAGGTTGCGAATTTGATCTGCTATCTCTGTTCGAAGGCATCCAGCGCGACCAACGGCGCGGCGTTGCGCGCCGACGGCGGGATTGTGACCAATCCGTTCTGACGACGAGCACTATCCGCTCGTCATGCCCGGCCTTGTGCCGGGCATCCACGTCTTTGATGCCGCTTGAAAGAGTCGTGGACGGCGGGGCATAGGCGAGCGGAAGCGACGCCGTTCTTCGAACGGCTATGCCCGGCCATGACGAAAGGAAAGCTACGTCCCTTCCTCGTTGAACTTGCTTTCGACGAGCTCGGTGATTGCCGCAAGCGCGGCTTCCGCCTCGACGCCCGTCGCCGACACGCGGATCGTGGTGCCGGGCGCAGCCGAGAGCATCATCAGTCCCATGATCGAGCGGCCGCCGACGGTTTCGCTGCCGCGCGTCACCCAGATCTCGGCGCCGGGAAAGCGCTCCACCGTCTGGACGAACTTTGCGGAGGCGCGCGCATGCAGGCCGCGCTTGTTGGTGATCAGGAGGTCTTTTGAGAGTGCGCCCGCGGGCACGCTCGGCCCTGGGATGTTCTCCGGCGACGCATCGTCGTCGTCGTCGCTCATTTGCCGGCGAGCACCCGGCTGGCGATGGTGACGTATTTGCGGCCGGCTTCCTGGGCGAGCGCGATCGCATCGGGCAGCGAGCGCTCCTCGCGGACCTTGGCAAGCTTGACCAGCATGGGGAGATTGATGCCTGCGAGCACTTCGACCTTGGGGCGGCTCATGCAGGAGATCGCGAGGTTGGAAGGCGTGCCGCCGAACATGTCGGTGAGGATGGCGACGCCGTCGCCGCTGTCGACGCGATTGACGGCTTCGATGATGTCGCTGCGACAAAGATCGGAATCGTCTTCGGCGCCGATCGTCACCGCTTCGATTTGTTTTTGGGGACCCATTACGTGCTCGAGCGCCGCCCTGAATTCGTCGGCAAGGCGCCCATGGGTCACCAGTACAAGGCCAATCATCGGAAACTCCCGCGGGTGCCATTTGGTGCACCGCACGAACGCGCCACTTTGACCATCCAGCGCCCCTGCGCAAGAGGGGATGTTTGGGATTCGCCCGGAGTCTGGCGGCGGAGAAATAGGGCCGCGCCCGGTCTAATCGGTCGCGAGTGTTGCGCTGATATGGTTACCAATCCCCTTCCGGCAATGGCCGGAAGGGTTACCGGAAGATGAACTCGCAGTTGTGGTGAGGGCTGCGACAACTAGCGGCAGGGGGTTGAAAGCCGGATCGACCGGGATTCGCGGTATTTTGACACCGGAAAGATCGATTTCGAGGGCCTCGGCCGGAGGCAGCCGCTCGGCATCGGTCAGCCGCAAGATCGACCACCCAACCCACCACCGCTTCGCCGACATGGTCGCAACGGCGGATGCCGAGGCCCCGAATCTCGATCAGGCCGGCGAGTTCGCGCGCAGGGCGCACCCACAATTTTTCGCCGTCTGTATCCAGATGGACACGGTCATCGCCGACCAGAATGGCGGGCGGAAGCTGCCCGGTACGGCCGGCCAGGATGAGATCGAAGGCGAGACGCGACTTGCCGGAACCGGATGGCCCGCGGATCAGGACCGCGCGATCGCCGACCTTCACCGCGGAGGCATGCACGGTCGCATCTGCGCTCATGGCTCGGGCAGCCGCACGACAAAGCGCGCGCCGGTCACCGTCGGCTCGCCGTCGGCGTCTTTCGGGCCGGGACGGTTCTCCGCCCAGATGCGTCCGCCATGCGCCTCGATGATCTGCTTGGAGATCGACAGGCCAAGGCCGGAGTTCTGGCCAAAGCCTTGATGCGGACGGTCGGTGTAGAAGCGCTCGAACACGCGCTCCAGCGCATCGGGGCGAATGCCGGGGCCGTCGTCATCGACCACGATCTCGATCTCCGCGCGCACGCGGCGGCAGAGGATGCGCACCTTGCCGCCGGCATTGGAGAAGGATTGCGCGTTGGAGAGCAGGTTGGAGATCACCTGGCCGAGACGCGAATCATGGCCGGGCACCCAGAAGGCGTCATTCACGCTGCGGCCCTCGAAGCGCACTTCGACGGTGACGTCGTGCCCGAGCCGCGTTTCATTGGCGACGGAGGTCAGCGTCGCGAGCAGGCGGCGCAGATCGACCGGCGCCATGTCCTGGCGCTGCAGCTCGGCGTCGAGCCGGCTCGCATCGGAAATGTCGGAGATCAGGCGGTCGAGCCGCTTCACATCGTGTTCGATGACGGCAAGAAGCCGCGCGCGGCTGATCTCGTTGCGCGCCAAGGGCATGGTTTCCACCGCCGAGCGCAGCGAAGTCAGCGGGTTCTTCAGCTCATGGGACACATCGGCGGCGAACGTCTCGATCGCCTCGATGCGGTTATAGAGCGCATCCGTCATGTCGCGCAGCGCGCCGGAGAGATGGCCGATCTCGTCGCGGCGGAGCGTGAAATCGGGAATTTCGACGCGGGTCTTGATGCGGCGGCGGACGCGCTCGGCGGAATCGGCGAGCCGGCGCACGGGCCCTGCGATGGTGCTGGCGAGCAACAGCGACAGCACGATCATGACGGCGGTGGCGACGCCGCCGACCTTCAAAATCGCAAGCCGCTCGGCGGTGACCATCTGGTCGATGTCGTCGCCCTGCGTCGACAGCATCAGCGCGCCGTGAATGGTGCGCGAACGCAGCACGGGAACGGCGACCGAGACGATCACCTCGCCGCGGGCATTGACCCGCACCATGCTGCGCTTGTGATTCTTCAGGGCGTCGGCGACCTCCTGATAGCCGAGGCCGGAGTCGCCGAGCTCGCGGTAGAGCGGCAGGTCGCCGCGGTTCAGCCAGGTGCGGACCGCGATCACGGCGCGCTCGTAGATGTTGGGAGTCGTGACCGGCGGCGGCAGCTCGAAGCGGATCACGTTCTCCAGCGTGCGGCTGTCGAGCAAGAGCCCGCCATTGGGATCGTAGATGCGGGCGCGGGTCTTGGTCGGCGAGATCAGCGTGCGCAGCACCGGCGCGACGCGCTCCGGATTGATCGGAAAGTCGAGCTGGGAATCCTCGTCCGGTCCCTTCAGCGTGTCGCCGGCCTTGAGGTCGGCCAGCCTGTCGGGATCGATGGTGAGGCTGTTGGTCTGCACCGTGGCCGAGGCCGCGATCGCGCCCGCGATGATCTCGGCCTGCACCAGCAGGCTCTGCGCGCGCGCATCGATCAGGCCGGCGCGGAACTGCGAGAGGTAAAGAATGCTCGCGACCAGCGCCAGCAGGCCGGCAATGTTGAGCGAGACGATGCGGCGGGTGAGGCTCGAGAAGGAGAGCGTGAACAGGAATTGGCCGGCCCGCCTGAGCCAGCTCAGCGGCCGCTGCCAGCCTTTCAGGGCCGGCTTTGCGGCGACAACATCATCCATGGCCAAGGACGACGAAGCGTTCTCGGCATTCACGCCTGAATCCGGCTGCGTTCGGTCAAGCAATGGCCATCCACCCGCAAAATCACCGACACATCCTACCACTGGTGCGGCGGATTTGACATTCGCTTCAGCATTTGCCGCACGTCCTCAAAGCGAATGTCAAATCCTAAGCCGCACCAGCATTTGATATTTGCTAGTGTCCCTTTGGTTCTAACATTCGCAACGGAGCCAACCGCAAGATGGTGCGAATGTTAGAACCGGGACACCAGCAGGACGTCGGCGTCAGCGCGCCTCGCTGGCGCGCTCCCAGCCCCACTCGGTCAAGCCTCCTTGAAGCGGTAACCCACTCCGTAGAGAGTCTCGATCATCTCGAAATCGTCGTCGACCACCTTGAACTTCTTGCGCAGCCGCTTGATGTGGCTGTCGATGGTGCGGTCGTCGACATAGACCTGGTCGTCATAGGCCGCGTCCATCAGCGCGTTGCGGCTCTTGACCACACCGGGCCGGGTCGCCAGCGCCTGCAGGATCAGAAATTCCGTCACCGTCAGCGTCACCGGCTCGTTCTTCCAGGTGCAGGTGTGGCGCTCCGGATCCATCCGCAGCAGGCCGCGGTCCAGCGCCTTGGCGTCGTTCTCCTTCGGCGCGGCGGTCGGGTCTTTCGGCGCCGAACGGCGCAGCACGGCCTTGACGCGCTCGACCAGCAGCCGCTGCGAGAACGGCTTGCGGATGAAATCGTCGGCGCCCATTTTCAGGCCGAACAATTCGTCGATCTCTTCGTCCTTCGACGTCAGGAAGATGACCGGCAGGTCGGACTTCTGCCGCAGCCGGCGCAGCGTCTCCATGCCGTCCATGCGCGGCATCTTGATGTCGAGGATGGCGAGATCGGGCTGGCTGGTGCGGAAGCCGTCGAGCGCGGAGGCGCCATCGGTGTAGGTCATGATGCGATAGCCTTCGGCTTCCAGCGCAATCGAGACCGAGGTGAGAATGTTGCGGTCGTCATCGACCAGGGCGATTGTGGGCATGAGCCTGCTTCCAGTAGGTGGTTCAGCTGAAACGGCGAGCATTCCGGTGATGCGCCGCATAATTGGGCTTCGGAAGTGGTCACCGAGCAATGCAAGCTGGGCTGAAGTGTGACCGAGTTCCGAAAGAATGCCGCATTTCGTGCCGGCATTCCGACCCTTCCGGCTGCCGGTTTAGCCGGAAAAAGGGCCGCAATGCAACAGGATGGCGAGAGAATATCGATGCAACCGACGGACGATTTTAACCCTTCCAGGCTGGCCAAATCCCTGCTCCGCAAGCGCCGGCAGGGGGCGCTTGCGACCCTGATGGCGAACCGGGGCTCCCTATTGCTCGCTGGTGAATCTGGCCAGCCATCCCGACGGCTCGCCGATTCTCTTGATCTCGCGGCTCGCCGTTCACACCAGAAATATTCTCGCCGACAACAGGATTTCGCTGATGCTCGACGAGCGCGCCGCCGGCGATCCTCTGGAGGGCGCGCGAATCATGCTGTCCGGCCGGGCCGAGGTGGCGGACAACGACAATCGGGAACTTCTGCGGCGGCGCTATCTGAATGCCCACCCGTCGGCCGAGGCGTATGCCGATTTCGGCGATTTCGCCTTCTTCCGGATCAGGCCCACCGGCACCCATCTGGTCGCAGGCTTCGGCCGCATCCTCGATCTGAAGCCGGAGCAGTTCCTCACCGACGTCAGCGATGCCGCCGCGCTGATCGAAGCCGAGCAGGGCGCGATCGAGCATATGAATGCCGATCATCGCGAGGCGATGAACCTCTATGCGACAAAGTTGCTCGGCGCCGAGAGCGCCGACTGGTGCTGCACTGGCTGCGACCCCGAAGGGTTGGATATGCAGGCGGGACAGGCGACCCTGCGGCTCGATTTTCCCGCACGCGTGACAGGGCCAGGCGATCTCCGCAAGATGCTGGTGCAACTGGCGAACGAGGCGAGGACGAAGCCGTGAGCGCGAGGCATCGAACGCTTCGGCGCGTCAACCGCGCCGGCAAATACAACGAGGCGATCGCACTGGCGATGTCGCCAATCTCGACAAGGGCGCGCCAAGCCGCGATGTCGGCGCCGCCCTGAGCGTCGACGACGCAATGCCGCTGATGGAGCGGAAGATCGAAGATCGGCCGAGCGGAGGCGTTGCGCCAGGCCATGCTTGGCTACCTCAACGATGCGTCCTCGCCGCAAAACGCCTATCCGGCCTTTTGGGGACCGTTTGCCCTGATCGGCGAGGGCGCGGCACAATAAAATTCCCCGATTGTGCGACGCAATAGCGCAGGACCGGCTCAATCCGCCCGCCTCCAAAGGCAATAAACCAAAACGTGCGGGATCGGCTTGGCAAAATGAGCGTTCAACAGTAATAGGTCGCCCGACCGAAGCCGGTTAGGGCTATAGTGCGGTCACTGCGAGAGCGGCGCGTTCGGCGGCATTCGCGCCATGACATCGTGGGTTCGAGGGAGAGTTCTTCGTGCAAGAGACGGGCGTGCATAACGGTGCATTCGGCGCCGACAAATTCGGCTTCAAAAAACTCAAGGGCGTGAACTGGAATTTCGGTGCGCCCCAGCTCTACGAGCATTCGCTGAGCAATGGCGAAGCCGTGGTCTCGGCCGATGGTGCACTCTGCGCGGACACCGGCGAGTTCACCGGCCGCAGCCCGAAGGACAAGTTCACTGTCCGCGATTCGCTCACCGACAAGTCGATGTGGTGGGCCGGCAATCAGTCGATCACCGCCGAGCAGTTCGAGGCGCTGTACCAGGATTTCCTCAAGCACGCCGAAGGCATGACGCTGTTCGCGCAGGATCTCTATGGCGGCGCCGACCCGAGCTTCCGCATCAAGACCCGCGTCTTCACCGAGCTCGCCTGGCATTCGCTGTTCATCCGCACGCTGCTGATCCGTCCCGAGGCCTCCGACCTCGCGAGCTTCGTGCCTGAGCTGACCATCGTCGACCTGCCGAGCTTCCGCGCCGATCCCAAACGTCACGGCGTGCGCTCGGAGAACGTCGTCGCCATCGATTTCGCCCGCAAGATCGTCCTGATCGGCGGGTCTTATTATGCCGGCGAGATGAAGAAGAGCGTGTTCACCACGCTGAACTTCTATCTGCCCGAAAAGGGCGTGATGCCGATGCACTGCTCGGCCAATGTCGGGCCCGACGGCGACACCGCGATTTTCTTCGGCCTGTCCGGGACCGGCAAGACCACGCTGTCCGCCGATCCCGAGCGCACCTTGATCGGCGACGACGAGCATGGCTGGGGCGCCGACGGCATCTTCAATTTCGAAGGCGGCTGCTACGCCAAGTGCATCAAGCTGTCGCAGGAAGCCGAGCCCGAGATCTATGCCGCCAGCAAGCGCTTCGGCGCGGTGCTGGAGAACGTCGTGCTCGACGAGCATTCGCGCGAGCCCGATTTCGACGACGGCTCCAAGACCGAGAACACCCGCTCGGCCTATCCGCTGGAGTTCATTCCCAACGCCTCGCGCACCGGCCGCGCGCCGCATCCGAAGAACCTGGTGATGCTGGCCGCCGACGCGTTCGGCGTGTTGCCGCCGATCGCCAAGCTGACGCCGGCGCAGGCGATGTATCATTTCCTGTCCGGCTACACCGCCAAGGTCGCCGGCACCGAGCGCGGCCTCGGCTCCGAGCCGCAGCCCGAATTCTCCACCTGCTTCGGCTCGCCGTTCCTGCCGCGCGACCCCAGCGTCTATGGCAATCTGCTGCGCGAGCTGATCGCCAAGCACAACGTCGATTGCTGGCTGGTCAACACCGGTTGGACCGGCGGCAAGTTCGGCACGGGCCGCCGCATGCCGATCAAGGCGACGCGCGCCCTGCTCACCGCCGCGCTGAACGGTTCTTTGCGCAACGCCGACTTCCGCACCGACAAATATTTCGGCTTCGCGGTGCCGACCTCGCTGCCGGGCGTGGAGCCGCACATCCTCGATCCCATCAAGACCTGGGCCGACAAGGCCGAGTTCGACAAGACCGCGCGGGCGCTGGTCGGCATGTTCGAGAAGAACTTCGCCAAGTTCGAGAAGTCGGTCGACGCCGACGTCCGCGCCGCCGCGCCGGAGATCAAGCTCGCGGCGGAGTGAGGCGCGCTTTTCCCTCGTCATTCCGGGATGCGCCCAACGGGTCCGCGCGAAGCGCGGCCCGATGACAGGCTCCGGCGCAGACCCGGAATCCATTCCTCCAATTGTTCCGGCGGAACCATGGATTCTCAGATGCGCAATTGCGCATCATAGTTCGCGCTCGCGCGCGCCCCGGAATGACGACTGAGGTTACGCCTTGAAATATCCCATCTGCGTCGTGGTCGCGATCAGCCTGCCGGACGGCGACCACAACTCGCCGCTCTGGTCGTGATAGCTGCGGTTGAAGATTTTCGCGTCGGCGCAGGCCAGCACATGGGTGATGTCTTCGGCCGCGAGATCGTCGACGCCGCTATGGAAATAGGTCGTCAGCGTCACCGTGCCGAACGGTACCAGTTCGCGCCGCGCGTGGAACACGCGGGCAAAGAACGCATCCGACATCGATACCAGCGACAGCATGTCGATCTTGCGCGGCGTGCGGTCGCCAATCCAGAAGTTTTGAATAGGCGCTGGCCGGCCCGGTCTTGCCGGCGCCGAAATCCGGGTCGCCCTCGACGAAGCGGAAGTCGTATTGCTTGATCCAGGGCGCGGCAATCTTGGCGTAGGGCATGGTCTTGTCGAACGGCGTGGCCTCCGGCATCTGCGCTTGTTGATGCGACCATGACGGCCGCCGCTCGGCGAACACGGCGGTTGCCAGCGTGGCGACATCGCCGCCGCCCTGGCTGAGCTCGACGCACCAATGCTGCGAGGAGCGGTTGGCCTTGACCAGGCGGACATCGAGATCGAATTCACCCTCCGAGATCGGCGCGCAATAGTTCACGGTGATCGCCAGCGGATCGCCCGCGCGCTGCGGATGCTCCATCAGCGCGCGCAGGATGATCGCGGCGGTGAAGCCGCCGAACGGACCGACAAAGGCGAAGTAATCCGGGCTGGTGCGTCCCTGCCATCTGCTGTCACCGGCGGTGACGCGGGTGGCCTCGTCGAACAGGTGCTGCGGCTTGGTGAGCATGAATGTCCTTGAAGATTTACCCACGTCATTGCGAGGAGCGAAGCGACCGAAGCAATCCAGCTTTCTCTATGCGGAGCGATGGATTGCTTCGCTTCGCTTCGCTCGCAACGACGTATTAGGTCCACCTTAGTATGATCGCCATCAGGCAAATTTCAATGACGTCGGAGGTAATGGCTTGCCGCTCAGCCCCGCGCGCCGCGCACGCCTTTGCCCTGATCGGCCTGCGGGGTCGGCCGCACCGGCACGTTCCAGATTTCCTCGGCATATTCGCGGATGGTGCGGTCCGAGGAGAACCATGCCATGCGCGCCACGTTCAGCACGCTCGCCCGAGTCCAGGCCGGCATCACCTGCCAGCGCGCATCGATGCCGCGCTGGGCGTCGAAATAGGAATCGAAATCCGCGCTGACCATGTAGTGGTCGAGATAGCGCAGCGCATGCGCGATCTGCTCGAAGCGGCTCGGCTCGCCCGGCGAGAACTCGCCGCTCCCGATCGCGTTGATGGCGCGCGCCAGCCGCGGCGATTTCCTGATTACGTCGGTGGCGTCCAGTCCCTGCTTGCGCCGGACGGTGACGTCCATCGCCTCCATGCCGAAGATCGCGATGTTCTCCGGTGCCGACATGGTCGCGGATTTCGATATTGGCGCCGTCGAGCGTGCCGATGGTGATCGCGCCGTTCAGCGCGAGCTTCATGTTGCCGGTGCCGGAAGCTTCCATGCCGGCGGTCGAGATCTGCTCGGAGAGGTCGGCAGCCGGGATGATCACCTCGGCAAGGCTGACATTATAGTCCGGCAGGAACGCGATGCTGAGCCGGCCCGCGATGACAGGGTCGTTGTTGACGATTTCGGCGACGTCGTTGATCAGCTTGATGATGAGCTTGGCGTAGCGGTAGCTCGCCGCCGCCTTGCCGGCGAAAATTTTCACCCGCGGCACCCAATCCTTTTGCGGCTCGTCCTTCATCGCCTGGTACAGCGCGACGGTCTCGAGGATGTTGAGCAGCTGGCGCTTGTATTCGTGGATGCGCTTGATCTGCACGTCGAACAGCGCCGACGGATCGACCTTGATGCCGAGCCGCTCGCCGATCACGCGCGTCAGCGCGATCTTGTTGTGCAGCTTGACCTTGCGGAACTGCTGCTGGAAGCCGGTGTCGCTGGCCCGCGCCTCGATCAATTCGAGCTGCGTCGGGTCGTCGAGCACGGCCTCGCCGCAGACCTCGCGCAACAGATCGGTCAGCCGGGGATTGGCGAGCATCAGCCAGCGGCGGAAGGTGATGCCGTTGGTCTTGTTGGTGATGCGGCCGGGATAGAGATGATTGAGATCGCTGAACACGGTCTCGCGCATCAGCTCCGAATGCATCGCCGAGACGCCGTTGATGCGATGCGAGCCGACGAAAGCGAGCTGTCCCATCCGCACCCTGCGGCCGCCGCGCTCGTCGATCAGGGAGACCGAGGCGAGGAAATCGAGTCGCCGGGCGCGCGCTGCTCGGCAAGCGCGAGATGCTGCGCATTGATGCGGTAGATGATCTCCAGATGCCGCGGCAGCAGCCGCTGGAACAGCTCGACCGGCCAGCTCTCCAGCGCCTCCGGCAGCAGCGTGTGATTGGTGTAGGACAGCGTGTCGACGGTGATCTTCCACGCCTCGTCCCAGCGGAAATTGTGCAGGTCGACCAGGATGCGCATCAGCTCGGTGACGGCGAGGCTCGGATGGGTGTCGTTGAGCTGCACCGCGGCCTTGGCCGACAGGCTGCGCAGCTGGCCGTCGGAGCCGAGATGGCGCTTGATCAGGTCCTGCAGCGAGGCCGAGACGAAGAAATATTCCTGCCGCAGGCGGAGCTCGCGGCCCGCGGGGCTCTCGTCGTTCGGATAGAGGAATTTGCAGATCGCTTCCGCGCGCGCTTCCTCGGACGAGGCGCCGACATAGTCGCCGCTGTTGAAGACGTCGAGCTTGAGCGGATCGGGCGAGCGCGCCGACCACAGCCGCAGCGCGTTGACGTGGTTGCCGCGCCAGCCGACGATCGGCGTGTCGTAGGCGACCGCCTGCACGGTCTCGGCCGGACGCCAGATCGCGCGGTCACGCCCTTGCTGGTCGACATGCTCGACGCCAGCCGCCGAAATGGACGTGATAGGCCACTTCCGGCCGCTGGAATTCCCAGGGATTGCCGAAGCTGAGCCAGACGTCGGGATATTCCTGCTGCCAGCCCTGGTTGATGATCTGGCGGAACAGGCCGAAATCGTAGCGGATGCCGTAGCCGATCGCGGGGATCGCCAATGTCGCCATGCTTTCCATGAAGCAGGCCGCGAGCCGGCCGAGGCCGCCATTGCCGAGCGCCGCGTCAGGCTCGCATTGCCTGAGCTCGCCGAGCCCGGGACCGAGATCGCCGATCGCGGTCTCGAAGATTTTCAACAGGCCCATATTGTTCAGCGCGTCGATGAACAGCCGGCCGATCAGGAATTCGAGGGAGAGGTAATAGACCCGCTTGCGGCCGGCGTCGTAGCTCTCCTTCTCGGCCATCAGCCAGCGATGCACGACGCGGTCGCGCAGCGCCAGCGCGGCCGCCTTGTACCAGTCCTGGCGCGTCGCCATGCTGGCTTCCTTGCCGATCGCAAGGCGCAGCTTGGTCAGCATGGCGCTCTTGATCTCGGCGATCGCGAGCTCGTCGATGGGCTGGCCCGGCGCTGGCTGGTACGGCGAATGTTCTTGCAACTTTACGAACTCTCGTTGGTGCCAGCGGAATGATACGCCGGGCGCTGCGGCACCGGAACCCCGCCGCCTGTGCACGATATGCTCAGGTTTTATGCAAGGATTGGGCCGATTCGGCCAGACGTTGGAGCGCGCGGATTCGGTGATATAGTCCACCTCAAGCGCGACAAGAATGTGGAGGAACTCGCCATGAGACTGGTGATCGAAATCATCGCCGCGATCCTGCTGGTCTGCTGCGTCAGCGTCTCCAGCGCGGCCTATGCCGCCGGGAAAATGAGCCGCAGCGGCGACGGCTTGAGTTGCGGGTTCAGCGTGCCCGCCAACGCTTCGCCCGCCGCGCGCTGCGCCGCGATCCGCCGGCAATGCGGCGGAAAATTCTACGCGAATTATTGCGGCAAGTATCTGCTGTCGGCGGTGAATTGAGGCGATTGTGCGAAGGTGGGTTCGTGCCGTGCCCACCTTGTCTCGTGAATGAGCGTCATCGCGCCGTCGAAAGAAACGTGATCGCTAACACCAACACCCAACCCACGATGACCAGCGCTGCTCCCGCTCCGGCGGTGATCTTGACCATTTCCTTGAAAGAGGAGGGTCGATTTCGCACGTCGTTGCCTCACGGGGTCTGTAGAGAGGGTTGGAACGAATTAAGAACACTTTCACAAGTCTTTGATATATAATAGCGATTCGGCGCGTTGCCGACACAATATCTATGGTCTGTCCGCGCCCGGGAGGGCTACATGTCCACAACAGCCTTTGATCAATTCGCTTTGACCCGCATTGCCGACTTCGCGCGGACGCTGTCGCGCCTGCATCAGGCGTCCCGCCGCCGCGCTGTCGACGACGACCAGATCGACCGCGAATTCAACGCGGTCTGCATGTCGGTGTGGGGCTACGCCACCGACGACATCTCGGATGCGCTGTTCTCCGCCGACGACCACGGCTTCCTCGATACGCTGGACGAGGCGTATGCGCGCATTTTCGCGGCCGAGCAGGGTTACGACCTCGTCGATGACAACGGCATGCTCACCGACTGGTGGGGCTTTTGCTGGATGATCCTCGCCGAGAAGCGCGGCCTGCTCACGCCGGAGAACCGCGCCGCCGCGCGCGCGGCGATCGAGGAGAAGTATCTCGCCGCGCCGAACGTGATCGGCGTGATCGTGGGCGGTACGCTCATCTCGGTGGGTCTGCAGTTCGCTCACGCGCGCTTGTCCCGCGGCCGTACGGCTTCGCCACGGTCGGCAGCGGCGTGGCGCTCGATCGTCGCCGTCGGGGTTGTGTCACCAGCGACCTCAGCGGTGACCGGCGCGACTTTCATCTCGCCGAGCCGGGCGCGCACCGCAGCCGTCAGCCCCGGATAGGACGCGACCGGCGTGAAGTCGCCGGCCCCGCCATCGGCGCGCACGCCGGAATAGGCGACCAGCCCGTCTGACGTTGCGACCACGTCGCCGGCGCGCAAGGAATTGTCCAGCGCGAGGTCGACCGGCGCAAGGCCAGCGCTGTTCCTGCCATTGCAGGTGCAGTCGGCGCGCAGCGCCTTGCGATAGGCGAAGGCATTCTCGCTGTCGGCATAGCGCTCGCCGGTGATGCTGGTCGCGCCGTCGATATTCGAGCCGTAGAACACTTTCGTCGCGCTCGCCGGGCAGAACGCCTGGCAGATCTGCACCGGCGAGGCGGCGCCGCGCATCAGCGGAAAATACTTGCCGTCGCAGCTGCGCACGCAGAACGCCGGACCCGAGCCGCCCGCGATCCCGCGCAGCGGCACCGGCGGCTGCGGGCCATTGGTGGGATCGGCGAAGAAGCTCGCTTGCGGCGGGGTCTCCTGGCGCTGCTGCTTGTTGCCGCCGAAGAAGAAGTCGAACAGGTTCTTCGGCCGAGGCGGGCAGGGGCGTGACCGCGAACGGGATCACGACCATGGCGGCGACCAGCATCATGCGGCGCCGCCGGCGCGCAATTAAGAACTCGTTACGCAACGCTTACTCCACCCCACGCAACAAACGCACACAGCAACAACTGCGTCAAAGCGGGACGCGCTTTAGCCGCGGATTCACCTTAAGCGCGGATGGTAAACGAGCGGTGTGTGAGGGCGTGAATTCGCGGAAAAGAATGTTGATCTCGTGCCCCGGACGCAGCGCAGCGCGCAACAGAGCACGCACGTGCATCTTCGAAGACAAAGCGGTGCGCTGCTGATCCGGGGCCTATTCAAGAAACGTGGGTCCCGGATCTGCGTCGCATCACTTCGTGCTGCGCCGCGTCCGGGACGCGAGGCCAGTTACAAAAACTCCGCCGCCTTGTAGAGCGAGCGGAACGGCAGTCCCGCTTCCCTGAAGGTCGCGTCCGCCCCTTCCTCGCGGTCGACCATGGTCAGCACCAGCGCGACCTCGGCGCCGGTCTGTCGCAAGGCATCGACCGCCTTCATCGCCGAGCCGCCTGTCGTGGTGACGTCCTCGACCACGACCACGCGTTTGCCGGCGAGGCTCTCGCCCTTGGCGAGCCCCTCGATCGCAAGCCGCGCGCCGTGCTCCTTCGGCGCCTTGCGCACGAAGAAGGCGGCGATCGGATGACCCTTGATCCAGGACAGCTGCGCGATCGCACCCGCCAGCGGCACCGCGCCCATCTCGAGCCCGCCGATGAAGTCGAACTTGTCGTCCTTCAACGCCTCGTAGGTCAATTCGGCGAGCAGGGTGGCGCCCTCGGGGTCGAGCATGGTCGGCTTCAGGTTGAAATAGAAGTCGCTCTTGCGGCCCGAGGCCAGCGTGATCTCGCCGCGGCCGAACGAGCGCTTGCGGATGATCTCGTGAAGGCGGGCGCGGTTGGCAGATTTGGACAAGGTCGGATCCGGTCTGGTGTGAGGGCGCGGCAATTTATCGGCTGATCAGCCGACATTCCAGCGCGCATGGCGCGGCCGTCAACAGCGGCGCGGCCGGCAGGCCACCGGTGCTTTGCCGACGATTACGGGGATGCTAGAGACGCTCCCCTGAACACAAGATGAAGGGGTTTGGATGACCATCGAACTTCACACCTGGAACACGCCGAACGGCCGCAAGATCTCGGTCGCGCTGGAGGAAATGGGGCTGCCCTACAAGGTGATCCCGGTGAACATCAGCAAGGGCGAGCAGATGGCGCCGTCGTTCCTCGCCATCAGCCCGAACAACAAGATTCCGGCGATCGTCGATCCCGACGGGCCCGAGGGCAAGCGCGTCAGCATTTTCGAGTCCGGCGCGATCCTGCTTTATCTGGGCGAGAAGACCGGCAAATTCCTGCCCAAGCCGCTGGCGGAGCGAATCCCCGTCTATGAGTGGCTGATGTGGCAGATGGGCGGCTTCGGACCGATGCCGGGCCAGGTGCATCACTTCATTGCGCTCGAAAACGAGCAGGACCGCGCCTATGGGCTCAAGCGCTACATGGCGGAGACGCGGCGGCTTTATGACGTGCTTAACAAGCGGCTGGCGAAGCACGAGTTCGTCGCCGGTCCGCTGTCGGTCGCAGATTTCGCGATCCTCGGCTGGGCCTGGCGTCACCCGCGCCACAAGGTCGATCTTGCCGATTTCCCCAACGTCAAGCGCTGGTACGAGCAGTTGATGGCGCGGCCCGCCATCAAGCGCGGCATGGACGCGAAGGTGGATTGAAAGAAGACACCGCGAACTCGGTCACCCTCTCCCCTTGCGGGCCTGTTGCGTTATTCGGGGATTGTGATTCTTTGAGGCAAAGCCTTGGAGATGACAATGGCCGTGAAGCAGACCGGACAGTCGAGTTTTGTGGAAGCGCTGATGCCGAAAGGGTCCGGTGCCAATGCGGCGCTGGACCGGCTTTCGGGCTTGGTCAAATGGTACCGGTTCGAGAAGCTGATGGCGCATTTGCGCGATGAAGGAGGGCCCGGACGTCCGGGTTATCCGGTGATCGTGCTGTTCCGGGCGCTGCTGTTGCAATCGCTCTATGGTTTGTCCGATCGCGAACTGGAAGAGGCGCTGGGAGACCGGCTGTCGTTCAAACGCTTCGTGGGTCTGAGCCTCGAAGATGCGACGCCCGACCACACGGTGCTGAACCGGTTCCGGAATGATTTGATCGAACAGGAGCTCCTGGAGAAGCTGTTTGGTGAACTGGATCGTCAACTCGAGAAAGCCGGCGTCATCCTCAAGCGCGGGACGATGCTCGACGCAACCTTGATCCAGGCAACGTCGACCCCATCGAAGGGTGATCAACTCTCGAACGACCCCGATGCCCGCATCGTCACGCGACAAGGCAAGAGTGGCTTCACCTTCGGTTACAAGGCGCATGTCGGGGTCGATGAAGGATCGGGCCTGATCCGCGCGGTGTTGACCACGCCCGCCAACGTCAACGACACCACGCCGGCGGATGACTTGATCCGCGGTGATGAAGCGGTGGTGTGGGCGGACGCGGCCTATGATACCCACGTCAGACGAGTTCGGCTGAAGGCCGAAGGCAAGAAGCCGCGCATCATGCGTCGACCCAACAAGCATCATCCCGATCTACCGGCCAGGCTCAAACGCTACAATCGCCTGATCGCACGGCGACGTGCCGCCGTGGAGACCACCTTCGCCACCCTCAAATGCCGCATGCGGCTCACACGCATCCGCTACGTCGGTCTGATCAAGGCAAGCGCGCAGGTCTTGCTGGCCGCCATCGCCTTCAACATGCGGCGATGGGCTGCGATCGCCGCTTGAGCTCTACCTGCAAAGGCAAAACGAGCCTCGCCAACCAAGGCCGCCACCGTTCAACAGGGCCACTTCCAACCCGCTCCGCCTAAACCAGCCAAATAACGCAACAGGCCCTTTCAGGGGGAGGGTGGTTTCGAGCGTCAGCGAGAAACCGGGTGAGGGGTTTCTTCTTTCAACAACCCCTCACCCGGCTCGCATCTGACGATGCTCGCCACCCTCTCCCGCAAGGAGGGCTTTGCACAATAAGCCGAGAGCGGCTCGTTGAGCAAAACGGCGTTTTTGCGAGTGAGCCGCTTTCGCTGCGGACGGCATATGTGCTGGTTGTTGCACATTGATCAAGTGCATGCGGCCTCCTGTCGTTGCAAAGCCAGCGCGCCTACGGCCCGTCGCAGATTGTAGGCACAACAGGCCAGCACGACCTGCACGCGGTTGCGTGCAAGATTATAGAAGCGCATCCGACGCAGCCCATATTGCTCCTTGAAGACGGCGAACGGCCGTTCGACAGCTGCCCGCACCCGGGCGATCAATTGGTTGCGTCGTTTCTGCCGGGGTGGCAGTTCGGGATGATGTTTGTTGGGCCGATGCATCAGGCGATCTTTGATACGGGCCTTGGTCAGGCGATCATGCCGCGCATGCGTGTAATAGGCCTGATCGCCATACACCGCTTTCTCGTCGCCGCAGATCAGGCCATCTGCAGGTTCGGTATCCGTGACCGAGGCATTCGTCAGATCGACGCGGCGGATCAGGGTGTGAGCGGCATCGACGCCGATATGGATTTTGTAGCCGAACACGCTTTTGTGGCCCTTGCGTCCCCAGCGGGCATCAGGATCGGCAGAGGGTTTGGCCGGCGCCTTCTCCGCTTGTCCACGTTCCTTGCGAGGTGCCTTGCCGCGCGCCCCCACGAATGAGGCATCGATCAACGTGCCTTGCTTGAGCACCAGCTTCTTGGCTTCAAACTGCCGACCGATCTCAGCGAAAATCTGATCGACCAGACCGTCTTGTGCGAGTTCCTGCCGAAAGCGCCACAGCGTGCTGTGATCCGGCGTGCAGTCATGGAGGCTCAGACCGACAAAGCGGCGGAACGACAAGCGATCGGCAATCGCCGCCTCCAGGGCCGGATCTGAAAGATTGTGCCAGATACCGGCAAGCAAGCAGCGAAGGAGGACTTCCGCCGGATAACTGCTGTTGCCTGCGCCATCGCCACCCCGCTTGCCAAGTAGAGCTCGCAATGGCGTCCAATCCACAACTGCTTCAACCTCATCCAGAATGGTCCGGGACACCTCAACCAGGCCATCCGCCAAGCTCATTTGCCCAACATTGCGCTCGACCATCGCTCTCCCCCGCAGAATCAGCCTTGATCAAGGGAATCATGCATGCGCAATTGTGCAAAGCCCTCGCAAGGGGAGAGGGTAAGAGATCGCCCGCGACTCCTACTCCCCCGCCTGCAGCTTGCGCTGGAGCGGAAGTAGTTCGCCGCCCGACTTGACCAGCCGCGGGCCTTCGGGCGGCTCCTTGGAAAAATCCAGCTCCTCGATGCGGCCGGCGCGCTTCTCGATCTTCTCGGACGAGATCAGGATCTGCCGGACGTCCTCGTTGACGTCGCCGAAATGCTTCCCCAGCTTGAGCACGCGCTCGCGCAGGCGCCCGAGATCGTCGCCGAGATGCATCACCTCGTTGCGGATCTGGTCGGCGGCGTCGCGAATCCGCGCATCCTTGAGGATCTGCTGCATCACCTGGATCGCCAGCATCAACAGCGACGGCGACACCAGCACCACGCGGGCGCGATAGGCCTTCTGCACGATGTCGTCAAAGCCGTCGTGGATTTCGGCGTAGACCGATTCCGACGGCACGAACATCAGCGCGGTGTCCTGGGTCTCGCCGGGGATCAGATATTTCTCGGCGATGTCGGAGACATGTTTCATAATGTCGGTGCGCAGCCGCTGGCCCGCAAATTTCCGCTCCTCGTCGGTGCGCGCGTCATGCAGCGCGGTCATCGCTTCCAGCGGGAATTTGGCGTCGATGCAGAGCGGGCGCTGGTCCGGGAGGAACACCACGCAGTCCGGCCGCTTTCCGCTCGAGAGCGTGTGCTGGAATTCGAACGACCCTTTCGGCATGCCGTCCTGGACGATCGCCTCCATCCGCGCCTGGCCGAAGGCGCCGCGCGACTGCTTGTTGGCGAGCACGTCGCGCAAGGTCGTGACCTGCGTGGTGAGGTCGGTGAGGTTCTTGTGCGCGTTGTCGATGATGCCGAGCCGCTCATGCAGCTTACGCAGGCTATCCATCGTGTTGCGCGTCGTCTGCTCCATCGATTGGCCGACGCGATGGGTCACCGAATCGAGCCGCTCGTTGACCGCGCGGGCCATCTCGGCCTGGCGGCCGGAGAGCGCCTGTGCCATCGCGTCGACCCGGCCGGAGGCCTCGGCCTGCGCGCGCATCATGTCATGGAGCCGCTCCTCCAGTTCGTCCGCGCGCGCGGCCTGCACTTGCGCGAGCAGCGCGTCGCGCTTGCCCGCGCGCCCCACCACGATGGCGATGATCAGCAGCAACAGCAGCGTGAGCGCGGCAAAGGCGATCAGCGCATCGGTGAGGTGGACCGGCCAGTCGCCGATCACGAACAGGATCTGGTTCATCCCCCCTGTGTAGCCGATTCGCGGCCGAGAGCGAACGAAGAGGGAACATTTATGGTGAACGCGGCGTAAATTTTCATGGTTAACGAAACGTCGATTTTTATGGTTAGCGGCCGGTTAAGAGGTTCCGGTTGCGATTGACCCCGTCGGATCAGCCCCTTAAATCGCCCGCCAGAGCATTTGAAAACATGGCCCTCAGAGAAATCATCATCCTGCCAGACAAGCAGTTGCGTCTCGTGTCCAAGCCGATCGAGAAGGTGACGCCTGACATCCGCAAGCTCGCCGACGACATGTTCGAGACCATGTATGAAGCGCCGGGCATCGGGCTCGCGGCGATCCAGGTGGCGCAGCCGTTGCGGCTGATCACCATGGACCTGGCGAAGAAGAACGAGGAAGGCGAGACCACGCCGCAGCCGCGCGTCTTCATCAATCCGGAAATCCTGTCCTCCTCCGAGGAGACGGCGGTCTACGAGGAGGGCTGCCTGTCGATCCCCGAATATTACGAGGAGGTCGAGCGGCCGGCGCGGGTGCGGGTGCGCTTCACCGATCTCGACGGCAAGGTGCACGAGGAAGACGCCGAGGGACTTTACGCCACCTGCATCCAGCACGAGATCGATCATCTCAACGGCGTGCTGTTCATCGACTATCTGTCGAAGCTGAAACGCGACCGCGTGCAGAAGAAGTTTACGAAAGCCGCCAAGCGCGCGGAGGAGTAGTCGTCGCTCTTTCTGTCGTCATGGCCGGGCTTGACCCGGCCATCCATGTCTTGGGGTGAAAAAGGAAGACGTGGATGCCCGCGACAAGCGCGGGCATGACGAGTACCAACAAGCAGCCTTGTATGAGGCAAGAAGCAGAAAATGCCCCTCCGCCTGATCTTCATGGGTACGCCGGAATTTTCCGTGCCGACGCTGCGTGCACTTTATGATGCAGGGCATCAAATCGCAGCAGTTTATACGCGAGAGCCAAAGCCCGGTGGTCGCCGGGGCTTGGAGTTGCAGCCGACACCGGTCGAGACGGAAGCGCGGCGGCTTGGCATTCCCGTGCTGACACCAAAGACGCTGAAGACATTGGAAGCGCTCGACGAATTTCGCGCGCACGAGGCGGATGCCGCCGTGGTCGTCGCCTATGGCATGATCCTGCCGCAGGCGATCCTCGATACGCCGCGACTCGGCTGTTTCAATCTGCACGCGTCGCTGCTGCCGCGCTGGCGCGGTGCTGCGCCGATCAACCGCGTCATCATGGCTGAAGATACCGAGTCTGGCGTGATGGTGATGAAGATGGATGCCGGGCTTGATACCGGCGATATCGCGATGGCCGAGCGCCTCGCCATATCAGATGCGATGACGGCGTCCGACCTGCATGACGCGCTCGCGCGGCTCGGCGCCGATCTGATGGTGCGTGCAATCGCGGCGCTGGAGCGCGGCGTGCTGCAGCTGACCAGGCAGAGCGAAGCCGGCGTTACCTATGCCGCCAAGATCGACAAGGCTGAAGCAAAGATCGACTGGAGCAAGCCCGCGCATGCGGTGCTACGCCATATCCATGGGTTGTCGCCGTTTCCCGGTGCATGGAGCGAGATCGCCGGCGAGAGCGCGCGGGTCAAGATTCTGCGCTGCGAGTTGGCCAGGGGCGCGGGCGCGCCGGGCAGCGTTCTCGACGATCGCCTCGCTGTCGCCTGCGGCGAGGGTGCGATCCGCATCATCGAATTGCAGCGCGCCGGCAAGGCGCCGATGAAGGCCGCGGATTTTTTGCGCGGCACGCCGGTGAAACCACCGGCGCGGCTCGTCTGATGCCCCGCTACAAGCTCATCATCGAATATGACGGCGCACCGTTCGCGGGTTGGCAGCTGCAGCCCGATCATCCGACCGTGCAGGGCGCGCTGGAGGCCGCGGTGAAAGCAACCTGCGGCGAGGATGTACGCGTCCATGGCGCCGGCCGCACCGATGCCGGCGTACATGCGCTCGGGCAGGTCGCGCACTGCGACGTTGCGAAGCCGTTTACAGCCAACCGCTTGCGCGATGCCGTCAATGCGCATCTGCGCCCCAACCCGGTCGCGGTGTACTCAGTGGAGATCGTGCCCGACACCTTCGAGGCGCGCTTCTCCGCGATCAAGCGGCACTATCTCTATCGGATCGCCAACACGCGCGCGAACCTCGCGCTCGATATCGGACGCAGCTGGCGGGTGCCGCGCCGGCTCGATAGCGACGCGATGCACGCCGCCGCGCAGCGCCTGATCGGAAAACACGATTTCACCACGTTCCGCGACACCGAATGCCAGGCGAAATCGCCGGAGAAGACGCTCGACCAGCTCGATGTGATCCGCGAAGGCGACGCCATCCGGATCGTCACGTCGGCGCGCTCGTTCCTGCACAGCCAGGTGCGCTCGATGGTCGGTTCGCTGGTCTGGGTCGGGGAGGGCCGCTGGAGCGCGGACGATCTGGCGGGCGCACTCGCCGCGCGCGATCGCGCCGCCTGCGGCCCCGTCGCGCCGCCTGAGGGGCTGTATCTGGCGAAGGTGGATTATTAAGTCTCGCTGTCATACGCCGCGAAGGCGGGGTATCCAGTACGCCGAGACGGATGTGGTCGATGGAGATTTCACGGCTTACTGGATCGTCCGCTTTCGCGGACGATGACGGAGAGTCACCCGAAATACCGCTCCAAAATCCCCCGATAGATCCGCGTCAGCTTCAATCCCGCAGCAACTCGTTGATGCTGGTCTTGGACCGGGTGCGCTCGTCGACGCGCTTGACGATGACGGCGCAGGCGGTCGATGGCCCCGGCTCACCGTTCTTCAGCGGCCTGCCGGGCAGTGCGCCCGGCACCACCACCGAATATTCCGGCACCTCTCCGATGAAGACTTCGCCGGTGTTGCGGTCGACGATCTTGGTCGAGGCGCCGAGGAACACGCCCATCGCCAGCACCGCGCCCTTGCGCACGATCACGCCTTCGGCGACCTCGCTGCGCGCGCCGATGAAGCAATCGTCCTCGACGATCACAGGCTCGGCCTGCAAGGGCTCCAGCACGCCGCCGATGCCGACGCCGCCGGAAATATGCACGCGCTTGCCGATCTGGGCGCAGGAGCCGACCGTCGACCAGGTATCGATCATGGTCAATTCATCGACATAGGCGCCGAGATTGACGAAGGACGGCATCAGCACGACGTTTTTGGCGATGAAGGCCGAGCGGCGCACGATCGCGCCGGGCACCGCGCGAAAACCGGCAGCGCGAAAGCGGTTCTCGCCCCAGCCCTCGAATTTCGACGGCACCTTGTCCCACCAGGTCGCCTGGCCGGGCCCGCCGGGAATCGCGCTCATGTCGTTGAGACGGAACGACAGCAGCACCGCCTTCTTCAGCCATTGATGCACCTTCCATTTGCCGTTCGCATCGCGCTCGGCGACGCGCAGCTCGCCCTTGTCCATCAGCTCGAGCGCGTGATCGACGGCCTCGCGCACCTCGCCCCGGGTCGAGGTCGAGATGGCCTCGCGCGCATCGAACGCGCTGTTGATGGTGGTTTCGAGCTGGGTCGCGGACATCGGTCTTTCCTTGGCGGAACGGTCGTGGGCAGGCTTTTTCGGGATTTGAGCGGGGAGAAGTCAAGAACGCAGTCGTCATGGCCGGGCATAGCCGTCCGAAGGACGGCGTCGCTTCCGCTCGCCTATGTCCCGGCCATCCACGTCTTGGGTCGCAAAGGAAGACGTGGATGCCCGCGTCCCGTCTACGCCAAGGCTTCGCCGGGCCACGAACTCGCTCGGCCGCCGAAGCTTTAGCGAAGGCGGCAAGCGCGGGCATGACGAGCTTTATCTGCCGACCAGCCCCCTTAAAAACCCCGTCAGGTCATCCGTGACATGATCGACATGGGCGGCCTCTCGGCCTTCCAGCTCCCAGTCTTCGCGCACGACGTCCTTGGAGCCGTCGGGCACCACCAGCACCGTGGTCATGCCGAGCTGATGCGGCACCACGAGGTTGCGCGAGAGATCCTCGAACATCGCCGCTGTTGTCGGATCGACCGAATGGTCGCGCAGAAACTTCTGATAGGTCTGCGGCGCAGGCTTCGGCTCGAGCTCGGCGGCGATGATGTCGAACACGCCGTCGAAATGACTGCTGAGGCCGAGCCGTGCGAGCACCGCGTCGACATGGTCGACCGAGCCGTTGGTCAGGATCAACTTGCGTCCCGGCAGTTTTGCGATTGCTTCGCCCATCGCGGGATTCGGCTCCAGCGGCGAATGGTCGATCTTGTGCACATAGGCGAGGTAATCGTCGGCGCGCACGCCATGCAGGGTCATCATGCCGCGCATGGTGGTGCCGAAGCGCTTGTAATAGTCCTTCTGCAACAGGCGCGCTTCCTCGCGCGAAATGTGCAGCCACGAACCGACGAACTCGCCGATCCGGGCATCGACCTGCTGCCACAGATTGACGTGATGCGGGTATAGCGTGTTGTCGAGGTCGAACACCCAGCTGTCGACGTGCGTGAAGGTGCGCTTTTCAATCATCACGGCATCGCAAAGCGCACGGTCCTGCCGCCGCCGCTCATATCGACGGCGGTAAAGCCGGTTGGCGCGAAACCGCGGCTGGGGCAATCGCCCTGTTCGTTGGTCTCGAACTTGGTCTCGCGGGTGCAGAGCTTCGTGGTGCCGCCCCAGTTCAGCGGCTTGTCCTTCAGCCTGATCGTGCGGTTCTCGCTGTCGACCGCTTCGGCAAAGCTGAAGATCTGTTTCGGCTGGCCGGTCACATCGGGATGCAGGCATTTGCCGGGATCGATGCGATACCAGCCGCGGCTGACCACGGCCTTGCCGTCATCGGTCGCGACCGCCGCCATGATCTTGTGCGGCGTATCGTTGCACCAGGTCAGTCCGGTCGCCGACGGCGACTGCACCGCTTCGACCATGGTGGTGAAGAAGTTCGGCGACTGCACCGCATCGGACGACAGCCCGCGGCTCTTCAGGAACGCGTTCAGCGCTCCTTGCGTCTTCGGCCCGTCGGTGCCGTCGATCGGGGCGGCATCGTAGCCCGCGATCACCAGCAGCCGCTGGATGCCGGCGAGCCGCGCTTGCTCGTCGTCATATTCGCTGTCCTCGGCGAGATAGGCGACGAGATTGCCGTCGTCGCCCTGCTGCGGCGTGATCTGGGTGAACGGCGCCGGCGCCTGCCCGCTGCGGCACTGCCGCGCGGCGGCGATGACGAAATTGTCCTGGGCGATGCAGAGCGTGTCGTTGCCGTTCTGCGGGAGCGGCGAGGCGCCATACAGCCCGAGCACCCGCGCATGCAAGAGGAGGCGGTCGGCGGTGAGCGTGCCCTGCAGCACCACACGGCAGCTCGCGGGATCGATCCGGAACCAGCCGCGCGTCGCGGTCGCCGACTTCTCGTCGATGCCGATCGCGGCTTCGACCACATAGCTCATGCGGTTGCAGAGCTTCAGGCCGGCGAGGGCCGGCTCCGACGAAGTGAACAGCGATACGGCGGCGGCCGGAAGAGCGAGAAGCGTTTGCTTCCAGTGAAACAAGGCAGACCGCCTTGTTTTTCGCTCGTCATGTCCGGGCGAAAGCGCGGAGTGCGTCTTTACCAAAGCGCCCGGGGCATCCACGTCTTTGGCGCGCCGAGAAGAAAACACGTGGATGGCCGGAATAAATCCGGCCATGACGACTTTTGTTTGCGTCGTCGTTTTGGTCATCACTTGTGGATCAGCGTGCCGGTGCCCTGATTCGTGAACAACTCAAGCAATACCGCATGCTGCATCTTGCCGTCGATGATGACCACGCCCTGCACGCCCTGCTCCAGCGCATAGATGCAGGTCTCGACTTTCGGGATCATGCCGCCGGAAATGGTGCCGTCGGCGATCAGCTTGCGGGCGTCCTTGATCGACAATTCCGGGATCAGCTTCCTGGACTTGTCGAGCACGCCGGGCACATCGGTGAGCAAGAGCAGCCGCCTGGCCTTCAGCGCGCCCGCGATGGCCCCGGCGAACGTATCGGCGTTGATGTTCAGCGTCTGGCCGCCGTCCGATGTCGCGAGCGGCGCCAGCACCGGGATCAGCTCATAACCAATCAGCTGGTTGAGCAGCGTGAGGTCGACCTTCCCGGGATCGCCGACAAAGCCGAGATCGATCGCCTTCTCGATGTTGGAATCGGGATCGACCATGGTGCGCGTCGTCTTCGTCGCCTTCACCATGTTGCCGTCTTTGCCGGAGAGACCGACCGCCTTGCCGCCGGCCTCGTTGATATAGCCGACGATCTGCTTGTTGACGGAGCCGGCCAGCACCATCTCGACGATCTCGATGGTGGCGGCGTCGGTGATGCGAAGGCCCGCAGCGAATTCCGAGACGATGCCGAGGCGCTTCAGCATGGCCGCGATTTGCGGGCCGCCGCCATGCACCACCACCGGATTGATCGCGGTCTGCTCCAGCAGCACGATGTCGCGCGCGAACGCCTTCGCGGTATCCTCCGCGCCCATGGCATGGCCGCCATATTTGATGACGATGGTTTCCTCGTCATATTGCTGCATGTGGGGCAGCGCCTCGGACAGGATGCGGGCCTGATCGAGCGGGCTGATGTCGGTCATGAGGCAGGTCTCTGTGGCGGCGGGCGGCAGGGTCGGGCGGGTTCTATCCGATTGGCGGCGGGAGCGCAAAGCCGAAAGTCGCGCGACGATTTCACCTCTCCCCGCACGCGCAGGGAGAGGTGAAGATCAGTACCGCCGCGGCCAGACTGCCGACAGCGCCAGCAACAGCCAGCTCACGATCAGAAGCGTGCCGCCGGTCGGCGCGGCAAACGCAAACAGGCTGTGGCCGGCATATTGCCGCAAGGTGAGATCGCCTGCGAACAGTGCGCTCGCGACGACGAAGCCGAATCCGGCGGCTAGTCCCAGCCGCGCATGGATCAGGCCGCGCTCGGCGAGCGCCACGCCGCCGAGAATCGCGGTGGCGTGAAACAGCAGCATCGAGGAGGCGGCCGCGAGTCGTGCGGCGTCGGCCTGATGCGCGGAAGCGGCGGCCAGGATCACGCCATCGGCGCCCATCACACCCGCAAGCGCAATCAGGATGCGATACACGCGTGTCATCAGACGTCCGTTCCTCGATGCAGCCGCACCATGGCCGCGCGCAAGTTCCGGCATGCCCGCGCCGGAGTGCGACGAGGTCGTGAGCACGTCAGGAAAAGCCGCCGGATGTTTGGCAAGCGCGGTCGCGGTTTCGGCGCGGCGCTTGTCGAGCTCGCCGGCCTTCACCTGATCGGCCTTGGTCAGCACGATCTGATAGCTCACCGCCGAACGGTCGAGCGTCTTCAACACGTCGAGATCGACGTCTTTCAGCCCGTGCCGCGCGTCGATCAGCAAATAGACCCGCGCCAGGCTGGCGCGGCCCAGCAGGAATTTGTGGATCAGCTCGGTCCAGGATTGCACCTTGCTCTTGGGCGCGGCGGCATAACCATAGCCGGGCATGTCGACCAGCCGCAGCGCCTTGTCCGGGCCTTCGAAGAAGATCAGCTCCTGGGTGCGGCCCGGCGTGTGCGAGGTGCGCGCCAGATTGTTGCGGCTGGTCAGCGCATTGATGAGGGAGGATTTGCCGACATTGGAGCGCCCGGCGAAGGCGACCTCCAGGGCCGCCATCGGCGGCAGCGTCTCGATCGAGGGCGAGGCCCATGTGAATTGCCAGTCGCCGGCGAAGAGCTTTCGTCCCGCTTCGGTCAGCTTCGCATCGATGTCGGCGGTCATGCGAAGGTTTCCGGCCGTTTTACTCGTCGTTCCGGGATGGTGCGAAGCACCAACCCGGAACCTCGAGATTCCGGGTTCGATGCTGCGCATCGCCCTGGAATGACGTGAGCGGATTGCTGGCCGCAATCCGCTCGACGTCACGTCTTCAACTCCGCCTTCTTCCAGACGAAGGTGCTCTTGAGGTTATCGAACAGCTCCACCTTCACGCCGTTGCGGCGCATGATGAAGCTCTGTTGCAGCACCGAGAGCGTATTGTTCCAGGCCCAGTAGATCACGAGGCCCGCGGGGAAGCCCGCCAGCATGAAGGTGAAGATCAGCGGCATCCAGCTGAAGATCATCTGCTGCGTCGGATCGGGCGGCGCCGGGTTCAGCTTCATCTGCACCCACATCGTGATGCCCATGACGATCGGCCAGATGCCCAGCGCGAGGTAATGGCCGAACAGCGGCAGCTGCGTCGGATCGAAGTGCAAGAGCCCGAACAGCGTGAACAGGTTGGTCGGATCGGGCGCGGAGAGGTCCTTGATCCAGCCGTAGAACGGCGCGTGCCGCATCTCGATGGTGACGAACAGCACCTTGTAGAGCGAGAAGAACACCGGAATCTGGAGCGCGACGGGAAGACAGCCCGCGATCGGGTTGATCTTCTCCTTCTTGTAGATCTCCATCATCTCCTGCTGCTGCTTCACCTTGTCGTCGGGATAGCGCTCCTTCAGCGCCTGCAGTTGCGGCTGCACCGACTTCATCTTCGCCATCGAGGCGTAGGATTTGTTGGCGAGCGGGAAAAACAGCAGTTTCACGATCACGGTGACGAGCAGGATCGCGATGCCGAAATTGCCGACCAGGTGATAGAAGAAGTCCAGCCCGAGGAACATCGGCTTGGTGATGAAGTAGAACCAGCCCCAGTCGATCAACAGATCGAAATGATTGAGGCCGAGCTGCTTGTTGTAGCCGCCGGGACCAAGCGGAAAGTTGATGCCGACCACGCCGACTTCCTTGGCGCCGGCGAACAGCCGTGAATTGGCGCTGGTGGTGCCGCCGATCGCAATGGTCTGCGGCTCGGCGAGATAGTCGGCCTGGTAGGTACGCAGATTCCCGACCAGGTTCGAAGAATATTTCGCCTGCAGCTTGGCGCCGGTGTCGGGCAGCAGCGCCGAGGCCCAGTACTTGTCGGTGATGCCGAGCCAGCCGTCGGTGACGTTGTTGAAGTTGACCTGCTTGGCATCGTCGAGCTTCTTGTAGCTGTATTCCTGCAGGCCATCGCCGCCGAGATAGCCGATCAGGCCCTCATGCAGGATGTAATAGCCGGAGACCTGCGGCGCGCCGTGGCGCGAAATCAGCGCGAAGGGATAGAGCGTCACCGGCGAATTGCCGACATTGGTGACGTCGTCCTTGATGGTGAAGAGATAGCGGTCGTCGACCGAGATGGTGCGGCGGAAGGTGAGGCCCTCGCCATTGTCGTATTTCAGCACGACCGGCGAGGATGGCGTCAGCGCGCCGGTGCTCTCCTGCTGCCATTCGGTGTTGCGGTCGGGGACGCGCACGGTCGAGCCGGCGGCGGGCACCCAGCCGAACTCGGCGTAATAGGGCGCGGCGGTCCCGGACGGCGAATACAGCACGATCGCCGGCGAGGCCGGATCGACGGTGTCGCGGAATTTGACCAGCGAGAGGTCGTCGAGGCGCGCACCCTTCAGCGAGATGCTGCCGATCAGGCTCGGGGTCTCGATCTTGACCCGCTGCGAGTCCGCGAGCGCCTGATCGCGGCTGACGACAGGCGCATTGGAAGAAGCGGTCGATGCGGCAGGCGAAGGCGCGGTGCTGCCGGGCTGCGGCGGCGCGCTCGATGGTGAAGTGCTCTCGGCCGGCTTCGGCGTGGACTTCTGCAACTCGGCCTGTTGCGCCTGTTGCGCGCGCTGCCGCTCCATCTGCGGCACGTTGTAGAAATATTGCCAGGCGAGCAGGACCACACCCGAGAGGATGACGGCGAGGATCATGTTGCGGTTGTCAGTCATCTCATCAGGTCTCGTCGTTCAATCCGGTTTACGGGCGTCGCGTTTTTGGCCTCGGCCGAGGCGTTGCAGGCAATTCTGGAAATCGTCCACCATGACAGTGAAATCGCGGCTTAACGCCGCGCGGCGCCCGACCAGCACATAATCATAGTGCGGCCGCAGCGCCATGCTGTCCGTAAGTCGCACGACCTCGCGCAGCCGGCGGCGAATCCGGTTGCGCGCGGGCGCAGTGCCGTTCTTCTTTGTGACGGTGAAACCGACCCGGATCGGACCCAAATCGTCGCGATGCCGGCCCTGCAGGGTGAAGGCCGGACTGTTCACCCGCGCGCCATCGGCAACGGCGAGGAAATCCGCCCGCTGCCTTAGACGCTCCATGGTGAACTCTCCGGAAAGGCCCCGGCTCAAGCGCTCAGACGCTTGCGGCCCCGGGCGCGGCGCGCGGCGAGGACCTTGCGGCCTCCGGCGGTGGCGAGACGGGCGCGGAAGCCGTGGCGGCGCTTGCGCACCAGTTTCGAGGGTTGATAAGTCCGCTTCACGGGTCGTTCTCCGCTGACCGGGGGCAAATCTGCCTGTTGGATTGAGGGTGTCCGGCGGTGTGGGATGCCCCGAACGGGCCGTTCCGGCCCGGAAGGAGCCGCCCCCGGCAAAGCCGGAACTTACCTGCGGACGATTTGGCGCGGCTTATAGTGGAGGGACCGGTTTTCGTCAATCTTGCGGCCGGTTTTGGCGCCCTTTCTTCGAAACGACGTATTTGCGGCGAATATATTGATTCCAGCAGTGTTTTTTGGGGTGAGGCTGGTGCCGTTAATGGTCCCACCCCAGATGATCGTAAAGCGCGACATTAGCGATCCGTAATTTGACCAATTCCGGCGCCGGACCGCATGTTCGCTAGTGCCGCCGATCTGAAGTCCCTGACTCACTTGAGGCAAAATCGGTTCAGGGACTTCAGATCGAAAGCGGCACTAGAATGATAAGTTTGCTAGTGCCCATGACTTTCCAAAGTCCGCGAAAAAGTGTCGCGTGATGTAGCGCGGACTTCGGAAAGTGGGCACTAGTACCAATCAAGGCAAATCGCGTGTCAGCAAGCGACGACCAGCTGAAGACCGAGCAGCCGACGGTGCGAGCGACCCCGCTCGGCCTGTCCGGCAAGCTTTTGCTGCTGACCATTCCTTTGGTGCTGATCGCGCTTCTGATGATTTACGTGCCGGCGATCGCGAACTTCCGGATGAACCGGCTCAACGATCGCATCGCCGCGGCCAACACCGCCGCGCTGGTGCTCGATGCCGCACCTCTGGGCATGGTGCCGGACGGGCTGGCGCGGCAAATCCTCACCAGCATCGGCGCGCGCGCGGTTGCCATCAAGATGGGCCAGCAGCGCCGGCTGCTTGCCAGCGCCGAGCTGCCGTCCGCGATCGACCATGACATCGACCTGCGCACCGAGACGGTGTGGCAGGCGATCACTGGCTCGTTCGAGACCATGCTCGAGACCGGCAACCAGGCGATCCGCGTGGTCGGGCCCGCGCCGGGCAACGCGCAATTCATCGAGGTCGTGATCGACGAGGCGCCGCTGCGCCAGGCGATGTACCGCTTCTCGCGCAATTTGTTCCTGATCTCGCTGCTGCTTGCGGTGCTGACGGCGGCGCTGGTGTATCTGGCGCTGCATTATCTGTTCGTGCGGCCGATGCGGCGGCTGACCGCGAGCATGGTCGGCTTCCACGAAAATCCGGAGAGCGCGGCGAACATCATCGTGCCGAGCCAGCGCGGCGACGAGATCGGCGTCGCCGAGCGCGAGCTGTCGGCCATGCAGCGCGACCTCGTCTCGATGCTCAATCAGAAGAGCCGGCTCGCGGCATTGGGCCTCGCGGTGTCGAAGATCAACCACGATCTGCGCAACCTGCTGGCGTCGTCGCAGCTATTGTCCGATCAGCTGTCGAGCGTGCCCGATCCGCGCGTGCAGCGTTTTGCGCCGAAACTGATGCGTTCGCTGGAGCGGGCGATCGCCTTCTGCCAGTCGACGCTGTCCTATGGCCGCGCCCAGGAGGCCGCGCCCGACCGCCGCATGATCGCGATCGAGCCTGTCGTCGCCGAAGTGCGCGAGACCGCGGGGCTGGCGAGCGATGCTTCGATCACCTGGGTCGCCGCGATCGAACGCGGGCTTGCGGTGGACGGCGATCCCGACCAGTTGTTCCGCGTGCTGCTCAATCTCGTGCGCAACGCGGCGCAGGCGTTGGAAGGCAACCCCGATCCGTCCAGCATGCAGATCCGCGTCACCGGCCGCCGCGAGGGCGCGGTGGCGATCCTCGAAGTGTCCGACACGGGGCCGGGCGTGCCGCAAAGGGCGCGCGACCATCTGTTCGAGGCGTTCCAGTCCTCCAGCCGTCCCGGCGGCAGCGGGCTCGGACTTGCGATCGCGGCCGAACTGGTGCGCGCCCATGGCGGCGAGATTTCGCTGGTTGAGGGCACCATCGGGGCGACCTTCCGCATCGTGATCCCCGACCGGCCGGTGGAACTGCTCTCGGTCCGCAACGAGCGGCAGAGGGCTTAAGGGAGATTCGTCATTCCGGGACGCGCCGCTTGGCGCGGGCCCGGAATCCATAACCCCGGACTGTGATTATGGATTCCGGGTTCGAGGCTTCCGCCTACGCGCTCCGCGCTTCGGCGGACAAGTCGCCTCGCCCCGAAATGACGAACGAGATAGTTTTTGCCACGCTATTTCACCGGCCAAATCCCGCGTTCCGGACCTTGCCAATTCGGCGAGGAGCAGGTAGCTAAAGCCCTCTTTCGCGGCCTTTCCGCCATCAAACGGAAGGCAGGCGGGCGAAATGCCCGCGACGACAGGCGAAACACGCGCCCGTAGCTCAGCTGGATAGAGCATCAGACTACGAATTCTGAGGGTCGGACGTTCGAATCGTTCCGGGCGCGCCACTATCGTTTTGATTTTAAATTGGAATTTCTGCGCGATTTTTTCGCTGTTGACATCGCTGCTGCCGGGGCTGCACCGGGGCAACACGCACATGGGTTTCGGAATGGGGCGCGACGATCGGCTACGTGCGCTGCTGCCACCAACGGACAGCGAGTACGACCTCGATAATTTGAGCCAAGCTGAAACCGATGCCCTGGAAGCGGCGTTCGGAGACGGATTTGGCAGCCCGGGAGCTGTCGGATACGTGCCGATGCCCCTGCCGCCCGAGGTCCGAAAGGGACTTATCCGCCACTCTTTTTTTGTTCATGGGACATCGGAATACGATCAGCACGAAAATCCAGCTGAATTTTGGGACTGGGATGATGATCGACCGCCTCCTTCAGAAAGCTTTCCGCTGGGCTTTGTTCTCAGGCGACTTCGGCTTTATTTTGAAAACCAAGTAGATCGCTTTTGTGCGCTCCTCGTTCGCGAGGAGCCTGGTTATGCCTCCGTCGAGCGTTGGGTGCTTGAAGAAGTCGCTGCGCGTGACCCGTACGAGAAGTCTTGGTACGAATACCACGCGGTTCAATTGCTTGATTGGATAGAAAAGCCAGATTTTCTGGGAACGGGAGCTCTCCCCGTTTGGCTAGCCTCAAGCTTTCCCGGAACTCTAGGACGCCTCGTCGAACAATACTATTGGCGGTTTAGATTCGAAAAATCCGCGGTTACTGGTGTTGCAGCTCGTGCCGGCGCGAGCATGGGAGGAAGAGCGAAGGCCAAACTCCACAAAGTGGAGCATTCCAAATGGCAAATTGTCGCGGCAGAGATTTGGGCAAGACGACCAAACCTCGGCAAAGTGGTGGTCGCTCAGCTCATCAAAAAACAGCTTAACGTTTCTCAAACGGCAAAGCACATCGCTCGCTTCATCAAGCATCCTTAGCTCGAAAGCAGCGCATCTGCCCGCCAGATGCGCGTGAATTATTCGTAAGTTCGGCATGCTTGCCGGAGCGTTCCGGTAGATCGCTGACGAGCTATATATGACTACTCAGGCTCCCCAGGTTCTATGCGCGCGCGATGCCGCACGTTTTGTCGGTCTGTCAGAAAGCACGCTGGCTAAACTCCGTCTCAATGGCAATGGACCGATTTACTGCAAGTTGGGACGACGCGTTGTTTATCGCGCAGCCGATCTCGAGCAGTGGCTCCAGTCCCGAATCGCGCGTGACACTTCCGATGCTGACGCGCGCTTCCTCAAAGCTTTGACGACGGCGCACCCGCGTTGAAATGGGGTATCGTCACCCCAACCCAAGACTTGCGAAAATTCACCGCAGTTATTCGGTCGAAGAGATTTCGCGTCTATTCGGCGTTCACAAGAACACCGTGCGCACTTGGCTACGGCAGGGTCTGAAGCCCATCGACGATCAGCGGCCGACCTTAGTCCGCGGCGAAGAACTTTGTCGCTTCCTCACCGATCGGCGGGCGCGCGCGAAACAGGTCTGCGGGCCCGGCCGAATCTACTGCCTTCCGTGCCGCGAGCCGAAGGTGCCGGCGGGAAAGATGGCCGAGTGCATCCAGACCGGCAACACTGGCACCCTCCAGGGCATCTGCCCGGATTGCAACCGCATGATCTATCGCAAGATCAACCCACGGAAATTAGAGGCCATCCGCGCGGACTTGGACGTCACGATCACACAGGCAGAGTCGCGCCTAAGAGACACAGTGAAGCCCAACGTGAACTGTGACTTCGCCGAAGGTGGGCAAAGATGACAAATCACAACGCCACAAACGAACGGATCAAGCGCCAGTACTTCGCATATCTTACTGAAGCTCTGGGCCACAGCGAGCAGACCATAGACGCCGTGGCGAAGGCGATCTCTCGTTTTGAAGCCTTTACCCGGTACAAGGACTTCAAGTCCTTCCACATAGAGCAGGCCAAGGCGTTCAAGCGCGATCTTGCCGAGCGGCGGGGCGACCGGAGCGGACAGCCGTTGAGCAAAGCAACCCTCTATGCCACCCTGACCGCACTCAAGCGTTTCTTCGTCTGGTTGGCCGGCCAGCCCGGCTACAAGTCTCGCATCTCCTATTCGGATGCCGAGTACTTCAACCTTTCTGTCAAGGAGACGCGGATCGCCAAGTCGGGCCGACCGGCACGAGTTCCGACTTTGGAGCAGATTCGGTACGTCATCCAGAACATGCCCGCGACGACTGAAATTGAACGGCGGGACCGAGCGCTTGTCGCCTTCGCGATCGTAACCGGGGCGCGAGACGGTGCGATCGCCTCCTTCAGGCTGCGGCACATCGACGTTGCCGAGGGCAAAATCGATCACGACGCACGCGAGGTGCGAACGAAGTTCTCGAAGTCATATGTCACCACCTTCTTTCCGGTGGGTGATGACATTCGAGTAGTGGTGGTCGATTGGGTAAACTATTTGCGGGCGGAAAAACTCTGGGGGCTGGAGGACCCGCTATTTCCCGCGACCAAAGTCGCAGTCGGTGAAAATCACCGGTTCGAGGCGGCCGGATTGGACCGCAGGCCGTGGAGCAGCGCAGGTCCAATCAGGGCTATCTTTAGGGAAGCTTTCGCCGCGGCGGGGTTGCAATATTTCAATCCCCACAGCTTCAGAAAGACACTGGCGCTACTCGGGGGACAAAAATGTAGGACGCCCGAAGAATACAAGGCTTGGTCCCAAAACCTAGGTCATGAGGACGTACTTACAACTATTTCCAGCTACGGCGAGGTAAGCAGCTATCGCCAGACCGAGATAATTAGGTCACTGGGGAAAAATCAGTCGCCCAGCTGACGCGGGTTGACAAGGCATTCCAAGGTTGGCCCAGTCTCCGTGCACCGCTCCAAGGTGCGTTCGGTGGTGATTGATGGCTATAAAGAAATCTGACCTCTACTCCTCGATCTGGGCTTCCTGTGATGAACTGCGCGGCGGCATGGATGCCACCCAGTACAAGGACTACGTCCTGTTCATGCTGTTCATCAAATACGTGTCGGACAAATATTCGGACTACGACGGCTTCGAGCCACCGATCGTCATTCCCAAAGGAGCGAGCTTCAAGGATATGGTCGCGCTCAAGGGCGACGCAGACATCGGCAACCGGATCAACACCGAGGTGATCCAGCCACTGGTTGACGCCAACATGCGCCTCGCCCGTAGCGACTTCCCTGATTTCAATGATCCTAACAAGCTCGGCGACGGCCAGGCCCGAGTTCGAGCGCCTCGGCAACCTGATCGCCATCTTCGAGAACCCCGCCCTGGACTTCTCGCAGAATCGCGCCGAGCACGACGATATACTTGGCGACGCTTACGAGTATTTGATGCGGCACTTCGCCACCGAGAGCGGCAAGAGCAAGGGGCAATTCTACACGCCGGCCGAAGTCAGTCGCGTGATCGCCAAGGTGATCGGCATTTCGCCGCAGAACACTGTGGCCGCAACCACGGCCTACGACCCCACCTGCGGCTCCGGCTCGCTGCTCCTGAAGGTGGCGGCAGAAGCGGGCAAGCACATCACGTTGGAAGGCCAGGAGAAGGACGGCACTACCGCGGGCTTGGCGCGCATGAACATGATCCTGCACGACTTCCCTACGGCCAATATCGCCTCTGGCGGAGAGGGCACGCTGGTGAAGCCGCGCTTCCTCGATGGCGAACAGCTGCGCACTTACGACTACGTCGTTGCCAATCCGCCTTTCTCGGACAAGACTTGGTCCACAGGCCTCACGCTAGGCGAAAGCGGCGACGGCGATCGCCATAAGCGCTTCACTTGGGGCGCACCGCCGAAGAAGCAGGGCGACTACGCCTACCTGCTGCACATTATCCGTAGCATGAAGGGTGTCGGCAAGGCCGCGTGCATTCTACCTCACGGCGTGCTGTTCCGAGGCAATGTTGAGGCCGCGATCCGGCAGAATCTGGTCCGCTCTGGCATCCTCAAAGGGATCATTGGTCTGCCCGCGAACCTCTTCTACGGCACGGGCATTCCTGCCTGCATCGTAGTGCTCGACAAGGAGAACGCTGCCGGGCGGAAGGGACTGTTCATGATCGACGCCTCGAAAGGATTTCGGAAGGACGGAGCCAAGAACCGGTTGCGTGAACAGGACATTCACAAGAATCGTCGATACTTTCCGCAAACAAGATGAGAGCCAGCCGCCGTATGCCCGCATGGTGACGATCGCCGAGATCGCCGACCCTAAGAACGACTACAATCTCAACCTCTCACGCTACGTCGACTCGACGGAACCCGAAGACCTGCAAGACATCGACGGCCACCTGCGCGGCGGCATCCCCGAGCGCGACATCGATGCGCTAGCCGACTACTGGAAGGTCATGACCGCCCTGCGCGCGACGGCCTTCGAGCCGCACGCGACCCGGCTACGCCCGTCTTAAGCTGCCGCTCGCGGAGGTCAAACCAGCGATTCTCGGACATCCCGAGTTCATTGCTTTCCACGAGCGTGCGACGGCCCTCTTCGCGCAGTGGCGAAAGATTCACACGCCTGAAATGATGGGCTTCAGCAAAGATGGGCACCCCAAAGCACTGATCGAGGGCCTCTCGGAGAGCCTGCTGGCCGACTTCAAGGCTGCCCCCCTGCTGGATGCCTATGACATTTACCAGCACCTGATGGACTACTGGGCCGAGACAATGCAGGACGATGCTTATCTGCTCGCCGCCGTCGGCTGGAAGGAGGGAGCACGCCCGCGCGAAATTCGTCAGGTCAAGAACAAGGAAGGGAAGCTCGTCTGGCCCGAAAAGGAGGACTACAGGCGCGGCAAGCGCCGCTTCAAGTCGGACCTCGTACCCGCAGCGCTTGTGATCGACCAATTTTTTGCGACCGAGCGCGACGTTATCGCGGCGCTAGGGGCGGAGCTTGTAGCCGTCGAACAGCAGCTTGACGAAAGGCGCGAGGAACAAGGCGGCGAAGATGGGCTACTTGCCGAAGTGATCGAGGCAGAGGGCGACAAGAAGATCACCGCCAAGGCGGTGAGGGCGTACCTGAAGGAGATCTGTAAGGACCCTGACGACGCAGATGAATGCGCGGCGGTGACGGAGTATGCCGCCCTGCTCGACCAGCAGGTCGACACCAAGGCAAAGATCAAGGTTGCGCAAGAGGCGCTGCAGGAAGCACTCGACACCAAATACGATGAACTCACCGAGGGCGAGGTCAAAATACTTGTTGTGGACGATAAGTGGTTCGCCACCCTCGCTGCCGCCGTAAAGGGCGAACTCGACCGCGTCTCGCGGACACTTACCGGCCGCATCCGCCAGCTCGCCGAACGTTACGAAACTCCGTTGCCGCAGATCGTCGAGGAAGTTGCCGCCTTGGCCGCCCGCGTGGATGGGCATCTCAACAGGATGGGAGCCAGCTTGCCAGCTCTTCCCGTTAGAAAAGCTGCCGCTCGATGACCGTTGGCTACAAACAGACCGAGGTGGGGGTCATTCCGGAAGTTTGGGAAGTTCATCCGCTCAGGACTATCCTCTCCAAAGGGAGACTCGGGGGCAATTATCCGAACCGGGACACTGAGGCCGACTTTCCTCTGATGAAGATGGGGAACGTTGCTCGGGGCCACTTCGATCTATCCAAGGTCGAATACATAAAACCGGGCATAGCTCCGGAGGATGAGCATCGTCTCGAGCGTGGGGACGTGCTCTTCAACACACGAAATACTCTCGACTTGGTCGGCAAGGTCGCTATCTGGCGCGGCGAACTTCCCGTTGCCTACTACAATTCGAACCTGATGAGATTGGAGTTCGACACTGAGAAAGTTTGTTCAACACAATACGCGAACTATGCGCTGAATACTGCCGGTTCAGTCGCGCGGCTTCGCGCGCTTGCAACGGGTACAACCAGCGTCGCGGCAATCTACACGCGGGACCTGCTCGCCCTGCAAGTCATTGTGCCCCCGGCGCCTGAACAACGCTCCATTGCAACGGCGCTGAGCGACGTGGATGAACTCCTGGAAGACTTCATCGGCTCGTTGCTAAGAAGCGTGACCTCAAACAGGCCGCCATGCAGCAACTCCTCACCGGCCAAACTCGACTCCACGGATTCAGCGGGAAGTGGGAGACGAAGCGGTTGGGGGACCACGTGACCTTTCTTCGGAACGGAGTGAACTCACGCGCTGAATTGCAGCCAGAAGGCTCGGTGAGGTATCTCCACTACGGCGATGTGCACGCCAGCAAGGGTGTGTTCCTATCGCCAAATGCGCTGCCTTGCTTGCCATTAAAGAAGGCTGCGTCACTCGACCGCTTGCGCGACGGAGATCTGATCTTTGCAGACGCTTCTGAAGACATGATTGGCGTAAGTAAGTCGGTAGAAGTGAGAGGGCTTGAAAACATCGACCTCGTTTCCGGCCTTCACACGATCGCAGCCAGATTCGACAAAGCAGTCCTCGCCGATGGGTTCAAGGGCTACCTTCAGTACTGCCCGCTGTTCGCGGCCCACCTGCGACGCCTTGCGGCAGGGACCAAAGTGTTTGCGACCAACCGAACCCACATTGCCTCTGTTGCTATGCCACTGCCGATACCAGGAGAACAGACCGCTATTGCCAGCATCCTCTCCGACATGGACGCCGAGATCGCGTTGCTCGAACAGCGGCGTGACAAGACTCGCGCTCTCAAGCAGGCGATGATGCAGGAGCTGCTCACCGGCCGAACGCGCCTCGTGACCTCGGAGGCAACTCATGCCTGAAATCCCGCGTTCCGAACGCAAGACCCAGAACCGCGTCGTCGCACGGTTCACCGACCCTGCGGGGCCCGACGGTCTGGGTTATCGTTATCTCGGCGAGTGGCGTGATCGCGCCAACAATCGTTGTACAGAAGTGGATGCGTTGCGCATGAACCTGCTCGCGCGAGGTTATTCGGACGCGCACACAGCTGGCGCCGTCCAGAAGGTGCTCGCCGCGGCCGACCCCACTGGAACCACGCTTTATCGAACCAATCTCCGCTTCTATAAGATGCTGCGTTACGGTGTGCCGGTGCAGATCGCCGCTGGCATGCCGTTCGAGACAGTGCATCTGGTGGACTGGGCGCTGCCGGAGAAGAACGACTTCGCACTAGCCGAAGAGGTAACGCTCAAGGGCGGTTACGAGCGCCGTCCGGACCTTGTTCTCTATCTCAATGGCATCGCCATCGCGGTGATCGAATTGAAACGCAGCTCGGTCGAGGTGGCAGATGGCGTCCGCCAGCTCATCACCAACCAGGAAGCCATCTTCAACCTACCATTCTTCGCCACGGTGCAGTTGCTGCTTGCCGGTAATGACGCGCAAGGCCTGCGCTACGGCACGGTCACGACGCGGGAGGAATTTTTCGTCGAATGGAAGGCGGCGGCCCTGCCCGAGGGCGCCCCTGTACCGCCCGGTGCGCTGCTCGACCGGCCGCTAGCCGAGGTGTGCGACAAGGTGCGTCTTTTGGACTTGATCCGCAATTTCATCATTTTCGACAACGGCATCAAGAAGGTGCCACGCCAGCACCAGTTCGTGGGCGCGAAAGCCGCGCAGGAGCGCGTCCGGCAACACGAGGGGGGCGTCATCTGGCACACCCAGGGCAGTGGCAAGAGCATCCTGATGGTGCTGCTTGCCAAGTGGCTGCTGGAGCACGACCCCGAGGCTCGCATCCTCATTGTCACCGACCGCGACGAGCTGGACAAGCAGATCGAGGGCGTGATGAAGAACGCAGGTGTGGTGGCCGAGGATGCGGCGAGTCCCCGTATCTCCACGCGGGCGGAGTTCGTCGCGAAGTTAGGCGCGACCACCCCGCGGCTCTTGTGCGCTCTGATCCACAAGTTTGATCCGGCCGACTTGAAGGGTTCGCCGCCACCGATCCACGGACGATTTTACGTCTTCGTGGACGAATGTCACCGCACCCAGGGCGGTGACATGAACCGGCAAATGAAGCGCTGGCTGGAAAACGCGATCTTCATTGGCTTCACCGGCACGCCGCTGCTGCGTAAGGACAAGCAGACCACACGCGATGTATTCGGCACCTACATCCACACCTATAAGTTCCATGAGGCAGTCGCGGACAAGGTAGTACTGGATCTGAAGTACGAGGCTCGCGACGTGCCTCAGCGTATCACCTCGCCGGCGGCTATTGAGGCGTACTTTGAGAAGAAGACGAAGGCACTGAACAATTTCCAGAAGGCCGTGGTGCGGAGGCGCTGGGCTACGATGCAAGAGCTGATGAGCGCCGGTGAGCGTAAGCAGCGCGTCATACACAGCGTTCTCGAGGACTTCGACCTCAAGCCGAGGCTGAACAACGACCGTGGCACCGCGATCTTGGTGGCAGAGAGCATCTACGACGCGTGTCACTATTTTCGTCTTTTTCAGAACACCGCCCTCGGCCCGTACTGCGGGATCGTGACTTCCTACGAACCTAACCACAACGCGATTTCCCGCGAACCGGCCAACAGCGACGAGCGCTACAAGTTCAATACGTATACTCAGGATGTCCTGAAGAATGGTCAGACGACCAAGGCCTACGAGGACGAAGTCAAGCGCCGCTTCATTGAGGAGCCGGCTAACATGAAAGTGCTTGTCGTGGTGAGCAAGCTGCTCACCGGCTTCGACGCGCCAAGCTGTAGTTACATCTATCTCGACAATGAGCTGCGCGATCACAACCTGTTTCAGGCGATCTGCCGCACCAACCGCCTGGATGGAGTTGACAAGGATTACGGTTACATCGTTGACTTCAAGGGGATGTTCTCCGACGTGCAAGAGGCAATCGCGGTCTATAGCTCTGACGAACTCGACATCGACGAGGGGAACGGAGGCAGCAACAACGTCGAACTCAAGGACTGGCTGAAAGAGGGCAGGAAGCAGCTCGACGCCTCCCACGAGGCTCTGCACTATCTATGCGAGCCGGTGCCGGCGCCGCGCGAGGTGGAGCAGTTCCTGCATTATTTCTGCGGAGACGCGGGTAACTCACACGCCCTAAACGAAACCGAAGCGCTGCGGATCACCTTCTATAAGGCAGTTGCAACCTTCGTGCGCGCATACGCCGACATTGCACAGAATTTAGCTGATGCCAGCTATAGTGATGCAGAAGCCTCGGCGTTGAAGAAAGATGTTGAGTTCTATGGCGACACGCGAAACGCCATCAAGAAGCATTCGGGGGAAGAGCTGGACATCAAGCCCTACGAGGCCGACATGCGCCATCTGCTCAACACCTACGTTCAGGCCGACCCGGCGGAAGACCTTGGGAACCTGAGTTCGTTATCGCTCACCGACCTCATCATCAAGACCGGTATACACGATGCGATTGCCAAGCGACTCAACGATAAGGGTAAGCTGACGCGAAATGCGATCGCCGAGGGGGTCATCAACAACGTCCGAAAGACCATCATCCGCGAACAGCTTACGGACCCAAAGTTCTACGAGGAGATGTCGAAGCTGCTGGAGGACCTCATCAAGCAGAGTCGCCAGGACGCAGCGGCTTACGAGCAATTTCTCAAGGATGCGGAGGCGCTGGTGACGCGGCTCGCGCAGAAGCACAGCGTCGCTGGCGTGCCGGCGGTATTGCACGGGCACCCCGAGGCGATCGTCCTCTACCGCAATCTTCCTTCCGGCCACGCCGACAACGCCGGCGAACAGGAGCAACGCGCGGTGCTCGCGCTAAAAATCGACCAGACCATGCGCGAGAAGGCTCCTTCAGGCTGGAAGGGTGATCCCGCCAGGGAGGCACAGGTGCTCAACGCGTTGTTCCCGATCATGAATCGAGACCGGGACGCGACGCGCGCCATATTCGAGATCATCAAGCAGCAGGCCGGCTACTCATGAGCGCGACCATCAAGCTCGGCGACATCGAGGTCGAGGTGACGCACAAATTAGTCAAGCATGCGCACCTGTCCGTGCACCCGCCGGGCGGACGGGTGACTCTGGTCGCACCCACCGGAACGCGGCCAGAAGTGGCGCGGGCCTTCGCCATCAGCAAGCTCGGCTGGATTCGGGAGCAGCAGTCCAGGCTTCGTCGACAAGCGCGAGAAGCGCCGCGGAAGTTCGTCGAGCGGGAGTCGCACGATCTCTGGGGGCGTCGCCACCTGATGACCATTCGCTACCAGGAAGGGAGACCTTCTGTCACGCTCGACCACCGGCGCATCACCCTTTGCGTGCGCCCTCACGCAAGCAGCGCAAAGCGGGCAGAGGTCATGCATGAGTGGCACAAGTCTCTGTTGCACACAGTCATTCCAACAACGATCCAGAAATGGGAGCCGAAGCTGGGTGTAACAGTGAAGGGCTATTTCCTGCAGCGCATGAAGACGAAGTGGGGGAGTTGTAACCACCGCGCCGGCCACATCCGCCTGAACACAGAACTGGTCAAGAAGCCACGCGACCTGCTGGAGTACGTCATCGTCCACGAGATGCTTCATCTGGTCGAGCCGACGCACAATGAACGGTTCGTCAGTCTTCTCAACAAGCATTACCCTCGTTGGCGGGAAGCGAGAGCAGAGTTGAATGAACTGCCCCTAAGGGCGGAGAGTTGGCGTGCGTAAAATGGCTCGTTGGTCCATCACAGAACCACAAGTTCTCGCCGAGGTTTGCCGCCGGACGATTCCAGGGAAGGCATATGATCGCAGAGTTTTCTGAAAGGATTGAGCAAATTGTTGCTCAACATGAGCGCGACTTTCCAGGAGCGGTAGGATTCAGCGATGCCCTTCGCAAAGGCCGCGCCACTAGCGACGCCGTTATCCCGGTACGCCATTCGATACTGATTTTACTAAGTGATCTCGATCGCGTGTCCCAGATTCAGAGATACTTCGCGGATTGGCGGCGAAAATGCGAGGCATTTGACCGCCTTGGCTAGCCTTCGTGCCTCGTTCCGGGAAGGTGTCCCTTCGATTTTCATGCCCGCGGCGGGACTGCCTGGGCAGGCTGCTCACTTTTGCCGCACTGCTTTGGCCACCTCCGCATGGCTCGCGGACAATTGTATCGGCGGGCCGGTGGGAGACCTACTGTTGCTTTGGCCTTTGGAGCCATCATGCAGCCATTGAATAAATTGCAGGTCGCCTTTAGCGTAGGGTACAGTCTAGCATTGTAACGGTGATGCGATGAGCGAGGATTCGTTCGAAAGTATTCTTAAAAGAGAGTACGTCTGGCCCGAGAAGGGTGACCGCGTTGCGCGCCCCCTCAAGGAAGGCTCTGAGTATTACATTCCTGAGTACCCGTCGGTGCGGGCGCTATTCATCTGGTCGGGTTTTTTCCGCGCAGCCGAAGTGCTTGTGGAGCAAGCGGAGAGCGACCGGCTTGATCGGGCACACCTAATCTATCCCATCATGTTCTGTTACCGACACGCGATCGAGGTCGCACTAAAATACCTTATCGATGAGTACGGTTCGATGGTCGACGTGAGCCTGCCAGAGAAAAAAGATCACAACTTAATGGAGCTGTGGAAGTTACATCAGAAACTCGCCGAACGGTTCGTCACGGACAATGACGCAGACATGGCCGTGGGTATTGTAGTGAAGGACTTCCACGAGCTTGATAGGACCGGCTTCAATTTCCGTTATGCGACCGACCCGAAGGGCGATGCCATAGCGTTCAAAAGCGGCGTAGTCAGCCTCCCAGCGCTCAAGAAGGTGATGAAGAAGGTCGAGCACTACTTCGACGGCTCGACCGACTACTACCACGATTTGAAGACCGCCGGACCATAGCCGTGTTGTTCGAACGATTGGTCCTGACTTGGAAGATTCGCCGCGCGCAGCGACTATCGGGCAAGAACATTCAAGCGTCGGTCGACGCGCTCACGGAGTACGCGCTTGAGCAGGGAGAATTCCCGAATAAAGAGCAAATCGACATGGCGATCATGTCCAGTGTAGACGCCAATCGAGCTATAGACGAGTACATAGCGGTGTTAGAAACCGACTATTGGCTTCAGAAGGCGCGGCGCCACCTTTTGCCCGCGCCGAAGGACGATGCGTTCATAAAGACCAAATACTTTGGTCAGGGAGTCAAGCGTCCGTTTCACTATTTCAATGAGGAAACCCTGAGCGCGCTGAGAAACGCCGTCCGACGAGAGCAAAAAGACCAGTCAGAAAATTTTCGTTCGTGGGCATCCCTCACTCTAGGTATCATCGGCGCGCTAATCGGGCTCGTAGCGATGCTAAAAAAATAAGTTGAGGATTTGCGCGCATGTCGGATCGACTGTTTGTTGGGGTCCTTGGTCATCGTCGTGCAGGCAAAAGTACGACGTGGAATGGGCTCTTTGGTCGGACCGTGAAAACCGGAAACCGCTCCCGATTGTTGAGGCTGCGCCCCGGTGAATGCGTCGAGGTATTTTTAGTGAGCGGCTCGCCGCAAGAGCGGAGGAAATACACCAGCTCGATTCTAGGAATCAGCGGGCGCGCATCGTGCTGTGTTCAGTGCAGTACGTTGAAGAGGCGACGGACACCATAAGGCACGTTATCGACGAAGATTTTTGGATCTACATTCAATGGCTCAATCCCGGATACAACGACTCGGATTGGTATCCAGATTATCTCGGAATCGGCAATCGTTTGCTCTATTCAGGAGCAACTATGGCGGTGCGCTCGGGTAAACGCGCGAATAGCCGAATCCGCGAGTTGCGGGAATTTATACATGGATGGGCGGCATTCCGACGATTGATTGTGCCATGCCCGTAAAGAAGCGGCTTCCGTTGCCCGCTGCTGTGGCGAAGCTATATTCGGCGATAGCCGAGCTGGACGCCATCTATGGTGAGCATGGTCGTCGATTTACCCTCGATGGTCACTTGCTCGGCTCTGTGGGGGAGGTGCTGGCGGCTACTGCGTTCGATATGCAATTGCTGAAAATGTCTGCACCGGTACACGACGCCGTGTGCGGCGACCGTGGCGATGTGCAGATAAAGATCACAGCAGGCAAGTCGGTCGCGCTGCGCCATGAGTGCAATCATCTCATCGTCTTCCGTATCATTTCGCCAGAAGAAGCTGAGATTTTCTATGACGGTCCTGGAGCGCCAATTTGGGCGAATTGCGGGCCGAAGCAGTCCAACGGGCAGCGAAAGATCAGTCTGAAGAAGGTTGACACCCTCGCCCAGCCTGAAACGTGAAAGGAATTGCGCCGCCACGTGCTAGGCGGGATGAACCGGCTATACGCGCGCGGACAGGAATTACGAAGTGGGCCGTGAAGACGGCGCCCAAGCCCTGATTGAGCTGTTTAAATCGGGTGGTAACCCCATCGTGCGACGGTCGGATTGAGGTTATGATTCGGCCCAACCGGAGAAAAGTGAAGCAGAGCCATGGCCCGAGGAGAGTTGATGAAGAAATTGCTTGCCAGCTACGGTCGGGACGAGGAGTTCCGCGCTGTGGCGGAGCAAATCATCGACGAGGAAGAGAAGAAAAATAACCGCTTGCTAGCTCGCAGCCTGCGCAAGACGCTAGAAGCTGGTCCAAGCCGACCTAGTGGTCCAAAGGGACTGGCGCCCCTAATTCCTTTCCCTGAAGCGGCTGCGGATTTCATCGAGCGCGTCGAACCAACGCATTCGCGTAATGACATAGTCCTCGGCGCTACCAATGTGCGCGTGCTCCTTGGGCTCATCAAAGAATATCGTCGCGCGGATGACATTCGTCGCCATGGCCTGAAGGTACGGTCCAAATTATTGTTCTGTGGACCGCCAGGTTGCGGCAAGACGCTCTGCGCGGAAGTTTTTGCCGCGGAGGTCGGCCTGCCTCTTTTTCTCGTCAAACTCGACCGACTGATCTCGTCCTATCTCGGGGAGACAGCGAGCAATGTCCGTAAGATCTTCGAGTTCGCCCGCAAACAGCCTTGCGTCCTGTTCTTCGATGAGTTTGACGCGCTGGCGCGCTCGCGCGACGATAGCAGCGAGCACAACGAACTGCGCCGGGTCGTCAACAGCCTGCTACTCTTCATTGATCGCATTCGACCGAAGGGCTTCCTAATCGCCGCCACCAATCTCGACCGATCGCTGGACCCCGCCGTTTGGCGGCGGTTCGACGAGGTCGTGTGGTTTGAGACGCCCAACCGACCCATGATTGGCCGCTTCCTGCGATTGAAGTTCAAGAACGTCTCTGTGGCCTTCGATCCGTTGCGGCATGCGTCGGCGCTGGAAGGTTATTCCTATGCCGAGATCGAACGTATCTGCATCCAGGCGATCAAGTCGATGATCGTCGAGCGCCGCAAGCAGGTCCTGGAACGCGACTTCGATCGCGCGTTGGAAGATGAAATGAGGCGCCGCGCGGGACAATCGCGACTTCGCGCCGCTGAACTAATCGCACCGTGGCGCGCTACGACCATCTCGAGCTTGTCCGGCTGCCCGAACAATACGAGCGTCGTAAACACGGCGGTGGGGGTCCCCCACCGACGCGGGATCGCAGCCAGCATAGCAGCAGGCTCCGTGACGAACTTGACGCGACAACTCGCGAACAACGCAACCGGCGGAAGCCCGAGTTCGTCAACCCCTCGCTGATCCTGCGCGTGCGGGTAACCGGCGCACCTCTGGAGGAGGATTGGGAGCGTCTGGGACTCACAGTGCTCGCGAGTGATGCTGACCGCACACTCGTGCTGTTCGCTTCGAGCGACGAGATGCAAGAGTTTCGCGCCCGGCTCGACGCCTACGAAGCGGGGGCCCCGCCAGGCCAGAAGCATGCGCCATACAACAATTTCATCGCTGGAATCGAAAGTATCGGGTCGGTTGAGCCGCGCGACCGGATCGGATCCCGTCTGCGCGAAGAGGGCTTCTCTGCTCCTGACGATTTTGTAGACCGCACTTCTTACCTGGTCGATGTCGAGCTTTGGGACCTCGGCGAGCGCCGTGTCCGCGAGCGCAAGATCGTGGATGTCATCAACTATGTCGAGGCCCGAGCGGGTGAGGTTCTGGATCGCTATGTCGGTCCGTCGATCAGCATGTTCCGCACTCGCCTAACTGGCGACCTCATCCGCGCCTTGTTGACGATCGAAGAAATCGCCACGGTCGATCTACCACCAGCGCCAGATGTGACAACCGCGGACGCGCTCGACCTGACGCTGACCGAAGTTCCTTCATTGAACGCGCTTGCTGAGGACGCGCCACTCATCGGTATCATCGACAGCGGCATCAACGATCATCCGTTTCTAGCCGATATTATCGCGGGCGCGATCGCCGTTCCCGACGACCTTGGCACCGCGGACGTCTGGGGACACGGCACTCGCGTCGCCGGCATCGCTGTCTTCGGCGACCTTCGTGCACAATTAGGGAATGAGGAGTTGCAACGCGGAGCCCGGATTTGCGCAGCGAAGGTCGTGAACGACCAGGGCGATTTTGATGATCGGCGCCTCGTTCCCTCTCAGATGCGGGAAGCCGTGAGTACATTGAACCAGCGGTTCGGCTGTCGGATTTTTGTCGTCGCTCTTGCCGACCGACGCCGCGTCTTTGATGGCGGAAAGGTTGGAACGTGGGCGGCTACGCTCGACGAACTCGCGCGAGAGCTTAACGTTGTCATCATCGTCTCGGCCGGAAACCGCAGCCCCCGTGGCGGTAATCGCCTTGAGCAGGCAGTCACTGAATATCCTCGATACCTCCTTGAGGATACCAATCGCTTCCTCGAGCCGGCCGGAGCGCTGAACGTCATCACCGTGGGTGCCCTCGCACACGGCGAAGGCCTCGATCCGGATCGCGCCGACGACGTTCGCGTCCGTCCAATCACGCGCGAGCTTGAACCATCACCATTCTCGCGCGTCGGCCCTGGACCCGGAGGCTCGACAAAACCCGATGTAGTTGAGGTCGGTGGAACGCTTGTTTTCGACCCTGTGGTCGCTCGCCTTCGCGGAGGCGAAGATCTGGCCAGCGCCGGCGTGCTGACCCTTTATCACCGCTATCTCGATCGGCTGTTCACAGGGGGATCAGGAACGTCCTACGCCGCGCCGCGGGTTGCGTTCAGCGCCGCGCAAATCCTAACGCGCTTTCCACAGGCGTCGGCCAACCTGGTCCGCGCCCTGCTCGTGGGATCCGCTGACATTCCAGAGCCCTCGCGGGACCGGCTTCAGCTTCTTGGCACTGAGGCCATGCGCAACATCTGCGGCCATGGCCTCGTCAACCTTGAACGCGCAGCTTTTTCCGACGATGCGCGCGTGACCCTTTATGCTGAGGATGAGTTGGCGCTGGATCACTTCGCCGTCTATCGCATTCCGATTCCCGACGCGTTTCAAGCAGGTAACGGTGAGCGTGCCATCCGCGTGACGCTGGTGTTTGATCCCCCGGTTCGACACACGCGAAATGATTACGCGGGGCTGGGCATGAGCTTCCGGCTGATTCGAGGATGTGAGCCGGATTTGATCTTCGAACACTATCGTCGCCGTGAGCAAGCCGAGGGCCCCTTTCCGGAACTTGCGCCGCGATACAATTGTCAACTTGTTCCGGGGCCGCAGGCGCGAGAAAAGGGAACTGTTCAATGCGCCACCGTGACATTCAAGCGCAGCGTCGAGAGCTATGGAGACAGCTATTTTCTCGTCGTACGTTGCGAGGGCGGCTGGGCGACACATGTCGACCAGCAGCCATTTGCTGTCGTCGTCGAGCTTTTGCACAAGGCCGAAGTGCAGCTCTACGAAAGAGTACAACAACGGATTCGGCTCGCGGAGTAGAACGGCGGAGGACATGAATGCCCGCGAAGCTCGAAGTGCGGCAGTCGCGATCAGAACAGCATACCGTCGACGGTGGAATATCTCACTTCGGTGACTTCCTGCAGTGACCAGTCGACGTACGAAATAACGTTCGGATCATCCTTCCCGACAAACGTCTCGCGGTGCAGAATGACGATGTTGCGGTTATCCTGCGAGTCATCCCGCTGCATGGATGACTTGTAAATGACCGCGTCGCAATCGAAGTAAGATTTGAGGTATTCCGACACGATCTGCGTCGCGATGTATTCGCGTTGCCGTTCATGCGGGCGCACCGGTCTGCTTATCTCGTCCTGCATCTGCATGATGAAGTCGTAGCGGCTGTGATCGTAGAAGTGCTTCCGATCCGCCGCACGCCGATCGAACACCGTGAAATCGAAGACCTTCAGCGGCAGCCGGGTCGTGAACCTGCCGATCGCGATAGAATCGCCGATGCCCGGCCTCAACTCAGCGATCGCTGTGGCGCTGGCGAAGGCCGCGTAGAAAACCGGGATGAACTCTACGTTCATTCGGCCGCTTTGCGTCCGGGCGGACGGCGGCGCCCCAAGAAGCGCCGCGCCGTCGGCTTGCAGGGCTTGTTCGGTCAGATCGCCGCCCATCAGGCGCGCGCGAAAGAGCACCCGCCCCGCGGCCAAATCGTAGAGCGGCTTGACGGGTCCTTCGCCGTATTCCTCCGGCTTGCCGAAGAGAGCGTCCAATCTCTCCTTTATGCCGAAGAAGCGCGAGGAGAACTGCACCTGCTCGCAAAAGTCCGACCATTCGAAGGCATATCTGTTCGCGAACCAATATTCGTCCTGGTCGGCCTTTTCCCGCGCGCGGGCGTCTTCGATCGGCTCGAAGTTGTGCGCGTCCGTGTAGTAGCGCTCCGCGCCCTGAGAGATGTCGTGATCGGAAGCGTCGGGCAGGGCGTCGATCACCGCCTGAAGGACATCGTTGGACGAACCGAGTTGTTCGGCGAAGATCTCTTCGTACGGCAGTCCCTCGGTCCCGTGATAGATTCTGTCGCTCTCCGGATCTGGATCGACTTCGAACGTTGCCCCGCCCGGCTGGTAGTTTTCCTGAAACCAGCGGTCCGCTTCCTCGGCGAACTCTTCGACGCTCATACAAGGCACGGAAGTGTGGTCAGCATTGAAGTCGCAGTCGCCTTCGGTACCGACGCTACCGAGCCAATCCCGAAGGGGTCCGTCCTCGATGCACCGTGAACATAGATTTCTGTCGTCGGCCATGCGTTTTCCGTGCTCGGGCGTGCCGCCCCGGAGCGGCAGGTTTAGTCGGCGCCGCCTCCAGTGTCGATCGTCCCACAGCACCGCGATTGCCCCGCCGCGAAACGTTCGGATCGCCCGGCCTTCGTTCCCCTAGTCATCAGCATCTAAATCGCTCCACTCGAGGTGACTTTGGCCCTAGCCGTTGTTTCGGCCGGCTGGCGCAAGGCTTCAATTCCGGATTGCGAAACGGCTCCGGCCTTGCCCCCGATCCGGGCCGGGAATCGCGCGCACGGCGGCGTTTTGAGGAAAAAATCCAATGATTCTAGTCCTTGGCAGATTCCGCGCACAGAGGTCCGGATCGGCTCGGACGCCAGAGGGCCGAAATCTCGGGGAGAACGTAGAGGAACATAGGCAAATACCCGTCGCATCTCCTCGGATTGCCGAGGCCGCTTCCGCTGCCTACATTCTCATTCCCATGCGCGCCGGAATCAGGGCTGCGCGAGATCCGGAGAAGCCCTTGGCCATCCAGCCTAGAGGAAGATCGCGTGCTCGCGCCCGATCCGGCGACGATGCGGTCGTCACGCCTTTCACCCGCGTCGTGGCGGTCATCGTCGCGCTTGAGCGTTATCGCGGCGGCGCATTGCCGGACGTCGAATTTGCGCGCGCCGACGCCCATGCCTTCGCCGACGTGCTTCGACAAGTGTTCGCGGATCTGCCGGCCGAGGACATCGAGGTCGAGATCATCGAGGATTCGGACGCCAGTCTGATCGGGCTGAAGGACCGAGATCGGCTACACGATCCGAGGTCTGGCCGAGGACGACCTATTTATCCTTTATTACGCGGGCCACGGTTTTCACGGTGCCGGCGGCAACCGACTGAGCGCCTACGACACCAATCGCACCAACGTGGCCGACACGTCGCTCGGTCTGCAGGATGTGCTGCTCGAGCCGCTGGCGCAAAGCCGGTGCGCACGATCTCTTCTCTTCATCGACGCGTGCGCGGAGGAGTTCCGGAGCGTTGTCTCGTCGCGAGACGTCGTGTCCAATCTCGATGCCGACGACGTGAAGGAATTCCTGGACAGCGGTTGGTATTGCGGCGTGTTCCTGTCGTGCTCCCCGCGCGAAAAATCGTACCCCGCCGCCGCCCTCGGTCATGGAATCTGGACGCACTTCCTTCTGGAAGCTCTATCCGGCCAGGCCGAAGAGGCCCTGTCGCGCGACCGCTGGCTCACCGACACAAGTCTGCGCGACTATCTGCGCAAAGAGGTGCCGCGCTACATCACGCGGGAAACGCCGTTGCGCGGAAGCCAGACGCCGCAAGCCATCCTGAATGCGTCGAACTCGTTCAGGATCCGGCACGTGCCGCAGCAGCCCGCGGTACCGGCCGACGCCGCTCTGTTCGGCATCAAGATGAAAGACAACAGCGAATTTCTCGAAGGCGTCGAAACCGGGGAGATCCACCGGCTGAACGGCTTCCGGAAGGGCTTCCACACCGTCCCGACGGAAATCAACGATTCGGCCGAACGCTGGTGTCATCGACTTCTGGCCGACCGGGTCGCGGAAGAATTGCAGGACTACTACCAACGTGCCCGTGACGCGTTGGACGTCAGACGCCGCGACCTGCGCAAGGAAGCGGAGGACGGTAGCGGCAATCTGGATACGCCCGCCTTCCGGTATTGGATCGAGACCGGCCAGAATCCAGACGACCCTGCCGAATACATCATTCGTCGTCGGCTCGCGCTGCAGCAGGGATGGCCGGCGCACCGCGAGGCGATAGACGAGCTCTTCGACCGCGAATTCGACCTTTTCGTCGTCGAGTTCGAGAGTCTCGACGAGACCTTCGACGACCTGGTCGACAAGCTGGAGGACATCGAAGAAGAGCAAGGCGGCACGGTCGACGACGACGATCGTTCGCGACGCGTCACCTATAGCCGCGACGGCATCAGCTTCACGTTCGACCTGCGTCGGCGGCGTCTGGAAATCTCCTTCGGCGGTTCGGGCGCGTTGGCGCTGGTGGACGCCGCGCAGAAATTCCAGTTGGGCATCTCCCGAACGAGCCCGATGCTGCCTTCGCCGCCGCCCGCGATAGCGCCGGCCAAGCCCAAGCGAAGCGCTAGGCGATAGCGTACGCGACAAGCCGTCCGCGCACGTCCTCTCCAACCGTGACGGCTCGACAATACAGAACAGGCGCTATCTGCTTGTCGTTGACCCCAACTCATGGCTAGGCGCAGGGGGAAGTTTCAATTGACGCAGCTGACGCGGCGGACGGAGCCCGGGGAGCAGCTAGCCTTGTTGGCGAAGCGGCAAGACGACCGCTTTTGGGCTTCCGTCCAGCGCCGCCGCAATGCGGTTAGCAATCGCTTCCGATGCGCGCCGAAGGGGATCGTTGTCGAGGTGAGCATACCTTGCGGTCGTCGCGACCTGTGAATGACCCAGCAAGCGGCCGATTATAGGCAAGCCCATTCCGCCGCCGGCACCAAAGCTCGCATAGGTATGCCGGAGATCGTGTAGGCGGACACCAGGCAAACCGGCACGCTTCGTGACGGCATCCCACGGGCGTTTCAAGTCGTGGCGCGGCTGATTAAGTGCGTAGCCGGGCGCCACGTACGGACCCACGCGCTCCAGCCCATTCAGCACCGCAATGGCAGGAGCATTGAGTATGATGGTTTTCCGGCCGCTCTTGCTGTCAGGAAGAAACAGACAGCCGCGCTCCAAATCCACGTGCTCCCACCGCAAGTGCAGGATTTCCCGCAGCCGGCAGCCGGTGAAGAGAAGCAGCCGAAGCGCCGCCGCAGCGAACGGGTCGATCTTGGTGAAGCGCGCGGCCTTCGGGACGTGTTTAGCGGTGGGCTTCGATTCATCCACTATCCACGGAACGCCCCTAGTTTCGGCCTCGCGGATCGCGCTGCCCAAATGCTCCAGTTCCTCGCTATTCAAGAACCTCTCGCGACGGCTTTCCTTGAACTTTTCGATCCCGCGCGCAGGATTGGTGCCTTCAGGCACGATGCCCGACCCGGCGGCGAAGGCGTACATGCTGCCCACCACGGCCACCACGCGATTCGCCTGAAAGGGGGTATTCGCAAGTGAGGAATGCAGCCTGCCGATCTGGAGCCGGCTAAGCTTGTCGGCCTTTGTGGTGCCGAGGGCGGGCTTCACTATGCGGTCTAGAATGTCCCGATAGAAGTCAGCCGTACTGTCCTTGCGTTTGGCGGTCACGTGATCAGCCATGAAGCGGTCAGCCATCTCGGAAACTGTGGGCGTGCCGCGTTCGGTCGCCCTTTGACTGGCAGGGTCCTGCCCATGTGCCACCGCTCCCAGGATGACTTTGGCGCGCTCTCTGGCACGCTCTGGGGTGATCTTGCTCACCGACGCGATGGTATAGCGCCGGACCGGCGCGCCGCGCCCTGTGCCCGCCCTATAGACAACCACGTAGGATTTGGCGCCGGTCGTCCGTACCCGAACGCCGAAGCCGGTTACGGCGTCGTCCCAGACGGTGATCTCACGGCCGCTAGATTGAAGGGCCGACACCATGCGCTTGGTGATCCGTTGGGTTGGCATGGGCTCGCTCGCTGATGTTCGGGCAACACCGGGGCAACACCGAAGCGGCATGTCCGGGAATTTCCGAGTAACAGCGTAGAAGACAAAAAGCCCGAAAGAAGCGCGATTTTATCGCTCAGGGAAACCCTAGGAATTTCAGGGAATTGAGAATAATAAGACTACGAATCTGAGGGTCGGACGTTCGAATCGTTCCGGGCGCGCCATTTGTCGGGGCAAGGATCGGCCGGCACGGAGGGCTGACAGAACCATGACCGCGAAGCCATCATCGGTCGTCCACTCCGATTCAGACATTCTGGGCGGCACGCCCGTATTCGTCGGCACGCGCGTTCCCGTGCAGGCGCTGATCGACTACATCGAGGGCGGCCACTCGCTGAAAGAATTCCTGGATGATTTTCCGAGCGTGACACGAGCACTTGCTATCGCCGCGCTGGAGCAGGCCAAGGCACATTTGATCGCCGATGCGCGTGTTGCTTGACGAGTGCGTGCCGCGCGCGTTGCGCAACGACATTCCGGGACATGACGTTCGCACTGTTACCGAGATGGGCTGGGCCGGCGTCAAGAATGGCGAATTGATGCGCGCGCGGCGAGCCAGTTTGATATTCTGATCACGGTCGATCGCAATCTCGAGTATCAACAAAGCTTCCCAGACCTCTCACTCGCCGTGATTATCGTGCATGCGCCGAGCAACGACATCGCTGTCTTGCGCTCATTGATGCCAGCAGTGCTTGCCGAAATCCCGTGGGCCAGAGCAGGCGCAATCGCGCATGTTCGATAATGTCGCCTGCTTACCGACGCCGCCGCGCGCGCCCAGGTCAGAAACTCCTCGGGCTCGTCGAACAGCCGCTCCGGCGCGCGCCAGAAGGCGAGGTCGATGCTGCCGCCGCCCTTCTCGTAGTTCAGCGGCGGAAAGGCTTCCGCTTCCTTGAACAGCGTGCGGTTGTCGTCGTCGACCCGGAAATAGAGCGCGTCGTCGCGCACCATAGCGAGCATCAGCCCGTCGCAGAACACGCTAGTGCGGTGGATTTGACATTCGCTACGGTATGTCCGTGCAGCCCTATGGCGAATGTCAAATCCAAAACCGCACTAGAATCATATTTTGGCTAGTGTCCCCTTGGTTCTGACATTCGTAAACGAGTTCGCCGCGACATGATACGAATGTCAGAACCGGGACACTAGTCTTGCCGAACATCCGTCGCAGCGTGACGTGACCGACCGGCGTGAGCTGTTCGCGCAGGAAATCGGCAAAGCTGTCGCTTGCAACCATCGCTGTTCCCAACGGCATCGGCGAGGCACCTAGTCGTGCCCACCTTGCGAACTGCCGTATATTCCGCCTAGATACGGCGAGCGTAAACAACGATAACAAACGTAATCCGGGGAGGCTGCGCCGTGACCCTGTTGCCCTTGCGGGCGGCTCTGCTCGCCTTTGCGCTCACGGCGACAGCGGCGTCCGCGCAATCCCCTTACCCGTCGCAGCCGATCAAGCTGATCGTGCCGTACCCCGCGGGCTCGCTGGTCGACGTGCTCGGCCGCGCGATCGGCGAGACGCTGTCGGCCTCGCTCAAGCAGCCGGTCGTGGTCGACAACAAGCCGGGCGCCAGCACCCTGATCGGCGCCAGGTCGGTCGCATCAGCCGAGCCCGACGGCTACACGCTGCTGATCCCGACGGTCACGACCTTGAGCATCGCGCCGCAACTCGTCGTAAAAGCCGGCATCGATCCGCTCACCGAGTTCACGCCGATCGCCCGCCTCGGCGCCACCAGCTTCTTCCTCAGCGTCAATCCGTCCTTTCCGGCGCGGACCATGGCCGAGTGGATCGCCGAGATAAAGAAACATCCCGGCAAATACAGCTACGCCTCCGCCGGCCACGGCACGCCGCACCACATCTTCATGGAGCTGCTCAAGACCCAGCTCGGTCTCGACATCACGCATGTGCCCTACAAGGGCTCGAGCAGCGCGATGACCGATCTGCTCACCGGCCGGGTCGACATGGCCTTCCTCGACGGCACCTTGGCGATTCCCAACATCAAGTCGGGCAAGCTGTTCGCCGTCGGGCTGTCGATCGCCAAGCGCAGCGTGCTGCTGCCGGAGGTCCCCCCGATCGCCGAGACCGTGCCCGGCTTCGACTGGAGCGGCTGGATCGCGGTTGCGGGACCGGCCAACATGCCGGCGCCGGTCGTAAAACTGCTCGCGGAGGAAATCCGCACCATGCAGGCGACGCCGCAATTCGCGGATTTGCTCAACGCGGCGGCGATGGAGCCGACCGATCCGATCTCGCCGGAGGCGATGGTGGAATTCGTCCGCCGCGAATATGCGCGCTGGGGACCCGCGATCAAGGCCTCGGGCGCCACCGTCGAATGACCACACGAGAATGAACATGCATCCCACTCATCAGATACGCCGGATCGTCACCGGCCACGACGACAGCGGCAAGGCCATCATCGAAAGCGACGGCATCTGTCCGCACGTCAAGGTGCGCGAAGGTGCGGGCTTCGTCTCCAGCCTGCTCTGGGTCACCGACGAGACGCCGGCGCGCGTCGACCTGCGCAAGGACCGCGCCGCGCGCACCATCGGCGTGCCGCCGCCGCCGAACGGATCGATCCTGCGCGTGGTCGATTTTCCGCCGGTGACGAAAGAGGCGGAAGCGATCGATCAGGAAGCTCTGCTGAAATCAATGGGCGCCGACCAGCACAGCCATGGCGGCGGCCCGGCGCGCCATGCCTTCATGCATCGCACCAAAAGCGTCGACTACGCCATCGTGCTGCAGGGCGAGATCGACATGCTGCTCGACGATTCCGAGGTGCATCTGAAGGCCGGCGATTTCCTGGTGCAGCAGGCCACCAACCACGCCTGGGTCAACCGCTCCGACAAGGTCTGCCGCATCGCCTTCGTGCTGATCGACGGCATCGATCCGATCGGCGCTTGACCCGGAAAAGTGTGGCGGTTTTTCGAAAAGGTCATGCGCAAAAACAGAGCGCAATAAGGAGATCAATCTTGAAGTTCGGTGTCTTCGATCACGTCGATCGCGGCGACCTGCCGCTCGCGGAGCATTACGAGAACCGGCTGCGGCTGACCGAGGTCTACGACCGCGAGGGCTTTTACGCCTATCTGATCGCCGAGCATCACTCGACGCCGCTCGGCACCGCCGGCGCGCCCGGCGTCTTCCTCTCCGCCGTCGCGCAGCGGACCAAACGATTGCGCATCGGCACCTTGGTCTACACGCTGCCGCTGGTGAATCCGCTGCGCTTGCTGGAAGAGGTCTGCATGCTCGACCAGATGTCGGGCGGCCGGCTCGAGCTCGGCGTCGGACGCGGCAGCTCGCCTTACGAGCTCGCATACTTCGGCGTCACTGCGGAAGCGTCCTCCACGCTCTACAAGGAAGGCTATTCTGTGCTGATGCAGGGCCTGCAGTCGAAGGCGATCGACTTCGAAGGCCAGCACTATCGCTTCAAGAACGTACCGGTCGAGCTCGAATGCGTGCAGAAGCCGACGCCGCCGATCTGGTACGGGCTGTCGGCGGCAGCAGCAGTGCCGTGGGCGGCGGAGAACGGCATCAACATCGTCTGCAACACCTCGGCGAAGAACGTTCGCCCGATCACCGACCGCTATCGCGAGGTCTGGGCCGCCACTTCGCGCGCCGCGCACGAGCCGCACCCGCGGATGGCGATCGGCCGCCACATCGTGGTCGCCGAGACCCGCGAGGCGGCGCTCATGAGCGGCAAGCGCGGCTTCGATCGCTGGTATGCGAGCCTGCAGCATCTCTGGCGCGTGCACGGCAATCCGATGACGCACTACCCGGTGCCGGAGGATTTTTCTGCGGCCGTCGCGGCCGGCTTCCTGCTGGTCGGCACCGCCGACGAGGTCGCGGAAGGATTGCGGCGCGAGATCGAAATCTCCGGCGTCAACTACGTGCTGACCCGCTTCGCGTTCGGCAATCTCACCTTCGAGGAAGAGTTGCGCTCGGCGACGTTGTTCGCCCGCGAGGTGATGCCGCGCTTTGCCCGCGAGGTGGCGCCGGCGTAGACCCTTCTTCGGATAAACGCTGCGTTCGAGCGAGCAACGAGAGCCTCAGGAGGTCAGCCGCTGCAACAGCGCTTCAGTCCCCAAAGGAAGGCAGCATTTTTTGAATTTTTTCCCGCTGCCGCATGGACAGGGATCGTTGCGTCCGACATCGCGGAACGGATTGCGTTCGGTAGTCACATGCAGGGGCGGTGGCGGCGACCAACCGTCAGGCTTCGCGTAAGCTTCTTTCTGGAAGCCGTGCCAGGGCGACAATTCCGCGATGGTGTCGCCGAACGGCGTCAATTCGCCGTCCGGATGAAGCGGGTTGTCGCCGGGATGATCAATCGCGTGCTGTAAATCCTCCTCGAAATCCTTGAATGCCATCCAGCTCGGATCGATGGAGCCGCGCTTGAATGCTTCCTGGACGAGAGGTTTCATGTCGGCAAGCGCGAGCCGCGAAATGGCGGCCTGCCATCCGTCCCAGACGTAACAATCCTTGCGCGGTTCGAGCGTGTCGTAGCAATCGCGCAGGAACTGGGCGGTCGCCTCGTGCGGAATATCGCCGCTTACGGTCAGCATCGCGAGCGCATCGAGCATGCGCGATCGCACGAACTCGTCCGCGTCCTCGTTACGAATGACGTCTTGCAGCGGCCGCGGGTCTCCGTCGAATACGGCCGCCATCACCCGATGAGTCGTCTCAGTTTTGGAGTCGCCCAGACTCGGTTCAAGCGCTTCGCCGGGGAGCTCCAGGAAGCGCGCGAGCGGCCGATAGGCCGATTTCTCGCGCCATTCGCCGAGGAGGTGAAAGCCGAAAAACAGCGCCATTTCGGGCCGATTTTCGCCCTGCCGGTGGAGACAAATCGGTCGATCTCCTCGATCAGGACCGGAACGATCGAATCGCGATGGATTCGGGCAGCCTCGATCGCGGCGACAGGAAAGGGCCGGGAAACGTCCAATGCGTCGAGAATCTGCCACGTGTCCATGCTTTGCACTCTCGCTGAAGGCTCTCGGGAAATTTCGGTCACCCGACGACAAACACAAGAGCGTAAGTCTGTTTTGCACAGCACAGATTGCAACAGTTTACATGGCGGCAAAACCGGCAACGCGCGTTCAGACGAGCCAGTTCTCGACCTTCAAGCCATGGACGCGTCTGAACTCCGCTGTGTTCGCGGTCACGATGGTGGCGTCGATCGCGCGCGCATGTGCGGCAATCAGAAGATCATTGCTACCGATTGGCCTCCCGGCGGTCTCCAACTCCGAACGGATTCCACCGTAAGCGGCGTCGGCCGGCACATCGAACGGCAACACATCGATTTCGGCGAGCACGTCTTCCACTGCCTTGAGCAAGCGATCTGAGCCGCTCTTCGCACAGCCATAGCGCAACTCCGCCGCTACGATGATGCTGGTGCAGACACTATCCTCGCCTGCCTTTCCGATCCGCTTTGCGGCCTTGCCTTGCGGATTCCTGACCAGGTCCGAGATGATATTGGTGTCCAGCATGTAGCGGGTCAAAGGACGCGCTCCGGCGCCGGTATGGGATCGTCGATCTCGGGAAAGGCGTCCTGGACCGGCTGCATAGACTTGAGCAATGCGACCAATCCGCGCTTGCGCACCGGTTCGATCACCAGCCGATCGCCGTCGCGATGCATGATCGCTTCGCTGCCAGGCAGTTCGAATTCGACGGGAATGCGAACCGCCTGGTTGCGGCCATTACGGAACAGCCTGACGTGCCGTTGATCGGACATCGACGATCTCCTAGCATATGCCATAGACATATGCCAAGTGAGGGGCCTTTTCAAGGGTATCGTGCGGAAGGTGTTGCCTGCATAGAATGAGGAAATGAGGATTGGCTGACCAGGGAGGATGCGCGATGGCGCGGGCGGACAATGCAGGAGCGGGGGCTTTCGAGACCGACTTCTGGAAGGATGCGGGCTTGCGCAAGGTCTGGGACGAGATCGTGCCGGGCGAGCCGCGCAAGACCATCCCCTACACCCTGACCCGCGAGGCGATCGCGCTGTATTGCAAGGCGGTCGGCGAGACCAATCCGCTCTATCTCGACGAGGACGCGGCGAAAGCCGGTCCCTGGGGCGGGCTGATCGCGCCGCCCGCGATCCACATCATGCTGATGTTCGCCTGCACCCCGGCCGACGACTGGATGCGCTCGCCGGGCACGGTCAATGCCGGGCAGTCCTGGAGCTACAACATTCCGGCACGCCCCGGCGACACCATCGCCTTGCAAGCCCGCGCGCTCGACAAATTCATCAGGCGCGAGCGGCTGTTCGTGGTGCACGACAACGTGTTCTTCAACCAGCACGGCCGGGTGATCTGCACCGGCCGCGGCCAGACCATTCGTCCGATATGAGAGAGCGCCGATGAACATGACATTCGACACTCTCAAGACCGGCGACACGATCGACGGTCCGTCCTTTGCGGTCTCGCGCGAGTCGATCCGGCTGTTCTGCGACGCCTCGCTCGACTACAACCCGCTGCATCTCGACGACGACTACATGAAGGGAAGTTTCGGCAAGACGCATTTCGGCGGCATCATCATGCATGGCATGAACAATTTCGGCCTGATCACGCGCATGCTGACCGACTGGGCGATGCCGGCGGGCGCGATCCACCGCCGGCTGGAGACGCGCTGGGTGAAGCCGGTGCGGCCGGGCGACGTGATTTCCCCTTCGGGAATTATCAAGGGCAAGCAGGCGACGTCCAAATCGCGCTGGGTCACGATCGACGTGATCGTGCGCAACCAGAACGATGAGCCGGTCGCGACCGGCGAGGCGATGGTGGAGTTTCCGCTGCTCGCGAAGGCGGGGTAGGCGATGTCATCCTTGCCGACCGCAAACGCCGACATCACGCAATTCTTCCATCAATGGCTTGAGACCTTCGCGGGCTATGTCCGCGACGTCGACTACGCCGCCGCGCGGCCGCTGTTTCATTCCGACGTGTTGGCCTTCGGCACGCATAACGACGTCATCCCCGGCCTCGATCAGTGGGTCGCCACCCAATGGGACAATGTCTGGCCGAAGACCACCGACTTCCGCTTCGTGCTTGAGCAGACGTCGGTGCTGGCCTCATCGGACGGCATGATGGCGACCGTGATCGCGCCATGGACCAGCACCGGTTATCATCCCGACGGTACGCCGTTTCCGCGCCCCGGCCGCGCCACCATGGTGTTTGCGAGGGGCGCCGACGGCTGGCTCTGCGTCCATTCCCACATGTCGCTGAACCGCGGCGTGCCGCAGACGAGCCATGCGAACCGGCCGGTGAAGGCGCGCTGATGTTCACCCATATCGAACGACCGGCCGAGCGCCAGCACGGCAACGTCATGTCCGACTTCGGCGCGCTCTATGTCTCGAACGGATTCATCGGCTGGCTGTTTTCGGTCACCGCGCCGGTCGCGATCATCCTCACGGTCGGTTCGAACGGCGGATTGTCGGAGGCCGAAATCGCCTCCTGGATTTTCGGCGTCTTCTTCATCAACGGCTTGATCACCATCGCCTTCTGCGTCCTATACCGCGAGCCGCTGGCGTTCTTCTGGACCATTCCCGGCACGGTGCTGGTCGGCCAGTCGCTGACGCATCTGGGTTTTGCCGAAGTGGTCGGGGCCTATTATGCGACCGGCCTCTTGATGCTGGTGCTTGGCCTGACCGGCTGGGTGAAGCGTGTGATGGCGCTGGTGCCGCTGGGAATCGTGATGGGCATGGTCGCCGGCGTGTTCCTGCGTTTTGGCCTCGACCTCGTCCACGCCGTGTTCAAGGACACCGCGATCGCGGCGCCCATGGTCGTGGTTTGGCTGCTGCTCGGCGCGTTGCCAAAACTCGGCCGCCGCTTGCCGCCGATCATCGGCGCGCTGCTGGCCGGCGCGGTTGCCGTGATCGTGTTCGGCCGCTTCGATACAAGCGCGCCAATGCAGCTCGAATTGATCAGGCCGGTGTTGCAGACGCCGGCGTGGTCGGTGGCGGCGATGGTCGAGCTCGTGGTGCCGCTCGCGATCACGGTGCTGGTGGTGCAGAACGCGCAAGGCTTTGCCGTGCTGAGGGCGGCCGGTCACAACCCGCCGGTCAATGCCGTGACGATTGCCTGCGGCGTCGGTTCGCTCATCGCCGCGCTGGTCGGCGCCGTCAGCACCTGCCTGACCGGGCCGACCAACGCCATCATTGCCGGCAGCGGCGAGCGCCGACGTCACTACACCGCCGGCATCGTGGTCGCCGTGCTCGCGATCCTGTTCGGGCTTCTATCGCCGACCTTCACAAAATTGCTGCTCAATGCGCCGAAATCCTTCGTGGCGGCGTTGGCAGGCCTTGCAATGCTTCGCGTGCTGCAAACCGCCTTCGTCACGGCGTTCGCGAAAAATTTCTCGCTCGGTGCGCTGGTGGCGTTTCTGGTCACGGTGGCCGACGTGCCCTTGCTGAACGTCGGCGCGGCGTTCTGGGGATTGATCGCGGGCCTCGTCGTCTCGGTGCTGCTGGAACGGGCGGACTTCGCGACGGAGTCGAAGCCGTAAGACGCCGACTTCAGCGGCCCTCATCGACAGTATGTACGCCATGAGAAATCTTCGATTGGTGTCCTGTTGCCAACGCGGAAGTGTATGACTACGTTTTGTGCCGGTCGGCCCAACGGTCTTGCGTTCATGCCAAAATTCCTTCGCATCGGAGTGCATCAGGCGAACGTCTCCGGATACACGTCGAAGGCATGGTGCGTTCGACGGGTCGGTGCGACGATTTTCCTGAAGTGGGGCGCCGTCGAGGTTCAGGGCGTCGGAGACGGGCGAAAGGTCTTTTGGACGCTTCCACCGCGGGACAAGATCATTCGCTGCCGCACGGTGCAGCGTGCGCAAGACTATGCAAAGGCCGCGATCGCGCGGCGGCGCAACCATCGCTATGAGCCGCTGACGGGAAATATCGCGAACCGGCGTCGAATCGCCGATCGTGATGTCGAGCTGAAACAAGCGCTCGCCACCATCCTGTTTGTCGATATCGTCCGGTCCACCGAAAAAGCCGCGCGGCTGGGCGATGCGCGTTGGAAGCAGGTGATGGAGCACTATTACGCCGCCGCCCGCAGGGAGCTGAAGGCGCTGCGCGGAAAGGAAGTGGTGACGACGGGGGATGGGTTGCTGGCGACGTTCCGCGCGCCGGATGCCGGAATCCGTTGCGCGACCGCGATCCGCGAGGCCGTGCGCACGCTGGGGCTGGAGATCAGGGGCGGACTGCACGCCGGCGAATACAAGGTGAGCGGGAAGGAGCTTGTCGGTCTCGCGGTTCACATCGGCGCACGCGTCGCCGCCAAAGCGCGTCCCGGCGAGGTGCTGGTCTCGAGCGCGGTCAGGGATCTGATGGCGCAGTCCGACATCCGATTCATGGACCGCGGCGTGCACCAGCTCAGAGGCGTGCCGAAGCGGTGGCGCCTGTACCGGGTGGAGCATTGAGCCCTTGCGTGTTGGCTGGATCGGAGAGTGTTGCCGCGGCGACACGACGGGCAAAACACCTGCGGTCGTTTCGGAAAATGCGTACAATGTCCAGCCCTTGGCGCAAAAATATTTATCTTTCCGAAATTCGGAATGTATGCTTTAAGCGTGTCATCCCGCCTCGACATGAGGGACGTGATGGCCATTCGTCACCAGACGTGAGCCGGGATGCGATGGACGCGTCGGGTCGCAAGACGTGCGGCACGATGCGTACGGTCAAGCCGCGTGGTCCTGATCCCCCGACGCTGGGATCAAGCGAATGGAGATCAATCCATTCGCGACGGGGGCTAGAAAGCCCGGTACCCCGGGGAGAGCGCGGAGTAAGCCGTAAAGCCATTGCGCAGGGAGTGCCGCGCGATTTCGGCCCTGCCTGACGACTTGTGGGCATTCTCCCTTTTCAGCCCACGAGGATTGCGGGTGCGTTGAGCGCCCGGCATTCCCTGCGCCCTCTTTCTTGAGAGGGACAACGATGATGCAAAGCCCGGACGCGAAATCGTGCCGCGGGAAGGCGGAAGTGTGTCACAAAACTCTCTCGTCATTCCGGGACGCCGCGACCCGTCCGCCGAAGCGCGCAGCGCGAAGGCGGAATTGGCGGGCCCGGAATCCATAACCACCATCGGGAGTATGGATTCCAGATGCGCAATTGCGCATCATAGCTCGCGCCAAGAGGCGCGCCCCGGAATGACGACGTGGAATATTTCCAGAGGGAACCCGTACTCTCGACATTTGTTTGATGACCTGCCCTTCCTTCAGGAGCCTGCCGTGAGTGAATTGCGATTGATCGGCGACATCGGCGGCACCAATGCGCGGTTTGCGATCGCGCAAGGCGGCAAATACGACCAGCTGCGTCACGTCGAGGTCGATCAGTATCCCTCGCTGCAGGATGCGCTCTCCGACTATCTGCAGTCGCTGCCGGCCGGCGAGCGCAAAAACCTCGCGGGCGTGCTGGACGTCGCAGGTCCCGTGCTCGGCGACCGCATCACGATGACCAACAAGGCGTGGTCGTTCTCCGTCGATGAATTGAAGCGCGGCCTCGGCCTCGCCTCGCTGGTCGTCGTGAACGATTTCGCCGCGACCGCACGCGCGATTCCCTACCTTCCACGCGAGGCCGTTCTCACGGTCGGTCCCCGGCTGCCGGAAACGAAAGGCAACATCGCCGTGATCGGTCCCGGAACGGGTCTCGGCATGAGCGCGCTGATTCCGAACGACGGCGACTGGACGCTGGTCGCGGGCGAGGGCGGCCACGCCACGCTCGCTGCGTCCACGCCGGAAGAATTTGCGATCGTCGAGATGCTGCGCAAGCGCTGGAGCCACGTCTCGGAGGAGCGCGTGCTGAGCGGGGCGGGACTGGTGAACCTGTACGAGGCGTTGTGCGAGATCGACGGCAAGGAGCCCCGCATGCTGTCGCCGGCCGACGTGACGCGGCATGCCATCGATAAGACCGACGCGGTCTGCGTCAGGGCGTTCGCCCTGTTCTGCGGTTTTCTCGGCAGCGTCGCCGGCGATCTCGCGCTGACGGTCAGCGCCTTCGGCGGCGTCTATATCGCGGGGGGCATCCTGCCGCGCTTCAAGGAGGCCTTTGCGGCATCCAGTTTCCGTGAGCGGTTCGAAAGCAAGGGACGGTTCGCATCCATGCTGGCGAAGATGCCGACCCATCTCATCCTGGAGGAGAATCCGGGGCTGATCGGGCTCGCGAACATGCCGATCAACAGGGCGCCTGCTTCCCACAAGTGACAGAATCATCTACCGATTTTGGCGTCCTTGGCTTTACAAAGGCGCTCTCGCCCCATGAATCGTCGCGACCGCCGGGCAGCCGGCAAGTCTCTGAAGACAGCCCCGAGCAAAGCAGCACAGCCCGATCCCGCCGCGCTTTACCAGGCCGGCATCGTGCATCTGCGCGCAGGACGGATGCTCGACGCGCAGGTGTGTGGCCAGCAGGCGCTGACCGCGGATCCCGGGCATGCCGATTCGCTGCATCTGATGAGCCTGATCACGATCGATGCCGAGGATTTCGATCTCGCCGTGGAATGGGCGCGTCGCGCGGTGGCGCGGGATCCGAAGCCGGAATATCTGTTCACGCTCGGCAGCGTGCTGCGCCAGCAGAAGCAGTTCGAGGAAGCGCTGGAAGCATTCGAGCAGGCGGCGCGGCTGAAGCCGCAGGCCGTCGATCTCTGGCGCGCCGTCGCCAATGTCATAGTCGATCTGAACCCGACCGATCGTGCCATCGCTCGCGCGCGAGCGTGGCAGGCGCGGCTAGGGTCGCACGACCGCCTGCGCATCGGCCTGGTCTGGTCCGGCAATCCCAACCACAAGGAGGACCACGATCGCTCGATGCAACTCGGCATTCTCTCGGAGCTGTTCGATCTCGATGCGACCTTCGTCAGCCTGCAAAAGGATCCGAGCACCGACGACCGCGCGCTGCTTTCGCGCAGCGAGGTGATCGACCTCACCGCAGAGTTGACCGACTTCGCCGAGACGGCAGCACTGATGTCTTGCCTCGATCTCGTGATCTCGGTCGACAGCAGTGTCGCGCATCTTGCAGGCGCGCTCGGACGGCCGGTCTGGACGCTGCTGCCGCACACGGCGGATGATCGCTGGCCGCTCGATCGCGACGACAGCCCCTGGTATCCGACCATGCGCCTGTTCCGGCAGGACGCGCGGCGCAGCTATGCCGAGGTGATCGGCCGTGTGCGCAGCGAATTGAGTGTGCTGATTGCGAAGCGGGGTTGACGCGGTTGCTCGTGCCCCGGATGCAGCGCAGCGCGCAACACGGTCGTCACGTGCATCAGGAACAAGTCAGCGGTGCGCTGCTGATCCGGGGCCCATCCACTCCATACGAATGTGGGTCCCGGTTCTGCGAAGCAGCGTTTCACGCTGCATCGCGCCCGGGACACGAGACGGGCCTATTGCACCCCGCGACCACCACGCTACATACAAACATTCCCGACCAAAGGCCGCGCCATGACCGTGCACGAACGCAACCTCGTTCCTTCCATCGATCCCGTGAAACTCGACCGCCTGGCGGAGGTCGCCGTGAAGGTCGGTTTACGTTTGCGCAAAGGACAGGACCTGCTGTTGACCGCACCGGTGGTCGCGATGCCGCTGGTGCGCCGGATCGCGGAACATGCCTACAGAGCGGGTGCGGGTCTGGTGACGCCGTTCTTTTCCGACGAGGAACTGACGCTGTCGCGCTACCGCCACGCGCATGATGCGAGTTTCGATCGCGCCGCGGGCTGGCTCTATGAGGGGATGGCGAAGGCGTTCTCCGACAACACCGCGCGGCTGGCGGTCGTCGGCGACAATCCGATGCTGCTGTCGGGTGAGGATCCGGGCAAGGTCGCGCGCGCCAGCAAGGCGAATTCGAAGGCCTATCAGCCGGCACTGGAGAAGATCGTCAACTTCGACACCAACTGGAACATCATCGCCTATCCGAGCCTGTCCTGGGCGAAGCAGGTTTTTCCCGACGATGCCGAAGACGTCGCGGTCGCGAAACTGGCCGACGCCATATTCGCCGCCTCGCGTGTCGACAAGGACGGCGCGGTGGCGAATTGGGACGCGCATAACGCGCGGCTGCGCGAGCGCACTGAATGGCTGAATGGCCAGCGCTTCCATGCGCTGCATTATTCGGCCCCGGGTGTCGAGCTCACGATCGGATTGGCGGACGGTCACGAATGGGAAGGCGGCGCATCGACCGCCAGGAACGGCATCACCTGCAATCCCAACATCCCGACCGAGGAAGTTTTCACTACGCCGCATTGCCGGCGCGTGTCGGGTCATGTCGTGAGCTCGAAGCCCTTGTCGTATCAGGGGACGCTGATCGACAACATCCAGGTGAAGTTCGCGGAAGGCCGCATCGTCGAGGCCAAAGCCTCGCGCGGCGAAGAGGTGCTCAACAAGGTGCTCGACACCGACGAGGGCGCACGCCGCCTCGGCGAGGTTGCGCTGGTGCCGCATTCCTCGCCGATCTCAAACAGCGGCTTGCTGTTCTTCAACACGCTGTTCGACGAGAACGCGGCAAGCCACATCGCGCTCGGCCAGTGCTATTCGAAATGCTTCGTCGACGGCGCAAAGCTCTCGCCGCAGCAGATCGCAGCGCAAGGCGGCAATCAGAGCCTGATCCACATCGACTGGATGATCGGTTCGGACAAGACCGATATCGACGGCGTCCACGCCGACGGCCGCCGCGTCCCCGTATTCCGCAAGGGCGAGTGGGCGTGAGTTGCGACGCTCTGACGCGCGTTGCGGGCGAATGCGACGAAATTCGTAAGGAAAGCTTAAATTTCGGCCGCTACTTTGGAGACCTCTGCCCGCAAATACTTCCGATTGCTTGAGGTTTTCGATGTCGCGCGCGCTGATTGAAATCGCCAACACCACGGTGGATTTGACGCCGCGGCCGATCGAGCCGTCCTGGATCATCGAGGGCAAGCCGGACGCGACCTGGTGCGTGCTGTCGAAGAGCGCCGACGGGCTCGCCTCGACCATGGTGTGGCATTGCACCGCAGGCAAGTTCAACTGGTACTACGATTTCGACGAGACCATCCTGATCCTCGAAGGCGGCATCGTGCTGGAGAGCGACACCATGCCGCCGACGCGCTACGGCCCCGGCGACGTGATCTTCTTCAAGGACGGCGCGCATGCGCGCTGGCATATCGAAAGCCACGTCAAGAAGCTCGCCTTCTGCCGCAAGACCCAGCCGGCCTGGCTCGGCTTTGCGCTGCGCGTGGTCCTGAAATTGAAGAAGGTGCTGCTGCCCGCCGGCAATCGCCAGCCCGCGAGCCTGATGGCGGGCTGACGCTTCGAAGTGCTCTAGCCGCCGCGCAGGACACGCGAAAGGATTGCTACTGCGCTGGCGATGAGCACGATCAGCGTCAACGTCACACCGGCAACGCGGCCGATGCGGAAGGCGAGCGTGCCGGGCTTGGCGTACATCCCGAACGGATGCAGCAACCGCGATATCAACAGCGCTCCCATCAGGAGATGCACGCGCCAGGTCGCCATGCCGGACATCTCCAGCATCGCCACCATCAGCGCGATGATCGGGACGTATTCGGCGAAATGGGCATGCGCGCGGATCGCGCTACGCAGCGCCGGGTTGCCGGCGTCGCCGAAGGCCGCGAGATTCTGGCGGCGCAGGCGTACCACGTTGACCGCGAGCGCGGCATAAACCAGCGCAAGCACGGCGAGATATCCGCCGGTGATGGACGGCCACTGCATGTCGATTCCTCCCCCTGCGCTGCGCGATGCGACGGCAGCATGCCTCGATCAGGCCGATTTCGCCAGCAGTTCGCCCTGGCCTTCGCGCACGAAGGCCTCGAACGTCTTCGGTCTGGCGCCGCCTATCGCCTCGATCGCCTCGGTGACCGCGTAGCGCGGATCGTTCGGATCGATCGCCGCACCCCGGATCGCGCGCCACAACGAGGACAGGTGCTCGATGGCGTGCGGATTGAAGCCGCGCGATGCCACGTCGCGGCGCCATTGCTCGTCGGAGATCTCCTCGTAATGCACGTTGCGTCCCATCACCCGGGCAAAGGTCGCGATGATCTCCTTCAGCGCAATCGTCGTGCCGATCAGCCGATGGAAGCTGCCGGCGGCCGGCTGCGGGCCGGTCAACAGGCCAACGGCAACGCGCGCGACGTCCTCGGCGGCGACAAGCGGCAGCACGGTGCTCTCGTTGCCCCAGGGCAGCCGGATCGCGCCCTGTGCGGGAAGGCTCTGGCGCACCAGCGAGGCGAGATTCTCGTAGAACACGGTGGCGCGAATATGGGTGGCGCCGATATTGGCCCATTCGAACACCTGCTCGGAGAGATAGTTCTGCCGCATCCGCGGCGTCGGCGCGTCCGGCGAGGATTGCAGCATGACCAGATTGACCAGCCGGGTGACGCCGGCCTCTCGTGCGGCCACGGCCATCGCCGCGGTCGCGTCCATCAACCCATCCTGCACCGGATAGGCGAAATAGATCGCGGACGCGCCTTCGGCCGCCCGCTGCACCGAGCGGATGTCGAGGAAGTCGCCCTCGAAGATGTCGGCGCCGAGCGCGCGCAGCCGCTCGGAGCGCTCGTCGATCTTGCGCACAAGAGCGCGGACGGGTACGCCGCGCTTGAGCAGCATTTCACTGACGTGACGGCCGGTCTTGCCCTGCCGGCCTCCGGCTGCGGACGTGACCAATACTGGTTTCATCATGGTGAGACCTCGTGATTTCTGTGGGTTGTCTTTCCGGTACCATACGGTACCATTACTTTGAATGTATGGTACTGGCAGGTACCAAGTCAAGAGGCGACAATGGCGGTAAAGCGAGCGCTAAAGCCAGTTCAATCGGGCGATCCTGTCGGGACGGCCCGAGGCCGTATCCTCGAGGCGGCGTTTGCGGCGTTCACCGAGCGCGGCTTCGCGGAAACCTCAACGCTGGAAATCGCGACCCGCGCGCGGGTGTCCAAGCGCGAGCTCTATGCGCTGTTCGGCAGCAAGCAGGAGATGCTGATCGCCTGCATCGGCGAGCGCGCCAGGCGACTGAAGATGCCGGCCGATTTGCCGGACCCACGCGATCGCGCAATGCTGGCGTACGTGCTCGCATCGTTCGGCGCGCAGCTGTTGCGCGAAGTCTCGGACCCCACGGTGGTCGCGGTGTTCCGGCTGGCAATATCGGAAGCGGTGCGCGCGCCCGAAGTGGGGAAGATGCTCAACGACATCGGGATCGAGACCAGCCGCGGCGCGCTGCGCGAGCTGGTGAGCCGCGCGCGCGAGGCAAAGCTGCTCGAAGGCGAGCCGGCGGAGCTGGCCGATCACTTTGCCGGGCTGTTGTGGGGCAACCGGATGCTCAGCCTTCTGCTCGACACCGCGGCGCGGCCGGCCGCGCACGAGATTTCCGCGCGCGCCGAAGCAGCAACCGAGGCGTTTTTGCGGGCCTATCCGGCGCCTAAAGCGCGATAAATCATCATCGCGCTTTAGATTCTTGTTTGGGCATGATCTTGTCGGAAAACCGCTTCACACTTTTCCGGATCATGCCCACCTAGAATTTCAACCGATAGAAATCCGCAGCCGTCTTCGAGAACAGCGCGGTCTTCTCGCCCTCGCTGAAATTTGCGGACAAGCGCTTGAAGGCGTTGAAGATCACCTGATAGCTGGCCTGGCCCTTGTCGGGCGGGAAGTTGCTCTCGAACATGCAGCGGTCGGGGCCGAACGCCTCGATGCATGTCTCTATATATGGCTTCCACGCCGCGGCGCATTGCTCGGAGTTCGGCGGCTTCGGCCATTCATGGAAGCCGAAGCCGGGCAGCACCATCGCAAGGCCGCCGAGCTTGACCACGACGTTCTTGCATTTGGCGACCTCCTGGATCGAGGCCTTCCAGGTCTTGAAAATCTCGTCGCGTCGGCCGGCATAGCTGCCGATGCCGATGATGCCGCCGCAATGATCGAGGCAGATGTGCGTATCGGGAAAGGCGCGGGCGAGATCGGCGAACTCGCCGAGTTGATGAAAGAACAGCCAGGAGTCGTAGCTCAAGCCCAGCGGCGCAAGGCAGGCAAAGCCCTTGCGGAAGGCCGGATCGAGCAGCAGGCCCTTCGGCCGCTCGGCGTAAATTCCGGCGACCGCCTTGTCCGCATCCCAGGGCGAAGAATGCCGGATGCCACGAAAACGGCCATTGCCGGCCGCAATCTCGGCTTCCAGCACCGCCTTGGCGCCGTCGCCGAGCAACAGATTGGTGTGTCCGATGATGCCGTGGCAGACCAGCGCCTTGCCATAGGCGCCGCTCGCCGCCATCGCGGCGACGCCGTTGACGAACTCGACCTCGCCGACCGGGCGGAATGCTTCCGGTCCCGACGCACGGTAGAAGGAGCGCGCCTCGACATAGACGGTTGCGATGATGTTGTGGCCCATCGCGATGTCGTCGGTCATCTCCTCCATCATGTAGCGAACCCCGCCGCGATCCCAGAGGTGATGATGCGGATCGATGATCGGCCGGGCCGGATCGAGCACCGGCTCGGCATGCAGCGCGAGCCAATTCTCGTTCGGATCGGCATAAAGCCCGCTTCGTGTCGACGGCAAGGTGCTGGCAACCATGGACGTTCCCCGGATTATCGTTGTTGTTTGTCTCAGACGCCGTCGAGGATAATCACCGTCGGGGTCGACGGCAATGTCTCGCGCGAGATGCGCAATGTGCGCCCGCTGCGGACCTCGATTTCGAACTGCTTGCCGATCTTGTCCATGAACTCGTCCAGCGGCGTCGCGAAACGGTGCATCGGCAGCACCACGGAGGCGCGCAGCCGCTTGGTGATGTCGGACACGCCGTCGAGCGACATGGTGTAGGTGCCGTCGATCGGCACCATCAAGATGTCAAGCCGGCCGATCGCAGCGAAATGGGTGTCGTCGAGCTGGTGATGCAAATGGCCGAGATGGCCGATGCAGAGGCCGGCGACCTCAAAGATGAAGATCGAGTTGCCGTCCTTGATCATGTTGACGCCGGAATCATCGCCGTAGAAGCGGCGGATGTCGGTGGTGACGTTGCGGATATAGACGTCGCCGATCTTCTCTGAGATTTTGGCGGGCTGCCCGTCCTCGGCCCAGCCATGGAACACGTGCGGAATTTTCGGATCTGGGAACAGCGTGTAGTGCGTGGAATGGGCGCGGTTCATGGTGACGACGTCGGGCAGCCGCCCCGTGCGAAAGCCGCCGTTCCAGTCGGTGGCGATGCGGATGCCGCCGGGCGTGTCGATGTAATAGGTCGAGTGGCCGCCATAGGTGATCGCGACCTCGCTCGCAGCCGCGGCCTCGCGGTGCAGGCTGACCGGCGTGGCGCGCCAGGGCGCTTTCGCCATCGCGAGGCATTCGCTGCGTTGGGCATCCTGCGCCGTCGCGGGCGCGACGAAAAGCCCGAGCAATGCGAGGATGGCCGGAAAGCGCGGCATGGCAGGCCTGTCTTGCGGCGAGCGAACGTATCGCGGACCAACAAACATCACTATCATTTGGCGATCAAGTGACCATCAGAAAGGTTCCGGACATGGCGCGCGCATCCTCGACACAGCGGCTCGAGCCGCTTCGCCATGTCGACGCCGGCCCACTCAACATCGCCTACCATGAAGCAGGACCCGCCAACGGCCCGGTCGCGATACTGCTGCACGGGTTTCCCTACGACATCCATTCCTATGTCGATGTCGCGCCGATGCTGGCGGCACGGGGATGCCGCGTCATCGTGCCTTACTTGCGGGGCTACGGCCCGACGCAATTTCGCGACAAGGCGACGCCGCGCTCCGGCGAGCAGGCGGCGATGGGCGCAGATTTGATGGTGCTGATGGATGCGCTGCAAATCCAGCGCGCGGTGTTCGCCGGCTACGACTGGGGCGGGCGCGCAGCCAGCGTCGGCGCGGCACTGTGGCCGGAGCGCTGCACCGGCCTCGTCTGCGTCAATTCATATCTGATCCAGGACATCGCGCGCGCCATGAGGCCGGCGCCCGCAATCCATGAGGTGCCGTACTGGTATCAATATTATTTCCAGATCGAGCGCGGGCGGGCGGGGCTTGACGCCAACCGCCGCGACATTGCGAAGATCCTCTGGAAGCAATGGTCGCCGAACTGGGATTTCGACGATGCCTGCTTCGAGCGCACGGCGACTGCCTTTGACAATCCAGACTATGTCGATGTCGTGATCCACAGCTATCGTCATCGCTACGGGCTTGCGGAGAGCGATCCGCAATATGCCGACATCCAGCGCAGGCTGGCGGCGCTGCCGCAGATCACGGTGCCGGCGATCACGCTCGACGGCGCCGGCGACGGCGTCGTGCCGGCAACGGATGGCAAGGCCAGCGCGGCGAAATTCACTGACCGCCGCGCCCATCGCGTGATCCCGCGCGCGGGTCACAATTTGCCGCAGGAAGAGCCGGAGGCGTTCGCGGCAGCGGTGATGGAATTGATCGGAGGACATCGTGCGTGATGGGATCGACCAGCGGCGACGTCTCCTTCTTGCCGCCGCGCTGTCGGGAGTGGCGATCGACGGCCTCAATGCGAAGGCCTGTGCGCAAGGAAAGAAATCGGCGTCGCCGCACGCCTTGCGCAAGCTTGAGCCGCTGCGTCATGTTGAGACCGAGCTGCTGAACATCGCTTACTTCGAAGCGGGGCCAGTCACAGGTCCGGCGGCGATCCTGCTGCACGGCTTTCCCTATGACATCCACACCTATGCGGAAGTCGCACTGATCCTTGCCGCGAAAGGCTGCCGCGTCATCGTTCCCTGTCTGCGCGGCTATGGCGAAACGCGCTTCCGCGATACGGCGACATTGCGTTCCGGCGAGCAGGCCGCGCTCGGCGCCGACGTGATCGCGCTGATGGATGCACTCAAAATCAAGAGTGCGGTGTTCGCAGGCCACAATTGGGGAGGGCGCGCGGCGACCGTCGCAGCCGCGCTGTGGCCGGATCGCTGCGCCGGGCTCGTCACCGTCAACTCCTATCTGATCCAGGACCTGTCGCGCGCGATGCTGCCTGCTGCGCCCGAGAGCGAAGAGGCGATGTGGTACGAATATTACTTCCAGCTCGAGCGGGGACGCGCCGGGCTTGCCGCCAACCGGCGCCGGATCGCGCGAATGCTCTGGGAGGAGTGGTCGCCGAACTGGGATTTCGACGATGCCACCTTCGATCGCTCAATGCCGGCACTGGACAATCCCGATTTTGTCGATGTCGCGATCCACTCTTACCGCCATCGCTTCGGAAATGCCGACGGCGACCCGCGCTATGCCGAGCTGTCAAAGCGGCTCGCGGCGATGCCAGCGATCGCGGTCCCGGCGGTTACGCTCGATGGCGATTCCGACGGTGTGGTTGCGGCCGGCGACGGCAGCGCCAGTGCTGCGAAATTCACCGCGCGCCGCATCCATCGCGTGGTGAAGGGCGCAGGCCACAACGTGCCGCAGGAGACGCCGGAGGCGTTTGCGGCGGGGGTGATGGAATTGGTGAAGGCTTGAGAATCAAATCCGCTTCGGGCTGAGCTTCCAGGTCGCGGCGACGATCGCGCAGGTCATCAGGCCACTGACGACCGCGGCCTCTGGAACGGCGAGCGCGACTGCCGCGGTCGCCGCCCATCCGATCGACGAGAAGGCTTCCGCGAAGGTCGCAAGCCGCGAGGAGGTCTGGCGGCGGCGAAACTGGCTGCGTTTCGCCTGCACGCGAAACCAGAGCTGGATCGCGGTCGACGACGCCGCGCCGAGAAGAACCCCGGCCACCGTGACTGCGGCCTGCAGCGGCGCGACGATGGCAAGTGCCGCGACCAGCGGCGCGAACACCGCTGTTATCGCGATCAGCACCACCTCGATCTTGGCGCGGATCACGCGCATTGGCGGCAGCGGTGCGGTCGCGACCAGGTCGGCGGCGTCCTCGCCCGAGATGGTCAGCCATGCGAGGCCGCCTGCGAGTTGGCCTGCGGCCATCACGATCACGGGCGTGATCAGCACGATCGCGGTGGAACTGTCGGAGAAGCTGCGCCACAGGAAGATGGCCGGCGGCACGAGATAGAGTAGCTGCATCAGGGTTTGCGACATCAGCCAGGGATCGCGCCGCAGCAGCCGGAATTCCTTGTACCGTAGCGCTGCCTGTCGCGAGCCGCCTCGAAAACTGCGCGCGCCCTTGCCGCGGCGGCTGGACGCGGCATGGGCCGCCGCGGTTACGGCCGTATCGGCAAAGCGTGGCGAGAACGCCGCCATGACCACGCCGAGTGCCACGAGGCTTGATGCCAGGAGCAGCATCAACGCTTCGCCGTCGCCGAGCACGGCGTGCGACGGCCACCAGACGATGCTGTTCGCATCGGGTGCGATGCCGGCCGCGGCATCCGAGGTCAGCACCGCAAAGCGCGACAGCGTGCCATAGGACAGGATGGCGGCGATCTGCAGCGCGATCACGAAGCCGGCGCCGATCACGGCAGCAAGAATCTGCGCGATCAGCCGCGTCCGCGCCGGCCCGATCAGGCGGAACAGGATGATCGTGATCGCGATGGCAAAGGCCGCCGCCGAGAGCCCGATCGCCGCGACGACGCCGAAGGCTGCGAACCATCTCAAGCCGCCGTTGAAGGCGAGCACGTCGACAAAGGGCGTGGACAGCAACAGGGCCATTCCGGTGACGGAGATCGCGATCGAGACGATGCGGACCGAGAAGATGTTGGGCAGCGTCGCGGGCGAGGACATGATCAGATCGAGGTCGGCGCGAGCGTAGAACACCCGCGTCACCGACTCGATCGCCTGCGACAGCATCAAGGCCCAGGCGAGCAAGATGGTCGCCGACAGCACGATCAGCGAGGATTTGTCGAGCGGCGCCTGCAAGGTCGCAAAACGCCCGACCACCGCCCAGGCCGGCAGATGCATGACGGCGGCAAAGATGATGAGGCCGATAATGGCGGCGCGGGTGCGCCGGCGCCGCCCGCCGGTCATCATCGCCAGCCATTCGCGCCAGGCAAGCCGCAGCTCGTGCCGGGCGAACCAAGTGAGAGTGGTCGCTGAGCTCATGCGGCGGCTTTCGTCTCGACGAGCGCGATGAAGAGATCCTCGAGGCTGGTGTCGGTGTGGCCGTTCTGCTGACGCAGCTCGGCGAGTGTGCCCTCGGCGACCAGCCGGCCTGCGGCAATCACGCCGATCCGATCCGCCATCCGTTCGGCGACCTCGAGAATATGCGTGGTCATGATGACAGTGCAGCCGGCCCGAACGCGATTCCCCAGCAGTCCCTTCACGTGACGCGCGGACAGCGCATCGAGCCCGGTTAGCGGCTCATCGAGGATGATCAGGCGCGGGTCGTGCACCAGCGCGCCCGCCAGCGCCACCTTCTGCCGCATGCCCTTCGAAAATCCTTCGCAACGCTCGTTCAGATGCGGCGCCAGGCCGAGCGAGACCAGCAGCTCATGGGCGGTGGCTTGCGCTGTCTTCGGAGCGATGCCCCACAGACCGGCGACGAATTCCAGGTATTCCAGCGGCGTCAGCTTGTCGTAGATCATCGGCTCGTCGGAGACCCACGCCATCACCTGTTTGGCGGCGACCGGATCGGAAAGTGCATCGATGCCGAAAATCTCGACCGCGCCCGCATCAGGCTTAAGCAGGCCCGCGACCATCCGCAAGGTCGTGGTCTTGCCGGCGCCGTTGGGGCCGACCAGAGCGTAGAACTCGCCACTGTGGACGGTCAAGTCGAGCACATCGACCGCAAGCCGGTCAAAACGCTTTGTTAACCCTCGCAGCCGCAGCGCGGATGTGTCGCCGTTCATGAAAATGTCGTCCAGCCTGGTCGGGAGAGACCATGGACCGAAGACGTTTCGGCGCGGTGAATCCGGCCCGCACAAATTCCACGGTCCGGCAACTAGCGTTCGATTGACTCCGCCAAAAGCTTTCGGCTGAATGCGAAGCGGAGGTGCGCAGACGGTCGTGTAAGAATTGCCGCGCGCCGGGGAGGGACATGAATGCTGGACTTCGTTCAGCAGCTGGTCAGCGGCATCGCGCTCGGCTGCGTCTACGGCCTGATCGCACTCGGTTTCGTCCTTGTCTACAAGGCGACCGAGGTCGTGAATTTCGCGCAGGGCGACCTGATGATGCTGGGCGGCTTCTTCGCCTTCACCTTCATCGGCATGCTCGGCCTCAATTACTGGATCGGCTTTGCCGGCGCGGTACTGGCGATGGCGGCATTCGGCATGCTGGCGGAGCGCGTCGTGGTGCGGCCGATCCTCGGCTATCCCCAGTTCTCCATCATCATGGCGACCATCGGGCTCGGCTATTTCCTGCGCTCGATTGCCGGCATGATCTGGGGCACCGACGATCTCAAGATCGAGACCCCCTTCAGCCAGGGCGTGTTGCGGATCGGCAGCCTTGTGCTCGCCTATGACAAGCTGTCGGTGATCGCAGCGACCGTCATCCTCTGCGCGCTGCTCTATCTCTTCTTCAACAAGACCACGCTTGGCACGGCGATGCGCGCCAGTTCCGAGAACATGCTCGCCGCCTATTACATGGGGATTCCGGTCAAGCGCGTGGTGTCGATCGTCTGGGCGATCAGCGCGGCGGTCGCGGCCTGCGCGGGCGTGCTGCTGGCGCCGATCACGTTCATCCACTCCAATGTCGGGCTGGTGCTCGGGTTGAAGGCATTTCCGGCCGCCGTGCTCGGCGGCTTCGGCTCGATCCCCGGTGCGGTGGTCGGCGGTGTCCTGATCGGCGTGATCGAAAGCATGGCTGGCTTCTATTTGGCGGAAGGGTGGAAGGACGTCGCGCCCTACATCGTGTTGCTGCTGGTGCTGCTGCTCAAACCCGAAGGCCTGTTCGGCCTTCCCCACCGCAAGAAGGTCTGAGCGATGCGCTTCCTGTTCAAGACCGACTATGAAGACGACATCCGCCTGTTTCCGCATTCGGGCTATGTCTGGTCCTACGGCACGCTGTTGGTGCTGCTGGCGATCGCGCCTTACGCGCTGTCGAACTATCTCGTCAGCCAGCTCGTGTTCGTCTGCATCTACGCTACCGTCGGCGTGGCGCTGCTGATCCTGACCGGTTTCACGGGGCAGGCCTCGCTCGGGCACGCCGCCTTCCTTGCGATCGGCGCCTATACCGCGGCCTATTTGCAGCAATATAATGTGCCGTTTCCGGTGTATTTCCTCGCCGCCGGCCTGTTGACCGGCGTGATCGGCGCCATCGTCGGATTTCCGGCCTTGCGGTTGCAAGGCATCTATCTCGTCATTGCCACCATCTCCTTTGCCCTCATCGTCGAGGAAATCCTGGCGCGATGGGAGAGCGTGACCCACGGCAACGAGGGCATGCGGATCAAGACCATCCAGCTGCTCGGCACGCAGGTGTCGCGCGACAGCCCGGCGTTCTATTTCCTCTGTCTTGCAGTGTTGATCCTGACCATCGTCGGCGCGCTCAACCTGCTGCGCTCGCCGACGGGCCGCGCCTTTGTCGCGATCCGCGACAGCGAAACCGCGGCGCGCAGCATGGGCATCAACGTTGCCCTCTACAAAGTAAAGTCGTTCGCGATCTCCGCCGCCATCACCGGCTTTGCCGGGGTGCTTTTCGCCCACAAGCTCTCCTTCATCAGCCCGGAGATGTTCACGCTCCAGCTCTCGATCGAATTCATCATCGTGATCCTGATCGGCGGCACCTTCAGCCTGCATGGCGCGGTACTGGGCGCGATCTTCATCGTCATGATCGATCCGTTCCTGACTTACTTGAAGGACGACATGCCCGGAATCATCGCCGGTGTTGCGGCGACCCTTGGTGCAGGCGGCGAACGCGTCTCGCATATCCAGGACAGCGTTGCCGCCTTTGCCTCCGCCAACGGCTTGAAGGGCGCGATCTACGGCGTGATCATCGTACTGTTCGTGCTGTTCGAGCCGCTCGGCCTCTACGGCCGCTGGCTCAAGATCAAATTGTTCTTCCAGCTGTTCCCGCTCTACAAGCGCGCCACTTTCAAGCGGCAGAAGATCTATGTGAAATCGGAGCGGAACCGATGAGCTACTTCCGCGCGGAAAACATCTCGCTGCATTTCGGCGGCCTGAAAGCGGTCGATGCCGTGTCCTTTGCGGTTGAGAAAGGCGAGATTCTCTCCATCATCGGACCCAATGGCGCCGGCAAAAGCTCGATCTTCAACCTGATCTCGCGCATCTACACCCCGACCTCGGGCAAGATTTTCTTCGAGGACCAGGACATCACCGAAGTGCCGGCTTACGGCATTGCGCGGCTCGGCATCGCCCGCACCTTTCAGAACATCGAGCTGTTCGAGAATGCGACCGTGCTCAGCAATCTGCTGGTCGGCCGCCATCGCCATTCGGCGACCCAGCTGTGGCAGGAAGTGCTGTTCCTGCCGAGCGTGCGCGCCAATGAAAAGGAGCATCGCCGCAGGGTCGAGCATGTGATCGAATTCCTCGATCTCGAACCCTATCGCGACAAGCTGATCTCGGGCCTGCCCTACGGCGTGCGCAAGGTGATCGAGCTGGCGCGCGCGCTGTGCTCCGAGCCGAAGCTGATCCTGCTGGACGAGCCGTCCTCAGGCCTCAATGTCGAGGAGACCGACGACATGTCGTTCTGGATCCGCGACATGAAGTCCGAGCTCGGCATCACCGTGGTGATGGTCGAGCACGACATGACGTTGGTGAACCGCGTCTCCGATCGCGTGATCGCGTTGAATTACGGCCGCGTGCTGGCGATGGGGAGCGCTGCCGAGGTGCAGGGCCACCCTGATGTCGTCGCCGCCTATTTGGGAGCGTGAAGGGATGACTGCGCCGGACATCATCCTGAAGGTCAGCAACATCGAGAGTTATTACGGGCCGATCATGGCGATCCGCGGCATCTCGCTCGAAGTGCCGCGCGGCCGCATCGTCACGCTGCTCGGCGCCAACGGCGCCGGCAAGACCACGGTCTTGAAGACCATCTCGGGCATTCTCGATCCGCAGAAGGGCAGCATCGAATTCTTGGGGCGACCGATCCAGCGCATGGAGGCCGACAAGATCGTGCGGCTGGGGCTGAGCCACGTGCCGGAAGGACGCGAGGTGTTTCCGTTCCTCTCGGTGCGAGAGAACCTCATGATGGGCGCCTATCCGCGTGCCGATCGCGACGGGGTGGCCGAGGATCTGGAGCGGGTCTACGGCTATTTCCCGCGGCTGAAGGAGCGAATCGACCAGCCGGCCGGGCAGCTCTCCGGCGGCGAGCAGCAGATGCTCGCGATCGGGCGCGCGCTGATGAACCGGCCGACCCTACTACTTTTGGACGAGCCGTCGTTGGGCCTGTCGCCGATCCTGGTCAGGGAGATCTTCGAGATCATCCGCCGCGTCAATGAAGAGCAGGGCATGTCGATCCTGCTGGTCGAGCAAAACGCCAAAGTCGCATTGGAAACCGCGCATTACGGCTATGTGCTGGAGATCGGCCGGATCGTGATGAACGACACTTGCGACCGTTTGATGCATTCCCAGGACATTCAGGAGTTCTACCTTGGCGCCAAGGAAGCCGGCGCGCGCGGCGAACGGCGCTGGAAAAAGAAGAAGACCTGGCGTTAGTACTAGTGCGGTGGATTTGACATTCGCTCCGGTGGCTCCGCGAGTCCTCATGGCGAATGTCAAATCCAAACCGCACTAGCAATAATATTTGCTAGTGTCCCTTTGGTTCTGACATTCGCAAAGGACTTGCCGCAGCGGCGTGCGAATGTCAGAACCGGGACACTAGCGCTGCTTCGGGCACCAAGACCGGCTCAAGCTGGCATACCAGGCAGAACACGTGAGGGAGGAAACGGCATGGCCGCACCGGCAGTGCTGACTGTCGCCGATACGATTGCGAAGAGTTTTGTGCTCGCCGTGGAAACGCGCGGCGACAGGGCGGCGATTCGCGAAAAGAAATTCGGCATCTGGCAGCCGACGACCTGGCGCGAGTGGCTCGCGATCTCCAGGGATATCGCGTACGCGCTCCACGCGATCGGCTTTCGTCCCGGTGACGTCGCCTCCATCATGTCGAACGCCGTGCCGGAATGGGTCTATGCCGACATGGGCATCCTCTGCGCCGGCGGAGTCTCCTCCGGAATCTATCCGACCGACTCGGCCGCGCAGGTCGAATATCTCGTCAACGATTCCCGCACCAGGGTGGTCTTCGTCGAGGATGAAGAGCAACTCGACAAGATCCTGAGCTGCCGCGCGCGCTGCCCGACCCTGGAGCGCATCGTCATTTTCGATATGGAAGGCCTCCTCACCGGTTTCTCCGATCCGATGGCGATGTCGCTCGCCGAGTTCACCGCGCTCGGCCGCAATCACATCCAGGGCCGCGAAAACCTATGGCAGGGGATGGTCGCAAGCCGCTCCGCGGACGATCTTGCCGTTCTCGTCTACACCTCGGGCACGACCGGGCCGCCCAAGGGCGCCATGCACGCCAACCGCAGCGTGGTGCACCAGATGCGTCACGCCAACGATCTGATCCCCGCCAGCGACAGCGAGGAGCGGCTGGTGTTCCTGCCGCTATGCCATGTCGCCGAGCGCGTCGGCGGTTACTACACTTCGCTCGCGCTTGGCTCGGTGATGAATTTCGCCGAGAGCCCGGAGACGGTGCCTGACAATCTGCGCGAAGTGCAGCCGACCGTATTCCTGGCGGTGCCGCGCATCTGGGAAAAATTCTATTCGGTCGTCACCATTGCGCTGAAGGACGCAACAGGTTTCCAGAAGTGGATGTACAAGCGCGCGCTCGCGATCGGCAACCGCATGACCGAGCACAGGCTGGAAGGCAGCACACCGCCACTGTCGTTGCGGCTCGCCAACCGCCTCGCCTACCGGCTGGTGTTCCGCAACATCCGCCGCATGATCGGGCTCGACCGCTGCCGCATCGCGTTCACCGGCGCGGCGCCGATCGCGCCGGATCTGATCCGCTGGTATCTCGCGCTCGGTATCGACCTGCGCGAGGTCTACGGCCAGACCGAGAATTGTGGCATCGCGACTCTGATGCCGTCGGACGACATCAAGCTCGGCTCGGTCGGCAAGTCCGTGCCCTGGGGCGAGGTCAAGCTATCGCCGGAAGGGGAAATCCTGATCAAGGGCGATTTCCTGTTTCAGGGCTATCTGAACCAGCCGGAGAAGACCGCCGAGACCATCGACGCCAATGGCTGGTTGCATACCGGCGACGTCGGCGCCATGGACAATCGGGGCTTCGTCAAGATCACCGACCGGATGAAGGACATCATCATCACCTCCGGCGGCAAGAACATCACGCCGTCGGAGATCGAGAACCAGCTGAAATTCTCGCCCTACGTCTCGGATGCCGTCGTGGTCGGCGACAAACGGCCCTACCTCACCTGCCTGGTCATGATCGACCACGAAAACGTCGAGAAATTCGCGCAGGACAACGACATCCCCTTCACCAACTATGCGAGCCTGTGCCGCGCGCAGGAGGTGCAGGACCTGATCTGGCGGGAGATCGAGGCGGTCAATGTCAACTTCGCCCGCGTCGAGACCATCAAGAAATTCTTCCTGATCGAGCGCCAGCTGACCCCCGAGGACGAGGAGCTGACGCCGACCATGAAGCTGAAGCGGAATTTCGTGAACAAGCGTTACGCCGGCGAGATCGACGCGATGTATCGCGAGCGCGCGGTGGCGTGACGCAGAGGACAGGTTTTTGAGAAGCGGAGAAGGCGACAACTGGCCCGGCCTTCTTTTCGATGCGGGCCACGAAGAATCGACAAGAGAAATCGGTAAAGGGAAGAGGAGACGTGAAATGTCGAAATCGTTAAGGGCACTCGGCCTAGCAGTCAGCGCGTTCGCGCTGACGCTGACGCCGGCCATCGCCCAGACCAAGGTCACCAACGAAGGCATCTCGGCCAGCGAGATCGTGATCGGGACGCACCAGGATCTGTCGGGTCCGATCAAGGGTTGGGGCGTGCCGGTGTCCAACGGCATGAAGATGGCGGTGGAGGAAATCAACACCGCCGGCGGCGTCCAGGGGCGCAAGATCAAGCTGATCGTCGAGGATACCGGCTACGATCCGAAGCGGGCGGTGCTGGCCTCGCAAAAGCTGATCGAGCGCGACAAGATCTTCGCGATGGTGGGCCCGATGGGCTCGCCGACCGTGCTTGCCGCGCAGGACATCTTGTTTGACGCCGGCGTGCTGCAGCTGTTTCCGCTGACGGCGGCCGAGTTCACCTTCAAGTTCGATCCCGCAAAGCCGCAGGAACGGCTGAAGTTCAATAACCTCCTGCCTTACGTAGAGAGCACGCGTGCCGCGATCAAGTACATGGTGGACTGGAAGCACTTCCAGAAGCCCTGCATCATGCATCAGGACGACGAGTACGGCAAAAACGTGCTCGACGGCTTCAACCAGCAGCTCGATGTGATGAAGTTGAAGGCTGCCTCGGTGACGAGCTACAAGCGCGGCGCTTCCGACTTCTCCGCGCAGATCGCCAAGATGAAGGCCGACGGCTGCGACATGGTCCTGCTTGGCACGATCCTCCGCGAAACCATCGGCGCGATGGGCGAGGCCAAGAAGCTCGGCTGGGACGTCACCTTCCTCGGCGCTACGCCGACCAACGTGCTTGAAGTGCCCTTGCTCGGCAAGGACGCGGTCGAAGGGCTCTATGCGGCCTCCGGCTTCGAAATCCCCTACGAGGACACGGCCAAGGGCAAGGTCAAGGACTGGCTCGCGAACTACAAGAAGATGTTCGGCGCCGACGCCAATACCCAGGCGATCATCGGCTACAACGCGGTCGAGACCTTTGCCTTCTATGCCAACAAGGCGGGCAAGGATCTGACTGGCCAGAAGATGCTCGACGCGCTGGAGTCCGGCGACAAGTTCCTCGACATCTTCAACTCGCCGCCGACCAAGTTCTCCAAGACCGACCACCTCGCCAACACCATCACCCAGATCCAGCAGATCAAGAATGGCCGCTGGGTGCTGGTGAAGGACAATCTGATGTTCTGACGGGGCGTCACGAGAAATAATAAGGGGCTGCGCGATGCTCTCGCGCAGCCCTTTTTATTTGCAGGCACGAGCATCGCTCTTCACCTCTCCCCGCGCGCGCGCGGGGAGAGGGAACAGAGCGTCACTTCTTCGGCCGGACCGCGTCGGCGGTGCCCTGAATGAAGGCCTGCAGCTTCGGAATGTCCTCTTCCTTCAGCTTGCCGGTGAAGTCGGGCATTCCGCGATCCTTGAAAGGTCCGTTGAAGACGATGTCCTTCAGGTTGATGATCTCCTCCTTCGGCACGAAGCCGAGATTGCGGACGTTGCCGCCATTGTCGACGCCTGGCACGCCATGGCAGGTGGCGCAGGCCACGACATAGATCGCAGTGCCCTCGTCATAGTGGGCTTTGTCGTAGGGAACGCCTTCCAGCAGGTTTTCGGTCTGATACTTCACGAACTCCGGCAGCTTGGCCTTGCCGCCGAGCGCAAAGGTGTAGACCGTGCCCGGGCTGCGCAGCTGCGTGGCGCGATCGGCGATGCCGAACACGCCGCCCCAGCCGACCGCGACCGACACATATTGCACGCCATCCAGCATGTAGGTTGATGCTGCCGCGACCACGCCGGTACCGGTCGGCGTCTCCCACACGGTCTTGCCGGAAGTCGCGTCGTAAGCGACGAAGCGTCCGTCGGCGGTGCCCTGGAACACGAGATTGCCTGCCGTGGTCAGGGTACCGCCGTTCCACGGTGCCGGATATTCGACGCGCCAGGCTTCCTTCTGCTTGACCGGGTCCCACGCGAGCAGGCGGCCATAGGTTGGCGCTTTCGGCGGGACGCCGTTCAGCACGAAGCCGACATTCCAGCCGGTGGTGCCGCCGAACTTGCCGGGTGTCGCCGCGTTCTGCTCGAACGTCTTCTCCGGCGTCAGGTTGAGCGGCACGTTCTGCGCCGGCAGGTAGACCAGCCCGGTCTGCGGATTGAACGACATCGGGTGCCAGTTGTGCGCGCCGTAAGGGCCGGGGATCGAGTCATAGGGCTCGTCGCCGCGCGCTGCCGGCACCTCGATCGGCCGTCCGTCGGCGCCGTAGCCGGTCGCCCAGTTCACGTCGACGAAGTTTTTTGCCGAGATGAACTTGCCGTTAGTGCGGTCGATGACGAAGAAGAAGCCGTTCTTCGGCGCGTGCAGGATCACCTTGCGCGGCGCGCCGTCGATAGCGATGTCGGCGAGGATCATCGGCTGGGTTGAGGTGTAGTCCCAGTGATCGCCGGGCGTCTCCTGATAGTGCCAGACATATTTGCCGGTGTCGGCGTTCAGCGCGACGATCGAGGCGAGATAGAGGTTGTCGCCGCCGGACGGACTGCGGATCTTGCGATTCCACGGCGCGCCGTTGCCGGTGCCGATATAGACCATGTTCAGGTCAGGGTCGTAGGCGATGGTGTCCCATGGCGTGCCGCCGCCGCCGTTGATCCAGTACTTGCCGGCGGGATCCCAGGTCCTGGCCGCGGCTTCCATCGAGGAATCCTCGAACGGCTTCGAAGGATCGCCGGGCACGGTGAACCAGCGCCAGAGCTGGTTGCCGCTGTCGGCGTCGTAGGCGGTGATGTAGCCGCGCGCGCCATATTCCGCGCCGCCCTGGCCGATCAGCACCTTGCCATTGTAGACGCGTGGCGCGCCGGTGATGGTGTAGGAGTGATCGTGGTCGATCAGCGTGTCCTTTTCCCAGACCTTCTGGCCGTTCGCCGCATCGAGCGCGATCAGCCGGCCGTCATAGGCGGCGACGAATACCTTGCCCTTCCACAGCGCAACGCCGCGATTGACCACGTCGCAGCAACCCTTGTAGCCCTGCTCGCGATTGACGCCGGGATCGAAGGTCCAGATTTTCTTTCCAGAGCGCGCGTCGATCGCGTGTACCACGCTCCATGACGCGGTCTGGTACATGATGCCGTCGACCACGACCGGCGTCGCTTCGACGCCGCGCGAAGATTCGAGATTGTAGCTCCAGACGAGGCCGAGGCCCTTGACGTTGTCGGAGGTGATCTGGCTGAGCCTGGAGAAGCGCGTCTCGGCATAGTCGAGGCCGATGGTCGGCCAGTCGTTCGAACTCGCGGTGTTGCCCTTGATGAAGGCGCCGTCGACTGCCCCTGTCGCCGCCTTGATCTTTGCTTGTGTCAAATCTTCGGCGAGCGCGCCGCCGCACGATATTGCAAGACCGAGCAGGATGGCGCCGGTGAACCGGCAAGCAGAATCGATCTGCGGCAAGCTTGGCATTCTCACCTCCCAATGATCTCGATCTCTGAAGGATCGTGGTTGGGATCGTATGCTTCCTGCCGCTTGCGTCAATCAAAGGCACGCGTCACGCGCAAAAAGAGAAAATTTCTGTCGCCATTTTTTCGCCAAACGAAATGCGTGCCGCCCGTGATCCGGAAAAGTGTGAAGCGGCTTTCCGAAAAGTTCATGCCCGAACAACGGGCTTTGGCGGACGCGGTGCAGCATGTTCACGGCGCGGAATTTCGAGGCAGACCGGCAAAACCGGACAACCGCATTTCCGAGATTACCTCGTAACGGGGACACGCGGCGGTCATGCCGGATCGACGCGAATGACCCCAAGGCGACAAAGGGGCATTGGCCAAAGGTTCAGCCTGTGTTCTGATCTCACCGCTATGGATTTGGTCCAAGGCTGAAGATCGAATGAGGCGGCGCGAGTTCATCAAGGTAATCGCCGGTTCAGCGGTTTGGCCGCTTGCCGCGAACGCACAACTTTCCGACAAGCCGGTCATTGGATTTCTCAGCGCGCGGTCGGCCAAGGAGAGCGCGCATTTGGTGGATGCCTTTCGCAAAGGTTTGGCTGAATACGGCATCACCGAGGGGCGAAACGTCACCATCGATTTCCGTTGGGCCGAGAGTCATTACGAACGTCTCGCTGGACAGGCGTCGGATCTGTTGGCCCGACAACCCACGGTGCTGATATCGGTGGGCGGGGACATGACTGCGAAAGTGGCAGCCGCTGCGACCCGCACGACTCCAATCGTTGCGATTTTCATTGGTGATCCGGTTGTGGGCGGGTTTGTTGCAAGTTTAAGCCGACCGGGCGGCAACGTTACGGGCGTCAGCAATTTAAACGCCGTGATCGAGGCAAAGCGGCTTGGGCTGCTGCGGGACGTAAAGCCGGGAATAGCCACTGTGGGCGCACTCTTGAACCCGGACAGCATAACGGCCGCGTCTCAGCGAAAGGACATCGACGAAGCCGCGCGGACGATCGGCCTCAGGGTCGAGTTTTTGGAAGCCAGGAACGATTCCGACCTTGACGCGGCTTTCAAATCCATTGTCGAGAAGATGATTCCCGCGCTGTTGGTTCCCGCCGATGCTTTTTTTGCAGCAGCCCGGGACAGGCTCGCCGAATTGACGGCGTCCAATCGTGTCCCGGCGATTTATTCGCTCAGGGAGTCCGTCGTCTCCGGTGGTCTCATGAGCTATGGAAATGATTTGCCCGATACCTATCGACTGATCGGCACCTATGCCGCGCGCATTGTGAAGGGCGCGAGGCCTGCCGATTTGCCGGTGCTTCAGCCCACAAAATTCGAATTTGTACTCAATCGCAAGACGGCCGACGCGCTGGGGCTGACGATCCCGGGCAACGTGTTGTCGATCGTCGATGAGCTCATCGAATAAGCTGGTTTGTCATCCTGCGCGCGGCAGAACTCTCGGCACTCACTCATGCCGCTGTTGGGCACAAGGCAGACGTCCGCCGGACACTCTGAAGTTTATCGATTCACGCCCTACGGCCCGCTATAGGTGATGCCGGATGCGACCGGCTGCAGCGCGCTAGCGCTGCAGCGCCAACGGCCGTTGTCCGTCTTCTGAAACGAAAACGCCTTCTCGATCCGCACACGAGCGGTCACGCCAAAGCTGTCCCGGCTGTTCGGCGGCGCCGGTCCGGGTTTGCCGGTTCGCAGATCCCAGCACGTTCCGGTACAGTTCGATGCCACCGGGCTGCAGACCGCAAAAGGAGAGAGCACGACCATCTCGATGCTGGCCGTGACCAGCGCGCCCTGATCCGCCACTTGATTGTCGAGCTCGTACACCCGCCTGACCCGCAAGAAATCGCCGCAGGCATTTTGCGCGTGGATCTGCGAGACGCAGAGGTCGACGGCGTCGGCGTTCGGCCGCGACGCCGCGAGGCGTCGTCCGAATACCAGCTTCGGATCGTTCTTCGCGACGGTCATCCCCGCCGTCATCTCCTTGAGCCAGTTTTCAAGGCAGTCTTCCGACGATGGCGGGAGCTCGGCGAGCGGCACATTGTCTTTGCCCGCCAGATTGCATTTACGGTCGCGATCCCTGATCCATCTGGCGTATTCGGCGAACGCCTCCTGCGCCTCGTCGTCTTTGAGCTTGCCGATCAGCGCGCGCACCAGCACGTTCAGCTCGGTTTCGCCGAGTTCGAGCGTCGGTTCGCTGCAGATCAGCGCGCCCGCCGCTGAATTGGCGGCGAGACAGTCGAAATTCGGATCGCGCAGCATCGCGGTCCTCTCTTCGCTCTCGAGCAGCAGACACGCTTTCACGCGCACGAAATCCTCCGGTCGAACCGGATTGCGCCCGAAAATGCCACAGCTTCTGCTGCGGTCCTTGGCCCATTGGGCGTTGTCCTCGATCGCGGCCCTGCGGTCGGCAAGGCGGTTCATTCGCCCCTGAATCGCCGCGCTTAGTTTCTCGCCGGCGGCGTTAAGGTCGGGATCGCCGCAGACCATCTGATTGGCGGGATCCTTGTGCGTGGCGCAATGGTTGTCAGCAAACAGCGGCAACTTTTCGCTGATGGAGGGCGTGTCCTGCGCCGACGCTGGACACGCGAGGCCGAATTGAATGGCCGCGGCCATAAGCCAAACTGCCCGCATTAGAAAAAGCCCTGCCCGGGGAGAGACTGCAATCACAGCGTTCGTCATGCTACCGGTAAGGATGGCGAGGGGACAAGGCGAAATGAAACGGCCCGCGCCGAATCGCCGCGCCCGGCGCGACTCGCGTGATGGCTCCCTGACGATCGGCGTCGTGCTTCAGTTTATTGTTTTGCGCATGGTCTTTTCGGAAAGCCGCTTCACCACTTTTCCGGATCATGCGCTAATAGTCGGCCGCGATCTGTTCTGGCCGCAACGCTGAAGATGACACCGCTGCCGGCGCGCGATCTGCGCGGCTTGCAAGCAGTGGCGCCTCGGAATATTTCATGACGTCCGACTGGTCGATCACGAACAGCGGGCGATAATTCCGGACTGCCATGTCTTCAACCATGGCCATGCGGCGGTTGTCGAGGATCAGCCAGCGGCCGTCGAGGCGGACGGCGGCCACCGCGTGGCCTTCGCCGCGCAAGGTGTCGGCCAGGACCACGATCCGCAAATCCTCGGCCGGGATGCCAGCCATGTGCAGTGCGACGAATTTCGCAATTGCATAATCCTCGCAGTCGCCGGCGCCGCGATAGAAGGTGGCGAGCGGCGAACTCCAGACGTCCTCCTGGCCGAACTGGGCGAGATCGGTCATCGGGCGGATCGCAAGATTAACGGCGCGGTTGATTTCGCCGAGCCGGGCGCGGCCCTCGCGCTGCTTGCCGGCATCGACGATGGACAGCAGCTGCAAGGCGGCATCCGACGCGCAGTTCTCGCGGTCGCCGTCGCACAGTGCAAGCTGCACCCGCTCGTCGTCGAGCTTGTGCGCGACCGACTGCCATTTGGCGACGAGACCGCCCCAGAACACCCGCGACGTCCAGAGATGGAAAGGCTCGGCGGATTCGCTTGCCGCCCCGAGCGCGCCGGTGAAATCCGGCGCCGCGGCATGTCCCGCGCTGACCGGCCCGAAGCACGCAACGAGGCATGCGACCATTGCCGCGCGCAACGCGCGCGCGTGATTGAACAACCCCATCTGACGCCCCTTGTCCGGGCATCGGCGAGGTCGTTGAGAGGCTCGCGCGTGACCGGATCGTTTCGCGGGCGATGATGGGGAAGCGGGCTTTTCATCCGCTTAAAGCCAACGGAAAGCGGCCGGAAAGCTCGAAACAGGCTGAAATGGCCCTCGCCTGGGTCTTTAAAATTTTAGCGACCTGCCGTCCCGGCTGGGATGAGCAGATCCCGGCAATGGAACCGCTGTGTTCCGCGAGCGCGATTGCGACACCCGTTCGGGTTGAAATGCCGCTAATTTCCGCAGGATATGGCTAATTGAGAGATTTCGCGGTTTTGTTATTTGGCTCACAGTATTAGCCCGGAAACGGGCGCACTATCCTGCCTGACAGTGCGGGAGAAAGCTCAGCCAAGTATCGATATCTGAATGAATACATAAATATACGCTCTGCAGCCCGAAAGCTCTTCGGTGAGACAAAAAGTACTTGGAAATGTGTCGGTCAATACTTGGAGAGGGTACGAAATCCTTAGAAAAGACCGCGCCCATGCACCGCATCCGTGACACGTTACACAAGCTAAAGATGGTTTCGGACTGGCCGCTTCGATGATATGCAAGCTTTGTAGGTTCATTATTAAATAGATATTAACCAATAGTGGTGGCCCTTTGAATTACGCTGGCAAATTTGACGGCGCGATTTCCTCTGAAGGCCCGGGGAGTCATTCCCATTTCGTCCATCTGAACCCCGGCCATGCGCATGCGCCGGCAGATGCGATCGTCGTTCCCGACGCGCATTTCCTGTTCAACGCCGATTTCAAGCGCTCGGGCGTCGACCTGATCCTGTCCGGCGACGACCGCGAGCTCGTCCTGCATGACTACTTCAAGGGCGAGAAGCACAAGGCGCTGGCCTCGCCCGACGGCGCGCATCTGACCGGCGACCTCGTCAACGCGCTCGCCGGCTATATCCAGGTCAGCCAGGCCGGCGGCGCAGACGCGAGCGCGAACCACGTCATCGGTCACGTCACCAAGCTCGCCGGCAGCGCGACGGTCATCCGCAATGGCGTCTCCATCATTCTCAACAATGGCGACAACGTCGAGAAGGGCGACGTCGTCCAGTCCGGCTCCAACTCCACCGTCGGCATCACCTTCATCGACGGCACCGTGTTCGGCCTGTCGTCGAATGCGAGGATGGTGCTGAACGACATGGTCTACGACCCCAACGGGTCGAACAACTCCTCGCTGCTCAGCCTCGTGGCAGGCACCGTCACCTTCGTCGCGGGCGATACCGCCAAGCACGGCGACATGAAGATCGATACGCCGGTTGCGACCATGGGCATCCGCGGCACCGCGGTGCTGGTCGAGATCGACTTCTCGGTCCCCGGCGCGAACGGCGAGCCGAACGCGAGCTTCCAGGTGCTGGTCGAGCCCGACGGCACCACCGGCTCCTACATCCTGTTCGACAAGACGACGCTGCAGCCGCTCGCGATCGTCAATCAGGCCGGCCAGCAGATCAACATCAACAACGGCGTCATCAGCCAGACCCAGGTTCCGCTGTCGCCGGACATCCAGAAGCTGATCACGGACGTCTTCCAGCAGAAGTTCACCGACAACACCAACAACAACACCAAGACAGCCTCCGCGTTCGGCAGTTCCACCCCCGACAACGGCCAACAGATTACGTTCCAACAGAACGGTACGACTGCAACGGGGATCGTACAGACCGCGGCCAACACGACTCAGACGAACAGCGCGTCTTCTGGCAATGGCTCGGGCGGTCAGGGACCCACGCACCTTTCCGGGACGCTGACGCTCACGAGTCTCGGTCTTTCCGGTCCTCAAACCACCTTCGGGACGTCCGAGATCACCGGGCACACCGGTGACAAGTTCAGCCCCGATCATGTCGGCGGCACCCTGCAATACACCGACCTCAATCCGGCCGATCAACCGGTCGTCACAGCTGACTTCACCTCGGTGACCTATACCAACGCCAAAGGCTCCTTCGTGATCGGAGCCGGACAGACCACGCCGACGTCTGGCCTGTCGTCCCTGCAGTTCGCGGACATCATGGCGACGGTGACCAAACTCCTCCTGGTACCGGGCGGCAACAACGCCAACAACGGCACGGTGACGTGGCTCTACTCGGTTCCGGATAACCAGTTCGACTTTCTGGCTAACGGCGAGACGCTGACCTTCACCTATCACGCCACGGCCACGGTTACTTTCAACGGTGTGACGGAGCCGGCTGCGGTCGACCTCACCGTCGTTGTCCAGGGGACCAACGACCAGCCGATCATCACAACCGATCACGTTCCCCAGAAAATAGCATTTTCCGGCGGGACCAGCACATCCAGTGGGCCACTGGTCTCTGGCGATGCGACGTCAGGAACGTTTGCGTTCACCGACGTCGACCTCACCGACAAGCACAGCGTATCGACAGCGCTGAAGAGCGCGACGATGTCCGACGGATCGAACGTGCCATCTGCGTCGCTTGCGACGTTTGCGGCCGCACTGTCGGCCTCGATCGGCACCGACAGCTCTGGCACGGGCAAGGGCATCATCGATTGGCAGCTCGCCGATCTTTCGGCCTCGCTGGCGAGCTTCATCCCGACGGGTCAAACGCTCACGCTGACCTACACTGTCACATTGACGGATGGGCAGGGCGGGACCGACACCAAAACTGTCCAGGTTACGATCACCAATCAGTCGGCCGAGGTGTGGGTCCACACTGCCGGTGACGGTTCGCCGGACAGTCTCTGGACTACCGGGCAAAACTGGTCAGGCGGAACGCGTCCGGGCGTCGCCGACGACGTCATCATCATCACCAACCAGTCGCAGGGCCTCGTCCCGACCTTTCCGGCCATCATCGACGCGAGCACCGATGCGGTCGCCAACTCGGTAACTCTGAATGACTTCAGTACGTCTCTGGGCGATCGTCCGGAGCTCGACAATTTCGGCACGCTGACGATCGGCACGACGCTCAGCCTTGGCTCCAACTCGATCCTTCACAACTCCGGAACGATCAACGTCGGCACCAAGATCGAGTTGCTCGATGACGGCGTCGTCCTGAACGCAAGCGAATTGCTCAATACCGGCACGCTCAACCTCGCCCAGGGCGGCGATTTCGAGGGTCACGCGAGCGTCACCAACAGCGGCATCATCGAAGTGCAGGGCGGCGTCCTGAATGTTCTTGTCGATGTCATGAATTTTGTCGGCGCGAAGGGCGGCGACATCATCATTGACTCCGGCGCGAAGCTCGTTCTCGGCACCGATCCCAACGACTCCGGCATCACGGGCGGCACCGTGAACGTCCATGGCGGCGGCGAACTCGATCTGACAGACGGAAGCATCCTGAATAACGGCCAGCTCATCAACAATGGCCAGGTCAATGTCACCGGGATCGGCAACACGTTCAGCAACGAGACGGTTTCCAATACCGGCACGGCGAGCGCGATCGACATCACGGGCTCGCTGACAGCCGATACCGGCACGACGATTACGAATACGGACGCGAGTTCCGGTGAGACGGTGGAGAGCACGGGCTCGCTGACCTTGCAGGACACCTCCTCGATCAGCGGCGGCCGGGTCACCAACAAAGGCGCGCTGAATCTTCAGGGTACCAGCTCGCTCAACGGTGGCTCGCTCATCAACACCGGCCAAGTCAATGTGACCGGGACCGGCAATGTGCTGGATGGCGAGATTGTCTCGAACTCCGGTGGCGCCAGTGCGATCGACATTACGGGAACGCTGACGGCGCAGACCGGGACCACGATTGCCAACCAGGATGCGACGAGCGGGGAGACCATCGAGAGCGGCGGCAAGCTGACGCTGGCCGATACCTCCTCGATCAGCGGCGGCCAGGTCACCAACGCGGGCACGCTGACCCTGTCGGGGACGGCGGCGCTGAACGGCAACGGCTCGCTGACCAACACCGGCCAGGTCAACGTGAGCGGGACCGGCAACGCGCTGGATGGCGAGACCGTGTCCAACACCGGCAACGGCGCCGCGATCGATATCAGCGGCGCGCTGGTCGTCAAGGACGGCACCGCAATCACCAACAAAACGACGTCGAGCGGCGAGACGATCGAGAGCGGTGGATCGCTGACGCTGCAGAATGCCTCGTCGATCTCCGGCGGGCAGGTCACCAACAACGGCTTCCTCGATCTTCAGACGTCGAGTTCGCTGAGCAGCGGCGCTCTCGACAACACGGCCACCGTTGAAGTCGACAGCGGCCCCGGCTATTTGATCGGCGAGACGGTAACCAACGCCGGCACCATTTTGGCCAACTTCGGCGGCTTCCTGATTCTGGCGAGCGGCACCACCGTCACCAACACCGGTAACTCCGCCAACGTGACCGTCGCCGGCAACGGCGTGCTGACGGTGGACAATTCCTCGATCAGCGGCGGCCAAGTCACCAACATCGGGGAGGTCGATCTTCAAGGCAATGCCACGCTCGGCAGCGGCGCCTTCGACAATTGGGGGTTCGTCCACGTCTTCAACGCAAACAATATCTTCGACGGAGAGGCCGTTACCAACGAGGGAGGCGGAGGCCACTTCGAGGTCAGCGGCGAGCTCATCCTCAAGGACAACACCGGCATAGCCAACAGCGCCTTCAACAATGCCGAGACGGTGGACTTCGGCAGCACCCTGACGCTGCAGGATACGTCCTCGATCTCGGGCGGCCAGGTGACGGTCTGGAGCGGCGGCACGCTGAACCTTCAGGGCACGACGGCGTCGCTGTCGAGCGGCAAGCTGACCAACACCGGTCAGGTCAACGTCTCCGGGAGCGGCAACAGCCTGACCGGCGAGCAGGTGCTCAACACCGGCACGGCCTCGGCAATCGACATTACGGGAACGCTGACAGCGCAGACCGGGACCACGATCGCCAACCAGGATGCGACGAGCGGGGAGACCATCGAGAGCGGCGGCAAGCTGACGCTGGCGGACACCTCGTCGATCTCGGGCGGGCAGGTCACCAACAAGGGGACGCTGAACCTTCAGGGCACGACGGCGTCGCTGTCGAGCGGCAAGCTGACCAACACCGGTCAGGTCAACGTCTCCGGGAGCAACAACAGCCTGACCGGCGAGCAGGTGCTCAACACCGGCACGGCCTCGGCAATCGACATTACGGGAACGCTGACGGCGCAGACCGGGACCACGATTGCCAACCAGAACACGACCTCGGGCGAGACCATCGAGAGCGGCGGCAAGCTGACGCTGGCCGACACCTCGTCGGTGACGGGCGGGCAGGTCACCAACAAGGGCACGCTGAACCTTCAGGGCACGACGGCGTCGCTGTCGAGCGGCAAGCTGACCAACACCGGTCAGGTCAACGTCTCCGGCAGCAACAACAGCCTGACCGGCGAGCAGGTGCTCAACACCGGCACGGCCTCGGCAATCGACATTACGGGAACGCTGACGGCGCAGACCGGGACCACGATTGCCAACCAGGATGCGACGAGCGGGGAGACCATCGAGAGCGGCGGCAAGCTGACGCTGGCGGACACCTCGTCGATCTCGGGCGGGCAGGTCACCAACAAGGGGACGCTGAACCTTCAGGGCACGAGCGGCCTGAGCAGCGGCAAGCTGACCAACACCGGTCAGGTCAACGTCTCCGGGAGCGGCAACAGCCTGACCGGCGAGCAGGTGCTCAACACCGGGACGGCCTCGGCAATCGACATTACGGGAACGCTGACGGCGCAGACCGGGACCACGATTGCCAACCAGGATGCGACGAGCGGGGAGACCATCGAGAGCGGCGGCAAGCTGACGCTGGCGGACACCTCGTCGATCTCGGGCGGGCAGGTCACCAACAAGGGGACGCTGAACCTTCAGGGCACGACGGCGTCGCTGTCGAGCGGCAAGCTGACCAACACCGGATCGGTCAACGTCTCCGGCAGCAACAACAGCCTGACCGGCGAGCAGGTGCTCAACACCGGGACGGCCTCGGCAATCGACATTACGGGAACGCTGACGGCGCAGACCGGGACCACGATTGCCAACCAGGATGCGACGAGCGGGGAGACGATCGAGAGCGGCGGCAAGCTGACGCTGGCGGACACCTCGTCGATCTCGGGCGGGCAGGTCACCAACAAGGGCACGCTGAACCTTCAGGGCACGAGCGGCCTGAGCAGCGGCAAGCTGACCAACACCGGATCGGTCAACGTCTCCGGCAGCAACAACAGCCTGACCGGCGAGCAGGTGCTCAACACCGGCACGGCCTCGGCAATCGACATTACGGGAACGCTGACGGCGCAGACCGGGACCACGATTGCCAACCAGGATGCGACGAGCGGGGAGACCATCGAGAGCGGCGGCAAGCTGACGCTGGCCGACACCTCGTCGGTGACGGGCGGGCAGGTCACCAACAAGGGCACGCTGAACCTTCAGGGCACGACGGCGTCGCTGTCGAGCGGCAAGCTGACCAACACCGGATCGGTCAACGTCTCCGGCAGCAACAACAGCCTGACCGGCGAGCAGGTGCTCAACACCGGGACGGCCTCGGCAATCGACATTACGGGAACGCTGACGGCGCAGACCGGGACCACGATTGCCAACCAGGATGCGACGAGCGGGGAGACCATCGAGAGCGGCGGCAAGCTGACGCTGGCGGACACCTCGTCGATCTCGGGCGGGCAGGTCACCAACAAGGGGACGCTGAACCTTCAGGGCACGAGCGGCCTGAGCAGCGGCAAGCTGACCAACACCGGTCAGGTCAACGTCTCCGGGAGCGGCAACAGCCTGACCGGCGAGCAGGTGCTCAACACCGGGACGGCCTCGGCAATCGACATTACGGGAACGCTGACGGCGCAGACCGGGACCACGATTGCCAACCAGGATGCGACGAGCGGGGAGACCATCGAGAGCGGCGGCAAGCTGACGCTGGCGGACACCTCGTCGATCTCGGGCGGGCAGGTCACCAACAAGGGGACGCTGAACCTTCAGGGCACGACGGCGTCGCTGTCGAGCGGCAAGCTGACCAACACCGGATCGGTCAACGTCTCCGGCAGCAACAACAGCCTGACCGGCGAGCAGGTGCTCAACACCGGGACGGCCTCGGCAATCGACATTACGGGAACGCTGACGGCGCAGACCGGGACCACGATTGCCAACCAGGATGCGACGAGCGGGGAGACGATCGAGAGCGGCGGCAAGCTGACGCTGGCGGACACCTCGTCGATCTCGGGCGGGCAGGTCACCAACAAGGGCACGCTGAACCTTCAGGGCACGAGCGGCCTGAGCAGCGGCAAGCTGACCAACACCGGATCGGTCAACGTCTCCGGCAGCAACAACAGCCTGACCGGCGAGCAGGTGCTCAACACCGGGACGGCCTCGGCAATCGACATTACGGGAACGCTGACGGCGCAGACCGGGACCACGATTGCCAACCAGGATGCGACGAGCGGGGAGACCATCGAGAGCGGCGGCAAGCTGACGCTGGCGGACACCTCGTCGATCTCGGGCGGGCAGGTCACCAACAAGGGGACGCTGAACCTTCAGGGCACGACGGCGTCGCTGTCGAGCGGCAAGCTGACCAACACCGGTCAGGTCAACGTCTCCGGGAGCGGCAACAGCCTGACCGGCGAGCAGGTGCTCAACACCGGCACGGCCTCGGCAATCGACATTACGGGAACGCTGACAGCGCAGACCGGGACCACGATCGCCAACCAGGATGCGACGAGCGGGGAGACCATCGAGAGCGGCGGCAAGCTGACGCTGGCGGACACCTCGTCGATCTCGGGCGGGCAGGTCACCAACAAGGGGACGCTGAACCTTCAGGGCACGACGGCGTCGCTGTCGAGCGGCAAGCTGACCAACACCGGATCGGTCAACGTCTCCGGCAGCAACAACAGCCTGACCGGCGAGCAGGTGCTCAACACCGGGACGGCCTCGGCAATCGACATTACGGGCACGCTGACGGCGCAGACCGGGACCACGATTGCCAACCAGGATGCGACGAGCGGGGAGACGATCGAGAGCGGCGGCAAGCTGACGCTGGCGGACACCTCGTCGATCTCGGGCGGGCAGGTCACCAACAAGGGGACGCTGAACCTTCAGGGCACGACGGCGTCGCTGTCGAGCGGCAAGCTGACCAACACCGGTCAGGTCAACGTCTCCGGGAGCAACAACAGCCTGACCGGCGAGCAGGTGCTCAACACCGGCACGGCCTCGGCAATCGACATTACGGGCACGCTGACAGCGCAGACCGGGACCACGATTGCCAACCAGGATGCGACGAGCGGGGAGACCATCGAGAGCGGCGGCAAGCTGACGCTGGCCGATACCTCGTCGATCTCGGGCGGACAGGTCACCAACAAGGGGACGCTGAACCTTCAGGGCACGACGGCGTCGCTGTCGAGCGGCAAGCTGACCAACACCGGTCAGGTCAACGTCTCCGGCAGTAACAACAGCCTGACCGGCGAGCAGGTGCTCAACACCGGCACGGCCTCGGCAATCGACATTACGGGAACGCTGACGGCGCAGACCGGGACCACGATTGCCAACCAGAACACGACCTCGGGCGAGACCATCGAGAGCGGCGGCAAGCTGACGCTGGCCGACACCTCGTCGGTGACGGGCGGGCAGGTCACCAACAAGGGCACGCTGAACCTTCAGGGCACGAGCGGCCTGAGCAGCGGCAAGCTGAGCAACACCGGTCAGGTCAACGTCTCCGGCAGCAACAACAGCCTGACCGGCGAGCAGGTGCTCAACACCGGCACGGCCTCGGCAATCGACATTACGGGAACGCTGACGGCGCAGACCGGGACCACGATTGCCAACCAGGATGCGACGAGCGGGGAGACCATCGAGAGCGGCGGCAAGCTGACGCTTGCGGACACCTCGTCGATCTCGGGCGGGCAGGTCACCAACAAGGGGACGCTGAACCTTCAGGGCACGACGGCGTCGCTGTCGAGCGGCAAGCTGACCAACACCGGTCAGGTCAACGTCTCCGGCAGCAACAACAGCCTGACCGGCGAGCAGGTGCTCAACACCGGCACGGCCTCGGCAATCGACATTACGGGAACGCTGACGGCGCAGACCGGGACCACGATTGCCAACCAGGATGCGACGAGCGGGGAGACCATCGAGAGCGGCGGCAAGCTGACGCTGGCGGACACCTCGTCGGTGACGGGCGGGCAGGTCACCAACAAGGGGACGCTGAACCTTCAGGGCACGACGGCGTCGCTGTCGAGCGGCAAGCTGACCAACACCGGTCAGGTCAACGTCTCCGGCAGCAACAACAGCCTGACCGGCGAGCAGGTGCTCAACACCGGGACGGCCTCGGCAATCGACATTACGGGAACGCTGACGGCGCAGACCGGGACCACGATTGCCAACCAGGATGCGACGAGCGGGGAGACCATCGAGAGCGGCGGCAAGCTGACGCTGGCGGATACCTCGTCGATCTCGGGCGGGCAGGTCACCAACAAGGGGACGCTGAACCTTCAGGGCACGAGCGGCCTGAGCAGCGGCAAGCTGACCAACTTCGGTCAGGTCAACGTCTCCGGCAGCAACAACAGCCTGACCGGCGAGCAGGTGCTCAACACCGGGACGGCCTCGGCAATCGACATTACGGGAACGCTGACGGCGCAGACCGGGACCACGATTGCCAACCAGGATGCGACGAGCGGGGAGACCATCGAGAGCGGCGGCAAGCTGACGCTGGCGGATACCTCGTCGATCTCGGGCGGGCAGGTCACCAACAAGGGGACGCTGAACCTTCAGGGCACGAGCGGCCTGAGCAGCGGCAAGCTGACCAACACCGGTCAGGTCAACGTCTCCGGGAGCGGCAACACGCTGGACACCGAGATCGTGTCCAATCTGGGGACACTGGCAATCATTGACGGTGCACTGTTGATTCTCAATGCCGCCACTATCCATGGCGGAACGATCAATGATGGCACCGCGGCAGGCACGGCCGGCCAGTTCGGTGCGATCGAGATCAAGGGCTCGAGCCGGATCGACCAGAACGCAACGCTGAACAATGGCGGCGTGACGGTCGATGCCGGCCAGATACTGACGCTGGACAATGTGACGGTGAACGGCACGGTGTTTACCGACACGGCGAGCGGCGCCGCGCTGTCGGTGGACGATGGCAGCAAGCTGACGCTGAACGGCGCCACGATCCATGGCGGAACGATCAATGATGGAACGGCGCTAGGCACGTCTGGGCAGTTCGGTGCGATCGAGATCAAGGGCTCGAGCCGGATCGACCAGAACGCGACGCTGAACAATGGCGACGTGACGGTCGATGCCGGCCAGATACTGACGCTGGACAATGTGACGGTGAACGGCACGGTGTTTACCGACACGGCGAGCGGCGCCGCGCTGTCGGTGGACGATGGCAGCAAGCTGACGCTGAACGGCGCCACGATCCATGGCGGAACGATCAATGATGGAACGGCGCTAGGCACGTCTGGGCAGTTCGGTGCGATCGAGATCAAGGGCTCGAGCCGGATCGACCAGAACGCGACGCTGAACAATGGCGGCGTGACGGTCGATGCCGGCCAGATACTGACGCTGGACAATGTGACGGTGAACGGCACGGTGTTTACCGACACGGCGAGCGGCGCCGCGCTGTCGGTGGACGATGGCAGCAAGCTGACGCTGAACGGCGCCACGATCCATGGCGGAACGATCAATGATGGAACGGCGCTAGGCACGTCTGGGCAGTTCGGTGCGATCGAGATCAAGGGCTCGAGCCGGATCGACCAGAACGCGACGCTGAACAATGGCGGCGTGACGGTCGATGCCAGCCAGATACTGACGCTGGACAATGTGACGGTGAACGGGACGACGATCACCGAAAGCATCGGCAGCAGCATCGTGTTCAGCGATACGGTCAAGCTGACCGGCAATGTCACGATCCAGGGACAGTCGGCGTCCAACCCCGGAAACATCACCAACCTGGGCACGCTGGAGGTCGCGGGAACGGCCGCGCTGCTCAACGATATGGTGACCAACACCAATCACACGCTTCAGGTCGATGCCAGCCAGACGCTGACGCTGAACGGCTCCGAGGTGACGGGCGGCACGGTAACCAACAACGGGACCATCCTCGTCTCGGGGAACAGCGCTACCGCCCTGGCCGACTTCCAAGGGACTGGAAGCATTAAAATCGGCAACAGCTTGGATCTTGAAATCAACGGCTCCGTCGTAGCGACTCAAACCCTGTTTTTCGAAGGATCTCAAGGCGACCTGGTTCTCGATCACGCGGCACAATTTTCCGGACTGATTGCGGCCAGTTCGCTTGGGCATTTGATTGCAGCGAATGACCAGATCGATCTTCAGGATTTGGCATTCAGTCAAGGCCATATGTCCACGACGATTTCTTATAATTCGACTTCGAATATCAGCGCGGTCACATTCAGCGACGGCGTCCACGTCGGCGACATCACTCTGCACTTTTCAGGCAATTATACGCAGTCGAGCTTCCAATTTGTCGAGGATGCAAACGGCGGAACAATAGTTGAGCTGGCGCCCATCGATGAATGGATCAATGCTGTCAGCAGTCTCTGGAGCACTGGATCAAACTGGAGCGATGGCACTCCTCCCGGCGAGGACGAAAATGTAGCGGTCGACGCGCCCGGAACATACACGGTCACGAGCACGACTGATGTCGACATCAACAATTTGTTCGTTGCTGCGGGGGCGACGATATTGTCGAATCCCGGCACCGTGTTTGATGTTGACGGCAATCTCGTCAACAACGGTAATCTCAACGCGGGTCCGTTCAGCTCAAATCACATTTCGATCATAGATATCGAGGGCGATGTCAGCGGCACCGGCGCGATCAACATTTCCAACAAGGCAGTCGTCGAGATCGGAGGCTCTGTTGCCGGCCAGATCGTCAATGGCGCATTTTCGGGAACGACCGTCACCTTCCAGGCAGGACAGGGCGAACTGATCCTGGATCATTCAGCGAATTTCCATGGTTTGATCTCCGGTACGCTGTCGTCAAACAACCTGATTGACTTGAAGGACCTGACCTTCACGTCCTCAATGTCGGACACGGTCAACTATGACGCGACGTTGAACATCAGCACGGTGACGTTCAATAACGGCACAACCAGCGTCTCGCTGATGTTCTCCGGACACGATACGAATTGGAGTTTCGCGACGGACAGCGGTGGCGGCACGATTGTTGCGGATCCTCCGCCCGGTTCTGCGCTGACCATCAATAGCGGCACGACCCTGGACGTCAGCGCGGCCAGCGCAGACGGCGTCAGTTTCGTCAATGATGTTGGAACGAACGGTACCCTTGTATTGCAGGATTCAAAAGATTTCGGTGGAATCATCACCGGTTTTTCCGGCGATGGGACGCTTGCAAATTCTGATGCGATTGACCTGCAGGATATCAATTTTGCAAAGCTGACCACCGAGACATATGTTGAGAACGCTGCCGGCTCCGGCGGGACGCTCACATTGAGTGACGGGACCAACACCGCCAACATCAATTTCTCCGGGGACTACGTTCTGGAAAACTTCAAATTCCAGAGCGATGGGCAGGGCGGGACGCTGCTTGTTGACCCGCCGGTGCCGAGTGCGAGCAATGGTAGCGTCGACCAGTTCGTTTTCACGCCTGCGACCGGGCCAACTCCGGTGCAGCATACCCTCGCCGGTTTCGATGCTAATCTTGACATGATCGACCTGCGCCTGTTCGGCAATATCGTCAAATCGGCGTCGGATCTGATTCAAAATCACCTCACTCAACAGGGCGTCGACACGTTGCTGCAGATCGACCCCAACGATTCGATCCTCTTGAAGCACGTCCAGGCCTCGAGCCTGCACACCGGCGATTTCATCGTGCACGCCTAGGGTTGGGTCGGCCCCGTTTGTCGATCGGAAGGAATCGGTTCGCGACGTACGTTCAGCGCACCTGCGATCTGGCGTTCGGCCCAGGCAATGCCAGCACCTGTTCGCCGGACCATTTCGCCTGCCCGGGCCTCCCCTAAACATCCGCAGGGTTTTCGTGACTTCCAGAGCACGCCTTGAGTTTGTCTCTCTGCCAATTTCCAGTGGATATGGCTAATTCCGCGGATTTGGCGTTTTTGTTGTTTGTAACCAAAGTATTGGACCGGGAAACGGTGTCACACCGGCGCCCGCCGCAATGCGGGAGTAAGTTACCGAACCGTCGATATCTGAATCAATACAAGGAAATACATGCAATTGGCCCGGATATTCCTTTTTTCAACTAAAGACTACTTCGAACAACGACCTTGAATACTAATCAGCCTTGACCGGGCGGTTGGAAGAAACGGCATATGATCCGTTCGTCAGCGGGGGTCCCGCACAAGCCTTAGATGGTTTCGCAATGCCCGCTTCGATGATAAGCAAGCTTTGATAATAGATTGTTAAATAAATATTAACCAACAGTGGGCGGGGCTCTTTGAATTACGCTGGCAAATTTGACGGCGCGATTTCCTCTGACGGCCTGGGGAGTCATTCCCATTTCGTCCATCTGAACCCCGGCCATGTGCATGCGCCGGCAGATGCGATTGTCGTTCCCGACGCGCATTTCCTGTTCAACGCCGATTTCAAGCGCTCGGGCGTCGACCTGATCCTGTCCGGCGACGACCGCGAGCTCGTCCTGCATGGCTACTTCAAGGGCGAGAAGCACAAGGCGCTGGCCTCGCCCGACGGCGCGCATCTGACCGGCGACCTCGTCAACGCGCTGACTGGTCATGTCGAGATTGCCCAGGCCGGTGGCGGCACTGCGGCCGCGAGCTCCGTGATCGGCCACGTCACCAAGCTCGCCGGCAGTGCGACCGTCATCCGCAACGGCGTCTCCATCATCCTCAACATGGGCGACAACGTCGAGAAGGGCGACGTCGTCCAGTCCGGCTCCAACTCCACCGTCGGCATCACCTTCATCGACGGCACCGTGTTCGGCCTGTCGTCGAATGCGAAGATGGTGCTGAACGACATGGTCTACGAGACCAACGGGTCGAACAACTCCTCGCTGATGAGCCTGGTCGCGGGCACCATCACCTTCGTCGCCGGCGAGACCGCCAAGCACGGCGACATGAAGATCGACACGCCGGTCGCGACAATGGGCATCCGCGGCACAGCGGTGTTGGTCGAGATCGACTTTTCCGTTCCGGGCGCAAATGGGGCGCCGAACGCGAGCTTCCAGGTGCTGGTCGAGCCGGACGGCACCACCGGCTCCTACATCCTGTTCGACAAGAACACGCTGCAGCCGCTCGCGATCGTCAATCAGGCCGGCCAGCAGATCAACATCAACAACGGCATCATCAGCCAGACCCAGAATCCGCTGACGCCGGAGATGAAGGCGCTGGTCAGCGACGTCTTCCAGAAGTTTTTCTCGAATACCGATACCAATACCAAGACGGCCTCGACGACCGGCAGTTCCACCCCCGATGGCCCGACTGCCACAACCAAGGTTGCGGACAGTTCGACGCTGCCGACGACCACCCAGGGGACCAACACCGGTCAGACGAACAAGTCGGATTCCGGTAGCGGCCAGAATAACGGCCAGGGCATCACGCACGTGCCCGGGGCGCCGATCGTCACCGCCCAAACCGCCTTCTTCGTGACCGAGATTTCCGGAAAGATCAACGCCGCCGATCTGGACCAGATCGATTTCAAAGTCGGGTTTACAGACGTCAATGTCGGCGACCACCCGACGGCGCAGGCCGATTTCACGTCATTCACGTACAAGGATGTGCACGGCGCCGACGTCACGGCTTCGTTGTCGGCACTGCAAAGGGCCGACATCGCTGCTACCGAGACTGCCCTCACCCTGACGCCGGACCCGGGCAACACCAACAACGGCTTCGTCGGTGTCCTCTACAGCCTTGCCGACAAGAATTTCGACTTCCTCGCGGCCGGCGAGGAGTTGACGCTGACGTACACGATCACGGTCAACACCAATTACGGACCCGACCCGGAAGCCACCAACGTACAGGTCACGTTCACGATCATCGGCACCAACGACCAGCCGATCATCACCACCGATAACCAGCTGATTCATTTCGCAGCCGGCACGGGTACCTCGGGCGGATCGCTGGTGTCTCCCGATACGACCGGCGGCACCTTCGATTTCACCGATGTCGACCTGACGGATACGCACTGGATCACCGACCCCAACGGCAATCCGAATGTGCATGTTCAAAAGGCGGTGCTGACCAATGCGTCCATGGGCACGTTGGATTTGGCCGGGCTCGAGGCGCTGGCGCCGGGGCCGATGTCCGTCTTCGAGCAGGCCCTGGACGTGGATGTCTCGACGGACAGCACCGGGACCGGCAACGGCAAGATTACCTGGCAGCTTGAAAACCTTCCGGTGTTCCTCGCGGACTTCATCCCCGCCGGAGAAACGCTCAAGCTGTTCTACACGATCGAGGTGACGGACGAGCAGGGCGCGACCGACACCAAGATCGTCGAGGTGGACATCACCGGCACGAATGCCGCCGCGACCGTGTGGATTCACACCACCACCGACGGGCATGACGGCAACTGGACCACCGGCGCGAACTGGGGCACCGGCAATGTCCCGACTGACGTCAACGACGTCATCATCGTCACCGACCAGCTGCATCCGAACACGCCGGCCTATCCGGCGACGATCACGACCGGCACCCAAGCCGCGGCGCATTCGGTAGTGATGAACGACTTCGTCGCCGCGCCGGGCCAGAACATTCCGCCGGAGCTCAAGCTCGAGACCGGGTCGTCGCTGACGATCGGCACGGATTTCGACCTGAGCGCCGACTCGAGGCTCACCAATGACGGAACGATCAACGTCAACGGCAAGCTCGAACTGCTGGACGATGCGACCAACCCGGTCACGACGGTCAACAAGAGCGTCATCACCAATTCCGGCACGATCAATCTCGCGCAGGGCGGCGACATCCAGGGCCTCGCCAGCGTCACCAATTCCGGCACGATCGAACTTCAGGGCGGCACGCTCAATCTGGACGTCAATGTCGCGAACTCCGCCGGCGTCACGGGCGGCAATATCAATGTCGACTCCGGCGCGAAGCTTGTGCTCGGCACCGATGCCAACACGGCTGCCCCGGGCGCCATCACCGGCGGTACTGTGTCCATCAAAAGCGGCGGCGAGCTGGATCTCACGGGCCAGATGCTGAACACCGGCACGCTGGGTAAGGGCACGCTCACCAATATGGGGCAGGTCAATGTTTCCGGCACCGGGAACTCGCTGGACCAGGAGATCGTCTCCAATACCGGCAACAGCAGCGCGATCGACATCACTGGCGCACTGGTGGTCATCAACGGCACGGCGATCACCGACACCGACACCAACAGCGGCGAGACGGTCGAGGGGACCGGCACGCTGACACTGAAGGACACCTCCTCGATCTCGGGCGGCCAGGTCACCAACAAGGGCACGCTGAACCTTCATGGCACGACGGCCTCGCTGTCGGGCGGCAAGCTGACCAACACCGGATCGGTCAACGTCTCCGGCAGCAACAACAGCCTGACCGGCGAGCAGGTGCTCAACACCGGGACGGCCTCGGCAATCGACATTACGGGAACGCTGACGGCGCAGACCGGGACGACGATTGCCAACCAGGATGCGACGAGCGGGGAGACCATCGAGAGCGGCGGCAAGCTGACGCTGGCCGACACCTCGTCGGTGACGGGCGGGCAGGTCACCAACAAGGGGACGCTGAACCTTCAGGGTACGACGGCGTCGCTGTCGAGCGGCAAGCTGACCAACACCGGTCAGGTCAACGTCTCCGGCAGCAACAACAGCCTGACCGGCGAGCAGGTGCTCAACACCGGCACGGCCTCGGCGATCGACATCACGGGCGCGCTGACGGCGCAGACCGGGACAACGATTGCCAACCAGGATGCGACGAGCGGCGAGACGGTGGAGAGCGGCGGCACGCTGACGCTCAACCATGCAATGATCTTCAACGGCACGATCAACGTCCGGTCGGGTGGCGAGCTGGACCTGACCGGGGCTGGCGTGCTGAACGGCGGCAATTTGGGCAATGCCGGCGCAATCAAGGCGAGCAGCAACGGCAACGCACTGGTTGGCGAGACCGTCACCAACACCGGTAACATCGGTATTTCCGGGGCGCTGACGCTGAGCGGCACCACCGTCACCGGCGGCACCGTCTCCAACAACACGGGCAGCGAGTTCGACCTGGCCGGGGGCGTGCTGACCAACGGCCAACTCGGAAACTCCGGCCAGATCAATGTCTCCGGCAGTGGCAACGCGCTGGTTGGCGAGACCGTGACCGCCAACAATTGGCTCGAGGTTCTGGGCGGGGGTGCGCTGACCATCGACTCGGGATCGACGGTTGCCAACACCGGCACCATCCGCCTCAATGGTGGCGCCGCCGGCATCGGCGCACTGACGGTGAACGACGCGACGATTGATGGCGGCTCGGTCCTGAACTCGGGTACCATCAAGCTCACTGGCGGCGGCGTTTTGAAAAATGGGTCGCTGCAAAACTCCAACTCTATCCTTGTCTCTGGCCTCGGCAACGCGCTTGACAACGAGACTGTCACTGTCGGCGGCGTTTTGGAAATTCTTGCGGGCGGCGCACTGACCATCGATCAGGGCTCCACGGTTTTCTTTCCCAATTCCTTGGAGGTTGATGGGACGCTGACGCTGAACCATGCAACGATCACTACCGGAGTCGTCGACAATGACCCCGGCGGCGACATCGAGCTCACAGGAAGCGCCGTCCTCAAGAACGGTTGGCTTTACGATTTCGGTCAGGTCAATGTTTCCGGCACTGTCAACGCGCTGCACAACGAGAGCGTAACGGTTGGCACGAAGCTGGAAGTTCTGGCGGGCGGCGATCTGACGATCGACCAGACCACGGACGTCATCCTCAGCGGCAACATCACCGTTGACAGCGGCGGCAAGCTGACGGTCAACACCGCGACGATCCACGGCGCCGGCACGGTGACCGACAATGGCGACATCGAGCTAACCGGCGGCGCGGTGCTCAGCGGCGGCACGCTTGCCAACAATGCGACACTCAACGTCACCGGGACCGGCAACAGCCTGCACGACGAGAGCGTCTCGAACGCGGGCGCTGGCGCCATCGACATCACCGGCGACCTGACGCTGGACCTCGGCAGCTCGATCACCAATGGCACCGGCAACGGCGGCAGCAACGCCGAGACGATCGAGAGCGGGGCCTCGCTGACGCTGGACGATACCGCTTCGATCTCGGGCGGCAAGGTCGTCGACAAGGCCACGCTGACCCTCAACGGCACGGCCTCGCTGTCGAACGGCATCCTGACCAACACGGCCCAGGTCAACGCCGCCGGCACCAACAGCCTGAATAACGAAAACGTCACGAATACCGGGACTATCGAAGCCATCAACGGCGGCACACTGAAGCTGTCGGGCCTGACGGTGACGAACACGGTAACGGACGCGCAGAGCGTCGTGCACAACGGAGCGGTTTCAACTGACGGCACGTCGCATCTCGATCTTGCCGATGTCACGATCGATGGCGGCACCGTGACCGTGGCCGGGACGCTGACATCGACCGGCAGCAACTTCATCAACGGCGCCACCGTCAACTTTGGCCTGGTCGACGTCACGAGCGGCACGCTGACCATCGACGCGGCGAGCACCCTGAACGACAACGGCAACGGTCTGTTCAAGGCGGACGGCGGCAATCTGGTCATCGATACGGGACTGTCGGGTCACATCGAGATTACCGGTGCTTCAACAGTCGAACTCGGCGCGGCCGAAAGCGCCTATTCCAACGTGATCGTCACCTTCGATTCCGGTTCGATCGGTACCCTCGTGCTTGATCAGGCTACAACCGGGAACAATGGCCCCACCGTTGCCGGTCTCGACGACAACAATCTCGATTTCCGCAATGTCGCCTATGGATCGAACCTGACCGTCGTTTACTCTGGCGATGCGTCAGGCGGAACGCTTTCGCTGTATCAGGGCGGGCAAGACGTCGCCGATATCAATCTCACCGGCGACTATCTCGGCGTGCACTGGGTGCTCGGCGATGACGGAACCTCGCACCACGGCACCACCCTCTCGGAAGCCCCGGGTGCAATCAGCGGTCTTGATAGCAACGGCAACGCCGTTGAGGACCAGCAGATCACGGTTTCGTCGATCACCGACGGCGGCCAGGCTATATCGGGCGCGACTTATCAGTGGCAGCTCGACGGACAAAATATCCAGAACGCCGCCGGGGCGAGCTATATCCCGACCGAAAATGACGAGGGTCATCACCTCACAGTGAACCTGACCTTTGTCGATGCGCTGGGCAACACCGAGCACAGCACAGTGTCGGCCGGCACGGTGCAGGAGAGTCCGACCGAGAACGCCTCGATCTCGCTGAGCGGTCTGACCAACGGCAATGCGGTCCAGGGTCAGCAGGTCACGGCGACGGTGACGGAAGCGGACGCGCCCTTGAGCGGCATCACCTACACCTGGACGGTGAACGGCGTCACCGTGAAGACCGGTGTCGATGCGGCGGGGAACACGTATATCCCGGCGGTGAACGACGATGGTCTGGCCATCAGCGTTGCGATCTCTTTCATTGATGCCCACGGCTTTGCCGAGACTGGCTCGACGTCGGCCGGCATTGTGCAGCAGCCGCTGGCTAATGGCGACCACCCGCCGGTGATCGCGGCGGCGGACCTTGGTCAGACGGCGACGCTGACCGAAGTTGCGGGCCAGACCGGTGTGACGACGGCGGATACGTCGACGCCTGCCGGCGGCACCATTCACTTCACCGATGTCGACCTGACGGATCGGCCGACGGCGAGCGTCACGGCGCAGACGGCGACGTATCTTGCGGCGGACGGGAGCACGCCGCTGACGCTGACGGCGGGCCAGCTTGCGGCGATCGAGCACGGCTTCACGATCAGCGCAGAGGCCGGCAACACCAATAACGGCGCCGTCGACTGGAGCTATTCGATCGCCGACAACGCGATCGACTTCCTTGCTGCGGGCCAGACGGTGAAGCTGGTTTCGACGGTGACGGTCGGCGACGGTCATGGCGGGACAGCGGCGACACCGGTCACCATCACCATCACCGGCACCGACGACGCGCCGGTGATCGCGGCGGCGGACCTTGGTCAGACGGCGACGCTGGCCGAAGTTGCGGGCCAGACCGGTGTGACGACGGCGGATGCGTCGACGCCTGCCGGCGGCACCATTCACTTCACCGATGTCGACCTGACGGATCGGCCGACGGCGAGCGTCACGGCGCAGACGGCGACGTATCTTGCGGCGGACGGGAGCACGCCGCTGACGCTGACGGCGGGCCAGCTTGCGGCAATCGAGCACGGCTTCACGATCAGCGCAGAGGCCGGCAACACCAATAACGGCGCCGTCGACTGGAGCTATTCGATCGCCGACAACGCGATCGACTTCCTTGCTGCGGGCCAGACGGTGAAGCTGGTTTCGACGGTGACGGTCGGCGACGGTCATGGCGGGACAGCGGCGACACCGGTCACCATCACCATCACCGGCACCGACGATGCGCCGGTGATCGCGGCGGCGGACCTTGGTCAGACGGCGACGCTGACCGAAGTTGCGGGCCAGACCGGTGTGACGACGGCGGATGCGTCGACGCCTGCCGGCGGCACCATTCACTTCACCGATGTCGACCTGACGGATCGGCCGACGGCGAGCGTCACGGCGCAGACGGCGACGTATCTTGCGGCGGACGGGAGCACGCCGCTGACGCTGACGGCGGGCCAGCTTGCGGCGATCGAGCACGGTTTCACGATCAGCGCAGAGGCCGGCAACACCAATAACGGCGCCGTCGACTGGAGCTATTCGATCGGTGACAACGCGATCGACTTCCTTGCTGCGGGCCAGACGGTGAAGCTGGTTTCGACGGTGACGGTCGGCGACGGTCATGGCGGGACAGCGGCGACACCGGTCACCATCACCATCACCGGCACCGACGACGCGCCGGTCATCACCAGCGGCGCGCAGACCCGAGCGATCACCGAGCTTGCGAACACCACCGGGTCGACGACACCGCCGGACATGGCGAGCGGCACGGTGACCTTCACCGATGCGGATCTGTCTGACACCCATACGGTGACCGTGACCGGCGTCACCACCACAGGCGCCGCTTCAGGCCTTCCCATCAATGCCACGCTGCTGACCTGGCTGACGCTGGGCACGCTGACGGATTCGACCAATGGCGTGACCGGCTCTGATGACTGGAGCTTCTCGGCCCAGGACAAGAACTTCGACTATCTGGCGGTCGGCCAGCAGGTGACGCTGACCTACACGGTGCAAGCGGACGATCACCATGGCGGCGTGGTGACGACACCGGTCATCGTCACCGTTACCGGTACCGATGATGCGCCTGTTATCACCAGCGGCGCGCAGACCGGCACGATTATCAAGCTTGCCAACACCACTGGCTCGACAACGCCGGACACGGCGAGCGGCACGGTCACCTTCACCGATCCAGACCTGTCTGACACCCACGCGGTGACGATCACGGGCGTCCAGACCTCGGGTGCGACCGCGGGCCTTCCGAGCAATGCGACACTGCTGACCTGGCTGACGCTGGGCACGCTGACGGATTCGACCAATGGCGTCACCGGCTCCGACGGCTGGAGCTTCTCGGCGCAGGACAAGAGCTTCGACTATCTGGCGGCCGGCCAGCAGGTGACGCTGACCTACACGGTGCAGGTGGATGACCACAACGGCGGCGTGGTGACGACACCGGTCACCGTCACCATCAATGGCGCCGACGATGCGCCGGTCATCACCAGCGGCGCGCAGAGCGGCGCGATCACCGAAGTGGCCAACACCACGGGGTCGACGACACCGCCGGACACGGCGAGCGGCACGGTGACCTTCACCGATCCAGACCTGTCTGACACCCATGCGGTGACGATCACCGGCGTCCAGACCTCGGGTGCGACCGCGGGCCTTCCGAGCAATACGACGCTGCTGACCTGGCTGACGCTGGGCACGCTGACGGATTCGACCAATGGCGTGACCGGCTCTGATGGCTGGAGCTTCTCGGCGCAGGACAAGAGCTTCGACTATCTGGCGGCCGGCCAGCAGGTGATGCTGACCTACACGGTGCAGGTGGATGACCACCATGGCGGCGTGGTGACGACACCGGTCACCATCACCATCAATGGCGCCGACGATGCGCCGGTCATCACCAGCGGCGCGCAGAGCGGCGGGATCACCGAGCTTGCGAACACCACCGGGTCGACGACGCCGCCGGACACGGCGAGCGGCACGGTCACCTTCACCGATCCGGACCTGTCTGACACCCACGCGGTGACGATCACGGGCGTCCAGACGTCGGGTGCGACTTTAGGCCTTCCCACCAATGCGACGCTGCTGACCTGGCTGACGCTGGGTACGCTGACGGATTCGACCAATGGCGTGACCGGCTCTGACGGCTGGAACTTCTCGGCGCAGGACAAGAGCTTCGACTATCTGGCGGCCGGCCAGCAGGTGACGCTGACCTACACGGTGCAGGTGGATGACCACCATGGTGGCGTGGTGACGACACCGGTCACCATCACCATCACCGGCACCGACGATGCGCCGGTCATCACCAGCGGCGCGCAGAGCGGCGCGATCACCGAAGTGGCCAACACCACGGGGTCGACGACACCGCCGGACACGGCGAGCGGCACGGTGACCTTCACCGATGCGGATCTGTCTGACACCCATACGGTGACCGTGACCGGCGTCACCACCACAGGCGTCGCTTCGGGCCTTCCCACCAATGCCACGCTGCTGACCTGGCTGACGCTGGGTACGCTGACGGATTCGACCAATGGCGTGACCGGCTCTGATGGCTGGAGCTTCTCGGCGCAGGACAAGAGCTTCGACTATCTGGCGGCCGGCCAGCAGGTGACGCTGACCTACGGTATCCAGATCGCCGACAACCACGGTGGCACCACGACGACCTCGGTCGCTGTCATAATCACTGGCACCAATGACGCACCCGCGATCACGTTCGCCCCGAGCGGCGGCGGCTCGACGATCGCGACCAACGAGAACACCCCGGTTGCGGTCAATGGCCTTTCCGTCTCCGACGTCGACGGCGGCAGCAGCATCGAGAACATCACGCTCAGTATCAGCAACGGCAGCATCAGCTTCGATGGCCAAACCGGCGCGTCGGTTGCGGTCAGCGACACGATCGCCAACATCAATACGGCGCTCGCCAATGGCGTCACCTACACGCCGGGCTCGAACTATTCCGGCCCCGACGACCTGCATCTGTCGATCAACGACCAGGCGCCGAACGGCGCCGCGCTGACGACGACGCAGGACATTGCGATCGCGGTGGCGCCGGTCTTCGGCATCAACCAGGGGCCACAAACCGCATCGGTTGCCGACGGCGGGGCCTGGAATGCGACCGGCCAGTTCACCGTCTCGGGTGACACCACGGGTGACACCTGGAGCATCGCCGGCGGCAGCAAATACGCAACCGGAAGCTATAATTTCGGCATCGATGAATTCAGTGTCGTGAAGACCGTCAACGGCACCCCCAACACGTCGATCTTCGACGATAGCTTCAACGGCACGGTGCCTCCGGCCGGCCCCGCCATCCAGAATGCCTCATCGCCGTCAGGTGTCAGCTATTCCGATTTCAACAGCGGCACTTACGTGCAGGGCTCCGGCGAGGCGCTGATCGAAAGCAGCCATGACGGCTATGTCGGCACGGCGCTCGGCGTCAACAGCTACGGCGATCCCGTCTTCGGCCAGTTCACCACCCTTCTGACCGGCACCAGCTACAATGCTGCGCCGGGCGATGGCCTGCGTAGCGGTCAATCCTTCACCGTCAGCGGGACGTTCGACCTGAACCTGCCGACCGACACGACGAGCCGGTACGGGATCAGGTTGTCGGATCGGGTCTCCGCCGCGACCAACCCGGCCGACAATCAGCCCGGAACTGAAGTCGTCGACCTCGGCGTCATCAGGACCGTTAATAGTGTCACCGGCGTCGTTAGCGCCGGCGTCATACTCAGTGAATTGAACTACGAGACCGGCGTCTCGGACAACTTGCAGGTTGCCACCATCAACGTGCAACCGGAAGACAACGAGATCCGGCTGTCGCTAACGAATGACGCGGCCAATAACGGCGTGGTCGTCGCCTCCTACACGCTGTTCAAGAGTGACGGCGCAGGCGGGGAAGTAGCGGACGGCACCTTTACGCTGGGTGCGGTCGGCCACATCTTCGACAATGAGGACTGGACACGGGCGCAGTTCTACGGATTCGACACCTCGACGACGACGAGTTCGTTGCCGCAAGCCGACTCGATTCTGCAAGGCACGTACGGCCAGCTCGATCTCGCCCAGGACGGCACCTGGCACTATTCGCTCAATCCGGGCCTGCCGACCGTGAAGGCGCTCGCCGCGGGCGTGACCGCGCAGGATACCTTCAATGTCATGGTAACGAATGCTGCGGGCCAACAGAGCACGCAGACCATCACCGTGAACGTCACAGGCGTCAACGATGCGCCGGTTGTGACCGCGCCGGCGCAATACAGCGTGGCTGCGGGCACCTCGTTCAACCTCGTCAACACCGGCCTTTCGGTCAATGACGCCGACGGCGGCAACGGCATCGAGACCGCGACGCTATCAGTCAGCGAAGGCAACATCACCATCGCGGCCGGCAACAGCGGCGCGACCGTTGTCAGCGCCACCAATGGCACCGGCTCGGTCACCTTCTCCGGCACGATCGCGCAGATCAATGCGCTGCTCAATTCCAGCACCGGCACCGTGGTCTATAACGACAATGCTGCGCCTCCCAGCTCCCAGGCCACGCTGACCCTGACCGTCGACGACAACGGCAGCAACGGCGGCAGCGCGCTCTCCGGCAGCGCCACTACGACGGTCAACCTTGCGCCGAGTGGCGGAGCGCCGGACTGGAATCACGAGGTCGATCCCTTCGCGGCCCCGACCCAGGCGAGCGCGACCCTGCCGACAAAGTGGGTCATTCCGAACACTGATGGTCTGACTTCGACGGTGTTCAATGGCGGCGGCTTCACCTACGACGCGACGACGCATCTGCCGACCGGCGGCGGCATCGCTTCGATCCAGCTCGTCGATAACACCACTGGTGACAACACCGCCGGTCACGTGCTGGAGACCATCACGAATGTGGGCCTCCAGCTCGGCGATCTCGGCAATTTCATTGCCCGCGAGGAGGCCATTCGCGCCAAGGTCCCGTGGGCTGGTCTGATCGAGACCGGCGACAATGGGCCTCTCAGCTTCTCCGGCACCAAGATTCTTCTTGCCAACAGCGATGGCACCGTCACCGAGATCATCGGCAACAATTTTATGCAGTTGGGGGAGTCGCAACTGACCGGCACCGTGACCGCGGTCCAGCTACTCGATGCGAGCAACGTTGTCCGCCAGTCGGTCAGCTTCAGCGGCGGCACCAGCCTCGGCGATCTCGCATCCGCGGTTTTCAGCGACAATTCGAGCCGTCAATTCTACAACCTGATGGCCCAGGGCAATACCAATATCACCGGAAACGCGACGCAGTCGGGTGCTCCCACCAGCTTTAATTTCACGCTTGACGATGCCCCCGGCAACCACACCTTCACCGGCGCCCCCCAGACATTCTACACGGTGAATTTTGGGGACGCGACCTCGGGCGTCACCGTCAATCTCGGGAACGGGACCGCGAGCTGGGGCGGCTTCCACGACATACTGACCAATATCTCGAACGTCTTCGGCTCGAAATTCGGCGATACGATCGTCGGCAACGCGAACGGCGGCTTCCTCGATGGCGACGGCGCCCAAGCCGGTACTAATGACACGCTTACCGGTAGCGTGGGCACCACATTCGTGTTCCAGCAGGGATATGGGGCGCTGACGATCACGAACTTCGATCAGGCCAACGGCACGTTCGATGCGACCGAAAACGATCAAATCCTGCTTCTGAACGGGTTGACGGGACCGCAGAACGTCACCTTTTCCAACGGCAACACGGTTCTGGGTTTCGGCAGCGGCGACGTCATCACATTGCAGAACGTGACCCAGGCGCAATATCAGGCGTTGAACGGCTCGGAATTTTCCACGGGCGGCAACAACGGTGGCAACGGCGGCAATATTAGCGGCCCGGTCATCAGCAACGCCAACAATACCGTCACTTATACTGGCACACCGGTGTTCCTCGACCAGTCGGTCACGGTCTCCGATACCAATACCGCGGCCACCGTCAGCAGCGTCAATGTCTGGATTTCATCCGGCTCCCACAGCGGCGACACGTTCTCGATCGACGGCGCCGGGGATGGCACCCTCGTCTATGGTGACGGCACGATCCAATACCATTTCGGCGCCACAAATCTCGGCCAGCCTTCGATCTTCCTGTCGGCATTCACGGGCACCCCGTCGTCGGCCGATTTCGACCAGGCGCTGCAACTGATCCAGTTCTCCCCGGGCGCCGCCGACGGCAACCGCACAGTGACCTGGGCCGCCTATGACAACGTCGTGCACAGCCCCACAGTGACCACGACCGTCAACGTCGGCCCGATCCTCAACAGCTTCACGCTGGTCGTCACCCCTGGCGGCACTACGGTGCTGACCAACAACGATTTCAACGTGAGCGATCCCGGCTTCACGAATCTCACCTATTCGGTCAACAACGTCACCGGCGGTCAGTTCGAGGTCTTCCAAAACGGCAGCTTCCAACCGGCGCCGACAGGCGGCTTCACCACGGCGCAGATCGCCGAAGGGCAAGTCGAGTTCGTGCAGGATGGCACTTCGACCGTGCCGAATTTCACGATCCACGTCAGCGACCCCAACAACGCCAGTCCGGACATCGCGCCGACGGTGCTGTTCAATGCTCAACCGTGGGGCGAGTTGGTCATTCCAAAGCCGGACCTCCATCTTTTCAACGCCATAACCAACGTCGATCCGGCTGCCAATACCGGCGCCGTCATCTTCGGCACCTCGCCGTCCAACGGCTTCAATCCTGCGGGTCCGGATTCGGTTACGGAGAAAGTCGGCCTGTTCGATCCATTTGTGCTGCCTTACCGCAGCGGCAGCCAGACGGTCCAGAGTTCGTCCACCGAGTTGCCGTTCAAATACAACGTGATCATGCCGGTCGTGAGCACAGGTCCCGGTACGACCGCGCCTGAGGCCATCGCGTTCTACTCGACGCAGACGAACGGCGTTTCGACGATCTATCAGGACATCATCTCGGAGCCGAGCGGGCCGAACGGAAGCCTGACGGTCGGCGCGCCGACGGTGCTGCAATCAAATCTCACTGGCGCGGTCACCAGCCTGTTCGACGGCTACACCAACTTCAACGCCAGCGACGTCTCCACGTCGGCCATGACGTCATACAGCGTCGCCTGGGCCGTCTACGACGGATCGAACTACCAGGCCCAATTCCAGATTTTCCCATCCGGCGGCGGCCCGACAGCGGTCGGGACGATTGAAAGCCTCTCCAACCTCGCGGCCGCCACTTTGGCGCCGGCCTGGCAATTCAGAAATGCCGGCGCCCTGAGCGACCACGGTATTTCGGTTCCCTACGCGTCGGTTCTGGCGGTCGCTGATGGCACGCATGCCGGCCAGCAGGACGTCCAGTTCCAGGGTTACAATGTCGACGGGACTGCGAACCCTGACGTGCACTTCCTGATCACGCCCGACCTGACGCATTTCCAGCCGGGAGCGACCAACCAGATCAGCCAACCGAGCACCGGCACGTCCTTGCTGTTCACGCCGAACGGCGTCCAGGGCAGCGGATTCTCCGTGGCGTGGAGCGAAGCCGTTATCGACAGCAACGGCACCCACAGTCAGGTCGAGTTCGCGATGTTCTTCGGATCGGGCCAGTCGATCTCGCATACGACGTTCCAGGTGCCGGATGCGCAGAACATCAGGGTCGGCTCAGCCAACATTGGCGGCGTTAGCGTCGAATATCTTGCCTATGGCGACGCCACGTCGACGACGGTGGTCGAGTTCGACGCGTCAGGCAATCAACTGGCTACGATCGTCGACCGCGAGCATCACTCGACATTCAGCGATCTCGCGGTAATGGGCGACGGCCGTATCGCCCTGACCTATTCCGACGGGTCGCAGTACACCAGCGACATTTTCGACTTGCGGACCACGGGCGTTAATATCAACGCTTCCGGATACGTGGCCGGAACCCACTTCAACGATTCCGTCACCGGCGGAAACAATGTCAATAATTTCTACTATTTCGTGGGGCAGGACACGTTGACGTCGGCCCCGACCGATCATTTCAACGGCGGTACCGGCACCGCCTGGAACGAAGCGATCTTTGCCGACTTCGCGTTCGAACTATACCGTGAGCACGACGAATGGCGTCACGACGGTCACCAATATCGATCCGCAGCATGCCCATGCAGGACAGCTGATCGTCGACCAGAACGTCCAGGCGCTGGCGTTCGACCCGACCCACGATCCCGCTCCGAATCCCGACGGTTCGGTCGAGGCCACCGGCGACACGCTGCTGATCCTGAGCCCATTCGCCAAAGCCGCTCAAATCGACGCTGGCGCCACGCTCGAGTTCGCAGGCGCAGTCTCAGGGCTGGTCACCTTCAATGCTTCCACGGGCACGCTGAAGCTCGATGACCCGGCCCACTTCACTGGTCAAATCGCCGGAATTAGCGGGATTGGCAATGTCTTGGATCTGCACGGCTTCAGTGCAACCACCACGACAGCGCACACCGGCGCCGGCAGCTTCGACATCGCGACCGACACCACGACGCTGACGGTGCACGACGCCACCGGCAATCTGACCGAGACCTTCAAATTGGCCGGAGATCTGTCGGGCTCCCTCTGGAACGTCACCGACGACAATAATGGCGGCGTCAATATCGTCGACCCACCGGCTTCCGGTCCGGCGATCAACGGCGTGGTTATGCACGATCCAGGTCCGAATCCAGGTCCGGGCCTCGGCGGCATGATCATGAACGATCCAGGACCGGCGGCCAGCCAAACCATCGTCGCGACCGCACCGAACCAGACCTTGACCGGAACCGCGGCCAGCGACACTTTTGTCTTCAACTTTAGGGACGTCGGCAACGATACGGTGACGGATTTCCATCCGGGGATGGATTTGTTGCAGTTCGGCTATTCGATCTTCGCCAATGCGAACGCGGCCCTTGGCGCCACACAGGATGACGGCCACGGCAATACGGTTATCAGTCTCGACGCCCACGACATGATCACCTTGGGCGGCGTGCTCAAGGCGCAGCTGCATGTCACCGACTTCCACGTCGTCTAAACCGCAAAAGTTGCCGGTGCAGTTACCGGCGCAGCGTGATATCCAAACAGCATGAAGTGGCTTCGACGATGGCGGCGGTGGTTCGCGCGGAGATTCGGCTACGCGCGGCTGATCTGCGTCGTGCTGCTATCGGTTTCGCCGTGCTGCGCTCCTTCGATCCGCCGCCGGTGGAAGAGCTGCGCATCCGTACCTTCGATGCCTTCCAGCGCATCGATCCCCGGGTCAAGAAGGCGAGGCCGGTCACCATCGTCGATATCGACGAGAGAGAGCCTTGCCGACCCCAGGCTCGGCCAATGGCCATGGCCGCGTACGCGCATCGGCGGACATCGTCAACACTCTGACCCGGATGGGCGCCGTGGTCATCGCGTTCGACGTCGTTTTCGCCGAGCCCGACCGGCTCAATCCCGACATCGTCGCCGACAATTTCCGCGGTCTCGACGAGACGACGCGGGAGAAGTTGCGGACGCTGCCCAGCAATGACCGGATTTTCGCCGATGCCATCGGCAAATCGCGGGTGGTGCTCGGCGAATCCGGGGGACACGAGGTTCACTCGGACCTCGACAAGGAGCTGCCGGTCACCGGATTTGCCATGCTCGGCGAGGATCCCGACCCCTTTACTGTTCAAGTTCGCGGGGCTGCTGCGCAACGTCAAGGTGCTGGAAGAGGCGGCGGCCGGGCGCGGCCTGTTCACCATCGTGCCGGAGCGCGACGGCATCGTGCGGCGCGTGCCGATGATCATGGATGCGCAGGACGTAGCGCATGCCGGCGCTGAGCTTCGAGATGCTGCGCATCCTCGGCGGCTCCGGCACCATCATGATCAAGGCGGACAAGTCCGGCATCGACAGCGTGGTCCTGCAGGGCCTTCGGCTGAGAGTGCCGACCGACGGCCTGGCCCGGTTCTGGGTGCATTATGCGCGCAACGATCCCTCGATCTATGTCTCCGCCGTCGACGTGTTCGACGGCCACGTGCCGTCGGAAATGATCGCGAAGAAGCTGGTCCTGATCGGAACGTCGGCGACCGGCATGAACGACATCAAGACGACGCCGGTGTCGCGCGCGATGCCCGGCGTCGAGATCCACGCCCAGGTGCTGGAAAGCGCGCTGACGGGCTCGTCGCTGTCGCGGCCGGCGCATGGCGAGGTCTACGAGTTTCTCGCCGCCCTGGTCGCCGGCCTGCTGGTGATCGCCTTCGCTCCAAACCTCGGGCCGGTGACGCTGGTCGGCGTCGGCGCGCTGTTCGCGACCGCGCTGATCGGCACGTCCTCGTATTTCTACCTGCACGACCGCATGTTGATCGACTTCACCTATCCGCTGCTGTCGACCACGGCGATCTATCTGACGCTGATCTTCTCGAGCTTCGTCCGCGAGCAGGCGCAGCGGAAGCAGATCCGTTCGGCCTTCGCCAGTACCTGTCGCCGGCGCTGGTCGAGCAGCTCGCGCAGTCGCCGGAGAAGCTCAAGCTCGGCGGCGAGGAGCGCGAGATGACCATCATGTTCTCGGACGTGCGCGGCTTCACCTCGATCTCCGAGACCTACAAGCACGATCCGCAGGGCCTGACCGCGCTGATGAACCGCTTCCTGACGCCGCTGACCAATGCGATCCTGGCGCGCAAGGGCAATATCGACAAATACATGGGCGACGCCATCATGGCGTTCTGGAACGCGCCGCTCGACGACCGGGAGCATCGAGCTCAACGCCTGCAACGCGGCGGTCGACATGCTGGAGAAGATCGACGAGCTCAACAAGGACCGTGAGGAGGAGGCGAGCGAAGACGGCCACCGCTACGTGCCGCTCAATGTCGGCGTCGGCCTCAACACCGGCAATTGCGTGGTCGGCAACATGGGCTCCGACCTCAAGTTCAATTATTCCGTGTTCGGCGACAGCGTCAATCTCGCCTCGCGCCTCGAAGGCCAGACCAAGGAATACGGCTTCCCGATCATCGTCGGCTCGAAGACCGCGCTGGCCGTCAAGGATCAGTTCGCGATCCTCGAGCTCGACTTCATCATGGTGAAGGGCAAGAAGGAGCCCGAGGTGATCTACGCCATCGCCGGCCGCGAGGACGTCGCGCAGTCCGAGCGACTTCCAGCGCCTGCGCAACCTCACCATCGAGATGCTGGCCTGCTACCGCACTCGCGACTGGGATGGCGCGCTGGAGACGATCGCGCGCGGCCGCAAGACCGACGATGCGGAGTCGCTGGAATATCTCTATGAGCTCTACGAGGCGCGCGTCAAGGCCTACAAGGAGAACCCGCCGCCGGCGACTGGAACGGCGCCTATCAGCTGCTGACGAAGTAGATTTTCGCTTCTTCTCCCCCCGATCATGTTGGTATAGTCGGGAAAGACGCTGCGCGTCTGCGGCCAGCGATAGGAACAAGGGAGACACGCGGCATGGCCAAACCAAGCCCGAAAGACATTAAGGCGATCGCGGACGTAGGCGGCGTTCCCGTCGACGCCGAGGTCGCGACGCGCGTTGCCAATTCAATCGGCCCCGCCTTCGAGGGCTTCGAGCCGGTCTCCGGAACATTGCCGTTCGATCTTGAGCCGGCGACTTTCCTGCTGCTCCAGGCCGCGAAGGCGTCGTCATGAGTACCGAACCGGCCCTGATGTCGCTGACCGCGGTCGCAAAGGCGATTGCGGACAAGCAAGTGTCGTCGCAGGAGGTGACGCGGTCGTGCCTGCAGCGTATCGCGCAGTGGCAGCCACGCATCAACGCGTTTATGTCGGTCGAGACGGACGCGGCTTTGAAGGCGGCCGGCGAGGCCGATGCCGAGCTGGCGAAGGACAAGAGCCGCGGTCCGCTGCATGGCGTGCCGCTGGCGCACAAGGACATGTATTACGACGCTGGTCATGTCGTGACGTGCGGCTCGCACATCCGCCGCGATTTCGTGCCGACCGCCACGTCGACGGCGCTGCAACGGTTGAAGGACGCCGGCTCGCTGCGGCTCGGCTCGCTGCAGATGGTGGAGTTCGCCTATGGTCCGACCGGACACAACTTTCATCACGGCGCGGTGCATAATCCCTGGAAGTTCGGCCATATCACCGGTGGCTCGTCGTCGGGCTCGGGCTCGGCGGTCGGCGCACGCCTGACCTTTGCCGCGCTCGGCTCCGACACCGGCGGTTCGATCCGCATGCCCGCGCATTTCTGCGGCGTCACCGGGCTGAAAGTGACTTGGGGCCGCATCTCACGCGCCGGCGCGATGCCGCTGTCGCAATCGCTCGACACCGTCGGTCCCTTGGCGCGCACGGTGGAAGATTGCGCGCTGCTGCTCGGCTTGATGGCAGGTCCCGATCCGGAAGACCCGACCGCCAGCAACGCTCCGGTCGGCGACTATGTGGCTGCGACCGCCGCCTCGATCAAGGGTCTCAAGATCGGCGTGCCCGCCTCGTTCTATGTCGACGATCTCGACGCCGACGTTGCAAAAATCCTCGACAACACCATTGCCGTGCTCAAGCGCGAGGGCGCCGATATCGTCAAGGTCGAATTGACCGACCAGCGCCAGCTCGCCTCCGCCTGTCAGCTCGTGCTTGCGACCGAAGCGGCTGCGTTCCACAAGCGTTGGCTGATCGAGCGGCCACAGGATTACGGCCCGCAGGTGTTGATGCGGCTGCAGAACGGGCTCGCGATTCCCGGCGTGCTCTATCTCGAAGCGATGCGCTGGCGCGGCCCGGCGCTCGCGGCGCATGTCGCCGCCACCAGCGGCGTCGATGCGGTGCTGGCGCCGGTCGCGCCCGTTGCTGCGCCGACCATCGCCGAGAGCGATGTCGGCAACGGTCCGGACGCCGAGGCCGTGATCCAGCGCCTGACGCGTTTCACCCGTCCGATCAACTATCTCGGCCTGCCGTCGCTTTCGATTCCGTGCGGCTTCACGCCTTCGGGCTTGCCGGTCGGCATGCAATTGATCGGCCGCTCCTTCGATGAAGCGACGCTGCTCACTATCGGGGCCGCGTTCCAGCGCACCACCGGCTTCCACGACAAGGTGCCGCAACTGCCCTCAGCGTGATGTTCTCGCAGAGCCGGACTGTTGCCGCGCCGTAACGGTCAAAGATCCAATGGCGAAGCAGGCGGCTTTTAGGAGTCGTCAGGTCGGCCGTTTGTGGATAGCCTCGACGGTGCGTGCAGGCGTAGCGCGCGCGTAATCGGGGGGAATGTCCATGGTCCTGTCCAATGAAGGCATTATTGTCATCCTGTTCGTCGGCCTGGTCGCAGGCTGGCTTGCAGGCAAGATCGTCCGCGGCACCGGCTTTGGCATCATCGGCGACATCCTGGTAGGCATCGCCGGCGCCTTTATCGCGGCCCTGCTGTTTCCGAAGCTGGGTATCCACATTGGAACCGGCATCGTGTCCGAGATCATCTATTCCGCGATCGGCGCCATCATCCTCCTCCTAATCGTCCGGCTGGTGCGGACCGGCGGGCGATTGTGACAGCCGCCTGACGGCGCATCCTTTGGGTGGTGCACACTGAAAGCTGCTGTTCCGCAGGGGTGTTTTTCGTGCTCTGCCGGCCGCAAGCGGCCGGCAGCCCTGCGGCATTTAGGTTAATCCGAGTTCATTGGACGGTGCGGGTAAAACCCGGTATTATTGCCTATTGTATCGCATTGGAATCCCGGATTAATCGGGAACGACCCCTCATTTGACGAGATCAGGATTGATGGCAGCCGCTCCCGGTGTCCGGCGTTCCGAACTCGGTGAAGCGCTGCGCGCCTGCCGCAGCGCATTCATCGGCGTTTTCCTGATGAGTTGCGTCATCAACCTGCTGTATCTGACCGGCTCGGTCTTCATGCTGGAGGTCTACGACCGCGTGCTGCCGAGCCGCAGCGTGCCCACCCTGGTCGGCCTCGTCGTCATCGCCGCCGGCCTCTACATGGCGCAGGGCCTGCTCGATCTCCTGCGCGGCCGCATCCTCGGCCGCATCGGCACCGCGCTCGACGAGGCGCTGAACGCACGCGTGTTCGACACCGTGGTGCGGTTGCCGCTGGTCGCTGGCGGGCGCAGCGAGGGGCTGCAGCCGCTGCGCGATCTCGACAATATCCGCGCCTTCCTCGGCAGCATGGGCCCGAGCGCCTTCTTCGATTTGCCGTGGCTGCCGCTCTATCTGGCGATCTGCTTCGCCTTTCACGTCATGATCGGCGTCACAGCGCTGGTCGGCGCGGTCATCCTGGTCGGGCTGACCTTGGTCACCGAATACATGTCGCGCCAGCCAGCGCGCGAGGCGATGACGCTCGCCGCACAGCGCAACGATCTTGCCGCCGCGAGCCGCCGCAACGCCGAGGTGCTGGTCGCAATGGGTATGGCCAGCCGGCTCAACAAGCGCTGGAGCGAGGCCAACGAGAAATATCTTGCCGGCAACCAGAACGCCAGCGACGTCGCCGGCGGTCTCGGCGCGGTCGCCAAGGTGATGCGGATGATGCTGCAGTCGGCGGTGCTCGGCGTCGGCGCTTATCTGGTGATCCACCAGGAGGCGACGGCGGGCATCATCATCGCGGGCTCGATCCTCAGTCGCGCGGGCGCTGGCGCCGGTCGATCTGGCGATCGCGCATTGGAAGGGCTTCGTCGCAGCCAGACAGAGTTGGCAGCGCCTCAACCGCCTGCTCGAGCAGATGCCGGAACGGCTGGTGCCGACGCTCTTGCAGAACCCGTCGAGCCGTCTGTCGGTCGAGGGTGTCGCGGTTGCCGCCCCGGGCGATCAGCGCGCGATCATTTCCGACGTGACCTTTGTGTTGCAGGCCGGCAACGGCCTTGGCGTGATCGGGCCGAGCGGCTCGGGCAAGTCGTCGCTGATCCGCGCGCTGGTCGGCGTCTGGCAGCCGTTCCGCGGCAAGGTCCGTATCGACGGCGCAGCGCTGGACCAATGGTCCTCCGACGTGCTCGGTCAATTCATCGGCTACCTGCCGCAGGACGTCGAATTGTTCGCCGGATCGGTGGCGCAGAACATCTGCCGGTTCGATCCCGACGCGAAGTCCGACAAGATCATTGCCGCGGCCAAGGAAGCCGGCGTGCATGACATGATCATCAAGATGCGTGACGGCTACAACACCCAGGTCGGCGAGCAGGGCACCGCGCTGTCGGCGGGGCAGGCGCAGCGCGTGGCGCTGGCGCGGGCGCTGTACGGCGATCCCTTCCTGATCGTGCTTGACGAGCCGAATTCCAATCTCGACACCGAGGGCGACGAAGCGCTGACGCGGGCGGTGCGCGCCGCGCGCGAGCGCGGCGCCATCGTGGTCGTGGTCGCGCACCGGCCGATCGCTATCGAGGCGGTCGACCAGATCCTGGTGCTGAAGGATGGCCGCATGCAGGCCTTCGGCCCGAAGGAGCAGGTGCTGGCGCAGGTGCTGCAGCCGCGCGTCGCAGGCCCCTCTCCGATCAAGATCGTGTCCGAGGCCGGAGCAAGGTCATGATCTCCTTCCAGAACATGAAGGGCGCGCGGCGCTCGATCCGCCTGCATCTGGTGATCGGGCTCGCGGCGGTCGTGATCCTGGCCGGCGGGCTCGGCGGGTGGGCCTCGACCCAGGAGATTTCGGGCGCGCTGATCGCGCCGGGCCAGATCGTGGTCGAATCCAACGTCAAGAAGGTGCAGCATCCGACCGGCGGCGTGGTCGGCGAGGTGCGCGCGCGCGACGGCGACACGGTCAAGGCCGGCGACATCGTGGTGCGGCTCGACGACACCGTCACCAAGGCCAACCTTGCGATCGTCACCAAGAACCTCGACGCCGCATGGGCGCGCGCGGCGCGGCTCGAGGCCGAGCAGCGCGGCACCGACAAGATCAAGTTTCCGCCGCAGCTCACCGACCGCGCCAGCGATCCCGACGTCGCCGCCGTGATGGCGAGCGAGACCAAGCTGTTCGATGTGCGCGTCAACGGCCGGGCCGGCCAGAAGGCGCAATTGGCCGAGCGTGTCACGCAGCTGAACGAGGAAATTTCCGGCCTCTCGGCGCAGGCCAAGGCCAAGGACCAGGAGATCGCGCTGGTCGAGAAGGAGCTCGCCGGCGTCAGCGATCTCTACGACAAGCACCTCGTGCAGATTTCGCGCCTGACCACGCTGCAGCGCGACCAGGCCCGCCTCAACGGCGAGAAGGCGCAATACATCTCCTCGCGCGCCCAGGCCAAGGGCAAGATCACCGAGACCGAGCTGCAGATCATCCAGGTCGACAAGGACATGGTCAGCGAGGTCTCCAAGGATTTGCGCGAGACCAACGACAAGATCGGCGAGTATATCGAGCGCAAGGTCACCGCCGAGGACCAGCTGCGCCGCGTCGACATCCGCGCACCGCAGGACGGCATCGTCGCGCAGTCCACGGTGCACACCGTCGGCGGCGTGATCACCGCGGGCGACGCCATCATGCTGATCGTGCCGCAGACCGACGATCTGCAGGTCGAGGCCAAGGTCCAGCCGCAGGACATCGACAAGCTGCAGATCGGCCAGAAGACGCTGCTGCGGCTAAGCGCCTTCAACCAGCGCACCACGCCGGAGCTGAACGGCGTCGTCACCCGCGTCTCGCCCGACGTCGCCACCGACCAGCGCACCGGGCAGAGCTATTACACCATCCGCGTGTCGATGCCGCCGGAGGAGATCGCCCGCCTCGGCGAGGTCAAGCTGATCCCGGGCATGCCGGCGGAAGCCTTCGTGCAGACCGGCGACCGCACGGTGATCTCCTACTTCATGAAACCGCTGCACGACCAGCTGATGCGAACCTTCAGGGAGCGATAGGATGACGCTAGTCTAAAATCAAAATCCCGGTTCAGGTCGAAAACGACCAAAACCGGGACCGGACAGCGTTAGGGGTTGAAAGGTCGCTGCCCTGTGCAGCCTAAGCCGTAACCGCAGCAAATGGAAAGGCCATGTGGCGGCGGTCCCTACAAGAAGATCGCCATCGAACACTGCTGCGGCCTGCTCTTCGTCAGCGACGATTTTTCGAAAACGGATGTGGAGGGACGTCAGCCGCTCGGTCCGCTTGCCGGCGCCGACGTTCATCGAGGCGTACGGTGACGCCGGTCGAACGATCGGTGCTGTTCGGCAAGGCAAGCTCCCGCAATGCGCCGGTCCTGGTCCGCACCGCAAGCTCCACGCGGTTGGACACATTAAGCGCCTCGAAGACCCGGTGCAGATGGACCTTCACGGTTCCGACGCTCAGGCCAAGGGCCTTGGCGATCTTCTTGTTCGATGAGCCGTCGGAGACCATCCTGGCAATCTGGATCTGGCGCGGTGTCAGCGGCTGTCTCAGGGACTCGCGCGGCGACCGATGATCGGGCAAGGAAAGCCGCGACGCCGGCCGAAGCTGGCCTGCCATGTCGCTTGCGATTTCATTCAGGACGTCGCGCAACCGGTTATGCAACGGTTTCTTGATCGCGACGGTCGTTGCCGATCGAAACGCGCTTTCGATGTTCGGTTGGCTGACGCCTTCCGACACCACGAAAAGCCAGACCGTCGGATCTGCCGATCGGTGCAGCTTCCGAGGCCCTGGTCGGGCGTGTGCCGATGTCCATCACAAAGGCCAGAGGTCCGTGGCGGTCGAAGATGGTCAATGTGCGTCCCTGCAGCTTGCGCGACGTCGACCTGCGCGTCGTGATCAAGCGCGATCGATGCGACAGTTGGTTTCCCGGTCTGAAGTTGCTCGCCGACCGAATTTAATCGTGCTGGCTCGCCGGCCAACCCATCATGCAATTTTCCTACAGACGATAGCAATCGATACACAGCGCAACGACCGGTTTCATTCGGGTCAACCTTAATTGTCGTGCTTAAGTGCCGCGAGCGTCCTGATGTCGATCAATGTACAGAAACTCATCGACGCGATGACCCGAACCAATCTAAGCATTGCGTATGGCGTCGTCACGCTGACGACGGCTCACCCCGTATTGCTCCGCGAATATTCTCACAAGAGACGGATGGGAGCCGATGAACTCAATGTGGCGCGAGTAGTCGTTTGTTGACGCCGCGCGCGCCAGCTCGAAAGTTCGACAGAAACCGTCGCGCTTCGTCGCCTCGCGCTGCCACTCGGGGAGAAGCAACGGAGGACGTGCCCGCGTTGGCACCGGCGTCACGACACGAGGCTCCGTGCGCATCGCGGCTGTTCTAATCTGACCGCTCCGTCCCTAACCGCACGATCATCACGCAAGGGTGGATCTTCCGAAATCCAAACGCACGATGTGCGGCGCGTTGGTCCGGCCGGCGCCATGCGCCAGGACCAGGTCCGGGGTTCCTTTTGTGGAACCGGCTGGGAAGGCCGGTCAGCGCAAGTCAACGTCCGTCGCAGATGAGAAAAATGCACCAGTCTTCTCCAATGGATTGGCCCGACACCGACTGCGATTCGGTGAGTGATGTCATTGGATATATCGCGCGCGCCGGAATTTTCCGGTATATGAAGTTGTTAATAATGAGTAAATTTTGCGATTTTTAGTGGGCTTTGAGGGGTAGTTTTCTTGTCGAGAGCATTTGTGAACGGCCGGAAATGTGTCCGCCGTTGCCATATGAGCGGTCTGCAATCTGCCGAAGTTGCGTCGTGCCCGGGCAGGCCGCGGCGCTTCCGGCAATATTCGGAATTTCAGTCACCGAACGAGGTGCGCGCAAGTTTCGCGGGGGGCGCGCAAATCTCACACGTCATCGAATTTCTCAAGCAGCAAGCAGACGCCGTCGCATTTGCGATCTCGCCGTTTTCGCTGCTGCATCACCTCTGAGGAGTTAGATCATGCCGAGTGGCAACACCAGCAACAAGACTTTGCTGTATTCGTATCTGAGCCCGAGCGGTGCCACGATTAATGTTTACAACGATGGCACCGAGATGAGTCACCAATGCGCCTGCCGGGACGATGAGCACCATCACCGGCAATCAAAGTAGACCGTCACCGAAACCGGAGCTGGCAATCATATTGTATTCACCAACAACGCCGGCGATACGATCGACGGGCATGCGGCGTCCGGCAATACGAGTATTTCGGCGGCAACGGCAAGGACATTCTCTACGCCGGCACCGGCAACGATTATCTCGACGGCAACAACGGCACCGATTACCTGTTCGGCGGCGCCGCCAATGGCACGCACAGCAACACGACGATGCTGGTAGGTGGCTTGGGCGGCGACCTGCTGGTCGATGGAACCGCGACGGACACCTTCCTCTATCGGGTCATCAGCGACTCTCCGTACGTCGCCGGCGGCCCGGTCGCGGTCAACACCACGTCCACGGCGAACGAGTTGAAGACCTCCCTCAACGCCTGGGACGTCATCGTCAATTTCAATTCGGGCAAAGCCGCTGGCACCGACAAGATCGACCTCCATCTTCTCGATCAACAGCTCACTGGAAGCGGCCCGACCGAACTGGTGTGGCTTGGAACGGCAGGCACGGTATCCGATGCGCAGTCGGGTATGGCCAATGCGACGCACGACCACGGCGTCTGGATCGATACGACTGGAAGTTTCCTCTCTGCCGACACCAACGGAGACGGCAAGGCCGACTCTCAGATCGAGGTCTACGGCGTGACCGGAGACAGCTTCATCGGTGTGGACCACCTCCCGGTGATCAGCGGCGGGGATATTTCGGGTTCGGTGACTGAACGTGCCGCGACGACGGGAAGCGAGTTGTGATCCCGCCACTCCGAACCCGGGGGTCATTACCTTCACAGATCCGGACACGGCCGACACGCATACCGCGTCATGGACGGCTGACGCTTCAAATACGACGTCGTTTGGCAGTTTCCACACTGCGTTGGCGCACGACACGACGGGTACGGGCACCGGCGGCCAGGTGAACTGGACTTTCGATGTGATCGACGGATCGATCCATTCGCTCGGCGTTGGTGAGAGCGTCACGCAAAAATACGATGTTGTGGTTCAAGACAATTTTCATGCTTCCGCCACCCAGGTGGTAACCGTCACCATCAACGGCGCTAATGACGCGGCTGTCGTCGCGGCGGGGGACGGATACGGCCGGCTCCAATAATGGACCGTTCACCGCGTCCGGAGTGACCGAAAACGCATCGGGCGATGATGTGACCGGGGTAGAGAATTCCACCGGAACGTTAGCGTTCACCGATGCCGACTGGCATGACACCCACACGATTGGCGATGTTGCGAACTCGGTTGACGCCGTGGTCGCGGCTGCCGGCGAGGCGGATCTTGACGGCAACGCTGGTCACGGACACGACGACGGCGGACGGCACGACGTATACCGCCGGCAATGCGTCTGACGGGCGAGATCGACCTCTCGTACTCGGCCAACGACAGCGCCATCAACTATCTCGGCCAAGGCGAAACCAAGACCGACACCTTTACGGTCAATCTGGTCGAGCATCATCCGGGTGATGGTTCGACCACAATCGACCCGGTAACCGTCACCTACGTCGTAACCGGCACCGACGACGCAGCGCAATTCACCGATTACGGTGCGGTACGGATGGTCACACCACGGCGAACGTGGTGAATTGCACGGGACAGCGGGATTCCAGCCCCGGGCCATTCACGGCTGATGGAGCGTTGGCGTTTACCGACGTCGACATCAACGACACCCACACGGCAACCGTCAGCGCCGGCGTGCATCACGGCACGCTTACGGTCGATCCGGTGACCGAGAGCAACGGCGCGGGCTGTTTGGCTGGCATTACACGGTCGCCGACGCCAACATCGACGGCTTCACCGGCGATGATACTTTTGATGTCGTGCTGAACGACTACAGCGTGACCGATCCCAGCACGATCGTAGACACGACCCACCAGACGGTGACCGTCCATCTCGACGGCGCGGTGGATGGCGCACCGACGTCGACGGATACCGGCAAACCGACGGACATCGTGTTTGCTCCGGATCAGAACGGTAACAGCCTCAATCCGCTTGGCCATTTTGTCGCCGTCGATCCCGACAGCACGGATAGTTACACGTGGTCGCTCGCCGACGACAACGCCAATGGCGGGATCGGCATCGATGCGAACGGAAACCTGAACATAGCGGGCAACGCCTCGACGGGCACGCACGATCTCGAGGTGACCGTGAATGACTCGGATGCGCCAGACGGCACCTCGACCACGGTCGACTTCAAGTTGCTTATCGGGAACGATGGTAACCCTGGCGATATCATACCGTCGGCTCCGACATTCGTTCTCGCCAGCACGAATAACATCGAAGCTGGAAACGGTCAGGCCGACAGCCTGACCGGCAGCGCCGGTGTCGACTACATCATTGGCGGGCAAGGCGACGATAACATCAAAGGTCTTGGCGGCGCCGACATGCTGGTCGGTGGCGGCGGCGATGATAACTTCATCTACACGTCCGTCTCCGATTCCACTCATGCGGCGTTGACACCATCCTCGACTTCACGACAGGAAAAGACACAATCGATCTATCGGCCATCGCGACTATCAACGGCATACAAGGCAGCGAGCCGCTTTCTGCGGGTTCGATCCTCCATGCTGGCGAGGTCGGATGGGTATTCAGCGGCGGAAATGCCGTCGTCTACGCAAATGCCAGTGGTTCGGATGAGACCGTTGGGACCAACACCGATATGGAAATTCATCTCACCGGCGTGACGGCTCTGAACGCCGCCGCGGACTTTATCTTGCACGCGTAACCGCGGTTTGGTTGTCAATAGCGTCGGGCGGCCGTCGCAGCCCGTCCCAACTCGCGGGTTAATTGTTTTAAGGGCATCCTCGGGAGTGGTGCTCGCCGGTAGTGATCTTTGGAGTGGCTTTGAGGGGTAGTTTTCTTGTCAAAGAGCATTTGAAACGGCCGGTAATCGCCGGTCGTCATACGAGCGGTCTGCAATTGTCGGAGTTGCGTCGTATCCGGGCAGGGGGCGACGCTTCCGGCAGATATCGGGATTTAAGTCACTCAACGACGTGCGCACGGGTTTTGGCGGGCGCACGCAAATTTCACGTGTCGTCGAACCTCTTGAGCAGCCTGGCGGGCGTCGCATTCGCGATGTCGCCGCTTTCGCTGCTGCATCACCTCTGAGGAGTTAGATCATGCCGAGTGGCAACACCAACAAGACCTTGCTTTATTCGTTCAAGGCTCCCGACGGCAGCACGATTAATGTCTACAACGACGGGACTGAGACAGTTTCGGGAAAATCCCACGGTCGCGACCATCAACGGTAACCAAAGCCAGACCGTCGTCGAAACCGGGACCGCCAATCATATCGTATTTACCAACAACGGCGGCGACACCATCGACGGCCGTGGCGCGTCCGGCAATGACTTGTATTTCGGCGGCAACGGAGTGGACGTTCTCTACGCCGGCACCGGCAACGATTATCTCGACGGCAACAACGGCTCGGATTACCTGTTCGGCGGCGCCCTCAACGCCATGCATCCCAACACGACGATGCTGGTGGGCGGCAACGGCGGCGACCTGCTGGTCGACGGCAGCGCGGCGGACGTATTCCTCTATCGTGTCACCAGCGACTCCTCCTACGTCGCCGGCGGCCCGGTCGCGGTCAACACCACCTCCGTGGCTAACGAGCTCAAGACCTCCCTCAACGCCTGGGACGTCATCGTCAATTTCAATTCGAGCAAGGACAAGATCGATCTCTCGCTGCTCGACAATCAGCTCACCGGAAGCGGCCCGGCCAAGCTGGTGTGGTACGGTGCCATGGGCACCGACGCTTCTGCCGGCCAGCCAAACGCCGCTCTCGCACACGGCGTATGGATCGATCAGTCGGGGACCTTCCTGTACGCCGATGTCAACGGGGATGGCAAAGCGGATCTCAAAATCCAGGTGAGCGGCGTCAACGGATCCGACCTCAATGGAGTCGTAGCGGCTACACTTGCGCCAACGATTACGCTGGTGAGCGACAACGTCGGCAGTATTCAGGGGACGGTCGCCAATGACGGCGTCACGGACGACACCACGCCGACCGTGCGGATCGGCATTCTCGGGACCGGAGCGGTCGCCGGCGATACCGTGCAGCTCTACAACGGCAGCACCGCGCTTGGCGGCCCCGTAACTCTGCTGGGCACTGACGTTAGCCACGGCTATATCGAGATTACCCCTTCGGCATTGGGCGAAGGCAGCTACGCGTTCAACGCGACGGTCACCGACGCAGGCAACACCAGCAGCCACTCGGCCAACTATACGATCACTGTCGACACCACGACGCCCACGGGCGGTACGCCTGACCTGACCGACGCATCCAGATTCGGGCACGTCGCCCACGGACAACCTCACCAACGTCAAGGCCCCGACGTTCAGCGTCGCGCTCGATGCGACGGTCGCAATCGGCGACAAGGTTGAGTTGCTGCTTGGTAGCGCATCGCTGGCGAACCCCGTCATACACACCATTTCGGCTGGCGACATTTCGGCCGGCCATGTGAACCTCACGGTGACTGCGGGCGATCTCGGTACGGACGGCAACAAGTCGATCTCGGCGCACTTCACCGATGCGGCCGGCCACAGTTCGACGACCGCGGCGTTGGTCATTGACCTGGACACCACGATTGCGCAGCCGACGGTTGCGCTGGCCCACGACAGCGGCAGCTCGCCGAGCGACAAGATCACCAATGACGACGCTGCGCTGACGGTGAGCATGCTGGACCCGGACGCCACCCGGACCTTCACGGTTGACGGCGGCACGGCCTCGGCGAGCTACCCGCGCCGACGGTGGATGGCAGCCACACGGTGGTGGTGACCGATACCGACACGGCGGGCAACAGCAAGAGCGCCAGCCTGACCTTCACGCTGGACACCACGATTGCGCAGCCGACGGTTGCGCTGGCCCACGACAGCGGCAGCTCGCCGAGCGACAAGATCACCAATGACGACGCTGCGCTGACGGTGAGCATGCTGGACCCGGACGCCACCCGGACCTTCACGGTTGACGGCGGCACGGCCTCGGCGAGCTACACGGCCCCGACGGTGGATGGCAGCCACACGGTGGTGGTGACCGATACCGACACGGCGGGCAACAGCAAGAGCGCCAGCCTGACCTTCACGCTGGACACCACGATTGCGCAGCCGACGGTTGCGCTGGCCCACGACAGCGGCAGCTCGCCGAGCGACAAGATCACCAATGACGACGCTGCGCTGACGGTGAGCATGCTGGACCCGGACGCCACCCGGACCTTCACGGTTGACGGCGGCACGGCCTCGGCGAGCTACACGGCCCCGACGGTGGATGGCAGCCACACGGTGGTGGTGACCGATACCGACACGGCGGTGCAACAGCAAGAGCGCCAGCCTGACCTTCACGCTGGACACCACGATTGCGCAGCCGACGGTGGCGCTGGCCCACGACAGCGGCAGCTCGCCGAGCGACAAGATCACCAACTGACGACGCGCGCTGACGGTGAGCATGCTGGACCCGGACGCGACCCGAAGCTTCACGGTTGACGGCGGCACGGCCTCGGCGAGCTACACGGCCCCGACGCGTGGACGGCAGCCACACGGTGGTGGTGACCGACACCGACACGGCGGGCAACAGCAAGAGCGCCAGCCTGACCTTCACGCTGGACACCACGATTGCGCAGCCGACGGTTGCGCTGGCCCACGACAGCGGCAGCTCGCCGAGCGACCTGATCACCAATGACGACGCTGCGCTGACGGTGAGCGCGCTGGACCCGGACGCCACCCGGACCTTCACGGTGGACGGCGGCACGGCCTCGGCGAGCTACACGGCCCCGACGGTGGACGGCAGCCACACGGTGGTGGTGACCGACACCGACACGGCGGGCAACAGCAAGAGCGCCAGCCTGACCTTCACGCTGGACACCACGATTGCGCAGCCGACGGTTGCGCTGGCCAACGACAGCGGCAGCTCGTCGAGCGACCTGATCACCAATGACGACGCGGCGCTGACGGTGAGCGTGCTGGACCCGGACGCCACCCGGACCTTCACGGTGGACGGCGGCACGGCCTCGGCGAGCTACACGGCCCCGACGGTGGACGGCAGCCACACGGTGGTGGTGACCGACACCGACACGGCGGGCAACAGCAAGAGCGCCAGCCTGACCTTCACGCTGGACACCACGATTGCGCAGCCGACGGTTGCGCTGGCCAACGACAGCGGCAGCTCGCCGAGCGACCTGATCACCAATGACGACGCGGCGCTGACGGTGAGCATGCTGGACCCGGACGCCACCCGGACCTTCACGGTGGACGGCGGCACGGCCTCGGCGAGCTACACGGCCCCGACGCGTGGATGGCAGCCACACGGTGGTGGTGACCGACACCGACACGGCGGGCAACACCAAGAGCGCCAGCCTGACCTTCACGCTGGACACCACGATTGCGCAGCCGACGGTTGCGCTGGCCCACGACAGCGGCAGCTCGCCGAGCGACCTGATCACCAACGACGACGCTGCGCTGACGGTGAGCGCGCTGGACCCGGACGCCACCCGGACCTTCACGGTCGACGGCGGCACGGCCTCGGCGAGCTACATGGCGCCGACGGTGGACGGCAGCCACACGGTGGTGGTGACCGACACCGACACGGCGGGCAACAGCAAGAGCGCCAGCCTGACCTTCACGCTGGACACCACGATTGCGCACGCCGACGGTTGCGCTGACCAACGACAGCGGCAGCTCGCCGAGCGACCTGATCACCAACGACGACGCGCGCTGACGGTGAGCGCGCTGGACCGGGACGCCACCCGGACCTTCACGGTCGACGGCGGCCCGGCCTCGGCGAGCTACATGGCGCCGACGGTGGACGGCAGCCACACGGTGGTGGTGACCGACACCGACACGGCGGGCAACAGCAAGAGCGCCAGCCTGACCTTCACGCTGGACACCACGATTGCGCACGCCGACGGTTGCGCTGACCCACGACAGCGGCAGCTCGCCGAGCGACCAGATCACCAATGACGACGCGGCGCTGACGGTGAGCGCGCTGGACGCGGACGCCACCCGGAGCTTCACGGTCGACGGCGGCACGGCCTCGGCGAGCTACACCGCGCCGACGGCTGGACGGCAGCCACACGGTGGTGGTGACCGACACCGACACGGCGGGCAACAGCAAGAGCGCCAGCCTGACCTTCACGCTGGACACCACGATTGCGCAGCCGACGGTTGCGCTGACCCACGACAGCGGCAGCTCGCCGAGCGACCTGATCACCAACGACGACGCTGCGCTGACGGTGAGCGCGCTGGACCGGCGACGTGACCCGGACTTCACGGTCGACGGCGGCCGGCCTCGGCGAGCTACGTGGCGCCGACGGTGGACGGCAGCCACACGGTGGTGGTGACCGACACCGACACGGCGGGCAACACCAAGACCGCCAGCCTCACGTTCACGCTGGACACCACGATTGCGCACGCCGACGGTCGCGCTGACCAACGACAGCGGCAGCTCGTCGAGCGACCGCATCACCAACGACGCGCGCGCTGACGGTGAGCGCGCTGGACCCGGCGACGCGACCCGGACCTTCACGGTGGACGGCGGCCGGCCTCGGCGAGCTACACCGCGCCGACGCGTGGACGGCAGCGCACACGGTGGTGGTGACCGACACCGACACGGCGGGCAACACCAAGACCGCCAGCCTCACCTTCACGCTGGACACCACGATCGCGCACGCCGACGGTCGCGCTGGCCCACGACAGCCGGCAGCTCGCCGAGCGACCGCATCACCAATGACGACGCCGCTGACGGTGAGCGCGGCTGGACCGCGGACGCGACCCGGACTTCACGGTGGACGGCGGCCCGGCCTCGGCGAGCTACGTGGCGCCGACGCCGGACGGCAGCCACACGGTGGTGGTGACCGACACCGACACGGCGGGCAACACCAAGAGCGCCAGCCTCACCTTCACCCTGGACACCACGATTGCGCACGCCGACGGTCGCGCTGGCCAACGACAGCGGCAGCTCGTCGAGCGACCTGATCACCAACGACGCGGCGCTGACGGTGAGCGCGGCTGGACCGGCGACGTGACCCGGACTTCACGGTCGACGGCGGCCCGGCCTCGGCGAGCTACACGGCGCCGACGGCTGGACGGCAGCCACACGGTGGTGGTGACCGACATCGACACGGCGGGCAACAGCCAAGAGCGCCAGCCTCACGTTCACCCTGGACACCACGATTGCGACGCCGACGGTCGCGCTGACCAACGACAGCGGCAGCTCGCCGAGCGACATGCATCACCAAGACGCGCGCGCTGACGGTGAGCGCGCTGGACCGGGCGACGTGACCCGGACTTCACGGTGGACGGCGGCCGGCCTCGGCGAGCTACATCGCGCCGACGGTGGACGGCAGCCACACGGTGGTGGTGACCGACACCGACACCGCGGGCAACACCAAGACCGCCAGCCTCACCTTCACGCTGGACACCACGATTGCGACGCCGACGGTCGCGCTGACCAACGACAGCGGCAGCTCGCCGAGCGACCTGATCACCAACGACGCGACGCTGACGGTGAGCGCGCTGGACCCGGCGACGCGACCCGGACTTCACGGTGGACGGCGGCCGGCCTCGGCGAGCTACACCGCGCCGACGCGTGGACGGCAGCCACACGGTGGTGGTGACCGACACCGACACGGCGGGCAACACCAAGACCGCCAGCCTCACCTTCACGCTGGACACCACGATTGCGCACGCCGACGGTCGCGCTGACCAACGACAGCGGCAGCTCGTCGAGCGACCGCATCACCAACGACGCCGACGCGCTGACGGTGAGCGCGCTGGACCGGGCGACGCCACCCGGACTTCACGGTGGACGGCGGCCCGGCCTCGGCGAGCTACACGGCGCCGACGCGTGGACGGCAGCCACACGGTGGTGGTGACCGACACCGACACGGCGGGCAACACCAAGACCGCCAGCCTCACCTTCACGCTGGACACCACGATTGCGCCGCCGACGGTCGCGCTGACCAACGACAGCGGCAGCTCGTCGAGCGACCTGATCACCAACGACGCGTCGCTGACGGTGAGCGCGCTGGACCGCGCGACGCGACCCGGAGCTTTCACGGTGGACGGCGGCCGGCCTCGGCGAGCTACACGGCGCCGACGCGTGGACGGCAGCCACACGGTGGTGGTGACCGACACCGACACCGGCGGGCAACAGCAAGAGCGCCAGCCTGTCACCTTCACGCTGGACACCACGATCGCGCAGCCGACGGTTGCGCTGACCAACGACAGCGGCAGCTCGTCGAGCGACCCGATCACCAACGACGACGCGCGCTGACGGTGCGGAGCGGCGGACCTGGACGCCACCCGGACCTTCACGGTGGACGGCGGCCGGCCTCGGCGAGCTACGTCGCGCCGACGGTGGACGGCAGCCACACGGTGGTGGTGACCGACACCGACACGGCGGGCAACAGCAAGAGCGCCAGCTTCACCTTCACGCTGGACACCACGATCAGCGCAGCCGACGGTTGCGCTGACCAACGACAGCGGCAGCTCGCCGAGCGACCATGATCACCAACGACGCGCGCGCTGACGGTGAGCGCGCTGGACCCGGACGCCACCCGGACCTTCACGGTGGACGGCGGCCGGCCTCGGCGAGCTATGTCGCGCCGACGGTGGACGGCAGCCACACGGTGGTGGTGACCGACACCGACACGGCGGGCAACAGGAAGACCGCCAGCTTCACCTTCACGCTGGACACCACGATCAGCGCAGCCGACGGTTGCGCTGACCGACGACAGCGGCAGCTCGCCGAGCGACCTGATCACCAACGACGCGCGCGCTGACGGTGAGCGCGCTGGACCCGGACGCCACCCGGACCTTCACGGTGGACGGCGGCCGGCCTCGGCGAGCTACGTCGCGCCGACGGTGGACGGCAGCCACACGGTGGTGGTGACCGACACCGACACGGCGGGCAACAGCAAGAGCGCCAGCTTCACCTTCACGCTGGACACCACGATCAGCGCAGCCGACGGTTGCGCTGACCGACGACAGCGGCAGCTCGCCGAGCGACCATATCACCAACGACGCGCGCGCTGACGGTGAGCGCGCTGGACCCGGACGCCACCCGGACCTTCACGGTGGACGGCGGCCGGCCTCGGCGAGCTACGTCGCGCCCGACGGCTGGACGGCAGCCACACGGTGGTGGTGACCGACACCGACACGGCGGGCAACAGCAAGAGCGCCAGCTTCACCTTCACGCTGGACACCACGATCGCGCAGCCGACGGTCGCGCGACCGTCGACAGCGGCAGCTCGCCGAGCGACAAGATCACCAATGACGACGCGGCGCTGACGGTGAGCATGCGGGACCCGGACGTCACCCGCACCTTCACGGTCGACGGCGGGCACGGCCTCGGCGAGCTATATCGCGCCGACGGTGGACGGCAGCCACACGGTGGCGGTGACCGACATCGACACCGCCGGCAACAGCAAGACCGCCAGCCTCACCTTGACGCTGGACACCACGATTGCGCGAGCGGACGGTCGCGCTGGCCGACGACAGCGGGGCAGCTCGCCGAGCGACAAGATCACCAAGACGACGCGGCGCTGACGGTGAGCATGCGGCGACCCGGACGTGACCCGCAGCTTCACGGTCGACGGCGGCACGGCCTCGGCCAGCTACACGGCCCCTGATGGTGGATGGCAGCGACACGGTGGTGGTGACCGATACCGACACGGCGGGCAACAGCAAGAGCGCCAGCCTGACCTTCACGCTGGACACCACGATTGCGCAGCCTATGGTTGCGCTGGCCCACGACAGCGGCAGCTCGCCGAGCGACAAGATCACCAATGACGACGCTGCGCTGACGGTGAGCATGCTGGACCCGGACGCCACCCGGACCTTCACGGTTGACGGCGGCACGGCCTCGGCGAGCTACACGGCCCCGACGGTGGATGGCAGCCACACGGTGGTGGTGACCGATACCGACACGGCGGGCAACAGCAAGAGCGCCAGCCTGACCTTCACGCTGGACACCACGATTGCGCAGCCGACGGTGGCGCTGGCCCACGACAGCGGCAGCTCGTCGAGCGACAAGATCACCAATGACGACGCTGCGCTGACGGTGAGCGCGGCGCTCGACGTGACGCGAACCTACACGGTGGATGGCGGCAGTGCTGCGGCGACCTATACGGCGCCGACCAGCCAGGGCAGCCACACGGTGGTGGTGAACGACATTGACACCGCGGGCAATACCGCCAGCGGCAACGTAACCTTCACGCTGGACACTGTAGCGCCGACAGTGACCGTCTCGGATGCATTGTCCGCGCTGACGGTCGGTCAGAACGGACCTCATCACATTTACCTTCAATGAGGCGGTATCAGGCTTCAACAATGCTGACGTAAGCGTGACGGGCGGCACGTTGAGCCCGATCACTCAAGGTGCTGACGCAGCTCGACTACACGGCAACATTTACGGCGACGAGCCTGCCGGCGACGATTTAGTCGTGGCCAGCGGCACCGGTACATCCTCGTGGACCGATACGGCGGGCAATGACGGACGGCGAGCAATACCATAACAATCATTAGTGCCAACGAAGCGCCGACGATCACCTCGGGGTCCACCGCTACCGTGGCGGAGAATGCGCCGACCAGCACGGTGGTGTACACGGCGACGGCGACCGATCCGGATGCGGGCGACACCACGACCTGGAGCCTCAGCGGCACCGATGCGTCGTTGCTGAGCATCAACGCCGCGACCGGCGCGGTGACGTTGAACGCCTCGGCCAACTTCGAGGCCAAGAGCTCCTACAGCTTCAACGTGGTGGCCACCGACGGCGGCGGCCTGACCGGCAGCAAGGCGGTGATGCTGAGCATCACCGACGTCAACGAGGCGCCGACGATCACCTCGGGGTCCACCGGCAGCGTGGCGGAGAATGCGCCGGCCAGCACGGTGGTGTACACCGCGACGGCGACCGATCCGGATTCGGCGACATCACGACCTGGAGCCTCAGCGGCGCCGATGCGTCGTTGGTGAGCATCAAGCCGCACGGCCAAGTGACGCTGAACGCATCGGCGAACTTCGAGGCCAAGAGTTCCTACAGCTTCAACGTGATCGCCACCGACGGCGGCGGCCTGACCGGCACCAAGGCCGTGATCTGAGCATCACCGACGTCGACGAAGCGCCGACGATCACCTCGGGGTCCACCGGCAGCGTGGCGGAGAATGCGGCGACCAGCACGGTGGTGTACACGGCGACCGCAGCGATCCGGATGGGGGTATTCGGCACGGCTACCTGGAGTCTCAGCGGCACCGATGCATCCTTGCTGAACATCGACGCCGCGACCGGCGCGGTGACGTTGAAAGCATCGGCCAACTTCGAGGCCAAGAGCTCCTACAGCTTCAACGTGATTGACACCGACGGCGGCGGACTGACCGCCTCCAAGGCGGTGACCGTCAGCGTGACCGACGTCAACGAGGCGCCGCTGGCGCCTGTCGATAACAACCCCGCGACCAACCTGGTCTCGGCGAATGCCGCGATTGGAACGGTTGTAGGAATTACCGCCAATTCCACCGATCGCGACACCGGAGACACGCTAACTTATTCGCTTTCAACCAATCCAAACGGTCTGTTCGCTGTCAATTCCAGCACCGGGGTGGTCACCGTCTTAGACAGTGCCGACCTCAATACCGGCTCATACACGGTCGGCGTGACGGCCACGGACAATCATGGTCTGGCGGGACCAGCGAGCAGCTTTACAGTGGGGGTCGCCGGCCTGGAGTTCTCGCTGACCGGCTTGCAAATCTCCGGCCTCGAGCAAGGCAGCACCCTGAACAAAAATACAGCTATCGGGAC